>NZ_JBSWWQ010000001.1:0-1300000 GCF_056160145.1 Photobacterium sp. ABD4_091 | reverse complement strand
GAAAGATGACGTATACGGTGTGACGCCTGCCCGGTGCCGGAAGGTTAATTGATGGGGTTAGACTTCGGTCGAAGCTCTTGATCGAAGCCCCGGTAAACGGCGGCCGTAACTATAACGGTCCTAAGGTAGCGAAATTCCTTGTCGGGTAAGTTCCGACCTGCACGAATGGCGTAATGATGGCCACGCTGTCTCCACCCGAGACTCAGTGAAATTGAAATCGCAGTGAAGATGCTGCGTACCCGCGGCTAGACGGAAAGACCCCGTGAACCTTTACTACAGCTTGGCACTGAACATTGACCCTACATGTGTAGGATAGGTGGGAGGCTTTGAAACCGAGTCGCTAGATTCGGTGGAGCCGTCCTTGAAATACCACCCTTGTAGTGTTGATGTTCTAACGTCGCCCCGTTATCCGGGGTGCGGACAGTGCCTGGTGGGTAGTTTGACTGGGGCGGTCTCCTCCCAAAGCGTAACGGAGGAGCACGAAGGTGGGCTAATCACGGTCGGACATCGTGAGGTTAGTGCAATGGCATAAGCCCGCTTGACTGCGAGACTGACAAGTCGAGCAGGTGCGAAAGCAGGTCATAGTGATCCGGTGGTTCTGTATGGAAGGGCCATCGCTCAACGGATAAAAGGTACTCCGGGGATAACAGGCTGATACCGCCCAAGAGTTCATATCGACGGCGGTGTTTGGCACCTCGATGTCGGCTCATCACATCCTGGGGCTGAAGTCGGTCCCAAGGGTATGGCTGTTCGCCATTTAAAGTGGTACGCGAGCTGGGTTTAGAACGTCGTGAGACAGTTCGGTCCCTATCTGCCGTGGGCGTTGGATGATTGAGAGGGGCTGCTCCTAGTACGAGAGGACCGGAGTGGACGAACCTCTGGTGTTCGGGTTGTGTCGCCAGACGCATTGCCCGGTAGCTAAGTTCGGAATCGATAACCGCTGAAAGCATCTAAGCGGGAAGCGAGCCTCGAGATGAGTCATCCCTGAACCTATAAGGTTCCTGAAGGGTTGTTGGAGACTACGACGTAGATAGGCAGGGTGTGTAAGCGTTGTGAGGCGTTGAGCTAACCTGTACTAATTGCCCGTGAGGCTTAACCATACAACACCCAAGGGGTTTTACGGACTCCACGAACACTTGGATGAGTGTCGAGAACATCAGCTTTTTAGATTGTAAGAATTTTGCTTGGCGACCATAGCATTATGGACCCACCTGATCCCATGCCGAACTCAGTAGTGAAACGTAATAGCGCCGATGGTAGTGTGGGGCCTCCCCATGTGAGAGTAGGACATCGCCAGGCTTCCAATTTCGGAAATTCGCAAACGCGGGTTTCGACGCAGAATTGCGTGCTGGTATAGCTCAGTTGGTAGAGCGCACCCTTGGTAAGGGTGAGGTCCCCAGTTCAAATCTGGGTACTAGCACCACGATTTTGTTCAGCGACAATAGCACAGCGGTACCACCTGATCCCATGCCGAACTCAGAAGTGAAACGTTGTAGCGCCGATGGTAGTGTGGGGCCTCCCCATGTGAGAGTAGGTCATTGCTGAACACTTCTTCAAAACCCAGCCTAACGGCTGGGTTTTTTCATTTCTGACGATAAATAAATCGTACCTCTTCCATACCTACCTTACTTCATGAGCATTTCTCACCTTTACGTGCCACATCATCTATTCTTTTAATCTTGTTTTGCTTGCACCTTGGTGTGATCTCTTATAGTTTTATTTAGAAATCTGGACGTCTAAACATCTCTGGTGAGAAAGAGCAGACGGAAAAACGTTTAAGGAGAAGCACCCATGCCGATTAAGATCCCTGACAAATTACCTGCAACCGATATCCTACGGGGAGAGAATATCTTCGTGATGTCGGAAGCCCGTGCATCGAGTCAGGAAATCCGTCCTTTGAAGGTGCTGCTGCTAAACTTGATGCCGAAGAAGATCGAAACGGAAACCCAGTTCTTGCGTCTGCTTTCTAATAGCCCACTGCAGGTTGATGTTGAACTGCTCCGTATCGATAATCGGCCGACCAAGAATACCCCGACCGAACACCTTGATACCTTCTACCGCCAGTTCGAAATGGTGAAAGACCGTAACTTCGATGGCTTGATTGTCACAGGTGCCCCGCTAGGCTTGGTGCAGTTTGAAGATGTGCTGTATTGGGAAGAAATCCAAACCATCATGAACTGGGCCAAAGAGCATGTGACCTCGACGCTGTTTGTCTGTTGGGCTGCACAGGCAGGATTAAAGTTGCTGTACGATTTGCCTAAACGTACCCGCAAAGAGAAGCTGTCAGGGGTGTATTGGCACCGTACCCATGATTGTCATAACCCTATCTTGCGTGGGTTTGATGATTCTTTCTTAGCACCACATTCGCGCTATGCCGATTTCTCGCCGGAATACCTAGCTGAGCATACGGATCTGGACATTCTTGCGACGTCTGAGCAAGCTGGGGTGTACTTAGCTGCAACAAAGGACAAGCGTAATGTCTTTGTTACTGGTCACCCTGAGTATGATGTCGATACCCTGCATAACGAATATACTAGGGATGCAGGAGAAGGAATGGAGCCGAGTATACCGGTGAATTACTATCCGGACGATAACCCGCAGAAGCCGCCGATTGCCAGTTGGCGCAGCCATGGCCACCTCTTGTTTGCGAATTGGCTTAACTACTGTGTTTACCAGCAAACCCCTTACGATTTGGATCACTTCTCGGAAGCCAACTTCACCACTGATGAATAGTTTGTTGTCGAATAAAAAAGACCTGCCGGAGCAGGTCTTTTTTATCGTAGCTATTTACTTGGGCTATTTTCGGCTTCCCACAATTTGGCTTTGTGGATCAGCGGGGTAATCGTCGAACCCTGAATCAATATAGAGAACACGACCACTGAGTAGGTCATCACCAGCATAATTTCCCGCACATCAATGTTCTTGTCAGGGATCACCATAACCCCTGCCGGTACTGCCATGGCCATCGCAAGGGCAAGGCCGCCGCGCAAGCCACCCCAGGTCAGGATCTTGACTGACATCGGGTTGTAGTCGCGGTAGCGGTTGAAGCCGATATAGGACAGTTTGATACTGAGGTAGCGGCTGAATAGCACTAGCGGTACGGCAATGACCATCAGCACCCAGTCTTCTTGGTGGAAGCTAAATTGCAGCATGCTCATACCAATCAACAGGAACAGCACGCCGTTGAGGAACTCATCGACCAATTCCCAGAAATGGTCGAGGTGATCTTCACTTTCCTTGGAAAAACCAATGTAGCGGGTCCAGTTGCCGATCATGATACCTGACACCACCATCGCCAATGGGCCAGAAACATGGATGACATCGGCAAACACGTAGCCAGCGGTCGGGATACCTAAAGTTAGCAGTAGCTCCATTGAGTGGTCATTGGTGGAGCTGATCAGGTAATGGAATATCAGGCCCAGTGCGAAGCCGTAGGCGATACCGCCTATGGCCTCCTGCAGGAACAGCTGGCCGACACCAAGAACGGTAGGGGCTTCGTTACCAAAAGCGATGGTAAATAGGGTAACGAAAATGACAAGGCCAAAGCCGTCATTGAATAAAGATTCGCCCTCAATCTGGGTAGAGATACGCTTTGGCGCATCGAGTTTTTTTACAATGGCGAGTACGGCAATCGGGTCAGTCGGTGAAATCAGCGAGCCGAAAATCAAACAATAGATCAAATCAAGCTGGATACCGAGCGCCTGGCAAATCCCCCATAGGGAAAACCCGATGAAGAAGGTCGAAAATAACGTGGCGGCAAGGGCCAGGGTGGTGATTTCCCACTTTTGATCTTCTAGGTGAGGCAGTTTGATCCCCAGGCCGCCCGCGAACAACAAGAAGCCCAGAATACCCTTGAGCAAGAAGTTCTCGAAGTTGATCTCGCCAAGTTGGCTTGCTGCAATGTCTTCTAAGTGGAACCAGCCATTATGGCCGGCAACAATGATGCCCAGAGATAGCACCAACGCCCCAGCAGTGATGGCGATAGTGGTCTGCATTTTTCCTATTTTACTGTTTACAAAGGCGATAAGCATTGCTGCTGCCGCCAGGAAACAGAGGGTGCTGTAAACTGACATCCAGTGACCTCGATGGTGTTTGAAAGTAAAGCTGAAAATTGTGTCAAAATATAAATCTATCGCTGCCCGATAGCTATCTTT
This sequence comes from Photobacterium sp. ABD4_091, assembly GCF_056160145.1. Lineage (NCBI taxonomy): Bacteria > Pseudomonadati > Pseudomonadota > Gammaproteobacteria > Vibrionales > Vibrionaceae > Photobacterium > Photobacterium sp. ABD4_091. Next base: position 1,295,846 of record NZ_JBSWWQ010000001.1, on the reverse strand, counting down.
AATTTCTTACAATGAGTTAAAAATTAATCAACGAAAAGCCCTTTAGACGTCTAGATTTCCATTTTTGCTATGGTAGGATGTGAATTAGCTGTAACAATAGATAAGGAAGTAAAGCGGTGTTGATGGGCAAGGATTTACTAAATAAGCGCTTGGCAGAGCAGATCCTGATCATTGATGGTGGCATGGGCACCATGATCCAGGATTATAAGCTGGAAGAGCAAGATTACCGTGGTGAGCGTTTTGCCGACTGGCACATGGATCTTAAGGGCAATAACGACTTACTGGTACTGACACAACCGCAACTGATCAAGGATATTCATGCCTCATACCTCGAGGCTGGTGCTGATATCCTGGAAACCAACACCTTCAACGCAACCACGATCGCGATGGCCGATTATGAGATGGAAGCGTTGAGTGCCGAAATCAACCTCGAAGCGGCCAAGCTTGCCCGTCAAGCGGCTGATGAGTGGACGGCAAAGACACCGGATAAACCACGTTTTGTGGCTGGTGTATTGGGCCCGACCAACCGTACCTGTTCGATTTCGCCAGATGTGAATGATCCCGGCTTCCGTAATGTTACCTTTGACCAACTAGTCGAGGCGTATTCCGAATCGACACGTGCTTTGATTGAGGGTGGCTCGGACATCATCCTTATCGAAACTATTTTCGATACCCTCAATGCCAAAGCCTGTGCCTTCGCGGTAGATACCGTGTTTGAAGAACTTGGCCGTTCGCTACCAGTAATGATCTCCGGTACGATTACCGATGCTTCCGGCCGTACGCTATCGGGCCAGACTACCGAAGCCTTTTACAATGCACTTCGTCATGTAAGGCCTATTTCCTTTGGCCTTAACTGTGCGTTGGGCCCTGATGAACTACGCCCGTATGTCGAGGAGCTTTCCCGTATTTCCGAATGTGCGGTATCTACCCACCCTAACGCAGGTTTGCCAAATGCCTTTGGTGAATATGATTTGTCACCTGAAGAGATGGCAGAGCATATTAAGGAATGGGCCGAAAGCGGCTTCCTTAACTTGGTCGGTGGCTGTTGCGGTACCACGCCAGAACATATCCGACAGATGGCTGAAGCAGTAGCTGAGGTTGCCCCTCGAGCCTTGCCTGATCTCCCTGTGTCCTGCCGTTTGTCCGGCCTAGAGCCGTTGACGATTGAAAAGGATACCCTGTTCGTCAATGTGGGTGAGCGTACCAACGTGACGGGCTCAGCCCGCTTTAAGCGTCTGATCAAAGAAGAGTTGTATGACGAGGCATTGGAAGTTGCCCGTCAGCAGGTCGAAAATGGCGCCCAGATCATCGATATCAACATGGATGAAGGGATGCTGGATGCTGAAGCATGCATGGTTCGATTCCTCAATCTGTGTGCGTCTGAGCCTGAAATCTCCAAAGTGCCTATTATGGTCGATTCCTCCAAGTGGGAGGTTATCGAAGCTGGCCTGAAGTGTATTCAGGGCAAGGGGATTGTTAACTCTATCTCGCTCAAAGAAGGCAAAGAGAAGTTCGTTGAGCAGGCCAAGCTGATCCGCCGCTACGGCGCCGCTGTTATCGTCATGGCCTTCGATGAAGTAGGGCAGGCGGATACCCGAGAGCGCAAGCTGGAGATTTGTACCAATGCCTACCGAATCTTGGTTGATGAAGTCGGCTTCCCGCCGGAAGATATCATTTTCGACCCGAATATCTTTGCCGTTGCGACAGGTATTGAAGAGCATAACAACTATGCCGTCGATTTTATTGATGCCGTCGGCGATATCAAACGTGACTTGCCGCATGCGATGATCTCCGGTGGTGTCTCGAACGTCTCTTTCTCGTTCCGTGGCAATAACTATGTCCGTGAAGCTATCCATGCCGTGTTCCTGTACCACTGTTTCAAGAACGGTATGGATATGGGTATTGTGAACGCCGGCCAGCTTGAAATTTATGACAATGTCCCGGAGAAGCTGCGTGAAGCGGTTGAGGATGTGATCCTGAACCGCCGTGACGATTCGACCGAGCGCCTGTTGGATATCGCTGCTGAGTATGCCAATAAAGGTGTTGGCAAGGAAGACGATGCCTCAGCACTTGAGTGGCGTACCTGGCCGGTTGAAAAGCGCCTTGAGCATGCATTGGTCAAGGGGATCACCGAGTTTATCGTCGAAGATACCGAAGAAGCCCGTCTCAATGCGTCCAAACCGCTCGAGGTGATCGAGGGGCCGTTGATGGACGGCATGAACGTGGTCGGTGACCTGTTCGGTGAAGGTAAGATGTTCCTGCCGCAGGTGGTGAAATCAGCCCGGGTAATGAAACAGGCGGTTGCCCACCTAGAGCCTTATATTAATGCTGCGAAACAAGCGGGTGCGACAAACGGTAAGATCTTACTGGCAACAGTAAAAGGCGATGTTCATGATATCGGCAAGAACATTGTTGGCGTAGTCTTGCAGTGTAATAACTACGAAATCATCGATCTCGGTGTAATGGTACCTTGCGAGAAGATCCTCAAAGTCGCCAAGGAAGAGAATGTCGATATCATTGGCCTGTCTGGCCTGATCACACCTTCTCTGGATGAGATGGTGCATGTGGCGAAGGAGATGGAGCGCCAGGGTTTTGATCTGCCACTGCTAATTGGTGGTGCTACAACCTCCAAGGCTCACACCGCGGTGAAGATTGAGCAGAACTACAGCCATCCTGTGGTGTATGTGAACAACGCCTCCCGTGCGGTGGGTGTGTGTACCTCGCTGCTGTCTGACGAGTTGCGCCCTGCCTTTGTTGAAAAACTGGATGCTGACTATGTCAGGGTTCGTGACCAGCATAGCCGCAAGCGCCCTAAGACTAAGCCGGTTACCTTGGATATCGCACGTGCAAACAAGGTGGCGATTGACTGGGATAACTATACCCCGCCGGCACCGCTGAAATCTGGTGTGCAGGTGTTTGATGACTTTGATGTTGCCACCCTACGCCAGTATATCGACTGGACGCCTTTCTTTATGACCTGGTCGCTGATGGGCAAATACCCAGCCATCCTTGATCATGAAGAGGTCGGCGAGGAAGCGCGCCGCTTGTTCAAAGATGCTAACGACTTGCTTGATAGGGTTGAGCAGGAAGGTTTGCTCAAGGCTCGTGGTATGTGTGCCATGTTCCCGGCCAATAGCGTCGGTGATGATATCGAGGTGTACACCGATGAATCGCGTACTGAAGTTGCCAAGGTATTGCACAACCTGCGCCAGCAAACCGAGAAACCGAAAGGCTTCAACTACTGCCTGTCGGACTACATTGCACCGAAAGAAAGCGGCAAGGCCGATTGGATTGGTGCCTTTGCAGTAACCGGTGGTATTGGTGAGCGCGAGTTGGCAGATGCCTACAAAGCAGCAGGCGATGATTACAACGCAATTATGATCCAGGCAGTGGCCGACCGTTTGGCCGAGGCATTTGCCGAGTATCTTCATGAGCAGGTCCGCAAGGATATCTGGGGTTACTCGCCGGATGAAGATTTGTCCAACGATGATCTGATCCGCGAGAAATACCAGGGGATCCGCCCGGCACCGGGTTACCCAGCGTGTCCTGAGCATACCGAAAAAGGGTCGCTGTGGGAGCTGTTGCAGGTCGAAGAAACCATCGGTATGTCACTGACAACCAGCTATGCCATGTGGCCGGGGGCATCGGTCTCCGGTTGGTACTTCTCCCACCCGGACTCGCGCTACTTTGCGATCGCCCAGATCCAGGATGATCAGCGTGACAGCTATGCTGATCGCAAGGGCTGGGATTTGGTCGAAGCCGAGAAATGGCTGGGGCCGAACCTTAATGGCTAATAGGTTTTCTCAACAATAAAAAAGGCGCTCATTGAGCGCCTTTTTCTTTTCTGAGAATCAGAAACTTATCTGTATCAGCTTACTCGAACAGACCGTGGTGCAGAACCTTGATCACTTCGCGTGACTCTTCTGTTTTCACTAGGAAGCACAGGTTGTGGGTGCTGGCGCCGAAGCAGATCATGCGCGGGCTGTAGTCATCCAGGCGACTGAATACCTGGGTTGCCGCGCCTGGGGCATCACCAAGCTCGTTGCCGATCAAGGCAACTAGGCAGAGGTCTTGCTCGACTTCCACGCGACACAGCTTGCTGAGTTGTTCCATTGCCGTGGCTGGCAGGCTAGGGGCACCACCACCGGTATCGGTTTGATCCAGGGTCAGTGACACGCTAACTTCCGAGGTAGTGATCAAATCAACCGAAATTTTATGCTCGGCCAGAATACGGAATACTTCTGACAGGAAGCCGTAAGCGTGGAACATATTCAGGCTGGTCAGGGTAACCATGGTCTGGTTGCAGCGCAGTGCCAAGGCCCTGAATTTCGGTGGCTCGCTGACTTTCTGGCGTATCCAGGTACCGCCTTGCTCAGGCGCTTTTGAGGAGCCGATGAAAACCGGGATCTGCTGGCGGACCGCTGGTAGCAGGGTCGAGGGGTGCAGGATCTTGGCGCCGAAATTGGCCATTTCAGAGGCTTCGCTGAAGCTGATCTCGCTGATTGGCTTGGCATTGGCAGTGATACGCGGGTCGGTCGTGTACATGCCCGGTACGTCAGTCCAGATCTCAAGGGTTCCGGCACTGATGGCCTCGGCTACAAGGGCGGCGCTGTAATCACTGCCACCACGGCCTAGGGTCGTGGTTTCACCGTTGCTGTCTGAGCCGATAAAGCCTTGGGAGACGATTACCGCCTCGCCTGCCAGCAGGGGCTGGAGCTTGTCATCAGCCAGCTGGCGGATGGTGTCGACTTCCGGGATGGCTTTGCCGAACTGGCTGTCGGTACGCATGACAGAGCGAATATCGAAACGTTGGGCAGTCGCCCCCATTTCGTTGAGAATTTGGGTAAATAAGTGCGTCGACAACAGTTCACCATGAGCAACCAGCTGATCGGTCAGCTTGGTCGATGGTGCTTCGGCGGCCTGTTCGGCTAGGCTTGCCACGTTATTGATAAGTTGTTCTATGTGGCCAGCAACAGTACCTGGCTGAGCCAGCTTGTCGATAATGTCCTGGTGGATAGAGGTCAATTTATGTAGCCGTTGGGAGCGCTGCTCGTTATCGGCAATTCCGTTTGCAAGTTCAACTAACAGGTTGGTAACGCCGGAACAGGCACTGATCAAAACTACTTTGGCAGCAGGGTTGTCCTTGATGATCGAGGCACTTCGGCTCATGGCGGCATGATCGGCTACGCTAGTACCGCCAAATTTCGCTACGGTTATCGGTGGAGGAACAGTAAAGTTATTTTCGACAAAGCTCACAACGAGTCTCCCAGTAATAAAGAGTATAAACGCAATTAACAGGGGGCTCGGGATGGTGATCCCGACAAAAGTCAGGAGAGCAAAACGGTAAGATGTAAACCGGTACAACAACCAGAAGCTCCCCATCTACTCATTACCATGATGAATAGATGACAGCCAGAAGGATTCAACCTTCGTAGCCGATACACCATGCCCCCTGTCATGCTGTATCTCGGCGTTACTCCCCCTCTCCAGACTGCTTCGGGGTGGGGCCCCGCAATCCTAGATACCTGGGTAACGCTCCTCTTCTGTCTTCACCTGGGGAAAACCTTTCCTCAGGATGAACAAAAAACGATCTACATTGAACCGGATTTGCAGGTATGTTGTCAATTACATAGAAATAAAATATGCATAAATTTTGCAAAAAATTGTCACAAATATTGAAGGAATCTATGTGCTAGAAGGTAGTTACGATTTGGTATAAGCATAATTAACCTATTGCTGATATAGTCAATCAGTACCTTACAATAACGATTGACTGTCCATGCTTACCGCCAGGGAGGAAAACAATAATGACCATTGGTAGCTTCTACCCACCACAACGAACCTTGATGGGACCCGGCCCGTCTGATATCTATCCGCAGGTACTGCAGGCGCTGAGCCGTCCGACCATCGGGCATTTAGACCCGCTATTCATCGGTATGATGGATGAACTCAAACAGCTGCTGCAATATGCCTTCCAGACCCAGAATACCTTTACGATCGCGGTCTCTGCCCCGGGCAGTGCCGGGATGGAAGCTTGCTTTGTGAACTTGGTCGAGCCTGGCGACAAGGTGATTGTCTGCCGCAATGGTGTGTTTGGTGACCGGATGCGTGAGAATGTCGAGCGCTGCGGCGGCGTTGCTGTGATGGTCGATAATAATTGGGGCGAGCCGGTTGATCCCGGTTTGGTCGCCCAGGCACTGGAAAGCAACCCAGATGCGAAAATCGTGGCCTTTGTCCATGCCGAGACCTCTACCGGTGCACTGAGCGATGCCGAGGCGATTGCCAAACTAGCCCGTGAGCATGACTGCCTGACAATCGTGGATGCGGTTACCTCGCTAGGTGGCGTCCCGTTGCTGGTGGATGAGTGGCAGCTGGATGCCGTGTATTCAGGCAGCCAGAAATGCCTGTCTTGTGTTCCGGGATTGTCGCCACTGACGTTCTCCGAAAAAGCGGTGGCTAAAATCCAGGGCCGCCAGGCCCCGGTACAGAGTTGGTTCCTCGACCAGAGCCTAGTCTTAGGCTACTGGAGTGGTGAAGGCAAGCGTAGCTATCACCATACTGCGCCGGTCAATAGCCTGTATGCCCTACATGAAGCTTTGGTATTGCTGCAAAACGAAGGGTTGGAAAATGCCTGGCAGCGCCACAAAGATGCCCACCTAGAACTTCGTGAAGGTCTGGAGCAGTTAGGCATTGAGTTTGTGGTGGATGAAGCCCACCGCCTGCCGCAGCTGAATGCGGTTTATATTCCTGATGGTATTGATGATGCCGAGGTAAGGAAGACCTTGCTCGAGCGCTATAACTTGGAAATTGGGGCTGGCCTTGGGGCTTTGGCAGGAAAAGCCTGGCGTATCGGTTTGATGGGGTACGCCGCCCGTAGTGAAAACGTTGCCTTGTGCCTGCGTGCACTGGAAACGACCCTGAAGTAATTCCGCCATGCTGGAATAATAAAAAGGCTACCGAGAGGTAGCCTTTTTTGTCATTAAGGTGCTGGTTTACCCGCTTCGCTATCTGCTGCTTGCGCCTCTTCTATGGCAGCCAAGGCAAACTGGTGTCCAGGGTAGAGATACTGTGCCTCATCGAGGATCTGGGCGGCATGTTGATCTTGTTCCAGTAGCTTATATGCAGTGATCAAGTTTTGGTATAGATCAGGGCGAGGCCATTGTTTGGCTTTTTGCTGGGCCCAGTTGATGTATTCCTGGATCAATACCGGGTTCTCGCTGGAGATGCCAAGCCGCAGTTGGGTGAGGTGCAAATCCCATTCGAAGCGGTTTTGCCACGCCCATGGATTGTTGACCCGCAGCAGGTAATCCACATTGGCCGGGTGGCTGGTTTCGTATTTGGTAAGCTGGGCACCTGAATAGAGGGTCGTCACCATAAAACCGGTAGTGATCAGCGGCACCATCAGCACCAGTGCCCGAATCGATAGGATATAGTCCATCCGCTTCTTGTAGTACTTGGCCGTCAGGTTATCGACCCAGTATATCAGCAGGATGAAAACCACCCAGTGGACCAGTGAATGATAGAACGGGTACTCCAGTTGGGAATGCAGCACGATAGGAAAAAACAGGCCGACGAGTGCCAGTTGGGTACCTTCCCTAGCTTTTTTGATTTTGAGGAACACGGCTGCTGCGGCTGCTAACAGTGCAAGCAAGGGAATAATCCCCCCTTCGGCAGCCCAGAATACCAGCTCGTTGTGCGGATGGGTGAGGGCAGGCATACCTGCTGGGTTGCTTGGATTTTCGTTGTGCCATCTGGCTGTCTGGGTAATGTAGCTGACCTCAAACGTGCCGTATCCGTAACCGGTCAAAGGTTCGGCGAGGAACATATTGACCGCTTGCGGGATATGCATCGCACGGGCACTGACTAAACTCAGGCGGTTTTCCTGAGGTGACCAACCTGCTGAGCTGTTGATGTGCCAGGAAACACTGAGCCCCAGAGCTATCATCAGCAACCACATTCGCCATTGTGCCTTGGCGGCAAAGCGGCGCAGATACGGAATCAACAGCAGGGTGCCGACCACGGCACCGAGCCAGCCTGTGCGCGAGCTCAGGACAACCAGCAGCGGCAGGGTGACAACCGGTGTCAATAGCAAGAAACATTGCTGCCAGCTCCACTTTCCCCGATACATAGGGATACGCGCCAGCAGGTAGCCAGAGAGCACTAGGCCGGTGGCGAGAAAGCTGGCCATGACGTTGGGCTGCTGGAAAATACCGTAGGGGCGGTTGGCGACGGTGTCGTAGCCGATAGGGTTGCCCGGTTCGAGGAGCATGAACTGTACCCAGCCAAAGCCTGATTGGATCCAGACGGCGGCAAGGACAAACCACAGCATTCGCTGGCGCCGCTTGTGGTTAAACGAAAATTGCTGTAAGCCAACGAAAAAGAGCAGGCCGGCCCACAAGCCAAGTAGCCTTGGCAGGCTCTGGCCGACATCGGCATTGGGGTAGAACACCGGAAGGGTAAGCAGGACGCAGCAAACAGCCAAGACAATGGTCAACCGCGAGTAGCGCCATACCCGCTGGCGGCAAATTTCCAATAGGCCAAAGGCAATGGCAAAGCTGAACGGGATCCAGCTCATCGTGTTGAATGAGAGCTCCAGCCCGGAGCCGCCGGGATTATGCTGGAAGTAATGAATCGCGAGCAGGAACAAGATCCCGAGAGACACCAAGAAGGGCTTTATCATCGGCTTGCTGATCCCTTTCTCGGCAAGGTTGGTGCCTTTTACATATAACACTGTCATGGTGGTTGCGCGGATCTCACTGTCGTAATCAAACAAAACCGGGCTTGAATGCAAGCCCGGTTTATCGTCGTCGCTTAGGTTGCCAGAGCTATTGTACTGGCGTTCACTCCGGCAGCAAAGGCTTGAGGAAGCGTGCAGTATGCGATCCTGCGATCTGCGCCACTTGTTCTGGCGTGCCAGTTGCAATGATTTCACCACCACCGCTGCCGCCTTCCGGGCCAAGGTCGATGATCCAATCGGCGGTTTTGATCACATCGAGGTTGTGCTCGATCACCACGATGGTGTTGCCGTGGTCACGCAGGCGATGGAGGACATTGAGCAACTGCTGGATATCATGGAAGTGCAGGCCGGTGGTCGGCTCATCCAGGATATACAGAGTCTTGCCGGTATCGCGCTTGGACAGTTCGCGCGCCAGTTTGACCCGCTGTGCCTCACCGCCCGACAGCGTAGTCGCCGCCTGGCCCAAACGAATGTAAGACAAGCCAACATCTATCAAGGTCTGCAGTTTTCTTGCAATAGCCGGAACCGCATCGAAGAACTCGCGGGCGTCTTCGACCGTTAGCTCCAATACTTCGTCGATGGTTTTGCCCTTGTAGCGTACCTCCAGCGTTTCGCGGTTGTAGCGCTTGCCCTTACAGGCATCACAAGGCACATAGACATCCGGCAGGAAGTGCATTTCTACCTTGATAACGCCGTCGCCCTGACACGCTTCACAGCGGCCACCCTTGACGTTAAAGCTGAAGCGGCCCGGTTTGTAACCACGTGAACGTGATTCCTGGGTGCCGGCAAACAACTCACGGATCGGGGTGAAGATCCCGGTATAGGTGGCCGGGTTAGAGCGTGGCGTACGGCCAATCGGGCTCTGGTCGATATCAATGACCTTGTCGAAGTGCTCGAGATCTTGGATATCACGATACGGCGCAGCCTGGCCTGATGTCGCCCCGTTGAGCTGGTGGTGGGCGATTTGGAAGAAGGTATCGTTGATCAGGGTCGATTTGCCCGAGCCGGATACCCCGGTAATACAGGTTAGCAGGCCGACAGGGATCTCAACATCAACATCTTTCAGGTTGTTACCTGTTGCACCGAGCAGCTTGACAGTTTTTTCTGGATCCATAGCTACCCGCTGCTCCGGTATCGCAATACATTTCTTGCCGCTGAGGTACTGGCCTGTCAGCGAGTCGCCGTTGGCGACGATATCGGCCAGCTTGCCTTCGGCAATCACATTACCGCCATGGACACCGGCTCCCGGGCCGATATCGATCACATGGTCGGCCATCCGGATAGCATCTTCATCGTGCTCGACCACAATCACGGTATTGCCGAGATCGCGCAGGTGGGTCAGGGTTTTGAGCAGGCGCTCGTTGTCGCGCTGGTGGAGGCCGATTGACGGCTCGTCCAGTACGTACATCACGCCCACAAGGCCTGCACCGATCTGGCTAGCCAAACGGATCCGCTGGGCTTCGCCGCCAGACAGGGTTTCTGCGCTGCGGGACAGGTTGAGGTAGTTCAGGCCGACATTGACCAGGAAGCTCAGCCTGTCATTGATTTCCTTCAGGACTTTCTCGGCGATTTTGGCTTTTTGCCCGGTCAGTGCCAGTTGCTGGAAGAAATCCATCGCTTCGCTGATGCTCATCTCGCTCACGGTCGGCAAGGTGGTATCGGCAATAAAGACGTTGCGGGCTTCAAGGCGCAGGCGCGAGCCGCCACAGCTGCTGCATGGTTTGGTCGAGACGAACTTGATCAGGTCTTCCCGTACCGAGTTGGATTCGGTCTCGCGGTAGCGGCGCTCCATATTATTGAGGATCCCCTCGAACGGATGGCGGCGTACCGTGATATCTCCCCGGTCATTGATGTACTTGAACTCGATATCGGTCTTGCCCGAGCCGCTGAGGATCACGCTTTGGACTTTTTTCGGCAGGCTATCGAATGGTGCTTCGACATCAAAGCCATAATGCTCAGCCAGTGACTTGAGCATCTGGAAGTAATAGAAGTTGCGCTTGTCCCAGCCGCGGATTGCTCCGCCAGACAGGCTCAGCTCGCCATTTTGTACCACGCGCTCAGGGTCAAAGAATTGCTGCACCCCCAAGCCGTCACAGGTACCACAGGCACCGGCCGGGTTGTTGAAAGAGAATAGGCGTGGTTCCAACTCCTGCATGCTGTAGCCACAGTGCGGGCAGGCAAAGTTGGCCGAGAACACGATCTCTTCATGCTCGCCGTCGGTCATCGGGCTGACAACCACGGTACCGCCAGACAACTCCAGTGCGGTTTCGAAAGATTCGGCCAGGCGCTGCTGCAGATCATCGCGGACTTTGAAGCGATCCACTACAACTTCGATGGTGTGCTTCTTGTGCAGTTCCAGCGGCGGTGGATCGGACAGATCACACACCTCGCCATCGATACGGGCGCGGATATACCCCTGCGCTGCAAGATTGGCCAAGGTTTTAACGTGTTCACCCTTACGCTCTTTGACGATCGGTGCCAGCAACATCATCTTGCTGCCTTCCGGCAGTTCGAGCACTTTGTCGACCATCTGGCTGACGGTTTGGGCGGCTAACTCTACATGGTGGGTCGGACAGCGTGGCTCACCGACACGGGCGTAGAGCAAACGCAGGTAATCGTAAACCTCGGTAATGGTTCCGACCGTAGAGCGCGGGTTGTGCGAGGTCGACTTCTGCTCGATGGAAATCGCAGGGGATAGCCCCTCGATATGGTCGACATCCGGCTTTTCCATCAGTGACAGGAACTGACGGGCGTAGGCCGACAGTGATTCGACGTAGCGTCGCTGTCCTTCGGCATACAGGGTGTCGAAAGCCAGAGACGACTTTCCCGATCCCGACAGGCCGGTGATAACAATCAGCTGATCCCGAGGCAGCGTGAGGGAAATGTTCTTGAGGTTATGGGTACGGGCACCCCTGACTTCAATGTTATCCATATCGATGAGCTTTATTGACTAATTTATGACTGCGGCATTATTGCACAGGGCTCAGAGCCTTGAAAGAAAAAGCTGTATAAAAACACAGTGAGCTGGTTATAATAGCACCATTGTGTGTCACTTCTTCGCGTGGCTGTTTGCTGTATTTTACTCGGATTCAACCCTGTTCGATCAGGGGTGAAGCATGATAGACTGCGCGATTAAGTATAAACTTTCAATAACGGTCGCTGGCCTTTTCCCAGCACCGATAATGAGATCGGAGTGAACTATGGCCAGTCGTGGCGTAAACAAAGTTATCCTTGTCGGTAACTTGGGTAATGATCCGGAAATCCGTTACATGCCAAGTGGTGGTGCAGTAGCAAATATTACCATTGCCACTTCTGAAAGCTGGCGTGACAAGAACACTGGCGAGCAGCGCGAGAAAACTGAATGGCACCGTGTGGCTCTATTCGGCAAGCTAGCAGAAGTCGCTGGTGAGTACCTGCGCAAAGGTTCTCAGGTATACATCGAAGGCCAACTGCAGACGCGTAAGTGGCAGGACCAAAGCGGCCAGGACCGCTACACAACAGAAGTTGTGGTTCAGGGCTTCAATGGCGTTATGCAGATGCTTGGCGGCCGTCAGGGCGGTGGCCAGGGTATGGGCGCACCAATGGGTGGCCAACAACAGCAGCAAGGTGGTTGGGGTCAACCTCAGCAGCCTGCAGCGGCACCTCAGCAGAACTTTGCCCCGCAGCAACAGCAACAGGCACCTCAGCAGCAGGCTGCACCTCAGCCTCAGTACAATGAGCCGCCAATGGATTTCGACGACGACATCCCGTTCTAAGCGAGCCGCGAACTAAGAGTCAGATTTGACTCCTAATCAGAAAACCCAGCTTCCATGCTGGGTTTTTTGTACCTGCCGTATCTGCCCATTCATCTTTTAGTTATTAACTTTCATGGCTTTACCTCTTTTTTGAAGATTTCACCTGTCCTTTTGGGCAGTTGAGGGCGAGCCCTATTTCGCTAACATCTTGCGAAAATAACAAACATGTCAGGTTAGGCTAAAAATGAAATTTGAAGAGTTCTACACGGAGTTTACGCTTCGCAATCACGGGTTTATTTCCGACCAATTACAACAACGTATACAACAGGCCAATGTGCTTGTCGCAGGGTGTGGCTCTACCGGGGGAGGTGCGATCGAACTTCTGGCAAGAACCGGCTTTATGACCCTCTATCTTGTAGATAATGGCGAATACGAGCTCAATAATATCAACCGCCAAAGGATGGATATCGAAGATATCGACAAGAATAAAGCGGCGGCGCATGCGGAAAAGGTTGCGAAGATAAACCCGAATCTCACCATAGAAGTTGATACTCAGGGGATCACTGCGGATAACGTTGAGTCATTTGTCTCCCGTTCGGAAATCATCGTAGACGGGGTCGATGTGACGACGACCAAAGGGCTTGAGGCAAAATACCTGCTGCACGAGACGGCCAAGAAGTACCGCAAACCCGTTATTTCCGGTTACGACATGGATGCCACCCAGTATGTCGCGATTCACGACTACCGAAATAGCGATGAACCTATCTTGCGCGGCCGGGTCAGTCTAGCAGATATCGCCCAGTTCGATCCGCTGACGATCTGCGTCATGCTGATCACGCCGGACTATTTGCCGCTAGGCATATTGGAAGAGCTCGAGCGTCATGAGAACAAACAAAAAGACTTTATTTCCCAGCTAGGTATTGCGGCCAATTTATTTGGTGTGATTGCTGTTGCTGCCGCGGTGAAAATACTCGATAACAAGCAGCCTGCCAGCGACATCTACATTGACATGTGGGAACAACTTGGGGTGTATCAGCCGCAAGACTTGGTGAAGCGCGATCTGTACCGCGATGTTTGGAGAAATAAGCTAGGGGCAAAATAAATGGAAAACTACCAATTGTTTGTTCTTGATCGAGTCAGTTACTCCGAGCTAAACACTTTTGAAGAAAATATTTTGGGGTCGTTGTTAACATTAAGAATAAAGGGCTATTTCGATTTCCACGGGCACAATGTGATGCCTGTGGACCCGCACGATCATTACTGTACCAATTTGCTGCTGTGCGAAAAAAAGGGTGATGAATATTATCCGCTCGCCTGTGCAAAAGTCATTAAATACAGTGATTGCGAAGCACGTGGATTGAAATTCCCGCCCGTTGATATTTTGGAAAACTCGCAAAATAAAGAAGCCTTGGCCAGCGTCAATAAACTGATAGCGGACGCCAGCGAGGCCGGGGAGGATATCACTTATGATTGCTCCTTTACGATTTGCCCTGGCAAAAGGGGCAACCATAACTCGGCTCAGGTAGCGAAGTACCTACTCGCGTCTTGGCTAAGCTACCACCATAACTGCGACATTAACCAGTTTATTCTCTCGGCGACAATCAAAACAAAAACAGACCGGACATTTTCCCGCCTAGGCTGCATTCCTGTCTGCAGTGATGCTTTTTATGAGCTCTACAGCATTAACTATGAGCAGGCATTGATGATGCACTTTGACGATTATTCTCCGCAGGCGAAGCGGTGGATAAAGGATGCCTGCACCCTGTGGGAAAACAGGATTGAAATAGGGCAAACCGAAACCAAAAAAGCACTCGATGTTGCCTGAGTCATGAATAGTGAAAAAGGAAAAGTAAAGAAATGGATATTTTGACCCGCTACTGCCAATTGGTCGCCGCGCGCTACCGGTTGTTTGTTGCCGGCGTCGTGATGATAACCCTAGCCATGGTTTATATGACGACACACCTCGGCATTAATGCGACGCCCTATTTTCTCGAGCCATCCCATCCTAGCCGGCTGGCCGATAAACATCTGAAGGAAACCTTTACCGGCAGTGGCGAAAACCTGATGGTTGCGACGGTGACCGAGCAGCCATCTATTTTCACCCCGGAATCTCTGGCAGAGCTGCACCGCTTCACGCTGGCGCTGGAGCAGTTGTCGCTGACAACTGCCGCAGATGCTGAGGCAGTGCATCAATACTTGGTTGAGTGGGAAGGGCTGGGTGCCTTGAACCAGGAGGCCAAGTCCCTGAAAGCCAGGCTGGAGACCTACCTGGGCGGCAGCCAGAGCGCGGCCCCGTTCAGTGCGACTGATTACAGCCAGCTCAAGCGCTTAAAGGATCAGCTTGGGCACAATGGTTTGCTGACACTTGAGCAGCAGGCTAGCTACAGCGATTTCTTGATCCGGGTTGCGCCGATCCACAAAGTACGTAGTATCGTGCGTATCGAAAGTGTGACGGCTAACGGCGACGAGCTGGATATTCACCCTATGATGTTCCAGGTGCCTGAAACTGAGGCTGGTATTGCGGCGCTGAAAGAAGAGGCGAATGCCAATCCGCTATTAAGGAATATCCTGTTCTCCGACAACCCTCAGGTTATCAACACCCTAGTTGAGCTAGCGATACCACAGGATGATGCGCCGAACATGCGCCGTATTTACAATGCGATTTCAGCCTTGGTTGAGCAAGATGGTTACAATAACAGCTACCACTTGGGCGGTCCCCCTGCCATTTTTGCCCAAACGTCGGCCACCATGGAGAATGACAGCAATACCTTTTTCCCGGTCGTTTTTGCGGTAGTGATGCTGCTGCTGTACATCTTGTTCCGAAATGTCAGGAATATGCTGCTGCCGGTGCTGGTCGCGGTGATCAGTGTGATCTGGACCATGGGCACGATGGCGATTTTTGGGGTGCAGCAAAATATCGTTAGCACCATGCTGCCTGTTTTTCTTATTGCCATTGGGGTCGCAGACAGCATCCACTTCCTGTCTGAATACCGCTCCCGAGCGCAGAAAGGCGAAGAGCGCCCTGTTGCTGCGGTCGTCGGCGTACTGTTCAGGCCGATGCTGATGACGTCGGTGACTACTATGGTCGGGTTCTTGTCCCTGACTTATACGCCGATCCGTTTTATTCAGGAATTCGGTATCTTTGTCGCTGTCGGGGTGGGTTACGCTTTTGTGATCACTATGGTATTGCTACCGGCACTTCAGTTCTGGCTCAAGCCGGAGAAGGTGACGAGCCTCAAGAAGTCCCCGCTGATGACGGGGTGGGTCAAGGGCAATGTTAACCTAGTCGTGAACCATCCGCGCCGTATTTGGTTTGGCGCTGCCCTTGTCTTTGTCTTCTCCGTCGCTGGGATCACCCGCCTTACCATCGACAATGAAATGATTGGGTATTTCTCCCCGACCACCAAGGTGTACCAGGACAATGAAGTCTTCAAGCATGACTTGGCTGGGGGCGGTGTGATTGAGTTTATCGTCTCGGCGGAGCAGGCGGATTACTTCAAGCAGGCTACTGCTGTCGAAGGGCTGGAGCTGGCATCGCAAAAACTCAAGGGCTTACCTTATGTGGGGGATGTCTATGATCTGCCCGCTTTCATGAAGCTGATGAACAAAGCGCTTCATGGTGATGATCCAGCGGCTTACCAATTGCCGCAGGGTGTAGAGGACATCTATGCCCAGTACCTGTTCCTGTACGAAAACAGCAACGGCGATGAAATCTTCAATGTGGTCAGCGAGGCCGGTGACGAAGCCAGGATCATCGTCTTTGTCCGCTCGGACAAGACCTCGGTGATGGATAACATTTCCAGCACAATTGTTCCGTTTATCGAGCAGCAGCTTCCCGGTGTCAGCGTAACGCCGGCCGGTTTCGGTGAAGTCCTGATCGCGACAAGGGATGAAATCATTTACAGCCAGATTTCCAGCCTCCTGCTGTCGTTTGGTTTTGTCTTCCTGGTACTTCTGGGGCTGTTCCGTTCGCTGGCTTATGCTGTGATAGGTATCGTCCCGTTGCTGCTGACGGTAACAATTAATTTCGCCATCATGGGCTGGAGCGGGCTGTTCCTCGATGTGGGGACGGCCATTGTCGCGCCGATTGCGATTGGCATCGGAGTGGACTACGCCATTTACTTCATCAATAGTTGCCGCCGGCAAGGGGCAGTTACTGCCGAAACCCTGCAGAATACCTTGAGCCACCTGTATCCGCCGATTGTATTTAATACCTTGGTGCAGGGCTGTGGCTTCCTGGTACTGGCCTTATCAAGCCACCAGGCATTGATCAACCTGGGGATCCTCGTGTCATTGACCATGCTGGTGACTGCCGTTGTCACTCTGCTGATGCTGCCATCGATCATGCTGTTGCTGTTTGGCGACAAGCAATCATCGGTAACGCCAGCCGAAGAAGCCACGGTATCTTGAGGAGAAAGGGATGCATAAGACAATAATCGCCGTTTGGTTTGGCATGTTTACGGCAGCTGCCCAAGCCGCCGATCCCAACGCATTGATGGAGAAGGTGAAATGGCGTGAGGACGGGGTGTCCCGTACCGCTGCAGTCACCCTGTGGCTGACTGATGACCGTGGCAATGAGCGTCAGCGGGAGGTGGCTTTCATTGAGAGGGATCGCGACAATATCCGCGAAACCAGGCTGCTGATCCAGCAACCACTCGATGTGAAGGGAACGGCAATCTTGCTCAAGAGCGATGCTGATAAGGTTTCTTCGGAGGATGATATCTGGCTTTATTTGCCAGCGCTGAAGAAGGTCAAGCGACTGTCGGCAGCGAATAAGCGAGGCCGCTTTGTGGGCTCTGAGTTCAGCTATACCGATCTTGAGTGGCTGCGGGTCGAGGATTTCAGCTACCAGCTCTTGGCTGAAGAGACCTGGCAGGGGGCGCCGGTATACAAGCTTGAAGCCTTGCCGGTGGCACCCGAAGTGATAAAGAAAACCGGGTATAGCAAGAAAGTACTCTGGCTGAACCCGGCCTACGACATGATTGTCAAAGCGGTCTACTTCGATGAGCGCGAGCGTGAGCTCAAGACCATGCAGGTGGATGAGATCAGCAAGCACCAAGGCTATTGGACGGCGATGGTACAAACCATCCATAACCTCCAGTCAGGCCGGACGACGAAGATGGTCGTCAATGAGATTGAGTATGACACTGCCATTCCAACCAAGCACTTCAAGCAGCAGAACCTAAAGCGTGCACTATGAGTGGATCAAGGATGCTGTTTTGTCGAAGCTTGTTCGTTGGCGTTGGATTGTGGGCAGCTGCTGCAGAGGGGGGAGAAGCCTGGCTGGAAGGCCAGTTTGATCTGAGGGCCGGCTACGGCACCAGTAGCCATCAATGGCAAGAGCAGAAAGCCCAGCTGCAGTTGGCCGCTCAATGGGAGAGCGATAGTATCGGTAGTTTCAGGCTCGCAGGGCTGGGGGTGTATGATCATGCCTACAGCCGTTCGCAGTATGATGGGACGCCGGCCGAGGATCTCCGCAACGACAGCGAGCTCAAGGAGGCCTACTGGCTTTACGAGGGGGATAACTATGCCCTGACACTCGGCAGCCAGCAAGTCACCTGGGGTGAGGCTGACTACTATCGGGTGCTGGATATCATCCACCCCCTTGATGTCCGCTATTACCTGCTCAATTACATCGATGATTTTGCGCTGGCCAAGCAGTCCCTGGCCATGGCTAACCTCGAATGGTTCGGTGACGAATGGACCCAGCAATGGCTGTGGATCCCTGAGTTCAAGGAGACGCTGCTGCCGCCGTCGATGAGCCGCTTCGCCTCCCCGAGCCTGGAGCAGGTCTATCAGGTTTCGCAGGGGCTGGCGGAGGATCAGCCAGCTGAATTCTCGTTCGAGGACTCATCTGCCGGGGTCCGGTTAAACCGTGGCTTCGACTGGGCGGATTTGGCTCTGTATGGCTACTATGGCTGGAATGGTGATCCGGTCATCGGCAGGGAAGTGACCTGGCAAAGGAGGACCATGCTTGGCCTATCCCTGTCACGCCCGGTTGGCTCATGGGTCTTGCGCAATGACAGTGCGGTATGGCTGGATGACGCGGTGGGTTTTGACGGCAGCCATATTGTCGAACGAGACCGTGCCCATATATTGCTCGGGGCTGACTTGGTGGAAACATCATACAGTGTCAGCCTGCAGGCTTACCAGGCATGGGTTATTGATCCTGCTCCGGATGCTCAGCTTCAGGTCCCAGCCCATGAGCTGGCTGTTTCCCTGTATGGTGATTACCGCTTGCTCGGTGATGATCTGATGCTGAGTGCGTTGGTATTGCATACTTTCGACACGGAAGTTGGCTTGGTGGAGCTCAAAACAGAATACCGCTTGCGGGATGACATGGTGCTGTCGGCGCTGCTGGATCTGTTTTGGGGCGACGGTGAGCACACCCTGCTGGGAGGCTACCAGGATCAGAACCAGCTGACGGCAAAGATCAGCTATTACTTCTAGTTGCCGGCTAGAATTAGCGGGAGGGTATATCATTCCTTAGCCCGCCAGTGTCAGGGTTGCGAGTGATAATGTTGCTCGTGCCGGGGTTAATGATCGATCAACCGGAACTGGATAGCTTTTGCCAGGGCATGGGTCCGGTTGGACGCGTTAAGCTTGTGGCATAGGTTCTTGATATGGAACTTGACGGTCCGCTCGGAAATCGACAGGATTTTGCCTATCTCCCAGGTCGATTTCCCTTCTTTTAGCCACTGCAGTACATCATATTCCCGCGGGGAAATCTTTTCGTCCAGCTCAAAGGGGCTGCGCCGGATTGCCTCATGTAAACTGGGCAGCAGGTATTTGACGATTTCGGAAAAAATTTCCGATGCCTCGTTACGGCTGCACTCGAGTGTCAATACGGTATTGGTACTTTTGCCGGGGGAAGAGAATGACGCGATCAGGTTCTCCTGCCCCAGGATACCAAAATCACACTTCCCCGTGTGGTTGAGCCAAAAGGGCTTCTGCTGGTTGAGTGCAAAGTAGAGATCTGGATTGTTGAGCAGATACTCCGGCGGGGCTGGATCTGTTTGTACATTGTACTGGGTGTTTTTGCTCACCACTTTCAGATCGTATGCCGATGGCCGTTGCGTGGCCTGTGTGTTGGATGCGAGATGAATTAATGTCGCCTTTTCAAAGGGAAGTAGCTTGTGCATGGTATCAAAAATTGCATTGAACTCTTCGTCTTTGTTGACATGCACAAGTGCCATATTCAAATCGAGAATCGCTTGCATCTCTGACTTTCTAATTTGCTGCTGCATGATAGACATCCTGTCTCTTTCGTTCCTGAGCCAATTATATGGCAAGGATGCATTGATAGAAGAGCGCAGCGGCGGCTGGCAAATGTTTCCTGCCTTTAAAAGCAAACCTTCCGACTGACTTCACAGTCTGTTGAAACTGATAATCATATTACCCTGCTGCTGGCATCTACCGGGTTGGACTTAGCCTTGATAAAGTCAATGAAGAGCTTGGTTTTAACATGGTTGTAGTCAAGTTTTGGGTAGTAGGCATAGGCTGAATTGACGGGTTGTTTTAGCTTAGGTAATACCGGCACCAGCAAGCCTTTGCTGAGCTCGCGTTTGACCGTGTTTTCCCCCGCTAGGATGATCCCCATGCCCGCCACGGCAGCGGCAACCAGCGCTTCCGGGTTTTGGGTGGTTAAGTTTCCCTTGAGCCGCAGGCGAATATCGTTTTCGAACAGGTGCTCCTGCTCGTGGCCGTGGGTGCCGTACATCAGGCAATTGTGCTGGGTGAGTTGCTCTGGTCTTTCAATTAGCGGCTTATCGTCTAGATAAGACGGAGAGGCATAGAAGCCATTGGTGTAGTTAAACAGCTTGGTGGCAATGTAGCTCGATGAATTGAAGTCGGCCAGCTCCTTGCTGATGAACACATCCAGGTTGAGATCCGGTAATTGGCCAGGGGTAATGGTATGCAGCTCGACCTGGATATTGGGGTATTCCTCGATAAACTCGGCCAGGTAGTTGACCAGCAGCCGGCTCCCTACGGCAAGCGGCGCGCCAATCCGCAACACCCCGCTTACTTCGCCATAGGTTGAGGTCGTTTCAGCAAGCATCTGCTGCCAGTCATCCAGCAGGCGGGCACTGCGCTGGTAGAACAGGCGGCCGGCATCGGTCATGGTCAGGCTGCGGGTGGTGCGCTTGAGCAACTGTACCCCTAACTGCTTTTCCAGCCAGGCGAGCCGTTTCGACAGCGCCGAGCTGGACGTGTTGAGCTTGGTCGCGGCCTGGGCGAGGGAGCCTTGGTCTACCACGGTGACAAAGCTTTTGGTACAGGTGATCCAATCCATGTTGTCAATTACCTTAATCGCGCTGGAGGGGTGCCGAAATTGCCTTTTCTCTACATTACCATGAGTTTATGTCCGTTCAGACTGTTTCTGAATCTGTTGGGTTTTAAAAAATTGTTAATTTGTCGACTTTGGCACTGACAGCATGATCAATAGAATGGTATTTTGCTTGCAATATACAACCGTACTTTGGCTTGGCGATGATGTCTGTTGGCAAGGTATCTGATTGACTAATTGAATATTTTTGGCTGCTTATGAGAAAAGCTTCAGGGATGCGCCTAACCAACCGGTTGGTTGCCTTCGTCACTTTAATTGTGATTTGCGCGATTTTCGTCATATTTATCGGCGGGGCGGTAAGTTTTCGCAAGTTGGGACAGGATTACCTCACCCATTACCTGGATGGGGTCGTGGAAGTGATCGATCAGGAGCTGGCCGATCCGCAAGGCTCCCAGGCCATTTCGCGTTGGCTGCCGAAATTGCTCAAGGCCAGCAATGTAGTCGAGCTGGAGGTAGGCAGCACGGCAGGCGTGGTGTATTCCTTCCAGGGGCTTCAGCCGCTGACAGACCGGAGTATTCTCCATGAGAGCCGGTATGATCTCGAGCACAACCCCGGCTTCACCGTGACCATGAAGTCGATCCCGCCCTATACCGAGTTTACTTATTCTATCGGGGCGATGTCTTCGATCAGCCTGGCGATTGCCATCATCATCCTCGGGCTGGTCTGGGGAATGGACTGGCTCCGCCGCCAGCTGCATGGCTCCGAATTGCTTGAGCACCGGGGGCGGCTGATCTTGGCTGGCCGGGTCGAGGACAACGAAGTGGGCGATGAGCGGGAATGGCCGGCGACTGCCAGCCTGGCGCTCGACAAGATGATTGCCGAGCTGAAAGATGCCCGCCAGGAGCGAAGCCGGTTTGATACCTTTATCCGCACCCATACCTTCCTTGATCAGCTGACTGGCGCGGCGAACCGGGTACTGTTCGACAGCCGCCTGCAGTCAATGCTGCAGGATCAGGAAACCCATGGTGCGGTGATCCTGATCCGTATTACCGACTGGGAGGAGCTGCTGGCCGAGAAGGGCAAAGCCGAAGCCGACGAGCTGATCCAGGATGTTGGCGGGATCTTGTCTAATTTGATCCAGCGCTATCCTGATACCGTGCTGTCGCGCTACTTCGATGCTGAGTTTGCCATCCTGCTGCCACAGCAGCCGGCCAAAGAGGTCAAGCAGTTCAGCCATGCGATGATGAATGCACTTGAGAGGCTGTCACCACCGGATCCCTTGGAGCCGGATAACTGGTGCCATATCGGTGTGACTTACTGTGCCAGTGGCGAACGCCGGGGCCGGATCATGGACGAGGCGGATATGGCCCTGCGCAGCGCACAATTGCAGGGCACCAATAGCTGGTATGCGTTCAAGAAGGATCAGCAGTTTGAAGATGCCCGTGGCAGCGTACGCTGGCGTACCCTGCTGGATGCGATCTTCAGCAGCGGCGGCCCGGTGTTGTACCAGCAGCCGGTTCAGCTGGTTGATGGCAGCCCGTTGCACCGGGAGCTGCTGTCACGGATCAGGGATGAGAATGGCATGCTGATCAAAGCCTCCCGTTTCCTGACCGCTGTCGAGCAGGTCGGCTTCAACGCTCGGATGGATCAATGCGTGGTGACTAAGGCGCTGCATATGCTCAAGAGCGAGCCTATCACCGAGTCGATTTCGGTTAACCTCAGCGTCGAGGCGCTGCTTGAGAAGAATTTCGTCAAATGGCTGCGGGATGAGCTGCTGCAGACCCCGCGTACGGTGCTCAACCGCCTGTCGTTTGAAATTCCTGAAGGGGGGCTGGTCAAACACCTCGATGCCATGCGCCCGGTGACCCGGATGTTGGTTGGGCTTGGCTGCAAGCTGGTGGTGGACCAAGCGGGAAGGACTATTGTCAGCACCCACTACATCAAAGATATCCGTGCCGACTACATCAAGCTGCACCGTAGCTTGGTGCGGGAGATCAACTTGCGCCAGGAGAACCAATTATTCGTCAGGAGCATGCTGGGGGCTTGTGCTGACTCCGATGTTCAGGTGATAGCGGTCGGCGTAGAAAATGCCAATGAATGGCAGGTTCTTAAGCAGTTAGGGGTAAACGGTGGCCAGGGCCGGTATTTCTCACCTGAAATTTCTGCAGAACATGAGTCTGAAAGTAAGAATAACACACGGAAATTGTTTGGAAAAAATACAAATTAGAGCAAAAAAATACTATTCATTAAGGGAATTATCATTATAATGGTCAAAATATTGACACAGTCTTGTCAAGAATTCTGAGTACCTGCAATTTTTCCTGATATAAGCCCGTTAATCCCAAGAAGCCTGAAATGATAGTAAATAAATTGTTTAGGAAGAAGACACATTCTCCTGCGGTGGGGATAGCGCTGTTCTCCGATAGCGTGGCCTTGGTGTATCAGGAAAATAAAACCTGGGTCACCGATGAGCTGCCTGTTTCCGGGCTTGTCGGGTGGCCAGATGCGATTAAGTCACTGACTGAAAAGCACCAGCTCAAAGGTGCGGAGCTGCGCCTGGTGTTGGGGCATGGCCTTTACCAGAGCATGTTGATTGATAAGCCGGAGCTGCCACGGGAGGAATACCCGACAGCCCTGCCGTTTTTGGTCAAGGAGCTGGTCAATGAATCACCGATGGAGCTGGTGGCAGATGGCTTTGTTGCACCGCTTAAAGATCGCCTGCAGGTGTTCTCGACCCAGAAAAAACAAATCGAACAGCTGGAAAAAGCCTGCCGTGAGGCTGGTTGTGAGTTGCTGTCTGTGTCTGCCGAAGAAGTGGTATGGGGGCAATTGACTGCCTTTGAGCGCAGTCAGTTGGTGCTGCACCGCCGCGGCAAGAGTAATTTGCAGCTATCGGCTTTCAAACAACAAGTGCTGTGCTTCCAGCGCCAGCTGCGCGGTTTCGGCGTGCCATTGCTGGCAGCGGATGAATCGCAGGCGTTGGAAAAAGGGCTGCAGCTTGACGGTTTGGCGCTGGAGCTACAGCGATCGCTGGACTTCCTCAGTGCCCAGCTGCGCGATGCCCCGGTCACCCAGCTGCTGATCTCTTGTGACGACGATGATGATGCCGAGTTGGCCCTAGCCCTGAGCCAACGCCTGAATGTTAAGGTTGAGGCGGTCACGCCCTGCCACCCGTCCTTGGTTAGCAATGCCACCCGTGTTGCCTATTGTGCTGTTATCGAGCCAGAGCATATCGGGATCAATTTCTACAGTGATGCCCTAAAGCCCAAACTCGACTTGCTGACCCTGCCCAATCTGGTAATGAGCTGGGTTGCGATCGGTGTGGTGCTGGGAGCGCTGGCGGGCTGGTTCAGCTGGCAGGGCTATCAACAGCAACAGGATTTGGCTGCAGAGCAGCAACGCCTGCAGCAGAAAACCACCGAGGTCGAAAGGGCCAAAGCGGCCTTGGCGAAGAAATTGCCGAGCCAGATCAAGGTCGAAGCCGCCAATGGCTTGGAGCAGCATCTGGCCGATAAAAGGGCTGCCCTAGAAGCCATTGCTTTGCATGACAGCAGCCTGCAGGTTGGCTATGCCGGCATGATGCAGCAGCTGTCGGCGGCAGCCAGTGGCGATATCTCCGTCCAGCACCTCAGGGTCAGAGGACCGCAGCTCAACCTGGAAGGCTTGGCCCGTACGCCGGATTCCGTGCCGGCCTGGCTGCAGCAGTTTAAGCAATACCCGTCGCTGTCGGACCGCCGCTTCAAATTGATGTCCCTGGGGCGGGATAAAAAGAATATCGTGACTTTCAAATTGCTGGCAGAAAGAGACCAGCCGCCAGTGCAGGCGCTGACCGCGGGGGGAGCACAATGAAACAGTGGCAAACCCTATGTGACAAATTTGACCTGCTGACCCAGCGGGAGAAGTGGCTGATCGCGATATCGGGCTGGGTGGCATTGCTGTTTGTCGGCTTTGTGGTCGTGATTGAGCCCCAGGTTAAAGCGCTGGATGCAGCCAGGGGCCAGCTTCAGTCGGTGAAAAACGCACTGGTGACCAACTCCAACCAGCTGCTGGTGATGGAGCGCAAGCTCAAGGCCGATCCTGATGCCGAGGTTGACGAGCAAATCACCTTGCTTGAGCAGCAAAGTGCTGAACTGGATGCCCAGCTGGATGGTCGGGTTGCGAGTTTGGTGACCCCGGCACAGATGTCGTCACTGATGGAAAAGGTGCTCCAGCATTCGCGTCAGCTCAAGCTGCTGGCGCTGGAATCCCTGCCCCCCGTCCAGTTAGTCGGCGGGGAAGACCAAGGCTACTACATTCACCCGGTCAGGCTGACATTACGTGGCCGCTATTTCGATTTGATCCGCTACCTCGAGCAGCTCGAAGCGCTGCCGGTCCAGTACTACTGGCGTAGCCTGGATTACAAAGTGACAACCTACCCGTGGGCCGATATCCAGCTGGAAGTCTACACACTCGGGGCAAGCGAGGATTTTATTGGTGGTTAGATTAGCAGTGATGGCTATGGCATGGCTGGTAATGTCATTGGCAGCGGCACAGGCGGCGCAGGATCCGACAGCGCCACTGGGCTGGCAGGCACCGGCAGCCAAGGCAGCGCCATCGCGGGCACGCCTGCCGCAGTTGCAGGGCATATTTTGCGATCAGGATGGCCAGGCATGCCGGGCGATTCTTAACAGTGTGTCGGTCGGGACCGGCGGGCGGATCAGCGGTTATACCTTGAGCCAGGTGACGGATGATTTCGTCATCCTGCAACGGGGTGGTCGGCAGTGGCGACTGGATATGTTCGCCGATAACGTAAAGTCAGAGTAGAACAAGAAGTGGTAAACATGCGTGGATTAATAATAGCCGTTGTCATGGCTTCCCTGGCAGGATGCTCGACCAATATGGGGCACCGTGACCCGGTGGAAATGAAAGGTGCCCTCAACCAGGCCGCCAACGAAGCGAACAGCCGGCCTCTGATGGACTTGCCGGCGGCAGTCAGCAATGATTTGATGCCGGGCCTTGACGGGATGGACTATGCCAGCCAGTCCGTGCTCGAGAAGCGCTTCCGGGTCAATGCCCGCAATGTCGAAGCCAAAGCGTTTTTCGGCAGCTTGGTGAAAGGTACCCCGTTCAACATGGTGATCCACCCTGAAGTTCAGGGTCGTATTTCCCTGACTCTGCGAGATGTCACTTTGGATGAAGTGTTGTCTGTGGTTTCCGACATCTACGGCTATAACACCACCCGCAAAGGCAATATTATCCAGGTTTTCCCCGCGACGTTGCGCACTGAAGTGATCCCGGTTGACTACCTCCAGCTACAGCGCCGCGGCGTCTCCCTGACCACGCTGACAACTGGCTCTATCACCAATAGTGATACTGGAAACTCGGGTAGCTCCGGTAATAGCTCGAACAGCAGCAATAACAACAGTAACAACAACAGCGGCAGCAACAATAACAGTTCGAGCACGACCACCGGTGGCACCACGATCCAGACCACATCAGAAAGTGACTTCTGGGCCCAGCTTGAGAAAGCGGTTCAGGCGATGATTGGCAGCGGCCAGGGCCGCAGCATTGTGGTCTCACCGCAGGCAAGCTTGATCTCGGTCCGTGCCTACCCGAACGAATTGCGCGAAGTTAAAGAGTTCCTTGGAGTGTCTCAAAAACGCCTAAAACGCCAGGTGGTGCTGGAAGCCAAGATCATGGAAGTCACCCTGAGTGATGGCTACCAGCAGGGCATCAACTGGAGCAATATCACCAAAACAATCGGTGGGACTGAGATTATTTTTGGCCGCGGTGACATTAGCAACGGCAATATCCCGACCTTGCCGGGGGCTGACCCGATTGCAGCCCTGCTCGGCGGCCAGACCAACATAACCATTTCTGATGGCAACTTCGATGCGGTTCTGAGCTTCTTGGATACTCAGGGTGACCTGAACGTGCTATCCAGCCCGCGCGTGACTGCGGCCAACAACCAGAAAGCGGTGATCAAGGTCGGTAGCGATCAGTATTTCGTGACCGATGTGTCCGGCGGTGAAGTTAACAGCGACGGCGGTACGGCCTCGCCGGATATCGAGCTGACGCCTTTCTTCTCGGGGATTTCTTTGGATGTAACGCCGCAGATTGGCGATGAAGGTAGCGTACTGCTGCATGTGCATCCTGCGGTGATCGATGTTGAAACCGAGATCCGTGACATTGCACTGGGCGAGACGTTCGGCACCTATCAGCTGCCGCTGGCCAAGAGCTCTATCCGCGAATCTGATTCGGTGATCCACGCCCGCTCCGGCGATGTGGTGGTGATCGGCGGTTTGATGAAATCAGCAACGTCGGATCAAGTATCGAAGGTGCCGCTGCTGGGTGATATCCCGATGCTGGGCCACCTGTTCCGCAACGTGAACAAGCTGCAGACCAAAACTGAGCTGGTGATCTTGCTTAAGCCGACCGTGGTTGGCGAACAAACTTGGCAGCAGGAAGTTGAGCGTTCCCGCGCGCTGATCAACGAGTGGTTCCCTGAAGAGGGCTAAACCATGTACCTCGGGCATTTCGCTATGGTGTCAGCGCCTTTTGGCCTGACACCCAACACCCACTTTTTCCATGCCTTGCCGCCGCACCTGGAAGCGATAGATACCACCTTGGCGGCGCTGGAAATGGGCGAGGGGATTATCCAGATCGCCGGGGAAGTGGGTACCGGAAAAACGCTGGTGTGCCGGATGCTCATCAACCAGCTCCCTGAGCATTTTGAACTCGCCTACCTGCCAACCCCGGCAGAGAGCGGCCCGGCGCTGCGGGTTGCCCTGTCCCGGGAGTTGGGCTTGGCAGGCGAGGGAGACAACAGCCTGTTGGCTGACCAACTGCAGCAGGTGCTGCTAGCCCGCAAGGCGGCTGGCAAAACCGTCGTGGTGCTGATCGATGAAGCCCAGGCACTGCCTGATGATGCCCTTGAGGCAATACGGCTGCTGGGCAACCTGGAAACTGAGCAGGAAAAGCTGCTGCACATCGTGTTGCTCGGACAGCCTGAGCTCGATAAGCAGCTGGCTCGACAAGAGCTGCGCCAGTTCCGCCAGCGCATCACCTTTCGCTGTGAATTAAGGCCATTGAACCTGGCTGAAACCGTCGCCTATATCGAGCATCGTCTGCAGACAGCAGGCGTCGATAAAGAAGTGTTTGCCCTGCCGCAGGGCAAGGCAATCTGGCAGGCCAGTGGTGGCATTCCTCGACTGATTAACCAGCTGTGTCACAAGGCGTTGATCGCCGCATACAGTGAAAACAAATTGACGGTTGGGCGTGATGAGGTACTCGTGGCTATCCGCGATACCTTGGGTGCGCGCCAGCCAAAATGGACATACCCGGTACTGTGGGGATGGCAATAAACCATGAGTGAACTGAACAAAAAGCTGAGTGCGCTAAGCCGCCAGCAGAGCCTACAGAAAGGTATGGCATACAGTGATATCAAACCGGCAACCATCAAGCCGGTAAAGCAATCCAACCTCAAACCCTGGGCAGCACTTGGCGTGCTGGGCCTTGGTGCTGTGATGGGTATCGGCGGCTGGCAGCTGTGGTCGAGTGACAATACTGTCGG
Organism: Photobacterium sp. ABD4_091; assembly: GCF_056160145.1. Lineage (NCBI taxonomy): Bacteria > Pseudomonadati > Pseudomonadota > Gammaproteobacteria > Vibrionales > Vibrionaceae > Photobacterium > Photobacterium sp. ABD4_091. The sequence continues at coordinate 1,267,535 of NZ_JBSWWQ010000001.1, read as the reverse complement.
TGAAGTCGTGATGGCGGTTAGCCCTGTGGCTCCAGCAGAAGCTGCTTCAGTGCCATTGGCCGAAGAGGCGCCGGTTATTGCAGAAGTATCCCTTGAAAAGGTTGAGCCCAAAACCACGGTAGTTGCTGCTAAACCAGTAGCCAAAGTTGAACCTAAACCCGCTCCCGTACATCAGCCAGCAAAAGCGCCTGTTGCCCAAGAGACTGTTGCTAAAGTGCCTGTTGCTAAGGTGACGGCTCCCAAAGTGGCTGTCGTTGAAGAGCCAGCTGTTTCCGAGCCAGCAGTGACTGCGAGTCATGGCACTGAAACTTATGAAATTAACGGTATGGAAATGGCGGACGGTGAAGAGAGCTTGATGATTGAAACCGTCGAACTCGATGCTGGCCAGCTGGCCCGTATTGAATACAAAAAAGCGGAAAAGGCGTTAAAACAAGGCGATAGCCGCAAGGCAATTAGCTACTTGGAGTCAGCCGTCAAATACAACCCGGAATGGATCACTGCCCGCCAGAAACTGGCAGCACTGTATTACGGCCGGGGGGAAACCCGCCGCGCAATGGCGTCCCTGCAGCAAGGTCTGGCGTTGGACTCGGGCCAGCCAGAACTGCGTTTGACCATGGCAAAACTACTGGTGAATGAATCACAGCAACAGGCGGCATTGAGTGTGCTCAGCCAGATGCCGCCTTATACCCATAGCGGTTATTTGGCGATGCGTGGCGCTTTGGCCCAGCAGCTTAACCAGAATGATCTGGCACTGAGCAGTTACCAGAACCTGGTAAAAGCCGAACCGTATGACGGCCGTTGGTGGCTGGGTCTAGGCGTTGCCCTCGAGCGCGGGCAGGACTTGGCGCAGGCCGAGGAAGCCTACCAGCAAGCATTGCGCATGGGGCAGATTTCCGGTGCCACGCAGCAGTTTATTCGCCAACGCCTAGCCGTGCTGGCAAAAAGTAAGGGGTAACAATGGCACTTCGACTACGTAAACGCCTTGGTGATCTGCTGATTGATGAGGGTATTGTCTCTCCGGACATGCTCGAGCAGGCGCTGGACAACCAGCAATCGACCGGGCGCAAGCTCGGCGATACCCTGATCAGTATGGGCTTTTTGAGCGAGCAGCAGATGCTGCAGTTCCTCTCCCGCCAGTTGGATATTCCCTTGGTGGATCTCAACCGTCTGACAGTCGATACCCATGCGGTGGCGTTGCTGGCTGAAGTGCATGCCCGCCGCCTGCGGGCGCTGGTGATCAGCGAGCAGGACGGCATGGTAAGGGTCGCCATGAGCGACCCGGCGGACTTGGCCGCGCAGGAGGCGGTCTACGATCAGCTTGGCCACTACCGTATTGAGCTGGTCATTGCTTCCGAGCGGCAGCTGATCACTGCTTTTGACCGCTACTACCGCCGAACCCAGGAAATCGTCTCTTTTGCCGAGCAGCTCCAGGCAGAGCACCAGCACCACTCGGAATATGCCTTTGGCCTAGATGACAACGGCAATGACGAAGTCACCGTTGTTAAGCTGATTAACTCGCTGTTTGAAGATGCTATTCAGGTCGGTGCGTCGGATATCCATATCGAGCCTGACAGTGATGTGCTGAGGATCCGCCAGCGTATCGATGGCGTGTTGCACGAGACCTTGCTCAAGGAGTCCGGTGTGGCATCGGCATTGGTGCTGCGCCTCAAGCTGATGGGCAGCCTGGATATCTCCGAGAAGCGCCTGCCGCAGGATGGCCGCTTCAACGTATCGGTGCGCGGCCAATCGGTGGATGTACGACTCTCGACCATGCCGGTTCAGCACGGCGAGTCGGTGGTCATGCGTTTGCTCAACCAGTCGGCGGGGATCCTCAGCCTTGAGCAGATCGGGATGCCGGAAGATATCCTTCTGCGCTTCCGCCGCCAGTTGCGCAGGCCGCATGGCATGATTTTGGTTACCGGCCCGACAGGCTCGGGTAAGACCACCACCTTGTACGGTGCACTCAGTGAGTTGAACCAGCCGGGCAAGAAGCTGATCACCGCCGAAGATCCGGTGGAATACCGTTTGCCTCGGGTTAATCAGGTGCAGGTTAACAGCAAGATCGGCCTGAGCTTCTCGTCGATTCTGCGTACTTTCCTGCGCCAGGATCCCGATATCATCCTAGTCGGTGAGATGCGCGACCAGGAAACGGTGGAAATTGGCTTGCGATCTGCTCTGACCGGCCACTTGGTCCTTTCCACCTTGCACACCAATGATGCTATCGACAGTGCCTTGCGGATGATCGACATGGAAGCGCCGGGCTATTTGGTTGCCAGTGCAGTACGTGCGGTATTGGCCCAGCGCTTGGTGCGTAGGGTCTGCAAGGACTGTGCGGCCGATCATGAGTTGGAACCAGATAAACAGCAATGGTTGATGGCCCGCTTCCCGCACCAGGCCGCAGCGACTTTCCGCAAAGGGCGCGGCTGCCAGACCTGTAATTTCACCGGCTACCGCGGCCGCGTAGGTGTCTTCGAGCTGCTGGAAATGCGCCCGGACATGATGGATGCCCTGCGTGCCGGTGATGCGGTGCATTTTAGCCAGATAGCCCGCCAGTCGCCGGGGTATAAGCCGCTGGTTGAATCGGCGATGGATTTGGCATTGCAAGGTGTTACCAGCCTTGATGAAGTGTTGCTGCTCGGCGAGGGCGATGAACACAACAGCTACGTGTTGTAACGGCAGCTAGGGCATAGGTGGTATAGATGGCAGTATTTAATTATCGCGGGCGAAGTGGCCAGGGCGGCATCAAGCGGGGGCAACTCGAAGCGGCTTCCCTGGACGCCGCAGCCGATATCCTGATGCGCCAGGGGATCATCCCGCTGGAAATCCGTGAAGGCAAAGCCAAGTCGGGTGGCCTGGATATCGACCGCTTGTTCAAGAGCCGGATCCCGCTCGAGGTGCTGGTGATCTTTTGCCGCCAGCTATATAGCCTGACCAAAGCCGGTGTGCCATTGCTGCGTGCCGTTCGCGGCCTGGGGCAGAGCGCCAGCCATCCTTTGATGCGTGAAACCCTGGATGCCGTGGTGATCGAGCTGACCAACGGCAAATCGCTGTCCGCTTCGATGAAAGAGCACCCGAGGGTGTTCTCCGAGCTGTTTGTGTCGATGATCAGCGTCGGTGAAAACACTGGCCGCCTGGATGAAACCTTGCTCCAGCTGGCACAGTACTTCGAGCAGGAGATGGAGACCCGCCGGCGGATCAAATCGGCGATGCGCTACCCGACCTTTGTGATCATCGCCATTACCTTGGCGATGGCCGTCCTTAATATCAAGGTGATCCCGCAGTTTGCCTCTATGTTCAGCCGCTTCGGCGTTGAACTGCCGCTGCCGACCCGCATCCTGATTGCCACCTCGAACTTCTTTGTCCATTACTGGCCTTTGATGCTGGGGGGCGTTGTTGTGACATGGATTGCTGTGAAGGTCTGGCGCCAAACCCCTGCCGGTGGCGAGAAGTGGGATAGATTCCGGTTAAAAGTGCCCATTGTGGGCGATATCGTTAACCGTGCCCAGCTATCGCGCTTTTCCCGCACTTTCTCACTCATGATACGCGCAGGTGTTCCCCTCAACCAGGCGATCCAGATGTCGGCGGAATCATTGGGTAATAACTACCTCGAAAACCGTTTGATCGAGATGAAAAACGGCATCGAGAGCGGTAGCAGTATTGCCGCCATGGCTCGCCAGTCTGGGGTATTCACGCCTTTGGTGCTGCAGATGATCGCTGTCGGCGAAGAGACCGGCCAGGTGGACGACCTGTTGCTCGAAGTCTCCGATTTCTATGACCGGGAAGTCGATTACGACCTCAAGACCCTGACGGCACGCATCGAGCCTATCTTGCTGTTTATCGTTGCGATTATGGTGCTGGTACTGGCACTGGGTATCTTCCTGCCGATGTGGAGCCTGCTTGATGTTGCGCGCGGTGGCTAATCTCAAATACTTCGGCCATGTGCGGTGGTTTTTGTGGGGCGGTGTCATTTTCTTGGTGCTCTGGGCGCTTCTCGTCGAGTGGCACCGGGTAAATGAAGAAGCCGAGCGCACAAGGGTCAAATTATTGGCGCAAACAATGAGCCGCAGTGCTTCCACATTACGCCAGAAATGGGAGCTGGAAAATAAACCGAGTTATTCCAAAGCGAATGGCATTGGGTACTCATTTACCCATAAAGGCTGGCCGATAATTATACGGAATGAGCATATTGATTGCGCTGGAATGTGGGACTTATTGTCTTCAAGGCAGAAACCGGTCGGTTATATAAGCCTTGTTGATAAAAAAAATGTGAGATCAGAGCGTTATAATTCGTGTTATTTCCAAATTACTGACGGAAAATGGCTAGCATTATTTTATGAAAATGAGACAATACACACCAACAGTTTTTTGACGCTTACCGAAAGGCGGTGACGTCGATTTGACAATAACAAAAAAAGGGTGAGTAAAGATGAAAAAACAAGCCGGATTTTCGTTGGTGGAATTGGTGATTGTCATTATCGTGGTCGGCCTGCTAGCTGTAGCCGCTCTTCCTCGGTTCCTGAACGTCACGGACGAAGCGAAAAAATCATCCATTGAGGGTGTAGCAGGTGGTTATGCCACTGCAGTACTGTCTGCCCGTGCCCAGTGGGAGGCGAATGGCCGCCCGACAGCAATCATTAACAACAAGAACGTGAACAGCGTGGACTATGACGGCTCGACCTTCATGCTGACAGCGGAACAAGACGGTGTCCGTGTGGGCTACCCGATCCATTACGGCAAAGACAACAGCGCCACAATCGGCGGCTTGAACAATAGCGAATGTAAAGTGTTGTTCGAGCAGCTAATGCAAAACCCTCCTCAGGTAGCAGTAATTAACGATCAAAATATCCTAAATGGTAAATACCAATATGCTGCCCGAAAAGATTCAAGTGGAAATAATGCAACCTGTACTTATTTCCAATTGGCATCGGCACCGGCTAATGCTGGCGGTGTTGAGCAAATTACATCGGCACACTCGTTTACCTATACGCCTAAGTCAGGCTCAGTTGTCGTTAACATTCAATAATAAAGTTGTATTTGGAGAAGTAGTATGAAACGTCAAGGCGGTTTTACGCTAATTGAAATGGTCGTTGTGATCGTAATTCTGGGCATCCTGGCAGTAACAGCGGCGCCTCGTTTTTTGAACCTGCAAGGTGATGCACGTAACTCTGCCCTTCAGGGCCTGAAAGGTGCGGCAAACGGTGCAGCTGGCATTGTGTACGGCAAGGCGGCGATTGAAGGTCTAGAAGCTGCTGATTCAGCAGAAACAGTCGGTGATGTTGAAACTATTTTCGGTTACCCGACAGCTAGCGAAAATGGCATCGTAGCCGCTATTGCCAACTTTGATGAAGACTGGGTTATTGTTGATGGTGCAGAAGGTGATGATCAAGCGGGAACTGAAATCAAGCTGACGTTGAAAGAATATGCTGGGAAGTCTGATATTCCTTACGCATGTTACCTAACCTACACTGCTGCAGAATCTGCCACAGTGGGCGCAGTAGTTTCAGTGACTCCTGAAGCTTGTAAGAAAGATAAGGTAACACCACCACCAGCAAATGGTGGTAACCAACAAGGCTAATAATACAAGCCATTATTCAAATAGCGCTCCCCGGAGCGCTATTTATTCAGGGCGTTAACCATGGTTATTTCCCTGAATAAATAGAGACCACAATAACCTTCCGGGTGATCCATGCCCCGTCAGCATTACGGAAAAAGCACCGCTAAAAGCACCGGCTTTACGCTTATTGAACTCATCATTGTTATCGTGCTGGTTGGTATCATCAGCGTGGTGGCCGCCTCGCGCCTGCTCGGCAGCAGTGCCTTCGATGCCACCCTGGCACGCGACCAGGCTATTTCCATCGCCCGGCAAATCCAGTTGGTGGGTATGAACAGCCCGGTAGACCCTGCCAACCCAAATAGCTGCCTTGCCCTTCAGATTAGCACCACCGAGTTTGGTTCAGATAATTGCGCCAGTAATAGCCAATCCACTCGCAAGCTGACTTTTGACAATGATAGGGTGAGGTTCGCCTTTTTTGATGGGGCTAACCCGCAAACTTCAGCGGCCATTTATTTCGATATGCTCGGCCGCCCTTCCGTCGTGAGCAATCAGCAATTACAGCGCATCTGTATTGGTGAAAATTGTAAGGTGACCATTACTTCGCGTAATGGAGAGCAGGCGAGTTTGTGTATCAATAGCGAGGGGTACATCAATGACTGCTCAATCTAACTCCCCCCTGCGGCAAAGCGGCTTCACCCTGATTGAAGGTATTATCACTATAGTGATCCTGGGTATCGCGATGGTGACCCTCACCAGCTTTTTATTCCCGCAGGTCGAGCGTTCGGCAGCGCCGTATTACCAGGCCCGCGCAGCTGCTATCGGTAATGCCTTCCTCAATGAAATCCTGTCGCGCAAGTTCGATGAAAATTCAGACCCGTTTGACAATAGCGTGGTGCGCTGCGGTGAAACCCATAAAGGCCAGCTTTACGCCTGCACCGAGCCTGGGGAGTTTGGCGTTTGGCCGCGGGATAATAATGAATACGAAAAGTATGAGCACCCAATCACAGGCAATGTGCACTGGTTGTTGAAGACACGTATTGCCAATGATGTCGATGATTTCCACGGCTGCTGGGGCGACAGTGAGTTATGTGATGACCGCTACAGCTTTACCCAATTTCCGTGGCGCGGCGTGATAGAGAACATCACCGGTGAAGATATAGATAAAGAAAGCGAGACCTACAAAAACATCACCGTCAGCGTCGAGGTGAGCTATGACGCCCGCTTCAACACAACTTACCCAGAAGACACGCCTTTCCCCCATCAGCACAAGCGTATTGTGGTGGAGGTCGATACTGGTCGCCACGGCAAGTTTGATTTTGTCGCCTACCGGAGTAACTACTGATGGCTAGTTGGACTTCAATCAAGGCCAGCAGGGGCTTTACGCTGATGGAAATGGTCATCGCGCTAGTGATCCTCGGTATTCTTGCGCTAGCCATTGGCAGCTACCTTCAGCTTGGGGCGAAAGGCTATGTCAGCAGCGTCAGCCGCGATCGCGTCCAGTCCCAGGCCCGTTTTGCCCTCGAAAAAATGACCCGTGAAATCCGCCACGCAGCGCCCAACAGCCTGGCTTCTTCGGGAAGTTGCATCAGCTTTTACCCGATCCACCTGGCCGGGTTTACCCTTGGTGATACCCAAACTCTCACTGTTGAGTTAGTGCCCACTATCGGAAAAGCCTTAGAATGGCAGGCGATCACCAGCGATGACAACCTAGCCATCGCCGCTGGGTTGGGCAGTGCCGCCGACTATGCCGCGCAACCCTATAAAATCGGCCGGGTGGATGCCGGGCCGGGTGGCAGCGGAACCGTACGGGTGAGTGTTTCCGCACCGCTCGACAACCGCTCTCCGGCTAACCGGGCTTATGCCTACGGCCTGCCGGTTTCCTACTGCCTGGAAGCCGGCGTGCTGCGGCGCAAAACGGCAGGCTCTTCAGTGGCCATTGCCGAGCAAGTAGCAGGCTTCGATGTGGTGGTGAGTGGCACCGGGTTGGAAAGCAACAGCATGGTGCACATAACGTTGGCGTTCCACGATAGCCGGACGGGTGAAAATTTCAGCTACGAGCACACAGTGCAGGTGATCAATGTTTTATAGCAGGCAGCGCGGCAGCGCATTGGTGATATCGCTGTTTATTATTACGGTCATGGGAGCCTTTGCCGCTGCCATGATCCGCATTGACTGGTCTGGTCAGGATACCACTGCCCGCGAGGTGTTCTCGATCCGCGCCTGGTACGCGGCGCACTCAGGCAACGAAATTGTCTTGGGCAAGCTATTCCCGCTTGGGCAAACAACATCTGACCCTCAAGCCTGTGATCAAACATACGACTTAGACCAGCAGGCTGGGTTATTCTCATGTCAGACATTACAGGTCAGTTGTAAAACTCATAGTTACAAAGAAAACGGCCAGCCAGCCAATAAATATCAATTAGAAAGTACGGCAACTTGCGGCACTGGGCAGTTTAAAACCACCCGCACCCAAGAAGTGTGGGCAAAGGATCTGAATAATAATGAACAGTAACTCGATATTTCGTCTTGGGCTGTGGCTTGCCTGCTGCTTGTTTTCAACGGTTGCCAACAGTGCGATAGATTTTAAGCAATGCCCGTTTACCGGCCCAGCCCAAACGTGGGCCAATAGCGGTAAAGCCAAGATCGATGATGATGATGCCCGTATATTTGGTGCTGTTGATGGGAAGTACTTAGGTTTCAAGCATGTTGATTCTGAAGATGATAGCTGTAATGGACAAAGGGAGTGTAAAGCCAAGTCCAGCCTGATGGTTAGCAAGCCGAATTTTATTAACTTTTCGGAAGATAAAAATGAGCGAAAGTTCGAGTCTGATGGCGAGCTGACCAATGATAAGCGCTATAAAAAAGTTGAAGTACTTAAGTCGGCAGCGGTAACGCTCCGCGCTGGGGAGTACTGGGTTGATGAGTTCGTCATAAAAGAGAACTCGACGCTATATATTTCGGGGAAAGTTACCCTGAATGTCAACAAGCTGATTCTAGATGACTCGGCGAGAATCAACCACTCGGCATCACCATCAGGGTTTATCATTATCGCTCATAAAAAAGACGGTGTCGTGGAGCTGAAAACAGAGCGTCGACAAGCGTTCAACGCGTACATTTTTGCAGACAAAGAAGTGAAAATTTCTGGCGATACTAAGCTTCGTGGCTCTGTTACTACAAAATACCTAGAGGTAAAGGAAGATGCTTGGCTGACTGCAGATTTAAGCGGTTGTGATGAGAAACCGCTGCCACCGGAATACAACGAAAACGCCCAATTCGAATTCGGCTCGGCCTATTGCTCGTCTGATAGCTGCAGCTTTGAGTTGCACAAAAACTACCTCTATGAGCCGGTAGTGATTTTGATGCCGACTATCGGCAAGCAGGCGGATAATGCCAATGGCGAAAGCCCGGACAGTGATGCGCCGGCCTCAGCCTTTGTCACCGACATTGATTTGAGCAAAAAGCAGGTGAGCTTTGATATTCGCAAGCCCGAGCGGGTTGCCGGCAGTGTCCAGCAAATGACCAAGGTAGATTACTTGGTTGTGGAGCCGGGTATCGCCGATTTCAATGGCCGCACGGTGGTAGCTGGCTATGTCGAAACAGACAAGCAGGTCTATATCAACGGAGGGGGCGAGTCCAATGAGTCGGCATGGGCTTCAGTGTCGTTTGCTGATTTTGGCTTATCAACACCTTTCAGTTCCAGCCCTGTTGTCTTGGCGCAGGTACAGTCTGACCGCAATAACAAGTGGCTGACTGCCGCGATGCGCGGGCAGGACAAGATGACGCAACTGTCGAGCAACGCGGGGACCGAACTCTCGCTGGAGTTGTCACGCTCCCGGGAAGGAACTAGCTACCAGGCTGAAAAGATAGGGTTTGTTGCGGCACTAGCAGGAAGCGGCCACATTGATGGCTTCAATTATCATTTCGGCCGCCTGACCACACCGCATGTCACCGGCAATAAGCCACTCGAGCAAGGCTGTTCGACTTTCCATGATCTCCAGGTTGAGAGCATATCTGGGGTGGTCGCCAAGAAAATGGAGCGAAACGGCGGCCATGGTGGCTGGCTGCGGCGTTGTCGCATAAACACCAACCAAGCCAGTTTCGTGGTGGACGAGGATCACCTAGAACGCAGCCATTTGCCCGAAGTTGTGGGTTACTTTGCCGTTGACCAGGATTACCAGCTGCCCGAACACTGTGAGTTTTTCCCCGGTGCCGCTCAGGCCCACGGTTCGTCAGGTAAAATTGAAATTCATAATCACTCCTTCGTTCATCAGCCTGGTAATGTGTTCAAGCTGGGCTTTACCGACATCAACGATGGCTCCGGTCTGGGGGATGCTTCCTGCCGGACAGACAGCACCTCCTGGAAGTGTGAGATCAACCCGGGCGGCATGGTTGGTTCGATAACCCTACCGAGTTTTCCCGGCGGGGGGATCAGCCGCTCTTATTATGATGGCAACACGTACGAGTTGTCATCGGAGGATGTATACAGCCGGTTGGAAGCCGGTTCGACGACCGTATTGCAGCTGAACAAATCTGGTGATTACTGGATCCGTAACCTGACCTTAAATGGAAATGCCAAGTTAGAAGTGGCGAGTGGCATCAAGATCCGGCTGTTTGTCGATCAACTGCAGACAAATATAGATTCCTCAATCAACCACAGCGGCGAGCCAGATAATTTCATTTTGATCGGGGTGGGCAGCAATTCCAGAATCCACTTGACCGGGTTAACGACCTTTAATGGGATGGTATATGCGGAAAATGAAGTCAGGCTTAATTCCAAGTTCACGTTTGATGACGACATCTCGAACATGCCTGCCACCATTACCGGGGCGGTGACCGCCAAGCATATCTTTATGTCCGATCAGAGCAACATTCGTGCTGGCGGGCAGTGCTTTACCCCAGTTGAGCCTGAATATCAGGTTGTTGCGCTCGATCCCCAGGACTTGTCCCTAACCTGCGATAGGCAATTAGTACGGTTCCAGGTACAGGATAAGTCAGGCCAGCCCGCTGGCAGCTACAGTGGCAAGGTCAATGTATCGACCAACCTCAATACGGCCAACAAAGCCTATTGGTACCTGCAGCAGGAGGGCGGGGAGAGCGGCAAGCTGGATGTTAGCCAAACGCACGCCTTCTCCGTTGATAGCAACGGTATCGTTTCGCTGTGGCTGCAGAGTGATGCCGTCGGCACCATAGTCGCGACCGCAAGCCTGTCGGTTGATGCCGATGAGAATGACTCCGGGCGGTACAGCTTTGTGCCGTTCAAGTTTGATATCAACAGCGGCCATATCCCCGCTGTTGCTGGCAAACCGACCGATATCACGATTACCGCGAAATCTTGTAGTGATACAGACGGGGCAAACAAGGATAAAGTCGCTGTCGGTTACGAAGGCAACAGAACCCTGAAGCTTTCGACGGCCTACATTGCGCCAAGCCAAGGGCTGAGCAGCAGCAATAGCCATCAGCTGGAGCTGAGAAAGCCGGTCATTAATGACCTGGACAGCGGCTGGAGCGTTGAAGAGGTAGAGCTCAACTTTGACAAAGGAGTTGCTGATGCCCAGCTACGTTACCTGGATGCGGGCAAGACGTCGTTAACCATCCATGACCCTAATTGTACCTTGGACAAAGGCTGTGAAATCTTGCCGCAGGGCCAACTGTTGAGTAAAGCCAGTATCGGTGACTGGACCCGCTTGGAGGGTACCCAGTCGGTTTGGTCACGCCCCTATACTTTTGCCTTGTGTAATGCAGGGGAGTACTCAATTGAGTCGGCAACGGGTACCGCATCAACCGGCAATGCCTTTATCCCTGCGGGCAAGGAATTCAATGCCAAGGTGAAGCCTGTTATCTGGCTCAAGGACGATTTGGATAACAGTGATATCGATGACAATGGCAACGCCACAGCGATGGTGGATAGCCGGAGCTTATGCCAGAGGGCAGTTACCCAGAATTTTTACGCCAGTGATGCCCCGCAGGCTACGGTGGCGCTTTCTATTCCTACCGGGGACGGTGTAAGACCACACTCACCGGACAAGGCGGGAGCGGTCAGCGGGAACCTGACCAGCACATCACTGAGCAACGTAGCCATAAAAGACAAGGCGTTCACAGCCAAGTGGAATGAGGTCGGTAGCATCAAGTTGCAGGCATCGACCCAAGGTGAATACCTAGGAATGACGCTAAACACGGGCTATCGACCGGTAGGTCGCTTCTATCCGGATGCTTTTGCTATTGTTTCGGCCAATAGTGATAAGCAGTACCCAGCTGGTCAATCTTTTGTTTACATGAACCAACCTTTTTCTGCCTGGTTCAAGGTGGAAGCGCAGAATGCTGATGGCAGGCCAACGAACAACTACGGCGAATTTGAGCCAAGCAAACAAGTCGGCTTGGAAATCGCGGCGATAGATACGGCGGCTGGCTACCCACTGTCTAACGACCTTACCGGTCGGGTCGATTGGGGGAGTTCGCTCAAGAAAAGCGGTTGGCAGAAAAGCTGGAACGGCGCCTACATTACGGTGGACAGCTTCAACCTTGCCTTTAAGCGCGATGTCAAAAGCGTCGCTTCACTAGGTAAGGCCGAAACGACACAGCCTGACGGGCCGTATGATGTCGCGCTGGGTATCCTGCGCGAAGAATTAAGTGCCAGTGAGGCTGACGCTATTGGCTACCCCGAAATCGACGCGGATATCACGCTGCAGCCTTGTGATGCCAGCAAGGATGGGTGCTCTGATGCCAACTCCAGGGGGGCAATGGCATTTGCCACCTTCCATACCCGCTATGGCCGTATGGTGCTGGATGATGTCTCCGGCCGCTTCGATAGTCGACTGTCGATCCCGCTTCGGGTCGAATACTGGGATGGGGGGGATTTTGTGACTAACAAACTGGATGGTGTGTCGGCCTTTGATGGCAGCCTGTCTTGCAAACAAATTCTTTCCCACTCTGACATTGCCGTGACACGTGCCTCGTACACTGACGGGTCAGGAAATGTAAAATCAGGGGTAACCCAACCGGGGCAATTTGTTGCTGTACCTGCCATCCCAAAGGATGATGGGAATGGGAACAAGCCGATTTACCGTGAGCAGGTGAAGTTCTGGCAGAAGGTTATCGGTGATAGCCCAATGGCGATAGACGGCGAGCCGGACATTGCCTGTAAAAGCGGCCCTTCCGGCGAACACAGCAATTATCAGCCATGGTTGACCTTCGATTGGCGCGGTAAGGGCGACGAAAGCCCGCACGCGACAGTGACCTTCGGTGCCTACCGGGGTAACGATCGTGTGCTCTACCGCGGTGAAAAGGGCATTAATACAATGCTCAATTAAATAAAATGCCGATCTGTGGCAGGTTTGACAATCCTTGCCTTGTCTCGATCCGCACCCCTTGATACATTTAGCGCAATTTAACGAATTTGTGAGCTTGCAGGATTAGCCGAAGACTATGTTTAAAAAACTTCGTGGCATGTTTTCTAATGACCTGTCTATTGACTTGGGTACAGCCAATACCCTTATTTATGTCAAAGGACAGGGCATCGTACTGGATGAACCATCAGTAGTAGCGATCCGCCAGGATCGTGCCGGAGCAACCAAGAGTGTGGCCGCAGTCGGTCACGACGCCAAGCAGATGCTGGGCCGTACTCCGGGTAATATCGCGGCAATCCGTCCGATGAAAGACGGTGTAATCGCGGACTTTTACGTTACTGAGAAAATGCTGCAGCATTTTATCAAGCAGGTGCATGACAACAGCCTGCTGCGTCCAAGCCCACGAGTTCTAGTTGCGGTACCTTGTGGCTCGACTCAGGTTGAGCGCCGTGCTATCCGTGAATCTGCGCAGGGTGCAGGCGCGCGCGAAGTGTACTTGATTGACGAGCCAATGGCGGCAGCAATCGGTGCAGGTATGCCAGTTTCTGAAGCAACCGGTTCGATGGTGATCGATATCGGTGGCGGCACCACTGAAGTGGCGGTTATCTCGCTAAACGGTGTGGTGTACTCATCATCAGTACGTATCGGTGGTGACCGTTTCGACGAAGCGATCATCAACTATGTGCGTCGTAACTACGGCAGCCTGATCGGTGAAGCGACGGCTGAGCGCATCAAGCACGAAATCGGCTCGGCCTACCCGGGTGACGAAGTGCGTGAAATCGAAGTACGCGGCCGTAACCTGGCTGAAGGTGTGCCACGCAGCTTTACCCTGAACTCAAACGAAATCCTAGAAGCGCTACAAGAGCCGCTAACAGGTATCGTATCAGCCGTGATGGTAGCACTGGAGCAGTGTCCGCCAGAGCTAGCATCGGATATCTCCGAGCGCGGTATGGTTCTGACTGGTGGTGGTGCGCTACTGCGTGACCTGGACCGTCTACTGACCGAAGAAACCGGTATTCCAGTGGTTGTGGCCGAAGAGCCGCTAACTTGTGTTGCCCGTGGTGGCGGCAAGGCTCTGGAAATGATCGACATGCACGGTGGCGATCTATTCAGCGAAGAATAATGCCCGCCCGGGCATGTCGACAAACAGGTTATAGTGTTACATGAAACCTATCTTTGGCAGGGGCCCTTCCCTGCAACTGCGCCTGTTTCTAGCCATTTTACTGTCGGTTGGCCTTATGCTGGCCGACAGTCGTCTTGACGCCTTTGCCAACGTCCGTTACCTGCTCAACTCGGCCATTTCCCCGTTGCAATATGCAGCTAACCTGCCGCGTGATTTTCTCGGTGGTGTTTCCGGACAGTTCAGCTCCCATCGGCGTCTTCTGGCAGAAAACAAAGCCTTGCAACGTGATCTGCTGGTTCAGCAGAGCGATGTCTTGCTGCTCGAGCAGCTAAAGCAAGAAAACCAGCGCCTGCGTGAGCTATTGGGCTCGCCGTTTGTCCGTGACGAGAAGAAGCTTATCGCCGAGGTGATGGCGGTGGATTCAGATCCATACAGCCACCAGGTGATGATCGACAAGGGCCGGGTAGACGGGGTCTACGAAGGCCAGCCGGTGATCAACGAAAAGGGGATTGTCGGCCAGGTTGCCTATGTGGGCGCCCACAACAGCCGGGTCTTGCTGCTGATCGATCCGACCCATGCGATCCCGGTGCAGGTGGTGCGTAATGATATCCGGGTGATTGCCTCTGGCAGCGGCCAAATTGATCAGATCCAGCTTGAGCACGTCCCGAGCAGCACTGACATACAAGTGGGTGATCTGCTGGTGAGCTCCGGCTTGGGGGGACGCTACCCGGAAGGCTACCCGGTTGCGAACGTGACCGAGTTTTCGTTCGACAACAAGCGCCCGTTTGCCCAAATCAAGGCAAAGCCGACGGTGCAATTCGATCGCCTGCGTTACCTGTTGCTGGTATGGCCGACCCCGCGTGAGACCTTGACAGAGGGAGAGTTCAACAGTGGCGAATAGTCGCGCTAATGGCCGAATTTGGATTTGGCTTTCGTTTTTGATTGCGCTGATCCTGCAGGCTGCCCCTTGGCCGGGGGAGCTGGAGCCGTTCCGCCCATCCTGGGTGGTTCTGGTCGCGTTTTACTGGGTACTGGCCTTGCCCCACCGGGTCAATGTCGGTACGGCATTGATTTTGGGCCTGCTGTGGGATTTGATGCTCGGCTCGACGCTGGGCGTGCGGGGGCTGATGATGTCGGTACTCTGCTACATCGTTGCGCTAAACTTCCAAGTATTGCGTAACCTTTCATTATGGCAGCAGGCGATGCTGGTGGCCTTGTTGACGCTCGGTGGCAAGCTGGTCGAGTTCTGGGCCGAATACCTGGTCTCGGTGATCACGTTTGATCCGGAAAGGCTGTGGGCTGTTCTTCTTAACTTCTTGTTATGGCCTTGGTTATTCCTGCTGTTGAGGCGGATGCGTCGCAGGCTCTCAATTCGTTAAATTAGTTTCCAAATGGGATCCGTTCAGTGCTAGGGTGTATCCAGACACATCGTACGTGCTTGAATGGATCGTATTGATTTATCACACAAAACCAAATGAATGATATCATGTCGACACCGCAACTTTACTTGGCCTCGGGCTCGCCGCGCCGCAAAGAACTCCTGACCCAGCTCGGCTACCAGTTTGAGCGGGTCGTGGTGGATGTTGAAGAACAGCACCAGGTTGGCGAATCGCCGGCAGATTATGTTCAGCGCTTGTCTGTCGATAAGGCGTTGGCTGGCGTTGCGGCTGTCGATGGCAAGGCGCCGGTATTGGGCGCAGATACTATTGTGGTGTCGGGTGATCGTATCTTGGAAAAACCCAAGGATTTTGACGATGCCCGGCAGATGCTTCGCCTGCTGTCAGGTAAGCGCCATCAGGTGATGACGGCAGTGACTGTCGCCAGTGATGAGCGCCGGGAAACACGCTTGGTCGTGACCGATGTGTGGTTCAAAACACTGTCAGATAAAGAAATAGAAGACTACTGGCAAAGTGGTGAGCCGCAAGACAAAGCAGGGAGCTACGGCATTCAGGGGATCGGCGGCAAGTTCGTCGAACGTATCGATGGCAGTTATTACGCTGTGGTGGGGTTACCCTTGGTGGAAACCGACATCATGGTTCAAGACTTTTTAGATTTATCAATTTAGAGGCAACCATGAGCACAGAGCTGCTAATTAACGTGACCCCGAGTGAAACTCGTGTCGCAATGGTCGAGTCGGGAACCCTGCAGGAAGTTCATATTGAACGTGAGTCCAAGCGCGGGATCGTCGGCAATATTTATAAAGGGCGTGTCAGCCGCGTTCTCCCGGGAATGCAGGCGGCCTTTGTTGATATCGGCTTGGAAAAAGCGGCGTTCTTGCACGCATCTGATATTGTTCCGCATACCGAGTGTGTGGCGGAGAACGAGAAGCAGCAGTTTCAGGTGCGCGATATTTCTGAGTTGGTCCGCCAGGGGCAGGACTTGGTGGTGCAGGTGGTCAAAGATCCGCTAGGTACCAAGGGTGCCCGTCTGACGACGGATGTGACGTTGCCATCTCGCTACTTGGTGTTCATGCCGGGGGCAAGCCATGTCGGCGTTTCGCAGCGTATCGAGAGCGAGGAAGAACGCGAGCGCCTCAAAGCCGTAGTCAATGAGTACTGCGACGATCTGGGCGGTTTCATCATCCGTACCGCTGCTGAAGGGGCGACCGATGAAGAAATGGCGCAAGATGCGGCTTTCCTCAAACACCTATGGCGCAAAGTGCTTGAGCGCCGTGCTAAGTATAAGCCGAAATCCATGCTTTACGGAGAGCTTGGTCTAGCGCAGCGTATTTTGCGTGACTTTGTTGGCACCGAGCTTGATTGCATCCAGGTCGATTCCCGCTTGGGTTTCGAGAAGCTAAAAGAATTTACCGATGAGTTTGTGCCGGAGCTCAGCGAAAAGCTGGAATACTATGCCGGCGAGCAGCCAATTTTTGACTTGTTCGAAACGGAAAATGAAATCCAGCGCTCGCTGGACCGCAAGGTCGAGCTGAAGTCTGGTGGTTACCTGATCATCGACCAGACCGAGGCGATGACCACGGTCGATATCAACACCGGTGCCTTTGTCGGCCGCCGCAACCTTGAAGAGACTATCTTCAATACCAATATCGAAGCCACCAAGGCCATTGCCCGCCAGCTTCGCCTGCGTAACTTGGGCGGGATCATCATCATCGACTTTATCGATATGGCCCACGACGATCACCGTCGCCGGGTGTTGATGGCGCTTGAGCAAGCCTTGTCCTACGATAGGGTTAAGACCAACATCAATGGCTTTACCCAGCTGGGCTTGGTCGAGATGACACGCAAGCGTACCCGCGAGAGCATCGAGCATGTGTTGTGTGATACCTGCCCGACCTGTGAGGGGCGTGGCACTGTGAAGACAGTGGAAAGTGTCTGCTACGAAATCCTGCGTGAAATCACCCGGGTTAACCGTGCCTACGACGCAGACCGTTTCGTTGTCTATGTGTCCCCGGCGGTGGCCGAAGCACTGGCCGGTGATGAGTACCATGCCCTTGCCGAGCTGGAAGTCTTCATTGGCAAGCAGGTGAAAATCAAGGCAGAGCCGCTGTACGTGCAAGAACAGTTTGATGTCGTGATGATGTAAAGCGGAGCAATAGAGTGACAACAGTTCCAGTTCGACTGGCGCGTGGATTGATGTGGCTGGTACTGACAGTGTTGGTACTGGCCGCTGTTGCGATTAGCGGTCTGCGATTTTTCCTTCCCCAGCTCAATGAATACCGCGAGCCGATCCGCCAGTGGGCCTCCGAGCAAATCGACATGGATCTCGACCTAGAGCTGGTCGAGGGCCATTGGCGTAACTTCGGCCCGTCGCTGGTGCTGCAGGGCGTCAAAGTCAACCTGCCGGGCGCACCCGAGTCGCTGGTCAAGGTCGGCGATGTCTCGATGCAGCTTGATATGCTGGGGTCGGTACTCAGCCTTAGCCCAGTCTTCCAGGACATCCGCATTGACGAGCTGAGCCTGGATCTTACCCGCCTGTCGGGCAGTGACAGTCGCAATAGTGCCAGTTCAGATCAAAGCCAAATGGCAACTGTCGAGCGGCTGGAAGAGCTGCTGTTTGTCCAGCTTGGCCAGTTCTCGGTCCGCAACTCCGATATAACCTTGATGTCGCCAGCAGACGAGAAGCTGACGGTCGATATCAAAGAGCTCAAGTGGGATACCCACAACCGCCAGCGCCGGGCGGAAGGGATTGTCAGTATCGCCGACACCCACTTCAGCCAGATGCAAGTGATTGCTAACCTGTCCGACAACCGCTCTTGGGCCAAGATGTCCGGTGATATTTACCTGCAGGCACGTAACCTGTCTGTGACGCCATGGCTCAACAAGCAGCACCTCACCGATGCCAATATTACCGGCAGCAACCTCAATGCCGAAGTTTGGCTGACCCTGTCGGGCGGTAAGTTGAAACAGAGCTTGGTCAAGCTTGATGACAGTTTCCTGCGTTGGCAGCTGGGCGAAGACAAGCACCAGTTCCGGGTCCGCCAGGGCTTGGTGCAACTCGAGCCGCTAGCAAACCAAGACGGTGAGCCGGGCTGGCGCATTGACAGCGACCAGATGGTGTTGGAGACCGATGACACGCTCTGGCCGGCATTTGATATTGCTGCCAGCTGGTTGCCAGGCGGCTGGAAGTTGGCTGCTAGCCACCTTTCCCTCGAGAACCTCCAGCCGTTCGTCACGTTTTTGCCCGATGACAGCGAGTTGGTTGACGTATTGTCGACGCTGCAGCCGTCAGGGCAGATCAGTGATATCCGCGCGGCTGCTACTGGCAGCGATGCACCTGAATTTTCTTTCCATGTCAGCCAGCTAGGCTTGAAACAATGGGAGCTGCTGCCTGGGATCCACAAGTTGGATGCTGTAGTGGCAGGCAACACCCAAGGTGGCCGCGCTATTGTTAGCCTGCAAGATGATGAGCTGCCCTATGGCGAAGTCTTCCAGGCGCCGCTAAACATCAAAGCGGCAGATGTGACGGCTTATTGGCAGGTCGGTGAAGGTGGTTGGCGTTTG
This sequence comes from Photobacterium sp. ABD4_091, assembly GCF_056160145.1. Lineage (NCBI taxonomy): Bacteria > Pseudomonadati > Pseudomonadota > Gammaproteobacteria > Vibrionales > Vibrionaceae > Photobacterium > Photobacterium sp. ABD4_091. Next base: position 1,248,554 of record NZ_JBSWWQ010000001.1, on the reverse strand, counting down.
TGGAGCGACAAGATTGATGTCGCGACTCCGCACCTCAAGGTGGATGGCCAGTTCCGTTTGGACTTCCCAGCTGATGCACCGTCCTGGCTGTCATTCTACGGCGAAGCCAGCCTGAACAATGCCGGTGAAACATGGCGCTATTTGCCAACCTTGGCGCTGGGCCGCAGCCTGACCGATTACCTGTCGGCGGCGATCCGCGGCGGGCAGGCCGAGTCGGCACAGCTGCTGTGGTACGGCGAGCTGTCGGATTTCCCCTACGGTAACCATGACGGGGTATTCCAGGCGTTTGTTCCACTGCGCCAAGGCAAGTTCAGCTTTGATACCGCTTGGCCAGAGCTGACCGACCTCAAGCTGGATCTGCTGTTTGAAAACGATTTTATGTACCTCGATGCCACGCACGCCAAGACCATGGGGGCGACGGCCTCCAGGGTGACTGGCGATGCCGAGCTCAGCAGTGACGGCCACCTGAAACTGACCGTCGATGTAGCCGCCGAGGGTGAGCAGGTGCGAGATTACATGTTGGCGACCCCGTTGGTCGACTCGGTCGGCGCAGCATTGACAACGGTGCAGGTCAGCGGCCCGGTGACTTCTCGGTTCAAGCTCGATATTCCTTTCGAGGGTGAAGATGTCAGGGCATGGGGTAGCGCCGAACTGGCGGGCAACCGGGTACAGCTGGATGCGCCTCCGCTGGTTCTTGAAGGGGCAACCGGCACCATTGAGTTTGATGACGACAAGGTGTCGGCCGAGAGCATTACGGCCAACCTATTGGCACAACCGGTCAATGTCGGCTTCACTGGCAACAGTGTCGACGAGGGCTACCGGGTTGATGTCGCGCTGGATGGCGACTGGCAGGTAGAAACCCTCCAGCAGCAGGTGCAAGATCCACTGTTGGCGAAAGTAACTGGGCGGAGTCGCTGGCAAGGCACGGTCGGGGTTGATCTCAATGATACCGGTTTTGAATACCAGGTCGGTATTCAGGCCGCGCTGAAAGAAGCGGTGAGCAGTTTGCCTTACCCATTGGCATTCAATGCCGGCAGCCCTGATGCCTTCAAACTTGATGTGACAGGCAACGGCCAGTCGCTGGAGGGCAAGGCACATCTGCCGGGCGTGGCTTACCAGGCCAAGATCAACCTGGCCGGCGACAAGCTCAATATCGATGCCAGCCAGATGGCAATCGGCAAAACGGCCTTGCACCCGCTCAAGCATGGTGAACATGGCTTGGATATTGTGGCTGACAGAGTTGATGGTGACCGCTGGGTTGATTTGATCTCGGCGGTACATGATAAAGTGGAAGCGGATGCCGCCTCTGGCAGTGCATCAGCGAAGCCGGATATCCCTTTGCCAACCCGCATCGAGGCGAACGTGCGTCAGATAAAGCTGGCCTCGCTGGACTGGAACCGGGTTAATTTTTCTGCCAAGCAACTTGCAGATACATGGCAGTTCCATCTGGATAGCCGGGAGGCGAAAGGCCAGGCCCGCTGGCCGAAGGGCCAGCCTTTGGATTTGGCGGTTGAGACCTTCCACCTTAACCTGCCTCAGGTGGACGTAGAAAAGCCGAAAGAGAAATACAAGCCGCAGCGAGATATCCCTGCGGCGACGGATTTTGACCACAGCATGATGGCCAACATGCCTGAGATTGATTTAATGTTGCGTGATGCCTGGCTGCAGGGTTACCGCCTCGGGGAGGTTTCCGGCAAGCTGCGCCGTGAAGGCAACATGCTAGAGTTGAGAAACTTTACCGTTGATTCTGGGGCAACCTCACTGAATCTGGATGGTCACTGGAGCCTCGATGGCGATCGCAGTGAAACCCAGATCGCCTTTGATATCGATGGCCAGAACAGCTCTGACTTGATGGGGCGCTTTGGCATTACAGGCGGGATCCAGGGGGCTAAATTCAGTACCTATGCCTCTATTCAGTGGCAGGGCGCGCCATGGTCGATGCACCGAGAGACATTGACGGGTGAGCTCAAATCGGAAACCGGGCAAGGGGTTATCAGTGATATTGGCGGGGCGGGCCGTTTGCTTGGCCTGTTCAGTATCGATTCGCTGATCCGCCGGATGCAGCTTGATTTCTCAGGGATTTTTGACGAAGGCTTGGCCTTCAACTATATCCGCGGCAGCGGTCGGATAGAAAATGGCCGGTTTGAAACTGACAATATTAAAATGCAAGCACTTGCCGGCGACATGTTTATCCGCGGAAGTGCTAATCTTGTCAATGAGACAGTAGATGCGAAGGTGAGATTTATCCCTGATTTTACATCAGGTATTCCCGTCCTGACCGCGTTTGCGGTGGCACCTCAGACAGCAATATATGTCTTTGCTATATCAACGGCACTGTCGCCCGTTCTGGATGTATTTACCCAAGTTAACTATGTGGTGAAAGGGCCGATTGATTCGCCGTTGGTGACCGAGCAGTCGCGCTTCACGGGCGAATACAATGTCTCTGAGATGCTCAAAGACAAAGAAGGGAAATAACAACAATATCCGCCAGGCGACTGTAATTGGTGGCTTGATAGCGGCAGCAAAGGGAGAATGCAGATGGCTAAATTCGGTATTGTACAAATGACTTCGGGGGCGGATCCTGAGATAAACCTCAAGCACCTGAAGATGAAACTCAAGGGCCTGCAGCTACAGGGTGCCAAGCTGGTTGTCACGCCGGAAAATTGCTTGGTATTTGGTTCCCGCGAGGACTACCAGACCCACGCCGAGCCACTGGGCGAAGGCCCGCTGCAGGCGCAAGTGGCCGCTTTGGCCAAGCAACTGGGGATCTGGGTGCTGATAGGCTCTATGCCTATCCGCCAGCATGATGGGGCGATCACCACGACGGCTTTGCTGTTCGATGATCAGGGTTTGCTTCAGGGGCATTACGATAAGCTGCATATGTTCGATGTGGAGATCGACGATGCCCATCACAGCTATCGTGAATCTGACACCTTCCGGGCTGGCCGCGAAACCAAGGTAATCCCTACGCCGTATGGCAATATTGGTTTATCTATCTGTTATGATGTCAGGTTCCCACAACTTTATGCGGCATTGCGTGAGCAGGGAGCTGACATTATTGTCGTACCTGCTGCCTTTACCAAGGTAACCGGTAAGGCGCATTGGGAGCTACTGCTGAGGGCCCGTGCTGTTGAAACCCAGTGTTGGATGGTCGCTGCCGCTCAGTGGGGTGAGCACAATGAACAGCGTGAAACCTGGGGCCATTCAATGATTGTTGACCCGTGGGGTCAGGTCGTTGCTTGCCAGCAACAGGGGACGGGGGTCATGGTGGCCGATATCGACCTTGATTTGTGCAAGGCGATCCGAACAAATATGCCACTTGTTGAGCACGCGCGATTTAGTGTTCAGCATCGTGAAGGCTGACCGGCAGAGGGGCCGGGTGGCAATGAATATAAGAGCAAATTAAATGACGCTGGAAACTGTAGAAAACACAATGCTGGCCCAATCTGGGTTAGGACGTGAAGAGCTTAATCAGGTATTGGGACTGGTGGCGGCACGCAATGTTGATTATGCCGACATCTATTTCCAGTCATGCTGGCATGAGTCTCTGGTGCTTGAAGACAGCATCATTAAAGATGGCTCGTTTAACATTGACCGAGGTGTCGGTGTAAGGGCGGTGTCTGGCGAGAAGACAGGCTTCGCTTACTCTGATCAAATCAACCAGCTTGCCTTGCAGCAATCTGCCAAAGCGGCCCGTGGTATTACCCGTAGCGGTGGTAATGGTCAGGTCAAGGCATTTGCTCCGATAATGGCCAATGGCATCTATGCGCCAGTCAATCCGTTGGACAGCTTCGACAAGCATCAGAAGATTGCTCTGCTGGAAGAAATCGACCGTTACATCCGCACCAAAGAGCCTTTGGTTAAGGAAGTGTCTGTCAGTATCAATGGCGTTTACGAGCAGGTGCTGGTGGCGGCGTTGGACGGCACCTATGCGGCGGATATCCGTCCGTTGGTTCGCCTGTCTATCAGCGTATTGATTGAGAAGGGTGACAAGCGTGAGCACGGTAGTGCTGGCGGTGGTGGTCGTTATGGCTACGAATACTTCCAGACCGAAGAAGCCAACGGCAAATCGGTGGCTCTGAACTATGCCGATGAGGCTATCCGCCAGGCGCTGATCAATATCGATGCCGATGAAGCACCGGCAGGAACCATGCCAGTGGTACTCGGTGCAGGTTGGCCGGGCGTATTGCTGCACGAAGCGGTCGGTCATGGCCTCGAAGGCGATTTCAACCGCAAGGGATCGTCGATGTTCTCGGGTCAGATGGGCCAGCAGGTAACATCAAGCCTATGTACCATTGTCGATGACGGCACCCTGAAAGATCGTCGTGGCTCGCTCAATATTGATGACGAAGGTACTCCGGGCCAGTACAACGTGTTGGTGGAGGGCGGTAAGCTCAAAGGTTATATGCAGGACAAGCTTAATGCTCGCCTGATGGGCGTCGCGCCGACGGGTAACGGCCGCCGTGAGTCTTACGCACACTTGCCGATGCCGCGTATGACCAATACCTACATGCTACCAGGCGAGCACTCGCCGGAAGAGATCATTGCCAGCGTCAAGCAGGGTGTTTACGCGCCGAACTTCGGTGGTGGTCAGGTTGATATTACCTCTGGTAAGTTTGTGTTCTCGGCATCGGAAGCTTACTTGATCGAAAACGGTAAGATCACCCGTCCAATCAAAGGTGCAACCCTAATTGGCAGTGGCATCGAGGCGATGCAGCAGGTGTCGATGGTCGGTAATGACTTGGATATCGACCGTGGGGTCGGTGTCTGTGGTAAGGCGGGGCAGAGTGTTCCTGTCGGCGTTGGTCAGCCAACCCTGAAAGTCGAGTCGATGACAGTCGGCGGTACCCAGTAAAAGAAAAGCCAGCGTCAGCTGGCTTTTTTTATCCGACACTTTGTTATCGCTTTGAGCCAAGACTTGATATCAAAGACGCATAAATACTTCCTTGTAGCTCTAACCCGCCGTCCATGGCGGGTAAGCTTTGAAATCAAGCCTTGCCCCAAGCTTTAAAATGGGGTGTCTGATTTTAGTCTTCCAGATACAGCTCTTTTAGGTACTGGAAGATTTCGCGGTAGGCTTTTGCTGGCTTGTTCTGGGCCTTTTCTTTATTGGCCTGGCGAACTAGCTGGCGTAGGCGCTGGCGGTCTGCATCAGGGTGATCAACCAAGATGGCATTGATCATGCTGTCGCCGTTTTCAATCAACTTTTCACGCTTTTGCTCTAGCTTCTTCAGCTCAGCTGTCGCTTGGTTGTGTTTGTTGTTGATCTTGTCCAGTGCCGCTTGGATAGGCTCAACTTCAACTTGGCGCATCAGCTTACCGATACGCTGTAGTTGGCGACGGCGGGCTTCTTTGTTGAAGCGCTGCGCGTCTTTGACCGCTTCAAGCATCTCTTCATCAAGAGGCACTTTCGCCAAGGCATTAGGCTTGAGGTTAACAAGTTCCTCTCCTAGCTTTTGCAGGGCTTCCATGTCGCGCTTCATCTCGGATTTACTTACCCAGATGATTTCTTCTTCCGGTTCCCATGGGGCTTTTTGGTTTTTACGGCTCATAACTGGCTCATGAATTTTGCATTTGGTTTTTATTTTACCAGTTTAATCGTGATTTGGGGCGCAAAATCCACCTGTGCAGTGTTATCCTAAGAGTAATACCAATTTCATTGGCTTACCTCGTGCGTTGCTATGCAGCGATATAGGTTGGGGCCATTATTGAGATAATAATTATGGACGTGAGAGAACAGGTTGCTCAGCAGCGTGTGGAACTAGAGGCAGCGGTGGCAAAAGCGCTGGAAGTTGCCGGTCAGCAAGCCGATGCAGCAGAAGTGGCCATCAACAAAACCACAGGGATCAGCGTATCGACCCGGATGTGCGAGGTCGAGAATGTTGAGTTTAACAGTGACGGTGCCCTTGGCATCACGGTATACCGTGGCCAGCGTAAAGGTAGCGCTTCGACGTCTGACTTGAGCGAGAAGGCGATTGCCCAAACCGTGGCAGCTGCGCTGGATATTGCTCGTTATACATCGGAGGACCCGTTTGCAGGGCCTGGACCGGCTGAGTTGATGGCCAAGGATATTCCTGATCTGGACCTGTTCCACCCGGATGAGCCAGAGCCTGATCATGCTGCCGAAATTGCTGCCCGAGCTGAGCAGGCCGCACTAGAGTTCGACCCTCGCATCAAGCAGAGTGATGGTGCCAGCTACGACAGCCACTATGGTATTCGTGTGTACGGTAACAGCCACGGTATGCTGGCGAGCTATGCATCCAGCCGTCACAGCACCAGCTGTTGTGTGATTGCCGAAGGCAAGAACGGTGAGATGGAGCGTGACTACAGCTACACCACGGCACGCCGTGCTAATGAGCTATGGACACCTGAGCGAGTTGGTCAGGAAGCGGCTGAACGTACCGCTAGCCGAGTCGACCCGCAGAAACTGTCCACTCGCGAAGCACCGGTGATGTTTGCCGCCGATATTGCGACCGGTATGTTCGGTCATTTGGTGATGGGTATCAGCGGCTCGAACCTGTACCGCAAGTCATCATTCCTGCTTGATAAGCTGGGAGAGCAAATTTTCCCTGAATGGCTGAACATTAGCGAGCGCCCGCATATCCTGCGCGGCATGGCCAGTACGCCGTTTGACAGCGAAGGCTTGGCAACCAAAGATCTGGAGATCATCCAAGACGGTCGCCTGCAGTCTTACCTGATGACCAGCTACGCAGCCCGCAAACTGGGTCGCCAGCCAACCGGCCATGCCGGTGGTATCCACAACTGGTTGGTGAACTCAACTGGCGAGAGCTTCGAGCAGATGCTCAAGAAGATGGATCGCGGCCTGCTAGTGACCGAGCTGATGGGACAGGGTGTTAACATCGTCACTGGCGACTACTCACGCGGTGCAGCCGGTTTCTGGGTGGAAAACGGCGAAATCCAATACCCGGTAAGCGAAATCACCATTGCCGGTAATCTTAAAGATATGATGCAGAACATCGTGGCGATCGGTAGCGATACCGAAACCCGCAGCCAGATCCAAACCGGCTCGATGCTGCTTGAAAGCATGAAGATTGCGGGCGAATAAGCCCTCGGGATCCTAGATTATAGATCCTAGTTCCTAGAAGAGGCTGTTTCTAGGGTCTAGGTTCCAGGAACTCGTTACTAGAGTTACAAAAAAGCGAGAGCATTTCTGCTCTCGCTTTTTTATATGTGCCGTTCGGGCTTGGCGATTTACACAAACTGTTTAGACAAGAAAGAGGGTCGCCAAGCCGAGGAAGACCGACAGGCCGACAATGTCGGTGATGGTGGTCAGGGCCATCCCGCCAGCCAGTGCTGGGTCGATGTTCATCTTCTTGAGCAGGATCGGGATACAGACCCCGGCCACACCCGCAACCAGCAGGTTGGTCAGCATCGCGCCGGCAATGATGGCGCCCAGCAGCAGGTTGCCTTTCCACAGCACGACCACACCGCCGATGATCGCCGCCCACAAGATACCGTTGAGCAGGCCGACACGCGCTTCTTTGCTCAGCAGCCAGCGGGTGTTGGTTTCACCGATATGGCCTACAGCCAAACCCCGGATCACCAATGCCACGGTCTGGTTGCCGGCAACACCACCCATCGAGGGAACAATGGTCATCAGGATGGCAATCGCTGCCATCTGCTCTAGCGTGTCTTCGAACAGGTTGGAGACGGATGCCGCGGCCAGCGCAGCCAGCACGTTGACCCCGAGCCAGATGCTGCGTCGCTTGGCCGATTTGACCACCGGCGCAAAGGTGTCTTCATCGTCATCCATACCGGCCATACTCATCATCGAGTGCTCGGCATCTTCACGGATAATATCAACCACGTCATCGATGGTGATACGGCCGACAAGCTGGTCGTCGGCATCGACAACCGGGGCCGAGAGCCAATTTCGGCGCTCGAACAGGTTGGCCACTTCGCCATCGTCCATATCAACCGGGATCGCCTCGTCGGCATCGTCCATCACATCATGGATTTCGGTATCCGGCTGGGTGGTGATCAGGGTTGCCAGTGACAGGTGGCCGATCAGTTTCTCGTTCTGATCCACCACGTATAAGGCGTCGGTTGCTTCCGGCAGCTCGCCTTTCATTCGCAGGTAACGCAGTACCACATCGGCGGTGACATCACTGCGGATGGTGATGAAGTCGGTGCTCATGATCCCGCCGGCCGTTTCTTCCGGGTAGGCTAGCGCTTTCTCGACCCGGTGCCGGTCGGTGGCATCCATCTGGGCCAGCACTTCCTGATATTTGCTATCAGGTAGGCTACGCAGCACGTAGGCAACATCATCGGTTTCCATGCCTTCGGTAACCGCCGCCAGTTTGTCTGGCGCCATCTGGGCAACAATGCCGTCCTTGACGTCTTCTGACAGCTCGTCGAGGATTTCGCCCTGTTCTTCGGGATCGGTCAGTTGCCACAGAACCTGGCGTTCTTTGGGGGGGGAGGCCTCCAGCAGGTGGGCGATATCTTCCGGCTCCATATCCTGGAGCATACGGCGGACATGGACAAACATGCCGTTTTCTAGCGCCTGGTTGACTTCTTGCAGCGTTTGGTGAGTTTGATCTTGATCGATGACATCGGCCATTGTATGCAGTACCCCAAATGACTCGGATGTGAAATACCCCAGTGTATCCTGAATGCAAAGGGTGGATGACTGGACGGTATAACAGCGCAATAAATTGAATTTTAACGCAATCGTTAGGGTGTTGTCTCACCAGATGTGAGAGGAATTGATGAATTATTGAAGAATTGCCTGCCCAGAGGAAGATGGGCAGGGAATGTGTTGCCGCGGGCTAGCTTTCTTCGTCGAAGCCGGCTTCGATCAGGGTACTGACGGCATTGATTGCTTGCTCGGCATCGCCGCCCTCGGCACACACCAAGACTTGCTGGCCCTGGGCCGACTCAAGCATCAGCAGCCCCATCACACTGTCGGCCGTCGCGCTTTTCTCGCCATTGCTAATGGTGATACAGGACTCAAAGCTCTGTGCCAGCTCGACCAGCTTGATCGCGGCCCGGGCGTGCAGGCCCAGGCGGTTCTTGATAAACAGCTCGCGCGAAAACACGGTCATGACTTGGCTTCCAGCGTACGGTGTCTCACCTGGACCTGGTGACCTTCATAGCGGAAGTATTCGGCCAGCTGCTGGGTGATGTAAACCGAGCGGTGTTGGCCGCCGGTGCAACCGATCGCGACGGTGAGGTAGCTGCGGTTGTTCTTTTCCAGCATTGGCAGCCAGGTTTCGATGAAGTTGCGCACCTGGTAGATCAGCTGGCTCACTTCCGCATGGCCTGACAGGTAGTCTTTGACTTCCTGGTCTAGCCCGGTCAGTGGCTTGAGCTCGGGGATCCAGTGTGGGTTCGGCAGGAAACGGACATCAAACACATAGTCAGCATCGTTCGGCAGGCCGTGCTTGAAGCCGAATGACTCGAACACCATGATCAGCTCGCGTGACTCGCGGCCGAGTACCCGGGAGCGGACGGTTTCGCTCAGGTCATGAATTGACTTGGTCGTCGTGTCGATGACGAGATCAGCCCGCGCCTTGAGGCTCGAAAGCTGGGTACTTTCCGACTGTATGGCCTGCTCCAAGGTCATGCCATGGCGGGAGAGCGGGTGCAGGCGACGGGTTTCGCTATAGCGCTTGACCAGGGTTTTGTCATCGGCATCGAGGTAAATCACATTGACATCGACATCATCACCGAGGGTATCAAGGGTATGGCTGATTTCCTCGGGATCCTCCGGCATATTGCGCACATCAATACTGACGGCGATATTTTGCTGGTTGCCTTGCTGGGTCTCGATGAATTGAGGCAGCAGGTTAACCGGAAGGTTATCAACACAGTAGTAGCCCAGATCTTCCAATACCCGCAGGGCAATGGATTTACCTGAGCCCGAGCGTCCGCTTACGACCATTAACATCATGGTTGGCAGTCCTTAACATTCATCGATGGTGTAGGGTCATTATGAATCACAGGTGAGTATTTGATAAAGCTCTTCGTCACTTTTTGCGGTGCGGAGCTGCTTACAAACCTGCTTGTTGCTGAGCTTTTCAGCCATGCTGGATAGGGTTTTGAGGTGCAGTTGGCATTGCTCATCGGGAACCAGCAAAGCAAACAGCAGATCGACAGGCTGGTTGTCGATAGCATCGAACTGGATCGGATCCTGGCACTGGATAAGCACAGCGATGGCTTGGTCACTGCTGCTGATCCGGCCATGCGGGATCGCAATACCGTTACCAATACCGGTACTGCCCATCTTCTCGCGGCTGAGCATACACTCGAACAGCGGCTGGGGATTCTGGTCTAGGTGCTTGGCAGCGACTTCGCTGATGATTTCCAAGGCGCGTTTTTTACTGGAGCAAGGGACTGCACTTTTGGTGCAGTCCAGGCTCAATACATTACTCAGTTGCATGATATCAGTGGCTGTTGAGCTTATCTTTGTGTTTGTTAAGTTGACGAACCAGTTTATCAGTTAATGCATCAATAGCGGCATACATATTTTCAGAATCCGCTTTTGCGTGGATTTCTCCAGCGTTAATGTGCAAGGTCGCTTCGGCGACCTGCTGCAATTTTTCCACGTTCAAGATGACATGGACATTATTGATTTTATCGAAAAACCGCTCTAGCTTGGTGAACTTCGTCTCCACGTACTCACGCATGGATGGGGTGATTTCAACATGGTGGCCAGTGAGATTGATTTGCATAGACATCTTCCTTCTTTTGGCGTCTGTTAGAGCAGACGTTTTCGCTGATTGGACGGCGGAATGCCCAGCGATTCACGGTATTTGGCAATGGTCCGTCTTGCTACCATGATCCCTTGTTCCGCCAGTAATGTCGCTATCTTGCTGTCACTAAGCGGTTTGGCCTGGTTTTCGGCGGCAACCAGCTTTTTCACCAAGGCCCGGATAGCGGTGGATGAACACTCGCCACCGTTGTCGGTGCTGACGTGACTGGAAAAGAAGTATTTCAATTCAAAAATCCCGCGCGGTGTGTGCATGTATTTCTGCGTCGTAACACGGGATATGGTGGATTCATGCATATCGACCGCCAGCGCGATATCGTTGAGTACCATTGGCTTCATGGCTTCCTCGCCATATTCGAAGAAGTCCTGTTGGTGCTCGACAATACAGCGGGCGACTTTCAATAAGGTTTCGTTGCGGCTTTCTAGGCTCTTGATCAGCCATTTCGCATCTTGCAAATGGGTGCGGATGAACTGGCTGTCCGCCGAGTTACGGGTATTTTTGCTCAGGGCGGCGTATTGCTGGTTCACCTTGATACGCGGCACGCTATCAGGGTTGATAGTGACCACCCACTTGCCATGGTCTTTGAATACCGATACATCCGGCACCACATACTCGGTGTCGGAAGCGACCACGCGGTTGCCCGGGCGTGGGTCAAGGCCGTGGATAAGCTGCATTACCTGCTTGAGCTCTGGCTCTTTGAGCTTGGTGTCGCGCATCAGCTGACGGTAATCGCGGTTGGCGAGCAGGTCGATGTAGTCAGTTAGCAGTATCCGGGCTTCGGCGAGCCAGGGGGTATCTGGCTGGAAGGTGGCCAGCTGCAGCATCAGGCATTCCTGCAGGTTGCGCGAGGCAACACCGAGCGGGTCAAATTGCTGCACTCGTTTGAGCACGGCTTCCACTTCGTCGAGCTCGACATCGTCGTCGCCCATGCTTTCAAGGATATCTTCGGCAGAGCAGGTCAGGTAGCCTTTCTCGTCGATGGCATCAATGATCGCCGTGGCAATGGTGCGGTCAGTTTCGCTAAATGGCGTAAGCTCGACCTGCCACATCAGGTAGTCTTGCAGGCTTTCGGTCGTTTCGCCCTGGTAAACCGGCATATCGTCATCAAGGGCGATACCGGTATTGCCGGTACTGGCGCTGTAGACATCGTCCCAAGTCGTATCGACAGGGAGGTCTTCCGGCATTTCCTGTTGTTCAATGGCATCGGACGTATCGAAGGTTTCGGTATCGGCAACGTCGGACAAGCCGTCGTCATTGTTGCTGTCGCTAGCCTCGGCCGTTGCGGAACTGCTGTCGTCTTCGCCGTTGGTGGCTTCAGGGGTTCCTTCTTCCAGCTCGAGTAACGGGTTTGCATCCAATGCTTCCTGGATTTCCTGTTGCAAATCCAAGGTAGAAAGCTGCAGCAAGCGGATAGCCTGCTGGAGCTGCGGCGTCATTGCCAATTGTTGACCAAGTTTAAGCTGGAGCGAGGTTTTCATATTATTGTATGTACCTTATTCTTATCGCTGGTTCTTGCTGCCTAATACCCAAAAGGTGAACGAATCCTCTGCTGCCACTCCGACGCCCATGACGCCTCTATAAATTAACTATAGACGGAACTGGTCACCCAGATAGACTCGTTTTACATGTTCATCATTAAGCACTTCTGATGGCGTACCATGGGCAATCAGCTGCCCCTGGCTAACAATGTAAGCTTGCTCGCAGACATCCAGTGTTTCCCTAACATTATGATCGGTGATCAGTACGCCAAGCCCACGATCGCGCAAATGTTCAATGATTTTCTTGATGTCGATCACAGATATAGGGTCAACGCCGGCAAAAGGTTCATCCAGCAGGATGAATTTCGGGTTGGCTGCCAGTGCCCGGGCAATTTCTACCCGTCGGCGTTCCCCCCCAGATAGTGCCATACCCAAGCTGTTACGAATGTGCTGTATGTTGAATTCATCCAACAATTCTTCCAGTTTTTCCTGTCGTTCCCGCTTGGAAAGCTCCTTGCGGGTTTGCAGCACTGCCATCAGGTTATCGTGGACTGACAGCTTGCGGAAAATCGAGGCTTCCTGCGGCAGGTAGCCGATACCCATCCGCGAGCGGTTGTGCATTGGCTGCAGGCTGATGTCGGTATCGTCGATGGTGATGGTGCCTTCGTCGCGGGCGACAAGGCCGACAATCATATAAAAAGACGTGGTTTTACCTGCACCATTAGGACCAAGTAAGCCGACAATCTTGCCTGACTCTACTTCTAGGCTGACATCAGAAACCACTTTGCGGCCGCTGTAGCTCTTGGCCAGGTGTTGTGCTTTTAAGGTTGCCATAACGTGGTTACTTCTTGTCGTTGTTCAGCTGGTTTGGCTGCAGGATGGTCGTTACACGCTGTTTCTTGCCGCTTTCGGCGACCAGTTTTTGCTGGTCGATGCGGTAACTGATCACATTGCCTTTAATCTCACTACCTTCCTGGATCAGGATCGCTTCCTCGGTCATCTTGAGGAATTCGGTTGCGGTCTCGTAGCGCATTTTCTTGGCTGAGCCGTCTATTGGTTTGCCGTCATCCATGATCTGGTGGAATGTCGCCGGGTTGCCGTAGGCATCAATGGTTTCCTTGCCTTCCTGGCCCCCTGGGCGGGTGACAACGACTTTGTCGGCACGGATATCGATACTGCCTTGGCGCAGGATGACATTGCCGGTGAAGGTGACGACATTCTTCTGAATATCTAACTCTTGGTTGTCTGAGTCGATATAGATAGGCTGCTCGGTGTCATTACTCAGTGCCCAGCTGGCCGTGCTCAGGCACAGGCAGAGCAGGGTAGTTAATTTATAGCGCTTCATATCTACCTTTTACATTATTCAATAAGGTGGCGATGTTACGGTCCATGTTGCCTTTCATGCCTGTTCCTTCATTCTGGAAGGCATCACCGGTAATAATGACATGATCCGGTGTGTCGAAGTCCTTGCTGATCAAGTCCAGCCGCAGGGTATCGGTTTGGATGACACGAACAGCAGAGTCCGGTAACAAGTTGAATATACGGACATTGCCTGTCATTTGCAGGATGTGTTCTTTGTCCAGCCGTGCCTCGTTGGAGCTGATCCGCCATTCGGTTTCTTTGCCGTCTTTGTAGACCCACAGTACCGGCTCGACAAAATCGGTATTGCCGCTTTGGCTGAAATGCTCGAGGTGGTCGGCATCTATCTGGTAGCTGCGCAGTCCAGATTCATTGTAGGACGTATTGACCACAGCCTTTCCGGTAAAAATCGGTTTTTCTGCATCCGGGGAAACCTGGACATCGTCGGCCCAGTGTTTCTCCAGCAGGTAGTAGCCGGTCCACGCACAGATAACAATCAGCAGTGCATAGAGTAGCCGTTGTAGGGTCATATACTTAAGCCTTTATGTTTGTCTAATTCTCCCCGGGCTTCCAGGATCAGATCACAGACTTCGCGCACGGCACCGAAGCCCCCCTGGATACGGGTGACAAAATCGGCACGCTGGGCTAGCAGAGGGTGGCCGTCGGCCACACAGACGGACAGCCCGATCTTTTCCATCACTGGCCAGTCAATCAGGTCATCGCCGATGTAGGCGGTGTGCTCTGGAGAGATACCCAAGTTAGCCATGATATCTTCATAGGCGGCCAGCTTGTTGTCCTGACCTTGGTAGACATGCTTGATACCCAAGGCGGACATGCGGTTCTCGACAATCGCTGACTTGCGGCCGGTGATAATGGCCACTTCAACACCGGCACCCATCAGGGATTTGATGCCATAGCCGTCACGGGTATGGAAGGTTTTCAGCTCCTCGCCGTCGTTACCCATGTAGATACGGCCGTCGGAAAACACACCGTCGACATCACAGATCAGTAGCTGGATGGTGCGAGCACGGGAATAAACAGCCTGGCTCACGGGCCCGTACAGGGTTTCGATTTGCATTACATTACTCCCGCTTTCAATAGGTCATGCATGTTTAGTGCCCCAACAAGCTTGCTGTTGTCGGTAACCAGCAGGCCGCTGATCTTGCGGTCTTCCAGCATCTTGAGCCCTTCGGCTGCCAGTACGTCGGCGCTGATAGTCGCCGGGTTGCGGGTCATCACCTCGCCGATGGTCGTAGTATGGATATCGACATGGTTGTCTAGCAAGCGGCGCAGGTCGCCATCGGTAAAGATACCAAGCAGTTGCTGTTCTTTATCAATGATAGCTGTCATTCCCAAGCCTTTGCGAGAGACTTCCATTAGCGCATCTTTGATCAGGGCTTGCTCTGTGACAGCCGGCAGGCGCTCGCCGGTGTGCATGATATCGCTGATTCGCAGCAGTAATTTTCGACCCAGTGCGCCGCCGGGATGCGACAGGGCAAAGTCATCGGCGGTAAAGCCACGCGCTTCCATCAGGGCAATCGCCAGCGCGTCTCCCATTGCCAGCGTCGCCGTGGTGCTGGAGGTCGGTGCCAGGTTTAGCGGGCAGGCTTCCTTGTTCACGGTGATCTGCAAATGGATCTGGGACAGTTTGGCCATGCTTGACTCGGGCTTGCCGGTCATGCTGATCAGCGGGATGCCCAAGCGTTTGATCACCGGAAGCAGGGTCAGGATTTCAGAAGCTTCTCCGGAATTGGAAATGGCAAGTACCACATCGCCTTTTTCGATCATTCCCAAGTCACCATGGCTGGCTTCGCCAGGGTGAACGAAAAACGCAGGGGTACCGGTGCTGGCGAGCGTCGCCGCCATTTTATTGCCGATATGGCCTGATTTTCCCATTCCCATGACAATGACCTTGCCATCGCATTGGCTGATCAGCTGGCAAGCTTGTGTGAAGCTGCCATTGATGTAATGGGTCAGGCCTTTGAGAGCTTCTGCTTCAATTTCAATAACTTTGCGGCCAATTTCGCAATAATCAAACGCTGTAGACATAATATTCCTCTCGGTTAGGCCGCTAGATTATAAAACAGATAACCTTGATAGGCGATAAAGGTCGCCAATAGGATGAAACCTTCTACGCGGTTGATTCGGCGGCGTTTTCCAAGTGCCATCAGTACCAGCAAAATAGAGACACCCAACATTACATAATAGTCACGGCCCATGGCTAGCGGGCTCAGGGTCGATGGGTTCAGTAGGCCCGGGATCCCCATCACGGCCAGGATGTTGAATACATTGGAGCCGATAATGTTACCCACTGCCATGTCATCTTCGCCCTTGAACAGGCTGGCTACTGAAGCGGCCAGTTCAGGCAAGCTGGTGCCAATGGCGATGATCGTCAGGCCGATAACCAGGTCGCTCATGCCGAAATACTTAGCGATGGTGACGGCAGAGTCAACCAGCATGCTGGCCGCATAAGGGAGTAGAACCAAGCCGATGAGTGTCCACATGATGGCTTTCGGGTTGCTGACACCGTCAGGGATGTCTGACTCCTGCTCGTCAACCAGCGGGTCACCGCCGGTTGCCTTGGCGTTGCGGCTGATTTTTAGCATCGCCAGCAAGAAAATCACGAACAGTACGACCAGCAGGACACCTTCGAAGAAGCCGAGGTGGCTGTCCCATAGCAATACGCCGGCAACCAGGGTTACCCCCATCATCAGCGGCAGTTCGCGGCGGATGATTCCCGAGCTGATAGACAGCGGCTTGATAAGTGCAGTGATACCCAGGATAAGCGCAATATTGGCAATGTTGGAGCCCAGCACATTTCCGACGGCTGTGTCTGTTTTGCCATCAAGGGCTGCGGTGGCCGATACCATCATTTCAGGAGCAGAAGAGCCCATGGCAAGGATGGTCATACCAATGACAAGTGGCGTGACACCAAGATTTTTCGCAAGCGCTGCAGCGCCGTAAACAAGTCGATCTGCGCTCCATACCAGTAAGGTCAGGCCGATACAGAGAAACACGATGGCTTCGAGCATTGTTATCCCTTTTGTAATAGTGTGCTGGATTGAATCACGACTGCATGCCGGGAGGGGCAGTGATCCAATTGGGGTGATAAATGTAAGAGACTAATTTTGACGGTTCGGCCATGAAAAAGAAAGCAAAAGGGATGAGAAATTCATGAATAGTGTAGGATTTCTATCCCCCTTGATACGGGTAGCTGGCGGGCGGGGCGGATCCGACCCAAACAGGCCCGGAGATTAGGGCTGTGGGAAGTATCAATGGCAGTTTGCACCGAGAAATCACAGACTTCTTACAGTTCATCTCTTGAGTTGGTTGCATAATCTACCTATCATCAAAGACATAAAGATAACTAATTAATTCTATTCATATAATGTCGCTTGTTATGGTTACAGGACGGCATTTTGACAGGCAGGATAGCCTAAAAGGTAACTATGGAGCAGACAGAAGCGCAGGTTTCCATCCGGCAAATGACCTTCTCCCGTGGCGATCGCAAAATATTCGACGATGTTTCGCTGGATGTGCCGAAAGGCAAAGTCACGGCGATTATGGGGCCTTCGGGGATCGGCAAGACCACCTTATTGCGCCTGATGGGAGGGCAGATCGTGCCGGATAGCGGTGAGATTTGGTTCGAAGGCTGGAATATCCCAGCCTTGGGGCGCAGCGAACTGTACCGGGCACGCAAAAAAATGAGCATGCTGTTCCAGTCAGGGGCGTTGTTCACCGACATGACCGTATTTGACAATGTGGCATTCCCGCTCCGCGAGCATACCGATCTGCCGGAAGACTTGCTGCGCACTTTGGTGCTGCTCAAGCTGGAGGCGGTGGGTTTGCGCGGGGCAGCCCAGCTGATGCCGAGTGAACTGTCGGGCGGTATGGCTCGGCGGGCAGCCCTAGCCCGGGCAATCGCCCTGGACCCGGATCTGATCATGTATGACGAGCCTTTCGTCGGCCAGGATCCGATCACCATGGGGGTGCTGGTCAAATTGATCCGCGATCTCAACCAGGCGCTGGGCACCACCTCGGTGATTGTTTCCCATGATGTGCCGGAAGTGATGAGTATTGCAGACTACGTCTACATCCTCTCCGGCAGCCAGATCATCGGCCAGGGGACGCCGCAGCAGCTGCTGGAAAACGCTGATCCCCGTATCCGCCAATTTATCGATGGCGATGCCGACGGGCCTGTTCCTTTCCGCTACCCTGCCCAGTCGATGGAGCAGGATTTGTTTGCAATTGACGGCAAGGAGCAGCAAGCATGATCTCTGATTTTGTTTCCCGTCAGGGCCAGCGGGCAATGGATATGTGCCAGACCATGGGGCGGGCTACCATGGTGCTCTATGGGGCGCTGGTCAGCCGGCCTCAGCCTGGCAGAATGTTCCCGCTACTACTGCGCCAACTGTACTCGGTGGGTGTCTTGTCGGTGGCGATTATCCTGGTTTCCGGCTTGTTCATCGGCATGGTGCTGAGCTTGCAGGGCTACATCGTACTGGTGGACTTCGGCGCCGAAACCAGCCTTGGGCAAATGGTCGCCTTGTCCCTGCTGCGTGAACTGGGACCGGTGGTGACTGCCTTGCTGTTCGCTGGCCGGGCTGGCTCGGCGTTGACGGCTGAAATAGGCTTGATGAAAACCACCGAGCAACTGTCGAGCATGGAGATGATGGCGGTTGACCCGCTGCGCCAGGTCATAGCTCCGCGCTTCTGGGCTGGGGTGATTTCAATGCCGTTGCTGGCGATGTTGTTCTGCGCCGTCGGGATCTGGGGCGGGCAACTGGTAGGCGTCGACTGGAAAGGGATTGATCACGGCAGCTTCTGGTCGGTGATGCAATCTTCGGTCGACCTTGGTTATGACATTGGCAACAGCATTATCAAGTCAGTGGTGTTTGCAATCACAGTCACATGGATTGCGGTGTTTAACGGGTATGACTCGGTACCGACTTCCGAAGGGATCAGCCGGGCAACGACCCGTACCGTGGTGAATTCGTCTTTGGCAGTCTTAGGCTTGGATTTTGTCCTTACTGCCTTGATGTTTGGCAACTGACACAGCCGCAATGCGGTAATACAACAGGAATTAACTGATGCAGCAAACGAAAAAACTAGAATTATGGGTAGGCAGCTTTGTATTGGCTGGCCTTGCTGCCCTGCTGGTCTTGATCTTCAAGGTTGCCGATGTCCAGAACTTGGGTGGTTCGGAGACTTACACCCTCGAGGCTCATTTTGACAATATCGGCGGTTTGAAAGTGCGCTCGCCGATCAAGGTGGGTGGGGTAACGGTGGGCAAAGTATCCAGTATCACGCTGGATACCGACACCTATGTGCCGGTGGTGACCTTGGCGATAGAGAAAAAATTCGGCTACTTTCCAGAAACCAGTTCCGCCGCCATTTTGACGTCGGGTCTGCTGGGTGAGCAGTACCTTGGCATTTCACCGGGCTTTGTTGATGAGGACATCGATATGCTGGGCGAGGGGGATTTGATTGAAGACACCCGTTCGGCACTTGTTTTGGAAGATATGATTGGCCAGGTGCTGTATAGCATCGGCGGAGACAGTAACTAAGAGAGCTGTATTATGAAATGGTTTCGCTATGTACTAATGATGTTCGTCTGCCTGCCGCTGGTTGCACAGGCTGCGGTAATCGATAAGACCAACCCTTACACCATGATGGATCAGGTATCGCAGAAGACCTTTGCCCGCCTGAAGTCGGAGCAGAGCTTGATTCAGCAGAACCCTGAGCGTCTGCGTACCGTGGTGCGACAAGAGCTGCTGCCTTATATCAATACCCGCTATGCAGCTTACAAGGTATTAGGCCCGCAGCTGAAGAAAACCACGGCGCAGCAGCGCAATGATTTTGTGGCGGCGTTTACTGACTACCTAGTGGCCTCCTATGCTCAGGTGCTGACCCAGTACACCGACCAGGACATCGAAATCGAATCACCTAAGTCGATCCCGGCCAACCGCAGTGTGGTGTCGGTCCGGGTTGATATTGTTGATACCAAGCGCCCGCCGATCCGCCTTGATTTCAAGCTGCGCAAGAACAAGAAAACCGGTGAGTGGCAGGGCTTCGATATGGTCGCCGAAGGGGTCAGCATGATCTCTACTAAACAGAGCGAGTGGAGTGGCCAGCTGCGTAGCCAGGGAGTGGATGCGGTGACCCAGGATCTGAAGCAACTGGCGGCCAAGCCAATCCGCCGTGAGTCTGAAAACAATGACTAAGCAAAAGATTGGGTGGCAAGCGCAGGAAAATGGTCTTTACTGCTTGTCAGGGGCATTGGAACGTGACACAGTTCCAGCTTTTTGGCAGCAACGCCATGAATGGATGCCGCAGGATAGCAAAGTGCAGTTGGATCTTGCTGCGGTCGGGCGGATCGACTCCGCCGGTATGGTGATGCTACTGCATTTATATCAACAGCTGGATCAAAATGGATCTGAGCTGAAAATATTGAACGTGCCGGAGCAGCTCGTCACGCTGCTACGCCTAAGTCACGTCGAATCAATGTTAGCTGCTTGCATCGAGTGAGCCGCGAAAGAGGATAGCTTGTGGAAATCTCTGAAATTAAAGAAATTCTAGAAAATGCTCTGGAGCTTGACGAAGTGATCGTCAAGAGCGAAGGCAGCCACTACGAAGTGATTGCTGTTGGCGCCATGTTCGACGGTATGAGCCGAGTTAAAAAGCAGCAGGCAATTTACGCCCCGCTGATGGGACAGATTGCAGCGAATGAAATCCATGCGCTGAGCATCAAAACTTTCACGCCTGACGAGTGGGCGCGTGATAAAAAATTGATGTCCCTGTCTTAAGAGGTTAGTGATGCAGAAGTTTCGAATCCAGGGCGGTGGCCCATTGTGTGGCGAAGTCTCCATTTCTGGTGCTAAGAATGCAGCATTGCCTATTTTGTTTGCCGCCTTGCTGGCCGAAGAGCCGGTAGAAGTCGCAAACGTTCCAAAACTACGTGACATCGACACCACCATGGAGCTACTTGGCCGCTTGGGTGCCAAGGTATCCCGCAATGGTTCAGTGCATGTTGATGCCGGTCCGGTCAACGAGTTCTGTGCGCCGTATGATTTGGTGAAAACCATGCGCGCATCAATCTGGGCACTTGGCCCACTGGTAGCCCGCTTTGGCCAGGGTCAGGTATCCCTGCCTGGTGGCTGTGCTATCGGCGCGCGCCCAGTTGATTTGCACATCCACGGCCTTGAGCAGCTGGGGGCAACAATCACCCTGGAAGAAGGTTATGTCAAAGCCTCTGTTGATGGCCGCCTGAAAGGTGCTCACATCGTGATGGACAAGGTCAGCGTCGGTGCGACCGTGACTATCATGTCTGCGGCAACGCTGGCGGAAGGCAAAACCGTGATTGAGAATGCGGCTCGCGAGCCTGAAATCGTCGATACGGCTGATTTCCTGAATACGTTGGGTGCGAAAATCACCGGTGCAGGTACTGACACCATCACTATCGAAGGTGTTGAGCGCTTGGGCGGCGGTTACCATGAGGTGGTTGCAGACCGCATCGAAACCGGGACTTTTCTGGTTGCTGCTGCAGTGTCTGGCGGCAAGATCATGTGTCGCAATACCCGCCCGTCATTGATGGAAGCGGCGTTGGCCAAGCTGGAAGAAGCGGGCGCCAAAGTTGAAACCGGTGATGACTGGATCAGCCTCGACATGACTGATCGTGAGCTGAAGGCGGTCAATATCCGCACGGCTCCTCACCCGGGCTTCCCGACAGACATGCAGGCGCAGTTCTCGCTGCTGAACCTGATTGCCAAGGGCACGGGTATTATCACCGAGACGATCTTTGAAAACCGCTTTATGCATATCCCTGAGCTGATCCGTATGGGGGCTCATGCAGAAATCGAAGGCAACACAGTGATTTGTGGTGATACCGAAGGCCTGAGCGGTGCCCAGGTAATGGCAACGGACTTGCGTGCGTCTGCCAGCCTGGTGATTGCGGGTAGCATTGCCAAGGGCGAGACGATTGTGGACCGTATTTACCACATCGACCGTGGCTACGAGCACATCGAAGACAAGTTTAGCGCCCTAGGCATGAACATTGAGCGCTTCAGCGAATAAAAGCGGTTCTGCTTCAGAGCAATAAAAAACCAGCCATATGGCTGGTTTTTTATTGCTCTGAATCGGGTTCCTAGATCCTTGTTCCTAGAAAGAGCCAAAGCATTTTTCGAGACATAGCGAGCTTGCAAGATTGCTCTAGGTTCTAGGTTCTAGGTTCTAGGTTCTAGGTTCTCGTTCCCAGTACCTGACTCTAATACCCATTCGGCTCATCGCCGATCTGCACGTTCAGCACGGTCGGCTCGCCGTTGCGCAGCACCTTCATGTCGACTTCGGTACCCGGGCGAAGCTCGGTTACGATATCCAGTACATTGCGGCGGTCAGTGACCCGCTTGCCGTCTATCTCGATTAGGATATCCTGGACCTTGAAACCAGCCTTGGCAGCAGGCCCGTTGGGATCCATTGCCATGACGATGATCCCGCTGATCTGCTCGGCATCGTAAAGCCGTGCCATAACCGGGTTGATATCTCGCGCTTCAAGGCCGATATAGCCCCGGATCACCCGCCCGTCGGCGATCAGCTTATTCATGATTTTCTGGGTCAGCTCATAGGGAATGGCAAATGAGATGCCGTAGGTTTCAATATCGGTGGCCTGCTGGAAGGAAGCTGTATTGATGCCGACCAGTTCGCCGCGGGTGTTGACCAGCGCACCCCCGGAGTTCCCCTCGTTGATCGCTGCATCGGTCTGCAAGAAGTCCTGGCGGCCGAAGAAACTCATGCCGGAGCGCCCGGTGGCAGAGATTATTCCATAAGTCGTTGTTTGTCCAAGGTTGTATGGGTTGCCGATAGCAAGCACTACGTCCCCGACCGCTGGGCGGTAGTCGGGGCTAGTCGGGATCACCGGGAGGTTCTCAGCCTGTATTTTCAGTACCGCTAAGTCAGTACGCTGATCTTTACCGATGAGCTGGGCGGTAAGAATGCGCCCGTCTTGCAATGCCACGATGACTTGATCGGCTTCAGCGACAACGTGGTAATTAGTCACGATGTAGCCTTTATCACTCATGATCACCCCGGAGCCAAGGCCCTGGGTGCTGAGCTGGAGGCGGTCTTCGGCATTGTAGCGCCGGTTATAGATATTCACCACCGCAGGGGAGGCCCGGCGTACCGCATAGTTGAAAGACACTTGGGTCTGGTTTACTTCAACCGGGGCTAATACCTGGGGTGTATCGAGCATTTGGGTGCGGAGATCAGGGAAGATCAGCAGCAGGGCGATGGCCGTAACGACACCAAGCAAAATGGATCTAGCCAAAAAAGCCAGCATGTTCGCTCCCTTGAATGAATAAACTACTGATAATAGTCGAAGAGGGTATCATTACCTTAGACAAGATACCAAATATTGGCTGTGTATTTTATTGAATAAAGTAATGAAAGTGCAGCGCTGGCTGGAAGGGGGCTTATGCAGCAGGCAGCCGGGCACCCGGCTGCCTGTTGGGTGGTTAGCGGATGATGAGGTAAAGGATGTTGTTATCTCGTTTTACCTCAAGAGCCAGTACGTTTGGCTTCTTGTCGAGGGCTTTCCTTAATTCACCCAGGTTGCGAATTGGCTGGCGGTTGACACCCAGGATAATGTCACCCTGACGCAAGCCGTAACGGGCGGCTTCGGAGTTCTCTTGCAGGCTGGTGACCTTGACGCCTTTGGCGTCGTCACTTGAGGTGGTGTTGGCAAACTCAGCGCCGGCTAGCCCCTCATGCAGGCTGTCTGCCTTGACTTTGTTGACCGAGGCCTCCTGCAATTTGGCGGTGACGTCCATGGCTTTGCCGTCACGGACAATACCCAGTGACACATCTTTGCCAGCCCCGAGGGTGGCAATCTTGGCCCTTAGCTCACCGAAGGTGCGAATCTGCTTGCCGTTGACCGAGACGATGATATCGCCAGCTTTCAAGCCTGCTTTCTCGGCTGCTGAGTCAGGCATGACTTGGTTGATAAAGGCACCATGGTTGGTTTCGTAGCCGAAGGCTTCGGCCAGCTCAGAGGTGAGCTCACCGCCCTGAACGCCAAGGATACCGCGCTTGACCTCGCCGAACTCAATGATCTGCTCGGTCAGGTTTTTCACCATATTGACCGGGATCGCAAAACCAATCCCGACGTTGCCGCCGTTGGGGCCAAGGATGGCAGTGTTGATCCCGACTAGCTCGCCATTGAGGTTGACCAGGGCGCCGCCTGAGTTACCACTGTTGATGGCCGCATCGGTCTGGATGAAGTTTTCGAAATTCTCGATATTCAGGCCGCTGCGGCCTAGGGCGGAGATGATCCCTGAGGTGACGGTCTGGCCAAGGCCAAACGGGTTGCCAATGGCCACCGCGAAATCACCGACACGCAATTTATCGGAGTCGGCCAGTTTGATCTCAGTGAGGTCGTCGATATCGTTTAGTTTGAGCAGGGCGATATCCGACATTTCGTCGCTGCCTATCAACTCTGCGGTCACTTCGCGGCCATCATGCAGTTGAACCATGATTTTATCCGCCCCACCGATTACGTGATGGTTGGTGACGATATAGCCCTTGTCGGCATCGACAATTACCCCTGAGCCCAAGCCGCGGAACGGGCGCTCGCGCATTTGTTCTTCAGGGAAGTCGGGGCCGAAAAAGAAGCGGAATGTTTCTGGTAAGCGCTGTCTGGATACTTGTTTTCCTTCAACGGCAATGCTGACGACAGCTGGGGTCACTTGCTCTAGCATCGGGGCTAGGCTGGGCACCTGCTGATTGTTGACTGACTGGGGAAGGGCGGCGGTCGCCGTCACAGGGGTAATAACTGAGCTGATGCCGATGGTTAGGGCACTTAAAACAAGTAATGTTTTTTTCATTATTACTAAACTCCGGTTTTCAAGTCCAATCGCAGGCATACACCCTAGTGTATTGATATGCCTGCTTAATCTCAGACTTGAAAACCGATGTTTAGTTCCTAAGAATTTTATTAGCTTGCTTTAGACTCTTCGGCTTCAGGCTTTTTCGGCTCTTCGGCAACCACTTCTGGTTTTTGGTCTTTCAGCAGGCCCGTTGCGCCATTGGCGTAATCGCGAGGCTGCTCGTCTTGGTTTTCTTTAACCTCTTTTACCGCTTCCAGTGTGCTGATACGGCGGGCAAACGGATTGTCCTGCTCTGGTAAGTTTGGCATCAGCTCGGTAGAGGTTTTCGCCATGTGCTCGTACAGTTTGCTGTAATCCTTGGCGATATTATCAAGTAGGTCTGAGCTCTGGGCGAAGTGATCGACCAGCTCCTGGCGGAATTGCTCTAGTTCGTATTTTGACTTATCCAGCTCTTTTTTCAGTTCTTTTTGCTGTTTCAAGCCTTTGTTGCTCAGCCTCGTGGCAAAGGCACCGACAATGGCACCGGCAATGAAAATCAGCAGCGCATAAATCCAAGCCATGAAAAACTCCTTTTGCTCTTCTCTTATATAGGGACAGGGGGGATAACGTACCATGGGCAGGCAAGCCTGCAGGGGGATTGTGTACGTACATCATCATACCTGTTGTATAACATCGAGATTTAATTGGTGCTGAATAGCACGTCAACTTCATCTGCTCATCAACTTGTCTAGATACTATACATGTACATGGGGCAGCATGGTACTATCTCGAATACGGAGAATGACTGTTTGGGCTTTGCAAGGATGACCCCACAACAAAAATACCAACAAGATCTTAAGCGTAGCGATTTCGTTGCCGACCCGGCCCAGGCAATGGCCGTTGGTCACCTTGATGATTTGTACCATCGCCTCCAAGCGCCGAAGCCGGAGGCCACCCGAAGCTGGGTTGACCGCCTGATGCGCCGCCCGGCCGAGCCGGTAGTACCGGTAAAAGGGCTGTATTTCTGGGGCGGTGTGGGGCGGGGCAAGACCTACCTGGTCGATACGTTCTTTGATTGCCTGCCAACAGAGCGCAAGATGCGGGTCCACTTCCACCGCTTCATGCATCGGGTGCACCAAGAAATGAAGCAGCTCGAGCAACAAGCCGATCCGCTGGAGGTGGTGGCCGATCGCTTTGCGACTGAAACCGACGTAATCTGCTTCGATGAGTTCTTTGTCTCGGATATCACCGATGCGATGATCCTCGGTACCCTGTTCGAAGCCTTGTTCCGCCGTGGGATCACGCTGGTGGCGACCTCGAATATCCCGCCTGATGAGCTGTACCGCAACGGCCTGCAGCGCGCACGCTTCCTGCCGGCCATCGAGCTTATCAAGGCCTATTGCGAGGTGGTGAATGTCGACTCGGGGGTGGATTACCGCCTGCGAACCCTCGAACAGGCTGAAATCTACCATTACCCGCTCGACGGGCAGGCCGAGCAAAACATGCTGCACTACTTTCAGCATCTGGCAGCCGGCCAGCACCGTACCGGCGGCACGATTGAGATAAACAACCGTGATTTGCCGATACGTCAGGAAGGCGAGGGGGTGATCCATTTCGACTTTGCCACATTGTGCCAAAGTGCCCGTAGCCAGGGTGACTATATGGAGCTGTCGCAGATCTACCATACCGTGTTGATGTCTGGCGTTACCCAGATGCAGGAAGATGACAGTGATTCCGCCCGTCGCTTTATTGCCCTTGTCGACGAGTTCTATGAGCGCAATGTAAAATTGATCATCTCCGCCGAAGTCGAGCTGGCGCAACTTTACCAGGGCGAAAGATTGGCTTTCGAGTTCAAGCGTTGCTGCTCAAGGCTTATCGAGATGCAGAGCCATGACTACTTGGCCAGCCCGCACATCCCATAATGTCAGTCTGTGCTTGACGATGCTCAGCGGTGGGGAAATAGCTTGAAAAAGTGGTTTGTAACCTGCTGTTTTGAGGCTTAAGCCGCCCCAGAGAAAAAATCGCAATTTTTTTTCAAAAAAAGGTGATTTTTTCTCCACCCTTCCCTATAATCTTGCGACCCACCGTACCTGTAACGGCAAAAGCCGGGAGTGCCAACCACTCGAAGGGGTGATGAGAGGGCTCTGTACAGAGGGAGCATTATGCTCCTATGAAGTGAAACTATTTAATTTTGGGTAAGAATTAGCATGAAAACTTTCGTTGCTAAACCAGAAACTGTAAAACGTGACTGGTATGTTGTTGACGCTGAAGGTAAAACTCTTGGTCGTCTAGCAACTGAAATCGCATCTCGTCTACGTGGTAAGCATAAGCCGGAGTACACTCCGCACGTTGACACTGGTGACTACATCGTAGTTATCAACGCTGAAAAAGTTGCAGTAACTGGTGCTAAGCGCACTGACAAGATGTACCACCACCACACTGGCTACATCGGTGGTCTGAAGTCTATCAGCTTCGACAAGCTTCTTGATAAGAAACCAGAAATGATTATCGAGACTGCTGTTAAAGGCATGCTTCCTAAAGGTCCTCTAGGCCGTGCTATGTACCGTAAGCTGAAAGTTTACGCTGGTACTGAGCACAACCACGCTGCACAACAGCCTAAAGTTCTAGACATCTAATTGGGGAAGATGACAATGGCAGAGAATCAATACTACGGCACTGGTCGCCGCAAAAGCTCAGCTGCTCGCGTTTTCATTAAACCGGGCACTGGTAACATCGTAATCAACAAGCGTAGCATCGAAGAATACTTCGGTCGCGAAACTGCTCGCATGGTTGTTCGTCAGCCACTTGAGCTAGTTGAAATGATTGAGAAACTAGATCTATACATCACTGTTAAAGGTGGTGGTATCACTGGTCAATCAGGCGCTATCCGTCACGGTATCACTCGTGCACTTATGGAATACGATGAGACTCTACGTCCAGCACTACGCGCAGCGGGTTACGTAACTCGTGACGCACGTAAAGTTGAGCGTAAGAAAGTTGGTCTACGTAAAGCACGTCGTCGTCCACAGTTCTCTAAGCGTTAATTTTACGCTTCAGAATTTATTCTGGAAACTGTGTGCAAAAGCTCAACCTTCGGGTTGGGCTTTTTTATTGCCTGAAAAAACCATCCTCTTGTCACATCTAAGCAACAATCCGGCTGCCCCAGCCCCGTATCGCCCACCTTTGTTTGCTCTTTTTCCCAGTTTAAATTGGCTGTACAACAGCTGTTTGCATTACACAAAGTAACAAAAAGAACATACCTCTCACATTTGTTGCGAAAAAGTAGCTTTATCTTGTCATAAAGTGGGGTTTTCTTTATCATTTGGCGTGATAAGCAACAGCTTTACACTGCCACTTTAACCTTCCGGGTTGGAAGGGGTTGCTGCTGTTGTTTCTTTCCGTTTGAAAGTTAGCCGTAAGCTCCAGGGACGCACAAGGACATAATAATAATCCAGAGCGGGAGCACATGGGAGAATGTTGGATGAGCAATGCGCCAGTAAGTAACGGCCGACGCCGCTTCCTGACTGCGACGACTTCGGTTGTTGGAGGCTTAGGTGCAGCCGCTGTAGCCGTGCCTTTTATCAAATCTTGGAACCCGAGCGCGAAAGCAAAAGCCGCGGGTGCGCCAGTCGAAGTTGATATCAGCAAGTTGGAAGAAGGCCAGATGGTTCGCGTCGAGTGGCGTGGTAAACCTGTCTGGGTAGTCCGCCGTAGCGATGCTGTTTTAAATGAATTGGGTGGCCATGATGGCCAGCTTCGTGATCCGTCTTCGGCGGAACCGCAGCAGCCCGAATATGCCCAAAATAAATTTCGTTCAGTTAAACCTGAAATCTTTTTAGCCGTAGGTATTTGTACCCACCTAGGCTGTTCACCTACCTATTTGCCAAATACCTTCAGTGAGCAGGTTAGCGGTATTTCAGCCGGTTTCTTCTGCCCATGCCACGGGTCGAAGTTCGATATGGCAGGCCGGGTTTTTTCAGGCGTGCCAGCACCATTGAACCTGGTAGTGCCGCCTCATACGTTCCTGGATGACAATACCATTCTGGTCGGTGTAGATGAGGAGGTTGCCTAATGGACTCTTTACTTGGATGGGTTGAAAAACGCCTGCCGATGATGAATGCCTATAAGAAGCATTTGTCGGAATACCCGATGCCGAAGAACTTCAACTTCTGGTATCTGTTTGGATCCTTGGCCATGCTGGTACTGGTAAACCAGATCATTACCGGTATTTGGCTGACCATGAACTATGTCCCTTCCGGCGACGGAGCATTTGCCTCGATCGAATACATCATGCGTGATGTCGAATACGGATGGCTGCTGCGCTACATGCACTCGACTGGGGCCTCGGCCTTCTTCGTGGTGGTGTACTTACACATGTTCCGTGGCCTGATCTACGGTTCTTACCAGAAACCGCGTGAGCTGCTGTGGCTATTTGGTATGCTGATCTTCCTGGTACTGATGGCAGAAGCCTTTATGGGCTACCTACTGCCTTGGGGCCAGATGTCTTACTGGGGTGCACAGGTAATCATCTCGCTATTCGGCGCGATCCCGGTGATCGGTGATGATCTGACGCTGTGGATCCGTGGTGACTACGTGATCTCCGGTGCAACCTTGAACCGCTTCTTCGCGCTTCACGTTATCGCACTGCCAATCGTGCTGCTGCTACTGGTTGTCCTGCATATTCTGGCGCTGCACGAAGTCGGTTCCAACAACCCTGACGGTATTGAAACCAAGCTACCGAAAGGCACCAAGGGCGACGACTACAAGACCCAGTTCCCGTTCCATAGCTACTACAGCAAGAAGTACGACATTATCGACTCGATTCCTTTCCACCCGTACGGGACAGTGAAGGACATGGTCGGTATCGCGGTATTCGCCTTCTTGTTCAGCTACGTGATCTTCTTCAACCCGGAGATGGGCGGCTTCTTCCTTGAGCCACCTAACTTTGAAGCGGCCAACCCACTGAAGACTCCAGAGCACATTGCTCCGGTTTGGTACTTCACACCGTTCTACGCCATCTTGCGTGCGGTACCGGACAAGCTGTTAGGTGTTATTGCGATGGGAGCCTCGATTGTGGTGCTGTTCCTGCTGCCTTGGCTTGACCGCTGTAAAGTACGTTCATACCGCTACCGCAGCAAGCTGCATCTGGCCAATATTGCCCAGTTCACTATCAGCTTTATCGCCTTGGGTATTCTGGGTGCACTGCCGGCTACGCCGACGTACACCATTCTGGCGCAGATCTTCAGCTTTGCGTATTTCATGTTCTTCGTCCTGCTGTTCTTCTACAGCAAGCGCGAAGCAACCAAACCGCTACCAGAGAGGGTAACATTCAAATGAAGAAGTTGATTGTCATGCTATTTGCCCTGCTGCCTTCTCTGGCCATGGCGGCGGGCCCATCAGTACCGCTCGACAAAGCCAACAATGACTTGTCGGATAAGGCGTCGCTACAACGTGGTGCCCAGACCTTCATGAACTACTGTTTCGGCTGTCATGCGACCCAGTACCAGCGCTATGAGCGAGTTGCTACGGACTTGGGGATCCCGGCAGACCTGATGATGGATAACTTGGTGTTTGATCCCGAAGCTAAAATCGGTGATCTGATGGTCAATGCTATCCCGACCGAGTACGCTGCCGCGTCTTTCGGTGCCCCGGCACCGGATCTGACCATGGTAGCCCGTGTCCGCGGGACCGACTGGCTATATACCTACCTGCGTTCTTTCTATGCCGACCCGAGCCGCCCGTTCGGGGTTAACAATGTGGTCTTCCCGAGCGTGGGTATGCCCCATGTGCTTGAAGAGCTGCAAGGCGTGCCGAGTAAAGTGTACGAAACCCGCCTGATTGACGGCGAGGAAGTAGAGGTATACGTCGGCATCGAGTCGGATGGTACCGGTGAGCTGAATGACGAGGAATATGACGAGGCCGTCCGCGACCTGGTGAATTTCCTGGAATACTCTGGTGAGCCGATGAAACTGGAACGTCAGCGCCTGGGCTACTGGGTAATGGGCTTTATCGTTGTATTCTTTGTACTAACATTATTGTTGAAGAAAGAATATTGGCGTGATGTCCACTGATCAGGTAATCTAGTGGGTTAGAATCTCGCAATGGGGGCCGGTGCCCCCGTTGCTTTTTGTGTATTTAAGTATACTGGAGGGGTTAATGGCTGTTGCTGCCAATAAACGCTCTGTGATGACTCTGTATTCTGATGCTTCTGACATCTACAGCCATCAGGTGCGTATCGTACTAGCAGAAAAAGGTGTAAGCGTTGAAATCGAGCTGGTTGACCCAAACAACCTGCCTGAAGATTTGCTAGACCTAAACCCGTACAACTCTGTGCCGACTTTGGTTGACCGTGAGCTTGCACTTTACCAAGCAAGCATCATTATGGAGTATCTGGATGAGCGTTTCCCTCATCCACCATTGATGCCTGTTTACCCTGTTGCTCGTGGTAATAGCCGTTTGATGATGTACCGTATCGAACGTAACTGGTACACACTGGCAGAAAAAATCAACAAAGGCTCTGCTGACGAAGCTGACAAAGCTCGTAAGCAACTGCGTGAAGAGCTAATGGCTCTTGCCCCTGTATTTGCTGAATTCCCTTACTTCATGAGTGAAGAGTTCAGCCTGGTTGACTGCTACCTGGCTCCGCTGTTGTGGCGTTTGCCTGAAATGGGTATCGAGCTGACTGGCGCAGGTGCCAAAGAAGTTAAGAACTACATGACCCGCGTTTTCGAGCGTGATTCATTCCTGGCTTCTTTGACTGAAGCTGAGCGTGAAATGCGTTTGGCTGGCAACTAATGATGGACATCGACAACATGACACCGCGTCGCCCGTATCTGCTGCGCGCTTTCTATGATTGGTTGGTAGACAACGATCTGACGCCGCATTTAGTGGTGGATGCTACGCTGCCAGGTGTCAAGGTTCCGATGGAATTCGTCAGTGACGGTCAGATTGTCCTGAACGTTGCCCCGCGTGCAGTGGGTAACCTTGAGCTGGGCAATGAAGCGATTAGCTTCAGTGCCCGCTTTAGCGGCCGCCCGCACTCGGTGATTGTCCCGCTGTATGCGGCTATGGCTATCTATGCCCGTGAAAACGGCGCTGGAACCATGTTCGAGCCTGAGCCGGCTTATGCCACTGATATGGCGGATATCGAAGACGTGGAAGGTATTACAGAAGACCAGCAGGATGCGCTAGCACCTGTTGAGCCTGTGCCAGAAGCTGTTTCAGATATCGAGCCTGACGATGAGCCGCCTCGCCCTCGTGGCCGTCCAAGTCTGCGAGTTGTGAAGTAATCTCATAGTTTGCTAACCGCATAAAAAAACGCAGCTTTTGCTGCGTTTTTCTTTTCTAGCGAAACCCTTTCAGTCGCCGCTAGTCATCTGGGTATTCGAACACCTTGACGACTTTTTTGACACCAGAGACATTGCGGGCGATATCGGCGGCAATGTTGCCCTGCTCGCGGCTGACATAGCCGAGGAGGAAGACTTCCTGGCCCTCGGTGATCACCTTGATCGTCGCATCGCGCAGCTGCTTGCTGCCGATCAGCTGTGCTTTGACCTTAGTCGTCAGCCAGCTGTCTTTGCTCACCTCACCGAGCTGCGGTAACGGGCGAACCTGGAGCTGGTTGTAGACGGTATCGACGTTTTTCAGCTCTCTGACTTGCTGTTCCAACTGATGGCTATAAGTCTGTTCAGTGGCCTGCCCGACAAGCAGTACCTTGCCTTCGACTGAAATGGCGTTAACGCGGGTATGCTGGCGGTAAGGCGGTTTGTTGGCGAGCCCTCCCACTTCCATTTCAATTTCTTGGTCATACCATTGCTGTTTGGTCGAGCGGGTATCGGCCGGGTTTAACATCGCACATGCCTGCAGGCCGAAAGCCAGCAGGAGGACAATAAGCGGACGCCAGTTCATGGTGCACCTTCCTTGATGAAACTTATCCTTCGTGGTGGGGGAACAAGACCTTGTCGATCAGGTCACACAGGCAGTGGACAACCAGTAGCTGGCCTTCCTGGATACGCGCAGTACGCTGCGACGGGATACGGATCTCGACATCCTGGATGCCAAGCAGGCCGGCCATCTCGCCACCGTCTTTGCCGGTAAGGGCAATGATGGTCATATCACGGGTCAGTGCGGCTTCCATCGCCTTGATAATGTTCTTGCTGTTGCCGCTGGTAGATAACACAAACAGGATATCGCCAGCCTGGCCAAGCGCCCTGACTTGCTTGGAGAAGATCTCATCGTGGTGGTAGTCGTTGGCGACTGCCGTCAGGGTTGTGGTGTCCGCCGTTAGCGCCAAGGCTGGCAGGCTAGGGCGTTCGGTTTCAAAACGGTTGATCAGGCAGGAGGCAAAGTGCTGTGAGTTTGCCGCCGAACCGCCATTCCCGCAGCAGAGGATCTTGTTGCCGTTGAGCAGGCTTTGCACCATGACCTGGGCTGCCTGGGAAATTGCGTCTGGCAGGGCCTCGGCGGCGGCAATCTGGGTTTGGATGCTTTCGGTGAAACTTTCTTTGATGCTCTCTAGCATGGATTAACCTTCTACTAGGGTGTTGGTAAACCATTCGATTTGTGGCGGCTGCCCTTCAAGCGAGACCACATCAAACCGAAACTCTGTATGTTCAATGGCAAAGCCATTTTTCTTTAGCCAAAACAAGGCCGCACGTTTAACGCGCTGCTGCTTGCGCCAGTTTACCGCTTCTGCGGCCGAACCGTAATGGTTGTTTTTGCGGAATTTGACTTCGACAAAGACCCAGCACTGCTGGTGGCGCATGATCAGGTCGATTTCGCCACTGCGGCATTGGAAGTTGCGGGTATGGGATTGCAGGCCATGGCGGCAGAGGTACTGCTCGGCCATGGCCTCGTAGGTTTGCCCTTGCTGGCGCTTATTGGGCTGCTTCAATACCGTTCCCGGTATAGATGGCCCAGCTTAGCTGGCGTTGGATCACGCACTGGTCATCCAGGCTCAGCTGGCCAGTATTGCCCTGGGTCGAATAGTTATCGACAACGCGCATCTGAGGCAGCTCGGACACCATTTTGTAGGCATCCATACCGAAGGCATGGAGGCGCACATCGGTATTTCTGCTGTCAGGCCAAAGTTCTTCATAACGGTTCATGAAGTTATGGTTGGCGTCGACCAGCAGCGGGATATCACTGAACTCGATACCGCGTATTTCCGAGGTGTCTGCATTGCGATCCGGGTAGCTGCGCGAGCTGGCATACAGTTTCGGCTGCGAGGCATCCGGGTTGATAGCCACTTCGATAAACGGCTTGAGCAGGGTCAGCTCGTTGACATTGGCGATCAGGTATACCGCATCAGTATCGCGGCGGCTGCGTGGCTCGGCTTCCAGCTCCATGCCCAGCACTTGTTGCATCTGCTTGATGCGGGCCTGGCTTTCGGTTAGGCCGAATACTGCGGCAATTTCCTGCTGGATTTGCTTGCGAGAGCTGAACTGGCGTGTTGCCGGTGTCTTGCCGGTTAGCTGCTGCCACTGCTCAATAAAGGCATTGCTGACACGGCCGCCGAAGCTGTTGCCCGGTGCCAATACCATAGGGTACTGGTGCCCTTTGGCAAACAGGTGGCGTGCCGCCTGTTCGGCTTCCTGCTCGGGTGAGAGCGAGAAATAGCAAGCGTTGTCCTGGGTGAGCTGGCTTGGGTCTGGTTCGTTCAGGGCCAGCAGGGCAATGTTGCTGCTGTTGGCACGCTGGAACTCGGTGATCTTGTTCTTGCGCAAGGGACCGATCACCATTTCGACACCGCTTTGCTCAAGCTTGGCCATGATTGAGGCCATGCTTTCCGCCTCGGTGTCGTAGACAGTCAGTTCAGTCTCGGCCTCGCGGCCGGTGTCGTCGAGCATGGCATTGATAAAGCCGTCACGCACGGCCTTGCCTGATTGCTCGAAACGGCCGGTAAGCGGCAGCAACAGGGCAACATTGTCGAGCTGGGCGATTTCCAGCGACATGATGCTGCCGAGATCCGCCGGCAGGTATTGGTTGGCTGGGTGGTATGGGTTGCTAGCCAGCCATTCTTCGACCATGCCCTTTAGCTTAACAGGGCGCTGGGAGTATGTGTTTTTCAGCACCGCCAACTGGATCCAGCCACGAAGGACTTCCTCGTCACCGGCAAGGGTAACAGACTGGAGCTGGTTGTTGCTGTAGTTGGAGAGATCCTGCCACAGGTTCTGCCAGTTGGCCGCTTTCTTGTCATTGCCCAGGTACTGATCCAGCGCGGTGCGGGAGCGGGCTGCATTGAGCGACTGGTTGGTCTGGCGGAACAATTCTGCACGCAGCATGTGGTAGCGCAGGTACTGGCTGTCGGCCAGTGTCCACCACGGCTGGAAGTTGAGAGAATCGAGGGCGGCTTTAGGCTGGCCCTGCTGGTAGCGCAGCGTCGCACGGGCTAGCTGCCACTCGGCCATCTGCAACGGGTCCATATTCATCCGGCTCAGGCGGGTTGCCAACTGTTCGGCTTGGCTCCATTGGCCATCCTTGATCAGGGCCTTGAGCGCCATGATATTCCAGTTGATGCTTTCGGCACCTTCACTTGACTCGGCTTTGATCAGATAATTGGCGGCGCTATCAGTAGCGGCTGCTGTAATATCGGTGGCCACGACAGGCTGGTTAGAAGTACTACAGCTTGCCAGAAGCACGGCAAGGGCTACAGGCGCTAACAGTCGTGATACACTTTTACGCTTATGGGTAAAATTGAGCATTGAATTCATTCAACTGTGACAAATTACTCTCTATATTAATTGCAGATGAGATCTTAGACAAATGAGTGAGACCAATTCATGCACGGTAGATGTCGCAACTTTGTACATCGTACCTACTCCAATCGGTAATTTGGCGGATATTACACAGCGTGCATTGGACGTTTTGGCAAATGTCGACTTGATTGCCGCCGAAGACACCCGGCATACCTCGCGCCTGCTGACCCATTTTTCGATCTCGACCCGCACCTTTGCGCTTCACGACCATAACGAGCAGCAAAAAGCTGACTACCTGATCGAAAAGCTTCAGGGCGGAACCAGTATCGCACTTGTGTCCGATGCCGGGACGCCGCTGATCAGTGATCCAGGATACCATCTTGTCAACCGTTGTCGTCAGGCGGGTGTTAAAGTTATCCCTCTTCCTGGCCCGTGTGCCGTTGTCACCGCGCTGAGCGGCGCCGGCCTGCCGTCGGATCGCTTTAGCTTCGAAGGCTTCTTGCCGCCAAAGAGCAAGGGGCGTCGTGACCGCTTCCAGGAGCTGGCCGATGACGAGCGAACCATGATTTTCTACGAGTCGCCGCACCGCATCATGGACTCTCTGGCGGACATGCTGGCTGTTCTGGGCGCTGAGCGCCAGGTGGTGCTGGCCCGCGAGCTGACCAAAACCTACGAGACTATCCACGGCGCACCGCTGGGTGAGCTGATTGACTGGCTGAATGAGGACAGCAACCGCACCCGTGGTGAGATGGTGCTGCTAGTCGCTGGCCACCGTGCCGAGAAAGAGGCCCTGCCGGCCGATGCCCTGCGTACCTTGGGGCTGCTGGTCAAGGAGCTGCCGCTCAAGAAAGCTGCTGCACTGACGGCTGAAATCCACGGCGTGAAGAAAAACGCGCTGTACAAGTGGGGGCTGGAAAACCTCGATTAATTATTGGGGGGAGAGCCTAGTTCCTTATATGGACTCCCTTGAGAAATCAACAAAGGAACAAAATCAAAACAAGGTATAGATGCGCACTTATATACGGGCTTCTTTGGGGAGCTACCCCGCCCTAAAATGTAGTCGCACCAGTAAGCTAACCCTAGAAAGCGGTATCTAAGCACCTCAGGAACCATCTAGCTTTTACTGGTCGGTCTTACCTGTTTTACATCGCTCTTTGTTGATTATGACCAGTGTACTAAGCCAATCCAACAGGCTGGTACACTGAGTCATTTTTTAATATCGCATACGCTGTACGCACTGTCTTATTGGCGAGGGCTACAGCAGCTATCTTCTGCCCCCTTCTCATGACTAATGCTTGGAGCCATTGCTCTTTATGCGTTCTTGCTGGGCGTTTCATTATCTGAGTAATGACTGAAAGCGCTCCTTGAAAAAGTGTTGAACGAAGTCGCTTGTCTGCACTGTACTTTGAGATATTACCTATCCGTTCTTGGCCACCAGAACTATGTTGCTTCGGAGTGAGACCTATATTGGCAGAAGCCTGCCTGCCGTTTGCAAAGTTCTCCCCTCGTCCTAGTTTTACTGCCAAACCTATCGCACTTATCGGCCCGACGCCTTCCAACTTCATCAGCTTCTGGCAAACATCGTTCGATTTTACCGCTGCTTCAAGCTGCTTTTCTAAGGATTCGGTATGCTCAATCTGGGCAAGGAAGTGCTCCCATAACCGGTGTAACATTTCCCTAAAACTACCAGGTAACCGGTTATCCCCATCTTCAAGGATATAGGGTATTTGCTCTCTCAAGCTTTTGAGCCCTTTTGGAACGACGATACCAAACTCGGCTAATAGCCCTCGAATTTGATTACTTTGTGCAATTTGATGGGAGGTTGCTAATTGGCGGGCTCGCTCTAAGGATTGCAGTGCCTGTTCATCGGCCGATTGGACACGGATATTAGGGATATGCTCCTGAGTAGCTGCAACAGCTATTGCCAATGCATCATTCTTGTCTGTTTTCTGCTTGATTTGGAAAGCTTTAACAGCCCTGGCATTAATGACTTTCACTTCATGCCCAAGCTCAACAGCATACCTCGCCCAATAATGGGAACTACAGCAGGCTTCCATTGCGACTAAAGCCCCTTTCTCTTTAGCAAGAAGCTCCTTAAGCTTTGTCCGGGTCATTTCCCGATTAAAGAAGACTTTGCCTTGCGGGCTTCGCTTGCAAACTTGGAAAACATTCTTTGCTAAGTCGATGGCCAATGTATTAAGGTCGTTCATGTATGGACTCCTTTTGGCTAATCTTTCGTCGGATTAAGACCGTAACTCCTCAGGGAGAGGGAGTCCATACATCTGGATCCTTGTTCCTAGGAGCAGTGGGCCCTAGGAAAAAATGGTCCTCGCTCCTAGGACCCAGGACCCTCTTGCTGCCTTTTCCACCGGTTCGTGCTTTTGTCGGCTTTTTCACTGGTAACTGTGAGCCAAGTCCTATACAATCGCCCGCCTGAGTTGGCCAGGTAACCGCTGCCTCGTTGATGTCCTTTGGGAGACTGACGGGGGGGAGGAAAGTCCGGGCTCCACAGGGCAGGGTGCCAGATAACGTCTGGGAGGCGCGAGCCTACGACCAGTGCAGCAGAGAGCAGACCGCCGATGGCCCATTCTTCGGAGTGGTGCACAGGTAAGGGTGAAAGGGTGCGGTAAGAGCGCACCGCGCGGCTAGTAATAGTTCGTGGCACGGTAAACTCCACCCGGAGCAAGACCAAATAGGTCCCTAATGGCGTGGCCCGCGTTGGGGACGGGTAGGTTGCTTGAGCCTGTGAGTGATTGCAGGCCTAGAGGAATGGTTACCACCGCGCAAGCGGGACAGAACCCGGCTCATCGGCCAACTCACCCCTTTAAGTACGAAAGGTGATGTGAGGTCTCAAGCGAGGCTTTGCATCACCTTTTGTCGTTTTAGCCCCGCAATAAATATCAAGTGATTGTTAGAATTGCGGCCCTCGGCTTGACATCTTTTTTATCAAATACGTACACTTTGCGGTGGGAATTCGCGGAAAACGCTTTTAAAACAGTGTTTTAATGGCCTAAGTTAATGAATTTCCACTGTTACTGTATTTTCTGCCAGCTTGTTGCTAGACGGGTTGGCTCGCTTTTACAAGAGCTGAATATTTACTTATGTCTGAACAGTTTGAGCACGTCTCGGTTTTACTTCATGAATCTGTTGATGGTTTGGCTATCAAACCAGATGGTATCTACATCGATGGAACATTTGGTCGCGGTGGCCACAGCCGCCTGATCCTATCCCAGCTGGGTGAAAACGGACGCCTTTACAGTATTGACCGCGATCCCCAGGCTATCGCCGAAGCCCAGAAGATTGATGATCCTCGCTTTACCATTATCCATGGCCCGTTTTCAGGCATGGAAAAATACATGGAAGAGCGCGATCTGATCGGCCGTGTTGACGGTGTCCTGCTGGATCTCGGGGTGTCCTCCCCGCAGCTGGATGATGCCGAGCGCGGCTTTAGTTTCATGCGCGATGGGCCGCTTGATATGCGTATGGACCCGACATCGGGCATTTCTGCCGCTGATTGGCTGGCGGAAGCGGAAGCGGATGACATCGCATGGGTACTCAAAGAGTTTGGCGAAGAACGTTTTGCCAAGCGAATTGCCCGTGGCATTGTGGCCTACCGTGAGGATCCTGAGAACGAACCGCTGACCCGTACCACTCAGCTGGCTAAGCTGATTGCCGATGTATCGCCGTTCAAGGATAAGCACAAGCACCCGGCTACGCGTAGCTTCCAGGCAATCCGTATTTATATCAACAGCGAGCTGGAAGAGATTGAAACAGCGCTCAAAGGTGCGGTGAGCATCTTGGCAACCGGTGGCCGCCTGTCGGTGATCAGTTTCCACTCGTTGGAAGACCGTATGGTGAAGCGCTTTATCCGCAAGCAGAGCAAAGGGCCGGAAGTCCCTGCCGGTTTGCCGCTGACGGAAGAGCAGATCAAGGCGCTGGGCAGTGCCGATCTCAAGCCGGTTAGCAAGGCCATCAAGCCATCGAAAAATGAAGTGAGTGATAACGCTCGCTCCCGTAGTTCTGTATTGCGCCTGGCTGAACGCCTATGAACCAGCGACCGGAACCAACGGACAACCTGGCCCAGATAATTGGCCGGGACTTGTTATCTGTCGGTCGTATTCCGGTGGTATTGTTGGTTTTGGTAATGGTTTCAGCTCTGGGGGTGGTGCTCATTACCCACCACTCCCGTCAATTGATTGCCCAGCAGGAGCAGCTGCTGATCGAGCGGGATCAGCTCGATATCGAGTGGCGTAATCAGATCCTTGAAGAAAGCTCGCTGGCCGAGCACAGCCGGATTGAACGTTTAGCCGAACAGGGGATGGATATGCAGCGTCCGTCACGTGATAGCGAAGTTATCGTCAAATAATGAATAAACCGAAATCAATCAAGCGTTCTGACAAACAGAATCAGCGTCGCCAGAAAGCGCCACCGGCATTTATCCCGTGGCGCTTTGGTGTAATTTGCGGATGTATTTTATTGGCTTTGGTAGCCCTGGTGGGGCGCTCTGCCTATATTCAGGTGCTTGAGCCCGGCAAGCTGATCCAAGAAGGTGACTTGCGCTCGCTGCGGGTCAAGGCGCTCCCTTCTGCCCGCGGCATTATCTCCGACCGCAACGGCGAGCAACTGGCCGTCAGTGTGCCGGTGCAGGCGGTGTGGGCCGACCCGGTCCAGATCTTCAAAAATGGCGGCTTGGCCCAGCCTGAGCGCTGGTATGCCCTGGCGGATGTGCTGGGGCTGGATCGCCAAGGCCTATTAAACCGCCTCGAAAAAAACAGCAAGCGGCGTTTTATTTATTTGCAACGGCAGGTCAGCCCTGCCATGGCGGCTTACGTCGGCAAGCTCAAGCTGCCGGGGGTTGGCCTCAAAGACGAATCCCGCCGCTTTTATCCAGCCGGGGAGGTCAGTGCCCACCTGATCGGGGTAACAGGCATCGACAGCCATGGCCTGGAGGGTGTTGAGCGCACCTACGATGGCTGGTTGACCGGCGAGCCGGGCCGCCGCACCGTGCGTAAAGACCGCTACGGCCGGGTAGTCGAAAATATTTCCCTCAAGAAACGCGAACCGGGCCAGCCGCTGAGCCTGAGTATCGACCAGCGCCTGCAGGCCGTGGCGTACCGTGCGGTGAAGCAGGCAGTTGCTGACTACCAGGCTACCTCGGCATCGGTGGTGATGGTCGATGTACGGACCGGTGAAATACTGGCGATGGTCAACGCGCCATCCTATAACCCCAATAACCGTGACCAGCTGCAGAGCTT
This sequence comes from Photobacterium sp. ABD4_091, assembly GCF_056160145.1. Classification (NCBI taxonomy): domain Bacteria; kingdom Pseudomonadati; phylum Pseudomonadota; class Gammaproteobacteria; order Vibrionales; family Vibrionaceae; genus Photobacterium; species Photobacterium sp. ABD4_091. The sequence continues at coordinate 1,208,173 of NZ_JBSWWQ010000001.1, read as the reverse complement.
CAGGATGCGTAACCGGGCGATCACCGATGCGATGGAGCCGGGCTCGACCATCAAACCCTTTGTGGTATTGGCTGCGATGGAAAACGGTGTGGCCGATGAGGAGACGGTGATTGATACCGGCAACGGGTTGATGCAGATCGGCGGTAGCCGGGTGCGCGATGTTTCCCGCGTAGGCAAGGCCGACCTCGCCAAGATCCTGCAGAAATCCAGTAATATCGGTGTCAGTAAACTATCACTGGCGATGCCGGTCGATGCCGTGCTGGGCATGTATAGCAGCGTTGGCATGGGGGATGAGTCTGGAATCAACCTGATCGGCGAGGCGCAAGGCTTCTTCCCTGATCGCCGACGGTGGTCGGACTTCGAGCGGGCCACGCTTTCGTTCGGCTACGGTATCTCTGTTACCCCAATCCAGCTGGTAAGGGCCTACGCGACCCTGGGCGCAATGGGCGTCAACCGTCCGCTCTCTATCCTCAAGACCGAGTCGGTGGTGCCGGGGCGCCAGGTTGTGTCAGCAGAAAACACCCGCAAGCTGCTCGATATGCTTGAGCTAGTTACCCATAAAGGTGGCAGTGCCCGCCGTGCCGCTGTGCCTGGTTACCGTGTCGGTGCCAAAACCGGTACCGCGAAAAAAGCGGCTGCGGGCGGTTATAGTGATGAGTACGTCGCCATGACTGCTGGCCTGGCTCCTATCAGCAACCCGAGGCTGGCGATGGTGGTGGTGGTCAACGAACCACAGGGTGATGCCTATTACGGCGGTGCGATTGCCGCGCCGATTTTCTCCGAAGTGATGGAGAGTGCCTTGCAGATTTTGAATATCCCGCCGGATGCGGGAACACTTGATGATTTAAACGTTGTGAACCTCAGAGGCAAGACCCATGCCGGAACCTAAATTATTACACTCCATTGGCGAGTTGCTAGCGCCATGGCTTGAGGGCTTTTGCCTGCCAGAACCTGTGGCAGCGATTTCCATTGCGGGGATGACCCTTGATAGCCGGCAGGTAAAGCCTGGCGAGATGTTTGTTGCTGTTAAAGGCCACAGTGTCGACGGCCGTCAGTTTATTGCCAAAGCGCAGCAAGCCGGTGCCGCAGTGGTGTTGGCTGAAGCGGATGCTGAGCAGCCTTCGGTTGAGAGTACTAGTGGCACCGCCGTGATTTATCTCCCAGCCCTTGGTGACTCGCTGTCGGCAATTGCCAAGCGCTTTTACGGCGCACCGGATGAGCAAATTGATGTGGTCGCCGTCACGGGGACCAATGGCAAAACCACGATCAGCCAGATCCTGGCTCAGTGGGTGATGCTGCAGGGGAAGCCTGCTGGGGTGATGGGAACCACTGGCAATGGCCTGCTGGGTGACATCCAAGCGGCGACCAATACCACCGGCAGTGCGCTGGAAATTCCATGCGTGTTGGCGCAGATGGTTGGCCAAGGCGCAAGCTTTGTTGCCATGGAGGTCTCTTCCCATGGTTTGGTGCAGGGGCGGGTGAAAGCCCTGGACTTCAAGGCCAGCATCTTTACCAACCTAAGCCGTGACCACCTCGACTACCACGGTGATATGGCCAGTTATGCCGAGGCGAAGAAAACCCTGTTTACCGAGCATCAGTGCGGTGTGGCGGTGGTTAATGCCGATGATCCGGTAGGTCGGGAATGGCTCTCTGATCTGCCGCAGGCTGTCGCCGTCGCCATGGAGCGCAAGCACCTAGCAGGCCATCAGGGGCAAATGCTGTGGCTGGAATCGGTTGAGTACAGCGCGCAGGGCGTAACTGCCGCCTTTGATTCAAGCTGGGGCGCTGGCCAGTTTACCGCACCTTTGGTTGGGGCATTTAACGTCACTAATTTGCTCTTGTCACTGGCCACCTTGCTGGCAACTGGCCATGAAATGGCGGCTTTATTGGCGGTGGCACCGCAGCTTCAGGCGGTGACAGGGCGGATGGAAGTTTTTCAAAAGCCTGACAAACCCATGATGGTTGTTGATTATGCTCATACCCCAGATGCACTGGAAAAAGCCCTGCAGGCGCTGCGCGTACACTGCCACGGCGAACTCTGGTGCATTTTTGGTTGTGGTGGTGACCGTGACCGCGGCAAGCGCCCATTGATGGCGGTGGCAGCGGAAAGCTTGGCGGACCGGGTGATCCTGACCGATGACAACCCGCGCAGTGAAGCCCCTGGAGCCATCATGGCCGATATGCTGGCGGGCTTGGCGAAGCCGGATTTGGCCCTCACTATCCACGACCGACGCGATGCGTGTCAGTGGGCACTTACCCATGCCAGTGCAGGTGATATCGTGCTGGTGGCAGGCAAAGGCCATGAAGACTACCAAATCTTGGCTGACCGCACTATTCACTATTCAGACCGTGAGACGGTCGCCGAATTGCTGGAGGCAAAGGGATGATCCCGGTTCAACTCTCTCTATTGGCTGACGTACTGGGCGGCCAGTTGATCGGCACTGACACCTTAATCTCAGCGGTATCCACCGATACCCGCCAAATCGAAGGTGATACCCTGTTTATTGCTTTGATTGGTGAGCGCTTTGATGCCCATGACTTTTGCCAAAATGCCAAAGAGCAAGGCGCAGCAGCCCTGTTGGTAAGCAAGCACTTACCGGTTGAGCTACCACAGCTGGTGGTTGAAGATACCCACCAGGCGTTAGGCCAGCTTGGTGCTTGGCTAAAAGCCGAGATGGAGCAGCATCATGGCCTGAAGGCGGTCGCACTGACAGGTAGCTGCGGCAAAACCACCGTCAAGGAGATGGTGGCGGCTATCCTGGCGCAAAAAGGCAAGGTGCTGGCAACGGGCGGCAACTTCAATAACGACATTGGCGTGCCGCTTACCCTGCTTCGGCTGGAGCCTGAACATGAGTTCGCGGTGATTGAACTTGGTGCCAACCACCAGAAAGAGATTTCTTACACCACCAACCTCGTCAAGCCGCAGGTTGCGCTGATCAACAACCTGGCTGCCGCCCACCTAGAAGGGTTTGGCTCGCTGGACGGGGTGGCAAAAGCCAAGGGCGAGATTTTCGAAGGGTTGGAGCCGCGCGGCAAAGACGCCGTTGCCATTATCAACCTAGACTCGCATGCCCAGGAAAGATGGCAGCCGATGTTAGAACAACATCAGTTGCAGACTTTTTCGGCCACTCAGCCAGAAGCAGATTTTCACGCCGTTGACATAAGTATTAACAGTATGGGCCGTGCTTGCTTTACAATGCGCACCCCCTTGGCAACATTTCCGGTCAGCTTGACGCTGGCGGGTGGCCATAATGTGGCCAATGCCCTAGCTGCCGCCGCGCTGGCGATGGCAATGGGAGCGACGCCTGAGCAGGTACAGGCCGGTTTGGGCGGCGTAGCCAATGTGAAGGGCCGTGCCGATGTGACCGAGCCGCGTCCTAACCTGAGGTTGGTTGATGACACCTACAATGCCAGTGTCGCGTCTGTTAAAGCCGCGATTGACTTGCTGGCCGGTTTTGACGGCCAGCGTTGGTTTGTATTAGGGGATATGGCTGAGCTGGGTGATGACAGTGCAGCACTGCACCAAGAAGTTGCAGAGTATGCGCTTTCGCGTCGCCTTGATAAGGTACTGACATTTGGTCAAGCGAGCCAAATCGTCAGCACTCTTAATAACGGCCAGCATTTTAACGATAAAACAGCATTGATTGAGACTTTGCAGCAGCAGCTTGATCCTTTGCTCAATGAAGACAATACCCAAGTGACAGTGCTAGCAAAAGGGGCGCGTAGCTCCCGCATGGAAGATGTGATTGTTGCACTGCAGGAACATAAATAATGATTTACTGGTTAGCTGATTTACTGGAATCGACATTTCCATTTTTTCGACTTTTTGAATATCTGACTTTCCGCGCCATCATCAGCATATTGACGGCGCTGATGCTGTCGCTGTGGATGGGCCCGCGTTTGATCGCCCGCTTGCAGATGCTGCAGATCGGTCAGGTGGTTCGCCACGATGGCCCTGAGTCTCACTTTAGCAAGCGCGGTACCCCGACAATGGGCGGGATCATGATCCTTGCTTCCATTGCCATCACCGTGCTGCTCTGGGCAGACCTGACCAACCCGTATGTCTGGGCGGTGCTGACGGTCATGCTGGGCTACGGCGCTGTGGGTTTTGTTGATGATTATCGCAAGGTGGTACGCAAGAACACCGATGGCCTGATCGCCCGTTGGAAATACTTCTGGCAGTCAGTGATTGCATTGGGTGTGGCCTTTGCGCTTTATGTTCACGGCCAGGATACCGTTGCCACCCAGCTGGTGGTACCGTTCTTCAAAGATGTGATGCCGCAGCTTGGCTTGTTCTACATTGTCTTTACCTATTTTGTGATTGTCGGTACCAGTAATGCCGTTAACCTGACCGATGGCCTTGATGGCTTGGCAATTATGCCAACCGTGATGGTCGCAGGTGGCATGGCGTTCATCGCATGGGCGACGGGTAACGTTAACTTTGCCAACTACCTGCATATTCCTTACCTAAAAGATGCCAGTGAGCTGGTGGTTGTCTGTACCGCGATTGTCGGTGCAGGCCTAGGCTTTTTGTGGTTCAACACCTACCCGGCACAGGTCTTTATGGGCGATGTAGGCTCATTGGCACTGGGTGGTGCACTGGGCACTATCGCCGTATTGGTACGCCAGGAGCTATTGCTGGTAGTCATGGGCGGTGTGTTCGTGATGGAAACGGTATCGGTGATCCTGCAGGTTGGCTCGTACAAGCTGCGTGGCCAGCGTATCTTCCGCATGGCGCCAATCCACCACCACTATGAATTGAAAGGGTGGCCGGAGCCACGCGTTATCGTGCGCTTCTGGATCATTACCCTGATGCTGGTGCTGATTGCGCTAGCTACCCTGAAGGTACGATAAGATGAAAGGCTTGGAAGGCGTAAAACAGGTAGTAGTGATCGGGCTGGGTATGACCGGCCTGTCGGTGGTGAACCACCTGTTGAGGCTCCCTCAGCCGTTGGACATCAAGGTCATTGATACCCGTGAGCACCCTCCGGGCCGCGAGCAGCTCCCTAGCTCGGTAAAGCTTTGCAGTGGCCAGTGGCAGATGGATTGGCTGATGGCCGCCGACTTGATTGTTTCAAGCCCGGGTATTGCCTTGGCCACCCCGCAGTTGCAGCAGGCTGCTGAGGCAGGGATCGAGATTGTCGGTGATATTGAGCTGTTTGCCCGTGCGGTGGAAAAGCCTGTGGTTGCTATCACGGGCTCCAATGGCAAGAGTACGGTCACTAGTCTGGTCGGCGAAATGGCCAAAGAGGCCGGCATCAACGTCGGTGTTGGTGGCAACATCGGCTTTGCTGCGCTGGATATGCTGGCAGAGGATCACGACCTGTATGTCCTCGAGCTGTCCAGCTTCCAGCTGGAAACCACTTCGAGCTTGTCGCTTAAAGCGGCGGCTTACCTTAACCTGTCCGAAGACCATATGGACAGGTACCCTGGCGGCCTGGCGCAGTACAGTGCCGCCAAAATGCGTATTTTCAACCATGCCGAGCTGGCGGTTTTCAACCGCGAAGATATGGCAACCAAGCCAGATGCCGATGGCAATGAACTTGAGCTAGTCAGTTTTGGTCTTAATACCGGCATTGGGGCTGGCATTGAGGCCGGTAACAGTGAGAGCACCGAGCGCTATGGCTTGGTGGAGCACCAAGGCGAAGAATGGCTAGCCATCGCTGGCGAGCCAGTGATGCCAAGCAAGGATATAGCCTTGGTTGGCCGCCACAATGTCGCCAATAGCTTGGCTGCGCTAGCGCTGGCAGATGCGGCAGGTATTGGCCGTGAGGCGTCATGCCGAGCGCTTCGTCGCTACAACGGCTTGGCTCATCGCTGCCAGTTGGTGGCTGAGCAACATGGCGTGAAATGGGTCAATGACTCCAAGGCGACCAACCTCGCCAGCACCTTGGCTGCACTGAAAGGTTTGCAGCTCAATGGCAAGCTTCACTTGCTGGTGGGCGGTGATGGTAAAGGGGCCGACTTCTCAGAATTGGCGCCTGTTCTGGCGCAATTAAACGCTCAGTTATACTGCTTTGGCCGCGACGGCTCTCACTTTGCCCCACTGGTCGAAAAACCTGTGATGGTCGAGACCATGGAGCAAGCCATGTCACAGGCCGCGCAAGCAGCCTGTGCGGGAGATATGATCTTGTTGTCTCCGGCCTGTGCGAGCTTCGATCAATTTGCTAACTTTATGGTGCGCGGTGATACGTTTGTCGAACTGGCACAGACGCTGCAGCACCGGGTAGGCAAGGAAAGCTGATGGCAGGAGCGGTAAAGGAAGGGATGGGACAGTTTTTTGATTGGATGACAAAACCGGCGGCGCAAAGCCCGTATGACAGGCAATTGGTCTGGATTGCATTAGCCTTGATGGTAACAGGGCTGGTGATGGTGACCTCTGCCTCGGTGCCGATCGCGACCCGCCTAACAGACATGCCGTTCTATTTCGCCCTGCGCCATGGCTTTTTCCTGTTCTGCTCGCTGGTGCTGGGCAGTTTTGTCTTGATGATCCCGTTGGAAAAGTGGCGCCAGTACAGCGTGCCGATGCTGATCCTCTCCATTGTGCTGTTGATTGTGGTACTCGGTGTTGGCCGCTCGGTCAACGGTGCCTCGCGCTGGATCCCGCTCGGGATCTTTAACTTGCAGCCTGCCGAAGTCGCCAAGTTATCCCTGTTCCTGTTTATGTCTGGCTATTTGGTACGCCAGTACGAGCAGGTCAGGCAGAGCTTTGTCGGCTTTGCCAAGCCTCTGGTGGTGCTGGCCTTGCTCGGTGTGTTGTTGCTCGAGCAGCCTGATCTCGGCTCGTTCGTGGTGATGTTTGTGACCACGGTTGGCATGTTGTTTATTGCCGGTGCCAAACTGTGGCAGTTTATTGTGATGATTGGCTCGGCCTGCTTTGGTATCGGCCTGCTGATCGTCTTCGAGCCTTACCGCCTGCGGCGGGTGACCTCTTTCCTCGACCCCTGGGATGATCCGTTCGGCAGCGGCTACCAGCTCACCCAGTCGCTGATGGCCTTTGGCCGTGGTGATTGGCTGGGGCAAGGCTTGGGCAATTCCATCCAGAAGCTGGAGTATTTGCCCGAGGCCCATACCGACTTTGTATTTGCGGTACTGGCTGAGGAAGTTGGCCTTATCGGGGTGACTGTGGTGCTGCTGCTTATCTTTGCTTTGGTATTCAAAGCCTTGATGATTGGCCGCCGTTGCTTGCAGACAGAGCAGCTATACGGTGGCTTCCTCGCTTTTGGCTTTGCCTTCTGGTTTGCTTTCCAGACCTTGGTTAATGTCGGCGCGGCCGCCGGCATGGTACCGACCAAGGGCTTGACCTTGCCACTGATCAGTTACGGTGGCTCCAGTTTATTTATTATGGCTACTGCGGTCGCCATTTTGATCCGGATAGACTACGAGCAGCGCATCGCTGCCAAAGCGATGCCGGATCCGGAAGTAGAAGAAAATGACAATGAACAAGAATAAGCGCCTGCTGGTAATGGCGGGCGGCACCGGAGGCCATGTCTTCCCGGGCTTGGCCGTTGCCAAGCGGTTGCAGCAAGAAGGCTGGGACATCCGCTGGCTCGGCACCGCCGACCGTATGGAAGCCGAATTGGTGCCAAAACACGGTATCGAGATCGACTTTATCAAGGTCAAGGGCTTGCGCGGCCAGGGCATGACCCGTTTGTTGGCAGCACCGTTTAAAATTGTTGGTGCCATCTTGCAGGCAAGGAAATACATTAAGGCGTGGCAGCCAGATGCCGTACTGGGCATGGGCGGTTATGTCAGTGGGCCAGGTGGTGTCGCTGCCTGGTTGTCGGGTGTTCCGGTGATTTTGCATGAGCAAAACGCTGTAGCGGGTTTAACCAACCAATGGCTATCGCGTATTGCATCGCGTGTGCTGCAGGCATTCCCGGGCGCTTTTCCGAACCGCGAAGTGGTGGGTAACCCTGTGCGCCAGGACGTTGTCGAACTGGCTGCGCCCGAGCAACGTTTTGCTGAGCGTGACGGCCCAATCCGGGTATTGGTGATGGGTGGCAGCCAGGGGGCTCGTATCCTCAACCAAACCTTGCCTCAAGTTGCGGGCTTGCTGGGCGATAAAGTGACGGTATGGCATCAGGCCGGTAAAGGCGCACAGGTGCAAACCGAACAGGACTACACCCAATATGCCACAGGGCAGGGTGATAACTACCAAGTTACAGAATTTATCGACGATGTCGCCGCAGCCTATGCCTGGGCCGACATCGTTGTCTGCCGCTCAGGTGCACTGACGGTGTCCGAGCTGTCAGCTGCCGGCCTTGGTGCAGTATTTGTGCCTTTCATGCACAAGGATCGCCAGCAGGCGCTGAATGCTGATCACCTGGTGCAGTGCGGCGCGGCCAAAATGATTGAACAGCCCGATCTGACAGTACAAGGGCTGGCCGACACCCTACAACAATTAGACCGTGCACAGCTGGCCAAGATGGCGCAGGCGGCACGGGACGCAGCGATTGTGGATGCCGACAGCCGGGTGGCTGAGGTGATCAAATCGCTGGCAAAGCAATAAGACGAGACAAAGTGATGAGTAAACTGGATAACCAGCAATTAGCAAAAATCAGAACCATGGTGCCAGAGATGCGCCGCGTAGAGCGTATCCACTTTGTTGGGATCGGTGGTGCCGGCATGAGCGGTATCGCAGAAGTGTTGGTTAATGAAGGCTACCACGTTAGTGGATCTGACTTAGCGCCGAATGCCGTTACCAACCGCTTGGCGGACAAGGGGGCTGAGATCTTCTTTGGCCACCAGGCCAGTAACATTGAAGGCTCCAGCGTAGTGGTTGCCTCGACGGCAATTGACCAGAGTAATCCTGAACTGGCGGCAGCCCGTGAGCTGCGTATTCCGGTGGTGCGCCGAGCAGAAATGCTGGCTGAACTGATGCGCTACCGACACGGTATTGCCATTGCAGGTACCCACGGTAAAACGACGACAACAGCGTTGGTTACCCAGATATACTCTGAAGCCGGCTTGGATCCAACATTCGTCAACGGCGGCCTGGTGAAAAGCGCGGGGACCAATGCCCGCCTTGGCTCGAGCCGTTACTTGATTGCAGAAGCCGACGAAAGCGATGCCTCGTTCCTGCACCTGCAGCCGATGGTGTGCGTGGTGACCAATATCGAAGCGGATCATATGGATACCTATGGCGGTGACTTCGAGGTGCTAAAGCAGACATTTGTCGATTTCTTGCACAACCTGCCGTTCTACGGTCTGGCGGTTATGTGTATTGATGATCCTGTGGTGCGTGAGCTTCTTCCAAGAATTGGCCGGCAGGTGATCACATATGGTTTTTCCGAGGATGCAGATGTGCGTTTGGTTGATTATGATCAGCGCGGCCAGCAGGGACATTTCTCGATACTACGCAAAGGAAAGCCAGCCCTTGAGGTGAAACTGAATATCCCGGGCAAACACAATGCCCTCAACGCGACAGCTGCTGTTGCGGTAGCAACGGAAGAAGGCGTGGCTGACGAGGCGATCACCCGTGCATTGGCAGAATTTGAAGGCACAGGCCGTCGCTTCGACCACCTTGGTGAGTTCGAGACCGGTAACGGCAAGGTAATGCTAGTTGATGATTACGGCCACCACCCGAGCGAAGTCGATGTGACTATTCAGGCTGCCCGCGCAGGTTGGGAAGATAAGCGCCTGGTGATGGTGTTCCAGCCGCATCGCTATAGTCGCACCCGTGATCTGTATGATGATTTTGCCAATGTCCTCGAGCAGGTGGATGTGTTGGTGATGCTGGATGTGTATGCTGCTGGGGAGGTACCGATTGCTGGTGCCGATGGCCGCGCCCTGTGCCGTACTATTCGCGGCCGCGGCAAACTGGATCCGATTTTTGTGCCATCTATCGATGCACTGCCGTCAGCATTGGCCAATATTCTGCAAAATGATGATTTGGTTTTGACACAAGGCGCCGGCGATGTTGGCAAAATTGCCCGACAGCTTGCAGATATGCAACTGAGCATTGAGCAGATGAGCCAGTAATCGTTTTGGCTGTATAAAAAATATATATTTGGCTTGTTTTTTGCTTTGATTTAAGCTTATAGCCAGAGATCTGCGAGGAATCGGCGTTCAGATATTGGAGAGCCGCTGCTTGCTCGCTATAATCTGTCAACTTTACGTGAGGAAGTGGGAAGGCTGAAGGAAAAACCTTGCCGCTTTTTCTGGGTAAATATCGGCTATGACATCAGGATTAAACTATTTATGGCTGATAGTGTCCTAAAAAGAATATCGTTTTCTCCTGCGGCGTCACGACATAACCGCAGGGGATTGGCTTTTTTTCTCTTTGTGATCGGGTTTACTGTCTGGCTGTTCAGCGCGGCAATAAACTGGATGACAGATGCAAACCGGCTGCCGTTGTCACAGCTGGTGATTCAAGGTGAGTTACATTACCTCACACCCGGTGATGTCCGGGAGGGGATTATGCACCTTGAACAGCTTGGCAGCTTCATGACTCAGGATGTTGATGACATCCAGCTTGTGCTTGAAGCTATGCCATGGGTGGCGAGAGCCGCGGTGCGTAAACAGTGGCCAGATACCTTGAAGGTATTTTTGGTCGAGCAAGACCCTGCCGCGTCTTGGAATGGCCGCTCGTTGGTCAACCAAGAAGGTGAGGTCTTCGACGCCCCGCCCGAGCAGGCAGGCCAGTTGCTGGTTGGCCTGGCTGGACCGGAAGGCACCAGCCACGAAGTGCTTAGCGCATTGCGCGAAATGCAACCGAGGTTACAGCATGCGGGCTTCGAAATTGCTACGCTGGCATTAAACGAACGTCGGGCTTGGCGAGTTTGGCTAACCAACGGCGTCAGGCTTGAGTTGGGGCGTAAGGAGCGGATGGAGCGAATTGAACGTTTCATTGCCTTATCCCCGCAATTAGAGCAGCAAGGAAAGGCTATTGAGTACATAGACTTGCGCTATGATACCGGAGCTGCTGTGGGTTGGGTGACTGACCCAGAACAAAGCGAGACCAAATAGACCGGCTCGGCCGCAGCCTGTTTGGCTTAAGAGAATTATAAGAGTAGGCGCTATGACGAAGGCGGCAGATAAAAAACTGATAGTAGGCTTGGATATTGGCACATCCAAAGTCAGTGCTTTAGTCGGTGAAGTGCTACCGGATGGCGAAGTGAACGTTATCGGGGAAGGTAGCAGTCCGTCCGGAGGGATGGACAAAGGCGGCGTAAATGATCTCGAGTCTGTAGTCAAATCGGTACAGGGCGCGATCTACAAAGCCGAGCTGATGGCTGATTGCCAGATTTCATCGGTATTCCTGTCACTGTCGGGCAAGCATATCCGCTGCCAGACGGAAGACGGCATGGTTCCGATTTCTGACAAAGAAGTGACGCAGGATGATGTTGATAATGTCATCCACACCGCCAAATCGGTAAAAATTAGTGACGAACATAAAGTTTTGCATGTAATTCCTCAGGAGTTTGCTATTGATTATCAGGAGGGAATTAAAAACCCTGTTGGTTTATCTGGGGTACGCATGGAAGCCAGTGTTCATTTGATCACCTGCCATAACGACATGGCGCGTAATATCGTCAAGGCGGTAGAGCGCTGTGACCTTAAAGTCGATCAACTTATTTTCTCCGGCTTGGCTGCGAGCCACGCAGTGTTGACGCCCGATGAGCGTGAACTGGGTGTGTGCGTTGTTGATATTGGCGGCGGTACCATGGATATTGCCGTCTGGACCGGTGGTGCATTGCGCCATGCGGCCGTGATTCCTTATGCGGGCAATGTGGTAACCAGTGACATTGCCTATGCGTTCGGCACACCGTTGGGTGATGCCGAGGAAATTAAAGTGAAATATGGTTGTGCGCTAAGCGAACTTGTTAGCAAGGATGCCAAGGTTGATGTGCCGAGTGTCGGCGGTCGGCCTTCGCGTAGCCTGCAGAGCCAGACATTGGCGGAAGTGATAGAGCCCCGTTACAGCGAGCTGTTGGGACTGGTTAATCAGAAGCTGATAGAAGTACAAGAACAACTGCGTAATGCGGGAGTGAAGCACCAGCTGGCCGCTGGTATCGTCTTGACTGGCGGTGCGGCACAGATGGAAGGGCTTGTGGAGTGCGCCGAGCGCGTATTTAGCAACCAGGTGCGTGTTGGCCTGCCGCTCAATGTGGTAGGGCTGACCGAACATGTGCAATTCCCACATTATGCAACTGCAGTAGGTCTACTGCATTACGGAAAGGATAGTCAGACATTTGATGACAGCGAAATTGAGCAGAAGCGTTCTGTTTCTGGCTTTTTCTCTAAGCTGAGTGGCTGGTTAAGAAAAGAATTTTAACCCTGATGCGAACAGGATGGACGGAGAGAACACATGTTTGAACCGATGATGGAAATGTCTGACGAAGCAGTAATTAAAGTCATAGGCGTTGGCGGCGGCGGTGGTAATGCTGTCGATCACATGGTACGTGAATCAATCGAGGGCGTTGAGTTTATCAGTGTGAACACTGATGCTCAGGCACTACGTAAAACCAATGTAAGTACAGTGATCCAGATCGGTGGCGCAATCACCAAAGGTCTGGGCGCGGGTGCCAACCCTCAGGTTGGTCGTGACTCGGCATTGGAAGATCGCGAAGCGATCAAAGCTGAGCTTGATGGCTCGGACATGATTTTCATTGCTGCCGGTATGGGTGGCGGTACCGGTACCGGTGCAGCCCCAATCATTGCCGAGGTAGCGAAAGAGTTGGGGATCCTGACCGTTGCGGTGGTTACCAAGCCATTTAGCTTCGAAGGCAAAAAGCGTATGGCGTTTGCCGAACAGGGTATCGAGGAGCTGTCGAAGCATGTCGACTCGCTGATCACTATCCCTAACGAAAAACTGCTGAAAGTACTTGGCCGTGGTATCACGCTGCTTGACGCGTTTGCCAAGGCTAACGACGTACTGAAAAACGCCGTGCAGGGTATCGCCGAGCTGATCACCCGCCCGGGCATGATCAACGTCGACTTTGCTGACGTTCGTACAGTGATGTCTGAAATGGGCCATGCCATGATGGGCAGCGGTGTTGCCACTGGTGACGACCGTGCAGAAGAAGCGGCGGAAATGGCTATTTCGAGCCCGCTACTTGAAGATATCGACCTAGCCGGTGCGCGTGGTGTGCTTGTAAACATCACCGCTGGCCTGGACATGCGCCTGGATGAGTTCGAAACTGTAGGTAACACGGTGAAAGCCTTTGCCTCTGACAACGCGACTGTTGTTATCGGTACGTCGCTTGACCCTGAAATGTCTGATGAGCTGCGTGTAACGGTTGTTGCAACGGGTATTGGCAAAGAATGCAAGCCTGATATCACCTTGGTAACAGGTACGGCTAAGCCAGTGCAGGCAGTGGCGGCTGAGAAGCCAGCACCTGCAGCAGCACCTGCTGAAGAAGCCAAAGCTGCGCCGCTAAGTCAGCCAGCCCCGGCGGCTGAACCAGCGAACCAGCAGGCGGCAACGGCAGCAAATCCGAAGCCTCAGGCGGATCACGACTACTTGGATATCCCAGCATTTTTGCGCAAGCAAGCTGACTAAGCGCGCAATTAATTTTGGGAAACTGGTTAAAAAGTGATATGATGTGCGTCCCTGTCCTTATTTTGACGAAGGATAGGAGCCGATATCATGGCAATTTTATAGTTGAGAAAAGCAGATGATAAGACAACGTACACTGAAAAGCATTGTGCAAACGACTGGGGTGGGACTTCACTCTGGCCGTAAAGTGACGCTTATTCTTCGTCCTGCTGCTGCAAACACTGGTGTGATTTATCGCCGTACCGATTTGAATCCGCCTGTTGATTTTCCAGCAGATGCAGACTCGGTTCGCGACACCATGTTGTGTACTGCCTTGGTTAATGAGCAAGGCGTACGTATCTCAACGGTTGAGCACCTTAACGCTGCGTTGGCAGGAATGGGCATCGATAATGTGATTATCGAAGTTGATGCACCTGAAATCCCTATTATGGATGGCAGTGCGAGCCCGTTCATCTACCTGCTGCAGTCTGCCGGCATCGATACCCTGAATACGCCTAAGCGTTTCCTGCGTATCAAGAAAACTGTTCGCGTCGAAGATGGTGACAAGTGGGCAGAACTCCGTCCTTACAACGGGTTCCGTCTGGATTTCGCTATCGAGTTTAACCACCCGGCGATTGAATCAGAGCAGCAGCGTTTGGTACTGGATTTTTCCAGCCAGTCATTTGTCAAAGATATCAGCCGTGCCCGTACCTTCGGCTTCATGCGTGATATCGAATACCTCCAGTCACAAAACCTGTGTCTGGGTGGTAGCTTTGACAATGCTATCGTGCTTGACGATTACCGTATCCTTAATGATGAAGGTCTACGTTTCGACAACGAGCTTGTTACCCACAAGGTACTGGACGCCATTGGTGACCTTTACATGTGTGGCCACAATATCATTGGTGAAATGGTGGCTTACAAGTCAGGCCATGCGCTAAACAACAAGCTACTGCGTGCAGTGCTTGCCGATCAGGAAGCGTACGAGTGGTCGACCTTCACCGACGAGCAGCAGGTGCCAGTCACCTTCGCTCAGCCAGGTATGGTATTGGCCTAATTGGTCATTGCGCATCCAACGATTTCAGAAACGCCGGACTTTGTCCGGCGTTTTTTTATGCTTTGAATTCCGCGCTGGGCTGCTTTGGTGGGGCAAAGGCCGGGCATAACTCAGCTTTTAGGGCAAAAAGTGGTGGCTAAGTTCTAATTTTTCGAATATGAAAAACCTTGCCGGGGCATTTGCCATAGGCGGCACTGTCAATATGGCTTATTATATCAATCTTGGGAGGGCACATTTACCCCCTCCACGGATAGCCGATGATGTTCAATTTCTGGTATTGTTTTCATTTATCCCTTGAAATGGTCGACTCGTACCACAATATCATCAATAACCATTGTTTTTCGTATCGGCTTCCGTTGCCACACCAGTGGCGAATTTAGACGGGACAGGGATGATTAATCGCAAGTCTGGCCTCGCGCCAATCAGATATAATCCCGGTTGAAAAATTCAGATTAAGAATTCAGCCTTGATAGGCTGAAATAACTAAGAGAAAACGGCAACGCCATGTTATCAAAACTACTGACCAAAGTTATCGGTAGCCGTAACGACCGCACACTGCGTCGTATGCGCAAAATTGTTGACCAAATCAACAAGCTTGAACCTCAATTCGAAAGTTTGCAGGACGAAGAACTAAAGGCCAAAACGGTTGAGTTCCGTGAGCGTCTGGAGCAGGGTGAAAACCTAGATCAGCTACTGCCAGAAGCCTTTGCAACGGTACGTGAAGCGTCCAAGCGTGTATTCGGTATGCGCCACTTCGACGTTCAGCTTATCGGTGGTATGGTACTGAACGCTTGCCAAATCGCAGAGATGCGTACCGGTGAGGGTAAAACCCTAACGGCAACCCTGCCAGCTTACCTTAACGCCCTAACCGGCAAAGGCGTTCACATCGTAACGGTGAATGACTACCTGGCTGCGCGTGATGCCGAAACCAACCGTGCACTATTTGAATTCCTGGGCATGAGCGTTGGCGTTAACGTGCCGAACATGCCGCCTCAGGCGAAGAAAGAAGCCTACGCTGCCGACATCCTTTACGGTACAAACAACGAATTTGGTTTTGACTACCTGCGTGACAACATGGCATTCCGCCCGGAAGACCGCGTACAGCGCGAGCGCTTCTTTGCGGTAGTCGATGAAGTTGACTCCATCCTTATCGATGAAGCCCGTACCCCGCTAATTATCTCGGGCCCTGCGGAAGATAGCTCTGAGCTTTACACCAAGATCAACACCCTGATCCCACAACTGGTCAAGCAGGATCAGGAAGACAGCGAAGAATACCGTGGCGAAGGCCACTACACGGTTGATGAAAAGTCGAAGCAAGCCCACCTAACCGAGAACGGTCAGGAGTTTGTTGAAGAGCTGCTTAAGCAAAATGGCATGATGGAAGAGGACGATACCCTTTATTCACCAGCCAACATCAGCTTGCTGCACCACGTTAACGCTGCGCTGCGTGCCCATGTTCTGTTCGAGCGTGACGTTGACTACATTGTTAAAGACGACGAAGTGATCATCGTCGATGAGCACACCGGCCGTACCATGCCGGGCCGCCGCTGGTCTGAAGGTCTGCACCAGGCTGTAGAAGCCAAAGAAGGGGTGAAGATCCAGAATGAGAACCAGACGCTGGCGTCAATCACGTTCCAGAACTACTTCCGCCTGTACTCAAAACTGTCAGGCATGACAGGTACAGCCGATACTGAAGCATTCGAATTCCAGTCTATCTACGGCCTTGAAACCGTAGTACTACCAACCAATAAGCCAATGATCCGTGATGACATGGGTGACTTGGTTTACATGACCGAGCTGGAAAAATTTGCCGCTATCAGCGAAGACATCAAGAACCGTGTCGAGAACGGCCAGCCTGTTCTAGTGGGTACGGTATCGATTGAGAAATCTGAGCTGCTGTCTAAATCGCTGAAGAAACAGGGTATCAAGCACGAAGTCTTGAACGCCAAGTTCCACGAGCGTGAAGCTGATATCGTTGCCCAGGCGGGTGCACCAAAAGCGGTGACTATCGCAACTAACATGGCCGGCCGTGGTACGGATATCGTACTGGGTGGTTCGTGGCAGAGCGAAGTTGCCAAGCTGGACAACCCAACAGATGCTCAAATTGCCAAAATCAAAGCGGATTGGCAGGTTAAACACGATGCGGTTCTAGCATCAGGTGGTCTGCACATCATCGGTACCGAGCGTCACGAATCTCGCCGTATCGATAACCAGCTACGTGGTCGTTCTGGCCGTCAGGGTGATGCTGGTTCTTCTCGTTTCTACCTATCAATGGAAGATGGCTTGATGCGTATCTTCGCGTCGGATCGTGTGTCTAACATGATGAAGAAGCTGGGTATGGAAGAAGGCGAAGCGATTGAGCACCCATGGGTGACCAAGGCTATCGAGAACGCCCAGCGCAAAGTTGAAGGCCGTAACTTCGATATCCGTAAGCAGCTGCTTGAATTCGATGACGTGGCAAACGACCAGCGTAAGGTGGTTTACGAGCTACGCGATGAGCTGATGAATGCTGAAGATATCAGCGAAATGATCGAGCAGAACCGCGAAGACGTGATCCAAGCCGTTATCGATGGCTACATCCCGCCGCAGTCGCTGGAAGAGATGTGGGACATCCAGGGCCTAGAAGAGCGCCTGAAGGCTGACTACGACATGGAGCTACCTATCCAGGAGTGGCTGGACAGCGAAGAGAAGCTGTACGAAGAAGCGTTGCGTGAGCGTATCGTCGAGAAAGCGGTTGAGATCTACCGCCACAAAGAAGAAGTGGTTGGTGCGCCAGTACTGCGTAACTTCGAGAAGACGGTGATGCTGCAGAACCTGGATACGCTATGGAAAGAACACCTAGCGGCGATGGATCACCTGCGCCAGGGTATCCACCTACGTGGTTATGCCCAGAAGAACCCGAAACAGGAATACAAGCGCGAGTCGTTTGAGCTGTTCGAAGGTATGCTGGAGAGCCTGAAGTCTGATGTGATTGCGATCCTTAGCAAGGTACGTGTTCAGCAGCAGGAAGAAGTTGAGCGTGTTGAAGAAGAGCGCCGCCGTCAGGCAGAAGAGCTCGCTCGCCGCCAGCAGTTCCAGCACCAGAACGCGGAAAACCAAATTGCCGACGAAAGCCAGGAAAGCGACGAAGCGGCACCTTACCAGCGTGAAGAGCGCAAGGTAGGCCGTAACGAGCCTTGCCCATGTGGCTCTGGCAAGAAGTACAAGCAATGCCACGGTAAAATCAACTAGCCGGGCTGCTTAACCGATATAAAAGGCCGCATTCGCGGCCTTTTTTCTATACCGGGGTACCGAGATAACGCCATAGAGTGCTTAATAAAGTATCTTGCACCGGGTATAAGCTTAAAGAAGAGATCTGCTCAGCAGGCAACGAAAGAGAAAGGAACAGGTTTGGAAAAGAAACAAGTGTGGATTTCGGCAGGGATCATCCTCAATGCCGAGCAGGACAAAGTTTTTATTACCCAGCGCGCCGCCAAAGCGCACAAGGGCGGCTTTTGGGAGTTTGCCGGAGGCAAGGTGGAAGCCGGTGAAACAGCCGAACAGGCGGTGATCAGGGAGCTTCACGAGGAGGTCGGTATCCAGGCAACAAAGCTAGAGCACTTCATGGCACTGGAGCACGACTACCCAGAGAAGTCGCTGAAGTTTGATTTCTTCTTGGTACGCGCCTTTGAGGGCAAGGCTTACGGCAAAGAAGGGCAGCCAAGCGAGTGGGTATGCCTGAAAGAGCTAACTAACTACGCTTTCCCGGAGGCGAATGAGGTGGTGCTGGAGAAGTTGATGGCGTTGTAAAATAGATCCTAGATCCTAGATCCTAGAGGAAGGGAGCCTTTGCTCCTTCTAGGCTCTAGGTTCTTATATGGACTCCCTTGGGAAATCAACAAAGAAAAAAACCAAAACAAGGTATAGATGCGCACTTATATACGGGCTTCTTTGGGGAGCTACCCCGCCCTAAAATGTAGTCGCACCAGTAAGCTAACTCTAGGAAGCGGTATTTAGGTACCTCAGAACCCATCTAGCTTTTACTGGTCGGTCTTACCTGTTTTACATCGCTCTTTGCAGATTATGAGCAGTGTACTAAGTCAACTCAACTGGCTGGTACACTGAGTCATTCTTTAATATCGCATACGCTGTACGCACTGTCTTATTGGCAAGGGCTACCGCGGCTATCTTCTGTCCCCTTCTCATGACTAATGCTTGGAGCCATTGTTCTTTATGCGTTCTCGCTGGACGTTTCATTACCTGAGTAATGACTGAAAGCGCTCCTTGAAAAAGTGTTGAACGAAGTCGCTTGTCTGCACTGTACTTTGAGATATTGATTATCCGTTCTTGGCCACCAGAACTATGCTGCCTTGGGGTGAGACCTATATTGGCTGAAGCCTGCCTGCCATTGGCAAAGCTCTCTCCTCGTCCTAGTTTGACGGCTAAACCTATTGCACATATCGGCCCAACGCCTTCAAGCTTCATCAACTTTTGGCAAACATTGTTCGACTTTACCGTGGCTTCAAGCTGCTTTTCTAAGGCTTCGGTATGTTCAATCTGGGCAAGGAGGTGTTCCCATAATCGGTGTAACATTTCCCTAAAACTACCAGGTAACCGGTTATCCCCATCTTCGAGAATATAGGGTATTTTCTCTCTCAAGCTTTTGAGGCCTTTTGGAGCGACGATACCAAACTCGGCTAATAGCCCTCTAATTTGATTACTTTGTGCAATTTGATGGGACGTTGCTAATTGGCGGGCTCGCTCTAAGGATTGCAGTGCCTGTTCATCGGCCGATTGGACACGGACACTAGGGATATGGGCTTGAGCAGCAGCAACAGCTATTGCCAATGCATCATTCCTATCCGTTTTCTGCTTGATTTGGAAAGCCTTAACAGCTCGGGCATTGATGACTTTTACTTCATGCCCGAGCTCAGCAGCATACCTTGCCCAATAATGGGAACTACTGCAGGCTTCCATTGCGACTAAAGCCACTTTCTCGTTAGCAAGCAGCTCCTTGAGCTTTGCCCGGGTCATTTCCCGATTGAAGAATACTTTGCCTTGCGGGCTTCGCTTGCAAACTTGGAAAACATTCTTTGCTAAGTCGATGGCCAATGTATTAAGGTCGTTCATGTATGGACTCCTTTTGGCTAATCTTTCGTCGGATTAAGACCGTAACTCCTCAGGGAGAGGGAGTCCATACATCTAGGATCACAAAACCTCGTTAGTACCCCATATCTTCCGACCAGCCATCGGAATCCGACATATCCGGCGCGCCTGGGATCGCCTTCTCTTCTTCGGCCCACTCACCCAAATCGATCAGCTGGCAGCGTTTGCAGCAGAACGGACGGAATGGGCTCTGCTCGCCCCAAACAACCTCGGTTTGGCAGGTAGGGCATTTCACCACTGTAATCGGCGTGGTTGGCGTGTTGGATTGCGTCACTTGTTACCTCAGCAAATCGCTAGTTTAAATTCTATCTTCTCGGCAATACCGGCGCCTTCTTCAAATTGCATGAAACGGATGGCAAACCGGCTGCGGTGCCCCGATATCATAGGGTAGACACCATGGCTAGGGCAAATTTCAAGCCGGATCAAACTGGCTTCGTCCGCTTCATGCTGGAAGAAACCACCGCGTGCTACCTGGTCTTGGAACTGGCCGGTTTCCCGTACTAGCTTGAGCCACAGGTTGAGGGCAACGCTCAGCTCTTTGATTTGCGACAGCCAATTGGCCAGATCACTTTGCTTGTGGGCCAGTGGCAGGTGCAGCCAGTGGTGCAAGGCGGGCAGGTCAAAACAACAGCTGCCGCCGGGGATAGACAAGCGTTGCTTGATCCCGCCAAGGAAGCGGTCTTCGCGCAAGGCTTGGCCGAGGCGGTTGGACGTAAGCAACTGGTGCTGGGCAAGCTCTAGCTGATCGAGCAATGCCAGCAGGGCGCTTTGATCAACACCTTCGATATTAAGCCACTGCTTGAGGCGGCCGCGCTGCTTTTCCAGATCCTTGGCGAGCTCTGATTTGAGCTGGATCTGGTCGAGGATTTCCAGCAAATCAAACAGGGCACGGAAGAATAGCTGATGCTGCCACGGATCAGCGAGCTCGCTGGCATGCTGCATTTGGCGGATCAGGTACTCGAGGCGAAGGTAAATCCGTACCTTCTCGTTTAGCGGGTGTTCAAAGCGATTTACTTGCATATCAACCTACCCAAATTAGTTAGCACTGCGGCGTATTGTTCTGCTGGCGGCTCAGCGCCAGGTATTGTTGGTGCAGTTTGGCAACTTGCTGTTCAAGGTTGCTACCATTGCCATTATTGCAGATCACATCATCGGCCGCTGCAAGGCGTTGCTCGCGGCTGGCCTGGGAAGCCAGAATGCTGCGGACCTGCTCGGCTGGAACATTATCCCGCTGCTGGGTCCGGGCGATCTGGATCTCTTCATCGACATCGACCACCAACAGGCGATCTGTCATTGCCTGTAGGTTGTTCTCCACCATTAGCGGCACAACCAGCAAGCAATAAGGCGACTGGGCGGCAGCAATATCTTGCTGCATCTTTTCCCTGATCATCGGATGCAATAGTTGGTTAAGCCATTCTTTTAATTGATTGTCACTGAAGATGGCTTCACGCAGCTTACTGCGGTTAAGCGTGCCATCTGTCAGCAAGATGTCAGAACCCAGCTTATCAACAATGGCTTGCAAACCAGCACTGCCGGGCTCGACCACTTCGCGGGCCACGATATCGGCATCGATGATCTCGACCTGCTGGTCTGCAAACAAGTTGGCTACAGTGGTTTTGCCGCTACCGATCCCGCCGGTTAAGCCTACAACGAAAGACATCGATCAAAGCCCCAAATAGTTGGTTAGGTACCAGTTGAGCAACGGCTCACCCCATAGCATGGCCACCCAGCCAGCAATAGCCAGGTAAGGGCCAAAAGAAAATGGCTGTTGGCCATCAGCTTGCTGGCGGCGCATCATGATAATGCCGCAGATAGCCCCCACCAGTGAAGAAAACAACACCACAAAAGGCAATAGCTGCCAGCCAAGCCAGGCGCCAAGTGCTGCCAATAGCTTGAAGTCACCGTAACCCATGCCTTCCTTGCCGGTCAGCAGTTTGAAGGTCCAATACAGGCTCCATAGCGACAGGTAACCGGCCATGGCACCGATAACAGCATCTTGCAGGCTGACAGGGGAAATACCCAGTAGCGACAGCATCAAGCCCGCCCACATCAAAGGCAGGGTGATTTGATCCGGCAGCAGCATCTTGTCGATATCGATAAAGGTCAGGGCGATCAGGGAAAAGCTGAACAGGATCACCGCCAGTGACCATACCGAAGCAGGCAGGGTAAGGGCGATAGTGGTGCTGATTGCTGCGGTCAGTACTTCGATCGCCGGGTAGCGGGCACTGATGCTGGCCTTGCAGTTGCGGCATTTGCCTCCGAGCAGCAGCCAGCTGATCACCGGGATATTATCCCACATGCTGATTTGATGCTGGCAGTGCGGGCAGCGCGAGCGCGGGATACTGAGGTTGAAGGTGCCGGTATCTGGCTGGGGGGCAAGCTCCGGGAAATACTCGGTGCAGTCGGCTCTCCACTGGCGTTCCATCATAATAGGCAGGCGGTGGATCACCACATTGAGGAAGCTACCTACCAGCAAACCAAAAATGGCCGCAAAGGCAGGGAATAACCAGGGGTATACAACCAGCAACATCATGAAAAAACTCTCATATTACTCAATGGGAATATTGTAGGGGAAATGGGGTAGGGATCATAGGAAAAGCAGAGTCTAGATCCTAGCGCCTAGATCCTAGATTTTAAGAGCTGGGTTCTTATATGGACTCCCTTGGGAAATCAACAAAGAAAAAAACCAAAACAAGGTATAGATGCGCACTTATATACGGGCTTCTTTGGGGAGCTACCCCGCCCTAAAATGTAGTCGCACCAGTAAGCTAACTCTAGGAAGCGGTATTTAGGTACCTCAGAACCCATCTAGCTTTTACTGGTCGGTCTTACCTGTTTTACATCGCTCTTTGCAGATTATGAGCAGTGTACTAAGTCAACTCAACTGGCTGGTACACTGAGTCATTCTTTAATATCGCATACGCTGTACGCACTGTCTTATTGGCAAGGGCTACCGCGGCTATCTTCTGTCCCCTTCTCATGACTAATGCTTGGAGCCATTGTTCTTTATGCGTTCTCGCTGGACGTTTCATTACCTGAGTAATGACTGAAAGCGCTCCTTGAAAAAGTGTTGAACGAAGTCGCTTGTCTGCACTGTACTTTGAGATATTGATTATCCGTTCTTGGCCACCAGAACTATGCTGCCTTGGGGTGAGACCTATATTGGCTGAAGCCTGCCTGCCATTGGCAAAGCTCTCTCCTCGTCCTAGTTTGACGGCTAAACCTATTGCACATATCGGCCCAACGCCTTCAAGCTTCATCAACTTTTGGCAAACATTGTTCGACTTTACCGTGGCTTCAAGCTGCTTTTCTAAGGCTTCGGTATGTTCAATCTGGGCAAGGAGGTGTTCCCATAATCGGTGTAACATTTCCCTAAAACTACCAGGTAACCGGTTATCCCCATCTTCGAGAATATAGGGTATTTTCTCTCTCAAGCTTTTGAGGCCTTTTGGAGCGACGATACCAAACTCGGCTAATAGCCCTCTAATTTGATTACTTTGTGCAATTTGATGGGACGTTGCTAATTGGCGGGCTCGCTCTAAGGATTGCAGTGCCTGTTCATCGGCCGATTGGACACGGACACTAGGGATATGGGCTTGAGCAGCAGCAACAGCTATTGCCAATGCATCATTCCTATCCGTTTTCTGCTTGATTTGGAAAGCCTTAACAGCTCGGGCATTGATGACTTTTACTTCATGCCCGAGCTCAGCAGCATACCTTGCCCAATAATGGGAACTACTGCAGGCTTCCATTGCGACTAAAGCCACTTTCTCGTTAGCAAGCAGCTCCTTGAGCTTTGCCCGGGTCATTTCCCGATTGAAGAATACTTTGCCTTGCGGGCTTCGCTTGCAAACTTGGAAAACATTCTTTGCTAAGTCGATGGCCAATGTATTAAGGTCGTTCATGTATGGACTCCTTTTGGCTAATCTTTCGTCGGATTAAGACCGTAACTCCTCAGGGAGAGGGAGTCCATACATCTGGGAAGTGCTGATCCCTGGAAGAGTGAGCAGAACGAAGAGAATAGTGTGATATAGCTACCTAGTTAACGCTTCATTAACTCCCCAATCTAGACCCTGGCTCTAGGAACTAGGATCCAGGATCTCGCACCTTACTCCTACCCCACTACACTCATCAGTTTGAACACCGGCATATACATGGCAACCAGCAGCCCGCCGATAACGGTACCGAGGAAGATGATGATTAGCGGCTCGAGGATTTTGCCCAGGTTATCGACGGTGTTGTCGACGTCGCTCTCATACGTGAAGGCTATTTTATTGAGCATGTCGTCAATGGAGCCGGACTCTTCACCGATCATCACCATCTGCAGCATCAACTCAGGGAAGACCTCGCTGTGACGCAGGGCGAGGTGGAGCGGCATACCGGCCGCGGTATTGCTGTGTGCACCTACAATGGCTTGTTCTATATGGCGGTTGCCAGCGGTCTTGCCTGCCGCCTCGATACCAGTCAGCAAGGGGATCCCCGATGAAAAAGTGGTGGCAAGGGTACGGGCAAAACGGGCAATAGCCGCTTTTAGCATGATAGGGCCGATGATAGGGACGGCGAGCAGGGCACGGTGAACCCGGAGCTTGTTCCGGTCTGATTTGCGATAAGCGGAGACAGCCAGCAGGATAGTTATGGTTAAGCCTAGTGCGAGCAGCAGGCCATCCCTTTGCAAGAACTCGGAAACATCAATGATTTTCTGGGTAAACCATGGCAGCTCGGCACCAAATCCTTTGAAAATATTGGCAAATTGCGGGATGACAAAAATCAGCATCATCAAAGTGACCCCGACGGCAGTCAGGGACACCATGGTCGGGTAAATCATTGCCTTGATGACTTTCTTGCGCATAGCTTCGCTTTTTTCGCGGTAGGTGGCAAGGCGCTCGAATGCCTGGGCGAGGTGGCCGGTCTGCTCGCCGGTGGCGACCAGGTCGCAATAGAAGTTATCGAACAGCGGTGAGCTGGTATTCAATGCTCTGGCCAGGCTGGAACCGGCTTCAACTTGGTTGCTGACCATGGTCAGCGTGGCCCTGGCCTCAGCCTTGTTGTGGCTGTGGGCAATCAGCTTGAGCGCCTGGACGACCGGAACCCCCGAGTTGACGATGGTGGCCAGTTGGCGGGTAATGGCGGTGACGTCCTTGGCAGTGAGCTGGTTGCGGCGCTTGCTTAGTGACGATGGTTTGAAGCGCTTGATTTTTTTGACTTGGATTTTTTGCTCGCTGAGCCGGGCACGGATCTCAGGTTCTTGGTAGCCAACCATAATGCCGGCCAGGCGCTTGCCTGTCGGGTTCACTCCGCGCCAGCGGTAATAGCGTAATTTGCTTTCCTTGGCCATGCTTCACTCTCTAGCAATTCTATTTTTCTATTCGTTGTTAATTATTAATGTCTTGCGGTTAAAGGCTTTGTGGTTAATCGCTCTGCGGTTAAAGGTACTGGGTTAAAGGCCTTGCGCGGTTAGGCAAAGTGCAGCACGCGCTGTAGCTCGGCGAGGCTGGTGGTTCCCTGCCGCAGTTTTTCGGTGCCGGCTTGCTTGAGGGTGATCATACCCTGCCGGCAGGCAATATCTTCCAGCTCCAATGTGCTGGCACCTTGCATCAGGGCCTGTGACAACTGGCGGGAAAACGGCATGACTTCATAAATACCGACACGCCCGAGATAACCTTTGTTGCAGTCATCGCAGCCATTCGGGCTAGCTTGGAATAGCTCGGCTTCCAAAGGGATACCGAGTTTCGAGCGCAGCATCGGGTCGAGTGCATCCGGCTGCTTGCAGGACGGGCATAACCGCCGGGCTAGGCGCTGGGCGATGATCAGGCTAAGCGATGAAGCCAGGTTGAAATCCTCGATCCCCATGTTGGACAGCCGGGTGATGGTCTCTGCCGCTGAATTAGTATGTAGGGTGGACAACACCAGGTGTCCGGTTTGGGCGGCTTTTACTGCAATGCTGCCGGTTTCGAGGTCGCGTATTTCACCGACCATGACGACATCTGGATCCTGGCGCAAGAAGGCCCGCAGGGCTTCGGCAAAACCCAAGCCGGTGGCTGGGTTGATCTGGACCTGGTTGATCCCCGGCAGGTTGATCTCTACCGGGTCTTCGGCGGTGGAAATATTACGCGCCTCGGTATTGAGGATCCTTAGCCCGGCATACAGGGAAACGGTCTTGCCGCTACCGGTCGGGCCGGTCATCAGGATCATTCCCTGCGGCTGGGCCAATGCATCGAGGTAAGCTTGTTTCTGGCTGGCGTTGTAGCCCAGGTGGTCAATGTCTAGCTGGCTGCTGCCGGCATCGAGGATCCGCAGCACCACCTTCTCCCCCCACATGGTCGGCAGGGTCGAGACCCGTAAGTCAACCGATACGCTATCGGACAGCTTGAGCTTGATCCGGCCATCCTGCGGGATCCGCCGCTCGGCAATATTGAGCCGCGACATCACCTTGAGCCTGGTCGACAGCCGGCGTGACAGGTTGGCTGGCGGAGTTGCATACTGATGTAGGATACCGTCGCAGCGAAAGCGGATCCGGTAGTGCTTCTCGTAAGGCTCAAAGTGGATATCCGAGGCGTGCTTGCGCAGGGCATCGAGCAGGGTTTGGTTGATATAGCGGGTAACCGGCGCGCTGTCGCTGCTAAGGTCTGTGGTGTCATCTACCAGTTCGCCATCGCTCAGCTCGACCAGCTCATTCAGCTCGCTGTCACTGATCCCGCGCTGCGGCGCGTGCTGCTCGGTACCTTTGAGCTCGCTGCCGTAAACCCGGCGGATAGCTGCCTCGAGCTGCTTGTGGTCGAGCAGCATCGGCTCGACATGCTTGCCGGTGGCAAAGCGGAATTCGTCAAGGGCATCGAGGTAGGTCGGATCTGACAGGCCGATAAACAGGGTGTTGTCGGTGGCGCTGAGTGGCAGCACCCGGTGGCGCAGGATCAAGTCACGCAGGTTGAGGGTTTTGCAGCATTTGGCGTAGTCATACTGGTGGGCATCGACCAGTGCAACAGCAAAAATCACTTCCAGCTGGCGCGCCAAGTCCTGGCTGGTCATGATCCCGAGGCCAATTAACGCCGCAGGTACAGACAGGTTTTCTGCCTGTACCTGGTCAATCACCTGTTGCAACTGCACCGGGCTGATTAAGTCAGCCTGGTGCAGGATTGAAGCGAGGTTGGTGTGCATTAGCTTGTTGGGCACCAATCAGAACTGCCTGTACCAGTACATGCTACAGCCCAAACTACTCCATTGGTATCGAGTGTAGGAGTTACTTTTATCACCGCGTCTGTTGGAAGTGAGCCTTTAGTTTTGTTAGCCGTTATGGATACAGATATTTCCGTATTTGTGTCTACTGTACCTAATGTTGCCTGTTTTACGTTTGATGTAATTTCAAAGCTGTCATTACCACTTGCAAATGTTTGCTTGTCAGGAACCCCACCTTGTTTATCAGAACAATCAGCCTTACCACCAAGTAAACAGATTCCTACGGCTGTTTTAAATGCGGCAGTTGCACTTAACATCTCACTTGCATGTGCTCGCTTAGTGTAATTTTGATATGCGGGTACTGCAAAAGCTGACAATATCCCAATAATCGCCACCACTATCATCAACTCAATCAGCGTAAAGCCTTTTTGTCCTTTCATTGTTTTGTCCTTGTATTTGTTGCCATCACTTGTCTATGTGTTGCCAGCATACCCTTGATATTCAAGGTGTTTTATTCCCGGTTAGGGCTTGCTGGAAATGGTTCAAGAAAATGAATGTTTTGTTGCATCTGTTGCAATGCAAGTTGCGAGTGATTTTGCGCTAGGCTGAGGGTGGGGAGGCAAAAACGTGCCTCAGAAAAAGGGTTTAAGTGTTTGAAGTTGTTGACTTAATTATCACTATTTCACAATTGTAGCCAATAGCCAATAGCCAATAGCCAATAGCCAATAGCCAATAGCCAAATACAAAAACAGGCACCCGAAGGAGCCTGCTTGAATTCTGGACTGTAGCGGCAGGGTTTATTTGAAAGCCTATTTTAAACCGTCTATTAAAACGCCTATTTAAACCGCATCGACAAATCCATTGCCTTGAGGTGTTTGGTCAGGGCGCCGACCGAGATGTAGTCCACACCCGTTTGGGCAAACTCACGGATTGTCTCCAGCGTCACGTTGCCGGAGTTCTCCAGCGCGGCGCGGCCAGCGTTGATTTTCACCGCTTCACGCATCATGTCGGTGGTGAAGTTGTCCAGCATGATGATATCGGCGCCGGCATCAATGGCTTGCTGCAGCTCATCGAGTGACTCGGTTTCGACTTCGACCGGCTTGCCCGGGTTGAGCTGCTTGGCGGTGCTGATCGCCTGCTCGATACCGCCACAGGCGATGATGTGGTTTTCCTTGATAAGGTAGGCGTCAAACACACCGATACGGTGGTTGTAGCCGCCGCCGCAGGTCACGGCATATTTCAGTGCGCTGCGCAGGCCCGGAATTGTCTTGCGGGTATCCAGCAGGCGGCACTCGGTACCTTCTAGCTGCTTGGCATATTCAGCGACTGTGGTGGCACAGCCTGACAGGGTCTGGATGAAGTTCATCGCGTTGCGCTCGCCGGTCAGCAAAATGCGTGACGGGCCGCGCAGGGTGCATAGGATCTGGTTGGGTTCAACCTTGTCGCCGTCTTCAACATGCCACTCAATACTGGCTTCGCCGCCAAGTTGGCGGAACACTTCTTCGGCCCACATCTGGCCGCAGAAAATACCGTGCTCGCGGGTGATGATAGTGGCGACCCCTTGGGCATCTGCCGGGATCAAGCCGGCCGTCACATCGCGGCTGGCATCTATCTCGCCACCGAGGTCTTCACGCAGGGTGTCGGCAACGGCACGGGTAATTTCGAGGGGAAGCTGCTGTTTAAGGTAATTCAAGCGCGATTCGCTGTCGTGCTTCTTTTCCATTTGAGTCATGACAAATCCGTAGCAAGGTTTGGCTGCTGAATAGGGGCGGGAGCCGCTCCCTGGTTTTTGTGGCGCTGATCATACCGCGATGAGCGGTGAGATCCTAGGTGCGAGTGGCTTGTTACCAGGAAAAGAGGGAAAAGGTGGTGCTAGGGAGCGAGTTCCTGGTTCAGCGAGTTCCTAGTTTCTGGATCCTAGATCCTAGTTCATAGAAAAAGCGGGGAGCAAGATAAGAGGGAAAGCAGGAGGAGCTAAAAATAAGGGCAAAGAGCTTGACGTATAATTGTTATCATTGAATGCTTTTGTGACCCAGGTTCTAGGACCAATCTAGGAACTAGGAACTCGCCTCTAGGATCTCATTAAAATGTTAACAATTAACCAAGACCACTGGCTGGAAGGGGTCAAGCATGTGCCATCGCCGTTCCATGATGCCAGGCCGGATGGTAACGATATTTCGCTGCTGGTTGTGCATAATATCAGCTTGCCGCCGGGTCAGTTCGGTGGACCGTATATCGAACAGCTCTTTACCGGCACCCTAAAACCTGACGAACATCCCTATTTCGAGTTAATTTCTGGCTTTCGGGTATCAGCCCACTGTCTAATTATGCGAAATGGCGATATTATCCAGTTCGTTCCGTTTGATTGTCGAGCTTGGCATGCGGGTGTGTCGACATTTGCAGGCCGTGATAAATGCAACGACTACTCGATCGGGATTGAACTGGAAGGAACGGACACCATTCCATATACCAAAGCCCAGTATGACACGCTGTCTACACTGAGTCGGGTTTTGCTCGACCACTACCCACGTATGGATACCAGCCGGATCACCGGCCATGAGTTTATCGCACCCGGCCGCAAGACCGACCCGGGGCTGGCCTTCGATTGGCTAGCGTATAAGTGCTCATTATTGAACAACTAATCGCCAATCAGCACCACAGCTGATGAGAAAATTGGCGGGGAAATGTAACAAGCAATTGGTCTGACCATTGTTTGTTTTCTCGCCAGACCTTGCCCTAACCCCTGTTGACTACTAGTGTTTGCCATGTTTTAACAAGTTTTCATAATTTGAAATTTTTGTTAAATCACCCCTCATTCTATGATTTCAATCAAGTTGTCGGTAGACATCCTCAATTATTTCTGTAAACTTTCCTTCCATAGTTAAATTGGTAATACCAATTATCCGCATTCCGGACCACCTTGAAACGCAATAAGTACAACCAAGAATCAATAACTAATGACTTATAAACGAATTCGCCAACCCAAGCTCTCCGATGCTATCGAGCAGGAACTGGAGCATCTGATCCTTGAGGGAATCTTGTCCCCGGGGCAGCAGCTGCCGCCTGAGCGTGAGCTGGCAAAGCAATTCGATGTTTCTCGCCCGTCTGTCCGTGAAGCTATCCAGCGCCTAGAAGCAAAAAAACTGCTCACGCGCCGCCAGGGTGGCGGTACCTTTGTGACCGAAAAGCTATGGCAGAGCTTTTCCGAGCCACTGTTGGAACTTCTTTCCGCCCACCCAGAGACCCAGCTTGACTTGCTGGAGTCGCGCCACGCCCTTGAGGGCCTAGCCGCCTACTATGCCGCCCTGCGCGGCAACGAAGAAGATTTCACCCGTATCCGTGACTGCCATTCACGTATACAGGACGCCCAGCAGCAAGGTGATTTGCCGGCCGAAGCCGCCGCTGTGATGCAATACCTGATAGCGGTGACCGAGTCCGCACACAACGTGGTATTGCTCCATATCATCCGTAGCCTTGCCCCCCTGCTGGAGCAAAACGTATTACAAAACTTTGAGCTCCTGAACCGTCGCCCAGAAGTGGTGGAAAAGGTGCGCAATCATCGAGCCAACATTGTCCAGGCGATTGTTTCGGGTGAGCCCGTACAGGCCCGCGAAGCATCGCATGCACATTTGGCTTATATCGAGGAAACCTTGTTGGATTTATCGCGAGAAGACAGTAGACGAGAACGCTCTCTTCGCCGCATTCAACAACGCAAGGACGGGCTGGATTAGTACCCCTCATATAAGCCGAGGGCACTAGTAAACAGTCGCGACATTGTTAGTTTTGTAGATTATCAACGAAAGGATAGATCGCATGTCTGAAGTCATGAAAAATGACGTGGACGCACTGGAAACTCAAGAGTGGCTAGCAGCCCTTGAGTCAGTCGTTCGTGAAGAAGGTGTAGAACGCGCCCAGTTCCTACTTGAGCAAGTACTGGACAAGGCTCGTCTTGATGGCGTAGATATGCCAACTGGCATGACCACCAACTACAT
Organism: Photobacterium sp. ABD4_091; assembly: GCF_056160145.1. Taxonomy (NCBI): domain Bacteria; kingdom Pseudomonadati; phylum Pseudomonadota; class Gammaproteobacteria; order Vibrionales; family Vibrionaceae; genus Photobacterium; species Photobacterium sp. ABD4_091. The sequence goes on along the minus strand of NZ_JBSWWQ010000001.1, from coordinate 1,177,323 downwards.
CAATACGATCCCAGCAGCGCAAGAGCCTGCTTACCCAGGTGACACAACACTTGAGCGTCGTATTCGTTCCATTATCCGTTGGAACGCAATCATGATCGTACTACGTGCTTCTAAGAAAGATTTGGACCTAGGTGGCCACATGGCTTCTTACCAGTCTGCATCTGCATTCTACGAAGTATGTTTCAACCACTTCTTCCGTGCACCAAACGAAGTGGATGGCGGCGATTTAGTTTACTACCAGGGCCACATCTCTCCAGGTATCTATTCTCGCGCATTTGTTGAAGGCCGCTTGACTGAAGAGCAGCTAGACAACTTCCGTCAAGAAGTTGATGGTAAAGGTATCCCTTCATACCCGCACCCTAAACTAATGCCTGAGTTCTGGCAGTTCCCGACCGTATCTATGGGTCTGGGGCCAATCTCTGCTATCTACCAAGCACGTTTCCTTAAGTACCTAGAAGGCCGTGGCCTTAAAGATACCTCAGCACAGCGCGTATACGCGTTCCTAGGTGACGGTGAGATGGATGAGCCAGAATCACGCGGTGCGATCTCGTTCGCTGCTCGTGAAAAACTGGACAACCTATGTTTCCTAATCAACTGTAACCTACAGCGTCTTGACGGCCCGGTAATGGGTAACGGCAAGATCATCCAAGAGCTAGAAGGCCTATTCAAAGGTGCTGGCTGGAACGTTGTTAAGGTTATCTGGGGCAACAACTGGGATGCACTACTAGCGAAAGATACCTCTGGTAAGCTACTACAGCTTATGAACGAGACTATCGATGGTGACTACCAGACGTTCAAGTCTAAAGACGGCGCCTACGTACGTGAGCACTTCTTTGGCAAGTACCCAGAAACAGCTGCACTAGTTTCTGACATGACTGATGAGCAAATCTTCGAGCTGAAGCGTGGTGGCCACGATTCTTCGAAACTATTTGCTGCATTCAACAATGCACAAGAAACTGGCGGCAAGCCAACTGTGATCCTAGCTAAGACTGTTAAAGGTTACGGCATGGGTGAAGCAGCTGAAGGTAAGAACATCGCTCACGGCGTGAAGAAAATGGACATGACACATGTTCAGCACCTACGTGACCGCCTAGGCCTTCAAGACATCCTTTCAGACGAGAAGATCAAAGAGCTTCCTTACCTGAAACTGGAAGAAGGTTCGCCTGAGTACGAATACATGCACGCTCGTCGTAACGCGCTGCACGGTTACACGCCTAAGCGTCTGCCTAAGTTCACTCAAGAATTCAAAGTGCCTGAGCTAGATGCGTTCTCTTCTCTACTTGTTGAGCAGAAGCGTGAAATCTCTACCACAATGGCTTACGTACGTACGCTAAACATCCTTCTGAAAGATAAGAGCATCGGTAAGAACATCGTGCCAATTATCTGTGACGAAGCGCGTACTTTCGGTATGGAAGGCCTATTCCGCCAGGTAGGTATCTACAACCCGCACGGCCAGGAATACACGCCTGAAGACCGCGGTGTAGTGTCTTACTACAAAGAAGCGACTTCTGGCCAGGTTCTGCAAGAAGGTATCAACGAACTAGGTTCAATGGCATCTTGGGTTTCTGCTGCGACTTCATACAGCACCAACGATCTGCCAATGATCCCGTTCTACATCTACTACTCAATGTTCGGTTTCCAGCGTATTGGTGACATGGCATGGCTAGCAGGTGACCAACAAGCTCGTGGCTTCCTACTAGGCGCGACGGCTGGCCGTACAACCCTAAACGGTGAAGGCCTGCAGCACGAAGATGGTCACTCGCACATCCAGGCGAATACTATCCCGAACTGTATCTCTTACGACCCAACGTTTGCTTACGAGCTTGCGGTAATCATGCAAGACGGTATCCGTCGCATGTACGGCGAGAACCAAGAGAACGTGTTCTATTACCTAACGGTAATGAACGAAAACTACGCGATGCCAGCAATGCCTGAAGGCGCTGAAGAAGGCATCCGTAAGGGTATCTACAAGCTAGAATCTTACGCGGGCGATAAGAAAGTTCAGCTGATGAGCTCTGGTACTATCATGAACGAAGTACGCAAAGCTGCACAGATCCTGAGCGATGACTACGGTGTTGCTTCTGACGTTTACTCTGTGACTTCGTTCAACGAACTAACACGTGACGGCCAGGATGCAGAGCGCTTCAACATGCTTCACCCAGAAGCAGAAGCGAAAGTACCTTACATCACTGAAGTGATGGGTACTGAGCCTGCAATCGCTGCGACTGACTACATGAAGAACTACGCAGAGCAAGTTCGTGCGTACATGCCTTCTGAGTCTTTCAAAGTACTTGGTACTGACGGTTTCGGCCGCTCTGACAGCCGTGCGAACCTACGCCGCCACTTCGAAGTTAATGCTGGCTACGTTGTTGTTGCAGCACTGACTGAACTGGCTAAGCGTGGTGATGTTGAGAAATCAGTAGTTGCACAAGCAATTGCTAAGTTCGACATCGACGCAGACAAGATCAACCCGCTATACGCGTAAGAGGCAAATTAAACATGGCAATCGAAATTAATGTACCTGACATCGGTGCGGATGAGGTTGAAGTAACTGAGATTCTTGTTAGCGTTGGCGACAAGGTTGAAGAAGAGCAGTCACTGATCACTGTAGAAGGCGACAAGGCTTCTATGGAAGTCCCTGCTTCTCAGGCGGGTATCGTTAAAGAAATCAAAGTTGCTGAAGGCGACAATGTTTCTACCGGTTCTCTAATCATGATTTTCGAAGCCGAGGGTGCTGCAGCTGCAGCACCTGCTCCTGCGGCTGAAGCAGCTCCTGCTGCTCCAGCAGCAGCGGCTCCTGCTACTTCAGAGCTTAAAGAAGTTCACGTACCGGATATCGGTGGCGACGAAGTAGAAGTAACTGAAATCATGGTTGCAGTTGGCGACAGCATCGAAGAAGAGCAGTCTCTTCTTACTGTTGAAGGCGACAAAGCATCAATGGAAGTACCTGCACCATTTGCAGGTACTCTAAAAGAGATCAAAGTAGCGGCAGGCGATAAAGTATCGACTGGCTCTCTTATCATGATCTTCGAAGCGGCAGGCTCTGCTCCTGCGGCAGCGCCAGCAGCCGTAGAAGCGCCAGCGGCGGCTCCTGCAGCGGCAGCAGCAAAAGAAGTTAACGTTCCAGACATCGGCGGTGATGAAGTAGAAGTTACTGAAATCATGGTTGCTGTTGGCGATACAGTGGAAGAAGAGCAATCTCTGATCACTGTTGAAGGTGACAAGGCTTCTATGGAAGTTCCTGCACCATTCGCAGGTACGGTTAAAGAAATCAAGATTGCAGCTGGCGACAAAGTGTCAACTGGCTCGCTAATCATGGTCTTCGAAGTGGCGGGCGCAGCACCTGCAGCGGCTCCGGCTCCTGCGGCAGCAGCTCCAGCGCCAGCAGCGGTCGAGTCGTCGAACCGTCCTGCTCCAGCAGCACCTGCGGCGGCAGCTCCGGCTTCAACGGGTGATTTCCAGGAAAACAACGAGTACGCTCACGCGTCTCCAGTTGTTCGCCGTCTTGCTCGCGAGTTCGGTGTTAACCTTTCTAAGGTTAAAGGTACTGGCCGTAAGAACCGTATCCTGAAAGAAGACGTACAGAACTTCGTGAAAGATGCACTTAAGCGTCTTGAGTCTGGTGCTGCGGCATCTGGCAAAGGCGACGGCTCTGCGCTTGGCCTACTACCATGGCCGAAAGTTGACTTCAGCAAGTTCGGTGACACCGAAGTTCAGAAGCTGTCTCGCATCAAGAAGATTTCAGGTGCCAACCTACACCGTAACTGGGTAATGATCCCTCACGTTACACAGTGGGACAGCGCCGATATCACAGCGCTTGAAGCTTTCCGTAAAGAGCAGAACGCGATTGAAGCGAAGAAAGACTCTGGCATGAAGATCACGCCACTTGTGTTCATCATGAAAGCGGTAGCGAAAGCACTTGAAGCCTTCCCAGCATTTAACTCTTCTCTGTCTGAAGACGGTGAAAGCCTGATCCTGAAGAAGTACGTTAACGTGGGTATCGCAGTTGATACGCCAAACGGCCTTGTTGTTCCTGTATTCAAAGACGTGAACAAGAAAGGTATCTACGAGCTATCTGATGAGCTGAAAGCGATTTCTAAGAAAGCACGTGCTGGTAAACTAACAGCTTCTGACATGCAAGGCGGTTGTTTCACTATCTCAAGCCTAGGCGGTATCGGCGGTACTGCGTTCACGCCAATCGTGAATGCACCAGAAGTTGGTATCCTGGGTGTATCTAAGTCTGAAATGAAGCCTGTGTGGAACGGCAAAGAGTTCGAACCACGCCTACAGCTTCCGCTATCTCTATCATACGACCACCGTGTGATCGATGGCGCGGAAGGTGCTCGCTTCATTACATACCTGAACGCGTGTCTGTCTGACATTCGCCGTCTGGTACTTTAAGGTTTCCTAACCCAACCTCCATGCCTGCAAAAGCGGGCATGGAAGTGTTGAGTAGCTCACAGGCTATAGCAATTTACTTTTCAGTTTGTTAACACCTCTGTAAAATCGTTAGCCAGCTGAAACAAAAAAAGTAGAACACGAATACTTAGCCTGTTAGGGATAAAAGACTTACAACGAGGTCATGATGAGTAAAGAAATTAAAGCCCAGGTAGTGGTGCTGGGTTCAGGCCCTGCAGGTTACTCTGCGGCATTCCGTAGCGCCGACCTAGGCCTAGATACGGTACTAATCGAAAAATACAGCACGCTTGGTGGTGTATGTCTAAACGTGGGCTGTATCCCATCTAAAGCCCTGCTTCACGTTGCTAAAGTAATCGAAGAAGCTAAAGCGATGGCCGACCACGGTATCGTATTTGGTGAACCACAGACTGATATCTCTAAGATCCGTCTATGGAAAGAAAAAGTAATTACCCAGCTAACTGGCGGTCTTGGCGGTATGGCTAAGATGCGTAAAGTTAATGTAGTGAACGGCTACGGTAAGTTTACTGGTCCTAACACTATCGTTGTTGAGGGCGAAGACGGTCCAACAACTATTACTTTCGACAACGCTATCGTTGCGGCAGGTTCTCGTCCAATCGAGCTACCGTTCATCCCGCACGAAGACCCACGTATCTGGGACTCAACTGACGCACTTGAGCTGAAAGAAGTTCCTGAAAAGCTACTTGTAATGGGTGGCGGTATCATCGGCCTTGAAATGGGTACGGTATACCACGCGCTGGGTTCAGAGATCGACGTGGTTGAGATGTTCGACCAGGTTATCCCTGCTGCTGACAAAGACATCGTTAAAGTCTTTACCAAGCGTATCAAGAAGAAATTCAACCTGATGCTAGAAACCAAAGTAACCGCTGTAGAAGCGCGTGAAGACGGTATCTACGTATCAATGGAAGGCAAGAAAGCTCCTGCTGAGCCAGTACGTTACGACGCAGTTCTTGTGGCAATCGGCCGTGTACCAAACGGTAAGCTGATCGACGCAGAGAAAGCGGGTATCGAAGTTGACGAGCGCGGCTTCATCAACGTCGACAAGCAGATGCGCACTAACGTTGCTCACATCCATGCTATCGGTGATATCGTTGGCCAGCCAATGCTTGCTCACAAAGGTGTGCATGAAGGCCACGTTGCCGCTGAAGTTATCTCTGGTAAGAAGCACTACTTCGACCCTAAAGTTATTCCTTCAATCGCTTACACCGAGCCAGAAGTGGCATGGGTTGGTAAGACCGAGAAAGAAGCGAAAGCTGAAGGCATCAACTACGAAGTGGCTACTTTCCCATGGGCTGCTTCTGGCCGTGCAATCGCTTCTGACTGTGCAGACGGTATGACGAAGATGATCTTCGACAAAGACACTCACCGTGTTATCGGTGGTGCTATCGTAGGTACTAACGGTGGTGAGCTGCTGGGTGAAATCGGTCTGGCGATCGAGATGGGCTGTGATGCAGAGGATATCGCTCTGACTATCCACGCTCACCCAACGCTACACGAATCTGTTGGTCTGGCTGCAGAGGTATTCGAAGGCTCAATCACTGACCTTCCAAACCCGAAAGCGGTTAAGCGCAAGAAGTAATTCTTGCTGCTTTGAAAGATATGAAAAAAGCGCCCGAGGGCGCTTTTTTGCGTTTGGAACGGGAAGGGAAGATCCTAGAACCTAGATCCTGGAAGGAGCACTAATCGGGCCTAGGGAAGGCAAGGTCTGAGTTAAGTATCTGATACTTTTGTTTTTATTGAGGCTTCCCCCCCGAGCCCAGCCTCCCCAGAATCGAGGAACTAGGATCCAGCCTCCTATTCATGGATACGCATACCCATTGCTATCCACCGCAAACACATCGGTGATTGGACTGATACCGGTATCGGCGAACATTACTACCATCAGCAGGGACTGTTGCTGCTTGCCGATGGTCAGGGTCTGGCTGAGCTGACCGTTGTCGGTGACCTTCATTAGCAACTGGGAGTCCGGGTTAGGGACAGGGCTGCTGTCGCTGCCAGTCCAGTCTTGGTAGAAGGCAATGTAGGCGCGCTGGTTGGTAATATCGCTGACATCAACGCTGACATCCAATTGCTGGCTGGTGGTGAAGTCGTAACCGGGGGCAACCTTGATGCTCGCCATGGTCACCGTTTCTTCCTCGCTGCTTCCAACGTCACCGGCATCAGCATCAGCTGGGGAGCTGCCAGGTGAGGCACTGTCGCCGCCTCCGCCGCCCCCACATGCACTGAGCCCCATAGCCAGAATCCAACCGCAAAGTAATCGCTTGTACTGTTTCATCATCAAATCCTCTTGTTATATTCCTGAATCCAAAGCTTGAACATTGCAGCCGGAGTTACTCCAGGCCGTACAGGTGCTGGCTGATACGCTTCGACTTGGCAAACCAGTCGACATGGGCGCCGGTTGTGGCGTAATCAAAGAAGCGAGGGTAAGCCAGTAGCATATCGACCTGCTCCAGTGGATGGGACCAGCTTTCGGTGATGATAAAGCCCCACGGCAATCCATTTTCAGTGCGGTATAGGCTGCCAAGGCCACTGTCGCTTCGGTCATCGTAATTGCCCATCAGCTCTAGGCTGGCGTTACCGAGTTGGGTTGGCTCGTAGTCGTCAAGGTGGATTTCCAATCCGCGGCCAATAGAGGTATCAGCGCCATGGTGCAAGCCATCCACCGCGAAGATAAAGGGGTCGAACGGGGCGGCTGGCAAAGTCCAGGATTTCACGCCAGCAACCAGCGGGATGGTCACCGAGAAGCTGAATTTCTCGACTTCCTGGCAGTTCTCACGGGTGCGGTGGAATCGGCAGCCCGTTTGAACATCAGCATTGAGGTCGTCTGAGATGATCAGTACCGCATTGCCTTGCCCGGCTTCCAGAGGAGACTCGCTGACCAAGCTACCGTTGCGGGTAAACATGATATTGCCTTCATCAATCGAGTTACGGGCAAGCAGCGGCAGATGGATACCAAAGCCATTGTGGTAGTCGGCGCCAAGTGCCTGCAGGGTGCCGTTGATCTTGATCTGGCGGGTATCGCTGTTCTGGTCGGTTTTGATTTCGACTTGGTAGCGCATCACTACATCATTGAGGTCGTAGTCACCTTCTCGTGGCCAGCTGTCTTCAAAGGCTGCAGTGAACGGCCCATAGCGGAATGTATTGAGCTGATCATTCTCCAATGTGACCTGGTAGTCTTCCACCTCGCCGTCAGGGGCCCCGCCGAAGGCTGGTAAGCTCTGGGCGCTGCTAAAGCGGAACCGGGCCCAGGTTTCACCGGCAGTAATGAAGTCAGGCACATTGACTACAATTGAGTTCATACCGGCTGACAGGGCTTGGCCGGTACTGATTTGCTCGCTGCTGTCGTTGAAGTCACCGTCTTTGTTCCAGTCAATCCAAGCATTGAGGAACCCCCCGGCCTGGTTGGCAGTGACCGTTATCATTGCTTGTTCCCCATTTTGCAGCGGAGTGATGATAACGCCGTCCTCGTCATCGGTGCCGGTCTCATCGTCGCTGTTACCCACGACAGATTCACTGTCAGGGGCCACGCCGCCAAGGTATAGATTACTGTTGTTTAGGTCATGACGGGCACCATTGTTTTCAACAGACGTCTGGTAACTGTCGGGCGCATCACCCAAATCGATAGACTCAATTTCAACCGGTGCAGAGGCACACCGTACACCGTCATTGAGTCCCGATTTAGGTCCCGCAGCAAATTGGGTGGCTGTTGGGTTGACGTTGCTTGGATCCGAGACGTCGATGGTGAAGATAATCCCGTCTTGGTTGCGGCTGAAATAGAACTTACCGCTGGCCTCGAAGTAGGCTGCACCGAATGTTCCTGTGACGCCGGCATTGCCTAGTATGGTCTTGCTACCATCGGTTGGGTTGATACGATAGAAATAGCCACGCTTGTTATCGACCGCGTAGATGTTGCCGTCCTCTGGGTGGAAGGCAAAGTCGGTTAGCTTCATGCTGCCGTCACTGCCTTCTATTTTGCTTCCTTTAAGGTAATTCGGGTCGTTTTCGTCGAGCGGAACAGTGTATAGCCCCGATCGGTAGAGGTAGTAGGTGTTATTGGCAACGTCACCAACATAGAAAGGCGAATCTGGCAAGCCGGTGACAGGCAGGGTGGTTGCCGTGAAATCGTTACCGACTCTGACCACTTTCTTGTTGGTGGTATTGAAGGCATAGATGAAGTTGTCTGTTTCGTTATATCCGGCTGCATTGAGGTTCCCTGTCTGGCCAATATCCGTTTGCAGGGTCTGGTAAGCACCTGTTAGCAGGTTGACACCGTAGACATTGGTCTGCTCATCCTGCATTAGGAATGCGGTATACGGGCAGGTATCAAAGGCCGCGCTATTGGCGTTGTGGCTCAACATCAAAAAAGGCACTACAGAAAGTAAAATTTTTCTATCCATTACAAAAATCCCCCTATGGCTGGTGGATATGAATCAAATTTAGTGCCAATAACGCAAGCGCTTGTTTTTAAAGGTTATTATGTTTGCTGTTGGTTTGGCTTAGACAGAAAATTGCAACTTTTAATTTATTTTTTGGCGAAGTTATTTTTAGTTTGCGACGCATTGTGTCGAAAAAGTGGAGGGGGAGTGAGAGGAAAATTACATAAAAAAAGGAGAGCGACTTGCTCTCCTTCGGATAAAAAAATGCTAATTATAGCGATGACTTACAAGGCATTTACTTGCAAGGAATGAGTAAATTAAAGCTTGAAGGTACCGACCATATCGTCAAGGCGCTTGGACAGGTCGCGCAGCTCCTGGCTAGATTGTGCCAGCTGCGAAGCGGTATCGGCGGTGCGCTGGGTCGTCTCGTTGATATCTTCGATGTTGCAGTTGATATCGCTGACCACAGTGGACTGCTCTTCGGTTGCCGTTGCCACCTGGGTGTTCATGTCTGAGATCAGGGTGATGCGATCAGAAATCGACAGCAGGGCACCTGACGCTTCATCGGCGGCCGAGACACCGTCGGAGGTCAGCTGGCGGCTCTGCACCATGGCATTGACCGCATTGCTGGCTTCTTCCTGCAGGCGGTTGATCATCGCCTGGATCTCATCGGTCGAATCTGCCGTGCGGCTGGCCAGGCTGCGTACTTCGTCGGCCACCACGGCAAAGCCACGGCCCTGCTCGCCGGCACGGGCAGCCTCGATTGCGGCGTTGAGCGCCAGCAGGTTGGTCTGCTCGGAAATCCCGCGGATCACATCCAGGATGCTGCCGATCGCCTGGGTGTTGCTGGCCAGGGACTCGATCACTTCACTGACCTGGGAGACGTCGTTGGACAACTGGTTGATGGTATCGCGTGCCTGAGTCACGACCTGCTGGCCGCTCTGGGTCTCGTTCTCGGCATTTTGCGCAGCGTCAGCGGCCTGTGCGGCATTGCTGGCGATTTCATTGACCGTGGCACCCATCTCGTTAATTGCCGTCACGACCTGAATCGTACGATCTCGCTGGCTGTGGCTGGTATCGAGCGTGACTTCGGCCTGGTGGGCAACAGATTCCGCTGCTTCGCGCAGGCTGTTGCCGGTCTCGGCGACTTCCTTGACCGAGTAGTGGATCTTGCCAATAAAGCTGTTGAAGCCCGCCGATAGCTGGGCAATTTCATCTTTGCCCTCGACGTCGATGCGGTGGCGCAGGTCGCCTTCGCCTTCACCGAGATCTTTGAACATCGCTGCCAGGCGCGAGATTGGCTGGGTGATATTTGTACCAAGCCAAATTGCTAATAGGACAAAGATCCCGGCGATCCCGGCTGTCCACATCATGATTTCCTGGCGGGCTTGGTTGAGCTCGGCAAAGGCCTCTTCCAGTGGCAGCTGGGCGACAACATACCAGTCCATGGATGGGATATAGCTGGTGGCTACCAGCACATCTTTGCCACCGAGTGTTTGCTGGGTGATATTGAAATCATCCTTTGCCATCAGGGCCGATGCAGCTTGCGCCCCATAGAGGTTGGCCAGCTTTTTGTTGCCCATTACACTGCGGTCACGGTGGATCTGAACCAGGCCATCGCTATCGGTAAGGAAGACAAAGCCGGTTTGCTCCAATTGGAACTGGTTGATAAAGCGAACCATCTCGGCAAGGGACTTTGACAGCCCTGCCATCCCTTTGCCATGCAGCTGCTGGTAGTTGACGAACAGCTTCACATCGCCGTTCGTTTCGCGGAATACACTGAGCGAGCGGGCCTGTCCGGATTGGGTGAAATCATAGAACCAACTGTCCTGTTGCGGATTTAAGCGGCGCAGGAAGCCATTTTGGTTCCAGTAATCACCACTGGTACGATCAGCAATTGAGGCATCGAACAATTGGTACTGGTTTTTGATATCATTCAACCGTTGAATTAATTTGCTTTCATCGGCTTGTGTTCTGCCATCATGGTAGAGGTCGGTGACAAAGCGGTTGGTTGCCAATTGTTCGGCGGCCGCCAGCATCATCGATACTTCCTTGTCGATGTTATTGCGAATTTGCAGCAGGGTAGCAGGAAGCTCTGATTGCATCAGCCGGTTCTCGACCACCTGCCTTGCTTGTTTCTGGCTGATGATGCCAACGAGGAGGGTAGAGGCGAGAACCGCGAGTACCATAGCCAGGATCAGCTTTTGTTTGATTGTGAATTGGTTGAACTTCATAGTCTTTATAATTTTGTCTGAAGATGTGAACGTAGCGTGCGTTCACGGAATAAGTAGCCCATGACCCAAGAACAGCCATTTGCGGCAACTCACAGTGTGTTTTGTTATCTGCACAAAGCTTGCAGAACTTTAGTGCTAAGTATCACATTTTTGTGCTTGTTCAGTGTACTTTTTTCTTCTTCAGCTTTTGCTCAGGAGCGACCGAAGATCGGTGTTGTACTGGGCGGTGGCGGTGCCAAGGGAGCGGCCCATATTGGGGTGCTCAAGGCGCTGGAGGATTTGCAGATCCCAGTTGACTATATTGCCGGTACCAGTATGGGAGCCTATGTCGGCGGCTTGTATGCGACCGGGATGAGCGCAGACGAAATCGAGGCTTTGCTGACCAGCGTTGACTGGGAGCAGGGCTACCAGGACCGGGTTAAGCGCAGCGAACGCAGGGTCAGGGAAAAACAGCAGGAAGACAGGTTCCAGGTCAACAGTGAGCTCGGTTTTGGGTTTTGGGAGCTGAAAGCGCCGAGGGGGATTGTGCAGGGCCAGACTATGGGGGAGATCTTGCGCACAACCTCGGGCAACCTGCCGGTATTTGATAGCTTTGACAATATGGTGATCCCATACCGGGCGGTAGCGACAGATATCGAAAATTTGCAACCGGTGGTACTCGATAAGGGCGATCTGGCCGAGGTGATGCAGGCAAGTATGTCTATCCCGGGCCTGCTGCCGCCCAAAGAGCTCAATGGTAAATTGTTAGTTGATGGCGGGATCACCGATAACTTGCCGATCGAGGTTGTCCGCAATATGGGGGCGGATATCATCATTGCGGTTGATATCAGCAACGAATTTAAACAGCGCGACGAGCTAAATAACTACTTTGCCGTAATGGATCAGCTGACGGACTTTATGGTGCGTGATAACGCTGATCGCCAGATTGCTTTATTGTCGAATGACGACTTTCTGATCCGGCCCAATATTCGCGGGATCAAGACCGCGGACTTTGCCCGTATGCCGTTGGCATTTGAAAGTGGCTATGTCGAAGTGATGGCGATGGCCGATGAATTGGCCCACCTTGGCGGCAGTGGTTTGTTCCAAGACTATATTGACCACAAGCAGCAACGCCGACGTCTGCTTGTACCGCTCGATGAGTTGGTCGTGGACGAGATCCGCCTCAAGAATAACAGCAGCTATGCCGATGATGTGCTGCTCGAGCGGTTGCAGTTAGAAGCCGGCAAGGTGATCAGCTCCGAAGAGCTGGATGAAGGGGTGCGTAGCCTCTATGCCCTTGATCGTTTCGAGCGGGTAGATTACCGCATCGAGCAGATAGATGATGAAAATGTCATTTTGCTCGATGTCAGGGAGAAAAGCTGGGGGCCGAATTTCATCGACTTCCGCTTTGCCCTCGAAGATGATTTCGAGAACAGTACCGATTACTCCTTTGGTGTTGCGTTCAATGTTACTGGACTGAGCCGGGCTGGCGCAGAATGGCGAACTGAGCTGGAGTACGGAACTGATAAGCGCATAGCTACTGGGTTATATCTCCCCTTTGTCAAAGATCAGGACTGGTTCACATTAGTCACTGCCGAATATGAAAGTGCGGATAAGAATATTCCTTTGTTTGAAGACGAGCCTGCGCTGGAAGACATCGATTTTTTCGTTCCTGCTACCTATAACAACACCACCTTTGACTCGTCATTTGGCTGGCAGCCACAGCTATGGCATGAGTTTCGGATGGGATTGCGCTATATCAGTGGCGAGCGGGAGTTTCAGGGTGCGTTGAACATTGGTGTTGAGAAACGCAAAAGTCAGGTGGGATATTTCCGCTATAGCCTAGATACCTTGGATGACTTTATGTTGCCTTACCAAGGTAACCTATTTGAAGTGGAAATCGCAGCATCGGATGATGTGTCTAGCATCGAGGGGATACCCGGAAAGGTGAATGACTTTTCGGTTCACTTTGATATGAACTGGAAAGGGGCGGTGACCTATGGCGACCATACTTTCCTAGGCAAGGCCGAATACGGCCGGGTGCGATCCGATTTTGACTTGCAGCTCGATCCCAAAGAGCTGGGCGGTTTCCTCAACCTATCCGGGATCCCGAAAAACAGTTTGTCAGGCAATAACAAGATCTTTACTGCGGCGATTTACCGCTACAATCTGATGGAGCAGGACTTCGGCTTGTTCAAGTCCTCGGTGTTCTTCGGCGGCTCGCTGGAATATGGCGGGGTGTATAACGACTCTGATTTGAGTTTCAAGGATGTCCCGCTCTATACCGCAGGCAGCTTGTATTCGGGGATCACCACGCCGCTCGGGCCGCTGATCTTGGCGTATGGCCGGACCGAGCAGTCAAACCATGCATTTTATGTCTTCTTCGGTGGGGCGCTGTAACCTAACAGGCTGAAATAAAGCTGAAACGCCAGCTGAGGCTTCAACAGTTGCTTACATTTATTCAAAATTTGTGAATGTTGTAAAAAACGACTGGATTTTAATATTACGTTAAATCTGGTATGCTCGATGAACGGTTTTGGTCTCCGTTGGCTGAAATAGTAACATTTCTTATGTGACAGAAGGAATAACAAGCCCTTCCAGCATGCTAACGGCAGATCAATCACTTCCAAGGATGTTTGGCCATAGCGGCCAAACCTAAAATGAGGAATATGTCGTGCTTGAAGCCTACCGTAAACACGTCGAAGAACGTGCTGCAGAAGGAATTGTTCCAAAGCCGCTCGATGCTGAGCAGGTTGCCGCCCTGGTTGAATTACTGAAGACCCCGCCAGCCGGTGAAGAAGCCTTTCTGCTAGATCTCCTGGAAAATCGTATTCCCCCTGGTGTGGATGAAGCTGCCTATGTGAAGGCAGGCTTTCTTGCTGCACTGACGACAGGCGAAGCGCAGTCCCCAATCGTCAGCAAGGAAAAAGCTGCCGAGCTATTGGGTACCATGCAAGGTGGTTACAACATCGAACCGCTGATTTCATTGCTGGACGATGACGCCCTGGCTCCAATTGCGGTTAAAGCGCTGTCTCATACTCTACTGATGTTCGATGCCTTTTATGACGTCGAAGAAAAAGCCAAGGCTGGCAATGCTTTTGCCAAGCAGGTGATCCAGTCTTGGGCTGATGCCGAGTGGTTCCTGTCCAAGCCTGAGCTGGCTGAAAAGATCACCCTGACCGTGTTCAAGGTAACAGGCGAAACCAATACCGATGATCTGTCTCCGGCACCGGATGCATGGTCACGCCCTGATATCCCGCTGCACGCCCTGGCGATGCTCAAGAATGAGCGTGAAGGCATCGAGCCTGAGCAGCCAGGTTCAATTGGCCCTATCAAGCAGATTGAAGCACTGAAAGAAAAAGGCCACCAGCTTGTATACGTGGGTGATGTGGTCGGTACCGGCTCTTCCCGTAAGTCGGCGACCAACTCGGTACTGTGGTTCATGGGCGATGATATCCCTAATGTGCCTAACAAGCGTGCTGGTGGTTACGTGCTTGGCGGTAAGATTGCGCCAATCTTCTTCAATACCATGGAAGATGCCGGTGCACTGCCTATCGAAGTCGATGTGACTGCACTGAACATGGGCGATGTAATTGATGTCTACCCGTACAAAGGCGAAGTTCGCCTTCACGGCAGCGACGATGTCGTCTCGACCTTCGAGCTGAAAACCGATGTACTGATTGACGAAGTGCGTGCCGGTGGCCGTATCCCTCTGATCATCGGCCGCGGCCTGACTGATCGTGCTCGCCAGTCTCTGGGCCTAGCCTCTTCTGATGTATTCCGCCGCCCGGTTGCGGTTGAAGATTCAGGCAAAGGTTACACCCTAGCGCAGAAGATGGTCGGTAAAGCATGTGGCGTTGAAGGCGTTCGCCCAGGCACATACTGTGAGCCGAAGATGACAACGGTTGGCTCGCAGGATACCACTGGCCCTATGACTCGTGATGAGCTGAAAGATTTGGCTTGTTTGGGCTTCTCGGCTGAACTGACGATGCAGTCGTTCTGTCACACCTCGGCATACCCTAAGCCGGTGGATGTGAACACCCACCATACCCTACCTGATTTCATCATGAACCGTGGCGGTGTGTCGCTGCGTCCGGGTGATGGTGTTATCCACTCGTGGCTGAACCGCATGCTACTGCCTGATACAGTTGGTACCGGCGGTGACTCGCACACCCGTTTCCCATTGGGTATTTCATTCCCGGCAGGTTCTGGTTTGGTCGCGTTTGCAGCGGCAACCGGTGTGATGCCATTGGATATGCCTGAATCAATTCTGGTTCGCTTCAAGGGCGAGATGCAAGAAGGTATTACTCTGCGTGATCTGGTTCATGCCATTCCTTACTACGCAATCCAGCAAGGTCTGTTGACGGTTGAGAAAGCCGGTAAGATCAATGAGTTCTCTGGTCGCGTATTGGAAATTGAAGGTGTTGAGCATCTTACTGTAGAGCAGGCTTTCGAGCTATCTGATGCTTCTGCCGAGCGCAGTGCTGCTGGCTGTACGGTGAAACTGTCGCAAGAGTCGATTGCCGAGTACCTGAACTCGAACATCGTGATGCTCAAGTGGATGATTGCCGAAGGTTATGGCGACCGCCGTACTATCGAGCGTCGTATCACCGCAATGGAAGAGTGGCTGGCAAATCCTGAGCTGATGGAAGCCGATAACGATGCGGAATACGCGCATGTTATCGAAATCGACTTGGCTGAAATCAATGAGCCTATCCTGTGTGCTCCGAACGACCCGGATGATGCGCGCCTGCTGTCTGAGGTACAGGGCACCTCTATTGATGAAGTGTTCATCGGTTCGTGTATGACCAACATCGGTCACTTCCGTGCGGCAGGTAAACTGCTTGAGAAGTTTGGTGGCCAGTTAGATACCCGTTTGTGGGTTGCTCCACCGACTAAGATGGATAAAGACCAGCTTACCGAGGAAGGTTACTACGGTATCTTCGGCCGTGCTGGGGTACGTATCGAAACGCCGGGATGTTCACTGTGTATGGGTAACCAGGCCCGTGTTGCCGATAAGGCAACGGTGATGTCGACCTCTACCCGTAACTTCCCGAACCGTCTGGGTACCGGTGCCAATGTGTACCTGTCCTCGGCTGAGTTGGCTGCGGTCGGTGCGATTCTTGGCCGTATCCCAACCAAGGAAGAGTATCTGGAGTACGCCAAGCAGATCGATGCAACGGCAGCGGATACTTACCGCTACCTGAACTTCCACCGTATGGATCAGTACACCAAGAAAGCCGATGATGTGATCATCCAGCAACCGGCTTAAGGTTAAGTTGCTACTAATAAAAACGCCTCCAGTTGGAGGCGTCAGATTGCTGACGAACCCCACTTTTTAAGTGGGGTTCTTTTTAGAGAGCGGCCGTAGGCCGCGATCGCGATTTTTTTACCTACCAGCTCGGTTGGAGGCTCCTTTGCTCTTCTCGCCTGATATTGACTCGTATTAACCTAATTAGAGCGTTTATAAGGCCTATTTTCTGTAAGCAGCCCAGCACCAAGGCCATCTTCTTGATATTTTGAGCAGCAGCGGCCAACCAACATTGCATCTGCACCTTGTTCAACCCCCGGAACCGTGCATATCGGTGACCATGATGCTGTTTCGCATCTGCGAAGCTTCTTTCTACCGTTTCTCCCCTTCGCCGATAGGTCCTTTTACCATAAGGTGTCAGCCGTATTTTGTTTGCTCGTTCCACAGCCTCCGCGTAGATATGCCGGGTTATCACCTTCTTCATTGTTTTGCTTTGGGTGCAGTCATTTCTCATCGAGCAGAGCTCACACTCCTTGGGGGCCGAGTGGTATTCTCTGTAGCCTTCTCTTGACGTGGTTTTATAGATAAGTTCCTGGCCATTTGGGCACAGGTAAGTGTCTGTTTCTTTGTTATAGATAAAGTGCTTCTTCTTGATAGCATTCTGGGTGCGAGGCGGCCTACGGTAACCAAAGAGGCCAAGGATTTCTCTTCGTTCAAGGCTCTCAGCAACAGGAGCCGTGAAGTATCCAGCATCAAGGCCTACGGCTATAGGATTCAGGTTGAACTGGTTGAGCGTGTAGTCTAGCCGATTGATATAAGGCTGGGAGTCATTGACGTTACCTGCGGTCGCATAGGTATCGACGATAATCCCATGCATGCCATCGACGGTGCGGTGGTCAAGGTAAAAGAACCCTTGCGGCTTGTTATCCCGCGTCATAAAGCCGCTTTCAGAATCAGTCGTGCTCACTTTGGTATTTTTGAGCTTAGGCTCTGATTTTCGCTCAGCTAAAGGTTTTTTCCCTTCGGCTTCCCGCTCCTTGGCCACATCTTCGTTGAGCATCTCAAGGTAGGCACTGGTGCGGACAGCTTGCTGTTCATTGGTAAATTTCTTCTTGTTAGCATTGGCTTTGAGGTGGGTGCTGTCGGTGAATAATTCATTCCCGGCGACGAGCCCTTTATCCATGGCCTGGAGTACGATATTGGTAAAGATGCGTTCAAAAATATCCGTCCCGTTGAAGCGGCGGATGCGGTTTTGGCTGAGCGTCGAGGCATGGATAACTTTCTCTGTCAGTGACATGCGAAGGAACCACCGATAGGCCACATTGACCTCGATTTCTTTGACTAGCTGACGCTCGCTCTTGATGCCAAAGATGTAGCCCAGCAGGATGATTTTAAACAAGCGGACGGGGTCAACAGGAGGCCGGCCATTGTCTTGGCAATATAGGTGAGCGACTTCGTCTCTAATAAATTCGAAATCTATAACTTGGTCGATTTTACGTACGAGATGATGCTTCGGAACCAGCTGTTCCATTGTGACCATTTCGAGTTCGTACTGTTGGGGTGAGGGTTCTTTTAACATGTCGAGATATCCATATTTCGATATCTCTATTAGATCAAAGGCCTAGCTTAAAAGCCAGACCTTTGTCATCAGTCTGACGCCTCCAGTTGGAGGCGTTTTTGTTTATGGAGCATTTGAAATCTTAGTGGCTTAAGCGCTTTTTTCTTTCGCCAAAGCCTTGGCTTTGCGGCGCTTGCCAAGCCAGAAATGCTCGAGGCCGATACGGCCGCCGCCCTGTACCATCAGGGTGAGGTAAACCAGCGAGTAGATGAAAGCCAGTTCTGCGCCCGCCCAACCTTTCAGCATTCCCACCGCGTAAGTTGCCGTTCCCATAGTAAACAGCAGTACCAGTGCGCTGACTCGGGTCAGTACACCCAGCATCAGGGCGATAGAGCCTAGTACTTCGGCCAGCATAGCCAATACCAGACTTGGGGTAGAGCCGATACCAAATGGGTCGATAAAAGTCGGTGCTAGCTCACTGAAGTTCATGATCTTGCCGATACCGTGGGTCAGCATCGCACCGCCGATGGCCAAACGGAGCAACAGCAATAGCAGATCTTCGATGCGGTGAGATCCGTTGCGGCCGGATAAGAGAGCAAGTAGTTTGTCCATGACAGGATCCTTTAGAGAGAAAGAGTAGCTTGCTCTATTAGACTACGGGGGAGATGACTTTAATCTGAATGACGCCGATCAAAATGTGGTTCTGTGAGGAAGCTAACACAGTTTTTGCGTGGTCGTTTTGTGGGGGATGTAGCATTAAGAAGATGATGAGTTGCAGGGCGATAATTTCAAAAACGCATAAATACGTCCATGTAGCTCAGACCCACCTTCCATGGTGGGTAAGTTTTGAAATTATATCCCTACAACTTTCTGAGTAGCGAGAGATGAATTCTGCTGCTTAGCGTTTGCCGACAGTCAGCATGGCTGCCACGTTACGTGCCGTCATCTCGACGTTGAAGGCGGCTTCATCCATTGCCGTTTGAAGCTCCATGGCGCGAGGGGTGACGCTGAACACCGCGTCAATACCGTGGTCGTAAACCGCGTCACAGTCAGCAGCCAGACAGCCAGCAATACCAACGACTGGGATATGGAAGCGCTTGGCTGTACGGGCAACACCGATTGGGGTTTTGCCATGAATAGTTTGGCTGTCGATACGGCCTTCGCCAGTGATGACCAGATCCGCATCCGCGCAGACGTCCAGTAGGTTCACGGCATCCATGACGATGTCGATACCCGGGCGCAGGCTGGCATCCAGTAGACCAAGCAGGGCAGCACCCAAGCCACCGGCAGCACCCGCACCCGCCATGTCTTTCACATCACGGCCCAGTTGGGCTTTGATGATGCCTGCATAGTGTGCCAGGTTGGTATCAAGCTGCTCGACCATTTCTGGTGTCGCGCCTTTTTGTGGGCCGAAGATATGCGATGCGCCTTTCGGGCCGCATAGCGGATTGTCGACGTCGCAGGCGACTTCCAGCTTCACAGTCGCAAGGCGTGGGTCTAGGTTGGTTTTATCGATGGTTGCGATACGGGCTAGTTCGGCACCGCCGAAACCAATTTCTTCGCCGTTTTCGTCAAGCAGGCGGATACCCAGAGCCTGGGCCATACCGATACCACCGTCATTGGTGGCGCTGCCGCCGATACCGACGATGATGTGCTCGACACCGTTGTCCAGAGCGGCTTTGATGAGCTCACCGGTACCGAACGTAGTGGTTTTTAGCGGGTTACGCTGCTCAGGTGTTACCAGGTGCAGGCCAGAAGCCGCTGCCATTTCGATAATCGCAGTACGGCCATCACCCATGACACCGTAGAAGCCGTCTACTTGCTCGCCCAGAGGGCCGGTAACAGACTGTTCGACAATCGAGCCGCTGGTGGCATCGACCAAAGACTGCACGGTACCTTCACCGCCGTCAGCCATTGGCAACTTGTGGTATTCGGCTTCAGGAAGAACTTGGCGGAAACCCGCTTCGATAGCCGTTGCTACTTCCATAGCAGTCAAACTTTCTTTGTATGAATCTGGGGCAATAACAATTTTCATGACTATAAATCCTTAAACGAAGAAACCAAATACACCGAAAATAAGGGTTGAGACGACGGCAATCATTAGGCCGACTGCTGACTCATAAGGGATCAGCTTGAGACGCTCTTTAATATCCATATGTACAGCGCCACCCGTGGCGTGGAAGAAGCTGCCGTGAGGCATGTGGTCCAGTACAGTAGCACCAGCGTGGATCATCGCCGCACCGGCTAGCGCAGGGACGCCAAGCTCAAGGATGGTGTGGCTAAATACGCTAGAAGCAACGGCTGTACCGGCTGTGGTTGAAGCGGTAGCCAGTGCCATCATCGAACCTGAGATAGGAGCCAGCAGGTACGATGGCAGGCCAGAAGCGGTTAGCAAATCAATCAGGCCATCTTTCAGGCCAGAGTTGGCAATAATGCCCGCAAGAGTACCGGTACCCAGCAACATAACGGCGACAGGTGCCATACGAGTCAGGCCAGATACGGCAAAGTGGTTGGTATCGCGGAAGCGGCCCATGACAACGGCACCGACTAGGCCACCCAAAGGAAGGGCGATCAGTGGGTCAACATTGATATCGGCAATAGGACGTAGCGCCAGCAGGGCAATAGCAATCAGTGGGGCAACAATGGCTGCGCCGAAGGTAGGTAGGCGGCTGTGGTCGATTTCTACCACTTCGTGCTCGGCAACCTTGCTGCCACGGTTTACAAGCTTTTTCGCGATGAAGTAGGCGAAAGCCATACCGCATAGGCCAGGGATGACACCGGCAGCCATGACAGAGGTTAGCGGCACATTGAAGGCGTCAGCTGCGGCGATGGCGTTCGGGTTAGGTGACATGATGTTACCGGCTTTACCGCCGCCAACCATGGCCAGCAGGATAGCCATTTTTGACAGGTCGGCACGGCGGGCAATCGCCAGTGCAATCGGGGCAACGGTAATGACCGCTACGTCAACGAAGACACCGACAGCGGTCAGGATCATGGTCGCAACAGCCAGTGCCAGCAGGGCACGGGTTTCACCGACTTTTTTGACTATGGTTTCAGCGATAGAGGTCGCGGCACCGGATTCAATCAATACACCGGCAAGCACACCGGCTGCAAGAATACGCAATACCGCAGTGACAATGCCCTGGGCACCGCCGATCATCAGGTTTACGGTATCGGTCAGCGATACGCCACCGACGATACCACCGATTAGAGCACCGATGATCATACCGTAGGCAGGTGGGACTTTTTTCAGGATCAGGCTAATGGCCACTACCAGCGCGGCTAACGCGCCCAGTGTTGATACTTCTACCATGTTCTATTCCACGTCAAAATTAAAAAAGAAAAGCAAAAATTCCTAACTGCGGTGGAATGTACTCGGGCGAGAGGCTTTTGGCTTTAGGCGAGGTGACGAAAAATCATCACCTCAGCATTGTATTTTTGTGCGTGTGCACAATTTGGTGGTTTTTTTAACTAGCAGGAGAGGGCGAGGTATAACCGGGTCTTATCGGATAAGTTATTGAAACTTAGCTGTGTTTCCTGCTCGATACGATCGAGTCTGTAACGCAGGGTATTGCGGTGAATATGGAGCATTTCGCACGTTTGAGCTAAATCACAATTCTGAGCAAAAAATACCTCGAGGGTCCTTAGTAAGGTGCCTTTGGGGTCATTGGCCTTGAGTGACTCCAGTGGCTGCATCAGTTGTTCATAGCGCCAGGGATCATTTTTCAAGCCACTGAGCAACACAGGTAGCAGGTGATCTTGGTAGAACAAGACAGCTTCATCGCGGCTACCGGCATTGAGGGTGGCTTGTGCTGTCTGGAATGAACGAGACAGCCCTTGCAGGCCGGGAAAGTAATCACCGAGGGCGATTTGGATCGAGAAATGGCTCTCTTTGGCGACCCGGCGCATCAGCTTGTTGATCCGTTTTTGCTCTATGGTCCGTGACCAGCCTGAATCTTCTAGGGTAATAGGTTTCAGTACCACAATTTCATTGAGCGAGACCGAGTGGATCCCGACCAAGTTATCGCGTTCGGGGTATTCGAGCAGGTGCACCATCTTCTGCAGGTGCTCGAGCGAGAGCGACTCGCCGGCGGCAGGGATCACCTTGACTAAGGTAGCAATACGCGGCTGGGCCAGATCCAGATCGAGCTTCTGGGCAATGGAGATCAGCTGATCATCATTGAGCTCGGTATCTTTGATCAGTTGCAGGACCAGCTCTTCACGGT
Organism: Photobacterium sp. ABD4_091; assembly: GCF_056160145.1. Taxonomy (NCBI): domain Bacteria; kingdom Pseudomonadati; phylum Pseudomonadota; class Gammaproteobacteria; order Vibrionales; family Vibrionaceae; genus Photobacterium; species Photobacterium sp. ABD4_091. The sequence goes on along the minus strand of NZ_JBSWWQ010000001.1, from coordinate 1,155,262 downwards.
GGCGCTTGTTCCATTGCACCTGCGACATCAGCGCTTCCTGCTCGACGATCAGCTCGGCGGTCATCTTGACCAGTTCGCCGTAGTTACGCACCTGATCTGGCGTGCCGGAGATCCCCACCACACCTATAATTTGGTCGCGGAAGACAATGGGTAGGTTAATACCGGGTTTGACGCCCTTGAGTTGCAGTGCGGTGCCGGGATCAATTTCGACCACCCGGTTTTCGGTGATCGCCAAGACAGCCCCTTCATGGCGCTGGTTGAGGCGGCTGGGATCACCGGAACCAATGATCCGGCCATATTCGTCCATTACATTGACCGAGTGCTGGATGATTTTCATCGCCCGTTCGACGATTTGGCGGGCAATGGTCGCATTGAGTTGCATTTCTGTGTCAGATCCTGAAAATGTGCGCTCTTGCGCGAAGGACGGGATCACTGTCCCGCTCAATCAAGTTTACCATCATTGCATTTAAGATCACTGACATCACAGAGGATAGCTATGGATTACGAATTTAAGAAAAATACCTTGGACGGTAGCTATCATGCAGTTTTTTCGATGGGGCACGAAGCCCTCGGCCGCTGGCTGGTGGAAGAGATCGGCAAGGACTTCGACAAGATGGATACTGTGATGTCCCAGCTTGGTGCATTGAAAAACAGTACCCAGGAGTGGCGGGTTATCGGTGACGAACTGACCCTTATTTTGCAGGACAATGAAGCCATTATTCAAGCTAACTATATGTTTTCAGAGGATGATACCGAACTGGAAGATAATATGGACTTCTATGATGAAGAAGCCGTGGCTGTGTGTGGCTTCGAGGACTTTGCACAGGTTTTGACGGCTTGGCGCGCTTTCGTTACCCGTTTTTGATCTGGTACGCCCAGTTAAGGGCCTGAATGCTTCATTTCGGTGAAGAGGCTGCACTATTTAGGTGCGGCCTTTTTTGTATCCATATCACGTTTTTATTTAAGTTGCTGAAAAGAAAGAGTTAAAAAAGTTGGCACGTTGCTTGTTTGTTATTGAACTGTGATTGAGAAGGAATTCTGTTTTCGAGGAGCAGGCAATGAAATTGATCAACGCAATAATCAAACCATTCAAATTGGACGATGTACGTGAAGCGCTAGCAGATGTTGGTGTTGAGGGGATGACGGTTTCAGAGGTAAAAGGCTTCGGTCGCCAGAAAGGCCATACCGAGCTTTACCGTGGCGCGGAATACCAAGTGGATTTTCTGCCGAAAGTGAAGCTGGAAATCGCTACTCAGGCTGAAAACCTAGAGGCCATTATCGAGGCCATTTCAAAAGCGGCTCAGACCGGCAAGATTGGCGACGGCAAGATTTTTGTTTACGACCTAGACCATGCAGTACGAATTCGTACCGGTGAAACGGATTTAGAAGCGTTATAAGAATTAAACGTAGGGGACGAAGATTATGGAACTAGCAACAACTGTAAGTGAGCTGCGTTACGCACTCGACACTTTTTACTTTTTGATTTCTGGTGCACTGGTCATGTGGATGGCCGCTGGTTTTGCCATGCTGGAAGCAGGCTTGGTGCGCTCTAAGAACACCACTGAGATTCTGACCAAGAACTTCTGCTTGTATGCCATCGCTTGTACAATGTACTTGATTGTCGGCTACAACATTATGTATGTCGATAACGGCGAAGGCGGATGGCTACCATCGATTGGTGCCTTGATTGGTACCCAGGCGGAAGGCGCGGATCACTCATTGGAATCTGACTTCTTCTTCCAGGTGGTATTCGTAGCAACAGCAATGTCTGTTGTATCGGGTGCGGTTGCCGAGCGTATGAAGCTGTGGTCATTCCTCATTTTCTCTGTCATTTTGACTGGCTTCATCTACCCGCTGGAAGGTTACTGGACGTGGGGCGGCGGCTTCCTGTCTGAAGCGGGATTCAGCGACTTCGCAGGCTCGGGTATCGTTCACATGGCAGGTGCTGCAGCTGCGCTGGCTGGCGTGATGCTACTGGGTGCGCGTAAGGGCAAATACGGTAAGAACGGTGCGGTTCACCCAATTCCAGGCTCTAACATGCCGTTGGCAACGCTGGGTACCTTTATCCTTTGGCTGGGCTGGTTCGGTTTCAACGGCGGCTCACAGCTGATGGTTTCTGACTTCGAAAACGCAACAGCGGTTGGCCAAATCTTCCTGAACACCAATGCGGCTGCCGCAGCCGGTGCGATTGCTGCACTGGCTGTATGTAAGACGACTTGGGGCAAGGCTGACTTGACCATGATCCTCAACGGTGCGCTGGCTGGTCTGGTTGCTATTACGGCAGACCCACTGTCTCCATCACCAATTGCTTCTGTGATTATCGGTGTGGTAGCTGGTGCGCTAGTAGTGTTCAGCATCATCGGCTTCGACAAAATCAAGATTGATGATCCTGTAGGTGCTATCTCGGTACACGGCGTGTGTGGTTTCTTCGGCCTGATGGTTGTGCCATTCAGCAACGGCGATGCCACCTTCGGTGCGCAGCTACTAGGTGCCGCGGTTATCTTCGGCTGGGTATTCGGAGCAAGCTTGGCGGTATGGGCTGTGTTGAAGTACACCGTCGGTATCCGAGTGACCGAAGAAGAAGAGTTGGCAGGTATGGATCTTCACGATTGTGGTATCGATGCTTACCCAGAATTTGTTAGCGTGAAATAAGTAACATATATTTAGTTCACAACTTTTGAAAAAACGCTGTCAGTTGGCAGCGTTTTTTTGTTTGTGAATGTTACAAGCCATTGCTTTAAAGATAAGCTACATTATAATCATGCGTTATTGAGAAGTATTATCATTACATTTTGCGTTTACTTTAAGGGAAGGATCACAATGAAAAAGCTGTTGGCATCGGCAATTCTATTAGGCTTGGCGGCTCCTCAGGCGGCAATCGCGGCTGAAGAAGTTAATGTTTACTCTTACCGCCAACCGTTCTTGGTTGAGCCTATGTTCAAAGAGTTCACCGCTGAAACCGGTATTAAGGTAAACGTGAAGTTTGCTAAAGAAGGTTTGGCAGAAAAGCTGCAACAAGAAGGCCAGTACAGCCCAGCAGATGTGGTTCTGACTACCGATATCAGCCGTTTGGTTGAGCTTTCTGATAAAGAGCTTGTACAAGCCGTTGACAGCAAAGTGATTGACGCCAACGTACCGGCACAGTTCCGCGATAACGAAGACGAGTGGTTCGCGCTGACGCTACGTACACGTAACGTTTACTCTTCACGTGACCGTGTAGGCCGTCTACCAGCTGATTTCGATTACGCTGATCTGGCTAAGCCTGAGTGGAAAGGCAAAATCTGTACTCGTTCTGGCAAGCACCCATACAACATTTCTCTAGTCTCTTCGATGATTGCTCACTACGGTGAAGCAGAAACCAAAGAGTGGCTAGAAGGTTACAAGGCTAACCTGGCTCGCAAGCCGCAGGGTAACGACCGTGCGCAGGTTAAAGCCGTGAAAGAAGGCCTGTGTGACCTGGCTGTCGGTAACAGTTACTACCTAGGCAAAATGGTTAACGATGACAAGCAGAAGTCTTGGGCTGAAGCGGTATACATCAACTTCCCTGGCCAGGAAAACAACGGTACCCACGTCAACGTAAGTGGTATGGCAATGGCGAAATACGCGCCTAACCAGGAAAATGCCCTGAAGCTGATGGAATTCCTGACTGGCGACAAAGCGCAGCAGATGTACGCGGAAGTGAACTACGAATACCCAGTGAAAGAAGGCGTTAAGCGTTCTGAGCTAGTGGCTTCTTGGGGCGACTTCAAAGCAGACGACGTTTCTCTGGACAAAGTTGCTCAGTACCACAGCACAGCTATCAAACTTCTAGACGAAGTGAAGTTTGATCTGTAATTGGTTACAAAAAATGGGGCGTAATGCCCCATTTCTTGCTCAAGGCTAAGTACTTTTTCCAATAAGTTGTGGTAGTTTCTCCCCCTCCTGTAGCAAGGTTTTTCCCCTAAGCCGGGAATCAGCTGCAGAAGACGTGCACCAGTGCCACATCTTGATTGCAAAAGGTACTAAGTAGTTAGCAATGAAAGAAAAATATCTCTTCTGGCGAACCAGCGGCTGGGGCTTTTCCCTACTGCTGGTTTTGCCTATTCTGGCCATTTTTTACACCGCCCTCGGTGAAACCGATGACGTCTTCTCCCACTTGATGGGAACTGTGATGTCGACCTATGCCGCCAATACGTTTTGGCTGGTGGCAGGTACCCTGATTTTGGCCCTGTTGTTCGGCTTGCCCGCCGCATGGATCATGGCAATGTGCCGCATTCCCGGTGAGCGGGTGTTGCAGTGGGCGCTGGTGCTGCCTCTGGCCATGCCCGGCTATATCATCGGCTATATCTATACCGACTGGTTCGACTATGCCGGCCCGGTGCAAATCTTGCTGCGTGACATTTTTGGCTGGCAGACCATCCATGACTACTGGTTCCCGAATATCCGCTCGTTGGGCGGGGCCTGCCTAGTACTGGCATTGGTGCTATATCCCTATATTTACCTGCTGGCCCGTGCGGCGTTTATGGAGCAAAGCACCAGCCTGTTGCAATCGGCTCGTTTGCTTAAATGCAGCCCGCTAGATAGCTTCCGCCGTATTTCTCTGCCTCTGGCCCGCCCGTCTATTGCGGTGGGGATGTCGCTGGTGGCGATGGAAACCCTGGGAGATTTCGGTACCGTTAGCTATTTTGCGGTGAACACCCTGACCACGGCGGTTTACGATACCTGGCTCGGTTATTCCAACCTCAATGCTGCCGCCAAGATTTCGGCTATTATGTTGCTGGTGATTTTCGTGCTGATCAGCGCCGAGCGTTTCAGCCGCCGCAAGCAGAAGATGTTCCAGCAGGAGTTCGAGCATGGCGATGATGTTCGCTATACGCTCAGTGGCTGGAAGAAGTGGCTAGCCTTAGGTTGGTGTTGGGGGCTGATTGGTTTTGCCTTCCTGATGCCGCTGATGCAGCTTTGCTACTATGCCTGGCATTACTTCGGTGACAGCTGGACCAGCCAGTTCCAGCAGTACAGTATCAACAGCTTGAAAGTCTCGCTGATTGCCGCTGTGCTGGCGGTTGCCCTGGCGTTGATTGTGAATTTCTACCGCCGCCTGGACGGCCGCAGTATTACCGTGGTACCGACTCGCATTTCGTCACTGGGCTATGCGGTGCCGGGTACCGTGCTGGCAATCGGTGTGATGATCCCGTTGACCAGTGCCGACCACCTGCTTAACGATTTCACTATTGCCAATGGGCTGGGTAGGCCGGGGCTGATTTTCTCCGGCACCATGTTTGCCATTGTTTTTGCCTTCGTGGTGCGTTTTGCCGCGGTAGCGGTGGGGAGTATCGAAAGCAGCCTTGCCAAGATCCCGCCGTCACTTGATATGGCATCTAAAACCATGGGCTATGCGTCGATGGCGATGCTGCGCCGCGTCCATCTTCCTTTGATCCGTCGTGGTTGCCTGATTGCCGGTCTGCTGGTGTTTATTGAGTCGATGAAAGAGCTCAATGCCGCCTTGCTACTTCGCCCGTTCAACTTCGAGACATTGGCAACCTATGTCTATAATTTCGCTTCTGACGAGCAGCTTGAGCTGGCTGCCTTGCCGGCGATCCTACTGGTCATTGTTGGCCTGATCCCTCTGGTGATGGTTAACCGTTCTTTGGAGCAGAAACACTAATGACTCATGCATTATCTGTAAGTAACCTGACCTGCAAGTATAACGGCCAGGCAGTTTTGGAAAACCTGTCACTGCCAGTGAAAGACAATGAAATTGTCTGTCTGCTCGGTGCCAGCGGCTGTGGCAAGACAACCCTGCTCAAAGCTATTGCGGGCTTGCTGCCGCTGGAAAGCGGGATTATCCATATCAATGGCCGTACGATTGCGGATGAGCATACTTGGCTGCCGCCTGAGAAACGTAATATCGGGATGATCTTCCAGGATTATGCGTTGTTCCCGCATTTGACGGTTGCCGAAAATATTGCCTTTGGCCTGCGTGGCTGGGGCAAAGACCGTGTCACAGCCAAAATCCAACAGATGCTCGAGCTGGTGCGCTTGACCGGCCTTGATGACCGTTACCCGCACCAGCTTTCGGGAGGCCAGCAGCAGCGCGTGGCGATTGCCCGGGCATTGGCTTGCGAGCCGGATTTGATCTTGCTTGATGAGCCGTTTTCCAACATCGATACCCAAGTTCGCCATGGCTTGATCAAAGAGATCCGCCGAATCTTCAAGGCGCAAGGTGTGACGGCAATTTTCGTGACGCATAGCCGCGAGGAAGCCTTTGCCTTTGCCGATCGCATGGCGGTAATGAACAACGGGGTTATCGAGCAATTCGGCAGCGCGACAGAGCTCTATTACCGTCCGAGCAGCCGGTTCGTTGCCGAGTTCCTTGGCACCGGCTCATACTTGCCGGTGACCTTGGCGGATAGCCAAACCTTGTCTACGCCGTTCGGGGCGATTAACGTCAATAGCGTACCGGCGAGCAACGGTGATGCCGAGTGGCTGCTTCGCCCGCAGAACCTTAAGGTACAACCGGCCGATGATGGTGCAGGGGTGATCACCGAGCAGCTGTTTATGGGTGATATTTGCCGCTATACGGTGGAGTTCCAGGGCCATAGCCTGATTGTGAATTCACACCTTATCCTGCAGATCGGCGAGCGTGTCGCGGTGACCCTGGAGCCGCATGAGCCGGTGGTGTTTGCCGCAGCAAGCTAACTGCTCTAGACAGTATATAGAAGAGAAAAACAAGGCCGGTCATGATGACCGGCCTTGTTGTATTCGTTGCCTATTCGAAGCCGCAATTATTTCCTGAACAGGGCTTTGATATGGTTGTCTGCCAGTGCCTGCATGTCTTCACGCTCTGGGTTGATGTTGGTTCGCAGGTAAAGGATGTAGCACAAGCCCTGGAATTGCCATGTACGGTCGCAGGCGGAAAAATCGCCGGCTAAGTTGGCTTGTTCGAATCGCTCGGTAATTTTGCTGAAATTGTCCTTGTTGCTGCTGATGAAGTGAGACCAGGTTTCATCACGGACAGAGGTACTCCACTCGAACCAGACTTTGATCCAGTCATGCTGTTCAATGACCTCGTCAATCAGGTGGTAGCAGATATTGGTCAATTGCTTATCCAATGGCTGCTCTTCGCTAAAGCCGGCATTCATCATTTGCTTGAAATAGAGCTCAACCTGGGACAAGACTTCTTCGACCAAGGCTTCACGGGTCGGGAAATAATTAAAAACAGTAGCAACAGAAACGTTGGCCATATCGGCAATATCAGCGTGACCGGCTCGGCCAATGCCGCGCTTTGCAAAGACGTTCAGGGCAAAGTTGAGCAGCTGCTCTTTACGCTTTTCTGGGGATAGACGAGTCCTTGTTTTTTTTACGATCGTATCCATGTTGATGATTCCTAGCTCATTAGTCATTATTTTGGTTATCTTTTGTACGGGGGTAACTGTACCGTAGCAATCGCTCATATTCAATCGTGTTTTATTCATTCTGTATCATATAATTGACAGGAGCGATAAAATAACTATTACTTTTCAGTGGTGATAGAATAAGGCTCCGTTTTACCGCAAGCCGACAGGCGGCAGAACAGTCGTACTGATGGAGATAAAGATGAAACATACCGTTGAAGTAATGATTTCTGAGCAGGACGTTCAGGCACGTGTAACAGAGCTGGGAAAGCAAATCACTGAACATTATAAAGATTCTAAAGATCTAGTCATGGTGGGCCTGCTACGTGGCTCGTTCGTATTTATGGCTGATCTGGCTCGTGCAATTGAACTCACTCATGAAGTCGACTTCATGACAGCATCAAGCTACGGCAACACCATGGAAAGCAGCCGTGATGTTCGTATCCTTAAAGACTTGGATGACGACATCAAGGGTAAAGATGTACTGCTGGTTGAAGATATTATCGATACCGGTAACACCCTGACTAAGGTGCGTGAAATCCTGTCGCTGCGTGAACCAAACTCAATTGAAATTTGTACTCTGCTGGATAAGCCAGAGCGTCGTGAAGTTCACGTTGATGTGAAGTGGGTTGGTTTTGAAATTCCAGACGAGTTTGTGGTTGGTGTAGGGATCGATTACGCTCAGAAGTACCGCCATCTACCGTTCATTGGTAAAGTAGTTCCGCAGGAAGACTAATACAGGTCTTGCGGCATTAAAAAAGCGACTGACCTGCAGTCGCTTTTTTTGTATTGGGTGCAAGGGCTTATTAGCTTTTGTGCGGCAGGATCTCAGTCATTGCAGCGCTGTAAGAGGCCTCCAGCGATTCGCGGCTGGTGGCCGTAACGCCGAGGTTGCGTAGCTGGCCATTGCCAATACCATAAATCCAGCCATGGATTTTCACTTGTTGGCCTCGCTCCCAGGCTTGCTGCATGATAGTCGAGTTGCCAAGATTGTAGACCTGGTAGGCGACGTTGAGCTCGCAAAGCTTGTCGTCCCACTGCTCTCGCGGCAGCTGGGCAAGGTCATCACGGTGCTTCATGAACAGATCACGGATGTGCAGCAGCCAGTTGTTAATAAGGCCAAGTTGTGGGTTTTCGATAGCGGCAGTCACACCGCCACAACCGTAGTGGCCGCAGACAATAATATGGCGAACTTTCAGCACGTCGACGGCGTACTGGACTACCGATAGGCAGTTTAGGTCGGTGTGGATGACCTGGTTGGCCACGTTACGGTGAACAAAGAGCTCGCCGGAGTCCAGTCCGGTCAGGCGTTCAGCGGGAACCCGGCTGTCGGCACAACCGATCCATAGGTATTCAGGGTGCTGGGCTTTCGCAAGGTGGCTGAAGAACTCCGGGTTTTCTTCCTTGATGTTCTCTGACCAAGCAACGTTATTTGCGAATAGCTGTTTAATATCTGCCATGATGATGCCTTTCTCTGATATTTTATACCCGCAGTTCAGGGAAGCTCCCTGAGGCTGGGGATAAACAAATTTACATAGGTATCAGTCCTACTTTCAGTTCTGAGACCTATGTAAACCGGATGTAACTATACACAAGCTGTCCCGATATCAAATCGGAGTAGTTGTCCGAAGAAAGTTTCTAACATTAAGATCGCATTTTATGAACGCTTTGGAAATACAAAACTTAAACAAAACCTATAAAGGTGGCGTTAATGCACTGAAAAACATGAGTCTATGTGTTAAGGAAGGTGACTTTTTTGCGCTTTTAGGCCCAAACGGTGCTGGTAAATCAACCACAATAGGCATTATTAGCTCGCTGGTTAACAAAAGCTCGGGCGGGGTGAAGGTGTTCGGCTATGACCTCGATACCCAGTTGGTCGAGGCCAAAAAACAGCTGGGGCTGGTGCCGCAGGAGTTCAACTTCAACCAGTTCGAGACCGTCGAGCAGATCGTGATCAACCAGGCCGGTTACTACGGGGTTGAGAAGGAGCTGGCCAAGGAAAGGGCGAAAAAATACCTGTCCCAGCTGGACTTGTGGGGCAAGCGTAAAGAGCGTGCCCGTAACCTATCAGGGGGGATGAAACGCCGCCTGATGATTGCCCGTGCCCTGATGCACGAGCCGCGCCTGCTGATCCTCGATGAGCCAACGGCAGGGGTGGATATCGAGCTGCGCCGTTCGATGTGGGATTTCCTGCGTGAAATCAACCGCCAAGGGGTGACGATTATCCTGACCACCCATTACCTGGAAGAAGCCGAGATGCTGTGCCGAAACATCGGTATTATCAACCACGGTGAGCTTATCGAGAACACCTCAATGAAAGCGCTTCTGGGCAAGCTAGAGGTTGAAACCTTCATCCTGGATGTCAAATTGAACGGCAACAAACCTGTGCTGGAAGGTATCAACTGGAAGCTGCCGGATAACCATACCCTTGAGGTTGATATCAATAAAGGGGATAGCCTCAACCATGTGTTTAGCTTGCTGACTGAGCAGGGAATTGATGTTATCTCGATGCGCAACAAGGCTAACCGCCTGGAAGAATTGTTTGTCACCTTGGTGGCGAACAGCAAGAGCAAGCAAGGAGCCCAATCATGAACCGGCAGTACTGGATTGCTTTCAAAAGCCTTATCACCAAAGAAGTAAACCGCTTTGCCCGGATCTGGGTGCAGACCATGGTGCCGCCAGCGATCACCATGACCTTGTACTTCGTGATCTTCGGTAGCCTGATCGGCAGCAGGATCGGCGAGATGGGCGGTTTCAGCTACATGGAATACATTGTACCCGGCCTGATTATGATGTCGGTGATCACCAACTCTTACTCCAATGTGGCATCTTCTTTCTTCAGTGCCAAGTTTCAGCACAACATTGAGGAGCTATTGGTGGCCCCGGTGCCTAACTACATCATCATTGCCGGCTTTGTCGGTGGCGGGGTACTGCGTGGCCTCGGTGTTGGTGTGATTGTCTCGGTGGTGTCCCTGCTGTTTGTCGATCTTCAGATCGCCCACTTCGGCGTTATTGTCGCTACTGTATTGATGACCTCGGTGGTGTTTTCGTTAGGCGGTTTGATCAATGCTGTCTTTGCCAAGACGTTTGATGATATCAGCATTATCCCGACCTTCGTGTTGACGCCGCTGACCTACCTTGGCGGGGTGTTCTACTCGCTGAGCTTGCTGCCGGAGTTCTGGCAGGGTGTGTCGAAACTGAACCCGATAGTTTACATGGTCAATGCGTTCCGCTACGGCTTCCTCGGTGTATCAGATGTCGGCATCGGTACGTCGTTTGCGGTATTGGGTGTGTTCACCGTTATCCTGTATAGCATCTGTTACTACTTGATTTCCCGTGGTATTGGCTTGCGATCTTAACGCTTATCCGGTAGAAGAAGCCAAGATATAGATATAAAAAATCCCGGCCAAGGCCGGGATTTTTTTTGTCTCTAAAGAGCTGCTTATTCTTCTGTCGCCGAGGCTGTTGCCGTGCTCAGCTCAACCACCTGGTTGTCGATTAGACGGGCTTTGCCGAGGAAGGCGGACATCAGGATCACTGCCTGCTGGGTTTCTTCGCTGACAGGTTGCAGGCTGACGGCATCGCGGATGTAGATTTCATCCGGCTGTAGGCCGGCGGCACGTAGCTGGTCGTTGGCATCGACCACGATCTCGGCGTAGTCAGCACGGCCGCCGCGCATCTGGCTGCTGATCCAGCGCATAGTGCGGGCCAGTACCGGTGCACGCTGGCGCTCGTCGACCGTGAGGTAACCATTGCGCGAGCTCATCGCCAGACCGTCCATCTCGCGGACAGTCGTCACACCGACAACTTCGATATCCATCGCCAGGTCGATCACCATCTGGCGGATCAGGGCTAGCTGCTGGTAGTCTTTTTCGCCAAAGCAGGCGATATCCGGCTGAACAATGTTGAACAGCTTGGTTACAATCGTCGAAACGCCACGGAAATGACTTGGACGCAGGGCACCTTCAAGCATGGTCGATAGACCCGGGACTTCAACGAAAGTCTGGCGATCCAGACCTTCCGGGTACATGATATCCGGGGTCGGGGTGAAGACCAGCTCTACGCCTTCATTGTTCAGCTTGGCCAGGTCTTCTTCCAGGGTGCGCGGGTAATTGTCGAGATCGTCTGCTTTGTCGAACTGCATCGGATTGACAAAAATGCTAACCACAACCACATCTGCCAATTCACGGGCCTTGCGGACCAGCGTCAGGTGGCCTTCATGCAGGTTTCCCATGGTCGGAACGAAAGCAATCCGACGGCCTTCACGGCGCCAGCTTCGGATCTGCTCGCGGATCTGGGCAATTTCGGCGAATGTTTGCATTTTTATTCCTTATTCAAAGGTATGTTCTGGGCCCGGGAACGTTCCGGCCTCGACATCTTCTAGGTATTTGGTGACGGCTGCGCGCATCTCGCCGGTTTCTGCCAGGTAGTTCTTGGAGAAACGAGGCATATAGTTGGCTGAGATCCCGAACATATCGTGCATGACCAGGATCTGGCCATCGGTGACATTACCGGCACCGATACCGATCACCGGTACTTCAACGGCTTTGGTGATGCGATCTGCCAGGCTGGCTGGTACGCACTCCAGCAAGATGATTTGTGCACCCGCGTTTTTCAGCAGGATAGCATCTTTTACCATCTGCTCAGCGTGGTCGGAGTCACGTCCTTGCACTTTATAGCCGCCAAAAATATTGACAGATTGAGGGGTTAGCCCCAAATGCGCACAGACAGGTACAGCACGTTCGGTCAATTTGGTTACGGTTTCTGCCAACCAGGCACCGCCCTCGAGCTTCACCATGTTGGCACCGGCACGCATTAGCGTCGCGGCATTCTCACAAGCCTGCTCAGGGGTGGCATAGCTCATAAACGGCATATCGGCCATCAGTAGCGAGTTCGGGCTACCGGCACGTACCGCGCGGGTATGGTACGCGATATCTTCCACCGTTACTGGTAGGGTATCAGGTTTGCCTTGCAGTACCATGCCCAGCGAATCACCAACCAGCATGACGGGTACGCCTTGCTGCTCGAACAGTTGTGAAAAGCTGGCATCGTATGCGGTAACCGAGGCAAACTTACGACCTTCCTGCTTCCATTTCATCAGGTCGTTGATAGTGATCTTTTTCATGTGTTCTCCCTTTAATCCTGAGAAACGGTTACTGAGACCAAATGCTCAGCCCGTTGCGGTCTACCTGCTCCAGCAGTGACTTAAGCGGAGTGTGGTCGGGCAGTACCAGCTCAGGGGCAATTTCCGCGAGTGGGTAAAGTACAAACTCACGGACTTTCATTCCGTAATGCGGCACGGTTAGGCGCTCGCAGTGGTGTTCAAAATCGCCGTACAGCACGATATCGAGATCCAGGGTACGTGGCCCCCAGCGCTCGGCTTTGCGGACCCGACCATGCTCTTGTTCGATGGACTGGGTGCAATCTAGCAAAGCCAGCGGACTAAGCTCAGTCTCAACAGCGACAACGGCATTGATGTAGTCAGGCTGATCCTGCGGCCCCATCGGGGTGCTGCTGTAGAGCGAGGACACGGCAACGACATTGAGATCGGGGTGCTGCTTGAGCACCTCGATTGCGCTTTTTGCCTGGGTGACAGGATCGGCAAGGTTACTGCCGACAGCAATATAGGCTAGCGTCATGACGATTTAGCCTGTGGCTTCTTGCGGCGTTGCTGTGGGCGACGGCGGCGACGGCGAGGAGAGCCTGACCCCCCTTCGTTGATCTGCTGTACCATCTTGCCGCGCTGGTTGCGGTCACCGTGCTGGAAGTTATCCCACCATTGGGCCAATTCAGCAATATCCTCGCTTTCGAAATTGCCACGCATCTCCAAGAAATCGAAGGCAGCACGGAATTTCGGGTGCTCCATCATCTTGAAGGCACGTTTGCCGCTGCGGCGGTTGAAGCGGGTCTGCTGTTGCCAGATATCACGGATAGTGGTGGTAAAGCGACGCGGAATGGCAATCGTCTTGACCTGCTCATCGAGGATATCATTGGCCGCGACCATGAAGGCATCGTAATAGGCCAGGCCGCTGGCGAAGGCCACTTCTTCAGCTCGGGTTACCAATGGGTACCACAGCATAGCGGCGAACATAAAGGCCGGGTTTACACGCTTGCCGTCGGCGATACGCTTGTCGGTGGCCGACAGGATATGCTCGATCATCAGTTCAGTCTGGCTGCTGTGATCTTCGGTGAAGTGCTCGGCCAGCAGCGGGAACAGCTGCTGGAACAAATTGTACTCACGCAGCAATTTGTAAGTCGCTACACCATCGCCTGATTGCAGTAGCTTGAGGCTTTCCTCAAACAGGCGGGCAGCAGGGATATCCTGCAGCAAGGTCGACAGCGGGTTGATCGGGTCAGCAGTGGCTGGCTCAATCGTCATGTCCAGCTTGGCGGCAAAACGGACTGCCCGCAGCATGCGCACCGGATCTTCGCGGTAGCGGGTTTCCGGGTCGCCGATCAGGCGGACAATGCGGTTGTCGAGATCTTCTACCCCGTTGACATAATCGGCAACGGTGAAATCCTTGATGCTGTAGTACAGCGCATTGATGGTAAAGTCACGGCGCTCGGCATCTTCTTCGATGGTGCCATAGACATTGTCACGCAACAGCATGCCTTCCTGGCTCTGGGCCGAGACATTCTTCTTGTCTTTGAGGCTCGGCTTGGCGTCCGAGTGGTGGCCGCGGAAGGTGGCTACCTCAATAACGTCCCTGCCGAACAGGATGTGGGCAAGGCGGAAACGACGACCGATCAGGCGGCAGTTGCGGAACAGCTGCTTGATTTCTTCCGGCGTGGCGTTTGTGGCAATGTCGAAGTCTTTGGGCTGTTTGTCCAACAGGAGATCGCGAACACCACCACCGACCAGATAAGCGTCATATCCGGCTTTGTTTAGGCGGTAAAGGACCTTCAGCGCATTCTCGCTGATATCTTTACGTGAAATACCGTGCTCTTGGCGCTGATAAATTTGCAAGGCGAGTTCCTCATGGTCGAGATCACTTGCGTCTCGATTCAGTACCTTACGGCAAAAGCTGGCGACTCGATTAAAGATAATACACCTCATTTATGTGGTTCGGATTCAACAAACAGCCGCATATCATATATCACGGCAGGCCATTTTAGAATCCTAGCGCTTGTTTCCCCCGCATTTTGGCGGCAAATTGCGGGCTTTTCGGGGGCAACAAGGCAGTTAACGTTTAGCTGGCGACAATGTTGCAGGCGCTTGGTTTCAACCGTGTGAAGGGTCGAAAGTAATGGCTGTGGCTGCCGGCAGGTTTGCTACCTGCCAGTGGGCAATACCCCAATGCAAAATGTCGCGGGTTGCCGAGCTTGCTAGATCTGCCGGTGGCTGCAGGCCCAAGAACCGCATCGCTTCGACCAGTGCTGGCCTTGGATTAGCCTTGTCGATGGCTGGAGCATGGTTCTGCTTGGAAAGCTTGTTGCCGTTTTCGGTCACCGCTAGCGGCAAGTGCAGGTAGCTGACTTCCGGCTGGCCGAGCAGGCGGTAGAGCCCAATTTGGCGGCCGGTCGGCTCAATCAAATCGGCGCCGCGGACAACCTCGGTGATCCCTTGCTCGATATCATCCAGCACTACAGCCAGATTATAGGCGAACAGGCCATCGCGGCGGCGGATAATGAAATCCTCTTCAGCCAGCGGGGCCGGGATACTGATACGGCCATGCAGCAGGTCATCGAAGGCCAGTACTGGGCTGTCCACCTTGAGGCGGATGGCATTGCCGGCTGCCTCTAGTTGTTTGTCGCGGCAGTGGCCAGGGTAGAAGCCCCCGGCTTGCTTGATTTGCTTACGGGTACATTGGCAGTAATAAGCCTGCTGGCTCTCCAGCCAGGCATCTATCTGGGCTTGGTAAGCACCGTGGCGCTGGCTTTGGTACATGATCCCGCCGTCCCACTCCAGGCCATAGGCTTCGAGGGTGCGCAGGATATCATCCGCAGCGCCGGGCATTTCCCGTGGCGGGTCTAAGTCTTCCATCCTGACGAGCCAAGTGCCTTGCTCGGCTTTGGCTTGCAGGTAACTGCCTAGGGCGGCGACCAGGGAGCCGAAGTGGAGCGGGCCTGACGGGGACGGGGCAAAACGGCCGATATAGTGCTTGTTTGTACTCATAAGAAAATCAATTAAAACGAAAAAGGGAGCTGGCGCTCCCTCTTGACTAACATGGTGCTGTACGGATCGTACTAGCCTGCCATCTGCTTTTCTTTGATTTCAGCCAGCGTCTTACAGTCGATACAAAGGTCGGCTGTTGGACGGGCTTCCAGACGGCGGATACCAATCTCGATACCGCAAGATTCACAGAAACCGAAGTCATCATCTTCAATACGCTGAAGGGTCTTCTCGATTTTCTTGATCAGTTTACGCTCGCGGTCGCGGTTGCGAAGCTCTAGGCTGAACTCTTCTTCCTGAGCGGCGCGGTCAACGGGATCTGGGAAGTTGGCTGCTTCGTCCTGCATGTGGTTTACAGTACGATCAACTTCTTCGCGTAGCTGGTTGCGCCAAGCACCAAGAATCTTACGGAAGTGCTCTAGCTGAGCTTCACCCATGTATTCTTCGCCAGCCTTTTCCTGATAAGGTTCAACCCCAGCAATAGCCAGGATGCCTAGCGATTTTTTAACGTTGCTCTCTGGCATATAGCATCTCCTAATATACCTAATAACCGTCACTGGTTAAATTTGGGCGGTATCTATAGCAGAAAGGGAGTGGTGTGGCAATTGCTGCATATATTCAATTTTATACCAATGTGAAGAAACCATCACTTTGCGGTACTTGCTGGTTGAATTTTATGCGATGCGCGAGATAGAGTTCCGTTGGGTTCAATACCGCCTTGTAACACAGGATCTCTACGCCAGCCCGCTCTGCTTGTTGTATTAATGAAAAGTAGTCCGGGTCTATATGGTGTGCCGCAGATACTTTTTCAATCCCAGAATGTAAAATTGCGAAAAAAAGTATGGCACGTTCACCGTTTTGTGCCACTTCGATTAATTCTCGCAGGTGCTTTTGCCCCCGGGTTGTCACCGCGTCTGGGAAAAAACCTTGCCCTTCGCTTCCTTGGCCCAGCAGGGTGACACTCTTTACTTCAATATAGCAATCAGGTTTTGATTCGTCTTGTAATAAAACATCTATCCTGCTGTTTTCACTACCATACTTAACTTCGGTGCGAAGTGATGAATAGCCTGCCAATTCTGTGATGGCATTCTTGTTAATGGCCTCTACCACCAGCCGGTTTGCCTGCGCCGTGTTAACGCAGATGGCGTGCCCTTCGTTGGTTTGCGAAAGCTCCCAGCTGTGTGGGTATTTTCGCTTCGGGTTATCAGAGGTGGAATACCACACCGTATTTCCCGGCTCGGCGCACCCTGTCATGGCGCCGGTATTGGCACAGTGTATGGTGCTGGTTGAGCCGTCGGGCAAAGTGATGTCAGCAAGGAAGCGCTTGTAGCGTTTGATGAGGGTGGCTGATTGCAGCGGCGGGTTGAACTTCATGCCTTGTCCTTTGATTGTTCTAACTATGTATTGCCGAGGGACCACTTGCCAAGCTGGTGGTATTGCACGCCCTGGCGGCCGTTATGGCTGACTGGCTTGGAAATATACAGGCCAAAGTGGCTGAAGTGAAAATCTATTTTGCCATGCAGCGGCAGTTGCCCGGGGCGTCTTGCGACTGACTTGGCCAGGGTGACATGGGGTTTGTAGGGGCGTGACTCTTGCTCCAGGCCGCATTCGGTAGCCAGTGTTTTGAGTTGCTGGGCGAGTGTCAGCAAAGCCTGCGGAGACTGCTCTGGCGCCAGCCAGATGACCTTGCTGCGCTTCCAGTACCCCAGGGTATCGAACCTCACTGAGAAAGCAGGAGGTGGCGTCAGTTGCCCGGTGGCTGCCACGATGTTTGCTGCCTGACCATCAGTGGCCATGCCGAGGAACGCCAGGGTGATATGGAGGTTGTCAGTAGCAACCGGGCGGCCGAACTGGCCGCATTGTGATGAAAGGCTGGCAAGGCGGTGGAAGCCTTCGCTGCTGCGGTCGGGCGATAACGCAAAGAACAGGCGCTGCTTTTTCTCTTTCATGGGTTAATACCAAAATGAGTAAGATTCTGACCTATAAGCATGAATGACAAGGTACAATGGCCAAGCCTAAATTGAATATGACACAAGGTGTTCCCATTGTCACAACTGCCAATTGATGACGTGCTTTCCGCACTGCTGACCCAACTTGATGCCCGCGCGCAACTGATCCTGAAAGCCCCTCCCGGGGCTGGTAAATCAACTCGCTTGCCTTTGGTACTGCTAGAGAAGGGGGCAATTGCCGGCAAAATAGTGATGCTGGAGCCGCGTCGCCTGGCGGCAAGGAATATTGCTCGGTACCTCGCTTCCCAGTTCGGCGAGCAAGTGGGGGATACCGTGGGCCTTCGGGTGCGGGGGGAAACTCGCGTCAGCAGCAAGACCAAGCTGGAAATTGTCACTGAGGGGGTGATGACCCGGATGCTACAGCAGGATCCGGAGCTGGCTGGTATCGACCTGCTGATCTTCGATGAATTCCATGAGCGCAGTATCCATGCCGATACCTCGCTGGCCCTGGCGCTGGAGGTACAGGAAGCGCTGCGTGACGATCTCAAGCTGCTGGTGATGTCGGCGACACTGGATGAAGATGCCCTGACGGGGCTATTGCCAGAGGCTGGCTATATCGAGTCGGAAGGCCGTAGTTTCCCAGTTGAGTTACGCTACAAGAAGCTGGCGGAAAATACCCACCTTATTGATGCCACAGCCAGGGAGGTATCAACCTTGCTGTCTGTGGAGCCCGGCTCGATGCTGGTCTTCTTGCCGGGAGCCGGTGAGATCCGTCGTCTGGCAGAGCAGCTTGAAGGCCATCTCGGTGATGATGTGCTGGTGTGCCCGCTCTATGGCCAGCTTACCGGCAGCCAGCAACAGCAAGCCATTACGCCAGCGCCCAAAGGCAAGCGCAAGGTGGTGCTGGCGACCAATATTGCCGAGACCAGTTTGACTATCGAGGGGATCCGGATGGTGGTGGACTGCGGCCTGGAGCGCATCGCCCAGTGGGATCCTAAAACCGGGATCAGCCGGCTGGAATCGGTGCGCATTGCCCGCTCTTCTGCCGAGCAGCGAGCCGGCCGTGCCGGCCGTTTGGAGCCAGGGATCTGCCTGCGCCTATACAGCGAGGAGATGCTGGCCCGCCAGCCCGCCACGCCTCAGCCGGAGATTTTGCGGGCAGACCTCACTTCGCTGGCGATGGAGCTAGCCCAGTGGGGCTGCCAGTCTGCCGCTGAGCTGCACTGGCTGGATTTACCGCCCGTCCCCGCCTTGAAACAAGCTCATGCATTATTGGTCAGTCTGGGAGCAATGGATGAGGGCGGCAGGATGACCGAAATGGGCAGCGCGATACAAAAACTCGGTGTCGAGCCCCGTCATGCCGCGATGCTGCTGCTGGCCAAGCAGCAAGGTGATAAGGCGATGGGTACCGCTGCACTGTTGGTTGCCTTGCTTGAAGAGCCGCCTCGAGGCAATAACAACCCTGACTTGCACTTCCAGCTCAATATGGTGGAAAGCGGCAGGCAGCCGCGCAGCAAGGCTTACCTGCAGCGGGCGTCGCAGCATTTGGCCAAATGGGGAAATAACAAGTCAGGTGCAAACAAGACCGCTATCAAAGTGGCGGGTGAGTGGGTTGCTCCTTTGCTGGCGGCAGGCTTTCCGGACCGTATCGCCTTGTCTCGTGGTATAGATAGCCGCTATCAGCTCGCTAATGGTCAGGGGGCAATGATGATGCCTGATGAGCCGTTGGCAGATGAAGAATTACTGGTGGTGGCCGATATCGTCAAGACCCGACAGGGGGATAGCCGGATCTTCTCCGCTGTAGCAGCCAGCCTAGCCGAACTTCAGCAAACCCTACCGCACCTGTTTACCTGGCGTGAATGGCTCGATTGGGATGACAAGAAAGGTCGCCTGACCGCAGAGAAGCATTTGTGCTGTGGTAAATTGATCATCGAACGTCAGTTGATGGGCGAGCCGGATCCGGCCAAGGCCAGCGAGGCCTTGCTCAATGCTGTCCAGCGTAAGGGACTGGGTGTTTTGCCATGGAGCAAGGCCGCTGAGGGGCTGCTGAACCGTGCCCGCTGTGCTGCCGAGTGGTTGCCTGAGCTGGATTTACCGACGATGGATGACGAGGCACTGCTGGCGGCTGCGGATGAATGGCTGCTGCCTTATATGAACGGGATGAAAACCCTCAAGGCCCTAGAACGGCTTGATCTGCTGGCGGCTCTGGAAGCACGCTTGGGGTGGGATAAAAAACAGCAGCTCGACAAGGCGCTGCCTACCCATTACAGCGTGCCGACTGGCTCGCGCTACGCTATTCGCTACCAGCCAGGGCAACATCCGGTGCTGGCTGTTAAGCTGCAGGAAATGTTTGGTGAGAAGGCGTCACCAATGATAGCCAACGGCAAGGTGGCAGTGGTGCTGGAGTTGTTGTCACCGGCGCAGCGGCCGTTGCAGATCACCCGTGATCTGGCTGCATTTTGGCAAGGATCGTATCGCGAGGTGCAAAAAGAGATGAAAGGGCGTTACCCTAAACATCCTTGGCCGGATGATCCTGCGAGCCACGAGCCGACCAAAAAAACAAAAAAATACATGTAGAAAAAGAAGATCATGATGATAGAGCAATCAAGGCGCTTGGTGGAACAGGCTTCCAAAAAGCTGGCACCTAAAAAGCCCGCCGCGGACAAGGACGGTACCAAGAAGCCGGTGCGCAAGCGCAAGCTTGCAGCTAGCAAAGCCAAGCCAGCCGCCAAGAAGCGCCCGGCCAAAACAACCCGGAGCAGAAAGAAAAGCACGAAAGGAAAACGTCAGGGACTGCCGGGGTGGTTTAAATGGCTGGTTGGTTTCGGGCTCAAGCTTTCCGTCGCTGTTCTTGCCGTACTGCTGGTGGTTGGGATCTATCTCGATAACATTGTTCGCGACCGTTTTGACGGTCAATTGTGGAACTTGCCCGCGGTGGTCTACGGCAGGGTGCTAGACTTGCAGCCCAGCCAGGCTATCACGCTGGATGAAGTGCGCCGCGAGCTGGATATCTTGCAATACCATAAGGTGCGGACGCCGCAGCGAAATGGTGAATACTCGTCCTCATCGACCCGTATTGAGCTGATCCGCCGCCCGTTTGAATTTGCTGATGGCCCAGAAGGGGCGCGGCATATCATGCTGACTTTCGATGGCAGTGAACTAAAGAGTATCCAGGAGGCTGGTTCTAAGCGCCAGTTGGGCTACCTACGCATCGAACCTAAGATGCTGGGAATGCTGGAAACCGGTGAGAGCGAGCAGCGTCTGTTCCTGCCCCGGGAGCAGTTCCCCGAGGTGCTGGTTGATGCCTTGCTGGTGACCGAAGACCGCGATTTCTATCATCACGATGGTGTATCTCCATTGGCTATTGCCCGTGCCATGGTGGTCAATCTCAAGGCGGGAAGAACGGTGCAGGGGGGCAGTACCCTGACCCAGCAGCTTGCCAAGAACATGTTCCTGTCCCGCGAGCGTTCGCTGTGGCGGAAGATCCGAGAAGCCTATATCGCTATCATTATTGATTACCGCTACAGCAAAGATCAGATCCTCGAAGCCTATCTCAATGAGATTTACCTTGGTCAAAATGGTGGCAAGGAGATCCATGGCTTTGGCCTGGGAGCAAGGCTGTACTTTGGCCGTCCGCTACAGGAACTTCGGATAGATCAGCAGGCGTTGCTGGTGGCAATGGCCAAAGGCCCTTCCTATTACAACCCATGGCGTAATCCTGAGCGTGCCAAGCAACGCCGAGACTTGGTGCTTAGGTTAATGATGGATAGCGGGACCCTATCCGGCGCTGACTATGAACTGGCTGCTTCTAGGCCGCTGGATGTCCAGTCTCGGCCAATGATCGCCCGTCGCCAGCCTGCCTATTTCCAGCAGTTGCGCCGCGAGTTGCAACAGCGGGTTGGCAACAATTACACCCCGGGGGTAGGACTACGTATCTTCAGCACCTTAGATCCTTTGTCGCAGAAGGAAGCGGAAGATGCGGTGGTCAACATGGTGCCTAAACTGAAGCAGAAAGCAGGCGTCGGGCTTGAAACCGCTCTGGTTGCAGCTGATCGCAGAACTGGTGAGATCCGGGCGATGATCGGCGGTAGCAATCCGGGCTATGCCGGCTTCAACCGTGCTTTGGATGCCAGCCGGCAGATAGGCTCCTTGGTGAAACCCGCTGTTTATCTTGCTGCGTTGCGCCACCCTGAACAGTTCACCCTTGCCAGCACGGTGGAAGACAAGCCGATTATGCTCAGCGGAAGTAAAGGGAAGAACTGGCAGCCTCGAAACTATGATCGTAAGTTCCGTGGTGAAGTACCGCTCTACTATGCGCTGGCAAAATCGCTCAATGTCCCGACGGTCAACCTAGGGATGCAAGTTGGGCTCAACGAGGTGATAGATACCATGGTTGACCTGGGGGTTGACCGTGGCGAGGTGCCTAAATTGCCTTCTATCTTGCTTGGGGCTTTTACCCTTACGCCGCTTGAAGTGACCCAGATGTACCAGTCGGTTGCCAGTGGCGGGCTCAAGGCCGAGCTAACGGCCTTGAGGGCGGTCGTTGATCAGAAGGGTAACCAACTCTACCAGTGGATGCCGAAGGCCAGCCAGGCAGTGCCTGAGCAAGCTGCATGGCTTACCACCTACGGTATGAAAAATGTCGTCTCGCAAGGAACGGCGCGCTTCCTCCAGCCGCAGTTCGGTTGGGCTGCATTAGCCGGCAAAACAGGCACGACCGATAAAAATCGCGACAGCTGGTATGTTGGTGCCGATGGCCGGGAAGTCGTCACTGTCTGGGTTGGTCGGGATGATAATAAACCGGTTAACCTGACAGGCTCTGCCGGGGCACTGCGCTTGTATGGCGATTACCTCAAGCGACGCCAACCGGAGCGCTTGGCGTTGCCGTGGCCGCAGAAGCTGACGACCGCCAAGTTCAGCCAGATGCCCAACGGCACCCTGGTAAGGGATTGCGCTGGTCAGCACTCGCTACCGATGTGGGATCAGGACGGTTCGGTCAAAGGTTATTGTGACGGCAACAAGCCTGCGGGCTGGATCAAAGAGATGTTCAGCTGGTAATGCCGAGAGCATTTGCCTTAAAACACAACGCCCCGCAAGGGGCGTTGTTGTATGTGGGGCACGCCTTTAGTCATCCGGGTCGAAGTAGAAGGAGATTCGGCTGCGGGGGTTGAGGTAAGCATGGATCTTGTCTGGCAGCTTACTTGGGTGGATAACCTGCTCGATGCGCAGGTGACTCTCTTCCAGGTCGATAATGGGCGCCTCGTTGGAAGGGACGGTCGGATCGTAGAGCAGGATATTGGGCGCTAGCAGGCTGTCTGAATTGACCGATATCACCAGCCCGAGCTGCTGGTTTGAGAGCTGAACTACGCTGCCTGGCGGGTAGACGCCGAGCAGGCGGATCAAAAGTGCCAGGAAATCATTGTTGTATTGCTCTTTCTTGTGTTTGAACAAGTAGGAGAGGGCGCTGTAGGGGATC
The DNA here is from genome assembly GCF_056160145.1 of Photobacterium sp. ABD4_091. Lineage (NCBI taxonomy): Bacteria > Pseudomonadati > Pseudomonadota > Gammaproteobacteria > Vibrionales > Vibrionaceae > Photobacterium > Photobacterium sp. ABD4_091. The sequence goes on along the minus strand of NZ_JBSWWQ010000001.1, from coordinate 1,132,351 downwards.
TTGGTCTTGGCTGGATCCTGAGGGTGGCAGAGGTTGTCGTAAGCATTGACGACTGCAACCAGCTGAGCTTTGGGATCGATTTGCTCAGCCGTGAGCTGCTTGGGGTAGCCGCTACCGTCAAGCAGCTCATGATGCTGGCTAAGGATCGGTTTAGCTTGCTTGGGAAAGCTGTCTGATAAGTCTGCCAAATCGACACTGTATTTTGGGTGGAGTTTTAAATAGTTCTCTTCCGGCTCGGTGAGCTTTGTGGTCTTGCGGGTAATTGCCGACGGAACCTTGAGTTTGCCCATGTCATGGAACAGAGCACCGATAGCGATAGTCTTGATGTCCTGCCCATCCATACCACTGGAGCGGGCCAGCATCATCGACATGATGGCGACATTGAGCGAATGGCTGTAGATATCTTCATTGTCGCTGCCCTCATTCATTAGGTGAAGGGCGACATTGTCAGACTCAAGCAGGGCGTCGACCATCTCCTCGACCAGCAGTTCAGCTTCTTTTACGGCGGTTACCGGGCGGCTCTTTATTTTTCCAACAATCGAGCGCAGTTGTGCCATTGAGCGAGAGAAGTTCTTTTCACAACGTTGCAGTTTGCGTTTGTAGTTCTTCAGCTTCTCGATACGGCCTTGCTTCTCCAGCCATAGCTTCTCCGCCTGCTGGTCGAGAAAGCGGCTCTCATGCTCGCTGATGGCTTCTAGGACATTGTCTGGGTCAAGGGGCTGGGTATCGCTTTTTTCCGGGATCAGAAAGACATGCTTGATCCCGAGGTTTTTGATCAGCCTAATCTGTTGGCTGTCTTTGATTTTAAAGTGGTTCAGCAGAAACGGGTGATCGGTCCATTGCACTGGCAACTTGATATACAAGCCTTCGGTTAAGCGCTCGACTGAAAGTTTGATACTGGCCATGACGTCCGTGCAACATGTTGATAATGGAGTCAATTCTACCTAACCGAGAATATTTCCCCAATATGACCAATGTTGCTTATAGTGCTTAAGGATAGAAATAAACGACAGGCGAAAAAAAACCTCATCAAAAGATGAGGTTTCAAAGGATGGTGCCGACTACCGGAATCGAACTGGTGACCTACTGATTACAAGTCAGTTGCTCTACCTACTGAGCTAAGTCGGCAATTTATTCTTATTATTCAAGCTAATAAAGCTTAAATTGAAAGTGGCTCCCCCTGCGGGACTCGAACCTGCGACATACGGATTAACAGTCCGCCGTTCTACCAACTGAACTAAGGGGGAATTACCTTTTTACATTGCGCTACTAACTTTGAGCACCACAATCGAAATATGGTGCCTCGAGGCGGAATCGAACCACCGACACGAGGATTTTCAATCCTCTGCTCTACCGACTGAGCTATCGAGGCAAAGCAAGAGCGGTTAAGACTCTGCTTGCACTTACCGAAGTAAGTTAATAAATGGTGCCGACTACCGGAATCGAACTGGTGACCTACTGATTACAAGTCAGTTGCTCTACCTACTGAGCTAAGTCGGCACACTAAAAGTGGCTCCCCCTGCGGGACTCGAACCTGCGACATACGGATTAACAGTCCGCCGTTCTACCAACTGAACTAAGGGGGAATTATCTTTTTACATTATGTTGCTATTTTCAAGCACCATAACTGAATATGGTGCCTCGGGGACGGAATCGACCGCGCCCGGCTAGGGACCGACACATTATCGCAACGTGATAACTTTTGGAACCTAATTGTAAGCATCATATTTTAAAATATGGTGCCTCGAGGCGGAATCGAACCACCGACACGAGGATTTTCAATCCTCTGCTCTACCGACTGAGCTATCGAGGCAAAAGCCAGAGCCGTTAAGCTCAACGCTTCTTCTTACCGAAGTAAGGAATAAATGGTGCCGACTACCGGAATCGAACTGGTGACCTACTGATTACAAGTCAGTTGCTCTACCTACTGAGCTAAGTCGGCACACTAAAAGTGGCTCCCCCTGCGGGACTCGAACCTGCGACATACGGATTAACAGTCCGCCGTTCTACCAACTGAACTAAGGGGGAATTATCTTTTAAATCATGTTGCTATCTAGCACCACAATATGAATATGGTGCCTCGAGGCGGAATCGAACCACCGACACGAGGATTTTCAATCCTCTGCTCTACCGACTGAGCTATCGAGGCAACGGGGCGCATTAAAAAGGTTTTCGGCCTTTGCGTCAACGGTTTTTTGAGAAAAATATGCTGACTTCGCCTTTTTTGCTCTGATCGCTCGGTTTTTGAACTTATTGCCAACGTTAAACGGCTTGCAGCAATGTTATTCGCTGTCCAAAAGGGTACGGTTTTCCCGGTCGAGGGCACGTGAAAGTGCCGGGCGGCGGCTGACAAACTGGCGGTATTTTTCAAGTTTCAGGGGCAATTTCTGATCAAACTTCACTGCCCAGTTCAAAGTATGGGCCAGTAGAATGTCGGCAACGGTTGGAAAGTGGCCAAGCAAGTATTCCTCGCCTTGCAGGCGGGATTCAGCAACTTTCAGTGCTTTTTTGAATTCCCAAGCAGCAACGGCAAGCATTTCCGGTAGGCGGATGGACTCAGGCAGGGCGAAGCGGTGTTTGCCCATGCTCCACAAGGGTTGCTCCAGTTCGGTAATGACATAGCTTACCCACTCGTGGTGGTTGGCCGACTCGGCGGTGCCGGGTTCGGGAAGCCAATGGTGGCCATATTTTTCAGCAAGGTATAGGCAAATGGCCGAGGATTCACAGATTGTGACACCATCATCGGCCAAGCAAGGTACTTTGCCCTGCGGGTTGAGTGCAAGGAACTGGGGGGAACGATGATCGTTCTTGGCAAAATTTACCAGTCGGTACTGCCAGTCAAGGCCGAGTTCTTCTAGCAGCCAGGAGACGCGGAGTGAGCGGGTACGCGGATAGCCGTAAAGGGTGATCATCTTATCTTCCTTGGTTTTTTTATTTTGTTGTAATTAAAGTTAGCAAAAAACAGACGGCCTGCATGTCACAGGCCGTGGAAGCATGACGAGATATTGCGTATTTCCTTTATCAGAGGCACTTCTGAGAAGTTTCTGCTTTGAGCCAAGATTGGGTGGTCTTCTCCTTGCAAGAGACATTACGGAGCTACCCGCGCTATAAGCGGTATGTCAACTCCATATCGTTTAGCTGGCGGTAATATAGCCTTGTGGGGCATCTAACACGGCAGAGGAGAGCTGTAGCTGAATTTGCTAAGGGGAAATATTCAAAAGGTGGGGGCAGATACGAAAAAGCCGCGTCAAATGACACGGCTTTCTCTAAAGTGGCTCCCCCTGCGGGACTCGAACCTGCGACATACGGATTAACAGTCCGCCGTTCTACCAACTGAACTAAGGGGGAATTATCTCTTTTCCATCATGTTGCTATCTAGCACCACGATATCAATATGGTGCCTCGAGGCGGAATCGAACCACCGACACGAGGATTTTCAATCCTCTGCTCTACCGACTGAGCTATCGAGGCAAAAGCAAGAGCGGTTAAGACTCTGCTTTGCATTCTTGCTAATACAAGAAAATAAATGGTGCCGACTACCGGAGTCGAACTGGTGACCTACTGATTACAAGTCAGTTGCTCTACCTACTGAGCTAAGTCGGCACACTAATTTGGCTCCCCCTGCGGGACTCGAACCTGCGACATACGGATTAACAGTCCGCCGTTCTACCAACTGAACTAAGGGGGAATTATCTCTTTTTCATCATGTTGCTATCTAGCACCACGATATCAATATGGTGCCTCGAGGACGGAATCGATCGCGCCCGGCTAGGGACCGACACATTATCGCAACGCGATAACCTTTGGAACCTAATTGTAAGCATCATATTTTAAAATATGGTGCCTCGAGGCGGAATCGAACCACCGACACGAGGATTTTCAATCCTCTGCTCTACCGACTGAGCTATCGAGGCAAAAGTAGCGATGGTAATTCTCTACTTTGCATTCTTGCTAATACAAGAAAATAAATGGTGCCGACTACCGGAGTCGAACTGGTGACCTACTGATTACAAGTCAGTTGCTCTACCTACTGAGCTAAGTCGGCACACTAAAAGTGGCTCCCCCTGCGGGACTCGAACCTGCGACATACGGATTAACAGTCCGCCGTTCTACCAACTGAACTAAGGGGGAATTATCTTTTAAATCATGTTGCTATCTAGCACCACAATATGAATATGGTGCCTCGAGGCGGAATCGAACCACCGACACGAGGATTTTCAATCCTCTGCTCTACCGACTGAGCTATCGAGGCAACGGAGCGCTATTAAACGGTTTTTCGTTCTTTTCGTCAACCATTTTTTTGAGAAAAATTTCAATCTCGCACTCGTCTGCCTGCTTTTTACCCAGAAATGCAGGTTATGGCTATTTCATTGTCACTGCGTGAGATTTTTTCCTTGGTTAAACTCTTTCTGGAATGCTGTCACCTTCTCCAGGTAACGCCGCGCTTCGGCATTTCTGTGCTTGTTGGTCAACGCCCAATAGACCTGGTTTGGTTGCAAACTGTTCAAATCATTCATTGCCCGCTTACGGTCGGTGCTGTGGAAGGTGTTGAGTACCCCTCCTGTCCCGCCGTTGTATGCAGAGATCATACTGTAGTGCAGAGACAATGGATCACGGACATCTTTCAGGTAACGGGTGCGCAATATGTAGAAATAGGCTGTGCCAGTGTCAATATTCCTAGCCGGGTCAAACAGGTACTCAGGGGTCGGTATACCGGGTTTGTTTTTGACCAGCTTAAACACATCGGCACCTGCGGTTTTCGGCACGACCTGCATCAGGCCGTAGGCATTGGCATGGCTGACGGCATAGGGGTTGAAACTGCTTTCGGTCTTGATGATGGCGTAGATCAGATCTTCGGCAATCCCGTAGCGGCGGGAGGCATCTTGGACAATGCTGGCATATTTGTAACTGCGCTGGTTGGCGTGGTCGGCCACCATTGGGATCTCGACGTAGTAGACCTGGTGGAAACGCTCCGAGCGCTTCTTCAGCTTGCCGTTGATCAGGTAGTCGGCGAAGCGGTTGGCACGCCATGACCACTCGATTGGCTTGCCTTCGTTGTCTAGCACCTGGCCATACAGGAACGGCTTGCCGCTCAGTTCGATGGCTGAATCGGAATAGAGATCGACGCCACCGGGGTTATCCGGGGTCAGCAGGGTGGTGGTGATCGCTTCCTTGAGGTGCTTGGTCGGCTCGGTTTTCGCGACGGTTTCGACAATGACTAGGCCACGCTCGAAATCGACATGGGCCCGGCTCCGGTAGCCATCGGTGTATTTTACATACTGGCGCTTGCTGGCCACCAGTGAGTCGTTGTCCCCCCAATAGCGTTTAACCTGGCCGTTGAACGAGTTCATCAGCCTGTCGAGCGCGGCAGTATCTTGGGTGAACTGGCCGGGCAGCGGGGCGAGGTTATTGGCAAAACGGTTGGTGGTGGTGTAGTCGACATCGTAGAGTTGTTCGATAAACTCCCGGCTACAGCCGCTCAAAAGGAGCAGGGACAAAAACAGCGCGTGTAATTTCATAGTTCCCGAAATATGAAAAAGGCACCGTTTGCCTAGTTTTCTAACCAGTTACAAAAGATGCCTGAATGAATGACTAAGGTGCTTCCCTTGGGTAAAACGACCAAGCAAAGGGGAAGCATTAGCGGAATTATTCGCTCGGCGGTGTGTAACCGTCGATGATTACGTCCTGGCCTTCGAACAAGAAGTTCACCATTTCAGTCTCCAGCAGCTTGCGGTGCTCAGGATCCATCATGTTCAGCTTCTTCTCGTTGATCAGCATTGTCTGCTTGCCTTGCCACTCTGCCCACGCTTCCTTCGAGATGTTGTCGAAAATACGCTTGCCCAGTTCACCCGGGTATAGTTGGAAATCAAGACCTTCTGCGTCTTTCTTAAGACGGGCACAAAATACTGTACGGCTCATCGGGGAGCTCCTTCGTTATAACGTTGATTCGGTAGCTTGGGTATAGTTATACCATGCTTAAAAACCCAAGTAACTTCCTGTTGCGGTTAACTTGAAGTCACAGGGTGATACACCCAGTTGACCTGGGGGGATGTTGCTATTTGTTCAGCTCGTAGCGCAGGCTCTCGAGGATCTGCTGTACAGGTGCTGCCAGGCCGATTTCTGCGGGCTGGTTGAGGTTATACCATTGGCCGCTGCCGGCTTCGCCGATGCAGTCAGGTTGTTGCGACAGGCTTAGTTTGACCGGGACAATATCCAGGTGGTAGTGGCTGAAGGTATGGCGAAAGCCGATCAGTTGCTCTTGCTCGCTGATGATTTCCTGCTGGCCGAGCCGTTGTTCGATCACCGGGGTAAGATCAGATTGATCCTGTTGCGGGAAGCACCATAGGCCGCCCCAGATCCCCGCTGGCGGGCGTTTTTCCAGCCAGACATATTCACCATACTGGAAGATCGCGAACCAGGCCTGCTTCTCCGGCAGGGTTTTCTTGGGCTTCTTGCCCGGGAAGTCGGTTTGGCGGCCCTGGGCCCTGGCCACGCACTGGCCGGCCACCGGGCACAGTTCGCACTTGGGCTTACTGCGGGTGCAGATCATCGCCCCCATGTCCATCATTGCCTGGTTGTAGCGCTCCACACCTGCGGCTGGGGTATTGGCCTCGGCAATTTCCCACAGTTTGTTTTCGACCGGTTTCTTGCCCGGCCAGCCTTCTACCGCGTAGCAACGGGCCAGGGTTCGTTTTACGTTGCCATCAAGTATAGGGTGGTGCTGCTTGAGAGATAGCGACAGGACGGCACCCGCGGTCGAACGGCCGACACCCGGCAGGGCGATGACCTGCTCGATATCCGTCGGGAACTCGCCGCCATGCTGGTCGATAATATGCTGGGCGGCCTTGTGCAGGTTGCGGGCACGGGCGTAGTAGCCAAGGCCGGTCCACAGGTGAAGCACCTCGTCCTGCTCGGCGGCGGCAAGGTCGGCCACGGTAGGGAAGCGCTCGATAAAGCGCTCGAAGTAAGGGATCACCGTAGCGACTTGGGTTTGTTGCAGCATGATTTCTGACAGCCAGACCTTGTAGGGGGTCTTTTGCTGCTGCCATGGCAGGGTTTTCCGGCCAAATTTGTCATACCACGCTAAAATGGCATCAGAGAAGGTATTGGTCACAGTTTCAAGCTCACTTTACTGACAGCCGTCTTCGCCTGTCTTATTTTTGGCCCTGATTGCACCACAAAGTTAGGGGCGTCGCAATCGATAGACTTGCACTTGCGCTGTAACTTTGGATAATGCCGTTCCGTTTCTTTTTTGTTTGGATAGTAAGCATGAGCGAAGTTTCAAAGAAGTCAGGTGAGGTTACCCTGAACGAATTTACCGAAGACGGCAAACTGGTACGTAAGGTACGTAGCTTTGTTCGTCGCGAAGGTCGTTTGACCAAGGGCCAAGAAGCGGCCATGGAAAATAACTGGCCGGCAATGGGTATCGACTTCGCTCAGCAGATGCTGGACTGGAAAGAAGTGTTCAACAACGAAGGCCCTGTAACGCTGGAAATCGGCTTTGGTATGGGTGCCTCTCTGGTTGAGATGGCAAAGAACGCACCAGAGAAGAACTTCATCGGTATCGAAGTGCACAGCCCGGGCGTGGGGGCTTGTTTGATGGGTGCAGAAGAAGCGGGTCTGACTAACCTACGCGTTATGTGCCACGACGGTGTGGAAGTTTTCGAGCACATGATCCCGGACGGCAGCCTTGACTGTGTTCAGCTGTTCTTCCCTGACCCATGGCACAAGGCCCGCCACCACAAGCGCCGTATCGTTCAGCCAGCATTTGCAGAGATGCTACGCAAGAAGCTGAAAATCGGTGGTATCTTCCACATGGCGACAGACTGGGAAAACTATGCTGAGCACATGGTTGAAGTAATGGACGCAGCACCGGGTTACCGCAACACGGCAACTGAAGGCCCTTACATCCCTCGTCCAGAAGATCGTCCATTGACCAAATTCGAAGCTCGCGGCCACCGTTTGGGCCACGGCGTATGGGACATGAAATACGCACGCACTGAGTAAGTTATCAGGCGTATTGAGGCAAGGTATTGCCAAGCACCAATGGGTGCACCAGTTGTTCGAAAAAGCCAACCTAGTGTTGGCTTTTTTATCCTTGGAGATAAGTAATGAAACCAACAGAGCAGTTGCTAAACGATATTTTAGATGAAGTCAGACCGCTGATCGGCAAAGGAAAGGTGGCTGATTATATCCCGGCATTGGCGGAGGTTCCGTCCAACAAGCTGGGGATTGCTGTGTGTTATAACGATGGTGAAATTATCCAGGCTGGCGATAGCGAGGAAGGCTTCTCGATCCAGTCGATCTCCAAGGCGCTGAGCCTGACGCTGGCGATGACCCTGTACCAGCCGGAAGAGATCTGGCAGCGGGTTGGCAAGGAGCCATCAGGCCATGCGTTTAACTCGATGATCCAGCTCGAGCTGGAAAATGGCATTCCGCGCAATCCGTTTATCAATGCCGGTGCCCTGGTGGTGTCGGATTTGCTGCACAGCCGGCTGTCGGCACCGCAATACCGGATGCTGGAGCTGGTGCGTAAGCTCGCCCATAACCCGCATATCTGCTACGACAAAGTCGTTGCCTCTTCTGAGATGCAGCACAGCGATCGCAACGCTTCGATAGCGTACCTGATGCGCTCATTCGGCAACTTCGAGAACGAAGTGATGCCGGTTCTGACCAATTACTTCAGCTATTGCGCGCTTAAAATGAGTTGTGTTGATTTGGCCAAAACTTTCAGTTACTTGGCAAATAAAGGGCTTCCTTTGGGCGCAAAAAAAACAATTATCACCCAAACTCAGTGTAAGCAAATGAATGCACTGCTGGCGACCTGCGGGTTGTATGACGGTGCTGGAGAATTTGCATATCGGGTTGGTATGCCGGGCAAATCCGGGGTCGGCGGCGGGATCATCGCTATCGTTCCGGGTGAGATGGCCATTGCTGTATGGTCACCAGAGCTGGATCCCTCGGGGAACTCTTTGGCTGGCACCGCTGCCCTTGAACTGCTGGCCGAGCGGATCGGCCGTTCAATCTTTTAATGGGGTAACTAAGGCGCTTTAACCTTGGCCTGCCCCGATGATGGGGAGAGGCTTATGCTGTTGCGTGTTTGTGGATTCAATTTAGCTGCTGTTGGGTTTGCCTTGTCGCTTGGTGTGCAGGCCAATGAAGCGCCGGTGTGCCAGATGGAGTGGCACAATAGCCTGAGTATGCAGGACGGGGCGCTGAATTTGGAGTTTGGGGGGGAGTGCTTCCAGATTGAACCCAGCGGCCAGCTTTATTTTGGTGTCCACAAAGTCAAACTCAGTGATGACCAGTCGGCATTGCTGGCTGACTACCACCGCCTTATGCTCGATGACTTACCCTACACCTTATCCCACTCACAGCTAATCGATCAGGAGCTGTGTGACCGGGTGGCGATGCGCCAAGCCAAGGAAAGCGAAATCCAATCACAGATCCCCGCCCTCAAGCGCTGGCAGAGCGTAACGCTCGATTGAGTTGCGTTATATACAATTCAACAGGACAAGATTTCAAAGACGCAGTGAAGACATCCTTGTCGCTCTAACCCGCCATCCATGGCGGGTAAGCTTTGAAATATTATCCTATTAAATTGTCGCAGCTTTATCGTCAAACGTAACTAAGACATAACCTAAAACCGGTAGTTAACCCTATTCGTCCTCTTCGTCGACAAATGCAGCTAGCAGGTCGTTGAGGAACAGTTTGCCGTGCTCGGTGATCTGCCATTGATCGCCTTTGTCTTCGAGGTAATTCTGACCAAGCGCCCAGTTGATTGGCCCTTCAATGCTTGTTAGTGGCAAGCCGGTACGCTCGACATAATCTTGTTTCGGGCAAGCCTCAAGCAGGCGAAAGCGGTTCATGAAGAACTCGAATGGGAGCTCAGCGGCCTCTACCTGAATTTCCTGATCCAGGTATGGCTTGGCTGGGTTGAGGTAGCCGCGCGGATGTTTGACCTTGACGGTACGGGTAATGGTACCGTCGGCAAAACTCAGCTTGCCGTGGGCACCACAACCGATGCCGAGGTAATCTCCGAAGCGCCAGTAGTTGAGGTTATGGCGGCACTGGCGTCCCGGTTTGCTGTAACCGGAGATCTCGTATTGGACGTAGCCCGCTTCGGCCAGCATTTTGTGGCCTTGTTCGAAGATTTCCCACAGATCGTCGTCATCCGGCAGCACTGGCGGCTTGGAATAAAACAGGGTGTTTGGCTCGATAGTGAGCTGGTACCAAGACAGGTGCGGCGGATCTAGGGAAATTGCCTGTTTGAGATCCGACAGGGCATCGTCGATGCTTTGATCCGGCAGGCCGTGCATAAGGTCGATGTTGAAGCTATCAAGCCCTGCTTCTTTGGCCAGACCCGCTGCGGTGATCGCCTCGCGGCTGCCGTGGATGCGGCCAAGGCGCTTGAGTTTTTCGTCCTGGAAGCTTTGGATGCCGATTGATATACGGTTGACACCAACTTCGCGGTAGGCGTTGAAGCGTCCCGCCTCGACCGTACCCGGGTTGGCTTCCATGGTGATTTCTATCTCGTCGCTAAACGGGATTCGCTGTTTGACTGCCTCGAGCAAACGGCCGATCTCCGGTGCGGAGATCAGGCTCGGGGTACCACCACCGATGAAGATGGAATGCAGCTCCCGATCCTGGCTTGCCAAATCGTATTTTGCCAAGTCGGTATCGAGATCTTCGATAAGCGCATCAATGTAGTCGAGCTCGGGAATATCAGCTTTCAGCGCATGGGAGTTGAAGTCGCAGTATGGGCACTTCTGGACACACCATGGAATGTGGATATACAGGCTCAGTGGCGGTGGTACTAGCATAGTTTATGCTTCCTTCAGGGCAGCAAACAGCTTGGCGAGGGCCTTGCCGCGGTGTGACAGTTGTTTCTTGCGTGCAGGCTCCAGCTCGGCAGAAGAGCACTGGTCTTCCGGTACCCAGAAAACCGGGTCGTAGCCAAAGCCATTTTCGCCGTGGGCTTCGGCCAAAATCTTGCCTTCCCAGCTGCCGTGGCAGACAAGCGGGGTAGGATCGTTCTCGTGGCGCATCATGACCAATACGCAATGGAAGCGCGCAGTACGCAGCTCATCCGCAACGCCTTCCATTTCTTTGAGCAGCTTCTGCAGGTTTTCTTGGTCAGAGGCATCTTCGCCGGCAAAGCGGGCAGAGTAGATCCCCGGTGCACCTTTGAGGTAATCCACTTCTAGGCCAGAGTCATCAGCAATGGCTGGCAGGCCGGTTTCCTTGGCAGCGTGACGGGCTTTGATAATGGCATTTTCGATAAAGGTGGTGCCGGTCTCGGCAACCGAAGAAACGTTGTAATCGCTCTGGGCAACAACATCGAAACCAAAATCGGCCAGTAGGCTAGCCATTTCTTTTACTTTGCCCTGGTTACCAGTGGCCAGTACTAATTTGCTCATCACAGTTCCTCGCAATAAAGAGGGCGCTATCTTATCTCACTGCCCGGAAAATAAAAGGGGAGCGCGTGGCTCCCCTAGTTATACAGTCTGTGGCCATGGTGCAAGGTTGGCTTCAATCGACGTAGAAGGTCTGGTCAAATGTTATGTTGCCTCGGGTGCCATTGTGGGAGACGTCAATGGAAAAGCTGAAGCGCTCTTCGTTGGCATGCTTGATTTCGGCGATGTAATAAATGGCTTCTCCCTCCCGGATCTCACGGAAAGAGAGGTTCTTCACCGTGCCGATGAGGTTCTTGGCCTGGCCGTTGAGCACGGCTGTTACTGCAGGTTTCCCTTGCTGGCCTTTATCCAGCACGGTGACATTGATAACGGCAGAATACCGGCTGCGCTGGATTTTATAAGTGCTAGCCACTTCCGGGGTCAGGAAGGTCGACGGGAAGCTGGAGTAATGCACTTCAAGGTTATCGATATCCTTGAACTGCCCGGCATGGGCAGGAAGGCTGAGGCTGGCAATGAATAGGGCAAATAGGCTGAAAAGACGAGTCATATTATTATCCTTTTATACGCACTGGGCAGGGCATTGCCCCTGCACCCCAAGTGGGTATTGCATAGTTCCATTATAGTTGTGGCCAAAATAGTTGTGGCCAATGAGTCATGGCGAAAGACTCTGGTGAAAAACGGCCCGGTGTCTGGAAGGACGCCGGGCCGGAGTATGCTGTGGTTACAGCAGAGCCTTGATCGGCTCGGGTATTGCTTTGGGAGCGGTGATGCGCACTTGCTTGTGGCGCCCCAGCTCTCCTTTTTCGATATCAATTTGCCCCTTGGCGACCTTGAACTGCTTGGACAGGTACTTCGTCAAGTGGGCGTTGGCCTTGCCATCTACCGGCGGGGCGGTGATCGCGATTTTGACTTCATCGCCATGCAGGCCAACCACTTGGTCGCGGCTGGCCTTGGGCTGGATATAGAGCCGTAGGATCAGGTCGTCACCGTCATGGTAGGCGGCCTGTTGGCTCATAGCTGGAACCAGATAGGGCCGACAAAATCACCGATCAGGAAGTTGGCAAACTGTAGGCCGATGAATAGTACCAGCACACTTAAATCCAAGCCGCCCATTGCCGGGATAATGCGACGGATAGGGGCTGTCATTGGCTCGGTTAGCTGGTGCATGACGTACTCAACCGGGCTGCGGCCTTGGCTAACCCAGCTCAGGATTGCGCGCAGCAGCAATACCCAGAACAGCAGACCACCGGCAGCTTTCAGCAGCGATAGGGCACCAATCCAGAAGTATTCAGGGGTGAACATGAAGCCTCCGCCCAATACTGCCTGTAGCAGGACGAACTTACCCATACTTAGGATATAGGCGAACAGCAGCGTTGCGACATCCAGGGAGCCGATAGATGGGATCAAGCGGCGTAGCGGGCCAACGACTGGCTGGGTTGCCTTGACAATAAACTGGGAAAACGGATTGTAGAAATCGGCACGCGCCCACTGGAGCCAGATGCGCAGCAGCACGACCATAATGTAGAGATCAAATAGGGTACTGACTAGAAAACCAATTGAGTTCATATACTAACCTTAAAATAATTTTTCCATTTCTTCAGCGCGGGAAACGGCAGCACGCATTGCTTTTGCTACGGTATCACTAAGTTGGCACTCGTTGAAAGTGCGGATTGCCTCGGCGGTGGTACCGCCTTTTGATGTAACCTGCTCACGAAGTGTTGCCAGATCGGTACCCGGGTTAGCGACCACCATTTCCGCGGCACCTAGTGCCGATTGCTGTACCAGCATACGGGCCTGCTCGGCGCTAAAGCCTTGTTTGATCGCTTCTTGCTGCATCGCTTCCATGAACAGGAAGAAATAGGCTGGGGCACTGCCAGCTGCGGCAATAATATTGTTGATACCAGACTCTTGCTCAACCCAACACACTTCACCGACAGCCTGCATTAAGCTTTCGGCAAATTGGCGATCGTTGGGGTTAAGGGTGCTAGATGCATAAAGGCCACTCATGCCCTTGCCGAGCAGCGACGGAGTATTTGGCATTACACGCACCAAGTTCAAGTGGGTGGCCAGCATTTCATTGAGGCGCTCGGCACCGATGCCCGCTGCAATGGAGATCACCAGTTTGCCGGAAAAGTCGAGGATTTGCAGCGGACGGCAGACTTCTTCCATAAGCTGGGGCTTCACCGCCAGGACAATAACATCAGCGTCTGATGCCGCGCTCAGATTGTCGTCTGTGGTGTGGATTCCGTAATCACGGGCGAGCGGCTCTCGACGGGCTGAGCTTGGTGCTGTAGCGGTGATTTTGTCGGGCGCATAACCGCTGGCCACAAGGCCGGCGATGATGGAGCGGGCCATGTTACCGGCACCAATGAAGGCAATCGAGCGTTGTTCCATGTTACATCCTCTGTGTATTCAAGGCCGGGAGGGACGCTGACGTCCTTCCTAGACGTGATAATTGTGTGGCTATTATAGCCAGCGCTTAGCTTACTGTTTAGCTGAATAATCGCGGGCACCAAAAATTGCGGTACCGATCCTGACTATTGTGCTGCCAGCGGCAACGGCGGCATCGAGATCACCGCTCATCCCCATTGACAGGGTATCAAGCTGCGGATGCTTTGCCTTTAGTTTGTCCATCGCCTCGGCAAGGCTGGAGAAGGCCGCAAGCTGGCTGTCATAATCGTCGGCTTTTTGCGGAATAGACATCAAGCCACGCAATACCAGATTCGGCATTGCCGCGACTTCATCGGCCAAGGCGGCGACGTCGTCGAAGGCCAGCCCTGATTTTGAGTCCTCGCCGCTGGTGTTGACCTGAAGCAGAACATTGAGCGGTGCCATATCGTCCGGGCGCTGTTCGCTCAGGCGGCGGGCAACCTTGGCACGGTCTACCGAGTGCACCCAGTCGAAATGCTCGGCAATCGGGCGGGTCTTGTTGGACTGGATTGGGCCGATAAAGTGCCAGCTCAGTGAAGCTCCGGCATGTTGCTGGGCAAAGTACTGGACTTTCTCGACGCCTTCCTGGACATAGTTTTCACCGAATGCCGTGTGGCCAGCAGCGATGGCCTCCTCGATGGCGGCAATAGGTTTGGTTTTGCTAACTGCAAGCAGTTGCACTGATTCGGCATCTCTACCGCATTTTTCTGCTGCCAGGCCAATCTGGGTGATGACCTGTTCAATATTTTGCTTGATACTATTCATAATTGATTCTGTGGGGAAAATTTATGGATATCACCGAACTACTGGACTTTAGTGTAAAGCATAACGCCTCTGATCTGCACCTTTCTGCTGGCGTTCCGCCGATGATCCGGGTCGATGGTGATGTGCGCAAGCTGAGTTTGCCGGCGCTAGAGCATGGGGAAGTCCACCGCTTGGTCTTCGATATAATGAATGATGCCCAGCGGCGGGAGTTCGAGGAGCGGCTGGAAGTCGACTTTTCGTTCGAGTTACCCGATGTTGGCCGTTTCCGTGTCAATGCCTTCAGGCAGGCAAGGGGGAGCGCGGCAGTATTTCGTACCATCCCGGTCAAGATCCCGACTTTGGAGTCGCTGGGCGTACCGGAAATCTTCTATCAAATTGCCCAACTCCAGCGCGGCTTGGTGCTGGTCACTGGTGCGACAGGTTCGGGTAAGTCTACGACGATTGCCGCGCTGGTGGACTACATCAACGAGAATTCCAACCGCCATATCCTGACGATTGAAGACCCGGTGGAATTTATCCATACCGGCAAACGCTGCCTGATCAACCAGCGTGAGGTCCATCGCGATACCCATAGTTTCCACAATGCCCTGCGCTCGTCGCTGCGTGAAGACCCGGACGTCATAGTGGTCGGTGAGCTGCGTGATCGGGAAACGATCAGCTTGGCGCTGACGGCGGCTGAAACCGGGCACCTGGTGCTAGGTACCCTGCACACTAGCTCGGCAGCCAAGACGGTCGACAGGATCATCGACGTATTCCCGGGCAATGACAAGGCGATGGTGCGCTCGATGCTGTCTGAATCGCTCCGTGCGGTGGTCTCGCAGAATCTGCTCAAATGTACCAGTGGCGGCCGTATTGCAGCCCACGAAGTGATGATGGCAACGCCAGCTATCCGTAACCTGATCCGTGAGGACAAGGTCGCCCAGATGTTCTCGATGATCCAGACTGGCTCCGCGATGGGGATGCAGACCATGGATCAGAGCGTCAAGATGCTGGTGGCCCAGGGCCTGGTCGAGGCAGAGGAAGGCCGCCGGGTGGTTGACTCGGGCTTTTCGCAGTTTTGATGGGGGAGACACCAATGACTTTGCAAGATGCACTTAATGAGATGGTCAGCCGCAAGGCATCGGATCTTTATATAACCGTGGACTCGCCCTGCCTGCTCCGCATCGATGGCAACCTGTTCCCACTTGGCGATACGCTCGACCTTAAAGCGGTCGAGCTTATGTTTACCGAGGCAATGGACAGCGAATTAGAGGCGGAATACCGTGCCAGCAAGGAAGCGAACTTTGCCCTGGTGAGGGGAGAGTACCGCTTCCGGGTCAGTGCTTTTTGGCAGCGTGAGCTACCCGGGATGGTGATCCGCCGTATTGAAACGGATATCCCGGATTTTCATTCACTCAACCTGCCGATGGATATGCAGAAGATGGCGCTGGCCAAGCGCGGGCTGGTATTGGTGGTTGGTGCAACGGGCTCGGGCAAGTCGACATCGATGGCTGCGATGACGGGCTACCGCAATGCCAACCGCAGCGGCCACATCCTAACGGTGGAAGACCCGATTGAGTTTGTCCATAAGCACAACAAGTGTATCGTCACCCAGCGCGAGGTCGGGCTGGATACCGAAAGCTATGAAGTCGCGCTGAAAAACTCTCTGCGCCAGGCGCCGGATATGATCCTTATCGGTGAGATCCGTACGCCTGAGACCATGGAGTATGCGATGAACTTTGCCGAGACTGGCCACCTGTGCATGGCCACCCTACACGCCAACAATGCTAACCAGGCCCTCGAGCGGATTCTGCACTTGGTACCTAAGGAGCGGCGCGAGCAGTTCTTGTTTGATCTGTCGCTGAACCTCAAGTGTATCTTGGCCCAGCAGTTGATCCCCGATGCCCATGGTGTCGGCCGTCACGGTGCCTTTGAGCTTTTGATCAACACGCCTCGGGTCGCAGACTTGATCCGCCGGGGTGAGCTTCATGAGATCAAAGAAGCCATGGCCAAGTCAAACGAGTCGGGCATGATGACGTTTGACCAGTCGCTTTATGAGCTTTACAGCGCGGGTAAGATCACTGAGCAAGATGCCTTGCACCATGCCGACTCTGCCAACGATCTGCGTCTGATGATCAAAGTGGGCAACAAGCAGCTGCGGAGCAATAACTCCCTGTCCGGGGTCACTGTCGATATGGGCTAGGTCAAGCGTTCGGCCAGCGGTAAACCAAAAGCATTGGGGTTGCTATGATCCTAATGCTTTTTTTGTTGATCACTTTTTATAAGGCATTGAAATTAAAAGCCATAGGATAAGGCTATGATCTAAGTGTACAGCGATATGAGCTTTTGGGTTTATATAGTCCAAAAGCTGTACAAGCTGATCGTGCCTTGAGCTTCGCGGGCTGGGTAGCGTCAATGATTCAAGATCTCGGTAGGCGATCGCTTTTGGCTGAAAAGATCGAAAAAAGCTGTACGCTGGAGCTGGAAGGTAGTGAGGAGTATGGAGTGAGGGGGAAAGAGTACCTAGGTTCCAGGATCTAGAACCCAGGCTCTGCTTTTTATCCGTATTGCTGCTCGAACCAGCTCTCAAGGATCACAACAGCAGACTGTGAGTCGATGTTGCCTTTGCTGAGGTTGCGGTAGCCGCCACGTTCAAACAGGTCTGAGCGGGCTTCGGCAGTGCTCAGGCGTTCGTCATGCAATTCTACTGGGCAGCCAAAGCGGCCATGCAGGCGGTTGGCGAATTTCTTGGCCCGGGGCGTGATCGCTTCCAGCTCGCCGCCTTGCATATCCAGCGGCAGGCCGACAACCACCAAGTCCGGCTGCCATTCTTTGAGGATTTTTTCAATGTCATCCCAGTTAGGGACTCCATCCCGCGCCTTCAGGGCGGCAAGTGGGCTGGCGGTGCCGGTCAGCTCTTGGCCGATAGCGACACCAATACTTTTCGTACCGTAATCAAAAGCGAGTACGCTGCGAGATTGACTCATGCGTGTCCTTGTTCTGTGGAAAGGTGAGTAGCACTGATACCTAGCTGGGCGATAGCCTTGTTCCAGCGTTCATTAATCGGGGTGTTGAACACTACATCGGTGTTGGCTTCTGTTGTCAGCCAGACATTTTCGATGAGCTCTTGCTCAAGTTGCCCGGCATCCCAGCCGGCATAGCCAAGGGCAACCAAGAAGTTGTCCGGCGATTCGCTGGTACCGAGTAGCGAGAGAATATCTTTTGAGGTGGTGATCGAGACCTCTTCGGTGACATCGATGCTAGAGCTCAAACGGCCGACTCGGTTGTGCAGGACAAAACCGCGGTCAGCAGATACCGGGCCACCATTGAATACCGGTTGCTCAAGGCAAGAGTGATCCCTGACGGGTAACTCGCGCTCAATTTCAATTTGGTCGAGCATATTGCCTACTGAAATTTCAATCGGCAGGTTGATGACGATGCCCATTGCACCTTCGTCGTTATGCTCACAAATGTAGACAACACTTCCTTTGAAATTAGGATCTTGCATGCTGGGCATGGCTACCAGAAAGTGGTTCGTCAAGTTCATGGGAAGATACCTACAACCGATCGACTTACTTACAGTATGCCGACTAATTAACAGAATTGGTATTAAAGGGAGAGGATTTTAACTATTCACGCAGCCTAACCATTTTCACCTAGGGAGTGAAATGATTAGGCCACATTGAATTAGCGCATTATGCGTTGATGCGTCGCTCGATGGCATCCATCAGCTTGCCGGTGATCGAGATATCAAAGGCGGCTTCGATTTCACGGATACAAGTTGGGCTAGTGACGTTGATTTCAGTCAGCTTGTCGCCAATCACATCAAGGCCGACGAAGATCAGGCCTTTTTCCTTCAGCACCGGTGCAACCGTCTCGGCAATCTTGCGATCGGTTTCGCTGATTGGGCGGGCTTCGCCGCGGCCGCCAGCGGCTAGGTTGCCACGGGTTTCCCCTTTGGCAGGGATGCGGGCCAGGCAGTATGGCATCGGTTCGCCATCGACCACCAGAATACGCTTGTCGCCGTTGCTGATATCCGGCACGAAGGTCTGGGCCATGCAGTAATTCTCGCCATGGTTGGTCAGGGTTTCGATGATCACCGAAACGTTCGGGTCGCCTTTCATCACGCGGAAGATAGACGAGCCGCCCATGCCGTCAAGCGGCTTGAGGATCACATCGCCGTGTTCCTGGTGGAAAGCTTTGATCTTATCGGCACGACGGGTAACCACTGTCGTCGGTGTCAGTTCCGGGAACCAAGCGGTGAATAGCTTTTCGTTACAGTCACGCAGGCTCTGAGGTTTGTTGACGATAAGGGCGCCTTCACCTTCGGCACGCTCAAGGATATAAGTCGCATAGATGTATTCGGTGTCGAATGGGGGATCCTTACGCATCAACACGGCGTCTAGGTCTGACAGGGCGATTTCCTGCTCGCTATGGAATTCGAACCAGCCATTCGGATCTTCTTTCAGGCTGACGACGCGGGTGCGGGCCATAGCCTTGCCCTGCTCCAGTGACAGGTCATTCATTTCCATGTAATGGATTTCCCAACCACGGCGCTGGGCTTCCAACATCATGGCAAAGCTTGAATCTTTCTTGATGTTGATAGACTCGATAGGGTCCATCACGATACCCAGTTTGATCATTGCTTTCTCCTAAATTTCTTTCCCTTGGGGTGAGCGTTAGCCAAGATCGCCGAAGCGGACTTGCAGGGCTGTGATTGCTGTCATCGCGGCAGTCTCGGTACGGAGCACGCGCGGGCCAAGCAGGATTTCGTCAAATTTGTATTCTTCCGTCATGCCGATTTCTTCGGCAGACAGGCCGCCTTCCGGACCGATTAGCAAACGGACTTTGCTGACAGGCTCTGGCAGGGTGTTGATCGAGTAATGGGCTCGAGGGTGCAGGTTGAGCTTGAGGCCGTCATACTGCTCGGCGCACCAGTCTTCCAGTTTCATGATCGGGCGGATCTCCGGCACCGTGTTACGCCCGCATTGTTCACAGGCGCTGATAGCGATTTTCTGCCATTGCTGGAGCTTTTTCTCGAAACGGTCGGCATTGAGTTTTACACCACAGCGTTCAGAAATGAGTGGGGTAATGGTATTGACGCCGAGCTCAACCGACTTTTGGATAGTGAATTCCATTTTCTCGCCACGTGAAACCACTTGGCCTAGGTGGATATCCAGCGGTGACTCGACACTGTTCTCATTACGGGCCTTGATCTCCACTTCCACACTTTTCTTGCTGGCATTGGTGATCACGGCCGGGAACTCGGCATTGCTGCCGTCAAAAAGCAGGACTTCCTGGCCGGCCCCCATGCGCATGACGCGGCCGACATGGTTGGCTGCATCATCGCTGAGCATAATGGTTCCAGAGTTTGGCAATAACTCTGGGTGGTAAATTCGTGGGATTCTCATGGCTATCTCGTAACCCGTTGGTTGTCATCTGGCTGCATTATATCAACTCTCCCGCTGATTGCAGGTTGTTGGTCATACCATGCAGGTACATGGGTAAATAAATGGACGCCGGAAAGGAGAAAAACAAGGGGAAACGGGAAATAAACCGTACTTGATGCATCTAGCGGTCTCGCAGTTTTGCGCTTTGCTAGTTGCGGCGCTGTGCTTTTTTTGTAGCATATGCGAGTAATTACATCTGTAAAAACAAGGAATGTTTAGATGGATAAGACGTGGATAGCTGCTGCGCTCACCAGTTTTCTGTTGCTAGGAGGGTGTGGTGGCGGAGGTGACAAAGCACAGGAGCGTTCTAACGTTAATGGTGATCCCGCTCTCGACAGTTTGCATGCATACAAGCCGGATAGCCTAATTGCGACAGCGGGCCTTGATTGCGTGACTTTGTATAAACAAAAGCAATCTTGTCTGGTAAGTGATATCGCCCCACTAGGGTACGGAAATAGCGAGAACATCACTGTTGATGACATTGCAGCTCGAGTCTTGGTTTCGCACCAATGGATGGGTGATAACTTCATTGCGGCTTTGCGTGAGATGCCTCAGGATCTGCTGAATCTGTTTCGCTCGGTCAATGCCATCGTCCTGAGCTATGAAGTGCGTCCTTCGTTTTACCATTCAGGTACCGCCAGTATCTATATTGACCCGCGCTACCTCTGGCAAACACATTCCCATTGGCAGGATATTTATCAGCAAGATGATTATCGTGATGCTTATCAGTCCCAGCTTAAATTTGTCGCCGCCAACCGGTATCTCGATCGCTATGGGGATTATGTACTGACCAGCAATAGCTACAACGCGGATCACAATGCCCGCCGGGATCTAGACCAGATCACCCGAGGGCTATACCGCTTGCTGGCCCATGAACTGGCCCATGCCAATGACTATCTGCCACAGGATACACTGGTGGATTTGGATACTAGCCAGACGATTTGGTGGAATATACAGAGACGGATCCCAGTCAACAGTGAGCTTAACCGTGATCAACCACTAAGCTCGACAATGCTGCACCAAATGGCGCAAGTCTCTTTCCGTGGAGAGAAGCCAACCCAAGAACAACTTCAGTTTGATGCTGCGACTATGGGGAACGAGTTCGAGTTTGATGGTGCGGCTGATTTTTACGCCTATTCCAGTCAGGCTGAAGATGTCGCCATGCTATTCGAGGCTTTTATGATGCATAAGGAATATCAAGCGACTTCTGATGTTGCATTCCTTGTGGAGCCAACTGTTTCCGATCCTAAGTGTGATGATTACAAGATAGGCTGGGGGCAGCGTGACCGTTTGGCGGATAGCTTTGTGAAGGCGAGGGCAAAGCAGGTCGCTGAGCGAATTTTATTACGTGATCTGAGCGCCGACTTTAACCGTGTCAATGACACAACGGATTCATTACCTTTTGGTGCCGGTTGGTGTGAGACGCAATCGTATTTTGTTTCGGGTAAGCCAATAGTAAAAAGCGTGCAGCAGGCTCAGAGTCGGGTTTTCTTCCGCGATGATTTCAGTCGCGAGTAACCAAGCTTAAAGTGTTCTTTGCTGCTGGAAGGCCAGTGTGTGGCCGCACTGGCGGCAGCGGTAGTGGGCTTGCCCGCGCTGGACTTTGTTGTGGCGGCGGACCGTCATCTGATGCTCGCTGCACTGGCAGCGGTAGAGAAATGTCTGGCCTTGGACCGAGCTGACATCGAAGCTGTGCGTGGTACGTGGTGCCACCCCGAAAACTTCCTGCATGATGACCTGCCACTCCCGACCATGTGGCCGAACTTTGCCAAACAACTTGAATACCACTAAGTGGGCCACTTCATGCGGTACTACCTCATTAAGGAAAGCGTCCGGATTCTCTTTCAGCAATACCGGATTGAAGCGTACCTCCCAACCTTGCAACCGAGCACTGCCGGCAATCTTCCCGCGTTGGGTAAAGCGCACGTCAGGCATCACCAAACGCTTGTTGAGGCGTTGGTTGGCCTGGGCAATACACTGTTTAACGCGGTCAATTACTTGGTGTTGCAGGGTGGTCATGTTCATTCCAAGGCTGGCTGGTGGAGCAGGGGAGTATAGGAGGTTTAGGTTCGAGATCCTAGTTCCTGGTTTCTTGAGGATTATTGCTATCGACTCTAGGAACTCGCTTCTAGGATCTAGGAACTTAAATCAAAAAAGGAAGCCGAAGCCTGTCTCTTGATCACATCTCATCAGAGGTAAAGGATTGGGCTATAAGGTATCCTTCTTGAATTGCTGCTAATTTATACCAGCCTCGCCATAGGGCGGCCCAACCGGGCCGCCCTGTTCGCTTACTGTCATACCATCCGCCTAGCCTTGCTAATGTAACTCGAGCCCATTTCAGATCTGGAGCTGTTGTTGGTAAGGGCTTATTTTCTTGTTTGACCCATAATAATTTCCAGCATATTCCGGGTAGAACAGACTCACAGCTACTGGTTTCTTGTCCGCGGCTTTCTGCTCTAAGTTGTAACAAGCGGATAGCGATAAACGCTTGAATGACGGCAACTCTCTCCAGGTTGTCCTTTGATTGAAGTTGCAGTGCTTCGACATCGGTTCCATCACTTTTCCACGCCTTGTGGAACTCTTCAACCAACCAGCGCTGTTCGTAGTAACTGATTATCTCCTGGGCTTTCGCTAACGTTGTCACTGGCTCTGAAGTCAGTAAGTGCCACTCCAATTTTTCGTTGTTGTCACCTCGCTCTTTACAACCAACATAATACAGAGAAAGTGACTTGCCACACTTATTGGCTGGAACCTTAATCGTAATAGGAGCAAAGCATACATCTAATGTTGCTTTACGCGCTTTGCGACCACCCCGTTGAGCAATATGGACAGTTCGTTGTCCCGATGGGGATAACTCCTTTGCATAATCATGGAGCTTATAACCACTTTCCTCAATGCAGCGACTATAGGTCGAGCGCACAACAAAACGCTGCTGGTTGGTCAGCTTGTAATGTAAGTATTCGTAGATGTCTGACTCCCTATCACACACTGAAATGACTCGGGCTTGGAGTTGACCTAAACGTTCAGACATTGCGGTTGATGCCTGTTGCCACTTGAAGGTCTCCTTCTCTTCATACGGTCGCTTGGCGAACTTATGTCCCCGGCCTCGAGTCGCAATATCCCTCGTCCACCGCTGTTGTTCGATTAGCCCCACAACCTTTTGCTCGCGTGGTGCAAACAACAGAACAGAGTGAGCTAGCATCCCCCGGGTTCGATTTCCCGAGTTCACGTGACCAAGTTCATCGGAGAGGCTTTTATGCGTGTAGGTTAGAGCGGTGGAGTCTTCAAGGGCAAGTAATAAGTCATGCGCTTCAGCCTCGTTAGTTGTTGCCACAAAACCGGCTTCAGCTATCGCATTGGCTTCAACATCAGGGTTACGGATGAGGCGATATGCCCCTTCAATAGAGGCGGGATTAGGGCAGGCTTGCACAATAGACACTCCAACATTAGATGCCATATCACTGGCTAATTGGACTAGTCGTTGTGTACGTCTAGAGTCGCCAAGCTTGGCATGCGAAAAGGTTTGTTGAGCCCATTCTAAAGTAGAATTCCCTATCATGATGATGACCTTTACTCATATTGTGTAAGATCGGATCGCAATAAAGAAAAAGAGTTCAAAAAAAGCCCCCGCCATGAGGCGGGGGACTTGTGTATAAGAGACAGGCCGAAGCTTCCTTTTTTATTACCGGGCCTAAGCGCTTACTTGATGTTAGCGAAGTCGCGTAGGATGTCGGCTTTGTCAGTTTTTTCCCATGGGAATTCTTCACGACCGAAGTGACCGTATGCCGCTGTTTTCTTGTACATTGGCTTAAGTAGGTCAAGCATTTCGATCAGGCCGTATGGGCGTAGGTCGAAGTGCTGGCGTACTGCTTCTACGATGATGTCGTGAGAAACTTTTTCAGTACCGAATGTTTCGATCATGATAGATGTTGGATCAGCAACACCGATTGCGTAAGAAAGCTGGATTTCACAACGGTCAGCCATGCCAGCCGCGATGATGTTCTTCGCTACGTAGCGTGCTGCGTAGGCTGCAGAACGGTCAACTTTCGATGGATCTTTACCAGAGAATGCACCGCCACCGTGACGGGCTGCACCGCCGTAGGTATCAACGATGATCTTACGACCAGTCAGACCACAGTCACCCATTGGGCCACCGATAACGAAACGGCCGGTTGGGTTGATGAAGTACTTGGTGTCTTTGTTCAGCCACTCTGAAGGTAGAACTGGCTTGATGATTTCTTCCATTACTGCTTCTTGCAGTACTGGTAGTTCAATGCTGTCGCAGTGCTGGGTAGATAGTACTACTGCATCGATACCAACGATTTTGCCTTGGTCGTAGGCAAACGTCACCTGGCTTTTCGCATCTGGACGAAGCCAAGGTAGGGCGCCGTTCTTACGTACTTTTGCCTGGCGCTCTACTAGGCGGTGAGCGTAAGTCACAGGAGCTGGCATTAGTACGTCAGTTTCGTTGGTCGCGTAACCGAACATGATACCCTGGTCACCAGCACCTAGCTCGCGTGGGTCTTCACGGTCAACACCCTGGTTGATGTCTGGAGACTGCTTACCGATTGCGCTTAGTACCGCACAAGAGTTAGCGTCGAAGCCCATATCAGAGTGGGTGTAGCCGATTTCGCGAACAGTTTCGCGAGTTAGCTCTTCGATATCAACCCAAGCAGAGGTAGTGATTTCACCACCAACCATTACCATACCGGTTTTTACGTAAGTCTCACACGCAACACGTGCTTTCGGATCTTGCTCTAAGATCGCATCCAATACTGCATCTGAAATCTGGTCTGCAATTTTATCTGGATGACCTTCTGATACTGACTCAGAAGTAAACAGGTGCTTCGCCATGAGCGCTCCCATAAAGTAATGTGTTAGTTGATGTTATTGGGCTCTTAAACCATGTTCAATGGTCACATACTTGCATACGGATATACGTTTGTATGTATAGAGCTACCTCCGTCTAGACGGCTATAATACTCTTTGCTGCTCGAAAATCAACTTGCAATGAGTAGGGTTACTAAACTTAAGCTTTAAGCAAACGTTTCCCCTGTAACGCTTTTATTACAGTTAGTTGCCTCATTACCCTAGGGGTTAATATCATCATTACCTTGATATAGAACTCATTTTTCTCAGGAAATCGTTTGCAGTCATAGCCCAGTCTTTGCGACAATACCCGCCCGCCGAACTGCGGCTTGCCTGAACCAATGACGGTGAAGGGAGCCGAATATTCAACGTCTACGAATTTCTGGAGCAGACATGTCTTCTCGTAAAGATCTTGCTAATGCAATCCGTGCCCTGAGCATGGACGGTGTTCAACAAGCTAACTCTGGCCACCCGGGTGCACCTATGGGTATGGCTGATATCGCTGAAGTACTGTGGCGTGGCCACATGAACCACAACCCACAAAACCCTGAGTGGGCTGACCGCGACCGTTTCATCCTGTCGAACGGCCATGGTTCAATGCTGATTTACTCTCTGCTTCACCTGACTGGCTACGATCTGTCTATCGATGATCTGAAAAACTTCCGCCAGCTACACTCAAAAACACCGGGTCACCCAGAATACGGTTACGCACCGGGTGTTGAAACAACCACTGGCCCACTAGGCCAGGGCATCACTAACGGTGTGGGTATGGCGATGGCTGAAAAAGCCCTTGCAGCCCAGTTCAACCGCGAAGGCCACGATATCGTTGACCACCACACTTACGTGTTCATGGGCGACGGCTGTCTGATGGAAGGTATCTCTCACGAAGCGTGTTCTCTAGCCGGTACTCTAGGCCTAGGCAAACTAATCGCATTCTGGGATGACAACGGCATCTCTATCGACGGTGAAGTTGAAGGCTGGTTCTCTGACGATACGCCTAAGCGTTTCGAGTCATACGGCTGGCACGTAATTCCAGCAGTAGACGGTCACGATGCAGACGCGATCAACGCGGCTATCGAAGCAGCTAAAGCGGATCCGCGTCCAACGTTGATCTGTACTAAGACTATCATCGGTTTTGGTTCGCCAAACAAAGCGGGCTCGCACGACTGTCACGGTGCGCCACTAGGCCACGATGAAATCGCTGCGGCACGCGAGTTCCTAGGCTGGAACCACGGCCCATTCGAAATCCCTGCAGACATCGCAGCTGAGTGGGATGCGAAAGAAGCAGGCGCAGCTAAAGAAGCGGCTTGGAACGAGAAGTTCGAAGCATACGCAGCGGCTTACCCTGAGCTAGCGGCTGAGTACAAGCGTCGTGTAAACGGTGAGCTACCAGCGCAGTGGGAAGAGAAAGCAAACGCAATCATTGCTGATCTGCAAGCTAACCCAGCGAACATCGCTTCTCGTAAAGCTTCTCAGAACGCACTAGAAGCGTTCGGCCAGATGCTACCAGAGTTCATGGGCGGCTCGGCTGACCTAGCACCTTCAAACCTGACTATGTGGTCTGGTTCTAAGTCGCTAGAAGCCAACGACTTCTCTGGTAACTACATCCATTACGGTGTACGTGAGTTCGGCATGACTGCAATCATGAACGGTATCGCGCTACACGGTGGTTTCGTACCATACGGTGCAACCTTCCTAATGTTCATGGAATACGCGCGTAACGCAATGCGTATGGCAGCACTGATGAAAGTGCAGAACATCCAGGTTTACACCCACGACTCTATCGGTCTGGGTGAAGATGGCCCAACTCACCAGCCGGTTGAGCAGATGGCATCGCTACGCCTGACGCCGAACATGAGCACATGGCGCCCATGTGACCAGGTTGAGTCTGCAGTAGCATGGAAACTGGCTATCGAGCGCAAAGACGGCCCAACGTCTCTGATCTTCTCGCGCCAGAACCTAGCTCAGCAGGAGCGCAGCGAAGCACAGGTTGCTGACATCGCTAAGGGTGCTTATATCCTGAAAGATTGCGAAGGCAAGCCTGAGCTTATCCTTATAGCAACGGGCTCTGAAGTGGAGCTAGCGGTAGAAGCGGCTGCACAGCTAACTGCAGAAGGCAAGAAAGTACGCGTTGTTTCAATGCCATCTACTGATGCATTCGACAAGCAAGATGCTGCTTACCGTGAAGCGGTTCTACCATCAGATGTAACGGCTCGTGTTGCTATCGAAGCGGGTATTGCTGACTTCTGGTACAAGTACGTAGGTTTCAACGGCCGTATCATCGGTATGACGACCTTCGGCGAATCAGCACCTGCTGGCGAGCTATTTAAGATGTTCGGTTTCACCACTGAAAACGTGGTAAACACAGCGAAAGAATTGCTGGCATAAGCTTAGTCTGAACTAAACCGCTTAGCGCGTTGCGCAAGGCGATTTATTTCGAAGGATGAAAAAAAGACCCCTTGATGGGGTCTTTTTTTATATGAAGTGAGATCTCTG
The DNA here is from genome assembly GCF_056160145.1 of Photobacterium sp. ABD4_091. Taxonomy (NCBI): domain Bacteria; kingdom Pseudomonadati; phylum Pseudomonadota; class Gammaproteobacteria; order Vibrionales; family Vibrionaceae; genus Photobacterium; species Photobacterium sp. ABD4_091. Next base: position 1,104,945 of record NZ_JBSWWQ010000001.1, on the reverse strand, counting down.
TCACGCCATAATTTGCTGCCAAAGACCAGCATAAATACAAGGTTTTAACTCTAAGGTCATGAAATATTAGCTTTTTGTTCTGTTGGGTGATTCTGCTCACATTTATGGTGATTATCAGCAAGGCTTGTTATACACTATCGCGGCTTATTAATTTTGTAGCACGGATATGACACTAAAAGTCGCAATTAATGGATTTGGCCGTATTGGTCGCAGTGTGCTTCGCGCACTGTACGAGAGCGGTAAAGATCATCACATCGACGTCGTGGCGGTCAACGAACTGGCTGAGCCGGAAGCAATGGCTCATCTGCTGCAGTATGACACCAGCCATGGACGCTTTTTCAAGCCTGTCAGCCATGATCAGGAGCATTTGTTTATTGCTCATGAAAACGGCGACAAGGACAGTATCCGTATTCTCCACCAAAGCGACATTCACCTATTGCCCTGGAAAGACCTCGACATCGATATTGTCTTGGACTGTACCGGCATCTTCGGTAGCCGTGCTGACGGCGAAGCCCACATCAAAGCGGGCGCCAACAAAGTGTTGTTTTCCCACCCTGCTGCAAATGATATCGACAATACCATTATCTATGGTGTGAACCATGACTCGCTCAAAGCCGAGCATCACATTGTCTCCAACGGCTCTTGCACCACCAACTGTATTGTCCCTGTTATCAAGGTACTGGATGAAGCCTTCGGGATTGAATCCGGCACCATTACCACTATCCACTCGGCGATGAATGACCAGCAGGTCATCGATGCTTACCACAGCGACTTGCGCCGAACCCGAGCTGCTAGCCAGTCAATTATTCCCGTTGATACTAAACTTCATTTGGGCATTGGTCGTATCTTTCCGAAATTTTCCGACAAATTCGAAGCCATCTCTGTGCGCGTACCGACAATTAACGTTACCGCGATGGATTTAAGTGTCACTGTAAAAACAAATGTGAAAGTTAATGACATAAATCAATCACTGGCCGAGGCGTCTCGTTGTACATTAGATGGCATAGTGGATTACACAGAAGCGCCACTTGTCTCAATAGACTTCAATCACGATCCCCATAGCGCGATTGTCGACGGCACTCAGACCCGTGTAAGTAACCAGCACCTTATCAAGCTGTTGGTCTGGTGTGATAACGAATGGGGATTCGCCAACCGGATGCTAGACACCGCCTTGGCAATGCAGGCAGTCGATAAGGCCGCCGAGTAATAGATGTAAGAATTATTGGGCTTGGCAGTGACGCCGGGCCGACAAAAACTTTGATTTTAAATTAATTAATGTTGAGAGGACAAACCATGTCTGTAATCAAGATGACTGATCTGGAACTTGCGGGTAAACGCGTATTCATCCGTGCTGACCTAAACGTTCCTGTGAAAGACGGTAAAGTAACTTCTGATGCGCGTATCCTTGCGTCTCTACCAACTATCAAGCAGTGCCTAGAAGCTGGCGCTAAAGTAATGGTTACTTCTCACCTAGGTCGTCCAACTGAAGGCGAGTACGCGGAAGAGTTCTCTCTACAGCCTGTTGTTAACTACCTAAACGACGCGCTAGATTGCGAAGTTAAGCTAGCAAAAGACTACCTAGACGGTCTTGAGCTGAACGCTGGCGAGCTAGTTGTTCTTGAAAACGTTCGCTTCAACAAAGGCGAGAAGAAGAACGAAGAAGCACTTTCTAAGCAGTACGCTGCACTATGTGACGTATTCGTAATGGACGCATTCGGTACGGCTCACCGTGCACAAGCGTCTACTCACGGTGTAGGTACTTACGCACCAGTAGCATGTGCTGGTCCTCTTCTTGCTGCTGAGCTAGAAGCACTAGGCAAAGCAATGGACAACCCAGAGCGTCCACTAGTTGCTATCGTTGGTGGTTCAAAAGTTTCTACTAAGCTAACTGTACTTGAGTCGCTATCTAAAGTTGCTGACCAGCTAGTTGTTGGCGGTGGTATCGCGAACACATTCATCGCAGCTGAAGGCCACAACGTAGGTAAGTCTCTATACGAAGCTGACCTAGTTGAAACTGCTCAGAAACTCATGAAAGAGTGTGCAATCCCAGTTGCTACTGACGTTGCTTGTGCAAAAGCATTCGACGAGAACGCTGAAGCGGAAATCAAGAGCGTGACTGAAGTTGCTGACGACGACATGATCTTCGACCTAGGTCCTGAGTCAACTGCTGCTCTTGCTGAGATCATCGGCAACGCGAAAACTATCCTTTGGAATGGCCCTGTAGGCGTATTCGAGTTCAAGAACTTCGAAGCGGGTACTGCTGGTATCTCTAAAGCAATCGCTGAATCTGCAGGCTTCTCTGTAGCAGGCGGTGGTGACACTCTAGCAGCTATCGACAAGTTCGGTATCAAGGCTGACGTTTCTTACATCTCTACAGGTGGCGGTGCGTTCCTTGAGTTCGTTGAAGGCAAAGTACTTCCAGCGGTTGCAATGCTTGAAGAGCGTGCTAAAGCTTAAGTAATTTGAGTGCGGGAGTTCCGTCCAATAAAGAGCTTCCGCCTTTTATCTGATTGTGAATAAGGTCATGTTTTTGTAGAATATGGCCGATCGCAATCGATTGCACAGATTTATATTTATATAAGACAACAAGGCAAATAGGACTATTGTTATGTCTAAGATCTTCGATTTTGTAAAACCTGGTGTTATTTCTGGCGACGACGTACAGAAAGTATTTGAAGTAGCGAAAGAAAACAAATTCGCTCTTCCAGCGGTTAACGTTGTTAACACTGACTCTGTAAACTCTGTACTAGAAGCTGCTGCTAAAGTTAAAGCACCAGTTGTTGTTCAGTTCTCTAACGGCGGTGCTGCATTCTTCGCTGGTAAAGGTCTGAAACTAGAAGGTCAGGAAGCACAGATCATGGGTGCTGTAGCTGGTGCGAAATACGTACACGCTGTTGCTGAGTCTTACGGTGTGCCAGTTATCCTTCACACTGACCACGCTGCTAAGAAGCTTCTTCCATGGATCGACGGTCTACTAGACGCGGGTGAAGAGTTCTTCGCGCAAACTGGTAAGCCTCTATTCTCTTCTCACATGATTGACCTTTCTGAAGAGTCTCTAGAAGAGAACATCGAAATCTCTGGTAAGTACCTAGAGCGCATGGCTAAGATGGGCATGACTCTTGAGATCGAACTAGGTTGTACTGGTGGTGAAGAAGACGGCGTAGACAACACTGATATGGATCAGTCTGAGCTATACACTTCTCCAGAAGACGTAGCTTACGCTTACGAGAAACTAAACGCTATCAGCCCACGTTTCACTATCGCTGCTTCTTTCGGTAACGTACACGGTGTATACAAGCCAGGTAACGTTGTTCTAACTCCAACTATCCTACGTGACTCTCAAGCATACTGTGCTGAGAAATTCGGTATCGCTGGTAACGCTCTGAACTTCGTATTCCACGGTGGTTCTGGTTCTTCTCAGGAAGAAATCGAAGAGTCAATCGACTACGGTGTTATCAAAATGAACATCGATACTGATACTCAGTGGGCTACATGGGATGGCGTTCGTGCGTACGAAGCTGAAAACCGTGACTTCCTACAGGGTCAGATCGGTAACCCAACTGGCGAAGACGCGCCTAACAAGAAATACTACGATCCACGCGTATGGCTACGTGCTGGTCAGGTTGGTATGGTTAACCGTCTTGAGCAAGCTTTCAAAGACCTTAACGCTATCGACGTACTATAAGTTACGTTTAGCTTAAAGCTTTGTAAAAAACCCGCTTCGGCGGGTTTTTTTATGCCTGTCATTTGTTTGTGAACTTGCTCATATTTTTGTTGGCGTTTTTTGAGCCGAGGAGTATTATCCGGCGCGAAAAAGAGCTTTCAAGGCTCAACAAAATCAATAAATCACTGTTATAGTGGTGATTGCATAATACCAAACTTACTAATAATCTGAGCATATCAGAGCCTTCTCTGCCGTTTGAGAGCAATCCAAATTGATGCTGATATAGTCGCTTTACATCAAGGCAATTTGGGGCAGATATCGAGCGGCAGAATGGCTCCCGAAGGGCGAGTTTAAAAGGAACCGTTACTGTGTTGCTTGATTTTGATGGATATGAATACACCGGCAATCAAGCGCCTTGTATCTGTCCCTTTTTATTCTCGCTGATAAGCCAGAATATTAGTAAGTTTGGTATAAATTCACATAAATAAGCCTATGATTATTTGTGCTCCCGCGGGGTTTTTTGCGGGAAAGGAAATAACATTTGCAGGATGAGAAAGGTATGAGTGAGAGTAGTGTTACAGATACCGTAACGGATACCGTCACTGGTGTTGCGGATACGGTAGTGGATACCATCAAGGATAATGAACTAACAACAGGTGTGCTGAATGCAGGGACCTGGGTCGCGGACAACCAGGAGTTGTTGATCCAGTACGGGGTGAATATTCTCTCTGCGCTAGTCATCCTGTTTATTGGTAATATCATTACCAAGAGCATCGCAAACGGTGTGGCCAAGGTGCTGCGTCGCAAAGACATGGATGAAGCGGTCGTTGAGTTCTTGCACTCGCTTGTTCGCTACCTTCTGTTTGTTATTGTGCTGATCGCCGCACTTGGTCGTGTTGGTGTGCAGACAGCCTCTGTGGTTGCTGTGATCGGTGCCGCCGGTTTGGCTGTTGGTCTGGCATTGCAGGGCTCGCTGTCAAACTTCGCAGCTGGTGTGTTGATTGTTGCCTTCCGCCCGTTCAAGTCCGGTGACTTTGTCGAGATTGGCGGTGTGTCTGGCTCGGTCGAATCTATTCAGGTGTTCTCGACTATCTTGAATACCCCGGATAACAAGATGGTGGTAGTACCGAATGCGGGCGTCATTGGTGGCCCGATCACCAACTACTCACGCCATAAAACCCGCCGTATCGACTTGGTCATTGGTGTGTCTTACGATGCCGATCTGAAGCACACCAAGGCGGTCTTGAACCGGGTGATCGAAGCTGACGATCGTATTCTGAAAGATCCTGAGCCAACAGTAGGTGTACTGGCATTGGCCGATTCATCGGTGAACTTCGCCGTGCGTCCGTGGGTGAATACCGTAGACTACTGGGCGGTATACTTCGACTTGCTGCAGGCCATCAAGGAAGAGCTGGACAAAGAGAACATCGGAATTCCGTATCCGCAGATGGATGTTCATCTCAACAAGGTCCTCGAGAAGTAAAATTCGTATCAATAAAAATGGAGCCGCAAGGCTCCATTTTTTTATCCTGCTCTAACGGGCTTATACTTCTGATTCAGCAGGTAAGGGCAAAACCTGGTTGGGTAAGGCAGTCAGCAACTTATCAAGATCTGAGGCGGCAAATGCAAAGGTCATATCGGGCTTGCCTGGTGTGAACATCAAGTCCTGGTAGCTGTATACGATAGGGTCAACCAGCAGGGTGATATCGGCAGGTAGACCGAAAGGACACACTGCCCCCGGCGCGCAGCCAATGGCATCAATCATCTCTTCATGGCTACAGACTGATACCCGCTTGCCCAGTACCTGCTTGACCAACTTGCTGTTGAGCCGGCTGTCACGGTGGGTCAGCAGCAGGCAATGGCCGCCCCCTTTGACCTTCATGAACAGGCTTTTGGTCGGGGCGGCTGTCCAGCCGAGCTCCTTACCGATCCGCTCATCAGCTTCGAAATCGAGGATCGGCTCGTGCTGCCATTGCTGGTAGCTGACATTGGCTTGGCTGAATAGCGCCAGATTAGACTGGTAGATGTGCTCTATTTTCTCAGGCTGCATATTGACTCCATAATCCTTGCGCCAGGTGAATCGCGATGAAGAACATCATAGCGGCAACGGCCAGATCAATTCCGCGCTTTACCTTAGGTTTTGATAATGTCGGGCCCAATTTCGCGGCACCCATCGACAGGGTATAGAACCAGGCAAACGAGGCTAGGATAGTCCCGATGGCAAAAGCGACACGGTCGTTTCCTTCAAACTGGCCGCCGATAGAGCCGAGGATCACCACGGTATCGAGGTACATATGTGGGTTCAATACGGTTACCGCTAATGCCCCTAGAATTACGGCTCGACGACCACGGGCCAGTACCTCTTTGTTTTTCTCTTGCTCGGATGGCTGGCGCAGGGCACTGCTCATGGACAGGCAGCCGTAAAAGGTCAGGAACAGGATACCGCCGATTGTTACGCTGGCCAGCAGGGTTTCATTGCTTGAGAGCAACGTACCGCCGCCGAAGATCCCCAGGCTGATAAACAGGGTATCGAGGATACTGCAGACCGTTGCGGTCGTGAGATGGTGGTTACGCTTGATCCCCTGGTTGAGTACAAAGGCGTTCTGTGCCCCGATTGGAATAATCATCGATGCCCCGAGTCCAAATCCTTGTAATAACGCCCAAATGCTCATTTTACTGCTTACCTTATCGTTTGTTTTTTACCGCAACTCCCGTCTTTGGGGGGCTGTAGTGAATGTGATGGCGCAAGCATACTCCTGCCGCTAATGTTAAGTACAACTAATAAAATTTATGTAATATTAGAGTTTCTAATGAGGTGGTTTTGTGGTCATAAAACGGGGTGAAAAAGGATGCGGGGACTGGATTACCGGTGGATTGAAGCGCTCGATGCGGTGATATCGCAAAGGGGCTTTGAGCGGGCGGCAGAGTATCTGTGCATTACCCAGTCGGCGGTATCGCAACGGATCAAGCAGCTGGAAAAATTGATGGCCCAGCCAATGCTGGTAAGGGCACAACCGCCGCGGCCTACGGCGGCAGGGCAAAAAATGCTGGGGCTATACCGCAGGGTAAGGCTACTCGAGCAAGAGCTTTTACCTGAGCTGACGCCGGATGACAGCAGTCAGCCCTTATCCGTGTCTATCGCCACTAATGCTGACAGCCTGGCAACCTGGTTGCTGCCGGCGCTGAGCCCTTTGCTGCGCTCGCGGCGGATAGAGCTCAACTTAATGATTGAAGACGAAGCCCGTACCCTGGATAAGCTGCGTAGTGGTGAAGTGGTCGGGGCGATCAGTATGGAGTCCACCCCGATGCCCGGCTGTGTCGCAGATTACCTCGGTAGGGTAGACTTCCTTTGTGTTGCCAGCCCATCTTTTGCCGATAAGTATTTTGCTGAGGGGGTAAACCGCGACACCTTGCTGGCTGCACCCGGGGTGGCGTTTGATCATCATGATGATATGCATGAGCGTTTTATTCATCAGCATTTCAATTTGCCGTTCGGCAGCGTGATGAAGCATACGGTACGCTCATCTGAGGCATTTGTCCGGATGGCTGTCGAAGGGATTGCCTATTGTCTGATACCGCGGATCCAAATTCAGCAGGAGCTGGACTCGGGCACGCTGGTCAATCTGACCCCCGATATTTTTCTGACCCGCCGAATGTACTGGCACCACTGGGCACTGGAAAGCGGGGTATTGTCAGATCTATCTGAACAACTGACCCAATATGCAGGGAAGGTACTACCCCAATAAAACAATGTACAAAAAATTTCTCTTTCAAGGGAATTATTTGTCTTAGCCTGTTGTCATATGGACAAAGCATCAAAAAACAGACTCGGATAACAGGAATAAGACAGATGAAAAAACAATTTATCGCAGTGATGTTAGGGTTGGGTTTAATGGGCACCAGTGGTATCGCTGCGGCCTCGGTCAGTGTTCCACATTTGCAGACAACCGGTAACGGTGAAGTGACGGCCCAGCCGGATATGGCAGTATTTGCCGTGGCAGTAGAAGAAATCCGTCCGACAGCCAAAGAAGCCAAGCAAGCGGTGGATAAAGCGGTGGAAGCTTTCGTTGCACGTTTGCTTGATGAAGGCATCGAGCGTAACCAGATCCAAAGCGCGAATATCAGCCTCCAGCCTCAGTACCATTACCCGAAAGACAAAGAGCCTGAGCTCAAGGGCTACCGTGCCAGCCGCCATGTGACGGTGACGGTCAATGAACTAGACAACCTCAACACCTACCTAGATAGCGCGTTGGGCGATGGTATCAACCGTATCAATAACATCGAGCTGAAAGTAAGCAATGAAGACGAGTACCTTGAGCAAGCACGTCAGGCTGCGATCAAAGATGCTATCGCCAAAGCTGAATCATTGGCCAAAGGGTTTGGCGAGTCATTGGATGGTGTATGGCAAATTTCATATCAGGCCAGCCAGCCACGCCCGATGATGATGCGTATGGCGATGGACGCTGCGCCGGAAAATGCAGTGAGCTACCAAGATACTGAAATCACCATCCGCGACAGGGTCGAGGTGGTGTTTAAGCTTGAGGAGTAATAGATCCTAGAACCTGGGTTCTTATATGGACTCCCTTGGGAAATCAACAAAGAAAAAAACCAAAACAAGGTATAGATGCGCACTTATATACGGGCTTCTTTGGGGAGCTACCCCGCCCTAAAATGTAGTCGCACCAGTAAGCTAACTCTAGGAAGCGGTATTTAGGTACCTCAGAACCCATCTAGCTTTTACTGGTCGGTCTTACCTGTTTTACATCGCTCTTTGCAGATTATGAGCAGTGTACTAAGTCAACTCAACTGGCTGGTACACTGAGTCATTCTTTAATATCGCATACGCTGTACGCACTGTCTTATTGGCAAGGGCTACCGCGGCTATCTTCTGTCCCCTTCTCATGACTAATGCTTGGAGCCATTGTTCTTTATGCGTTCTCGCTGGACGTTTCATTACCTGAGTAATGACTGAAAGCGCTCCTTGAAAAAGTGTTGAACGAAGTCGCTTGTCTGCACTGTACTTTGAGATATTGATTATCCGTTCTTGGCCACCAGAACTATGCTGCCTTGGGGTGAGACCTATATTGGCTGAAGCCTGCCTGCCATTGGCAAAGCTCTCTCCTCGTCCTAGTTTGACGGCTAAACCTATTGCACATATCGGCCCAACGCCTTCAAGCTTCATCAACTTTTGGCAAACATTGTTCGACTTTACCGTGGCTTCAAGCTGCTTTTCTAAGGCTTCGGTATGTTCAATCTGGGCAAGGAGGTGTTCCCATAATCGGTGTAACATTTCCCTAAAACTACCAGGTAACCGGTTATCCCCATCTTCGAGAATATAGGGTATTTTCTCTCTCAAGCTTTTGAGGCCTTTTGGAGCGACGATACCAAACTCGGCTAATAGCCCTCTAATTTGATTACTTTGTGCAATTTGATGGGACGTTGCTAATTGGCGGGCTCGCTCTAAGGATTGCAGTGCCTGTTCATCGGCCGATTGGACACGGACACTAGGGATATGGGCTTGAGCAGCAGCAACAGCTATTGCCAATGCATCATTCCTATCCGTTTTCTGCTTGATTTGGAAAGCCTTAACAGCTCGGGCATTGATGACTTTTACTTCATGCCCGAGCTCAGCAGCATACCTTGCCCAATAATGGGAACTACTGCAGGCTTCCATTGCGACTAAAGCCACTTTCTCGTTAGCAAGCAGCTCCTTGAGCTTTGCCCGGGTCATTTCCCGATTGAAGAATACTTTGCCTTGCGGGCTTCGCTTGCAAACTTGGAAAACATTCTTTGCTAAGTCGATGGCCAATGTATTAAGGTCGTTCATGTATGGACTCCTTTTGGCTAATCTTTCGTCGGATTAAGACCGTAACTCCTCAGGGAGAGGGAGTCCATACATCTAGGAACTCGTATCTAGGATCTAACAAAAAGGAGAGCATCAGCTCTCCTTTGTCGTTTAGGTCGTCGCTCTTGCTTAGTGCAGGATACGGGCGCGGATTGTACCGTCGATCGCTTTTAGCTTGGTAAGGGCATGCTCAGAGCGCTCGGTTTCGACATCGATAACCACGTAGCCGATTTCAGGACCTGTTTGCAGGTACTGGGCGGCGATGTTGATCCCTTCCTCGGCAAAGATGGTGGTGATCTGGTTAAGGATCCCTGGGCGGTTTTCGTGAATGTGCAGCAAGCGCGAGCAGTCTTTGTGCTCTGGTAGCGATACTTCAGGGAAACCAACCGCAGACAAGGTTGAGCCGTTGTCTGAGTATTTCGCCATCTTGCCTGCGACTTCTATACCGATATTGGCCTGGGCTTCCTGGGTCGATCCGCCGATATGCGGGGTCAGCAGTACGTTGTCGAATTTAGCCAGCGGGCTCTCGAACGGATCGTTGTTGGTTTTCGGCTCAACCGGGAACACATCGATTGCGGCGCCGGCAATATGATTGCTTTCCAGCGCACTGCACAGCGAATCAATCTCGACCACGGTACCTCGGGCGGCGTTGATGAAGATAGCTCCCGGTTTCATGCGGGCAAATTCCTCGGCACCCATCATGTCTTGGGTTTCTGGAGTTTCCGGTACGTGCAGGCTGATCACGTCACATTTGTTCAGCAGCTCGGTCATTGATGGTACCTGGGTGGCATTACCCAGTGACAGCTTGTTTTCGATGTCGTAGAAGTACACCTTCATCCCGAGGTTTTCTGCCAGGATACCTAGCTGGGTACCGATATGGCCGTAACCGATAATACCCAGGCGCTTGCCGCGGGCTTCGAAGGAGTGGTCGGCAGACTTGAACCATTCGCCGCGGTGGGCCTTGGCATTTTTCTCCGGGATCCCGCGTAACAGCAACAGGATTTCCCCCAGTACCAGCTCGGCTACACTTCGGGTATTGGAGAACGGTGCGTTGAACACCGGAATACCGCGCTTGGCCGCTGCACTCAGATCAACTTGGTTGGTCCCGATGCAGAAACATCCCACCGCAATTAGTTTTTTCGCGGCAGAGAAGACTTCTTCAGTTAGCTGGGTTCGGGAGCGGATGCCGACAAAATGGGCGTCCTCAATGGCGGAAAGCAGCTCGTCACCGGAAAGGGAGCCTTTGTGGTATTCGATATTGCTGTAGCCTGCCTGCTGTAGCACCTCAATTGCAGAAGGGTGAACACCTTCTAACAGCAGGATCTTTATTTTGTCTTTTTCCAGTGAAACTCTAGCCATTGATACTCATCCTTAACGCTGGGGGCTGAGGGGCTCATGGGAGCCAGATAGAGGCAGGAAAAGGAAGGAATAGATTTCCTGTATACGGGCTGTCCATGAGCACCACATTCGTTTGCTTACATGCTCTGCCAGTTAAGTTACCAAAAAATGACCAGAATGGGTAAGAATATTACAGGATTGATAATAAAAAACGGCATATATTATGCCGTTTTGAAAGTGGGTAACGCATAAAGCGCCTTTTAGCCAGTAAACTAAGGCAAAAAAGGGGCTAGGCGATTACTTTTCGAATTTTTTCACGCCTTCAGGGCAGCCGACTAGCAATACGTCAGCACCGCGGTGGGCAAATAGGCCAACTGTGACTACGCCTGGAAGGGCATTGATCTTGTCTTCCATGTCTTTTGCATCGGTGATTGCCATGTTGTGGACATCCAGGATCACGTTGCCGTTGTCGGTTACGCAGCCTTCGCGGTATTCAGGATCGCCACCTAGTTTAACCAGCTCACGGCCGATGTAAGAGCGAGCCATTGGGATCACTTCAACAGGAAGCGGGAATGTACCCAGCACATCAACTTGCTTAGTGTCATCGACGATACAGATGAACTGCTTGGCAATAGCAGCAACGATTTTCTCGCGGGTCAGGGCTGCGCCGCCGCCTTTGATCATGTCGTATTCGCCGTTGATTTCGTCAGCGCCATCAACGTACACATCCAGGCTAGAGACTTCGTTGGCATCAAAAACAGGAATGCCGATTTGCTCAAGGCGCTCGGTAGAAGCCACTGAGCTTGATACTGCACCTTTGATTTCTTCTTTGCGGGTAGCCAAAGCATCGATGAAGTGATTAACCGTCGAGCCAGTACCGACACCGACAATGCTGCCTTTCTTAACGTATTCTAGAGCAGCCCAGCCAGCAGCTTTTTTCATTTCATCTTGTGTCATGCTTATCTCCTAGTGATGACAAACGTTGCGCGGAGCGCTGATTATAGCCAAATCACGGTCTGGCGTCAGTCCCTATCTGGCTTGATAACTGCAACCTAAGTTGGAGCAAAAAGACAATTCTATTAATAACATAGGGTTAAGCGGTGGGATGTGGCACAGAAAAAACAAACGTTTGCGTCGGGTGCTGGATAATCAACCTGGAAATTGACTGGATTGTGTCATGAACGGGGGCTTACCAACGAAAATGGTATGACGGGGTAATGATTTCCGGCAGCGGCACGTCCCAGGCTTCAAAGGGCAGGCTGTCGACCTGCTGGCAATCATGGGCCAAACCTACCGGACGTGGACCACGCTGCTCACTGTGCCACAGGCTAAGGGTACGGTCGTAATAGCCGCCGCCCATGCCAAGCCGCTGGCCGGTATTGTCAAAAGCCACCAAGGGGGTGCAAATGATATCCAGTTCGGGGATTGGCTTGACCAGCCGGATATCCAACGCGGGCTCTTGGATCCCATAGCGGTTGGTGGACATACGCGTTGCCGGTGTGTAGTGGAGGAAAAGCAGGTGCCCTTTGCTGAAAGGGTGGAGGACCGGTAAATAGACGTCTTTTCCCTGTTGCCACAGCCATTCGATCACCGGCATCGTGTCCAGTTCGCCGTCATTGGCAAGGTATAGGGCTACGTGCTGGGCATTGAGAATACTGGTGGCCTGCTTGCAGTGTTCGAGTAAGTCCCATGCGGCGGCGTCTTGCTGAACAGGTGTTAGCTGGCGTCTGCGCTCTCGGGTTTGCTGGCGAAGGTGTTGCCGGGTGGCTGATGCAGGTACCGCAGATCTCATAGGTCGTCCAGTGACAAAAGGTTCTGTGGGAAAGAGGGTCGATGGCAGCCAACACGGGTTGTGCTTCTGGCTTCATCTGAAAAGGTATGCCCCAAGGTGCCGTTGCGAATTGTGGCCCTTGAACCAGATGTTCAAGGTGGATCAGCAACATTAACCGTAGGCTTCTCGGTACGGGCCGAGCATGCTCAATAGCTAATCAAAGCTGATCCTGGGTTTTTGCTTATCGGCTCGGGGACGTTAATCCGCTGACGCACACCCCAGGGTCAATTCATTATCAACGCTTTGGCTGATATTGCAATGCTTTCTCCAATAAATCTTCCATCTCATTGATTCTATTGGATAGTTTTTCAGCATTGCGCTGTTGTTCATTGCGCTCGCTATGCAACTCGTTACAAATATTCAAACCGGTAAACATCAGCAGCTGTTCGGCGTTGGTGATTTTGGTGCGCTCTGAAAGATCTTTCAAGCGTTGGTCAAAATCGGCGGCTGCTGCGCGCAGGGCATCTTCCTGGCCTGCTGGGCAATTCACCTTGAAGGTGCGGCCATATACCTGAATTTCTACTGCCTGGTTACTCATAAATGTTTAATCTGCTCCGTGCCAGATCGTCCAGTTTGGCATTCTGCTGCGATATGCGCTAGGAGGCCAATATAGAAAAAGCCCTATCAACATGCAAGCGGGCCCGTCATGCTTTAGACCTAAATCTGTCTAATTAATCAGATATTAACCAGATTGAGGCAAACATCAGCCTCAGACTATATAAATGGCGAGTGACTGATCTTTTGTATAAGTGGTAGCATACCACAAAGACGATTTACACCCACGACAATAAGGTGAACAGCCCATGAGCGACGTAAAACTTCCTGCCTACGAAACCCTGGAGCCAATGCTGAAAGAGCAAGGTTTGGCCGTGACTCCGTCGGAGCTGCATGGCCTTCTCTGCGGGATGATCTGCGGTGGTATGGCTGTTGACGGAGAGCAGTGGCTGGCCCCGGTTAGCGATTATGCCAACCAGGGCGATACGCTGACCGATGGCGCAAAAATGGTGGTCCGCTCGGTATTTGATGCCGCCTCGGCTGAGCTGGGCGGTTTGACCCAGACCCTGTTCACATCAACGGCGGCAGAGCTGGCTGATATGGATTTCACCGTAGAGCTTCTGCTGCCAGCTGAAAGCAGTGAGCTGATGCTGCGTGGCGAAGCTCTAAGTGAGTGGGTGACCAATTTTATTTCGGGTCTTGGCCTGATGGGTATGGACAAGAAGCAGTTGTCTGACGATGTGACCGAAGCGGTCGCAGCGCTGGAAGAGATTGCCCAGCTAGGTATCGACGAAGACGAAGATATGCAGGAGCAGGCAATGCTGTTCGACAACGTGGTGGCTTATGTACCGGAGTGCGTGCTGACGTGCCTGGTTGGCCTGAGCCAGCGCGGTGATGTTGAAGACGAAGCCGCAGACAAACCTACCCTCCACTAAGCACAGGATTGACAGTTAAGGGACGGATGTGAAGCAGTACGATGTCGTGATAGCCGGCGGTGCAATGGCCGGCGCAACCTTGGCAATTGCATTGGATAAATTCGGTGGCGGCAAGCTCAAGATTGCCGTTGTAGAAGCGGTGGAACCGAAACTGGATCTCCACCCCGGCTATGATGCGCGCAGTATTGCCCTGTCACTGGGCTCGGCGCAACTGCTAGACAGTATTGACTGTTGGCAGACACTGTCGGCTGTAGCGACAGCTATCTCGCAGATCCATGTTTCCGATCGAGGTCATGCCGGTATGGTTCACCTTGATGCCCGTGAACAGGCGGTAGATGCCCTGGGGTATGTGGTTGAGCTGGCCGATGCCGGTCGGATCTTTCACCAGAAATTGGCTGAGTTGGATCAGGTTGATCTGCTTTGTCCTGCGAAGATCGCCGAGATCGAGCGCCACCAACACAGCGTTGATTTGGTACTGGACAATGGTAAGCCGTTGCAGAGCCGTTTGGTCGTAGCGGCTGACGGCGCCCTGTCATCAGTCTGTGAGATGCTGGGGCTAGGCCGTAGTGAGCACGATTTCGAACAGGTAGCGGTAATTGCCAATGTTAGCACTGATGAGGCACATCAGGGCAGGGCGTTCGAGCGCTTTACCCCGCATGGTCCAGTGGCTTTGCTGCCAATGTCGGAAGGGCGCAGCTCACTGGTTTGGTGTATCCGGCCGGACGCTCAAGCTGAAGTGATGGGCTGGAGTGATGAAGAATTCCTTGCTCAGTTACAGCATGCATTCGGCTGGCGTTTGGGTCGCTTGAACCACACTGGTGTGCGTCATGCCTATCCGTTGCTGTTGCGCCAGTCCCAACTTTTGACTTCGCACCGGATCGCTGTGGTTGGTAACGCGGCACAGACTCTACATCCGATCGCCGGCCAAGGTTTTAACCTCGGCTTGCGTGATGTGATGAGCTTGGCCGAAGAGGTTTGCCTGGAATGGGCTGTCTCAAAGGATGCCGGACATACCCGAGCCTTGAGCTGTTATCGCCAGCGCAGGGAGCCCGATCGCGAGGCTACCGTAGGGATGACCGCGGGATTGGTCGGTGTGTTTGCTAATGACAGCATGCCTTTCGTTGCTGGCCGTAATCTTGGCCTGATGGCGATGGACTGTGTAGATGTATTGAAAGCCCCGCTGGTTCGGCGGGCGATGGGACAGGTAGATAGATAATCATGATGCAAAGTGTTGATGTCGCTATTATCGGCGGCGGAATGGTCGGTCTGACTCTAGCGGCCGCCTTGGCGGATACCGAACTGCGGGTAGCGGTAATTGAAGGTAAATTACCAGAACCTGAGTTGGCATCGCTGCCAGATGTCCGGGTATCGGCGTTGAGCCGTGCCAGTGAGCGGATCCTGCGTCGTGTCGGTGCCTGGGAGGGGATTGCTGCCCGGCGGATGGCTCCGTATAGCAAGATGCAGGTCTGGGAGCAGGATAGCTTTGCAAATATTGCCTTTGATGCGGCGCGGTTGGCCCAACCGGATTTGGGGCATATCGTGGAAAACCGGGTGATCCAGCTCTCTTTAATGGACTGTGTTAAACAGCTGCCTAATGTCACTCTGCTGGCGCCGGAGCGTTGCCAGAGTATTGCCTTTGGCGAGAGCGAGGCCTGGCTGAGCTTGGAATCGGGCAAAAACCTGACCGCCAAGCTGGTGGTGGGAGCTGATGGTGCTAATTCTTGGGTTCGTCAGCAGTTGGACATCCCCCTGACCCACTGGGATTACGGTCATAGTGCCTTAGTCGCCAATATTCGCTGTCGTGAGGCGCACCAAGATACCGCCCGTCAAATCTTCCGCCCGGAAGGTCCATTGGCCTTTTTGCCTTTGGCTGAGCCGGATCTGTGCTCTATTGTTTGGTCATTGCCGCCAGAAGAAGCCAGTCGGATGTGTGAGTTGCCTGAACAGGAGTTCAACAAGCGATTGACTGCGGCATTCGACAACCGCCTTGGCCTGTGCCGGGTTGAAGGGGAGCGCCAGGCTTTCCCGCTGAAAATGCGTTATGCCCGTGATTTTGTCCGTGAGCGTGTGGCACTGGTCGGCGATGCGGCCCATACCATTCACCCATTGGCGGGGCAGGGGGTCAACCTTGGCCTGCTGGATGCCGCGAGCTTGGCCCAGGAGCTCAAGCAGCTATGGCTGGCCGAGAAAGATATTGGCCGCCAGGGTCACCTGCGCCAATACGAGCGCTGGCGCAAAGCGGAAGCAGCAAAAATGATTGCGGCGATGCAAGGGTTTAGGGACTTATTCGATGGTAGCCATCCGGCCAAGAAGTTGGTACGTGACCTGGGCATGCTGTTTGCCGACAAGGCGCCAGGCCTGAAAGATGAGTTCATGCGCCGTGCGCTGGGGCTAAGCGGCGAACTGCCTGAGTTGGCCCGTTACTGATGCCAATGCACGACTAACCTGGTTGCTGGGCTAAGATTGAAAACCGTCTTTTTAGGCGGTTTTTTTGTGTCATTTATCACTATGGCAAAGGGTTGTTAAGTGTTTAATAACAACTACTTAAGTTAATTTTATTACCTTGTTCTACGGAAATGACAAAAAATTGTTATCCAATTTTGTGATTTTCTCCTACATTAAATATCAGGAAAAAACAGAGCTGGCAGTAATCGGCCCAGGCATTAGTTTTCAGCTTGTTAGCCACGGATATACTCGCTACTGCTCTCCCGTGCGATCACTGATACTGCTGGCCCATATCGAGAGTGGCAACAGGCAGGCTTTCATAAGGAAGTTTACTATGAGCGATATTCCCTCTGAGTTGAAGTATACCAATACCCATGAATGGGTTCGTCATGAAGGTGACGGGGTGTTTACGGTGGGCATTACCGACCATGCCCAGTCGCTACTGGGTGATATGGTGTTTGTTGACTTGCCGGAAATCGACGCTGCAACAGAAGCGGGGGAGGACTGCGCTGTCGCTGAGTCGGTTAAGGCGGCTTCGGATATTTACGCACCGCTATCGGGCTTTGTGGTTGCTATCAATGAAGACTTGGAGGGCTCACCGGAGCTGGTCAATAGTGATCCTTACGGTGATGGCTGGCTGTTTCAGCTCAAGGTCGAAGATGAAGGGGAGTTTGCAGATTTGCTCGATGCTGACAGTTATTCGGATCTGGTCGATGAAGATGACGGTTAATCGATAGCGATTTGCTGGATACCGGATAAAAGAAAAGCCCGTGATGGGCTTTTCTTTTGCCTGCGAGATTAGCAGTCCTTGAGGCGGCGAATTTCCTGGTTTATTTCACTTACCGTTTGGTAGTGACGCTGCTGTGCCTTCACTGGTACTAGCAACTGGCCGTTGTTGAACTCATATCCACCCCGACCGTCAATGTAGATCCTTCCACTGAATAAACGACTTACGTGCTTTGCGATCATCTTGGGCACGTAGCGTTTGAACATCCGCATAGTTAGCCAACCTTTCCTTTTGTTTTTGACGTCCTGAAGTATAAAACAATGCGCATTATGCTTTTGTGATGTCTTCAGCATAATAGCGATGTTAAATTACTTAAAAATTAATAATTCTTTTATCCATTAAGGATGATTTGGTTTTTTATTCTTTTGGTTTGCGATGTGAATAAAGTGATTGAGAGCGAATATTATTCACAGTTAAGTGCATGCTTTTCATTTATTTAAATACTTTTAGAGACTTAGAATTATCACACTCCCAAGTGAGTGAAATTTAGCCTGTTTTTACGGCGTATAACTGGCCTGCAAAACGATGAAAATTAGGCACAATATTGTGCTACATAGATGAAAATGCTGATTGCGAGAACTGGACGGATCTCATCAAAATCTGCGTTGGATCATGGATTATTATTAGCATATGCCAATAATAATGTTTTTTTAGCCATCCAGTTATTAGCAAACTATGCCCAGACCGAAAATCCAGCGCCGGATCCGATGCCGCCCCGCGCACAGCTGTTTCAAACCCAATGGGGTACCAATGTCAGAACTTGATGCTCTGCCCCTAGCGGCGGATGAGCTTGAGGCACTGAGGCTGGTCGATCTCAATGGGCTCAGCCAGCTAGACGCTGCAAAGGAGCTGGGCGTCTCGCGCCAGACGCTGGGCAATATCGTTTCATCGGCCAGGCACAAGGTGGCCTGCGCCCTAGTAAACGGGATGGCGTTGGAGCTGGAGACTCAGATCCAGCCAGGTAAAGAAAAGGAGCCATCATGTCAGTAGCTATTGCTGTCACACCCAATCATGAAGTCGCCGGGCACTTCGGCAAAGCAGCCAGCTTTGTTGTCTACGATGAGCAAGGGGAGCAGGTTGCCGAGCTCATCAACCAAGGGCGAAAAGCCGTCGGTTGCAAACACAAAAAGCAGCTTCAGGCCCAATTGGCCGAGCACAATGTGAAGACATTGCTGCTGGGCAATGTCGGCCAGCGTTCGCTGGCCCGTTTGCTACGCTCTGGTTTTGAGGTGTTCCGGGTACCAAACCGGGCATCGGTCCATGATGTTTTGTCAGGCAACGTTTCCCGTGAGCCGTTGCTGTCTGCCGAGCAGGGGCGGCCTTGCAAGCGGGAGAAAGGCGGTTGTGGTTGCGGCAGCAAGAAAAGCGAAAAAATCGCTAAAATTGGTATGACAGCCAGCGGGAATGCCAGCTTGCAGGGGCTGGCTAGGATTGGAGGTTTCAAGCTATGACCTATTTGTTGACGGTACTGATTTTTCTTCTAGTGATAGGGGCAATGGCCATCGGCTGGGTATTTCGCAAGAAATCGATACAGGGGAGCTGTGGTGGATTGGCCAATGTGGGTGTCGACAAGGAGTGCGGCTGCAAGGAGCCATGTGACGAACACAAACTCTATCAAATCAGTGAGCCGGAAGATAAAAAGTAGCCGAAAATGAAAAAAGCGCAGGGGCTGCGCTTTTTTACTGCTGTTAGCTAGCTTTGCGGAGCTCTTCGACCCGCTGGGTAACCGCCTGGCCAATACACTGTCGCAGCCACTCTAGGCGAGGGTGGTTGGTGTTGCGCCGCAGCCACAGCATGCTGATATCAAAGTCGGGGATATCGACCGGCGGCCGGCATTGGCTCAAATCATCATTGAACACGTCGAGCCTGGCCATCAGGGTCGAGACCACGCACAGCAGGTTCCTTCCGCTCAGCAAGTGGCGGATGGTCAGGAAGCTGCTGGAGCCTACCGCGACTTGGCGCTGAAACCCCTGCTGTTGCAATTGGTTGTCGATATTTGTCATCAGCTTGCCATCGGGGGAAACCAAAGCCTGCGGAGTGTGGATATAGCGTGCTAGGTCAATGGGTGAGGCAAGGCCGGTTGCCTTGGCATCGAACAGGCAGACATGATCTTCGGTATACAGATATTGGCTGTCGAACTCATGGGGCAAATTGGTCATCGAGCCGATGATAAGGTCGATTTTCTGATCTTCGGTGGCCTGCTGGTAGTTATTGCGGTCGACATTGCAGAAGCTGAGTTGGCTGTGTGGCGCTGCCTGGCGGATGGCATCGAACAGCGCCGGGGCAAACAGCAGCTCGGCATAGTCGGTCAGGCCTATCCGGAAGGTGCCTTGGTATTCATCTGCTGAGAACTTGTCCGGCTGCAGGATTTCGCTGGTGATCAGCTGGAGGATATGCTCGACAACCGGGATCAGCTCAATGGCTTTCTCGGTGGCGATCATCTGATGGCCACGGCGCTCGAACAGCGGATCGTCGAGCAATGCCCGCAGCCTCGATAGGTTATGGCTCATCGCCGACTGGCCGATCGACAGCTTGGCCGCCGCCTTGGTGACACTGCGGGTTTCCATCAAGGCCGAGAAAGCGACCAGTAGGTTGAGGTCAACGCCTCGCCAGTTGATATTTTTCATCTCACTCCAGCCTAGCGGCAGATGTCGGCAAATAGCGGGTCACACAGTACCAGCAGATCATCCGTGGCCAGCTCGACCCCCGCCATCCGGTCGCCGCTGCTGATATTCACCAAAGTATGGGCGGTGATCTGGTGATCGAAAATCACCGGCAGCGGGCGTTTGAGGCCGATTGGGGCAACTGTGCCTATGACCAGCCCGGTGACTTTCTCGACGTCGCTGGCATCGGCACAGGTCATCCGGCGACAGCCGAACATGGCGCGGACTTTCTTCGGGTCAACCTGGGCCGGGCCGGGTACGCAGGCCAATACATGGAACCCGCCCATATCACGCAGCAAGATGGACTTGACCATCTGCTGAGGGTCGACCCCGCGCTCGCGGGCCGCTTCCTCGATGGTTTTCGCCGGTTGGCGATGTGGAAGAAGGCGGTATTCGACGCCTTCTTTGTCTAGGTAATGGGTAACCGGGGTATTCATAGCTTACTGGCTGTCATCCAAAGAGTACGGCAGGGCTTGCTGGAGCCATACGTTCTCGGTCTCGGCCAGGCGGAAAGTCGTGCCTTCGTCCAGATCGTTTGGCAGTACAACCAGTGCCGTTGCCTGACCGTCGGTAAACTGGTAGCCGGCAACAATCGTACCGCCCTTGCGCCAGTTTTCGCCAACGCTACGCTCCAGGCTATCACCCGCCTGCGGGCAGTGCTCGGCTGGGCCGCTGACAATGTACATGGCGCGCTTGTTGATACCGCGGTATTTTGCCCGGGCCACGGTCTCCTGGCCGGTGTAGCAGCCTTTGGTAAAGCTGATACCGCCCAGTGCCTGGAGGTTCATTGCCTGCGGGATAAACTCGAGTTCGGTTGCAGCGTCAACGCGCGGGATCGCGGCACGGATATCGTACAGATCCCAGAGGCTGTCATCGCTAAGCTCAACAGAGTCTGCCAGCTTGTTGGCAATGTCACCCGCAGCATCGGCATTCAGCGCTAGCAACCAACGCTGGCTGTCGATCTTGACCGCTGTTCCGCCATCGACGGCACGGACATCGCCTTCGCCACTGAAAAGTTGGGTAATCTGTGCGTCGGCTTCGCTACCGGCAAGGCCCAGCAGGACATCATCGCCAGCTTCGATATCGACTTTGGAGAAAATGGCGTATTTCTTCAGCTCGGGAAGCTGGCTATCCATGATGCTGCGGCGTTGCAAGAAACCGTAGCCGTTATTGTGGTGGAACAGGCGAAATACCGTGCGAAGCTTGCCTTTGGCATCGCAGTGTCCGGCAAGGGTGCTTTGGTCAGCAGCAAGGCCCACCACATCGCAGGTTACCTGGCCGTGCAAGTAAGACTTTTTGTCGTCGCCGATCAGGGTGATCAGTGCCCAGTTAGAGAGATCAATCAGAGCGAGAGAAGGCAAGGCATCGCCCGAAGAGAGGGGGATACGATCAAAATTGAGGTTTTCAGACCAGTTGCTCATAGGACTTCCAGTTGAGAGACGTTGAAAGATGGTGTGCGCTTAATAGCTTGGGTATAGGGTCTATGTTAAAGCGGTTGCTGGTGTTTGTCAGCATAATACCCAAGGAAGCCAGTCAGATATTGCTGGCGCTACCGGTTGGCAGTGGCGCGCAATCCAAAATCGATCCTAGCTCTCAACTTGGGGCAATGTTTGTGCTACCTCATGGTCGCTGGCAAAACAGGCTGCTAGTATGATGAACATTGTTAACGTCCGGGGCCTTTTTTTCGATTTATGCCTTTAAGTGGCTGCTCCGGGATCTGTAATGAGGTTGTCAAATGTTGAGTGCAGACGATAAAGCACGAGTAAAATGGGCCTGCCGCCGTGGCATGCTGGAGTTGGATGTGATCATCATGCCGTTTTTCGAAGAGTGCTTCGATTCACTTTCCGAGCAAGAGCAGCTGGATTTTGTCTCTCTGCTTAAGTGTGACGATCCTGATCTGTTTACTTGGATGATGCAGCACGGTCGCAGCGAAAACCCGGCACATGCCGCAATGGTCGATAAGATTGTCGCCCACAACAACAGCAAGCTTCGCTGATCTAACCCTTGCCCCTTCCTACCGATTAATGGCCGCACTGGCATTGCTGTATGCCAGTGCGCTTCTTCTTTTGCTTTTCTGCGTTTTTCGCCAAGCTTTGCCCTTGCCTGTTTTTTTTGCTGCTGCCTGGTGGCTGCTGGCTGAATGGGAAAGGCGTTTTATCGACATTTGCTGTCTCTCTGGGCGGCTGCAACTCTCCGGCTCTGGGGAGGTTCGCTGGCGGGATCAGCAGTGGCGGTTGCAAACCGCCCGTATTCGCTCAAGCCATATCCTCCTATGGCGGCTTGAAGGGGAGGCGGGGCGTATTTGGCTACCGATCTGCCCTGATGCCTGCTCAGCCATGGCCTACCGTAGCCTAGCTCTATTCTCCCACCACCATCGATCCTTGGCCTAGCCAGGCTACAGTTGTGGGTGAGTCAAAAGTGGGCGGTTTTTGGTGGAAATGCGGTTTTTTTGTGTGAAGTGTTCCGTTGAGTCATGAAAGTGTCATCTTTTGTTTCAGAGTTCTCTCGTCGTGCCGATTAACATAGCTATTGCTGAACAGCCAGTGTTGAACGACAGTGGGAAGGGATATGAAAATAAAATACAAGTTGCTGGGACTGACATTGATTTCTGTCTTGGCGCTGGGAGTGGTATTGGCCATCGGCCAAGTCGCGGGCCAGCGGATTGTGGGCCTCAACCAAACCATGACAACCGTCAGTGACATGGAGGTAGCCTTGCTTAACCTGCGGCGGAATGAAAAAGATTTCTTGATGCGCATGGATATGAAATACCAGGCAAGCTTTGAGGAAAACTTCGCCCGCTTTGAAGCACTGGATGCACAGCTGTCTGAGCAAACCCGGGGGCTGTCGCTTGAGATCCCGCAGCTGGGGCAGCTTGATGGCGTGATGGCCAATTACCGCCAAGGCATCTTGGCACTGATGGCTGGCTACCAGCAGCTTGGCCTGACGCCAGGTGACGGTATGCTGCGTGAATACTTTGCTGCGGCCGATAACGTCGTGGAGGTGGCTGACGAACAATTGGAAGATGTCAGCTCGCTGTTTTCCCTAGTGATGGCAAGCAAGGTGATGGTGCTTGAGGGGACCCAGGACAGCGCGTCTGATTACCTTAACCTTAGCCAGGCTTATGGCGACCAGTTATCCGCGCTGCTAGGGGCTGATTACTTGCGTTACCGGCAGGCTGTCGAGCAGGTTCGCCTGCAGCTTATCCAAATCGGGTTGAGCCATAACCAAGGGCTGCGAGGTGACATCCGTAACCAGGCCCACCAAGTCGAAGAGATGTTTGGCCAGGTGAAACAGCAGCTAGGCCAAACTGTGGCCGAGTCCCAGAAACAGCTGACATCCACACTGCTCATTGTAGCGGTGCTGTTGGTGGTTGCCTTGCTGAGTTTGTCATGGTGGATAAGCCGGTCAATCAACCTCCGCCTGGCGGGGATGAGCCAGTTGATGGCAGAGATTGCAACCAGCCAGGACCTTACCCGCCAGGCTGATCAGAACGGCAACGACGAAATGACCGAGATGGCGGCCAACTTCAATTTCTTGCTGGGCAGCCTTCGCCAGCTGGTAGGGAATGTCCAGCTGGCCGTGTCCGAGCTGGGCAGTGCGTCGGTTCAGCTCCAGCAACGGAGCAATGAGTCTGAGCAGGCACTGCGGCAGCAGCAGAGCGAAACCGAGTCGGTTGCGGCGGCGGTCACCGAAATGGGGGCAACAATCCGTGAAATTGCCAGCAATACCGAAACGGCGGCAGGCAATGCTGACAGGGGCTACCAGGGTGCCAGCGATGGCCTGCGGGAAGTCGCCGAAACCCAAAGCAAGATTGGCGAGCTTTCTGCGGACTTGGAAGGTGCCAGCGAGCAGATCGCCAATTTATCCAGCCTGTCGGGCAATATTGGCTCGGTGCTTGATGTGATCAAGGACATTGCCGAGCAGACCAACTTGCTGGCCCTCAATGCGGCGATCGAGGCGGCCCGTGCCGGTGAGCAGGGGCGCGGTTTTGCGGTGGTGGCCGACGAGGTACGAACCTTGGCTTTGCGCACCCGCCAATCGACGGAGGAAATCACCACGATAATCGGCTCGCTGCAGGGTCAAACGGTGCAAGTTGTAGAGCAAATTAGCCTTTGCCGTACCCTAGGCGGGCAGAGTGTCTGCCAGGCCGAGAGTGCAGAGCAGAAAATCAAGCAGATCATGGCTGATATGCAGCAGATTATGGATACCAGCCACCAGATAGCGGCTGCTGTCGAGCAGCAGAGCCAGGTGTCGGAAGAGGTCGGCCAGAACGTCTCGTCGATCAGCGAGCTGACATCGGTTAACTCGGAGGTTGCCCACGATAACGTCATGGCCGCCCAGGCCGTAGCCCAACAAGCCGGCGGACTGGAAAAGGCGATTGCGGGTTTCCGGGTCTAGCCCTTGGCTTTGGTATTGATATAGGTATTGATGGGGTGTTGATAGCTAACAAAAGAGCGCCGGCAGGCGCTCTTTTTCCATCAGCTCGAAAGGGGGTTATAGCGAGCCGGGGATCAGTACTGTCGGTTTTGCCTCGCCGGATGTTTCCGGGTAGTCGAGGGTATAGTGCAGACCAAGGCTTTCCTTGCGCTCGAGTGCGCAGCGGACCATCAGCTCAGCCACCTGCAGCAGGTTACGCAGCTCCAGCAGGTTGTTCGAGACCTTGAAGTTGCTGTAGTACTCGTCGGTTTCGTCTTTGAGCAGCTGAATCCGGCGCATGGCGCGCTCAAGGCGCTTGGTGGTGCGGACAATACCCATGTAGTCCCACATAAACAGGCGCAGCTCGTGCCAGTTGTGCTGGATCACCACTTCTTCATCGGAGCAGCTGACCTGGCTTTCATCCCAGCAAGGCAGGGAAGGGGGGAGTTCAACGCTGTCAATTTTCCCGGCAATGCTCTCTGCCGCGGCCCACGCGTAGACCACACACTCCAGCAGGGAATTGGAGGCCATCCGGTTGGCACCGTGCAGGCCGGTGTAGCTGACCTCGCCAATCGCATAGAGGCCATCGAGATCGGTCTGGCCTTGCTTGTCGACAACCACCCCGCCGCAGGTGTAGTGGGCAGCAGGGACGATAGGGATAGGCTCTTTGGTAATGTCGATACCGAAAGTCAGCAGCTTTTCATAAATAGTTGGGAAGTGCTTGGTAACAAAATCGGCCGGCTTGTGGCTGATATCAAGGTACATGCAGTCGGCACCCAGGCGCTTCATCTCGAAGTCGATGGCGCGGGCGACGACATCGCGCGGGGCCAGTTCGCCGCGCTCGTCGAAATCATCCATGAACCGTGAGCCATCCGGGCGGCGCAGGTAGGCGCCTTCACCACGCAGGGCTTCGGTCAGCAGGTAGTTGCGGGCATCGGGGTGGAACAGGCAGGTTGGGTGGAACTGGTTGAACTCCAGGTTGGCCACCCGGCAGCCAGCGCGCCAGGCCATGGCAATACCATCACCAGAGGAAACATCCGGGTTGGAGGTATACTGGTAGACCTTCGAGGCCCCACCGGTTGCCAGTACCACGAATTTGGCACGCACGGTCTCTACGGCTTCGAGGTTACGGTTCCAGACATAGGCCCCGACAATGCGGTTAGGCTGCTCGGTGTTCTCCAGTTTGTGGGCAGTGATCAGGTCCAGCGCGTTGTGGCGCTCGAGCACCTCGATATTCGGGTGGTTGTGAACATTGTCCTGCAAGGAGTTTTGTACCGCCATGCCAGTGGCATCGGCAGCATGGAGGATACGGCGGTGGCTATGCCCGCCTTCGCGGGTCAGGTGATAGCGCGGGGCATCGTCGCTGTCGCTTTCTTCGCGGTCAAACGGCACCCCGCCGTCGATGAGCCACTGGACGCAGTGCTTGGCATTCTCGGCAATGAAGCGCACCACGTCTTCGTCACACAAGTGGGCACCGGCAATCTGGGTGTCCTCGACGTGGGAGTCGACACTGTCGGACTCATCGAACACGGCGGCAATCCCGCCCTGGGCATAAAAGGTTGCCCCTTCACTGCGCGGTCCTTTGCTCAGGACTATCACTTTGCCCATCGGTGCCAGCCGAAGGGCCAATGACAGTCCTGCTGCACCACTACCAACTACAAGCACATCGCATTGATGTTCACGGTTTTCGTTCATAATGATTTCATATCCCTGTGGTAATCCCGCTATCTTACCAAATTCCATTCATTTTGTTCATTTTTGACGGATGGTTCACAATTCCACCGTCTTAAGCGATATAATGCACAAATCAGCGTGACCGAAGCGCGCACGCAGCAGACATACTGCTTTAATAGAATGGAAAAATCGCGCACTATTATTGAGAAATTATATTTTCCCCGGGAACTTTGCCAGTTCACTTGGGTCTTAAATAGTGCTCACGCTCATAAATTTTTATCTTATTGTTTTGATTGAGCATGCTCGCCATCGCTAGGCGGGTTCGGCGCAAGGTGTACCAGCAAAGAGAGTTTGTTTTGGGGACCCGGCCGGGATAACGATAAAAATGCGGGTGAAATTGATATAGGAGTACACGCTCGAATGAGCGAGCAGCAAACTGATCAGGTATTAATTGAGCGGGTACAGCGCGGTGACAAGCAGGCTTTCAACCTACTGGTAGTGAAATACCAGAATAAGGTGTGCAACCTTGTTGCCAGATATGTCAGCAACTCCGGCGATGTGCCGGATGTCGCTCAGGAAGCATTTATTAAGGCGTACCGGGCATTGCCGACCTTCCGGGGTGAGAGTGCGTTTTATACATGGCTTTATCGTATTGCTGTCAATACAGCAAAAAACTACTTGGTGGCTCAGGGACGCCGTCCACCTGCATCCGATGTGGATGCGGAGGATGCGGAATATTATGAAAGTGGTAATGCACTGAAAGAAATTTCGAACCCTGAGAACCAAATGTTGTCTGATGAATTAAGGCGGGTAGTTTTCAGTACCATTGAAGGATTACCGGATGATCTCAAAACTGCGATCACCTTGCGCGAGCTAGAAGGCTTAAGCTATGAGGAAATTGCAGAGGTCATGGGGTGTCCCGTCGGTACAGTTCGCTCCCGAATATTTCGTGCGCGAGAGGCGGTTGAAAAACGTATTCGACCTCTTACACAGCGATAGTGTTGGGCCAAACGGTGAAAAAGATGGCTGATAAAGAAAAAATCTCGTCATTGCTTGATGGCGAAGAGCTGGATCAGGGCATTATTAATGCATTGGCTGTCGATGAAGACAGTCAGCAGACCTGGCAGAACTTCAACCTTATAGGTGATGTGATGCGCGGGGAAGCACCGCAAAACAAGGAATGGGACATTGCGGCTAAGGTAGCACTGGCGCTGGAAGATGAACCTGCTCATACAGGTCAGATACAGGCAGAGCCTGCCTCGGTGGTTTCGATTGCCACGGCACGCGAGGCCCGGGTTGAAGAAGCTCAGCCGACGCCTCAGCAAGCTAAACGTAAGATGCCGGCTTGGTTTACCCAGTTCGGACAGGTGGCAGTTGCCGCAAGTGTTTCTCTGGCAGTGATTGTTGGTGTCCAACAATACAACGGCGGTGAAGAGTCATTGACCACGTCGGCAGGGGAAGCACAACTACCCGTTTTAGAAACTATTCCATTTGCGGGCACTGCTGAACCTGTAAGTTTGACACGTGATTCTGTTCGCTCGAATCGCCATGCCGGGCCGAGCGAAGAGCAGGTGATGGAACAACGTCGCCGCATCAATGCCATGTTGCAGGATTATGAATTACAGCTTCGTCTCAACGCGGAAGACGGTTCTATTGACCGTACAATGCTCGAAGTGAATTAATCGATGGCGGATAAATGAAGAGACTCCTGGTCGGTGTATTGACACTGGTCAGCCTCGCGATGCCGTGCCAAGCCTCTGCGGAAGAACCGGTTTCTTCTGCCGAGGCTTTGTTACATCAAATGGACGAGGCTAGCCGCAAGCTCAGCTATGAGCTGTCGTATATCTTAATCAAGAAAAACAGTATTGAACCCCTGCGCTATCGCCATGCTCTGGAAGATGGCGAGACCTATGCGCACCTGGTTTACCTCAGCGGCCCGCCGCGTGAGGTTATCCAGCGCGGTGATGAAGTCAGCTACTTCGAGCCGGGCCTAGACCCGTTTACCATCGACAGCAACAAGATGGTGGCACCGCTGCCGCCGATCATGAAAACCGACATCAATGAGTTGGCCGGCTACTACGATTTCATTTCGATGGGGCGTGCCCGTGAAGCAGGCGTGGCCTGTGATGTGGTGCGCATCGCGCCCAAAGATGGTGCCCGTTACTCCTACTTGTTATGGATTGATACCCGCAGCAAATTGGTGATGCGTGCCGACTTGCTTGACCGTGACGGCGAGCCGCTGGAGCAGTACCGGGCGGTATCATATGTCATCAACCCTAAAGTGGCCGATGTACTGAAAAGCCTCAAGAGCGTCGACCTGCCTGCTGTGGTACAGTTGCCCCCTCAGCCCCAGGCTGATCTTGACTGGCAGGTTAACTGGCTGCCGCAAGGGTTTGAGTCGATTTCTCGCAATCGCCACCGTCTGATGATGACCGAGCGCCCTGTCGAGAGCAAAATGTACAGCGATGGCTTGTTCAGTTTCTCTATCTACATCTCTTCGGCGGATAACTTTACCGTCAGGGAACAACTGGTGCGCCAAGGCCGTCGTACCCTGCATAGCTATTTGATGAATGATAAAGAAGTGACGGTCGTCGGTGATATCCCACCGGCAACAGCCCGCCGGGTGGCGGAATCCGTGGTATTTGATGCGGCGGGGAGCCAAACCCCATGATGCGCTCCCTTGCTGAAGTGATTGCCGCCAAACCCGGCGAGATCACTGTCAGCTGCCAGCAGCAAACCAGCTGTGGCAGCTGTGCTTCCCGCGATAGCTGCGGGACCGGCATTGTCAGCAAGGCACTGCCGGGACGTCAGCACCAACTCAAGATAGCGACCGATAAACCGGCCAAGGTCGGTGATGTGGTTGAAATCGGTTTGTCCGAACGCAGTATGCTTCATTCCGCAGCACTGGTTTATGTGCTGCCTTTGCTATGCTTAGTGCTAGGTGCAGCGCTGGGCCAGTGGTGGTTTGTGGTGCTGGCAGGTGGCGGTGAGCTGGGAGTGATACTGACCGCACTTGGCTGTGCAGCCTTTGGTTTATGGCTGGCAAGGCGCCTGGCGGTGAGGGTGGAAGGGGATTTAGCCTACAAACCTCACCTTATTCGGGTACTGGGAAGTCCGGTTTCTGCAGGGTTGGCGATAAATGGCGCATCGAAAGATAGCGACTAGCGGCGAAATTCGGTAGAATCCGTCAACTTGATCTGTAGATCCCATTCATTTATTAATCACGAGTTAGTCACGCCAATTCATGAAGCACATTCGTAACTTTTCGATTATTGCACATATCGACCATGGTAAGTCGACCCTATCCGACCGTCTGATTCAAGTCTGTGGCGGCCTTTCCGATCGTGAAATGGCTGCTCAGGTTCTTGATTCCATGGATCTTGAACGCGAACGCGGTATTACCATCAAGGCTCAGAGCGTGACGCTCGACTATAAAGCCCAAGATGGTGAAACTTACCAGCTTAACTTTATCGACACCCCGGGGCACGTGGACTTCTCATACGAAGTATCTCGCTCTCTAGCAGCCTGTGAAGGTGCGCTGCTGGTGGTTGATGCCGGCCAGGGGGTAGAAGCACAGACCCTGGCTAACTGTTACACCGCCATTGAAATGGATCTGGAAGTAGTGCCAATCTTGAACAAGATTGACCTGCCTGCAGCCGACCCTGAGCGCGTAGCAGAAGAAATTGAAGAAATCGTGGGTATCGATGCCCTAGAAGCGACTCGCTGTTCAGCGAAGACCGGTCTGGGTGTTGACGATGTTCTAGAGAATATCGTATCTGCGATCCCTGCGCCGGAAGGCGATCCTGACGCACCGCTTCAGGCACTGATTATCGACTCATGGTTTGATAACTACCTAGGTGTTGTCTCTCTGGTTCGTATCAAAAACGGCGAGCTGAAGAAGAATGACAAGATCAAGGTAATGAGTACCGGCCAGGTATGGGGTGTTGACCGTATTGGTATCTTCACGCCGAAGCAGGTTGATACTGATATCCTGCGTACTGGCGAGGTAGGCTGGGTTGTTTGTGGTATCAAGGACATCCTTGGTGCGCCAGTGGGTGATACCTTGACCCATGCCAAGCACGGCAGCGAGACGCCATTGCCAGGTTTCCAGAAAGTGAAACCACAGGTTTATGCCGGCCTGTTCCCAGTCTCATCTGATGACTACGAGAACTTCCGTGATGCACTGGGCAAGCTGAGCCTGAACGATGCCTCGTTGTTCTACGAGCCAGAAAGCTCTGCGGCGCTTGGCTTTGGTTTCCGCTGTGGCTTCCTTGGTATGCTGCACATGGAAATCATCCAGGAGCGCCTGGAGCGTGAATACAACCTGGATCTGATCACCACAGCACCGACTGTAGTGTATGAGGTGAAGAAGACCGATGGTGAAATGATCTACGTTGATAGCCCGTCTAAGCTACCGGCTGTGAATGACATTGAAGTTGTCGGTGAACCGATCGCCCGCTGTAATATCCTGGTACCAAGTGACTACCTGGGTAACGTGATCACCTTGTGTGTTGAGAAGCGTGGTACGCAGGTTGATATGGTTTACCACGGTAACCAGGTTGCCCTGACATACGATATCCCGATGTCAGAAGTGGTTCTGGATTTCTTCGACCGCCTGAAGTCGACGTCCCGTGGCTATGCGTCACTGGATTACAACTTCCAGCGTTACGAAGAATCAGACATGGTTCGCGTTGATATCCTATTGAACGGTGACCGCGTCGATGCTCTGGCCATCATTACTCACAAAGACAACGCCCAGTACCGTGGACGTGACTTGGTTGAGAAAATGAAGGAATTCATTCCTCGCCAGATGTTCGATATCGCTATTCAGGCAGCTATCGGCAACCACATCATCGCCCGTTCGACGGTGAAGCAGTTGCGTAAGAACGTTATCGCCAAGTGTTACGGCGGTGACGTGAGCCGTAAGAAGAAGCTCCTGCAGAAGCAGAAGGAAGGTAAAAAGCGAATGAAGCAGATCGGTAACGTCGAACTGCCACAGGAAGCTTTCCTTGCTATCTTGCATGTAGGCAAAGACAAGTAACTATAACGTATTGTTATCACTGGACGCTTTTGTGTACACCTTGTTACCATTAGCAAAGACATTGATAACATAAGCAATGCAGCAAGCCCGTCTTGCTGCATTGTTATATCGAGTAGGCTGTAATGGCAGTGGCCGGCGCTGTTTTCTCGGTAGTTGATATAAGTAGGGAAGATAATGGCAAATACTTTTTCGCTTATCTTGGTGCTGGCAACGCTGGTGACCGGGATCATTTGGGCTCTGGATAAATTTATCTGGGCGCCGAAACGTCAATTGAAAATTGAAGCGGCGGCTGTCAATGCCGGCGAACAGGTGGATGCCAAAACCCTACAGGCCGTGGCACCGCAACCGAGCTGGGTAGAATCTGCCAGTTCGATGTTTCCGGTGATCGCGCTTATTATGGTATTTCGCTCATTTATTTATGAGCCGTTCCAGATCCCATCCGGTTCGATGATGCCGACCTTGCTGGTCGGTGATTTTATTCTGGTTGAGAAGTTTGCCTACGGTCTGAAAGACCCGGTTTTCCGCCACCAAATGGTTGAAACCGGTGAACCAGAGCGCGGTGATATCGTGGTATTCAAGTTCCCGCCTCAACCGAACATCGATTACATCAAGCGCGTCGTTGGCTTGCCGGGCGACACCGTTCGCTACAGTGCCCACAAACAACTTTGTGTGGCGACCAAAGGGTCGAACGAGTGTAAGCCAGTACCATTGACAGAGATGACCGACAGCGAATTTAGCCAGGGCATGACCCGTTTGGTGCAGTTCAACGAGCAGTTGAGCGAACATGAGCACCAGATCCTGGTTCATCCACTCAAGCGCGACCGTACGCTGGCCTACCAGCCTCGTCCGGGTGTCAGTGAGTGGGTAGTACCGGAAGGCCAATATTTCGTGATGGGTGACAACCGCGACAACAGTGCAGACAGCCGTTACTGGGGCTTCGTACCTGAAGCTAACCTAGTGGGCAAAGCGGTCGGGATCTGGATCAGCTTTGAGTTTGAACGAGGTGCTGACAGTGTACTTCCATCTTGGATTCCTACCGGTGTGCGATTCAGTCGCATCGGTGGCATAAACTGATCGGGAAAAAATGACCACTCCTGCAAACAGACTTCAGCGTAAGCTGGGTTACCAATTTAACAATCTAGACTTGATGACTTTGGCACTGACACACCGCAGTGCCAACGGGACACACAACGAACGCCTTGAGTTCCTGGGTGACTCGATCCTCAGCTTCGTGATTGCCGACGACCTCTACCACCGCTTCCCGGCTGTGGACGAGGGCGACATGAGCCGCATGCGTGCCACGCTGGTGCGCGGTAAGACATTAGCAGAGTTGGGCCGCGAGTTCGACCTGGGTGATCACTTGCTGCTCGGCCCAGGTGAGCTGAAAAGCGGTGGCTTCCGCCGTGATTCGATCCTGGCAGACTGTGTCGAGGCAATCATCGGTGCCATCTACCTTGATAGCGATATCGAAAATGTGCGTGGCATCGTGCTTCGCTGGTACCAGTCTCGCCTTGAAACTATCAAGCCGGGCATCAACCAGAAAGATCCGAAAACCCGCCTGCAGGAGTGCCTGCAGGGGCGTCGCCAGCCATTGCCAGCCTACACGGTGACCAAGGTGCATGGCGAGGCGCACAACCAAGAGTTTACGGTGCAGTGTGAAGTGGCAGGTTTGGAGAAACCTGTTATCGGTAAAGGCGGCAGCCGGCGCAAGGCAGAGCAGGCAGCGGCAGAAATTGCACTTAAGCAGTTGGAATCATGACAGACAAGCAACATTGTGGCTTCATTGCCATCGTTGGCCGCCCGAACGTTGGCAAATCGACGCTCCTGAATCGCCTAGTAGGCCAGAAGCTCTCTATTACTTCGCGTAAACCCCAGACCACGCGCCACCGCATCATGGGTGTTGATACCCGTGACGGTTACCAGGCGGTTTACGTCGATACCCCGGGCCTTCACATCGAAGAGAAGCGTACCATCAACCGCTTGATGAACCGTGCTGCCAGCAGCTCGCTGACGGATGTTGAGCTGGTATTGTTCTTGGTTGACGGTACCATGTGGACCAAAGACGATGAGATGGTACTTAACAAGCTGGCCAAGTCTGGCTTGCGTACCGTGCTGTTGGTCAACAAGGTCGACAACGTCAAAGACAAGCACGAACTGTTCCCTCACTTGCAGGAGCTATCGAGCAAGATGGAGTTTGTCGACGTGGTGCCGGTTTCGGCGAAGCACGGCACCAACATCGATGCGGTGGAGAAAATCGTTCGCGAGCACCTGCCTGAAGGTGAATACTACTTCCCTGAAGAGTATGTGACCGACCGCTCTCAGCGCTTCATGGCGTCAGAAATCATCCGTGAGAAACTGATGCGCTTTACTGGCGACGAGTTGCCATATTCGATCACAGTGGAAATCGAGCGTTTTGACTACAACCCGGATACCGATGGCTTTGATATCAATGGCCTGATCCTGGTTGAGCGTAAAGGCCAGAAGAAAATGGTGATCGGCAAGGGTGGTGACAAGATCAAGACCATCGGCCGCGAAGCCCGTATCGACATGGAAGATCTGTTCGAGCGCAAGGTGTACCTTGAGCTTTGGGTTAAAGTGAAATCCGGTTGGGCGGATGACGAACGTGCCCTGCGTAGCCTAGGCTATATTGACGATCTATAAGGTAGCGAATGGAAGGGCTTCAGCGTTGTTTTGTCCTTCATACTCGTCCTTATAGCGAGACGAGCCTGATCCTCGACGTCTTCAGCGAGGACTCGGGCCGTCTTACCCTTCTCTCGAAGGGCGCGCGCCGCAAGCGCTCTAACCTCAAAGGGGCACTCCAGCCCTTCACCCCGCTCTTCATGAAATGGTCCGGCAAAGGTTCCATGCCTGTATTAACCCATGCCGAGCCGATCAGTATCGGCCTGCCAATGCGCAGCTATATCCTGTATTCGGCGATGTACGTCAATGAGTTGCTGGCACGGGTGCTGGAAACTGAT
The DNA here is from genome assembly GCF_056160145.1 of Photobacterium sp. ABD4_091. Lineage (NCBI taxonomy): Bacteria > Pseudomonadati > Pseudomonadota > Gammaproteobacteria > Vibrionales > Vibrionaceae > Photobacterium > Photobacterium sp. ABD4_091. The sequence continues at coordinate 1,070,833 of NZ_JBSWWQ010000001.1, read as the reverse complement.
ACCCCTTACCCTGTGTTGTTTCTGGATTACCTGAATGTGCTGCGTGAGCTGGCACAGGCGGAGAATCCAGAGCCTGCACTGCGCCGTTTTGAACTGGCTTTGCTGGATCATCTCGGCTATGGTGTGGACTTCCTCCACTGCGCGGGCAGCGGCCTGCCGGTGGATGACACCATGACTTATAACTACCGGGAACAACGGGGGTTTATCGCCTCGCTGACGGTCGGCCAGCTGACCTTCACCGGTGGACAACTAAAGGCGATTGCCGCGCGGCGGTTCGAGAACCCGGATCAGCTCCGGGCAGCCAAGCGTTTCACCCGAATCGCCCTGAAGCCTTATTTGGGCGGCAAGCCATTAAAAAGCAGGGAATTGTTTATCCCTAGAGGAAGGAGTACCGGAAAATGAACAACATCTTACTCGGCGTGAATATCGACCATATTGCGACTCTGCGTAATGCCCGTGGCACCCGTTATCCTGATCCGGTGCACGCGGCCGAGGTGGCTGAGCGTGCCGGAGCAGACGGTATTACCATCCACCTGCGCGAAGACCGCCGCCACATCACCGACCGCGATGTGCGCATTCTGCGCGAGACTATCCAGACCCGCATGAACCTGGAAATGGCGGTAACCGATGAGATGGTCCAGATTGCGCTGGACACCAAGCCGGAGTTTGTTTGCCTGGTACCGGAGAAGCGTGAAGAGCTGACCACTGAGGGCGGCTTGGATGTGGCAGGCCAGCTGGAAAAAATCAAAACGGCAACCGCGACCCTGACCGAAGCCGGTATCAAGGTTTCCCTGTTCATCGATGCCGACCGTGCCCAGATTGATGCGGCGGTAGCCTGTGGCGCCCCTTACATCGAGCTGCATACCGGCCATTACGCCGATGCCGAGACGGAAGAAGAGCAGCAGGCCGAACTGAAGAAGATCGCCGCTGCAGCGAGCTACGCTGACGACCAGGGCATTAAGGTTAATGCTGGCCACGGCCTGACTTACCACAATGTGAAGCCGATTGCGGCACTGCCAGAGCTGTACGAGTTGAATATCGGCCACTCTATCATTGGCCGTGCGGTATTTGACGGCCTGGAGAAAGCCGTTGCTGATATGCGTGCTGAAATGCTGAGTGCCCGCCGCTAATGGCGATTGTTGGCTTGGGGACGGATATCGCCGATATCGAGCGGGTGGAGAAAGCCTTCGCCCGCACCGGTGATGCCTTTGCCCAGCGCCTGCTGGCACCGGCTGAATACGAGGTCTACCAGTCGCTCAAGCACCAGGGGCGCTACCTGGCCAAGCGTTTTGCGGTCAAGGAAGCGGCCTCGAAAGCACTGGGCACCGGCATTGCCTGCGGGGTGAGCTTCCACGATTTCACTGTCACCAATGACGAGCGCGGCAAGCCCTTGCTGGCTTTGTCGGGTAGGGCGGCTGAACTCGCCGCGGCGATGGGGGTCAACCATGTCCACCTGACTATTGCCGACGAGAAGAAGTACGCGGTCGCAACGGTGGTGCTGGAGTCGTAAAATAATCTGGTGGCGAGATCCTGGAACCTAGTGCCTAGGCAAAGCAAGAGCTAACAGCTTGAAAAGAAAAAGCGAGTCAGTTGACTCGCTTTTTTTGTATTTCGTATAGCGCTTTCCCCTAGGAACTAGGATCCCGTACCTAGGATCTTTAATGCCTATAAGCCTTCGATGCCTTGACCACGTTGTTCATCTCGTCGATGAGTTCGAACAGTTCGGGTTCGATATCGTCGGTGCTGGCACCAACCTTGAGCTCGGTTTCTATGGTATGACACAGGCTCTTTAGGCGGGGAACGCCGCTGTAGGCACAGCTGCCATGGAGCTTGTGGATTGGCGGCCACAACTCGATATCCTTGCCGTCGAGTGCTTCGTTGACCAGCATTTCCACTTCCGGCATGAAGTCGAGCAGCATTTGCAGCATGTCCTTGGCGAGATCCTCTTTGCCTGCGGCTTGCTTCAAGGCCAGATCCCAGTCCCAGCTGACATTGCTATTCACTGGAGCTGGCGCCTCACTTTTTTCTTCTTCAACCTCTACTGGTTCCTGCTGCGGCGCATTGAGCTCAGTCACCGGCTTGTCGTGCGGTGTGGTCCACTTGGCGAGGATCTGCTGCAGGATCCGTTCTTCGATAGGTTTGGTCAGGTAGTCATCCATCCCCGCTTCAATCAGGCGTTCGCGCTCGCCGGCCATGGCGTGGGCGGTAACGGCAATCACCGGGGTTGAATGGTTGAGGTCGGTCTTGTGGATCTCCTGGCAGGCGGTGACACCGTCCATCTCCGGCATCTGGATATCCATGAAGATCAAATCAAACTCTTTCTGGTGGGCGTACTCTACCGCTTTGCGACCGCCGCTGGCGGTGATCACTGTCTCTACCCGCTCGCACAGCAGGGCGGAGATCAGCTTGAGGTTGGCCGGGTTGTCATCAACCGCCATAACCGTTAGCGGCTGGATGCTCGGCGCTTCGGTAGTGATTGGCTGTGGCTCCGGCTCGCTGAACGGATCGGGCTCGCTGACCAGCGCCTCGAACAGCTTGCGATGCCCCAGCGGCTTAGGCAGGCAGGAGGTTACCCCGGCATTAATCAGGCGCTCTGACAGCGCCAGCTCGGTGGTCGGCAGGCTAACGACCACTTTCTCACTCAGCTGTTCGGCTTTGAAGACCTGGTCGAGCAAGGTGGCGATTGGCGGTTGTTCGCCCGGCGATAGGTTGAGCAGGGCAAAGTCATGCTGCTCGGCATCGTCTGGCATACTCGAGCGGTATGTGACATGGATGCCGGCGCGGATCAAACGCTGCTGGATCACCGATGCTGCCTGCATGTTCGGCTCGATAAGCAGCAGCTTCTTGTTCATCAACGAGTGGGTGTCGATAGGTTGCGATACTGGCAGATCGGTCTTGTTCAAGCGCAGACTGAACCAGAAGGTCGAGCCCTGGTGCAGGCGCGAGGTCAGGCTGACTTCGCCGCCCATCTGGCTGACCAGCTTCTGGGTGATCACAAGGCCAAGGCCTGTTCCGCCATAGCGGCGGGAGATGCTGGCATCGGCTTGGCTGAAGGCTTGGAACAGCTGGGCCTGCTGGCGCTCCGAGATCCCGATCCCAGTATCACGCACCATAAACTGCAGCTCGAGGCTCTCGTCTCGCTCGGTCTTGAGTTCAACTGACACATCGATATTGCCGCGCTCGGTGAACTTCACTGCGTTGCCGATCAGGTTGGTCAGAACCTGCTGGATACGGAGCGGGTCGCCAATCATGCCGCTTGGAATACGGTGGTCGACTTTGAGAGTCAGCTCCAGCCCTTTTTCGTGGGCGCTCGGGGCAAGCAGCTTCATGACTTCATCGAGGGACTCGGTAAAGTCGAACGGGATGTTTTCAAGCAGCAGCTTGCCGGCTTCCAGCTTGGAGAAGTCGAGGATATCGTTGATGATGGTCAGCAGGTTGTTGGCCGACTTCTCGATGGTCTGCAGGTAGTCCTGCTGGCTAGTGCTGAGCCGGGTCTTGAGCATCTGGCGGGTAAAGCCGATCACCCCGTTGAGCGGGGTACGCAGCTCGTGCGACATATTGGCCAGGAACTCGGACTTGACCCGTGCCGCTTCCTGCGCCCGCTTCTTGGCGATATCCAATTCAACGTTCTGGATTTCCAGCTGTTCCAGCGTCTCGCGTAGGTCAGACGTCGCCTGGTCGATGCTCTGCTGCATCTCGATATGGTATTCAGACAGCGAAATCGCCATCGCATTGATGCCGTTTTTCAGGGTATCGAGCTCGCCCAGAAGCTGGCCCTCGATACGGACATCAAGGTGGCCGCGGCGGATCCGGTCGACCACGCTCACCATGTGCGAGATAGGGCGGGTGACATCTTTCATCAGCCGGTAGGCAAACAGGGATGACAGCGTCAGGCCGAGCAGCAGCACCATCAGCGCGGTAAATACTTCTTGGTACTGCTGGAGGCGCAGGGCACTCAAGTCGAGCTCAAGGGAGATATAGCCGAGGACTTCGGCTTGGTAGCCGGGAACCGATGAATTGCTGAACTGGCCTTCTTTGAGGATCGGCGCGCGCAGGATCAGCGAGTTCTCGTTGAGCCGGGTATCCAGCAGCATCGGGATCGGTTGATCCTCCGGGTACATCAGTGCCTCGAAGTTACGGTGGAAATTCGAGGTGACGAACAGCTCGTTGTTGGTATTGAAAACCGCAATACTGCGCACGATTTGCGAATGCTTGCGGTGGGCATAGCTGATCAGCCGGCGCACGGCCTCGCGGTTTTGGTCGGCCATGCCATATTCGGTGGAGATCGCCAAAGGCTCGATAATGCTGGCACCGGTCGAGATAAGCTGGTGTTCAAGATCGCGGTATCGGCTCATGGTAAAAAAAGCGCTCAAAAGCAGGCCAATAATCAGCGTCGGTGCTAATGTCAGGGTGAATACCCTGGCACGAAGTCCATATTTGGTCATGGTTCTCTTAATTACAAGAATGCGATTCTATGGGACAATTATCCCATCTATGGCCGCTAGCTTAATGAAAGTCAGGCTATTCGACAATCAACTCATCCTAAACTGTTGTTGAAATCACCAGTTTGGGCAAATTGCTCCGTGGATCCAATTACTATGGCACGCTTTTTCAAGCCTCAGAAAAGAAAATTAACCGATACCAAGCATAAAGAAATCACTATCAGCCGGCTCGACCACCTAGGTGCCGGTATCGGCCACCTCGACCGCAAGCCGGTGTTTGTCGAGGGCGTATTGCCAGGGGAGAAGGCAATTATCCAGCTGACGGAAGACAAAAAGCAATTTGCCCGAGCCAAGGTGATCCGTCGCCTGAGCGACAGCAGTGAGCGCGTTGCGCCGGCCTGCCCGATCTATGACCATTGTGGTGGTTGTAACCTGCAGCATTTATCTCATCAGGGTCAGGTGGCAGCCAAGCAGCAATCGCTGTCAGAGCTGATGGGCAAATTTGCCCGCACGGGTGAGCAGGTCGAGCAAGTCGCTCCTATCACCAGTGATGAGTGGCAATACCGCCGCTGTGCCCGTTTGAGCATTATGCCAAAAGGCGGTGAGCTAAAGATTGGTTTTCGCAAAAAGCAGAGCAAGGAAATCGTCGATGTTGAGCATTGCCCGGTGCTGGCGCAGTCTCTGAATGAACTTTTGCCGGCATTACGGGCTCTATTATCCCAGTTGAAGGGCCGCAAGCACCTTGGCCATGTCGAGTTAGTGGAGGCCGATAACGGCCGGGTGGTACTGATCCGCCATCTGCAGCCATTTTCTGAAAAAGACATGACCGCCATCCGTCAGTTTGCTGGCCAGCACCAGCTAATGTTGTACCTGGCGCCCACTTCTGATGCTCTTGATAGCATTTCCGGGCCAGCACCTTATTATGAGCTGGATGGCCTAGAGCTGGCTTTCTCGCCGAAAGACTTTATCCAGGTTAACCGCAAGGTGAACCAGAAGATGGTCGCGCAGGCCATGGACTGGTTGGCTGTCGGACCTGATGACCGGGTACTTGATCTATTCTGTGGGCTTGGTAATTTCAGTTTACCGCTCGCAAAGCGAGCAAAAGCACTGGTTGGTGTTGAAGGCGTCGACGAGATGGTGCATCGTGCATCAGAGAATGCAAAAAAGAATCAACAGGTTAATGCTGAGTTTTATCAAGCGAACCTAGAAGAAGATGTCACGGCAAAATCGTGGGCAAAAGAAAAATTCAGTAAGGTTTTGCTCGACCCAGCCCGGGCCGGTGCAGCTGGTGTTATGCAGCACGTGGTAAATTTGGGTCCGGAGCGGGTGGTGTATGTCTCCTGTAATCCGGCAACGCTGGCACGAGACAGCCAGGTATTACTGAAAGAAGGTTATCAGTTGGAACGGTTGGGTATGATGGACATGTTCCCTCATACCGGGCATTTGGAGTCGATGGCGTTATTTATCAAGCGATAGGCTCAGAATATTAGAGTAAACAGGATAGAAAAATGGTCGCAGTTCGCGGTGCGCATTTAAAGGAAAATGATACATTCGAGCTTTCTTCGTGGGTTGATAGCCTGAAGCAAGATGCAAAGGTGACGAAGCATCTGGTTAAGACTTATCAGCGATGTATCGATTTAACGACAGAGGACGAGCGCGCGTCATTATTGCTATGGCGTGGCCGCGAGATGGTCGAGATCCTGGTAACGCTCAGCATGGACAAAGATACGCTGGTGGCAGCTTTGCTGTTCCCGTTGGTGGAAGCCGGCGTTTACAGCCATGAGCAACTCAAGGAAGACTACAGCAATACAATTTTGCAGATGGTCACTGGCGTCAGCCAGATGGCAGCCATCGGCCAGCTCAACGCCACCAAGGAAGGCGCTGAGCAGTCGGCCCAGGTGGATAATATCCGCCGTATGCTGCTGTCGATGGTTGATGATTTCCGCTGCGTGGTGATCAAGCTCGCCGAGCGGATCTGCAACCTACGCGAAGTGAAAGACGAGCCGGACGATGTACGCAGGGCAGCAGCCAAAGAGTGTGCCAACATCTATGCGCCGCTGGCAAACCGTCTGGGTATCGGTCAGCTCAAGTGGGAAATTGAAGACTACGCCTTCCGCTACCGTCACCCGGAGACCTACAAGCAGATTGCCAAGCAGCTGTCCGAGCGTCGTATTGACCGCGAGCAATACATCGAGCACTTCGTGACCGACTTGGCCGACGACATGAAAGCCTCGGCTATCAAAGCCGATGTGCAGGGGCGTCCGAAGCATATCTACAGTATCTGGCGCAAGATGCAGAAGAAGAGCCTGGCGTTTGACGAGCTGTTCGATGTCCGTGCGGTGCGGATCATTGCTGACGAAATCCAGGACTGCTATGCCGCGCTGGGTATCGTGCATACCAAGTACCGTCACTTGCCAAAAGAGTTTGACGACTACGTCGCCAACCCGAAACCCAATGGTTACCAGTCAATCCATACTGTGGTGCTGGGCCCGGAAGGCAAGACCATTGAAATCCAGATCCGCACCAAGCAGATGCACGAAGAGTCGGAGCTCGGGGTTGCGGCCCACTGGAAGTACAAGGAAAGCGGTTCATCGTCGGGCGGTGCCAAGTCATCGTATGACGAGAAAATCAACTGGCTGCGTAAGCTGCTGGCCTGGCAGGAAGAGATGTCCGATTCGGGCGAGATGCTCGAAGAGCTGCGCAGCCAGGTATTCGATGACCGTGTCTATGCCTTTACGCCTAAAGGTGATGTGGTTGACTTGCCGCTTGATGCAACGCCGCTGGATTTCGCCTACCACATCCACTCGGAAGTCGGCCACCGCTGTATCGGTGCCAAGGTTGAGGGGCGGATTGTTCCGTTTACCTACAACCTGCAGATGGGTGATCAGGTAGAGATCATCACCCAGAAAGAGCCGAACCCTTCACGCGACTGGTTGAACCCGAACCTCGGCTTTGTCAACTCCAGCCGTGCCCGCTCCAAGGTTCATGCTTGGTTCCGCAAGCAGGATCGCGACAAGAACATCCTGGCTGGCCGTGAAATCTTGGAAATCGAGCTGGTCAAAATCGGCGCCACCATGAAGGATGCCGAGGCATACGCGCTCAAGCGCTTCAATGTCAATTCGGCCGATGAGCTGTTTGCCGGTATCGGCAGTGGCGACCTGCGTATCAACCAGGTGATCAACCACATAAACGCCTTGGTTAACAAGCCGACTGCCGAGGAAGAAGACCAGCAGCTGCTTGAGAAGCTGACCGAGGCCAGCAGCAAGCCGGCAACCACCAAGAAGCCCCAGCGTGATGCGGTGGTGGTGGAAGGGGTCGATAACCTGATGACCCACCTGGCCCGCTGTTGCCAGCCAATCCCGGGCGATGACATCCAGGGGTTTGTCACCCAGGGGCGCGGGATCTCGGTGCACCGCAGCGACTGTGAGCAGCTTGAAGAGCTCCGTCATGTCGCGCCTGAGCGGATCATTGACACGGTGTGGGGCGGCGGCTTTGTAGGCAACTACCACATCACGGTCAGGGTCACCGCCGCTGAGCGTAACGGTCTGCTCAAAGAGCTGACCAATACCTTGGCCAACGAGAAGGTCAAAGTCGCGGGGATGAAGAGCCGGGTCGATTACAAGAAGCAGATGTCGATCATGGACTTCGATATCGAGCTGACCGACCTGGAAGTGCTGAGCCGGGTGCTCAAGCGCATCGAGCAGGTGAGAGACGTCGCCGAGGCGAAAAGACTACACTAAGCACTATTAAAATTGACGACAAAAGCGGGAGCCAAGGCTGCCGCTTTTTCTTTTTGCAGACAGAGATGAATCCTATGAGTAAATCACAACGCCCTATCGAACAACTGGTGGAGATCATGGCCAAGCTGCGTGATCCGGACAATGGCTGCCCGTGGGATCTGAAGCAGACCTTCGCCACCATCGTGCCGCATACCTTGGAAGAAGCCTACGAAGTGGCCGATGCGATTGAGCAGCAGAACTGGGAGGATGTCCGTGAAGAGCTGGGCGACCTGCTGTTCCAAGTGATTTTCTACAGCCAGCTCGGCAAGGAGCAGGGGCTGTTTGATTTTGATGATGTGGTTGAGGGGATCAACGAAAAACTCACTCGCCGTCATCCCCATGTGTTTGCCGATACTGAGTTTGCCAACGAGGCGGACATCAACGCCAACTGGGAAGCGGAGAAAGCCAAGGAGCGATCAGCGAAAGGGGAGGATAGCAGTGTCCTTGCCAACATTCCGCGCGCGCTGCCAGCGCTGACCCGGGCCGATAAAATCCAGAAGCGCTGTGCCAAACATGGCTTTGATTGGGATACCCTGGGACCGGTCGTTGACAAGGTGCACGAGGAAATTGAAGAGGTAATGGAAGAAGTCATCCAAGTGTCACCTGATCAGGCTAAAGTCGAAGAAGAAATGGGTGATTTGTTGTTTGCTGTTGCCAATTTCAGTCGTCATGTACAGGTCAAACCGGAAGTGGCCCTGCAACGTGCCAACCAAAAATTCGAGCGCCGTTTTCGCGAAGTGGAGAAAACTGTGCTAGAAAGAGGAATGCGCCTCGACGAATGCACCCTCGAATATCTGGATGCGATCTGGGATGAGGTCAAGCGTAACGAGCTGAAGACAAAGTAGGCTAGGTGGAGAGGATAGTAGCGCTCGGACGAAGGAATGGTCAAAGGATAGTCACCTAGTTTAGTAGATTTGATTTGAAACAAAAAAAAACCAAACGTGCTGTGATAGTTTTCACGTTGTGGCAATAAAGTGTGTCTGGTATACTAATTTCCCGTCCAGATACTTTTTATATCCTCTATACCAATCTTCCAGGTAAAACATGACAACGAATTACATTTTTGTTACGGGCGGGGTCGTATCCTCACTAGGTAAAGGTATTGCTGCAGCATCGCTGGCGGCTATTCTAGAAGCACGTGGTCTAAAAGTGACCATGATGAAGCTAGACCCTTACATCAACGTTGACCCAGGCACAATGAGCCCGATTCAGCATGGTGAAGTATTCGTAACGGAAGACGGTGCAGAGACTGACCTTGACCTAGGTCACTATGAGCGTTTCATCCGTACCAAGATGACTAAGCGCAACAACTTCACTGCGGGACGTGTTTACGCTGATGTACTGCGTAAAGAGCGTCGTGGTGACTACCTAGGTGCAACGATTCAGGTTATCCCACACATCACCAACGCGATCAAAGAGCGTGTTATTGCTGGTGCAGAAGGCCACGACGTTGCTATCGTCGAAGTAGGCGGCACAGTAGGTGATATCGAATCTCTACCATTTATGGAAGCTATCCGTCAGCTAGCTGTAGAACTAGGCCGCGAGCGCGCTATGTTCATGCACCTGACACTAGTACCATACCTGGCAGCGGCTGGCGAAGTGAAAACTAAGCCAACCCAGCATTCTGTGAAAGAGCTGCTTTCTATCGGTATTCAGCCAGACATCCTGGTATGTCGTTCTGACCGTATGATCCCTGCTAACGAGCGTGCCAAGATTGCACTGTTCTGTAATGTTCAGGAAAAAGCCGTTATTTCAATGAAAGACGTAGATTCCATCTACAAGATCCCACAGCTTATCAAGGCTCAGGGTCTTGATGACTTGGTATGTCAGCGTTTCGGCATTACAGCACCGGAAGCTGATCTTTCTGAGTGGGAACAGGTGATCTACGAAGAAGCTAACCCAACTGCCGAAGTTGTTATCGGTATGGTGGGTAAGTACATCGAACTACCAGATGCGTACAAGTCAGTGAACGAAGCTCTGAAGCATGCAGGCCTGAAGAACCGCCTATCTGTTAAGATCAAGTACGTTGACTCGCAAGATGTCGAAAGCAAAGGCGAAGAAGCGCTGCAAGGCCTTGACGCTATCTTGGTTCCTGGTGGCTTCGGCGGCCGTGGTGTAGAAGGCAAGATCCTAACTGCACAGTACGCCCGTGAAAACAAAATTCCTTACCTTGGCATCTGCCTGGGTATGCAGGTGGCATTGATTGAATTCGCACGTAATGTTGCGGGTCTTGAGGGCGCTCACTCTACCGAGTTTAACGCTGATACCAAGAACCCGGTTGTTGGCCTGATCACTGAGTGGGTTGATGGCGAAGGCAACGTTGAAGAGCGTACCGAAAAATCTGACCTTGGCGGTACTATGCGTCTTGGTTCTCAGCTATGTCACTTGGCTGAAGGTTCGAAAGCGCGTGAACTATACGGTAACCCAACGATTCATGAGCGTCACCGTCACCGCTACGAAGTAAACAACAACCTACTTCCTCAACTAGAGAAAGCAGGTCTGAAAATTTCTGGTCTGTCTGCAGACAAGAAGTTGGTGGAAATCATCGAGATCCCGAACCACCCATGGTTTGTGGCCGCTCAGTTCCACCCTGAGTTCACCTCTACGCCTCGCGATGGCCACCCTCTATTTGAAGGCTTCGTGAAAGCGGCTGGTGCAAACCAGCGCGGTGAGCTTAACAAGTAAGGATTACGGATAGCTGTGGCAGTGATGGCTGCAGCTATTTTTTTAGCTTTTAATTTGAAGATAAAGCAAGAGGAAACACAATGTCTAAGATCGTTAAAGTTCTAGGTCGTGAAATCATTGACTCACGTGGTAACCCAACTGTTGAAGCTGAAGTTCACCTAGAAGGCGGTTTCGTAGGTATGGCTGCTGCACCATCTGGTGCATCAACTGGTTCTCGTGAAGCTCTTGAGCTACGCGACGGTGACAAGTCTCGTTTCCTAGGTAAAGGCGTTCTTAAAGCTGTTGAAGCTGTGAACGGCCCAATCGCGGAAGCTCTAGTAGGTAAAGACGCTAAAGCACAAGCTGAAATCGACCAGATCATGCTTGACCTAGACGGCACTGAAAACAAATCTAACTTCGGTGCAAACGCAATCCTAGCTGTATCTCTAGCGAACGCTAAAGCAGCAGCTGCTGCTAAAGGCATGCCTCTATACGAGCACATTGCTGAGCTAAACGGTACTGCTGGTCAGTTCTCTATGCCTCTACCAATGATGAACATCATCAACGGTGGTGAGCACGCTGATAACAACGTTGACATCCAAGAGTTCATGATCCAGCCAGTTGGCGCTAAGACTCTTAAAGAAGGTCTACGTATCGGTGCTGAAGTATTCCACAACCTAGCTAAAGTTCTTAAGTCTAAAGGCATGAGCACTGCTGTTGGTGACGAAGGTGGTTTCGCTCCTAACCTAGAGTCTAACGCTGCTGCTCTAGCTGCAATCAAAGAAGCTGTTGAGCTAGCTGGCTACGAGCTAGGCAAAGACGTTACTCTTGCTATGGACTGTGCTGCATCTGAGTTCTTCGACAAAGAAGCTGGCAACTACAACATGAAAGGCGAAGGTAAGATCTTCACTTCTGAAGAGTTCAACCACTACCTAGCTGGCCTAGTTGCTGAGTACCCAATCGTTTCTATCGAAGACGGTCTAGACGAGTCTGACTGGGATGGCTTCAAGCACCAGACTGAACTACTAGGCGACAAGATTCAGCTAGTAGGTGACGATCTATTCGTTACTAACACTAAGATTCTTGCTCAAGGTATCGAGAAAGGCGTTGCTAACTCTATCCTTATCAAGTTCAACCAGATCGGTTCTCTAACTGAAACTCTAGCTGCTATCAAGATGGCTAAAGACGCTGGTTACACTGCAGTTATCTCTCACCGTTCTGGTGAAACTGAAGATGCAACTATCGCTGACCTAGCGGTAGGTACTGCTGCTGGCCAAATCAAGACTGGTTCTATGAGCCGTTCTGACCGTGTTGCTAAGTACAACCAGCTAATCCGTATCGAAGAAGCGCTAGGTGAGAAAGCACCTTACAACGGTCTTAAAGAAGTTAAAGGCCAAGCTTAATTAAAAGCTGCGTATCGGGGTAACCCGAGCTGATACTCAAAAACCGCCCTCTATGGGCGGTTTTTTTATGAGCAGACTATTGTTCAGTTTGGTATTATTTCCAGCAGCTTGACACGCCTTTGTGTTTCAATCTGTTATCATTAGCTTAATTTCCTATACCATTGCCGAGAGGGCGCAATGCGATTGTTAAACCTTCTGCTACTGGCTATCCTCAGCTGGTTACAATATGACTTCTGGCTCGGCAAAAACGGTATGGTCGACTACCTTGCGGTGCGCGATAACGTTGCTGTCCAGCAACAGGCTAATGCCGAACTGGTTCAGCGTAACCAGCAAATGTATTTCGAAATCCATGACTTGCACCGTGGTCAGGAAGCCATCGAAGAGCGCGCCCGTAACGAACTGGGCATGATCGGAACCGATGAGACCTTTTTCCGAATTGTCAGTGATTGAATTCCATGAAAGATAAAATGATCGCAGTCGTACCGGCTGCAGGTGTGGGTAGCCGGATGGCAGCGGACCGACCGAAACAGTATTTGCACATTGCGGGCAAGACAATTCTCGAACATACCATCGACCGTTTGTTGCAGCACCCGATGATCGACCGGGTTGTCGTGGCTATTGGCGTGCAAGATCCGTATTACCCCACCTTGCCGCTGGCGGATAACCCACGGGTTACCCGTGTCGACGGCGGGGCTGAGCGGGCCGACTCGGTCTTTTCTGGCCTGGCAGCGATTGATGACCCTGATGCCTGGGTGCTGGTCCATGACGCCGCTCGCCCATGTCTGCGCCAGCAGGATCTGCAAAAGCTGATAGATGGGGCACAGGCTAGTGAGTGTGGTGCTATCTTGGCGGCGCCGGTACGCGATACCATGAAACGTGGCAATGGCCAGCAAGCTATCGCAGTCACCGTTGAGCGCAGTGATCTCTGGCATGCATTAACACCGCAGATGTTCCGTGCCGGCCAATTGAAGCAAGCGTTGGAAACCGCCTTGGCTGACGGGGCGGTAGTGACTGACGAGGCGTCGGCGCTGGAGCATTGCGGTATGGCACCGAAGCTGGTGGCGGGCCGGGCAGATAACCTCAAAGTGACCCAGCCTGAAGATCTCGCCATCGCGGAATTTTATCTGCAACACTTATTGAAGGAAGAGCAATGATGCGTATTGGACACGGCTTTGACGTGCATAAATTTGGTGGCGAAGGTCCGGTAATTATCGGCGGGGTTGCTATTCCCTATGAGCAGGGGCTGATCGCCCACTCCGACGGTGACGTTGCGCTGCATGCCGTTTGCGATGCATTGCTCGGTGCGATTGGCGCCGGTGATATCGGGCGCCATTTTCCTGATACCGATGCCGAGTGGGAAGGGGCTGACAGCCGTATGTTGCTGCGCGACGTATACCGCAAAGTAAAAGCAAAAGGCTACCGATTGGGTAACCTGGATGTCACCATTATTGCCCAGGCTCCGAAAATGGCACCGCATATCGATGCCATGTGCCAAGCGATTGCCGAGGATTTGGAAACCGGTATTGAGAACATCAATGTCAAAGCGACCACCTCGGAGCGCCTCGGGTTTACCGGGCGCAAAGAAGGCATTGCCTGTGAAGCGGTAGTGCTGATCAACAAAGATTAAATCGGGTAGGGCGAGACAGCCCTGCCTCCTGGCATCTCGGTGCTGCTAAAGAATGGTGTAATTATGTCTACGGTAATGGACAACTTCAGCTGGTTATATGGACAACCTAGCTGTCAGGGCCGCATTAAGGTTGAGCCTGAAGATTTTGTAGTAAAGGAAAACCTTGGCTTTGAGTTTGCCGGTGTGGGCGAGCATTTCATGGTGAAGATCCGCAAAACCGGTGAAAACACCAAGTATGTGGTTAATGAACTGGCCAAAGCCTGCGATGTGAAATCGCGTGATGTCAGCTGGGCCGGCTTGAAAGATCGCCACGCGGTGACCGAACAATGGCTAAGCGTCCACTTGCCGGGTAAACCCGATCCTGACCTGACCCAGTTTGTCGCTGAGCATCCGGGTGTTGAAGTGCTGGAAACAGCCCGCCATGACAAAAAGCTTCGCCCGGGTGATTTAACCGGTAACTGGTTCCAGCTGACATTGCGCGAGCTTGACCAGCCAGAGGATGTGATTGCCCGTCTGGCGCAGGTGAAGCAGCTTGGGGTACCTAACTACTTTGGCGAGCAGCGCTTTGGCCACGGCGGCAACAATGTCACCAAGGCCCGTGCCTGGGGTAATGATGAATTCCGCGTGCGCGACAAGAGCAAGCGCAGCTTCTACCTGTCGGCAGCACGTTCATGGTTGTTCAACATGATCCTGTCTGCCCGTATCGAGCAGCAGAATGTCCATACCGTTATCGAAGGTGACTTGCTGGAAGTGGCGGGTGACGACCGCGACCGTTTGGTAGAGTCAGATATCGCGAAGTGGCAGCAAGCAGTCGATAACGGTACGGCTTGCATCACGGCGCCGATGATGGGCGACAATGCTCTGCCAACCAGTGGCCAGGCAGAAGACTTTGAAATGGCGATTGCCGAGCAGGAGCCGCTGTTGCTCAAGCTGATCCGTGACAACCGCATGCGCCATGAGCGCCGTCCGTTGCTGCTTAAACCGCAGGATTTGGCCTGGCAGCAGCAAGAGGATACGGTCACGGTTTCTTTTGCACTACCAGCGGGTTGCTTTGCCACGGCGGTGGTTCGCGAGCTGATGGTTGAGCTGGAACAACAGGAAGGCAGCTATGCGAATTCTGATCAGTAATGACGATGGTATCTTTGCCCAGGGGATCAATACCTTGGCAGAGGTATTGAGCGAGATCGGCGAGGTAACGGTCGTTGCCCCGGATCGCAATCGCTCGGGGGCGTCAAACTCGTTGACGCTGGATAACCCGCTGCGGATCCGCCACGAAGGCGATCAGTGCATCTCGGTCGAGGGAACACCGACGGACTGTGTCCACTTTGCGCTTAACGAATGGCTCGACGAGCGTCCGGATGTGGTTGTTGCCGGCATCAACCATGGTGCCAACCTAGGTGACGATGTGCTTTACTCTGGTACGGTAGCAGCGGCAACAGAAGGCCACTTCCTTGGTGTGCCGGCTATTGCGGTCTCCTTGGTGGGGCACCAGCACTTTGACACGGCCGCACAGGTCGTGAAGCAAGTTCTGCAAAAAATGCAGTCAGCGCCGCTGCCGAGCAATAAAATTCTAAATATCAATGTCCCGGATGTCGCTTATTCTGAATTGGGCAGCTGGCAGGTCACTCGCCTTGGCGCCCGCCACCGCGCGGAGAATATGGTCAAGGGTATTGATCCCCGAGGCAAGGAGCTTTACTGGCTCGGGCCCCCGGGGCCATGCCAGGACGCTGGGCCGGGCACTGACTTTTATGCCATTGAACAGCAATGTGTATCGATAACCCCACTGCAGGTAGACCTTACTGCGCATGATGCGCTGGCAGGGCTTGGCACGTGGATTGAGCAACAGGAGAAATAGTTGCAATGCGCTATGTGGACGAGCGGACGCTGTTGTTGAACTATTTGCGCCAGCAGGGGATTTCTGACGACAAGGTACTCCAGGCGATGGCATCTGTCCCGCGGGAGCTCTTTATCGACGAAGCCCTGTCACACAAAGCTTATGAGAATAATGCCCTGCCGATTGGCTGCGGGCAGACGATCTCGCAGCCGTATATTGTCGCCAAGATGACCGAGCTGATGGCACTGTCGCCGGGTTCAAGGATCCTCGAAATCGGGACCGGGTCGGGCTATCAGACCGCGGTACTGGCACACATGGTCGACCATGTTTATTCGGTGGAGCGGATCAAGGCGTTGCAGTGGCAGGCAAAGCGCCGCCTCAAGCAGCTTGAATTGCACAATGTCTCGACCAAGCACAGTGATGGCTGGCGGGGCTGGGCGGGGAAAGGTCCGTTTGATGCGATTATTGTGACCGCGGCTGCCGCTGAGATCCCGGTAGAGCTGCTTACCCAGCTCGCTGATGGTGGCCGCTTGGTGATCCCTGTCGGCGAGCATTCGCAGGTATTGAAAGTGATTATTCGCGAAGGGGAGCGATTTGCTTACCGTGATATTGAAGCCGTACGTTTTGTTCCGTTAGTCGCCGGGGAGTTGGCATAGGAAATATGGTAAGGGTGTTGTCTTCAGCAAGGATGTGGAAGCTGGCAGCGATTGCTGCCGGCTTGATGCTGTCTGGCTGCAGTAATCATAGCCCGGCACCGGTGACGAGCCTTGGCAAGGACTACCATAGCCTAGAGCGTGGCAGCTACCGTGGCAGTTATTACGAGGTCCAGAAGGGCGATACCCTTTACTTCATTTCATACATTACCGGGCGTGATGTCGACGATATTATTGCAAGTAATAAATTGTCGAAGCCTTATACCATTTTTCCCGGTCAGAAACTGCAGCTCTGGCGGCCGAAATATGTCGCTCCGCAATATGGCCGCACGGCGCCAGTGGCCGTAGCTGCTACACCTGCTGCGAAAAAAACAACAAAATCAACAAGCTCAAAACCTGCTCAGCCAAAGCCTGTTGCTAACTCACAACCTGCTGCCCAGCCGGCGACCCAGAAACCGACCCAAGTTGCAGCGACGCAAAAGCAAAACGAGCAAAAAGCCGCCAATAAAAATGTTGATCCGGCTCCCACAAAAGAGTACTCTCAGAAAACCAAAAGCAACAAAGTTGTTACAACTAAGCTGCAACCTAGCAACACTAAAGTGGCTAAATGGGCTTGGCCTTCAAAGGGGCGCGTGATAGCCAAATTCTCCAACTCGGAGAATGGCAACAAAGGGATCGACATCGCCGGGCAGCGTGGACAAGCTGTCAATGCATCAGCAAACGGGGTGGTGGTCTATGCCGGGAATGCGCTCCGTGGGTATGGCAACCTGGTGATCATCAAGCACAACGATGACTATCTCAGTGCATATGCCCACAATGATCAGGTTTATGTCAAGGAGCAGCAAAAAGTCACTGTTGGCCAGAAAATTGCTTCCATGGGAAGCTCGGGCACAAATTCAGTGAAGCTGCATTTTGAGATCCGTTACAAAGGTAAATCCGTTGATCCTATGCGGTACTTACCGAAATAGACAACATGGCATAGTAAAGTTGTAATGTCTTGCTAACTCGCCATCTGGGAGGCGCTATGAGTGGAAGCAATACTGCTGCAGATATTGAAGATTTTGACTTTGAAGAAGAAATGGAAGTAGATTCCACGACTGCCGAAGCCAAAACCGAAGATGTTAGTGCTAGTGACGATGATGTCGACATGTCGCGCTACGGGGCTACGCAGAAAGCCCTAGACGCGACGCAACTCTATCTGGGGGAGATCGGTTTTTCTCCCTTGCTAACCGCAGAGGAGGAAGTCCTCTACGCCCGCCGTGCCTTGCGGGGTGATGAAGTCGCCCGCAAGCGTATGATTGAAAGTAACCTTCGCTTAGTGGTTAAAATATCCCGCCGCTACAGCAACCGTGGCCTGGCCCTGCTCGACTTGGTCGAAGAGGGTAACCTTGGCCTGATCCGCGCGGTAGAGAAGTTCGATCCGGAACGCGGCTTCCGCTTCTCAACCTATGCTACGTGGTGGATCCGCCAAACTATCGAGCGGGCCATCATGAATCAGACCCGTACCATCCGCCTGCCTATTCACGTCGTCAAAGAGCTGAATGTTTACCTTCGCACTGCCCGTGAGCTGGCACAAAAGCTAGACCATGAGCCGACGGCGGAAGATATTGCGCTCAAGTTGGATAAATCGGTCGATGACGTCAACCGGATGCTGCGCCTCAACGAGCGTGTTGGCTCGGTAGACAATCCTATCGGTGGCGATTCGGAAAAAGCCCTGCTGGATATCATCCCTGATGAAAAAAGTGGTGGTCCCGAAACCTCGACCCAAGATGACGATATCAAAACATCTATCGTTCATTGGCTGCAGGAGCTCAACCCGAAACAGCGTGAAGTGCTGGCACGTCGTTTTGGCCTGCTGGGTTACGAAGCATCAACGTTGGAAGATGTCGGCCGTGAAATCGGTTTGACCCGTGAAAGAGTACGCCAGATCCAGGTGGAAGGGCTGCGTAGGCTGCGTGATATGTTGACCCACCAAGGGCTTAGCATTGAGTCGCTGTTCAATCAGGAACAACTGTAAACCGACACACTTTTATTAAGACTTTTTACGGTTACAATCAAAAAGGGATGCCACGAGGCATCCCTTTTTATTTCCTGCTTAGCCAATAGCCAATAGCCAATAGCCAATAGCCAATTACATCAAGGCTTTGAGACGATACAGCTCGTCAAGCGCCTGGCGCGGGGTCATTTCATCAGGGTTGATACGCGCCAGTGCTTCCTCGACTTCGCTTGGCTCCGGCAGCAGGCTGAGCTGCTGTTCGGCAGCCGGGGCTTGGCTCGCTGGCGCAACCGCTTGTTGGTGGCCGCTGGCTTCGAGTTGCTGCAGCTTGAACTTGGCGCGTTTGATCACTGGCTTTGGTACACCGGCCAGGCTTGCAACGGCCAAGCCGTAGGACTTGCTGGCAGCGCCTTCCTGTACCGCGTGCATAAAGGCGATTTCATCGCCGTGCTCTACGGCATCGAGGTGGACATTGGCCAGGCCATCCATCAGTGATGGCAGCTCGGTCAGCTCGAAGTAGTGGGTGGCAAACAGTGTCATGGCTGAAATCTTGTCGGCCAGCCATTCGGCACTGGCCCAAGCCAGTGACAAACCGTCATAGGTACTGGTACCGCGGCCGATTTCGTCCATCAACACCAAGCTATTCTGCGTCGCATTGTGCAGGATGTTTGCCGTTTCGGTCATTTCAACCATGAAGGTTGAGCGGCCTGACGCCAAGTCATCGGAGGCACCGATACGGGTAAAGATCCGATCCAGCGGGCCGATTTTGACCGCTTCGGCCGGCACAAAAGAACCAACGTGGGCCAGCAGGGCGATCAGTGCAGTCTGGCGCATATAGGTCGATTTACCGCCCATATTCGGGCCGGTAATAATCAGCATGCGGCGGTCATGGTGGAGCGAGATCGGGTTGGCGATAAACGGTTCGCTCAGCACCTGCTCGACCACTGGGTGGCGGCCGGCTGTGATTTCAATTCCTGTGGTTTCCGTCAGCTCAGGACGGCAGTAGTTGAGGGTATCGGCACGCTCGGCCAGGTTGGCCAGCACATCCAGTTCGGAAATCGCAGCAGCTGCGTTTTGCAGTTGCTCAAGGTGTGGCAGCAGCAGGTCAAACAGCTCTTCCCACAGCTTCTTCTCCAGCGCCAAGGCTTTTGATTTTGAGTTGAGGACTTTGTCTTCGTGCTCTTTGAGCTCAGGGATAATGTAGCGTTCGGCATTTTTCAGCGTTTGGCGGCGCACATAGTGGCTCGGCACCAAGTGGCTCTGGCCTCGGCTGACCTGGATATAGAAACCGTGGACGTTGTTGAAGCCGACTTTCAGGCTATCGATGTCATGGCGTTCGCGCTCGTTGGCTTCCAGCTCTTCCAGGAACTTGGTGGCACCATCGGCCAGATCACGCCATTCGTCCAGCTCGGCATTGTAGCCCGGCGCCAATACGCCGCCGTCACGGATCACAACCGGCGGGTTCTCGATAATGGCACGCTCAAGCAGTTCGCACAGCTCGTCCATCGGCGCAGCCAGGCCGGCTAGCTCGCCGATACGGGCTTGGTCGATATCACCGAGCATTTCAGCCATTTCCGGCAGGTGCTGCAGTGCCGTGCGCATGCGTGCAAGGTCGCGCGGGCGGGCAGAGCGAAGGGCCAAGCGGGCAAGGATACGCTCCAGGTCTCCCATGTGGCGCAATACGCCGGCGAGATCCAAGAACAGCCCGGTATCCTTGAAGGCAGTAATGGCGTCAAGGCGGCCGTTGAGCTGCTGGCGGTCACGGATAGGCTGGTGCAGCCAGCGCTTGAGCAAGCGGCTGCCCATCGGCGTTGCCGTCTGATCCAGCACCGAGGCCAAGGTACTCTCGAAGCCTCCGGCGAGGTTCTGGGTCAGTTCCAGGTTGCGGCGGGTCGCGGCATCCAAGATCACGGAATGATCTTTGGTGTCCAGGGTAATGGCACGGATATGCGGCAGGGCGGTACGCTGGGTATCTTTGACATACTGCATCAGGCAACCGGCAGCGCAAAGGCCATGCTCTGCTTGCTCGACTCCGAAACCGACCAGGTCACGGGTACCGAACTGCATGGTGAGCTGCTGGCGGGCAGTATCGAGGTCGAACTCCCATACCGGGCGGCGGCGTGCCCCTTTCATGCCATGGAACAAGCCCAGCAGGTCGAAGTCTTCCGGGTAGAGCAGCTCTGCAGGGCTGGTGCGTTGTAGCTCGGCCTGCATCGCTTCTTCGGTTTCGGGTTCAGCGAGCATAAAGCGCCCCGAAGTGATGTCCAGCGTAGCGTAGCCGAACTTGTCGCCTTCGTGGTAGATGGCGGCAATCAGGTTGTCTTGGCGCTCGCTCAGCAGCGCTTCGTCACTGACCGTACCCGGGGTGATGATGCGTACCACTTTGCGCTCGACCGGCCCCTTGCTGGTGGCCGGATCGCCGACCTGCTCACAGATAGCCACAGACACGCCCTGCTGGACAAGGCGGGCAAGGTAGCCCTCTACAGCATGGTAAGGCACCCCGGCCATCGGGATCGGGTTGCCGTTGGAAGAGCCGCGTTTGGTCAGCGAGATATCCAGCAGCTGTGAAGCCTGCTTGGCGTCATCAAAAAATAGTTCGTAGAAATCACCCATCCGGTAAAACAGCAAGACATCCGGATTCTCAGCCTTGATCCGAAGAAATTGCTGCATCATGGGGGTGTGTTTTTCTATGCCTTTTATTGTCACGTTGTTGCCTGCTACATTGTGCCGGTGGGCTGGATTACCCTGCTTGCCCGGGGGAAGTTTCTGGTCGCTTAGGATACGTGATCCCGACCTGTCGGCAAAGGGGAGAGCGGGTATTTTTCCTCCGGCACAATTTGCCAAGCGCCAAGGGGTTGCCCGCGGCTGGCGAGGCAAGTAATGTGTAGGCAATACGCCACATGAGTCTGGCGGTACCAACTAGGGAGTGATAATGGCATTAGCATTACAGGTCGGCCAGGCTTTGGGTCTGCGCAATTGGGTGGCGGTCACCGCCGAATCCTGCACTGGCGGTGGCGTTTCTACGGCAATCACGGATATTGCAGGCAGTTCGGCTTGGTTTGACCGGGCTTTCGTGACCTACAGTAATGAGGCCAAGCAGGAGATGCTCGGTGTCAGGGCAGAAACCCTGGCTGAATTTGGCGCCGTGAGTGAAGCGGTGGTCGCTGAAATGGCACTGGGGGCATTGGAGCATTCCCGTGGCGATATTTCGGTGGCGATCAGTGGTATTGCCGGTCCTGGAGGCGGCAGCGAAGAGAAGCCCGTCGGGACTGTGTGCTTTGGCTGGGCCGATGCAACCGGTAAGCTGAAAGTGGAAACCTGCCTTTTTGCTGGCGATCGCCAAGAGGTACGCCAGCAAGCTGTTGAAAAAGCGCTGTCTGGATTGATTGCCCTCATGGTGCAATCCTGAGTAGATGCGGGAGCCACATCAATTTGGCGAAAAAATTTTCATACAGTGCTAGACACTGTATGAATAGACAGTATACTAATCATCATTATCAGTACTTAGTTTAAGCATTAATTAAGCATCCCTTGGAGAGTCGAATGGACGACAACAAGCAGAAGGCACTCGCCGCCGCGTTAGGTCAAATTGAAAAGCAATTCGGTAAAGGCTCGATCATGAAGTTGGGCGACAACCGCACTATGGATGTCGAAACCGTGTCTACCGGTTCTCTGTCTCTCGATATCGCCTTGGGTGCTGGTGGTCTGCCAATGGGCCGTATTGTTGAAATCTACGGTCCTGAATCTTCAGGTAAAACCACGCTGACACTAGAAGTTATCGCTGCTGCCCAGCGCCAAGGCAAGACATGTGCCTTCATCGATGCTGAGCATGCCCTTGACCCAATTTACGCCCAAAAACTGGGTGTAGATATCGACCAGCTATTGGTTTCCCAGCCGGATACCGGTGAGCAGGCGCTGGAAATTGCCGATGCCCTAGCACGCTCTGGCGCGGTTGATATTCTGGTTGTCGACTCCGTTGCCGCCCTAACGCCTAAGGCTGAAATCGAAGGTGAGATGGGTGACTCGCACATGGGTCTGCAGGCACGTATGCTGTCTCAGGCAATGCGTAAGATCACCGGTAACCTGAAGCAGTCTAACTGCATGTGTATCTTCATCAACCAGATCCGTATGAAGATCGGCGTGATGTTCGGTAACCCAGAAACAACTACGGGTGGTAATGCCCTGAAGTTCTACGCTTCTGTTCGTCTTGATATCCGTCGTACTGGCGCGATCAAAGAAGGTGACGAGGTCGTTGGTAACGAAACCCGTATCAAGGTTGTTAAGAACAAGATTGCTGCACCGTTCAAGCAGGCTGAAACCCAGATCCTTTACGGCAAAGGCTTCAACCGCTACGGCGAGCTTATCGACCTTGGCGTGAAGAACAAGATGGTTGAGAAAGCCGGTGCTTGGTACAGCTACCAGGGCGACAAGATCGGCCAGGGTAAGGCAAATGCGTGTAAGTACATCGAGGAAAACCGCCATATTGCCGAAGAGCTTGAAGCGAAATTGCGTGAACTTCTGCTAACACCAGCAGTGTTGGAAGAAGCGGCAGCAGACGCCCAAGTTGAAGAAGATGCCGAAGATCAGGCGTTCTAAATCATTTAGCCTGTCAGGCTAGGTGACAGAATAGCAAAACGGGCGGGGTAGCATTACCCCGCCCGTTTTTTGTTTGGAGCGAGAAGACCATGAGAACTAAGAAACCAGCACAAAGTGCCAAGCAGGCTGCCGTGAGGTATTTGTCACGCCGTGACCATGCCGAGCTGGAGCTGCAGAAAAAGTTGCTGGCACGCGGCTATGAGCAGGCTGAAGTCGATGAGGCCGTTTCGCTGTGCCAAGACTATAACTGGCTTGATGACGCCCGCCTTGCCGAGCGGTTGCTAAATAACGGTATTGCCAAGGGCTGGGGGCTGCTGCGGATCCGCCAGGAAATGGAATTCAAGGGCATCCATGAGGAAGTTATTCGCCAGCTGTTCGAAGACGATGAGTTCGACTGGTTCGAGCATGCCCGTGATGTTGCCCGGAAGAAGTATGGCGACACCCCGATGGAAACGGATAAGGAAAAAGCCCGTCGTCTGCGTTTTATGCAATCTCGGGGCTTTGACTTCGAGCAGGTGAAATATGCTCTCGGCGTCGACGATGAGTACTGAGATGGCGGCAATCAGCCGCCAATAGCTGGAATCCCACCTTCAATCCCCTAAATCTCACCCCTGCACACCGCCGATGGGGGACAAATTGCCGTATTTCTGAACATAACATTTCCCGTATTGGCTGCCGTTGTTTTACAATAACCGCCAAAGAATTTATTTTAGTCCCATCACTGCCTGCCCGAATTGTCCTGCCGAGGGCATGGTGGAACTCAGGGCAGGCGATTAAGACAGTTAAATTCGACCATTCAGTTTACATAAAAGCATTATTCAGGATTTGCCAATGTACATGAGCACTGATGAGATTCGCCGTGCGTTTCTTGCGTTTTTTGAGAGTAAAGGCCATCAGGTAGTCGAGAGTTCTTCTCTTGTGCCTGCCAATGACCCTACGTTGCTGTTCACCAACGCGGGTATGAACCAGTTTAAAGATACATTCCTAGGTCTGGAAAAGCGCAACTACACTCGAGCAACGACAGCTCAGCGCTGTGTTCGTGCTGGTGGTAAGCACAACGACCTGGAAAATGTTGGCTTTACCGCCCGTCACCACACTTTCTTCGAAATGCTGGGTAACTTCAGCTTCGGCGATTACTTCAAGCAAGACGCGATCAAGTTTGCTTGGGAATTCCTGACAGTGACACTGAAGCTGCCGGAAGACCGTCTGCTGGTTACTGTTTACGAGACCGATGATGAAGCGTTCGACATCTGGAATAAAGAAGTAGGTGTACCGGCTGACCGCATCGTGCGTATCGGCGACAAGAAAGGCGGCAAGCCGTTCGAGTCTGACAACTTCTGGCAGATGGGTGACACAGGTCCTTGTGGTCCTTGTACCGAAATTTTCTACGATCACGGTGATCACATCTGGGGTGGCCGCCCTGGCACACCTGAAGAAGATGGCGACCGTTTCATCGAGATCTGGAACAACGTATTTATGCAGTTCAACCGTCAGGCTGACGGTACCATGGAGCCGCTACCTAAGCCGTCGGTAGATACCGGTATGGGTATCGAGCGTATCTCTGCGATCATGCAGGGCGTGCACTCAAACTACGAGATCGATATCTTCCAGACCCTGATCAAAGAAGCTGCAGCTGTTATTGGCCATGACGATCTGGGCAACCAGTCACTGCGCGTTGTGGCTGACCACATCCGCTCTTGTGCGTTCCTGATCGCTGATGGCGTGATGCCATCAAACGAAGGTCGCGGCTATGTACTGCGCCGTATTATCCGCCGTGCTGTTCGCCACGGTAACAAGCTGGGCGCGAAAGGTGCCTTCTTCTACAAGTTGGTGGGTCCTCTGGCTGAGATCATGGGCACTGCTGGCGAAGAGCTGAAGAAACAGCAGGAAATGGTCGAGAAAGTACTGAAGATCGAAGAAGACAACTTCGGCCGCACTCTAGATCGTGGTATGGCGATCCTAGCTGAAGCGCTGGACAACCTTGACGGTAAAGTGCTTGACGGCGAAACCGTGTTCAAACTTTACGACACCTACGGTTTCCCTGCTGATTTGACTAACGATGTCGCTCGTGAGCGTGGTTTTTCTATCGATGAAGAAGGCTTCAACGATGCAATGGAAGCCCAGCGTCAGCGTGCACGTGATGCAGGTCAGTTCGGTGTTGATTACAACGATGCGATCAAAGTCGATGCGGAAACTGAGTTCTGCGGTTACGCGGCGACCGAAGGTCAAGCCACTGTAGTTGCGCTTTACCGTGAAGGCGAAGCCGTTGATGCAATCAACGCTGGTGAAGACGGTTTGATCGTATTGGACAACACGCCGTTCTACGCTGAGTCAGGCGGTCAGTGTGGTGATACGGGTGCAATGACGGCTGACGGTGTTCAGTTTGTGGTTGCTGATACCCAGAAGTTCGGCAACGCTATCGGTCATACCGGTAAGTTGGCTGAAGGTGTGTTGAAAGTGGGTGATAAGCTAACCGCAACGGTTGATGCAGTGCGTCGTGCAGCGATTAGCTTGAACCACTCAGCCACTCACTTGCTACACGCAGCACTGCGTAACCTGCTTGGCGAGCACGTGACTCAGAAGGGTTCACTGGTTAAGCCTGAAGGCCTGCGTTTCGACTTCTCTCACCTAGAAGCGGTGAAGACGGAAGAACTGCGTGAAATCGAGCGTGTCGTGAACGAACAAATCCGTTTCAACCACGCGATCAACACTGATGTGATGGACATCGAATCAGCCAAAGAAAAAGGCGCGATGGCGCTGTTTGGCGAGAAATATGATGATGAAGTTCGCGTCCTGAGCATGGGTGACTTCTCAGTTGAGCTGTGTGGTGGTATCCATGCCTCTAACACGGGTGATATTGGTCTGTTCAAGATCGTTTCTGAAGGTGGTATCGCAGCGGGTATCCGCCGTATCGAAGCCGTAACCGGCGAAGCGGCGATTGCAGCGCTACACGATCAGGAAGCGCTACTGGCAGAAACCGCAAGCCTAGTGAAGTCTGACGCGGCGTCAGTTGCGACCAAGGTGAGCGCACTTGTGTCTCACAGCAAGCAGCTGGAAAAAGAAATCCAGCAGCTTAAAGACAAGTTGGCTGCGCAGGAAAGTGCAGGCCTTATCAACAAGGCACAGGAAATCAACGGCGTTAAGGTGTTGGTAACCAAGCTTGAAGGTGCAGACAACAAAGCCCTACGCGGTATGGTTGACGAGCTGAAGAACCAGCTAGGCAGCGGTATTGTTGTATTGGGTAACGTCAGCGGTGACAAAGTTGGTCTGATTGCCGGTGTAACCAAAGATCTAACTGGCAAGGTGAAGGCTGGTGAGCTGGTTAACCTTGTTGCCCAGCAGGTTGGCGGTAAGGGTGGCGGTCGTCCGGATATGGCCCAGGCCGGTGGTACTGATGCCGCAGCATTGCCTGCTGCACTGGAGTCAGTAACCCCTTGGTTGGTTGAAAAACTGTAATAGTTGGAGAGGTGCAGTGGCACTATTAGTGCAGAAATTTGGCGGTACGTCGGTCGGGAGCATCGAGCGTATTGAAGCGGTGGCTGAGCGCGTGATCAAAGCGCGCCAGCTTGGTCATCAGGTAGTGGTGGTTGTCTCGGCAATGGCTGGCGAGACTAACCGTTTGCTGGGGCTGGCAAAACAGGTAGATGCTGTCCCCACCCAGCGTGAGCTGGATGTCTTGTTGTCAACCGGCGAGCAGGTCACGATTGCCCTGCTCGCGATGGCCCTGAACAAAAGGGGCTATTTGGCAACATCATTGACTGGTGATCAGTTAGGTATCCGCACTGATACTGTATTTAATAATGCCACTATCACTGAGGTGGAGACCGAAGTAGTGACTGAGCTGCTGGCACGCGACCATATAGTGGTGGTCGCTGGCTTCCAGGGGCGTGATGGCCGAAATAACATCACGACCTTGGGGCGCGGTGGCTCAGATACGACCGCGGTCGCTATCGCTGGTGCACTGGCTGCGGATGAGTGCCAGATCTTCACGGATGTCGACGGGGTCTATACAACGGATCCCCGTTTGGTCAGTGAAGCATCCCGTTTGTCGACGATTCATTTCGATGATATGACGGCAATGGCACGACATGGCGCAAAAGTGCTACAATTACAGTCGGTTGAATATGCTGAGCAACACCAGGTTCCGTTGAGGGTCCTGTCATCGTTTGATGAAGGGGAAGGAACCTTGGTCGATTTCTCGGAAGTTTCATCAACAGGGGCTGCCGGCGTTGCCGTTAAAGGCCAGCAGGCACTCTACCGAGTGGCACAACCGCTTGAAAAAGTGGAACAACAGTTAAGCTTGTTGGGTGTCGATGCTTGGTGCTATGGTGATAGTCAGCAAGTGACCTGTATCGTTGCGGCCGATGATGAATTGGCCCGGCTGAATGTTGTATTAGACAAAACAGAATTGGCGCAACCCGCTGTTGCTACACTGACCCTAGTCGGGGAAGGGGTAGAAGGGCGCAGCACACAAGTGGCTGCCTCGTTGGCAGAAAAAGGGGTGGGTGTCTTTCAAAGAAAAAGCACTGCTCGTTGTGTCTCACTATTGATCAATGGGCAAGATTTACAGTTAGCTGTAGAACATATCCATAAAAAATTTGTGGTGGAGCCGGAAAGTCTGGATAATCGACCACTTCTCGCTGTTTCTTGAGCAGTGAACATTTACGAAAATGTAAATATTGTTGGATAATAAACGTTAACTCTTATAATACTGAGATTACTCAAGGAGCACACGAATGCTAATTTTGACACGTCGCGTAGGTGAAACGCTAATGATCGGTGATGAAGTCACCGTTACTGTTCTTGGCGTTAAAGGTAACCAAGTTCGCATCGGTGTAAATGCACCGAAAGAAGTTTCTGTTCACCGCGAAGAAATTTACATGCGCATTCAAGCGGAAAAAGAAACGGGTTCCCAGGGTTCTGGTAACTACTAATTCGAAGAAGGTCGGCTTTCATGCTGGCCTTTTTTGTAACTGCCCCTCACGCCATACTCTTGAATCTAGAAGAGATACAGGGCCTTTACGGGCGATAATGTGCCGTGTTGGCTATTAAGTGCGCATCCGCGCAGTGGATGTCGTTTTTTCATAATAAAGTGTTTGACTTATTTTTGGCTGGCAGTAATATGGGCCCCCGCAAGACGGTGAGGTGGCCGAGAGGCTGAAGGCGCTCCCCTGCTAAGGGAGTATACGGTTTATAGCCGTATCGAGGGTTCGAATCCCTCCCTCACCGCCATTCATTTTTTTAGAGTGAATGATCTTGCATTGCGCGTCCGTAGCTCAGCTGGATAGAGTACCTGGCTACGAACCAGGCGGTCGGAGGTTCGAATCCTCCCGGACGCGCCATTATTGAAAACAGTATGGCCATAGGCGGTACTGGTAAAACCGAATTAAGTGTGCGCTCGTAGCTCAGCTGGATAGAGTACCTGGCTACGAACCAGGCGGTCGGAGGTTCGAATCCTCCCGAGCGCGCCATTAATTTGTGTGGTGAGGTGGCCGAGAGGCTGAAGGCGCTCCCCTGCTAAGGGAGTATACGGTTTATAGCCGTATCGAGGGTTCGAATCCCTCCTTCACCGCCATTCTTTTCTTCAAGTGTATCTTGAGAAAGCCTGCGCGTCCGTAGCTCAGCTGGATAGAGTACCTGGCTACGAACCAGGCGGTCGGAGGTTCGAATCCTCCCGGACGCGCCATTATTACAACGTACTGCCTTTGGCGGTGCTATAAAACCGAATTAAGTGTGCGCTCGTAGCTCAGCTGGATAGAGTACCTGGCTACGAACCAGGCGGTCGGAGGTTCGAATCCTCCCGAGCGCGCCATAATTTGTGTGGTGAGGTGGCCGAGAGGCTGAAGGCGCTCCCCTGCTAAGGGAGTATACGGTTTATAGCCGTATCGAGGGTTCGAATCCCTCCTTCACCGCCATTCTTCTCTTCAAGTTCTGCTTGAGAAAGAAAGCCTGCGCGTCCGTAGCTCAGCTGGATAGAGTACCTGGCTACGAACCAGGCGGTCGGAGGTTCGAATCCTCCCGGACGCGCCATTATTCTTAAGTATCAATGGATTGTTACTTACGCCAATGTCGGAAACGCATTGGTCATTAGGTGTTTCCTAACCGAAAACAGATTCTGCGCGCTCGTAGCTCAGCTGGATAGAGTACCTGGCTACGAACCAGGCGGTCGGAGGTTCGAATCCTCCCGAGCGCGCCATTCTTCTAATATGTTCTGCCTTAGCCAGAATGTATAGCCTGCGCGTCCGTAGCTCAGCTGGATAGAGTACCTGGCTACGAACCAGGCGGTCGGAGGTTCGAATCCTCCCGGACGCGCCATTATTTCTAAGTATCAATGGATTGCTACTTATGCCAATGAC
Organism: Photobacterium sp. ABD4_091; assembly: GCF_056160145.1. Taxonomy (NCBI): domain Bacteria; kingdom Pseudomonadati; phylum Pseudomonadota; class Gammaproteobacteria; order Vibrionales; family Vibrionaceae; genus Photobacterium; species Photobacterium sp. ABD4_091. Next base: position 1,041,483 of record NZ_JBSWWQ010000001.1, on the reverse strand, counting down.
GGAAACGCATTGGCTGTTAGGTATTTCCTAACCAAAACCGATTTTGCGCGCTCGTAGCTCAGCTGGATAGAGTACCTGGCTACGAACCAGGCGGTCGGAGGTTCGAATCCTCCCGAGCGCGCCATTATTGACAACGTACTGCCCTAGGCGGTGCTATAAAACCGAATTAAGTGTGCGCTCGTAGCTCAGCTGGATAGAGTACCTGGCTACGAACCAGGCGGTCGGAGGTTCGAATCCTCCCGAGCGCGCCATTATTCAAAATGTACTGCACAGCAGCACATTGCCTGCGCGTCCGTAGCTCAGCTGGATAGAGTACCTGGCTACGAACCAGGCGGTCGGAGGTTCGAATCCTCCCGGACGCGCCATTATTACAACGTACTGCCTTTGGCGGTGCTATAAAACCGAATTAAGTGTGCGCTCGTAGCTCAGCTGGATAGAGTACCTGGCTACGAACCAGGCGGTCGGAGGTTCGAATCCTCCCGAGCGCGCCATTATTCAAAATGTACTGCTCAGCAGCACATTGCCTGCGCGTCCGTAGCTCAGCTGGATAGAGTACCTGGCTACGAACCAGGCGGTCGGAGGTTCGAATCCTCCCGGACGCGCCATTATTGAAAAGCTCAGCCTCGGCTGGGCTTTTTTTCTATCTGCCTTCTCCCAATCTGCCTTTGCTCCAATCTGCTTTTCCCCAAAAAAAGCCTTTCCTGCTTCCTTTACTACCATTTTCTTTTCTCGTGCTTTCTTGACTTCCTTGCTCTGTATTGCCCCTTTACGCGCCCCTTTATGTGTCCGCAGCCCAAAGGTTTTAGCTCCTAAGCACCAATCGAGAAGGGTTTGGGATGAATCACAGATCTGGCTATACCGATGATATAAGTTACAAAACAATGACTTTGTAATACTTGCCACTGCAAGATTACGTTTACGTAAACGTAATTTATATGGCGTAAAGTGAGTGGTGCCTAGGTTGGTGCTGCCCGTGGGGCAAAAGTGGTGAAATCGCAGGGTAGGAAGTAGAGCTGGGGTTACTCCATTGAATGCATATTTAGGCTCAATTATGTAATTTTACGATCAAACCCCCAGAAAAAGGTTAAATAACCGCCATTCGTTGGCGCGTTGTTAATCAATTTGACATAAATTTACTGAACGTGGTATTTGTTAACCCGCCTATTACAAAATGAATGAAAGGAAGCATTATGGCAGATCTAGGTCCTTTGCTGTGGGAAGCTGCGACGATCATGATTACCGGAATGGTCGTGGTATTTATGTTTCTCAGTATTTTGATCTATTTAGTGCAGCTGCTGGCCAAAATTGCGCCTAAAGAGACACCTGATGTGTCGGCAACGCGCCAGCCATCACCAGTTGCTGTTAATCACAATGGCGTACAGCCAGAGGTTGTTGCGGCTATTTCCGCTGCGGTACATCGCTACCGGGAGCAGAAAGCCTAGTCGATAGCGTTGCTGTCGCTTGATCATTGTGATTTTTTAGGAAGTATTTTTTACAAGGAGTTTGTGAGCATGTCCAAGCCATTAGCGATCACTGACGTCGTGTTACGTGATGCCCACCAGTCGTTATTTGCTACCCGTCTTCGCATCGAAGATATGTTGCCGATTGCCGAAAAGCTAGATGATGTCGGCTACTGGTCACTGGAGACCTGGGGTGGTGCGACTTTTGATGCCTGTATCCGTTACTTGGGTGAAGACCCGTGGGAGCGCCTGCGTTTGCTCAAGCAGGCAATGCCGAAAACCCCGATGCAGATGCTGCTTAGGGGCCAAAACCTGTTGGGCTACCGCCACTACGCCGATGATGTGGTAGAGAAATTTGTAGAGCGGGCCCACGCCAACGGGATGGATGTCTTCCGTATCTTCGATGCGATGAATGATGTCCGCAACTTTGAGAAAGCCGTCAAAGCGGCGGTTGATGTCGGCGCCCATGCCCAGGGGACAATCTCTTATACCACTAGCCCGGTTCATAACCTCGATACCTGGACAGACTTGGCAAAACGCCTTGAAGACCTGGGCTGCCACTCAATTTGTATCAAGGACATGGCTGGCCTGCTTAAGCCTTATGAGGCCGAAGAGCTGGTCAAGCGTATCAAAGCCTCCTGTGATATCCCGCTGGCACTGCACTGCCATGCGACCACTGGCCTGTCGACGGCCACAGCGGTCAAAGCCGTTGAAGCAGGGGTGGATATCCTCGATACCGCCATCTCTTCGATGAGCCAGACTTACGGCCACACGCCAACGGAAACCGTCGTGGCGATGTTGGAAGGTACTGAGCGTGACACCAAGCTGGACTTGCAGCAGCTTGAGCCGATTGCCGGCTACTTCCGCCAGGTACGCAAGAAGTACGCGAAATTCGAAGGCAGCCTAAAAGGGGTCGATGCCCGTATCCTGCTTGCCCAGGTTCCCGGCGGTATGCTGACCAACATGGAAAGCCAGCTCAAGGAGCAGGGTGCGGCAGATCGTTTTGACGAGGTGCTGGCAGAGATCCCACGGGTGCGTGAAGATCTCGGCTTTATTCCGCTGGTCACCCCGACATCGCAGATTGTCGGCACTCAGTCAGTGATCAATGTGCTGACTGGCGAGCGCTACAAGAGCATCAGCAAGGAAACGGCAGGGGTACTCAAAGGCGAATACGGCGCGGCACCTGCACCGGTCAACGCCGAACTGCAGGCCCGGGTACTTGAGGGGGCAGAGCCAATCACCTGCCGCCCGGCAGACTTGCTGGATGCTGAGCTAGATACGTTAACCACCGACCTGGTTGCCAAGGCTAAGTCCGAGGGTATTGCTCTAGCCGATGAGCAGGTCGATGATGTACTGACCTATGCCTTGTTCCCGCAGGTTGGTTTGAACTTCCTGAAAAACCGCAACAATCCAGAGGCATTTGAGCCAGTACCTGGCACTGAACCTGAAGTAGTAGCGCCTGCCGCCCAGCCAGCCCCTGCGGCAAGTGCAGCCTCGATAGAAGCATACAGCGTCAAGGTCAACGGCCAGGTGTACAACGTTGAAGTTGGCCCAAGCGGTGAGCTGACCTCGGTAGAACCTGCTGCGTCGAGCGCTCCGGCGCCAGCGCCACAGGCGAGTACTGCCGAAGATTTACCGGCGCCACTGGCGGGCAATATCTTCAAGATCAATGTCCAGCCAGGCCAGCAAGTGTCTGAAGGTGATGTCTTGGTGATCCTCGAAGCGATGAAGATGGAAACTGAAGTCCGTGCAGCCCGCAGCGGTACGGTACAGGATCTCCATGTCAAGGAAGGCGATTCAGTGGCAGTCGGCTCGCCGATCCTGAGCCTGGCATAAGAGGGTACCATGGACGGATTATTAACTCTCTGGAACGAGACGGGGATTGCCAACTTTGAATTCGGCCAGCTGATCATGATGCTGGTCGGTGCCGGCCTGTTGTTCTTGGCGATCCGCAAGGGCTTTGAGCCTTTGCTGTTGCTGCCGATGGGCTTTGGTGCGATTTTGGCCAACATCCCCAATGCTGGCTTTACCGAGCCGGGTGGCCTGCTGTTCTACATCTACTACATCGGTATCGAAACCGGTGTCTTCCCGTTGCTGATCTTCATGGGCGTAGGGGCAATGACGGATTTCGGGGCATTGATTGCTAACCCGAAAACCTTGTTGCTTGGTGCCGCGGCACAGTTTGGGATCTTCTTCACCCTGTTTGGCGCGATTTTGCTTAATGCCGTTCCGGGAATGGAGTTCACCTTGGCTGATGCCTCTTCCATTGCGATCATCGGTGGTGCCGATGGCCCGACGGCTATTTTCCTCGCCAGCCGGTTATCGCCGGATTTGCTCGGGGCGATTGCGGTCGCAGCCTACAGCTACATGGCCCTGGTGCCGATTATCCAGCCACCGATCATGAAGGCATTGACGACCCCGGAAGAGCGCCAGATCAAGATGCAGCAGCTGCGTGACGTGAGCAAGACGGAGAAGATCCTGTTCCCGCTGGCGGTGTTGCTGATGACGATCTTGTTCCTGCCGTCGGCAACGCCACTGGTCGGGATGTTCTGCCTGGGTAACCTGATGCGTGAATCCGGCGTGGTGGATCGCCTGTCGAATACGGTACAGAACGAGCTGATCAATGTCGTGACCATTATGCTTGGCCTGGGGGTTGGCTCTAAGCTCGCTGCCGAGCAGTTCCTGCGCTTCGAGACTCTGGGTATCCTGTTACTGGGTGCGGTGGCGTTCAGTGTCGGTACCGGTGGCGGTGTGTTGATGGCGAAGGCGCTCAACCGCTTTAGCAAAGAAGATATCAACCCATTGATTGGTGCGGCCGGGGTATCGGCAGTGCCGATGGCGGCACGGGTGGTCAATAAGGTCGGCCTTGAGGCCAACCCGCAGAACTTCCTGTTGATGCATGCCATGGGACCGAACGTGGCCGGGGTGCTGGGTTCGGCGGTAGCTGCAGGTATCCTGTTGGCGTTGGTAGGCTAAACCGACTGGCAGCAAAATATCGCAACAATTTAAAACGGGCATCCTCCGGGGGGGCCCGTTTTTTTTGCCTTTAGATCGGGTAAGGTACAGCAACCATATCAATCAACTAGAACGATCAATGCTAGAGTTATTTAATGGCGAGTCAGCCCTGTGGGTCTTGTTTACCACCGGCTTTTTGAGTGCAACCTTGTTGCCGGGCGGCTCGGAAGCAAACCTCATCGCGACGCTGAAGCTAGGCGACAACGCTGTGTGGTTGGTAGTTACCGTGGCAACAATTGGCAATACCCTGGGGGGAATGACCAACTATTGGCTGGGTAGATTACTGCCAGATAAAACTTCTAAAGAAAAACACGGTCATAAAGCAATACTATGGCTAAAAAAATACGGCTACTGGTCGTTGTTCTTCAGCTGGTTACCGGTTATTGGTGATCCGCTGTGTCTGGCCGCTGGCTGGCTGCGGATGCGTCATTGGCTCAGCTTTTTCATTATCATGGTGGGAAAAGCGGCGCGTTATACCGTACTAGCTTTGCTGGTCCAAGGTTTATTATAAGGAAGGCATTGAGTGCAAAAGTGGATAGTGGGGATTGCGCTGATCTCACTGGCAGGCTGTAGCCAACTACAGTCTCAACAGGCCGGGGCGCCCGAGTTACCGCAAGGGGTGACATTCGTTGAACAGGTCAAGGCTGGTTCGTCTTCTGATACACCGGTGATCCCGTATTCAAAATACCAGCTGGCCAATGGGCTGACGGTGGTGCTCCATGAAGACCACTCCGATCCCCTAGTTCATGTTGATATGACCTATCATGTCGGCTCTGCCCGTGAAGAGCTGGGGAAATCCGGCTTTGCCCATTTCTTCGAGCATATGATGTTCCAGGGCTCGGAGAATGTCGGCGATCAGGAGCATTTCAAACTGATCACCGAAGCGGGTGGAACATTGAACGGGACCACCAACCGCGACCGGACCAATTATTTCCAAACCGTGCCGGCCAACCAGCTTGAGAAAATCTTGTGGCTGGAAGCTGATCGCATGGGATTCCTGCTTGAGGCAGTCTCTCAGCGTAAGTTTGAAATCCAGCGTGACACGGTAAAAAATGAGCGTGCCCAGCGTTATGAAAACCGCCCTTACGGCTTGGTTTACGAACGTATGGGGGAGGCTCTTTTCCCGCGTACCCACCCGTATTCGTGGCAGACCATCGGTTATATTGAGGATCTCAACCGAGTAGATGTGAATGATCTGAAAGCCTTCTTCCTGCGCTGGTATGGCCCTAATAATGCGACGTTGACGGTTGGTGGTGACTTCGATGCCGAGCAGACACTGGATTGGATCAACAAGTACTACGGCTCTATTCCGCGTGGGCCGGAAGTAGATAAGCCTGCCAAGCAGCCGGTGACGGTCGAGAATGATCTGTACCTAACACTGGAAGATAGGATCCAGCAGCCAATGCTGCTGATGGCTTGGCCGACCTCCTACAACGGGGCAGAGGATGAAGCATCGCTCGATATGCTGGCCCGGGTCATTGGCGGTGGCCGCAATAGCCTGATGTATCAGAACCTGGTGAAAACCGGCAAGGTGGTCGATGCCGGTGCTTTTCATGATTGTGCCGAGCTAGCCTGTACCATGTACGTCTACGCGATTGGGCAGAGTGGCAAGCAGGGCGATTTGAAAAAATTGCGCGCTGAAGTGACAGATATCCTTGATGGGCTTGAAGAGCGTGGAGTATCCACCAAAGAGCTTGAAGAGCTGAAGGGGATGGTGGAAGCCAATGCAATCTTTGGCTTGCAGAGTGTCAGCGGTAAGGTATCCCAGCTAGCTGCCTATGAGACGTTTTTTGATGACCCGGGTTATTTGGGAACCGAGCTTGGCAACCTGCGTGCGGTGACGACATCGAGCATGGAGCAAGCCTATGAGCGCTATATCAATGGGCATCCCACTGTGACGCTCAGTGTGGTTCCTAAAGGCCGGACCAGCATTGAGGCGGCCAAGCCTAACTTCACGCCGCCGCCACGGATTATTCCTGAAATCACCAAAGTCTCTGAAGAGCAATTGCAAAAGCAGATGCGCACCGCCGTCGATGATTTTGACCGTTCGGTAATGCCGCAGCCATCTTCGCCAGTAGAGGCGGTGATGCCGGAGTTGTACCAGTTCGAGCTGGCCAATGGCATCAAGGTGTTGGGCACTGAGTACCGCGAGACCCCGACGGTAGAAGTGCAAATGGTTGTACCAGCAGGCCGCCGTTTCGAGCCGGAAGGCAAGGCAGGCTTAGCCAAGATGACGGCCAGCATGATGGCCGAAGCATCGCAGCAGTCGACAGTGGAAGAGTTGTCTTCCCGCCTTGACCGCTTGGGCAGTACAGTCAGTTTCTCGGCAGGCAAGTATGGCACAGTGGTCTCTGTGACCTCATTGACCAAGTTCTTGCCAGAGACGCTGGACATTATGCAGGAGCGTTTGTTCCAGCCAGCCTTTAACCAGGCCGACTTTGACCGTGTGAAGCAGCAGGCGCTTGAAGGGATCATCTACGAGCACCAACGCCCGGCATGGATGGCGGGGCAGGCGACCCGCGAGGTGCTGTTCGGTGGTACCTCCTTTAGCCTACCGCCGGAAGGCACCAAAGAGTCGCTTGAGTCGATCACGCTGGAAGATGTCAAAGCCTTCTACCGCCGCTACTATACCCCGAATGGAGCGGATATCGTCGTGGTTGGCGATATCGACAAAACCCAGCTGACCTCATCGCTAGGCTTCCTGGCTGATTGGCAGGGTATGCCGGAGCCGACGTATGTCACGCCGGAGTTGCCAGCGCAGCCAAAGCAGACCGTATGGCTGGTGGACAAACCGGGCGCACCGCAAACGGTGATCCGCTTGGCGCGCCAAGGGCTGCCATTTGATGCCACTGGTGAGCTATATGAAACCCAGCTGGCGAACTTCAACCTGGCGGGTAATTTCAACAGTCGGATAAACCTCAACCTGCGCGAAGATAAGGGCTACACCTATGGTGCCGGCGGTTACCAAAGCGGCGGCAAGGAAGTTGGTCTGTCGGTCTACTATGCCCAAGTCAGAGCGGATGCCACTTTGCCCTCGATAAAGGAGTTCTTGGCCGAGCTTGAGAAAATGTCGAGCAAAGGGGTGACCGACGAAGAGCTGAACTTCATGCGCTTGGCGGTGGGGCAGAAGGATGCCCTTAACTACGAAACGCCAAGTAAGAAGGCTCAGCTGCTGGGGCAGCTCCTGACTTACTCGCTGCCAGAGAACTTTGTCGAGACCCGCAATGAAATCGTCGCATCGATCACCAAATCGAGAATTGATGAGTTGGCGGCCAAGTGGTTCAACCCGGCGGATTACCAAATCATCGTGGTCGGTGATGCCGCCAGCCTAGAACCGCAGCTGGAAACCCTGGGTTTGCCGGTCAGGGCGTTTTCGCCAACCATGTAACCCTACTAGAGCCGGCCTTGTGCCGGCTTTCTTTTTTGTTATCGGCCCGGTATGTGTGATTGTTACTCCTAGGTAAAAGAGTTTCGATGTAATAATCATGGTAATCAGGATCATTTATGATTAATCTACCGGACTGAGTTGTTGAAGATTGAGAAGCACAGTGATGGATTTTTCACAAAGGCTGCAAAAAGTTGCGGCTAATCCTGATGCCCTAACCCAACTAGGGCGAGGCCTTGAGCGTGAAGCCCTGCGTATTACCCCAAACGGCAAGCTTTCCGGTGAGCCGCATCCGGCAGCGCTGGGGTCGGCATTGACCAATAAATGGGTAACGACAGACTTTGCCGAGCCATTGCTGGAGTTTATTACCCCTGTTTCTCAGGATGTTGACCACCTGCTGTCTCAGCTAAGTGATATTCATCAGTTTACCTACAGCAAACTGGGCAACGAAAAACTTTGGCCGATGTCGATGCCATGTGTGGTCGGGGATCAAGATGAGATCACCCTTGCCCAGTACGGCAGTTCTAACAGCGGTCAGATGAAGACCCTTTACCGTGAGGGCCTCAAGCGCCGCTACGGCAGCATCATGCAGGTGATCTCTGGGGTGCACTTTAACTTTTCCTTCCCGGACAGTTTTTGGGACGAGTTGTTTGGTGAGCAGCCGGAGCTAGAACGCCAAGAGGCTGTTTCCGATGCTTACTTTGGCTTGATCCGTAACTACTACCGTTTTGGTTGGCTGATCCCTTACCTGTTTGGGGCATCCCCGGCACTGTGCGGATCTTTCCTCGAGAATACCGAATCGAACCTAGATTTCGAGAAGATCGGCTGCGGTACTTACTTCCTGCCAAACGCCACCGCGTTGCGCCTGAGCGATCTGGGTTACACCAACCATGAACAAAGTTCGCTCAAGATTGGCTTCAATGGGCTGGAGCAGTACCTCGATGGCTTGAGAAAGGCGATCCGTACTCCATCTGCTGAATTTGCCAAGATCGGCGTTAAGGTTGACGGAGAATACCGCCAGCTGAACGATAACGTATTGCAGATCGAGAACGAGCTGTATGCACCTATCCGCCCTAAGCGTGTGGCACAGAGTGGTGAAAAGCCGTCAGAAGCCTTGAGCCGTGGCGGGGTTGAATATATCGAAGTTCGTTCATTGGATGTAAACCCGTTCAGCCCGATTGGCATAACTGCTGATCAGGTGCGTTTTCTGGATATGTTCCTGACCTGGGCTGTGCTGTCACCATCGGCTTCGATGGATGACGCCGAGTTAGAATGCTGGCGTGACAACTGGAACCGTGTAGTACTTGATGGCCGTAACCCTGATCTAATGCTTAAGATTGGCTGTAACGGCGAACGTTTGTCAGTCAAAGACTGGGGTACCCGTGTCTTTGGCGAGTTGGCTGATGTCGCCAAGGCGATGGATGCCGCTGCAGGAAACGATGCTTACCAGGATACGCTGGCCCGCCTGCAAACATGGATCGAACAGCCGGAGCTGACGCTGTCGGCACAGTTGCTTGATGCTATTCGCAAGCAGGATGGCATTGGTGCAGTGGGTGATAACCTGGCTGCCGGCCATGCTGCTAACCTTAATGATCGCCAGTATCAGTTCTATTCGGCGGATGTGTTCGAGCAGGAAGCGGTAGAGTCAGTCGAGCGACAAAAGCAGATAGAAAGCAGTGACGAGCTGTCTTTTGATGCGTTTCTTGATGAGTATTTCGCTGATATAAAATAAAAAAAGAGGGCAGCGACCTTGCTGCCCGATAATTCATTTCGCAGGGATGACAGCAGCGCTTGGCTGCTGTCATATATTCTGACCACAAGGATGGCGTGAAGTTCCATGTTTGCCCAATTAAAGGCTGCAAAACCTACCATGTCGCGGATGGCGCTGATTTTTTTTAGTGCTGTTATTCTTTCAGGCTGCGCTACACCTCCTCCCAAAGACCACGCCAACCTCTGTAATATCTTCCGCGAGTACCCGAAATGGTACGAGGCTGCATTGGATATGGAAGATGAGTGGGGGACGCCTATGCAAGTTGCGATGGCGTTTGTCAAACAGGAAAGCAGCTTCCGCCATGATGCCAGACCGCCCAAGAACTATGTTTTGGGGTTTATCCCATGGGGGCGGGTCAGCAGTGCCTATGGCTATGCCCAGGCACAGGATCCGGCTTGGTCGGATTACCAGAAAGCTACAGGTAATGGCGGCTCCCGAACTAATTTTGCCGATTCGCTGATGTTTATCGGCTGGTATACCCATGAAACCCAGCGTCAGCTGGGGATATCCAAGTGGGATGCCTACAACCAGTATCTGGCCTACCACGATGGCCGTGGCGGCTACCGCCGCGGTACCTACAAGTCCAAGCCCACTCTGTTACGGGTGTCCCGCCGGGTGGAGCAACAGGCCAAGGATTATGGCTGGCAGCTCAAGCAGTGTCGCCAAGAGCTGGAGAATAACCGCAGCTGGTGGCCGTTTTAACACCTGCCTATTAGGCAATCGCAAAACCCACTTGCTGGGTTGCTGCGGTGTGATATAACTTTTAATACGATTCTAAGTTGCGGGCTGTTGGTTGTGCCCGTTACTAGGCCAAGGAGTAAGGAAGCAATGCCTCTATTAGATAGTTTCACCGTTGACCACACCCGAATGCATGCCCCTGCCGTAAGGGTAGCCAAGACGATGCAGACCCCGAAAGGCGATACCATCACGGTGTTCGACCTTCGCTTCTGCCGCCCGAATGCCGATATCCTTAGTGAGCGCGGTATCCACACACTCGAGCATTTGTACGCGGGCTTCATGCGTAACCACCTTAATTCCGAGCAGGTAGAAATCATCGATATTTCGCCAATGGGTTGCCGTACCGGTTTCTATATGAGCCTTATCGGTACGCCCAGCGAGCTACAGGTTGCTGACAGCTGGACAGCGGCGATGGAGGATGTACTCAAGGTTGAGTCGCAGGACAAGATCCCAGAGCTTAACGAGTACCAGTGCGGCACTTACAGCATGCACTCGCTAGATGAAGCTAAGGATATTGCCCGCTATATCCTTGACCAAGGTATTGCTGTTAACAAAAATGATGAGTTGGCGCTGCCAGAGTCGATGCTGCAAGAGCTTAGCGTAAAGTAACTGGCGTTAAGCCACTTCGCGATTAAGGCGCGTTGCAATCGTTGATTTAGATATCACTGATTTTTAGATAAAACAAAGCCGGCGGTTGCCGGCTTTTTTGTTGAGTCGGGAAGGCAAGGTTAGCCTGTCTTCTTCAGCTGGTTGGGCAGTACCCGCACCTGCTTGATCATATTGTCGGACACCTCGATGATTTCCATTTGGTAGCCAGACACTTCAATGCTCAGTTGGCTGTCCGGGATATCTTCAAGGTGCTCCAGGATCAAACCATTGAGGGTACGAGGGCCGTCGGTGGGCAGTACCCAATTGAGGCTTTTGTTCAAGTCACGGATATTGGCGCTGCCTTCGATCATCAGGCTGCCGTCAGGCTGCGGCGTGATCTCCTCGGCCAAGGTTGGGCTGATTGAGGTGGTAAACTCACCAACAATTTCTTCCAGGATATCCTCAAGGGTGATAAGGCCCTGGATATCGCCGTACTCATCGACAATCAGGCCAATGCGCTCTTTGTTGCGCTGGAACTTCAGCAGCTGAATATTGAGCGGGGTACCTTCAGGAATGAAATACACTTCATCCGCCGCACGCAGCAGGTTTTCTTTGCTGAAATCATTCTTGTCCATCATCAGGCGGTAAGCTTCGCGTACCCGCAGCATGCCGACCACCTCGTCGATGGTATCGCGGAAAAGCACAATCCGGCCATGTGCCGAGTGGCTGAGCTGGCGGACGATCGACTTCCAGTCATCATTGACGTTGATAGCGGCAATTTCACTGCGCGGCACCATCAAATCTTCCACCGTGACATTTTCCAAATCGAGGATTGACAGCAGCATATCCTGGTGGCGGCGGGGAATTAACCCTCCGGCTTCATTCACCACGGTGCGCAGCTCTTCCGAGCTGAGCTTGCCGTCATTGGCCTTGTCGACCCTAAGGCCGAGTAGCATCAGGAAGCCGTTGGTGATGCCGTTGACAAACCATACCAGCGGGTAGAGCAGCTTCATCAGCAGCTTCAGTACGATGCTGCTGGCAAAGGAGATCCGCTCCGGGTAGAGCGTCGCAAGGGTTTTCGGGGTGACTTCGGCAAAGACCAGAACGACAAGGGTCAGGGCACCGGTTGCAATGGCAACCCCCATGTCACCGTAGAGGCGCATACCGAGGATAGTTGCGATCGCCGAAGCAAGAATGTTGACGAGGTTATTTCCAATCAGGATCAGGCCGATTAGCCTGTCTGGGCGCGCAAGGAGCTTCTCGACCCGTTTCGCCCCACGGTGCCCCTGGTTAGCCTGATGCCTCAGCTTATAGCGGTTGAGAGACATCATTCCGGTTTCAGAGCCGGAAAAATATCCGGAGATCACAAGAAGCAATATCAGGAGGGAGAATAGAACCCCCGTGGATATATCGTCCAAAAACCTATTTCCTTAACGTTTCTGTTACTTGAACTTTGTACCCAGACGAACCGGGTGTCAATGAATGGGGCATGGATTTATGCCCCAATAATGATTTCTTTGACGAAGCGGCTGCCAAAGTAGGCCAGCGTCAGCAGGAAGGCTCCGACCATGCTGAACCAGACAACCCGGCGTCCGCGCCAGCCTTTCTGGTAGTGGCCCCACAAGAGGACGGAATAGACACACCACGCCAGCAGTGAGAAAAGGGCTTTGTGGGTTTTGCCTTGGGCCAGTATGTCTTGGATGAAGATGAACCCGGTGACCAAGGTGACAGTCAGCAGGGAATTTCCGACTAAAATGATCTTGAAAAGCTGGCGCTCAACCATCATTAAAGGAGGGATGTTCGGGTTTATCAGCAGGCTCTTCTTATTCTTAAGCTTGTGATCCAACCAGGCCAGCTGGATTGCGTACAGGGTCGCAATCATCAGGGTCGAGTAGGAAAACAGCGCCAGCGAAATATGGAGCAGCACTTCTGGGTGGGTTTCCAGGTGGGTGATAAACGCGCCCGGCAGGAACGTTGCCGCAGTGAGGTTAATGGCGGCAAAGCTATAGACCACAGGCAGCAGGAACCAGACCCTCATCTTCAGCATGGCACCGGTAGTAATGGCGGCAATCAGCAGGCTGATCAGCGAGGCCACATTCAAAATACTGAGGTTTTGTCCCTGTCCACCCAGAATGAGATCTTTGAGCAGCAGGATATGCAGGGCAATAGCGGCCACGGCAAAAACAAAGACCGGCTTGGTCTTGATACCGTTGCTGTTGGTGAGGCCCGGTACAACCAGCCCTAGGGCAAGAAAGTAAAGGCATGCCGCTATGACGGCAATCAACATATCCATAGTAAACTTAACTATTTAAGATGGTAAGAGTTCGCAATTATACCTTGCTAGCCGCCCTCTCGCCATGGCAAAGCGAGATCAATGGCATACTGAAGCGGTTTTATCAGGGGATATCACAGTGAAAGTGTCCGTCAGGGCATGAAAGCAGGGTAAGGATTGCGTTATACTAGCCAGATCATATCGATTAGTTGCGTAACGAGCGAGTAGCACATGTTCGAAAATTTAACGGAGCGTTTATCGCGAACGCTTAAGAATGTCAGCGGCCGTGGTCGCCTGACGGACGACAACATCAAGGATACGCTGCGTGAAGTACGTATGGCGTTACTCGAGGCTGATGTTGCGCTTCCTGTTGTCCGTGACTTCGTCAAGCGCGTCAAAGAACGTGCGGTAGGTACCGAAGTATCGAAGAGCCTGACTCCGGGCCAGGAATTTATCAAGATCGTTCAGGCTGAGCTTGAAGCGGTTATGGGTGAAGGTAATGAAGACCTGAACCTCGCAAGTCAACCGCCAGCGGTTATCTTGATGGCGGGCCTGCAGGGTGCTGGTAAAACCACCAGTGTCGGTAAGCTGAGTAAGTTGCTCAAAGAGCGACAGAAGAAGAAAGTGATGGTAGTGTCTGCCGACGTCTACCGCCCTGCAGCGATCAAGCAGCTGGAAACCCTTGCCAACGATCTGGATGTTGACTTCTTCCCGTCGACGCCCGATCAGAAGCCGGTAGATATCGTTACCGCGGCACACGCTGAAGCCAAGCTGAAATTCTATGATGTCCTGATTGTCGATACCGCGGGTCGCCTGCACGTTGACGGCGAAATGATGGATGAAATCAAGGATGTCCATAAGGCTATCAATCCTGTCGAAACCCTGTTCGTGGTTGATGCCATGACGGGTCAGGATGCGGCCAATACGGCGAAAGCGTTTGACGAAGCCCTGCCTCTTACCGGTGTGATCCTGACCAAGGTCGACGGTGATGCCCGAGGTGGTGCGGCGCTGTCTGTTCGCCACATTACGGGTAAGCCAATTAAATTCCTCGGTATTGGTGAGAAGACCGATGCCCTAGAGCCGTTCTACCCAGACCGCGTAGCGTCTCGTATCCTTGGCATGGGTGACGTACTGTCTCTGATCGAAGATCTAGAGCGTAACGTCGACAAGGAAAAAGCCGAGAAGCTGGCAAAAAAATTCAAAGAGAAGAAAGGCTTCGACCTGGAAGATTTCCGCGGCCAGCTGCAGCAGATGAAGAGCATGGGCGGCATGATGGGCATGATGGACAAGCTTCCGGGTATGTCGCAGCTGCCAGACAATGTCAAAGATCAGGTTGACGACAAGATGTTCAACCAGATGGAAGCTATCATTAACTCGATGACGCCGAAGGAGCGCGAGCGCCCTGAGCTGATCAAAGGCTCGCGCAAGAAGCGTATCGCTATGGGTTCGGGTACCCAGGTGCAGGACGTCAACCGCCTGCTCAAGCAGTTCACCCAGATGCAGAAGATGATGAAGAAGATGCAGAAGGGCGGCATGAAGAACATGATGCGCAACATGAAAGGCATGATGCCACCGGGTGGTGGCATGGGCGGAATGTTCGGTCGCTAAGCGACAATCTTCCACTAAATCATTGAACTTGGGAAAGTCAACCTACTTTTACTGGTGAAAATTTAGCTAAAGCGGTTGCATTCGTCAGTTTAAAGAGTAAAATTCCCGAGCTTAATTTGGCACGGGCCCCGTTAGTATCCCTGGCGGGGCCGATTTCATTTACAGTAATGCAAAGAGGACGATATGGTTACCATTCGTTTGGCACGTCACGGCGCTAAGAAGCGTCCATTCTATCAAATCGTTGTTGCTGACTCTCGCGCTGCTCGCGACGGTCGTAACATTGAAAAAATTGGTTTCTTCAACCCGCTAGCTAAGGGTCAGGAAGAACGTCTACGTCTTGACCTTGACCGTGTTAACCACTGGGTTGGTCTAGGCGCAACTGTGTCTGACCGCGCAGCTAAGCTAATCAAAGACGCTGCTAAAGCGGCTTAATTAGCATGCCAGGTAATAGAGAAGCGATGAGTACACAAGACCGCATTGTTGTTGGCAAACTTGGTTCCACTTATGGCATCAAGGGTTGGCTCAAAGTTTTTTCTTACACCGAAGAAGCTGAAAGCATTTTTTCCTACCAGCCTTGGTTTATCAAAGTTAAGGGTGAGTGGAAGGAGTTCCGCGTTGAATCGTGGAAACGCCATGGTCAGGGGTTAGTCGCTAAGCTAGAAGGTCTGGATATCCGTGAGGATGCACAGATGTTCACTAACGCTGAAGTCTACGTATTGGCGGAACAACTACCAGCACTGTCAGACGACGAGTTCTACTGGCGTGAGTTGTATGGAATGACAGTGGTGACTACTGAAGGTTACGACCTAGGTAAAGTCACTGACATCCTGGAAACAGGTTCCAACGACGTTTTGGTGGTGAAAGCCAACCTGAAAGATGCTTTTGGCCAGAAGGAACGTTTAATCCCGTTCCTCGATGAGCAGGTCATCAAGTCGATTGATCGCACTGCTCAGCGGATCGAAGTTGACTGGGATCCTGGATTTTAATCCCCGGTAATAGGTGAACAAATGAAGGTAGGCATAATCAGCCTGTTTCCTGACATGTTTAATGCCATTACCAATTTTGGGGTAACAGGCCAGGCGGTAAAAAAAGGCCTCTTGTCAGTGGAAACGTGGAATCCTCGTGATTTTACCCACGACAAACACCGGACGGTTGATGACCGACCATATGGTGGCGGACCGGGTATGTTGATGATGGTACAGCCTTTGCGCGATGCCATTCACACTGCCAAAAAGTCTGTAGATGGCCAGGCTAAAGTGATTTACCTGTCACCTCAAGGCCGTAAGCTTGATCAAGCGGGTGTTGAGGAGCTGGCACAGAACGAGAACTTGATTCTTATCTGTGGCCGCTACGAAGGGGTAGATGAGCGCATTATCCAACAAGAGGTAGACGAAGAATGGTCTATCGGAGATTTTGTGCTGACGGGTGGTGAACTGCCGGCCATGACCTTGGTTGATGCAGTCGTCCGGTTTGTTCCGGGTGTACTGGGTGACTTTGCGTCAGCGGAAGAAGATTCTTTCGCAAATGGCTTGTTAGATTGCCCCCATTATACGCGTCCTGAAGTATTGGACGGGCAGGAAGTCCCTAAGGTCTTGTTGTCCGGCAACCACAAGGACATTAGCCGCTGGCGATTAAAGCAATCGCTGGGCCGAACTTGGCTGAGAAGACCAGAGCTCCTGGAAAATCTAGCTCTGACTGACGATCAGGAATTCTTGCTGGCGGAATTTATCCGCGAACATAAAGCAAGCATTTAATTAATTTAGTATCAGTTTATTCTAGGGTAAATACCAATGAGTAACATCATTAAGCAGCTCGAAGACGAGCAACTAAAACAAGACCTACCAACTTTCGCACCAGGTGACACTGTTGTTGTACAAGTTAAGGTAAAAGAAGGTAACCGCGAGCGTCTACAGGCTTTCGAAGGCGTTGTAATCGCTAAGCGTAACCGTGGTCTACATTCTGCATTCACTGTTCGTAAGATCTCGAACGGTGAAGGTGTTGAGCGTGCGTTCCAAACTCACTCTCCAATCGTTGACAGCATTACTGTTAAACGTCGTGGTGCAGTACGTCGTGCCAAGTTGTACTACCTACGTGAGCGTTCAGGTAAATCTGCACGTATCCGCGAGAAGCTTACTTCTAAGTAATTCGCGACGCGTAAGACGTTTATTGAAAAAGCCCACCGCAAGGTGGGCTTTTTTTATGCGTGAAAAATGGGTTTATATTTATCTGATGCAGGTGGGGTTTTATGTGCTTAAAAGTGAATAAGTGCAATGCATTCATTTTTATGTTATTGATTTAAAAGCGTAAAATTGCAAATGTCAGGGCGAAGTCAAAAATAATATAAATTTTGATTATATCTTATTCGTATTTTACATATTGAAATGAATGATGCATTGCGGCTCAGTCTTCATTCAGGATGATTAGTAACGCTATATACATAGGAGTTACTAATAATGAATAAATTTACAATTGCGTCTGTAGCAGTAGCGACTGCTCTTCTTGCCGGCTGTGGCGGCTCTTCAAGTTCTGGTGATGATAAAGACCTAGACCTACCTATTGGCGGTGAAGCAGAAGTATGTTTCAACCCAGTGCTTTGGCAAGATGGCACTCATGAAGTGAAGTGGCGTTATGACAATGATGCTTATAGTACAGAGCGACTAGCTATCACTAACGGTGTTGATTTTGATGAGCATAAAACAATTACACAGGTCGAACGTGTATATGCTTACTCAGAAACTCCATTTGGATCAGAGGCCGAAGCCAAACCACGCCGTGCACAACAGTCACGTAGTGGCCAATGGACGAATTCAAATTTCTATGTAATCGATGAGCAATCAGCATCGGTGTCATATGCTGGTGACATGGAATCTGACGACGTTAATTTTGATTCTGATGTAAATTCTCCTGCAGCACCACAATGGCTATTTGGCTCTAAAGAAGGTGAAACAACACCTGCTTCTTATACTACGACATGGGTTGAGGTTGAGGACGGACAGGAATTTCGTTATACCTGGGGACAAAGCAAGCGTAGTGTAACTTTTAATGGCTTTGATAAAGTTGATATCCTTGGTAAAGAAGTAAATGCATGCTCGTTTACAATTAAGACAACAACGGATGCTGACTTTGAGGGTGAAGCTGAAACAATGACTGAAACTTTAGAGCATTGGATTGACAAAGAAACAGGCCTTTTAGTTAAGTCTGTAACTCTCGAAGAGGGTGAAGATATTGAAGGATCATGGAGCTGGACAGAAGAAAAAGTACTTGAAAAGTACTCTATCGACGGCAAAGTGATCTTCTCTACTGAAGACGAAGAGCTTCCTGAAGTTTAATCGAGAAAACTGATTCTTCATTATGATAAACCAGCCCTGGTGGCTGGTTTTTTGTGTTTATATTCATAATAGAAAAATAACCTTTGCAGAGCCCAGAGCCCAGAGCCCAGAGCCCAGAGCCCAGAGCCCAGAGCCCAGAGCCCAGAGCCCAGAGCCCAGAGCCCAGAGCCCAGAGCCCAGAGCCCAGAGCCCAGAGCCCAGAGCCCAGAGCCCAGATATAAAAAAACCAGCCTTGCGGCTGGTTTTTGTGTTTTAGGGGGAAGTGAAAACTTACGCGGTTTCTGTGCTGCCTTCGACGTTCTCTTCGTCAGCAAGGTCTGTTTCGCCTTTGCCTTTAGAACGCTTGATAACATAGCCGGCGATAGATAGTGAGCCTACGATACCTGCGATAGTCGATACCGTCATTGGTAGGCCGAAACCTAGCTGGCCGTTGTTCAGGATGAAGGTAATACATACCGTGGTCATGAAGATGGCTGGAACAGTCGTCACCCAGTGCAGCTTGTTGTGGCGCAGTAGGTAAGCCGAAGCGGTCCATAGCATCATTACCGCGGTGCTCTGGTTGGCAAAGCCGAAGTAGCGCCAGATGATACCGAAGTCAACTTGGGTCAGGATGCCACCGATAACGAACAGTGGTAGTGCCATTAGCAGGCGGTTGCGCAGTGACTTCTGCTCCATGTTGAAGTACTCAGCCAGGATCAGGCGGCTTGAGCGGAACGCTGTGTCACCAGAAGTGATTGGCAGGATAACCACGCCTAGGAAAGCAATGATACCGCCGAATACACCTAGTAGACCGATAGACGAGCTGTAAACTACGTTGCCTGGGCCACCGTTGGCAACCGCGTCAGACAGTGCTTCAACTGAGCCGAAGAAAGACAGGGCTAGAGCACACCAGATAAGGGCGATAACACCTTCACCAATCATTGCTCCGTAGAAGACGAAGCGGCCGTTCTTCTCGTTTTCCATACAACGTGCCATCAGCGGAGACTGGGTTGCGTGGAAGCCAGAGATTGCACCACAAGCGATGGTGATGAACAGGGCAGGCCATAGTGGTAGGTCATTCGGGTTCATGTTGGTGAACATCTGGCTCATCTCGTAATCGCCAAGCAGTGTGTGCTCGCTCGAGAAGGCGATAGCCGTGATAAGGCCAACAGACATGAAGATTAGCAGCGCGCCGAACAGCGGGTAGAAGCGGCCGATAATTTTATCAACAGGGACGATAGTCGCGATGATGTAGTAAGCGAAGATGATAACCACCATGGTTGTCATCGACATGCCCATGCCGGTTTGCTCGTTCACCAGGTTAGTGATCATGCCAGCTGGTGCTGAAACGAAAACCACACCCACAAGCAGCAGAAGAACAATGGCAAAGATATTCATAAAGTGTTTTGCGCCATTGCCCAGGTAGCGGCCGGTAATGGTTGGTACAGACGCACCACCGTTACGAACTGATAGCATGCCTGAGAAGTAGTCGTGTACGGCACCGGCGAAGATACAGCCTAGTACAATCCACAGCATCGCGGCTGGGCCGTAAAGGGCACCCATGATTGGGCCGAAAATCGGGCCAACACCGGCAATGTTAAGTAGCTGAACAAGGTAAACTTTCTTGTTCGACATTGGAACGTAGTCAACGCCGTCTTGCTTGCTAAAAGCAGGCGTCTGGCGTTTTTCGTTGATACCGAAGATCTTTTCAATAAATGCACCGTAGATGAAGTAGCCACCTACCAGCGCCGCGACACACATCAGAAACCAGGCCATATCTTGTCTCTCTAATCCTATTGGAGTGGGGTTGGTATAGCTTTGCGTCCTTTGCCTCAACACCCTCGGCAACTGCGCAAAACTTATTTTAATAGCTGCCATCCTACTCGCTTGGGTTCAATATTCACCCGGTAAAGGGGTGAGTGGTTGTATGGCAGGGTGAGTGGTCGATAAAGCCATTAAGCGGTTTTATCGAGTTGGGTGAGCGGTTTTACCGAGGATTAAGCGGTGAAAGGGGGAATTTTAATTCCGTGATCATTGTCAGGGTATTGTGCCCTGAACCTTGCCAGTTGGCCGGTTTTGGACGGGTAACTTGGATGTGTTGGGGCTTTACTTATAACGGGATAGCCAAGGACAGGGGAGGCGTTCCCCCTGCTATTTCCTTGGCGGGAGAAAATGGGCTCAGGTTAACCCGAAGCGATCTTTGAGCTCTTTGAGGTAGCGGCGGCTTACTGGGACTTGGTGGTTGCTGAGCGTGGTAATTTCAGCCAGGCCGTTTTCCAATAATCTGATCTCCCTGATGGCGGTGGGGTGGATCAAATATTGGCGATGACAACGGATCAACGGGGTCTTTTCTTCCAGCGTTTTTAACGTCAGCTGGGTGGTTGCCTTGGTATCGCTGCTGACGACGTGGACGCCGCTCAAGTCAGAAAAAGCGGCTTCGATCTCATCGGGGCGAAGCAACAAAATTCGGTTGTGGCCGCTGCAGGGAATAAGCTCCAGCATGTCACTGATAAGTGGTGAGTAGTCGGCGGGTAGGCATTCCCGCACCAAACGCTTGATGGTCTTGGTCAGGCGGCAGGTTTCCACTGGCTTGAGCAGATAGTCAAAGGCATTGTCTTCGAACGCCTTGAGGGCGTATTCGTCGTAGGCGGTCACGAAAACTACCTTGGGCATGGTATCGGGGTCGAGCATACTCAGCATCTCTATACCGGTAATTTGCGGCATCTGGATATCGAGGAAAATCACATCGGGCTTGAGGGCATTGATTTTCTTTAGGGCTTCAATGGCATTGCTGCACTCGCCGATCACCTCGACCGACCCATTTTCTTCCAGCAGGTCGATCAGCTCTTCCCTGGCATATTTTTCATCATCAATGACAAGGGCCTTAATCATGCCGCATGCTCTCCGTTACGGTGTGTGAGGGTCTCAACGGGCAGCTTGATGGTTGCCCGGGTCCATTCGTGGGTTTGGTAGGTCATGGTCAGGCCATATTGCTTACCAAACATGTTCTTTAGGCGCTTGTCGACAATTTTCATACCAAGGCCGCTTTCTTCCCCGACAGGGGCATAGTTGCCTGCATTGTCCTCGACTTCGAGGATGACGTGATCCTGCTCGACAAAACCGTTGATGGAAATTTTACCATTTTCCAGTAGTGATGAAGTACCGTGTTTTATCGCATTCTCGACTAGCGGCTGGAGAGTAAAGGTGGGTACCTTCATGGCCATCAACTCGTTAGCGACATTTACCTCAACACTGAGCCGGTCTGAAAAGCGTGCCAATTCAATTTCCAGGTAGGCATGGATGTGCTGCAATTCTTCCTGTAGGGTGACCGTCTCGATATTTTGCTTGAGGTTACGGCGGAAGAACTGCGACAGGTGCTGGATCAACTGGCGCGCCTTGTCCGGGTCGCGCCTGACCACCGAGTTGATGGTATTGAGCGCATTGAACAGGAAGTGCGGGTTGACCTGGGCCTGCAACAGACGCAGCTCTGCTTGGGTAAGCAGATTCTGTTGCTGGATATAACGTCCAGTTAGGATCTGGTTGGACAGCAGTTTGGCGATCCCTTCGCCGAGAGTAAGGTTGACGGTAGAAAACAGCTTACGCTTTGGCTCGTAGAGTTTGATAGTTCCCAATACCTCATGGTTGCCGCCGACTAGCGGGATCACCAATGCTGAGCCGAGTTTGCATTTCTCATGGAGCGAGCACTGGTAGGGGATATCATAGCCATCGGCGTAGACCAACTCACAGCCATCAATGGCGCGGCGGGTGTAGCCGGAGGATATCGGCGTACCCGGCAAGTGGTGATCATCACCGATACCGATGAAGGCAAGGATCTTCTCTCGGTCGGTGATTGCAACGGCACCGACACCGGTTTCTTCATAGATGATCTTGGCGATCTTTTTAGTGCTCTCTTCATTGAAGCCTTGGCTGAAGATCCCTACCGATCGCTGGGCGATTTTCAGTGCCCGGCTGGAAAACGCCGCCGAGTATTTTTCGTAAATGGTTTTGCGGTCTTGGATGATACTCATGAAAAACGCCGCACCAACCGAGTTGGCGATTACCATTGGTAGGGCTATAGCGCTGACCAGCCCAAGGGCTTTTTCAAACGGCTGGGCAACCGCAAGGATGATCAGCATCTGGACGATTTCGGCCACCAAGGTGATCACAAATACCACTTGCGGACGGAAGATTTGATCAGCCTGTCCACGGCGGACATAGTAACTGTGCATGATCCCGCCAATCAGTCCTTCGGCAGTAGTGGAAATCGCACAGGCCAGGTCTGTAAAGCCGCCAAGGGTATAGCGGTGGAGGCCGCCGGTTAGCCCGACAGCAAAGCCAACAACAGGCCCGCCGAGCAATCCCCCCATCACTGCGCCAATTGCGCGGGTATTGGCAATGGCATCTTCTATGTGTAATCCGAAGTAAGTGCCTAAAATACAAAAGAGGGAAAACAGGATGTAGCAGGTAAAGCGCTGTGACAGCCGGCCTGAGATAGAGGTCAGAGGCATAAACAGCGGGGTTTTGCTAAGCAGGTAGGCCAGTACCAGGTACACGCTGAGCTGCTGTAAGAGAGAAAAAATCAGTTCCATTGCCATTGGGAGTGCGAGTGGGCATTGCCATTATGGTAACTGGCTTTGATGGATAGCGCCAAAAAAGCCATGCATGTAAACTTAGGTTTACAGTGGGTTTTTTTCTTTACATGGTGTTGCAATCATTACCTCAAGCCTGCTATTGTCAGCCTTACAGCAGGGTGTTCCTGTTTTTTCTTTTAGTTTTGTATTAATTAGTTTACAGGGAAGCCCGCATGCAAAAAGACCAGTTGAACAACGTCCATATCGAAAACGAGTCGGTACTGATCACTCCTCAGGAGCTACGAAGCAAACTGCCGGTCAGTGACAATGCCCTAAACTTCATTCGTGAATCTCGCCAGACGATTGCTGATATCATCCACAAACGCGACCACCGTTTGCTGGTGGTATGTGGCCCATGCTCTATCCATGATATTGAAGCCGCCAAAGAATATGCGGTGAAGCTAAAAGCGCTATCAGAAGAGCTGAGTGATCAGCTGTACATTGTAATGCGGGTTTACTTTGAAAAACCACGTACCACGGTGGGTTGGAAAGGCCTTATCAATGACCCTCACCTTGATGGCTCATTCGAAGTAGAGGAAGGCCTGCATATCGGCCGCCAGCTATTGATCGATCTGGTTGAGATGGGGATCCCGCTAGCCACTGAGGCTCTTGACCCAATCAGTCCGCAGTACCTCGGTGATCTGTTCAGCTGGGCTGCGATCGGTGCCCGTACCACGGAATCCCAGACCCACCGCGAAATGGCCAGTGGCCTGTCTATGCCTGTTGGTTTCAAAAATGGTACTGACGGTAGCTTGGGCACGGCGATCAATGCCATGCAGGCAGCAGCATCGGGCCACCGTTTCATGGGGATCAACCGTGATGGTCAGGTTGCGCTGCTAAATACTCAAGGTAACCCAGATGGCCACGTTATCCTGCGTGGCGGCAAGCAAACTAACTACGATTCAGTCTCTGTGACCGAGTGTGAAAACGAGATGAATGCGGCAGGTCTTTCTCCTTCGCTGATGGTAGACTGTAGCCATGCTAACTCCCGCAAGGATTACCGTCGTCAGCCGCTGGTTGCCGAAGATGTGATCCACCAAATCCGTGAGGGCAACAAGTCCATTATCGGTTTGATGCTGGAAAGCCACATTAATGAAGGAAACCAAAGTGCGGATCTTCCGCGTGGAGAAATGGCTTACGGTGTGTCTATCACTGATGCGTGTATCAACTGGGAATCGACAGATACCCTGCTTCGCCATACACACCAGGAGCTAACGCCATTCCTTCAAGAGCGTGTTGAAGACTAATTTCGCCACCTAAAGCAGAGAGCCATAGATGGTTGCTGAACTGAGTAAACTAAGAGATCAAATTGATGATGTCGACCGCCAGATGGTTGAGCTACTTGCTCGCCGTCTGTCTTTGGTCGAAGAGGTCGGCCATGTGAAAAGTCAGCATGGCTTGCCGATTTATGCCCCAGATCGTGAAGCGGCCATGTTGGCTTCACGCCGACAGGAAGCTGAAAGTAAAGGGGTACCGCCAGATCTTATCGAAGATATCCTGCGCCGTACCATGCGTGAGTCTTACGCCAGTGAAAATGATTCTGGCTTCAAATGCCTCAAGCCGGAATTGCGTCCGATTGTAGTAGTTGGCGGTCACGGCCAGCTAGGTGGTTTGTTCTGCCGCTTGTTTGAATTGTCGGGTTACCAGGTTCGCAAATTAGGCAGCCAAGACTGGGATAGGGCAGATGAACTGCTGGCTGATGCCGGTATGGTGGTGGTGTCGGTGCCGATCAATATCACCGAAACCATTATTTCCAAGCTGGGCAACCTGCCGGAAGACTGTATCCTTGCCGATCTAACGTCGGTGAAGAGTGGTCCGGTGCAAGCTATGTTGGAAGTGCACCGTGGGCCGGTTGTCGGCTTGCACCCGATGTTTGGTCCTGACATTGCCAGTTTGGCCAAGCAGGTTGTTGCGTACTGCGATGGCCGCAACCCGGAAAGCTACCAGTGGCTGCTGGAGCAGATCCAGATTTGGGGGGCGACCCTGAACCGGATCAGTGCGATTGAACACGATGAAGGCATGACCTTGATCCAGGCGCTGCGCCACTTTACGTCTTTTGCGTATGGGGTTCACTTAGCAGAGGAAGATCCTAAGCTAGAGCAGTTGATGTCACTCAGCTCGCCGATCTACCGCTTGGAGCTGGCGATGGTTGGCCGCCTGTTTGCGCAGGATGCCCAGCTGTATGCTGACATCATCATGTCATCGCCGCAGAACATTGCGATGATCAAGCGTTTCCACCAACGATTTGGCGAAGCGATTGCGATGCTGGATAACCAAGACAAAGAGACGTTCAAGCAGGCCTTTGGCCGGGTTGAAAATTGGTTTGGGGATTACGCCCAGCATTTTTTAACCGAGAGCCAGGGATTACTTAGACAGGCGAACGACTCGACTCACCGTACCTCGTCAGGTCGCTAAGCAAAGCGCCTTCGACATGAACAACAAAGCCCACGTACTTTGCAGTGCGTGGGCTTTTTAGTCTTTGGAGCCTAGAGCCCTAGAGCCCTAGAGCCCTAGAGCCTGTAGCTTAGAGAGTGGCATATTGCTGGATGGAATTTCAAAACCTACCTGACAGGGAAGTCAGGTTGGAGCTACATGGATGTATTTACCGCGTTTTTGAAATTCCCATCCAGTGATGTGCCTGTAGTGCCAGGCTACATCGCTTAGATCAAATCACCCGTCTCAGGATCAACTGGCTTGACGTTTTCGCTCGGGTAGCAACCCAGTACTTTGATAAAGCGGGTGAGGCGGGTCAGCTCTTCCAATGCTTCCTGCATCACTTCTGATTTCAGGTTTTCCTCGACATCGACGTAGAACATCTCTTCCCATGGGTTACCAATGACCGGACGTGATTCCAGCTTGGTCATATTGATGTTGAGGTTACGCAGTACCAACAGACACTCAACAAGTGAACCGGCTTTCTGCGCTGTTGACATGGTAAGGGTGGTCTTGGCTGGGATCAGCGAGGTGACTTCCACCGGTTTACGGGCAACCACAATGAAGCGGGTGTAGTTTTCCTGTTGGTTGGCAATATTGGTCTTGATTGGAGTAAGTCCATACAGCTCGCCACTTGAGGCATTACCGATAGCGGCTACGTTCGGCAGCTTGAGTTCAGCCACTTGCTTCATTGCTTCTGCAGTGCTTGAGCAGTACTCCTGGGTGATATTGCCCATTGAGTGCAGGTACTCGCTACACTGCTGGTGCGGTTGTGGGTGGGAGTATAGGGTATCAATGTCTTCTAGCTTGGTATCAACCGCTGCCAGCAGGCAGTGCTCGATAGGCTGGTTGATCTCACCGACAATCGACAGGCTAGTGTGCTGCAGCAAGTCGTAGACTTCGTTGATTGAGCCCGAGCTGGTATTTTCGATTGGCAGCACGCCATAGTCGGCATTGCCAATTTCTACCGTATGCAGCACATCGCGGAAGGTCGAGCAGCTGATCTCCACCAGTTTGGTTTGCTTCTTGCTGAAGTAGCTGCGGCTGGCCAGGTTGGAGTAAGACCCTTTGGCGCCAAGGAAAGAGACGCGGGCGACAGGTTGCAGGCTCTCTGGATTGGCAATCTTTTGCAGGAATGCCTGTTGGAACAAGACGGAGTCTTCGATAATGGTATGGAAGATCTGGGTAACGTACTGGGCATCCAGCTGCAATGACTGGCCTGTTTCGATCAAGCGAAGCAGCAGCTCTTGCTCGCGGGTCTGATCGCGCACGGGCTTGGCGGTTTGGATTTTGCTCTTGGCGACTTCAAGGCTGAGCTGACGGCGCTCGGCAAGCAGCTTAAGAATTTCGTTATCGATACGGCTGACGTTAGTTCGGATCTCGTCCAGCGAATACTGCGGTTCTGTCATTGTCGCTCCCTGTCTTATTCATACAAAAAAGCCCCCTTGGTTAAGGAGGCTGTCTGTTCGTCTTTAGCTTGTTTCTCGCGTAACGAATAGCCCCCACTAAGGTGACATAAAAAAGAAGCTAAAGAAAAACAGTTGGGTTATTTGCATAAATACTAAATGTTATGAATTTGGGTTAGTTATGGCTCAACATTATTAAGCCTTGGAAAGGTTGTCAAGCAGAAACTAAACAGCCCTGCTAGGCAGGGCTGTTTATAAAATCCTCTTGAATAATTATGCTTCTTCTTCGGCTTCTGTTTCTTCGATCTGCGGTTTATTGCTGTGGCTTGCACGGCGTGCCGTTGGTTTGTGAGCTTGTTTATTCAGTTGGCGTTCCAGCTTCTGGTATACCTCGGTAATCGCACCGTACATATCGTCATGCTCTGCTGAGGCGACTAGTTGACCTCCCGGAATAGCAGCAGATGCTTCAATTTTAAATTGGCGGTTTGGCTCAGTGCTGATCACAGCGTGTTTGCTGATGAGTGGAACTTGATACTTTTCTAACTTCTTGAATTTAAACTCAATACGCTCACGGATAGCAGGGGTGATATCTAGGTTTTTGCCGGTAATGTCTACTGTCATAATTATCTTTCCTCTTTTGCTACCCTTCGTTGGGTTGACTTCAGATTACTAAATTCAGGAATCAATAATGTGATCAAGATCACGATTGTGTTGTTAAAATATTGTCCAGAAAAATTCTGTGATCAGGCTTTGCTTGTTGCAAAAAAGTTTGAAGAAAGTGCTTGTAGAACACCAGAAACTTGGGGCAGTATGAGGAAAGAACGAACGCTGATGGCTGGTGCTGCTCAGGGTTTTTTTCGATTTATAACAACAACTTGAGTTAATTTTGACCAGTCTCTTTATCAAGCGGCAGTCTCTTATCAAAGCGGATAGTGACAGTATTCAGATATACATAAAAAAACAGCAGCCAATAGGCTGCTGTTTTTTTATGTTCGCTCAACTGCCCATTAAACTGGGTTGAGTGCGATAAGCTTGCGGGTGTTTTCCAGCGGCTCGCTCAAGCCGAGTTTTTCGTAGGCGCTTTCCATAATCAGCAGAGACTTACGGGCAGCCTCAGTATTTGGGTACTCGCGCTGAATAAGCTGAGAGCGATTGACGGCTGCCACCCAGGCTTCACGACGAAGGTAGAAGTCGGCAGCAGCTAGCTCGTACTCAGCCAGACGATTTTTCAAAAAGACCATACGCGCTTGGGCATCAGCAGCATAACGGCTGTTCGGGTAGCGCTCTAGCAAGCGTTTGAAGTCACGGAATGCTTTGCGGGCAGGTTCTGGATCGCGGTCGTGGCGATCGATATTGAACAGGTCATGCATAAAGCTACGATCTTGCGCCATGCTAGTCAGGCCACGCATGTACAATACCCAGTCGGCTTTTTCATGGGCCGGGTTCAAGCGGTTGAAACGGTCGATCGTTGCTTCTCCCAAAGCAAGATCATCGTTTTTGTAGTAAGCATAAATCAGATCCAGCTGAACCTGTTCAGAGTACGCACCGAACGGGTAACGGGAATCCAATGTTTCCAGTCGTTCGATGGCGGTTGTCCAGCTACCACTTTGCAGGGCCTGCTGGGCAGTGGCATAAAGTTCAGATGGCGGTACGTCCGGTACCACTTCTTCCGTGCTTGAACAGCCTGAAAGTATGGCGACGGCAAGAAGAGACGATAGAGTCAGGCGTTTCATTGCGGCGACTGTTTCCTTGATAAATAATTTTATTTCGGCGGATCCATTACGGTCTGAGCCGTTAACAGATACAATGACACTATTATGTTATTTTACGCAGCGTTTGACGTTTAGTCCCACGCTTTTTAAAAAAGTTCGCTATGGCACAGCAGATAGAGTTAACAAATACAGTAAATGATAGTCAACTTGGCTTGCGCCTTGATCAGGTTATCGCTGAATTATACCCCGATTACTCCCGCTCACGGATCAAAGAGTGGATCCTTAATGGCATGGTTTCTGTCGATGGGGAAATCACGACCAAGCCACGTTTGAAAATGATGGGCGGTGAAGAGCTGTTTATCAAAGCGGAGATCGAGGACGAAGTCCGCTGGGAAGCTCAGGATATCCCGTTAGATATCGTACATGAAGACGAGCACATTATTGTTATCAACAAGCCGCGTGACTTTGTCGTTCACCCGGGGGCGGGAACGCCAGATGGTACGGTGCTCAATGCGCTGCTGCACCATTGCCCGGCGTTGGCTGAAGTGCCGCGTGCCGGTATCGTCCACCGTCTGGATAAAGATACCACTGGGCTTATGGTGGTCGCGAAAACGATCCAGGCGCAAACCCGCCTTGTTCGCGCGCTGCAAAAGCGCCGCATCACCCGTGAGTACGAAGCGATTGCCATGGGCAAGATGACGGGCGGTGGTACGGTAGACAAACCTATCGGCCGTCACCCGACCAAGCGCATTTGTATGGCTGTCAGTGAGTTTGGCAAGCCGGCAATCACCCGTTTCCGAGTGGCGGAACACTTCCGCGAGCATACCCGTATCATTTTACGTCTTGAAACGGGCCGTACGCACCAGATCCGTGTTCACATGTCTTACCTGAGCCACCCACTGATTGGTGATGCGATATACGGTGGTCGCCCTCGTCCGCCGAAAAATGCATCTGATGAGTTGGTACAAGCTCTGCGAGCTTTCGACCGACAGGCCCTGCATGCGCGTATGCTTCGCCTTGAACATCCAATCACCGGTGAGCTGATGGAATGGCGTGCACCGCTACCAATTGATATGGTCGCGATGATCAGCATCCTGCGCAAGGACAAAGAAGCGCACCAAGAGGAAGAATACTGATATGTGGATCGTCCCTGACTGGCCAGCTCCAGCCAATGTCAAAGCCATTGCGACAACACGCGAAGGCGGTAATAGCGCTGGGCCATACCAAGGTTTGAATCTTGGTAACCATGTTGGGGATGACCCCGAAGTTGTGTTGCAAAACCGCCAGTGGTTACAGCAACAACTTGGTTTGGACACTGCCCCCGTTTGGCTGAATCAGACCCATAGTATTGATGTGGTCAACCTTGAGCGCCCAAGCGTAGAGGCAGTAGATGCTGATGGCAGCTACACGGCGCAAAAGCATCTCCCTTGTGTGGTGATGACGGCTGATTGCCTACCGGTGATTTTGTGTGATCGCCAAGGCACACAAGTTGCGGCAGTCCATGCCGGCTGGCGTGGCTTGGTCGATGGTATTATCGAACAGGCTGTCGCAAAGTTTTCAGTACCGGGCTCGGAGATCATGGCTTGGCTTGGGCCTGCTATTGGCCCACTGGCCTTCGAGGTGGGGGGCGAGGTGCGGGAACAGTTTCTTGCTCATGATCCTGCCGCTACGGACGCCTTCAAACCCCATGGTGAAAAATGGTTGGCCGATCTTTACCTGCTGGCACGCCAGCGCCTTGCCAGTGTCTCCGTGGGGGAGGTGTTTGGCGGGGAAGCTTGTACTTATGCGGATGCCGGGCAATTCTACTCCTACCGGCGCGATGGGGTAACAGGCCGCCAGGCAACCCTGATCTGGCTGGAATAGCTTTACTTGTTGGTTTCTTCAAGGCCCTGCATATGCAGGGCTTTTTTATTGTTTCTATATAACCGTATGAATTAGCACGTGAAACATACGTATCTAAAATTAAGGAAGGAAATTTCAGCTTGAAAAATGCACAGTAGGCCACCATATCTTATCGTGAGAGAAGATTAGGAGGACTTATGCGTCTTGACCGTTTTACTAGCAAATTCCAGATGGCAATCTCTGATGCTCAATCGCTAGCATTGGGACGGGACCATCAGTATATAGAGCCAGCCCACTTGATGGTGGCGCTGCTGAATCAGGATGGCAGTACCATCCGTCCACTTCTTACCCTATTGAATGTTGATATCGCCCAATTGCGCTCTGGCTTGTCTGAATTGTTGGAGCGGCTGCCTAAAGTGAGCGGTATCGGCGGTGATGTCCAGTTGTCACATGGCATGGGCATGTTGTTCAACATGTGTGACAAGCTGGCCCAGAAACGCAAAGACAAATATATCTCGTCTGAATTATTTATCTTGGCAGCCGTAGACGACAAAGGCCCGCTAGGCCAGCTGTTGAAGGAAAAAGGGCTGACTGCAGACAAGATAGAGCAGGCGATTGAAAAAGTCCGTGGTGGGCAGAATGTTGATGATCCCAATGCAGAAGAAAACCGCCAGGCATTGGAGAAATTTACCATTGACCTGACCGAACGGGCTGAGCAGGGCA
Source organism: Photobacterium sp. ABD4_091 (assembly GCF_056160145.1). NCBI lineage: Bacteria > Pseudomonadati > Pseudomonadota > Gammaproteobacteria > Vibrionales > Vibrionaceae > Photobacterium > Photobacterium sp. ABD4_091. Next base: position 1,010,591 of record NZ_JBSWWQ010000001.1, on the reverse strand, counting down.
AGCTTGATCCTGTGATCGGACGTGATGATGAAATTCGCCGTACCATCCAGGTATTGCAGCGTCGTACTAAGAATAACCCAGTCATTATTGGTGAACCGGGTGTCGGTAAAACGGCGATTGTCGAAGGCTTGGCACAGCGGATCGTAAATGGTGAGGTGCCTGAAGGTTTGCGTCACAAGCGTGTGCTCTCCCTTGATATGGGCGCGCTGATCGCCGGAGCAAAATACCGTGGTGAATTTGAAGAGCGCCTGAAGTCAGTGTTAAACGAGCTGTCGCAGGAAGAAGGCAGCATCATTCTGTTTATTGATGAGCTGCATACCATGGTCGGTGCCGGTAAAGGTGAAGGCTCCATGGATGCCGGCAACATGCTCAAACCGGCATTGGCCCGCGGTGAACTTCACTGTGTAGGCGCGACGACGCTGGATGAATACCGTCAGTATATTGAAAAAGATGCTGCGCTTGAGCGTCGTTTCCAAAAGGTGCTGGTGGATGAGCCGACGGTAGAAGATACCGTGGCCATTTTGCGTGGCCTGAAAGAGCGTTATGAGCTACACCACCATGTCGAGATCACCGATCCGGCGATTGTGGCTGCTGCCGGCCTCTCGCATCGCTACATCTCCGATCGCCAACTGCCGGATAAGGCCATCGATCTGATTGATGAAGCGGCATCAAGCATCCGCATGCAGATAGACTCGAAACCGGAATCTCTTGATCGTCTTGAACGACGGATCATCCAGCTCAAGATTGAACAGCAGGCACTGGAAAAAGAGAGTGATGATGCTAGTCAGAAGCGCTTGAGCGATCTACGAGATGAACTGGATAAAAAAGAGCGCGAATATGCCGAGCTAGAAGAGGTGTGGAATGCTGAGAAAGCCGCTCTGTCTGGCACCCAGCATATTAAAACAGCACTAGAGCAAGCCCGTACCGATATGGAAATTGCCCGTCGTGCGGGTGATCTCAACCGGATGTCTGAGCTGCAGTACGGCAAAATTCCTGAGCTTGAAAAACAGCTCGACTTGGCTGCCCAAGCTGAGATGCAGGAAATGAGCTTGCTCAAGAACAAGGTGACTGATGCTGAAATTGCGGAAGTGCTTTCCCGTCAAACCGGGATCCCGGTAGCCAAAATGCTCGAAGGGGAGCGCGACAAGCTACTTCGCATGGAAGAGGCGTTGCACAAGCGGGTTATCGGCCAAGATGAAGCGGTCGATGCTGTCGCCAATGCCATTCGCCGTAGCCGGGCAGGATTGTCAGATCCAAACCGTCCGATTGGTTCGTTCCTTTTCCTCGGCCCTACCGGGGTAGGTAAAACCGAGTTGTGTAAGTCATTGGCACACTTCATGTTTGACAGCGATGATGCCATGGTGCGGATTGATATGTCCGAATTTATGGAGAAACACTCTGTGGCTCGTTTGGTCGGTGCGCCTCCTGGCTATGTCGGTTACGAAGAAGGGGGCTACCTAACAGAAGCGGTACGCCGCCGTCCATATTCGGTAATTTTGCTTGATGAGGTTGAGAAGGCTCACCCTGATGTCTTCAATATCTTGCTGCAAGTGCTGGATGACGGTCGATTGACCGATGGTCAGGGACGGACAGTCGATTTCCGTAATTGCGTAGTGATTATGACGTCTAACCTAGGCTCGGATCGTATCCAGGAGCATTTTGGCGAATTGGACTACGAAGGCATTAAACAAACGGTAATGGAAGTGGTGGGACAGCATTTCCGACCTGAGTTTATCAACCGAGTTGATGAAACTGTGGTCTTCCATCCATTGGGCGCTGAGCATATCAAGAGTATTGTCAGTATCCAGATTGCTCGATTGGTTAAACGTCTAGAAGAGCGTGATTACCAGCTGAAGCTGGATGATAGTGCGTTGGATCTTATTGCCGAGGCTGGATTCGATCCTGTATTTGGTGCCCGTCCTTTGAAGCGTGCCATTCAGCAATATGTGGAGAACCCACTGGCTCAAGATATATTGTCAGGCAAGTTTGTTACAGGGAAACCAATTAACATCGTTGCTAATGAAGGCCATATCGAAGCGAAACAATAGCTAGCAGGTAATTATGTCGCCAATGAAGCCCTCCCCTTATAGGAGGGCTTTTTTACATTCATTTACCATTGAATTCATTTCATATTCATCCTCGTTTAACTAGCCTACGTAATGTCATTACAAACAAGATGATTCAGGCAATGAGACTCACTCCCTTTTCAATCTCTTTTTAGAGCCTAAATAAAAATGCCTGAGAACATAAGAAAGTGGAGGATGTATGAAATCAATGATGGATAAGCTGCTGGGCGAAGCGAGCAAGTATCTAGATACAAGCAAGTACTCAGATAAAGGGAAGTCGGATTCAGGAACAAAAGCCAGTTCGTCAAGCGACCTGTTAAAAGGCGCATTAGGTGGTGGGGTAGTCGGGGCGCTGCTAGGTAATAAGAAAACCCGAAAATTGGCAAAAAAATATGGGACAAAAGCAGCTGCTGTTGGGGGAACGGCACTTGTTGGTACTTTGGCCTACCAGGCATATAAAAATTGGCAGCAGGATGAAGCAGCACCAAATACAGCGTCGGTTTCAGAGCCAGTATTTCAACAACAGCTGGATACAAAAGCGGGTTTGCTGATACAGGCAATGGTGTTTGCTGCTAAATCTGACGGGCATATCGATCAGCAAGAACGTGCCGCTATTGCCAATTGGGCCGCTGAGCAGGGTTTGGGTGTTGATAGCGAAGCCGCTATTTTGCAGTGGGTAGATGCGCCACTGGATCCGAACGTGCTTAGCCAGCAGGTGGACAATATGGCATTGGCATCGGAAGTTTATTTAGTTTCACTTCTGGCAATAGATGTGGACCATTTTTTGGAGCGAGCTTACCTTGATGAGCTGGCTAAAGCATTGCAGTTACCTACTGAGTTGGTGATGCGAATAGAAGAACAAGCTGAAATGTAGTGTGATATTTCTTCTGAATTGCGCATATTGATTAACAAGTAATCATCTGGTTCGTTTTGAGAAAATAATTGAATTTAAAGTGTTGCCAAACCCAACCAAGTCTCTATAATGCGCCTCCGTTGTCACGGCAAAGCACTGAATCAGAGCGGTTGTGGCAAACATTGTTCTTTAACAATTTGACCATGCAATCTGTGTGGGCACTCGTGAAATGATAGTCAACAAAAGAATTATCAATGAAACTGAGTGACCAAATCGAATCGGAAACAGCCTTGAGCTGAATATGAGGAGAGCACAGTCAATTCATTCATTACTTCGGTAATGGATTAACAGTATTCATTGAGCCGCTATTTATTTAGCAGCAATCAAATTTTAATTGAAGAGTTTGATCATGGCTCAGATTGAACGCTGGCGGCAGGCCTAACACATGCAAGTCGAGCGGCAGCGACATAAACAATCCTTCGGGTGCGCTTATGGGCGGCGAGCGGCGGACGGGTGAGTAATGCCTGGGAATATGCCCTGATGTGGGGGATAACCATTGGAAACGATGGCTAATACCGCATAATCTCCTTGTTCTTTACGAACGGGAGCAAAGAGGGGGACCTTCGGGCCTCTCGCGTCAGGATTAGCCCAGGTGAGATTAGCTAGTTGGTGAGGTAAGAGCTCACCAAGGCGACGATCTCTAGCTGGTCTGAGAGGATGATCAGCCACACTGGAACTGAGACACGGTCCAGACTCCTACGGGAGGCAGCAGTGGGGAATATTGCACAATGGGGGAAACCCTGATGCAGCCATGCCGCGTGTGTGAAGAAGGCCTTCGGGTTGTAAAGCACTTTCAGTCGTGAGGAAGGCGTTATCGTTAATAGCGGTAGTGTTTGACGTTAGCGACAGAAGAAGCACCGGCTAACTCCGTGCCAGCAGCCGCGGTAATACGGAGGGTGCGAGCGTTAATCGGAATTACTGGGCGTAAAGCGCATGCAGGCGGCTTGTTAAGCCAGATGTGAAAGCCCGGGGCTCAACCTCGGAATAGCATTTGGAACTGGCAGGCTAGAGTCTTGTAGAGGGGGGTAGAATTTCAGGTGTAGCGGTGAAATGCGTAGAGATCTGAAGGAATACCGGTGGCGAAGGCGGCCCCCTGGACAAAGACTGACGCTCAGATGCGAAAGCGTGGGGAGCAAACAGGATTAGATACCCTGGTAGTCCACGCCGTAAACGATGTCTACTTGGAGGTTGGTGTCTTGAACACTGGCTTTCGGAGCTAACGCGTTAAGTAGACCGCCTGGGGAGTACGGTCGCAAGATTAAAACTCAAATGAATTGACGGGGGCCCGCACAAGCGGTGGAGCATGTGGTTTAATTCGATGCAACGCGAAGAACCTTACCTACTCTTGACATCCAGAGAACTTTCCAGAGATGGATTGGTGCCTTCGGGAACTCTGAGACAGGTGCTGCATGGCTGTCGTCAGCTCGTGTTGTGAAATGTTGGGTTAAGTCCCGCAACGAGCGCAACCCCTATCCTTGTTTGCCAGCACGTAATGGTGGGAACTCCAGGGAGACTGCCGGTGATAAACCGGAGGAAGGTGGGGACGACGTCAAGTCATCATGGCCCTTACGAGTAGGGCTACACACGTGCTACAATGGCGTATACAGAGGGCGGCCAACTTGCGAGAGTGAGCGAATCCCAGAAAGTACGTCGTAGTCCGGATTGGAGTCTGCAACTCGACTCCATGAAGTCGGAATCGCTAGTAATCGTGGATCAGAATGCCACGGTGAATACGTTCCCGGGCCTTGTACACACCGCCCGTCACACCATGGGAGTGGGCTGCACCAGAAGTAGATAGCTTAACCTTCGGGGGGGCGTTTACCACGGTGTGGTTCATGACTGGGGTGAAGTCGTAACAAGGTAGCCCTAGGGGAACCTGGGGCTGGATCACCTCCTTAACGATATGACTGCGTTTTATGCAGTGTCCACACAGATTGCTTGGTTGAAATGTAAAGAACATGTCTAGGTTCCCAAACCTAGAAAACACTTAGTCCCATTCGTCTAGAGGCCTAGGACACCGCCCTTTCACGGCGGTAACAGGGGTTCGACTCCCCTATGGGACGCCACGGGTCGTTAGCTCAGTTGGTAGAGCAGTTGACTTTTAATCAATTGGTCGCAGGTTCGAATCCTGCACGACCCACCATTCTTTCTCACGAAGGAATTAAAACTATCGTGGGCGATTAGCTCAGTTGGGAGAGCACCTCCCTTACAAGGAGGGGGTCACTGGTTCGAGCCCGGTATCGCCCACCACTCTTTTTTTTAGAAAGACACCATTTCGATGGGGCTATAGCTCAGCTGGGAGAGCGCCTGCCTTGCACGCAGGAGGTCAGCAGTTCGATCCTGCTTAGCTCCACCACTCTCTAAGGTTTTTTCCTTAAGAATCCTTAGAAAGTGGATATCGAAACCTATTCGTTTAGGTAGAGAAATACACATGCTCTTTAACAATCTGGAAAGCTGACTAGTAAATTGAATTCTTTGAATTCAATACTAATAGTTTTATCTCTCTTTATTTAAGAGAAGTAAAACGAGTTCTCAAGCAACACACATTCAAGTGTCTTGTGTAAGAGTCCGGCGAAACACAGTTCATCATACTCAGATGGACAACCTTGGTTGTTGAGCCATACGAAACCTCTTGGGGTTGTATGGTTAAGTGACTAAGCGTACACGGTGGATGCCTGGGCAGTCAGAGGCGATGAAGGACGTGCTAACCTGCGATAAGCCAAGAGAAGATGGTAAGAATCACTATACTCTTGGATTTCCGAATGGGGAAACCCAGCTGCATAAGCAGTTATCAATGCGTGAATACATAGCGCATTGAGGCGAACCGGGGGAACTGAAACATCTAAGTACCCCGAGGAAGAGAAATCAACCGAGATTCCGGCAGTAGCGGCGAGCGAACCCGGATTAGCCCTTAAGCTAGTTTTGCGACAGGTGAATGAGCTGGAAAGCTCAGCGATACAGGGTGATAGCCCCGTAACCGGTAGCGCATTTCGAGTGAAATCGAGTAGGACGGGACACGTGATATCCTGTCTGAACATGGGGGGACCATCCTCCAAGGCTAAATACTCCTGACTGACCGATAGTGAACCAGTACCGTGAGGGAAAGGCGAAAAGAACCCCTGTGAGGGGAGTGAAATAGAACCTGAAACCGTGTACGTACAAGCAGTAGGAGCCCTTCGGGGTGACTGCGTACCTTTTGTATAATGGGTCAGCGACTTAATTTTAGTAGCAAGGTTAACCGTTTAGGGGAGCCGTAGGGAAACCGAGTCTTAACTGGGCGTTCAGTTGCTAGGATTAGACCCGAAACCAGGTGATCTAGCCATGGGCAGGTTGAAGGTGAGGTAACACTTACTGGAGGACCGAACCGACTAATGTTGAAAAATTAGCGGATGACTTGTGGCTAGGGGTGAAAGGCCAATCAAACCTGGAGATAGCTGGTTCTCCCCGAAAGCTATTTAGGTAGCGCCTCGGACGAATACTACTGGGGGTAGAGCACTGTTAAGGCTAGGGGGTCATCCCGACTTACCAACCCTTTGCAAACTCCGAATACCAGTAAGTACTATCCGGGAGACACACGGCGGGTGCTAACGTCCGTCGTGGAGAGGGAAACAACCCAGACCGCCAGCTAAGGTCCCAAAGTTATAGCTAAGTGGGAAACGATGTGGGAAGGCTCAGACAGCCAGGATGTTGGCTTAGAAGCAGCCATCATTTAAAGAAAGCGTAATAGCTCACTGGTCGAGTCGGCCTGCGCGGAAGATTTAACGGGGCTAAGCTATACACCGAAGCTGCGGCAATGCCATTTATGGTATTGGGTAGGGGAGCGTTCTGTAAGCGGTTGAAGGTGCATCGTAAGGTGTGCTGGACGTATCAGAAGTGCGAATGCTGACATGAGTAACGATAAAGGGAGTGAAAAACTCCCTCGCCGGAAGACCAAGGGTTCCTGTCCAACGTTAATCGGGGCAGGGTGAGTCGACCCCTAAGGCGAGGCCGAAAGGCGTAGTCGATGGGAAACGGGTTAATATTCCCGTACTTCTTACTATTGCGATGGGGGGACGGAGAAGGCTAGGTGGGCCTGGCGACGGTTGTCCAGGTTCAAGGGTGTAGGCTGTAATCTTAGGCAAATCCGGGATTACACTAGGCTGAGACCCGATGTCGAGGTGCTACGGCACTGAAGTCATTGATGCCATGCTTCCGGGAAAAGCCTCTAAGCTTCAGATAGTAAGGAATCGTACCCCAAACCGACACAGGTGGTCGGGTAGAGAATACCAAGGCGCTTGAGAGAACTCGGGTGAAGGAACTAGGCAAAATGGTACCGTAACTTCGGGAGAAGGTACGCTGCCGGCGGTGACGAGACTTGCTCTTTAAGCTGCTGGCAGTCGCAGATACCAGGTGGCTGCAACTGTTTATTAAAAACACAGCACTGTGCAAAATCGAAAGATGACGTATACGGTGTGACGCCTGCCCGGTGCCGGAAGGTTAATTGATGGGGTTAGACTTCGGTCGAAGCTCTTGATCGAAGCCCCGGTAAACGGCGGCCGTAACTATAACGGTCCTAAGGTAGCGAAATTCCTTGTCGGGTAAGTTCCGACCTGCACGAATGGCGTAATGATGGCCACGCTGTCTCCACCCGAGACTCAGTGAAATTGAAATCGCAGTGAAGATGCTGCGTACCCGCGGCTAGACGGAAAGACCCCGTGAACCTTTACTACAGCTTGGCACTGAACATTGACCCTACATGTGTAGGATAGGTGGGAGGCTTTGAAACCATGTCGCTAGATATGGTGGAGCCGTCCTTGAAATACCACCCTTGTAGTGTTGATGTTCTAACGTCGCCCCGTTATCCGGGGTGCGGACAGTGCCTGGTGGGTAGTTTGACTGGGGCGGTCTCCTCCCAAAGCGTAACGGAGGAGCACGAAGGTGGGCTAATCACGGTCGGACATCGTGAGGTTAGTGCAATGGCATAAGCCCGCTTGACTGCGAGACTGACAAGTCGAGCAGGTGCGAAAGCAGGTCATAGTGATCCGGTGGTTCTGTATGGAAGGGCCATCGCTCAACGGATAAAAGGTACTCCGGGGATAACAGGCTGATACCGCCCAAGAGTTCATATCGACGGCGGTGTTTGGCACCTCGATGTCGGCTCATCACATCCTGGGGCTGAAGTCGGTCCCAAGGGTATGGCTGTTCGCCATTTAAAGTGGTACGCGAGCTGGGTTTAGAACGTCGTGAGACAGTTCGGTCCCTATCTGCCGTGGGCGTTGGATGATTGAGAGGGGCTGCTCCTAGTACGAGAGGACCGGAGTGGACGAACCTCTGGTGTTCGGGTTGTGTCGCCAGACGCATTGCCCGGTAGCTAAGTTCGGAATCGATAACCGCTGAAAGCATCTAAGCGGGAAGCGAGCCTCGAGATGAGTCATCCCTGAACCTATAAGGTTCCTGAAGGGTTGTTGGAGACTACGACGTAGATAGGCAGGGTGTGTAAGCGTTGTGAGGCGTTGAGCTAACCTGTACTAATTGCCCGTGAGGCTTAACCATACAACACCCAAGGGGTTTTGCACTGAAATCGTTCCAGACGATTATCAGTATTTCCTACATCCATGTAGGTTACGGACTCCACGAACACTTGAATGTGATTGAGATACTAGATTGCTGGTTCCTAGTTCCTAGGAAGAGCAAAAGACAGTTTTCCAGAGAGTTATGGGTTCCTTCTAGGATCTAGGTTCTAGGAACTCGTAACTAAAAGAATTTGCTTGGCGACCATAGCGCTGTGGACCCACCTGATCCCATGCCGAACTCAGTAGTGAAACGCAGTAGCGCCGATGGTAGTGTGGGGCCTCCCCATGTGAGAGTAGGACATCGCCAGGCTCCCAATTTAGTGCGGAGTGGTAGTTCAGTTGGTTAGAATACCGGCCTGTCACGCCGGGGGTCGCGGGTTCGAGTCCCGTCCACTCCGCCAATCATTAAGTCCCTAGCAGCAATGCTGGGGATTTTTTGTATGTGCAGTTCAGTTGGTTAGCTTATTTACCTTGAAAGCAGCGGCCTGTCACGCTGCCGTAGGCATTCGCGGGTTCGAGTCCCGCTTGTACGCCAGCCCGGCCGTTCCGCCACTTATTAAGAAGCCTCAGCAGAAATGCTGAGGCTTTTTTGTATTTATTTTTGGGTATATATGGTGATGGTTGCTGAACTGTAGGAATCGCATCTGCATGCTTTTGGGGAATATTCGTTCATTTTTAGAGCTTACGCTCTGTTTTTTAATGTTTTGAAATGATTGTAAGTTGTTGTATTGAATCGTGTTGTGATAATTTCTTGGCGCGATGTATGCCATGGTATGCAATTCGTTAAAACTCATATATGGAATAAAAATGGACATAAAAATAAAAAAACGGCTGCTTACAAGCGCCTTACTCTCTGTGTTGTTAGCAGGGTGTGGTGGGGATAGCAAGGATGCACCAAATGCCGAATTCGATGTGAATACTGAGTTTGCCGCGACTTACTTGCAGTCGATTGGTAATGAGCAGGCTGACTCAGTTTCGGGTTACGCATCAAAATCGGCCAAGTCGACACAGGTTACACAGGACAAGCGTTATGACGGTGAACTTGAAGTCACTGATATTTTGACGAATGACAAACAAACATTTGATTGGCCTGTCACCCAGAAAGTTGATAGTGATGGCAATGTCGAGACCATTTCGCATCGCTCATTGGCACTAAAACCAGGAACCTATGACTTTGTATTGCTACTGAGTTCAAGGGATTCCCAGCAGCGACAATATGTCGCCCAGGCCCTAGGCGAAAAAATTGTTGATGGCGTAGAACCTGAAATTGACTTTATATTGTTGCCAAACCTAGGCGATACAATCAGTGACTTTGATAAAGTACAGTATGTTTCTAAACTGACGTTCTCTTGGCCGTCAGAAGAGCTGGAAGCACTGAACAACCCACAGTTTGGTTTATCTATTAATAATGCAGCCGAAACGGTTTACACCATCAACAAGGAAACAGGGATTGCCGAGATCATCATGAATGTAGAGCCAGGGGAGTACCTGATGGCGATGCGTCTTTATGATGGTAACTTGATGGTGGGCAAGAGCGAGGATGAAGAGAACCGCATTAACTTCGTTGAAGGTGAAGATGCGAAGATGGATGTCATCCCTCTTCAGACCGATGTCGACTTTGTGCTTGATGAGCTTAAGGATGAAGGCACATTTAGCTTTGTCATTCCCAATGAAGTTGTGGAGGAAGCGGGCTCGGCACAAGATTTGGCGCTGATTGTCCGGTTGAGCGGCGAGCATGTTCCCCCGCAGGAGAAAGTGCTAGAAGTCAAAGATTTGAACGGCACCTATAAAGCCAGTGAGCTGTTTTTGACCGGCGGCCAAGATACAGTCGCGGCATACCTTGCATTCCACCAGGCTAATGAAGCCTCGGACCAATATAACTCGGTACCGTTCGCAAGCTGTAACACCTCTATCAATGTCGAGATTAACCAGACCCTAGGTTGTAAGCTTGAGCTTAAGCGGGAGAGCATTATTTCCGGCCGTATCCTTGGAACGATGATGTTAAGCGTTCTGGATCGGGATTGGCTGCCAGCGATGGGCGCTGAGGTTTATATCAATGATAAATTGGTTGGCCTGACAGGCTCTGAATACAATACGGGTTCTTTTAAGGCTCATTTGGTTGCAGGTGAGCATAACATTGCCGTTCGTGACAGTATCTTCGGTGCCTCTGAAACCTTGGTTATGGAGCCCTTGGCGGTTGAAAACCTGCTTTTGCACCTAGAGAAGCGTGATGATATTGGTGATGGCTATTTTGAGAAACACCAACAAATCTTTTATGGAGGAAGTGGTGAGGATCGCTATGCTGATTCGTCAGCGTTAGCTGATATTACTGGTAACGGTCATCTTGATCTCGTTGCGGGTAAGCGAACTAATGGTGTAATGATTTACCAAAATGATGGCAAGGGTAATTTCACCGAGTCTGAAATGAGTTTTGTAGATCAACGCCGCACTAACGCCATCGTTGCTGCTGATTTAAACGGTAACGGCCGCCAGGATCTTGTTCGAGCGACGTCTGATGGTGATCAGATTTTCTTCAATGATGGAAACGGCAAGCTCGTTGATTCCGGTGTCTTGCTTGGTAAAGGGGCGACAAGAACTATTGCTGTCGGTGATTTGAATGGAAACGGCTATCTAGATATTGTTGTTGGCCAACAATTTAGGGCGCCTCTGATTTATTTCAACGATCGCAAGGGTGGCTTTATTGATAGTGATGAGTATTTGAGTGAGCATAGTGCTGCATCTTATTCATCTAACGTGGCGCTTGCCGATGTTGATGGGGTAAATGGGTTAGACATCATCTATGGTGGCGGTGACAACAGCACCATGATTTACCTCAATGACGGAGAAGGTCATTTTACCGATTCCGGTCAACGCTTTGGCGTCAGCCAAAAAGAGAAGCGCTTTAATGTTGCCGTGGGTGATGTGAATGGTAATGGCAAGCCGGACATTCTCCTTACCAATATGGACTTTCAGGGCGTTGAGCAAAATAACTTGTATATCAATGATGGCACCGGAGTATTTGAAAAATCCGATGTTCCATTTGGTGTCAATGGCCGGGCTGCCGCTTTTGCTGATGTAAACAGTAATGGCCACTTGGATGTGGTTATTACAGGCACATATGTTGAAGATGCTCAGCTTTACTTCAATGATGGTTCTGGTCAATTTGCACCATCAAGTAACGGTAATTTCGGCAAATATCACAATGAACCGTTATTTGGCGATCTGGATGATGACGGCGATTTGGACTTGATTCTGTTTGGTTCGAGCGACAGTGGGGTTTACCTTAATCAACCCGCCCCATGATAAATAAATGGCAGCCTCGGCTGCCATTTTTTATTGAGGCTAACGTAGGGTGAATAACGCTTAATACCCTCGGTCAATCAAGCCATAACTCGAGCTTGATTGGCTATCTTGGCAGTCATCTGGATAACCCGGGTTGATCACCGTACCCACAGTTTGTTTCCCGGCACAATAATCAAATCGTCCTTTGAGATAACCGGCACGGTATTTCTCGTAGTCAATTTCAGCATAACCGCCGCGTTTACCGAGATCTATTTCACTCAGTTCACGATATCCTTGCTCTCCATGGTAGGCGCCAAGCTCTTCCCATTGTTGGTTTTTCGCCAAGTCGGCTTCATACTGGCTGGAACAGGCACCAAGGAAAACAAACGATACCGCCAATAAGCATATTTTCAGAAACCTAACCATGGTGCCCCCTCAATTTAAAGAACTGAGTTAATTATGGTTTATCCGTTGAGAGTTGCCACTGCCCGGCGCCCACTTTCGCTCATGGTGCCGAGCATAGCGAGTAGCAGTCCTAAACCTGCGCCAACGACCATAATACCGCCCAAGTGCCACGCTTGGCTGATCCCTAGTTTTAGCAGGCCATTGCTGAGCAGAGAGGCAAAGACCATCTGGCAGGCACCGGACAGGGCTGAAACCGTACCGGCCTTGTTACCATAAGGAACAAGCAGCAGTGACTGGGCGCACGGGAAGGCAATCCCATTGGCCATCGCCATCAAGAAGTGGCCGGTGACCATCCAGACTGGTGACAGCGGCGCAGCGATTAATACCGAGCCGGCGACAAAGTGAAGCAAAGGGGAGAGCATCAGCATTCTTTGCGTGCCCAGCCGTGGCCGCAGCCGCTGGCAGACCAAACCGCCACAGAGCAAACCAAATGCTGGCCCCATCGCCCAAAGGGCGTAGCGCTCGGAGCTCATTCCTATCTGTACCTGCATAATAAACGGCATCATCGAAATTGACAGGACAACCAGCGCGAAGTTAACCCACCCAATACCGGCAAATGACAGGAAGTGCCGCTCTTGAATCAACGACAGGTAGGATTTTGCCAGTTGTCTGACCGATGGGGGGCGCTGTGCTGTTGCAAGGGTTTCGCTGAAGCTAAGCAGCAATAATAACCAGACAACTGCGATATAGCCGAGCAGGACGATGAAGACCGTTAACCAGCCAAAGTGGTGGTTGACGATACCGCCGATAACGGGAGCCATAATCGGGGTAAAGGCGGCGACAATTGCCACCCAGGTCATTGCTTTCACCAGGTCTTGCCGTTGGTAGCTGTCGCGAATAGTGGCGCGGGCTAAGACTGCCACGCTACCCGCCCCCATCCCTTGGATGATGCGACCGAGTAGCAGCCACTGGAATGAATCGGCTTTCATCACCCCGACAGCCAGTCCGGAGGCGGCGATAAGCAAACCGGCTAGCAACACGGGCCTGCGGCCGAAGACATCAGATAACGGGCCGTAGAGAAGCTGTGAGGCGCCGAAGCTGAATAAATACCCTGAAACCAGCAGTTGTACCTGCTCGGTTGAGAGCTTAAGAGAGTGGGCGACGGCAGGGAGTGCAGGAAAAACCAAGCCAAGGCTTAATTGACCAATGCTGACAATCAAGCATGCAAGTAATAGTGGTTTCCAGTTAAATCCGGCCATCTTCCCCTCCTGTAATGTGACTGATACCCAAGTGGCTTGAGTCTGCTGGGTTCAGAGCGAAATCAATGTGCTCAGTTCAAGGAAAATAACCGAATGGAATAGCTAGCCTATTGCGAGGTTATCTGACGTTGAAGTGGGTGCATTAGGTTAGCTCCCGAAGGGCGAGAAGAGATGATGTTGAGCTGCTTTGGGCTGCACAATAGCAGCGGACTGGGCAAATGCTGCTTATCCTAGATATCTTGCCTTTCTCGCTGAACCAAGCATATTTAAGTGACTTGGATATCAATATTATGCACGGTTAGGCGGGGTAGGATAAGCAGCGCAGGCTCAATGGATTATTTCCTATATGGAACGAGCGGATAATTACTTGCTAATGATGTAGGTAAATGGGCTTGAGAAGGAAAATTTGCTGCCGCTAGTTTGTACCTTGCCCTGTTTCATGGCAACCAGTACCTCTTTTTGAACCTTAACCAGGGAAAAGAAGCGGATCACCATGAAGACAATAAATACTGGCATGATGATTTGTGTCACCGGCATGATATGCAGCACCATCTCATTTATCAGCCATACCGCCAACATTAGCAGCATCACGTATAGTGAGTGGGGTTTGAGGACAATTTTGACTTGATTATCAGTCTCTTCCCGTTCAAAGAAAAATGACATCTCTCTCTCCATGTTGTTATTTGCCGATACCCTCTCATAAACGCCAGTCAGTTGGCAATCTGACGAGGAGACTTTGTGACTGATCGTGCATGCCGTTTTGTTACATTTTAAGACCTGAAATAACGGTTAGCGTTGGCGGATTAGGAATAGAGGGGGAGAGGTCGCTCAGGGGAGAAGCAGCCAAGGGATAACTTGGAGGGGCTAAGTTGTGTTGAAATAAAAAACGCCTCACAAGAGGCGTTTTTTTCAGGCGATTAGTTGTTGCTGTGCAACTCACTGTTTAGTTCAACCGCTGATTTGTTTGCCAGGCACTCAATTTGGCCTGTCATTGAGTTGCGGCGGAACAGCAGATCAGAGACGCCAGCTAGGTCACGGGCTTTCACCACTTCGACTTCCTGGCCGCTCTTGTCCAGCATGCGTACTTTTGAGCCTGCAGTAACGTACAGGCCAGATTCAATCGTACAACGGTCACCCATAGGGAAGCCCAGGCCAGCATTGGCACCTAGCAGGCTGTTTTCACCGATAGAAACCACGACTTTACCGCCGCCAGATAGCGTACCCATGATAGAGGCACCACCACCGATGTCAGAGCCGTTGCCAACAACAACACCTGCGGAGATACGGCCTTCAACCATGCTCACGCCGGTTGTACCAGCATTGAAGTTGATGAAGCCTTCGTGCATAACGGTTGTGCCTTCGCCCACGTGCGCACCAAGGCGAACACGAGAGGTATCAGCAATACGTACGCCTGTTGGTACCACGTAGTCCACCATTTTAGGGAACTTATCGACACAATCGACAGTGATAGTTTCGCCGTTTAGGCGAGCTTCCATTTGGCGGTCTGCCAGTTCTGGCAGATCGATTGGGCCTTGGTTGGTCCAAGCGATGTTGTGCAGCAGGCCAAAGATGCCGTCCAGTACAACGCCGTGCGGCTTAACTAGGCGATGAGAGATAAGTTGTAGCTTCAGGAAGCCTTCGGCAACAGAGGCAGGCGCTTCGTCAGTCGCAAGGATCACTACAACCAGCGGTTGCTCTGATGCTGCCGCTTTAGTTGCGAAGTTAGCGCTGGCTTCTTCGCCTGCTGCGCTGAAAGCAGCTGCAAGGTCGGCGCACTGGGCTGCCGTGACTTCGATAGCCTGATTACCTTCCTTGTAATCAACGATAGCGGCAATGGCATCAACTAGCGCGTCAGCTGGGTTTAGGATCGGGGTTGGAAAAAACGCTTCGATGATTTTGTTATCGCGGTTTTTGGTTGCAGTACCAAGGGCTAGTGAAAAGCTGGCCATTACTGTTGGTTCTCCATGTCAAAGTAATTCATGCCGGACGCAGTTGGCCGGCAAAGTGTGATGAACCCATCATAAAGACACTTGCGCCGATATTGAAGGGGGGAGGGGGTAATCGGTGAAAAATGATGAAATTATGACAATGGGAAAACGCTCGCGCTGTTGATAAATTCAACGTCGGGATTTATAGCTGCAGGCAATAAAAAACCTCCTTGGAAAAGGAGGTTTATCATGAAGAAAACTAGCTGGCTTAGTAATTAAGCTGCAGCATCATCCTTCTGCTCAGCAATAAGCTCAGGCTTTACCGCTTTTTTCTTCGGAGCTGCTTTCTTCTTAGCCCCTAGTGCAACTAGCACGTCTTCACGTTTCTGTGCCAAGAACAGCGAAAGCTCTTCTTGCTTGGCTTCATCCTCGAAAAGTTCACTTTCGCCTAGCAAAGTAAACATCTCGTCAGCCATATCTAGCATCTTGTCGTATGCGTCGGCTTCGGACTTAGAGGTGAAAGTCATCTTTTCTTCTCCGTTGCGCTCAACTACATATTTGACGATAACAGCCATGGTCACCCTCTCCCGAAATTGATTTACTGGCTGTTTATACAGTAGCATTAAGGGCAATGTCCAGTGATAAGCGTGTTAATGTGATGGCAAGAGAAAAATTTTCGCAAATATATGCCCGAGCCGCGGAGCGCAAGGGTGGGGAAGGTGTGCTAGAGAGCATGTTGTCGGCACCATTGCCCGCTGAGGCACTCAAACAGATCGGTGATGACCGCTGGCTTGCCGCATTTACCCAGAAGGTATTTCAGTCCGGGATCAGCTGGCAGGTTGTGCGCAACAAATGGCCTAATTTCGAAGAGGTCTTTTTTGGTTTTGATATCGAGAAAATGCTGTTGATGCCGACTGAAATGTGGGAGCGAAAAGCGACTGAGCCAGCCATTATCCGCCATTTGGGCAAAGTGATGACTATTCCGGAAAACGCCCAGATGATCCACGAGGCCGCCCTTGAGCATGGTTCGTTTTCTGCAATGGTAGCCGACTGGCCGCAGGACGATATTACCGGCCTTTGGCGCTACCTGAAAAAGCACGGCAAGCGCCTGGGGGGCAATACTGGCCCTTATACTTTGCGCATTATGGGCAAAGACACGTTTATCCTGAGCGGGGATGTCGAAGCTTACTTGCGTCAAACCGGTATCATTGATGGTGGTAGGGATACCCAGAAATCCCTATTGGCAGCACAGGGTGCATTCAGTGAGTGGCAGCAGGAATCTGGCCGGCCGCTGTGTCAGATCAGCCAGATCATCGCATTTAGCTGTGGTGATAACCGCGTTTAACCACCTGCTGTTTCAAGGTTGGCTTGGCATAGCGGAGAATTCCACTGTTGGCAAAACTCGATAAACAGCTTTAGCAATGGGCTCTGGTATTTTTCCTTGTGGTAGAGCAGCCAGTATTGGCGGTGCATATCAAGGGGGACTGATAAAATTGTCAGGCGGTTGTCTTTCTCTGCGTGCTCAACGGCGCGGCGGGATAGCAGTGTGAGGCCGAGCCCGGCTGCCGTGCAGTTGATAATGGCTTCGGTGTTGTTGAGCTCAAAAGCTTGGTGCCAGCTTTCCAGCCTTGGTGCCAGGCGGCCGAGGAAATACTCACGGGTGCCAGAGCCAGGCTCGCGCAGGATCCACTCGCTATGCTCAAGATCGCTCAGGCTGAGTTGCTTTATCTTGGTCAGCGGGTGCCCTGGGTGGCAGGCTACCACCATTTCATCGCCTAGCCAGGGTATTACTGCCAGGTTGTCAGCCTGCACTTTGCCTTCGACCAGGCCGATGTCTAGCTCGAACTCACCTAGCATGTGGCAGATCTGGGCGGTATTGGCAATAAATAGGCTTTGATCGCAATGATCAGATTGCTGGCGGAAATCCCGTAGCAAAAACGGGGTGACCTGGTTACCTACCGTATCACTCGAACCAATCTTGAGTTTCCCGGTTACCGGGCCTTCCTGGCTGAAAAGCTGTTCGATATCTTGGCTTCTCGCCAACAGCTCATCGGCCAATGGCAACAAGCGCTTGCCTTGTTCGTTGATCAGCAGGCGGTTATTGTTGCGGTCAAACAACTTATGGCCAAGCTGCTTTTCCAGCTCGGAGAGCGCCATACTGACCGCTGGCTTGGAGAGGAACAGCTTTTCTGCAGCAGCAGTAATGGTCAGTTCCTGGGCGACAGTGACAAACACTTTCAATTGACGTAGGGCGATATTCATTGAATTAGCTCTTGTTCTGTTTTTCTTAACTACGCATTAAATATATTCAATTATCCTAAACCATAAACAGTCGTTACACTACCTGGGTGTTCAATAGTAGTGACGTAGCAGTCTTTGGGGAGTAACGAAATGATTACAGTAACAAAGCAAAAAGTGCTGGGCGCCCCGACTCCAATGGCTGGGCTAGCTTTGGGTATCGCAAGCTTGGGTTGGTGCTGGGAAAATGCCGCCGATCTGGGTGGCCGGGGGCAGCTCACCGGCGCCGGAATAGCGAGTGTTTTGTTGGTGGTGCTGCTTTTCAAGTTTGTTATTCACCCGCGGGCGCTGTGGCAAGATCTCAGCCACCCGGTCGTAGGCAGTGTAGTACCGACGTTTGCCATGGGAACCATGGTGGTATCCAAGGAACTGGGGATCTATTACCCAATTGCCGGGCAGGCCCTGTGGCTAGCAGCCGTGGTGTTGCACCTTATCTTCTTGGCTCTGTTCACATACCACCGAGTCAAGGATTTTGAACTGCACCATATGGTACCAAGCTGGTTCGTCCCACCGATTGGTATTATCGTCGCCGACGTTGCCTTTCCTGGCGGGGCATTACGCCCATTAGCGGAAGGTCTGCAGCTTTTCGGTATGGGGATCTACGCGGTCATGTTGCCTTTGATGGTATACCGTTTAATTTTCAGCCATGAAATCCCGGATGCGGCGAAACCAACCATTGCGATTATGGCAGCACCGGCCAGTCTGTCTCTAGCGGGCTACCTAACGGTCACCCAAGTGCCATCTCCGGTTATGATTGCTTTGCTCGGTGGGATTGCGGTATTGATGACCTTCGTGATTTATTTGGCGCTGGTACGCTTGCTACGTTTGTCATTTAGCCCAGGCTACGCGGCATTTACCTTCCCATTGGTGATTAGTGCCACAGCTATGTTTAAAACAGCAGCATGGATGACCGCCCAGGGTTACGGTGCGGAGTATGTCAACCAGGTGTCCTTACTGGCTCATTTGGAGCTGTATGTTGCCACTGCAGTCGTGGGTTATGTCGCGCTTCGTTATGCGGCATTCTACCGTCCGGTTTCCCAGCTGCTGCACTGCCTGACACCCAACCGTGTGTGAGGTTTCAGCTCGCCTTTATGCTTAAAATTCGGTGTCATAAAAGGCGTTTCAAAAGCGGCTTGATTAAATGCCCAGCAACGCTGGGCATTTTAATGATTTGAATTTGCAGCCAATCCATTGATGGTAGACAATCAAAGGTAATTTCCTCTACCGGTGAGTACCTGCGTGTTTACTGTCTATCACTCCAATCAACTGGATCTCCTGAAATCCCTGCTTGTCGAGCTAGCCCGCCTCGAACCTCTCGATAACCCGTTCGAGCAAGAGCAGATCTTGGTCCAAAGTCCAGGCATGTCGCAGTGGTTGAAGCTCGAGCTGGCCAAGTCTCAGGGGATCGCAGCCAATATCGAGTTCCCGCTGCCTGCGACGTTCATCTGGAACATGTTCACCAAGGTTCTCAGCGATGTGCCCGAGCGCAGTGCCTTCAATAAAGAGGCGATGACCTGGAAGCTGCTTCAGGTGTTGCCGGAGCAGTTGTCGAAACCCGAGTTTTCGCCGCTGGCCAACTATTTGAGTGATGATCCTAACCAGGTCAAAAGCTATCAGCTGGCAGAGAAAATTGCCGATATCTTTGACCAGTATTTGGTGTACCGGCCGGAGTGGATCCAGGCTTGGGAGTCCAATGCTATCGATCCGGAGCTGGTGGAAGAGCATCCTTGGCAGCCATTATTGTGGCAGGCGCTCTATGACCATACCCTTGCCCTGGGTCAGTCGCCGTATCACCGTGCCAACCTGTACGATAACTTCATCGAAACCCTAGAGGGCTATCTTCAAAGCGGCTCGTCATTACCGGAAGGCTTGCCGAAGCGATTGTTTGTTTTTGGTATTTCGGCCTTGCCACCCCGTTACCTAGATGCACTGGCGGCATTGGGTAAGCATATCGACGTGCATTTGATGTTCACCAATCCATGTCGCCATTACTGGGGGGATGTGCGAGATCGTAAATTCCTCGCCCGCTTGGCAGCCAAGCAGCGTCAGCAGCTGCAGTGGTGTGCCGACCACAGCGAGCACGGTGCGGTGATCTCACCGCTCAAGGGGGACATCGACGCCAACGTGGTCGATGAAACCCACGAGGGCGCGGTAGGCAATACCTTGCTGGCCTCACTCGGTAAGCTGGGCAGGGATAACCTGTATCTGCTATCGGATATGGAAGCCTATGAAGTCGAAGCCTTTGTTGATATCGAGCCCGACTCATTGCTCCATGCGGTCCAGGCCGACATCCTCAACCTCGAAGACCGGGTCAATGACGAAATTACCGAGTCCAGCCTTCACAAGCTGGCAATAGGCGCTGATGACTCTTCGCTAAGTGTCCATGCCTGCCACTCGCCGATGCGCGAAGTGGAAGTGCTGCACGATAACCTGTTGGCGATGCTGGCCGACAACCCTGGGTTATCGCCCCGGGATATTGTGGTGATGGTGGCGGATATCAACAGCTATAGCCCGTATATCCAGGCGGTATTTGGCAATGCGCCTGGTGATCGCTATATCCCATTCTCAATTTCAGATCGCAGTGCCGACCAGGAAAACCCGGCACTGTTGGCCTTCCTACGTTTGCTGGCCCTGCCGGAAAGCCGCTGTCAGGCCTCGGAGCTGCTGGAGCTGCTTGAAGTACCGGCAGTGATGGCCCGGTTTGGCTTTGATAGCGATAAGTTCGAGCGGGTCAAACTGTGGATCGAAGAAGTGGGGATCCGCTGGGGGCTGGATGATGACACCGCCGAAGAGTTTGCCTTGCCACGTCAGCAACAGAATACCTGGCTGTTCGGGTTACAGCGTATGCTGTTGGGTTATGCGATGCCGCAGGAAGCCGGTTTGTACCAAGGCGTGTTGGCTTATGAAGAGGTACAAGGACTGGATGCCGAATTGGCCGGCCAGCTTGGCCTGTTCATCGAAACCCTGATGCTTTACCGCCAGCATTTAGCCCTGCCACAACCGATCACTCGTTGGATTGCGGTGCTCAACCAGATGCTCGATGACTGCTTTGCGGTGGATATCGATGGTGAGCTAGTGCTGAGGATGATCCGCGATAAACTTCAGCAGCTTGAGCTGCAACTGGCCGATGCCGGCTATGATTCGGACATTACTCCTGCAGTGATGCGCGATTACCTTAACGGCAAATTATCCGGCGAGCGGGTCAGCCAACGCTTTTTGGCCGGGCAGGTTAACTTCTGTACCCTGATGCCAATGCGCTCGATCCCGTTCAAGGTAGTGTGCCTGCTGGGGATGAACGACGGTGTGTACCCGCGCTCAATCCCACCGGAAGGGTTTGATTTGATGGCTGGCCGTAACCGCCATGGTGACCGCTCGCGCCGGGATGATGACCGTTACCTGTTCCTGGAGGCTATCCAGTCAGCCCAGCAGGCGCTGTATATCAGCTATGTGGGGCGCTCTATCCAAGACAACAGCGAGAAGGTCCCGTCGGTACTGGTCAGTGAACTGCTTGAATACTGCCAGCAGGGATATTGTCTTGCCGGTGATGAGGCGTTGCCGGTTGATGAGTCGGCAAACAGGCTGGTGGCCAGTCTCACCCAAACCCACCCCTTGGTGCCGTTTAGTCCGCAGGCGTTCAGTGGTGGTAAGCATAGCTATGCCGCAGAATGGCTGCCGGTGGCCAACCAGGCCTTTATTGAGCCTGAAGCGTTCCAGTCGTCCCCGCTAGAGCCGGATCTGAGTGATGACCGTGCAGAGGGGATCCTTGAACTGGCAGAGCTATCGCGTTTCTGGCGTCTGCCAGTGCAGTATTTCTTCAACCGCCGCCTGAAAGTCTTCTTCGATGGCCAACAAGGCGGGCCGGAAGACGATGAGCCGTTTGCGCTCGATGGCTTGGGCCGCTACCAGCTGCGTGAAGCCCTGTTGACAACATTCCTTGATTGCCAGAGGCAATCACAAGGCCAACAAGCAGTTAGCCGCGATCAGGCGTTCGAGCAGTTTGCCCGCTACCAGCAGGCTGCCGGTGGCTTGCCGGTCGCCCAGTTTGGCGAGCTGGAATTGATGGAAGAGCGAGGGCAGATAGAGCAACTGACCGATAGTGTGGTTCAGTACCTGTCCCAGCCATTGCCGGATGTCGAAGTCGATTGTGTGGTAACCGTTGCCGGACGCGGGATCCGGTTGCAAGGCTGGCTTAAGCACATGACCCAGCAGGGGCTTGTCCGCTATCGCCCAGGCAAAGTCCGGGCCCAGGATATTCTGGCTTGTTGGCTCGATCACCTCTGCTTGGCAGTAATGAAACCTAGTCAGCCGACCTACCTGATTGGGATTGATGGTACCTGGCAGCTCGAGCCTGTCTCTGCCCAGTATGCCATGGAGCAACTAGCCGTTTTAATCGAAGGCTATGACGGTGGTTTGACCCAGCCTTTGCCATATTTCCCTCGTACCGCCCATGCCGGGATCCAAGCTTGTATCGATAAGAAAGGTCAGTGGTGTGACGACGATGCCACCCTCTCAAAAGCGGCAGGCAAAAGGGCGGAAGCCTTCAATGGCGGCTATATGTTCGACGGTGAGGGTAACAACAGTTACATCTACCGGGTGTGGCCACTGTGGGACGACGAGTTAGCTGAACAGTCGCAGCGGTGGGAAGACCAAATATTGAAGCCTGTTGTGAAACAGTTGCGAGAGGTTGAACAGAGCTAATCGTACTGAGGATAAAGCAGGAGAGGTGTAGCGTGGCCGCCAGCAAATCATTATTGATTGTAGGGTGTTCGCTGTACGGCCACCGGTCCAGAGGTTGACCAAATTTCGTGGCTCAGATACTAGCGGACCAGATAGGTGGAAACCGTGAAACGTCTCTCATATTGATAGATGGGTTAGTGCTGAAATTCGGTATATTTATTTGAATTCGTGCTAGATCACAAAAAATTATTTCGAACGGGTTGGGTTTTGTAATGAAACCGTGGCCCTGTTCACTGATAGGAATTGGCGTATTCTATGACTCAACACTCACTTCTCATCACTCCGGAGCCGCTGGAGCCGATGCGATTTCCTCTTCATGGCAACCGCTTGATCGAGGCATCGGCCGGTACCGGAAAAACCTTCACTATTGCCAGTTTGTATTTGCGCCTGCTGCTTGGCCATGGTGATGACCACACCCGTTTTCCTCGCGAGCTGACGGTTGACCAGATCTTGGTGGTGACCTTTACTGAAGCAGCGACGGCAGAGCTTCGAGACCGGATCCGGCGCCGGATCCACGATGCCCGTTTGGCATTCAGTCGTGGCAGCAGCAGTGACCCGGTGATCAAGCCTTTGCTCGAAGATATCAAGGATCACAAAGCGGCAGCGGCTATCTTGCTACAGGCCGAGCGCCAGATGGATGAAGCGGCGATCTTTACCATCCATGGCTTTTGCCAGCGGATGCTGACCCAGAATGCCTTTGAGTCGGGCAGTCTATTTAACAATGAGTTTGTCACCGAAGAAAGCCACTTGCGGGCGCAGGTAGTTGCCGACTTCTGGCGCCGTAATTTTTACCCGCTGCCTCGAAGCCTGGCGGCAGAAGTTCGCAAGCTATGGGCGGCGCCCGGAGCGCTGCTATCGGAGATCAATCGGTTCTTGTCCGGGGCCGAAATAACAGTACGTGCGCCGGAGCTATCAGGCAGCCTCGAGCAGGTCCACGAAGAGAACCTGAAGCGAATTGATCATGTGAAGCAATTATGGCGTGAGAGTGCCGGTGATCTGCATGACATCATTGCCAGCTCCGGCGTGAACAAACGCAGCTATACCAAGACCAGTTTGCCAAAGGCACTGGCGGAAGTGGCTGAGTGGGCAGAGCGGGATAACACCGGCTACCAACTGCCAAAATCATTGGACAAGTTTGATCAGCAAGTGTTGTTTGACAAAACCAGCAAGGGCCAGCCACCGGAGCATCCGGTATTTGTGGCGATTGGTGAGCTGTTGGCTAACAAGCCTAATGTACGTGACCCCTTATTGGCACATGCGATCAAGGAGTGTCGTCAGTTACTGAGCGACGCCAAGCAGCGCAAGGGCTGGTTATCGTTCGATGATTTGCTGACCCAGCTATCGGCGGCGTTGAGCCAGGATGAGAGCGGTTTGCTGGCTAGCCGCATCCGCCATTTGTTCCCGGTGGCGATGATCGATGAATTCCAGGATACCGATCCGCTGCAGTACAGTATTTTCAGCACAATTTACGGCGAGCAGCGCCTTGAAGAAGCATCGCCGGAAGGTGAAAGCAGCCCTTGTGGTTTGTTCATGATCGGCGATCCCAAGCAGGCTATCTATGCCTTTCGTGGTGCCGATATCTTTACCTATATCCAAGCGCGTCGTCAGGTAACCGCTCACTACACGTTGGGTACCAACTGGCGTTCGACCGCCGAAATGGTCGGTGCAGTGAACCGCATCTTCCAGCATCCTGACCGTCCGTTTATCTATGACGAGGATATCACCTTCCTGCCGGTCGACTATAGCCCCAAAGCCCAAGGCCGTGGCTGGGCGCTTGACGGCGTCAAACAGTCGGCAATGTGCTTTTGGCACCAAGAAGCCGAAGAGCCGGTCAAAAAAGGTGATTACCAGCAGGTGATGGCCGAGGCGACCACAGCAGAAATTCAAAAAATCCTCACTTTGTCACAGCAGGGCAAGGCAACACTGGTGGATGGCGAGCAGCACCGCCCGATCCATGCCAGCGATATTTCGGTATTGGTGAGAACCGGTAGCGAAGCGGCGTTGGTCCGCCGCACCTTGGCCGACCAGGGTATCGCCAGTGTCTACCTGTCCAACCGTGACAGTGTGTTTTCCTGCACCGAGGCGATGGATTTATTGCGCTTCTTGCAGGCGGTACTGACCCCTGAAGATGACCGCAATATGCGGGCAGCATTGGCTTCCAGCCTGTTTGGCCTGACCGCGCATGCGTTGGATGCGATGAACACCAGCGAAACCGTCTGGGAGCAGTATGTGTCGGAGTTCCGCGCTTACCGCAAGCTGTGGCAAACCCGCGGGGTATTGCCAATGCTGCGATTCATGCTGGCCCAGCGCCAGATCCCCGAGACCTTGCTGAGCCAAAATGGTGGTGAGCGGCGGGTGACCGATATTTTGCATATTGGTGAGTTGTTGCAGCAGGCGAGCCAGACTCTGGACAGTGACCATGGCTTGCTACGCTGGCTGGCGGAACATATCGAAGAGCCCAACGGCAATGTTGATGAGCAGCAACTGCGTTTGGAGTCCGACAGGAACCTCGTGCAGATTGTCACTATCCACAAGTCAAAAGGCCTTGAATATGACATTGTGTTCTTGCCTTTTGTTTGTAGCTACCGCGAAGCCAGTACCGCGCTGTTTCATGATGAGCAGAGCCAGCAATCAGTGTTGGATATTGCCGCCAATGAAGAGAGTATGGAGCTAGCCGAAAAAGAGCGACTAGCTGAAGACTTGCGCCTGCTGTATGTGGCCCTGACCCGTGCGGTTTATGGTTGCTATATCGGTATGTCGCCGATCCGCAACGGCTTGAGCCGCAAGGAGCCGACTGGCCTGCACCGCTCGGCGATTGGTTGGTTGGTACAGAACGCCCATGAGGGGGGCTTGGCTGAGCTGGCCAATGCCTTGCACTCACTGGCTTCACAATCCGAGGCTGTGGCTGTATTGCCACCTCCACCTTTGCCTGAAGAGCTTTGGCTGCCTGTTGAAGGTGAAAAGCCACAGCTGTCGGCGTCGGTGTTTGATAAAGATATCGACCGTAGCTGGTGGATCACCAGTTACTCGGGGTTGGTCAAGCAAGGCCATAGTCACCATGATGCTTCTTTCGAGTTGCCGGGCTTTGATACGGATTCGTCGGGCGATGAAGCCCTGGGGGATGAGGACGTCGAGCCAGCAAGATCGATCTACACCTTTCCGAAGGGGGCGCGTCCGGGGACTTTCCTGCATACCCTGTTTGAGGAAATTGAGTTTACCGCCCCGGTCGACGGCCCGGAAACCACTGGGAAGATCCTCGAACTGCTTCGACTTGAGAACTACGACGAGGAATGGCTCCCGGTATTGCAGACCATGATCAGCGATGTGCTGTCGTGCCCGCTTGATGGCGATGCGATGCGCCTGGGCGGGTTGGCTCCGTCCCAGCGCCTTACCGAAATGGAGTTCATGCTGCCGATTAATCTGCTTTCGGCTCCACTGCTCAACAAGGTGATTGCCCGCCATGATAAATTGTCGGCCAAAGCTGGTGAGTTGGGCTTTGCCACCGTTAGCGGGATGCTCAAGGGCTTTATCGATTTGGTGTTCGAGCATGATGGCCGCTACTACGTACTGGACTGGAAGTCTAACTGGCTCGGTGACGATCCGGGAGTGTACCGTGATGGCATGCTGGGTCAGGCGATGGTTGAACACCGCTACGATCTGCAGTACCAGCTCTACGCATTGGCGTTGCACCGCTTTCTCAAGGCCCGTAAGGCCAACTACAACTACGATGACCACTTCGGTGGTGTGTATTACATCTTCTTGCGGGGCGTAAAGGCCGGCAGCGATAGCGGCATATTCAAAGCCAAGCCATCACTGGCCCTGCTGAGCGAAATGGAGACCTTGATTGACGGAGAATCCCCAGATGCCTAATCAACTTGAGAGTAACGCTTACCACGGGGGCTTGGCTCAGCTTGAAAATCTTGTTCGTCAAGGTTACCTGCGCCCGCTGGATCACCAATTTGCCAAATTTGTCGCCCAGGGAGACAAGCAATCGGCAGATCCGCTGGTGGCACTGATTGCGGCATTGGCGAGTTATGAACTGGGGCAGGGCCATGTATGCCTGCTGTTGTCACAGCTTGATACTGCAAGGTTGTTTGGCTTGCCAGCCAAGCTCAGCTTACCGCTGGTTGATGGCCTGCCAGAGCCTCAGTTGTGGCAGGCGCATTTGGCCCAATCGGAGGCGGTTTCTAACGGTAGCCGGCCGACACCGCTGGTGATGGATGGCGACAGGGTTTACCTCAACCGCTACTGGCAGTTCGAGCAAATGGTCGCCAACCAGCTGCGCCTGCGGGCACAAAGCGGCGGAGATGGCTTGCAGCCTGAATTGATGGCAGCCAAGCTCGATGAGCTGTTTGCCCGCGATTACCGTTACTTATTTGCTGCCCTCCAGCAGTTGGCACAGTCTGGTGGCACCCCAGAGGACAGGCAGCGTGAAGTCTGCGACAAATTGGATGTTGTCACTCCGCAAATGCTCGATTGGCCGGCGATTGATACCGCACTTTTGTCAGCCGCTAGCGTGGATGACTTAGTGGTACTGGGTGGTTTGGTGCCTGCTAATTGTTGCTTGAACTGGCAGAAAGTTGCGGCGGCTGTTGCCCTTACTCGCCAGTTTGCGGTGATTTCTGGTGGTCCGGGTACCGGTAAGACAACCACAGTGGCGAAACTGCTGGCGGCGCTGGTGACTCAGGCCATTCAGCGTGATGAGCGGGATGAACACGATGTGCTTCAGCTACCTGATATCAAGCTGGTTGCGCCGACCGGTAAAGCGGCAGCCAGGTTGACCGAATCAATCGGTTCGGCGGTAGACTCGTTAGCCGTTGACGATGTGGTGAAAAGCAATATTCCGACCCAGTCGAGTACAATCCACCGCTTGTTGGGAGCTATCCCTAACCGGGTTGCCTTCCGCCATAACCGGGACAACCCGCTGCACCTGGATGTGCTGGTGGTCGATGAGGCCTCGATGGTCGATTTGCCGATGATGGCACGCCTGCTCGATGCCTTGCCGCCACATGCCAAGCTGATCCTGCTTGGCGATAGGGAGCAGCTCGCATCGGTCGAAGCAGGCGCGGTACTGGGTGATATATGTGGCTTTGCCGAGCAGGGCTATACCCCAGCGCAAAGCCAGCTGCTAGGCCAGTTGACCGGTTTCCAGTTCCAGCAGGCACAAGCGGCCCCTGCTATGGTTGCCGATAGTTTGTGTATGCTGCAAAAGAGTTACCGCTTCCATGCTCAGTCGGGAATCGGCCAGCTAGCCAAGGCAATCAATAGTGGCAAGCCATATCTGGTTGAGCAGGTGTGGCAGAAAGGCTTTAAGGATCTCCAGCATCACCCGTTGAGTAGTGACTCCTACCTGACCATGATCACTTATGTCGTGGCCTTTTACAGCAAATATCTTGATGCGATTGAAAAAGGCGAGGCACCGGGCGAAGTGCTCCAAGCCTTTGCCCAGATCCGCTTGCTTTGTGCGGTGCGGGAAGGCGACTTTGGTGTGGCTGGCTTGAACCAGCGCATTGAAAGGGAATTGGCGCGCAAGGGCAAAATCGCCCCGGGCGAAGATACCTGGTATGTCGGCAGACCGGTCATGATCAGCCAGAATGATCACGGCTTGGGGTTGTACAACGGTGATATCGGGATTGCGATGTACGACAGTGAGGCAGACCCAGTGACGGGCAATCGTCCGCTTAGGGTCTATTTTGAAATGCCGGACGGGACTATCCGTGGTGTGTTGCCAAGCCGCTTGCCTGAGCATGACACGGTTTACGCCATGACTATCCACAAATCACAAGGCTCAGAATTTGCCGATACCTTGATGGTACTGCCGCCAGACTTCAGCCCGATCTTGACGCGTGAGCTAGTGTATACCGGGGTGACGCGGGCCAAGTCCAAGCTGTATATGTTTGCCACCAAAGATGTCCTTAACCGTTCCGTGACGATGCGGACAGAGCGGGCGAGTGGCTTGGCGGGCTTGTTATCGTAAGCTGACATGACAGCAGAATGACAATTTAAAAAACGCACGAGTACATCCATGTAGCTCCGACCCGCCATCCCTGGCGGGTAGGTTTTTAAATTGTATTCTGCTATCAGTTTTGAGTGGCTACTGAGGTCGGTTGGAAGCGATTATCGCCTACAAGTCGAGGATCAGAATCTTGGAGCGGCGCTGGAAGTTGTACAGCGCCTTCTTGGCAACCGGTAGGCTCTCGACGCTGGATTCGCTGAAACCCTGCTCCCGGAACCAGTGCAGGCTGCGGGTAGTGAGAACAAACAGGTGGGCGAGCCCCATCCGCTTGGCTTGCTGTTTGAGCTGGCTCAGCAGCAAGGCTCCTCGGTCACCGTCGCGGAAATCGCGGTGCACGGCGACACAGGCCATTTCAGCCATACGCTCATCAGGGAAGGGGTACAATGCCGCGCAACCTATGATCAGGCCATCACGCTCAATAATAGTGAACTGTTCTACTTCCTGCTCCAGTTGCTCTCGCGAGCGGCGGACCAAGATCCCGTCTTGTTCCAATGGGCGGATCAACTCAAGGATCCCGCCAATATCATCAATTGTCGCCTGACGAACCTGCTCGGCACTTTCCATCACAATTTGGGTGCCGATGCCATCGAGTGAGAACAGCTCCTGAATCAACGCACCATCCTCCTTATAGCTGATCAGGTGGCTACGGGGGGTCCCAGCCCGACAAGCAGTGATTGCGCCACGCAGGAAGCGGCCAGTGCCTCGCTCCTCCTGTTGCAGCGCAACCAGCCGCTGCAGAGCGTGCTCAGCCTCAATGGGCAGCATTTCAGACACCACGCCTCCTTCGCTATCCAATACCCCCTGCTCGGAACAAAAGCCGATGAGCTTGTCTGCTTTTAGCTTGATCGCCAGTTGGGTGGCAATTTCTTCCGAGGTCAGGTTGAAACACTCACCGGTTACCGAGCTGGCGATGGGGCCGAGTAGCACTATGGCGCGCTGATCAAGCTGGCGATGGATAGCTTCGGTATCAATGCGGCGGATCCGGCCGCTGTGGGCATAGTCCACACCGTCATCAATGCCAAGAGGCTGGGCGATGACGAAGTTTCCGCTGACAATATTGATTTGCGAGCCCGCCATCGGTGTATTGTTCAAGCCCATCGAGAATCTTGCCGTGATATCGAGCTGAAGGTGGCCTGCCGCTTGCTTGGCAATTTCCAGCGCCCGCTCGTCAGTGACCCTCACTCCCTTGTGGTAGGGCGTCGTGTAGTTCATTTGCTCGGCCAGACTCGAGATCTGCGGTCTGGCGCCATACACCATCACAATGCGTAGCCCTAGGCTATTGAGCAGGGCGATATCATTGACGATATGGGAAAAGTTTTCATGGGCGATGGCTTCCCCGCCAACCATGATGACAATGGTTTTGCCAATATGGGCGTTGAGGTAGGGGGCCGACTGGCGGAACCCTTTGACCAAGGCGGTACTTCTGAACTTCACGGCTGGCTTTCCTTGTAGCTGTGTGGCAAATGTGCAGGCTTATGCCTCACGAAGAGGCAATAGAGATGTTATTAATGATTATGCGATTTATGTCAATAAAAATTCACGAGCTGTCCATGTTATAGCTATGCAATACCCAGATAAAAGTTGGGGAGAAGATCTCGTTATTTGCCATGGTAAGCAGATAAGTACCGAAAGATCGGTGCTTTGGGGTATATTGGCGGGGAAACGCGCTATGTTATTAAGAGTTATGGCCACAAAGCAAAAGACCTCCTTGTTTACTCACCGACTGATCAGTTTTGCCATGGCAGTAGCCGTCACCGGCGCAATTGCGTTGGGTTTGTTGCTGGCTGGCTTGTTTGATAACGCAATAGCGCAAGAAAAGCACCTGCCTGATATCAACGGAATCTGGACCGAGCAGGATGTTGCTCCTTATGCCGCGGACAGCTTTGAAATCCGTCCTGAAGGCGTATTTGTCAATGGCCGTCAGGTTAATACGCAATATCAATGGGATGGCAGCAATCTTGAATACCTCAAGGGGGGCACCCTTTACTCTTATTCTTTTTTATCCGGCCGGCTGATCCGCCAGAGCCCTGCGCATTATGTCTCTTCTTTTTCCCGTCGGAACATAGCTCTTCGCCAGCCTGAATAATTCATTTGCATCGCTAGTTTATCGTTACTTTTGGCAGCTCACGCAGTAGTTGGTTGACCGGGACTTGTTTAATGGCAACTTTTCGCATGATATCGGCGGTATTTGGGCTGCCACCTAAACACCGCTGGATCACGGTATTGATCTTGTGCGGTGAGTTCCCTTCGCTGACCAAGCTTCTTATCCACTGGTATTCAATAGAATTGATGTTCAAAAGGGTATCCTTGCCGACTTTGAGTGGTGGGTACATTGACGCCTCCTTGCGCTTCCAGATGACAGTTCTATTACGCTTTTATTAATTACAGGACAACTATGACACAAATATGACAGAAGTGGCATATAAGTGCGTTTGGGTAAATTATGCGAGGCAATTCAGACAAACCGCTGACACAGATAAGAAAATGATCGGCAAAATAGTCCTTGGGAGTAACCGTTTGTAGGCGGGAGTGCCACAGTTGGTTACACTGATGAGAATTGAATTCCAACCAAACGACATAGGATTCACGGTGTTTCGAAAAGCAACGATTGCTCTTTTTATTATGGGGTTGGTTGGCTGTGCCAAGCCAACTGATCGTGGTCAGCAATACCTGGATGGCGAGTTTGACCAAGTACTCAACCAGGTAGCCCTTGTAGAGTCTGACAAGCCGAAAGACTTTAGCCAGTTCTCCAACCAGATGGAGAAAGTTATCGAGCGCTCTCCGTCAATGGCGGCGAACTACCAAGCTCTCTACCGGCAGATAGAAAACTGGGTAGCGGCTGGAAGTGAGCTGTCCGACCTGGGTAACTACGGCATTGAAGTCGCCCAGATGGGGGGCGGGGACGGTCATGGCAACGTGATGTTCACCGGCTACTTTTCTCCGGTGATCGAACTACGTCATCAGCCGGACGAGGAATTCCGTTACCCGGTGTACGGTATGCCGGAATGTGACGGGAAATGCCCTAGCAGGGCAGAGATCTATGGCGGGGCACTGGAAGGCAAGGGGCTTGAGCTGGGCTACAGCGCCTCGATGCTTGATGTCTTTATGATGGAAGTACAGGGCAGTGGCTTTGTCCATTTCGATGACAGCGATGAGCTTCAGTACTTTGCCTACAGGGGTAAAAACGGCCACCGCTACGTCAGTATTGGCCGGATCCTTATCGAGCGCGGGGAAGTGCCGCGTGAGAAGATGTCGCTCAAGGCGATTGATGAGTGGGTAAGCCAGCAGGATGAGGAGACCGTCCGCGAGCTGCTGGAGCAAAACCCGTCTTATGTCTTCTTCAAGCCGCAGGACAACCTCGACGTGATGGGAACTGCGGGGATCCCGCTGCAAGCGCATGCCTCGGTCGCGGCGGATCGCGACTACTTGCCGATGGGCAGTGTGCTGCTGGCAGAAGTGCCCCAGCTCGATGAAGCTGGCAACTGGAATGGAAAGCATGTGCTTAAATTATTAATGGCACTAGATACGGGCGGGGCGGTGAAGAAAAACCACCTTGACCTATACCACGGCATGGGTACCCAGGCCGGGGTGGATGCCGGGCATTATAAGCACTTTGGCCGGGTCTGGAAGTTAGGTCTCCAGGGCACCCAAACCGAGAAGCCTTGGGTTGCGCCGTAGTGTAGCTGTTTAGTTACTTAGTCTAGCTTTCCGGTTTAACTTTTACCGACTGGACAATTTCCCAAAGAGTGCGTATAAATCGCACTCTTTCTTTATGAATGTGTGAACAGCGCGGAACAGCCATGCGAGAACTAGATACCCCAGCATCAGACAATTACAACCAGCGTTTCGGCGGAACCCGCCGCTTGTATGGTAACAGCGAAGTGGAGATTTTCCGTGCCGCCCATGTGTGCGTAATTGGCATTGGCGGTGTAGGCTCATGGGCTGCAGAAGCGCTGGCACGTTCTGGTATCGGTGAGTTGACCCTGATTGATATGGACGATGTCTGTGTCACCAATATCAATCGCCAGATCCATGCCATGTCAGGCACGGTAGGCCAGAGCAAAATCGAGGTGATGGCTGAGCGTATCAAGCTGATCAACCCTGAGTGCAAGGTCAACCTGATTGATGATTTCATTACGCCGGAGAATATCTCGGAGTACATCGACGGTCGCTATGACTACGTGCTGGATGCTATTGATAGCATGAAGCCGAAAGCGGCGCTGCTGGCATACTGCAAAAGCAACAAGCTCAAAGTGATCACCACAGGTGGTGCCGGCGGCCAGATTGACCCGACCCAGATCCAAATTGCGGACTTGACCAAAACCATTCAGGATCCGCTGGCGAAGAAGCTGCGTGACACCCTGCGTCGTCACCATAACTTCCCGAAGAACCCAAAGCGCAAGTTTGGTATTGATTGTGTCTTCTCGACCGAACAACTGAAGTACCCGCAGGCTGATGGTTCAGTATGTGGGGTGAAATCGACTGCTGAAGGGCCGAAGCGAATGGACTGTGCCAGCGGCTTTGGTGCAGCGACTATGGTGACCGCCACCTTTGGTTTTGTTGCTGTCTCTCGTATTTTGCAGAAGCTGGTCGATAAGCACCTGCAGAAATAAAGTATCTGGGCAATACCAGGTAAAGAAAAGCGAGGCTGAGCCTCGCTTTTTTGATCTTGTAAGCTTGGTATTAGGTATTGTTTTACCCTTCTGCTAACGCCTTGATTTGCTGAACAATTGCCTTAAGCCCGTTACCGCGTGAAGGACTGAGGTGGGCGATCAGATTGAGCTGCTCGAAATAGCCATCAATATCGAATGCCTTGATCTGCTCGGCGTTTTTGCCTTCATAGGCGGCGAGTACTAGGGTGATCAGTCCGCGCACTATACGTGCATCAGAGTCGGCCGCAAAATGGAAACTGCCGTCTTCCTGTTGCTGGTGGGTGAGCCATACTTGGCTTTCGCAACCACTGACCTTAAGCTCATCCTGCTTTAGCTCTTCAGGCATGGCAGGTAGTTTTTTCCCCAGCTGGATCACGTTGCGGTAGCGATCTTCCCAGCCGTTGGCCTGGCTCATCTGCGCGATAATCGCTTCGCAGGTAATTTCGGTACCAAAAGGGTGGCTTGGCAGCGTCATAATCTCTCCTAAAGCAGGCTGCAGGCTTTGTGCAGCGCAGCAATGAATTGGTCAATATCTTGTTCGGTATTATACAGCGCAATCGACACTCGCAGTGTGCCACTGACGCCAAGTGCGTCCATCATCGGGTGGGCACAGTGGTGGCCGGCGCGTAGGGCAATGCCCTGCTGGTCAAGCAAAGTGGCAATATCTTGATGGTGCACGCCTTCCACCACGAAGGAAAACAAGCTGGCATCTGGCTGCAGGCCGACAATCTGTAAGTCTTCGATATCCTGGATACCTTCGATAGCACGCTGGCGCAGGGCGTGGATATGTTGCTCGGCACCTTTATGGTCGATGCTTCCCAGCCAGTTGATGGCGGCGGCCATCGCGAGGCTGCCGGCAACATTGGGCGTACCGGCTTCGAACTTGCCAGGCAGGGCAGAGAATGTCGTGCCGTCAAAGCTGACCTTTTCCACCATTTTGCCGCCGCCGTGCCAAGGCGGCATCGCCTCAAGCAGGGCTTTTTTGCCATACAGCACGCCAATGCCTGCCGGGGCAAAGATCTTATGGCCGGAGAAAACATAGAAATCAGCATCGAGTGCCTGCACATCGACAGTTTCGTGGGCCACAGCCTGGGCACCGTCAATCACGGTAATTGCCCCGATATCGTGGGCAGCCTGGATGATGGTTTCGACCGGGTTGCGGGTGCCCGTTACATTGGTGACATGGGCAACGGCCACAATCTTGGTTTTAGCCGTTAAGCGCTGGGCAAAAGCATCCATATCCAAGGTGCAATCGCCGTGCATTGGAATTTTCACCACTTTGGCCCCGGTCTGCTCGGCGACGATCTGCCACGGCACGATATTGGCGTGGTGCTCCAGTTCGCTAACCAGAATTTCATCACCTGCCTGCAAGGTATTGCGGGCATAGGTTTGGGCGATCAGGTTTAGGGCTTCGGTAGCGCCGCGGGTCCAGATAATTTCCTTGCTGTCGGCGGCATTGATGAAGCGCTGTACGGTCTCTCTTGCTTGCTCGAACTGTGCCGTCGCGGCTGCAGTAAGGGTATGGCTGCCGCGGTGAACGTTGGCGTTGTGGCCACTGTAGTACTGCCGGATTGTCTCAATTACCTCAAGTGGCTTTTGGGTGGTGGCTGCACTGTCGAGGTAGACCAGTGGCTGGCCATTGCATTCTTGGGCCAGGGCAGGAAATTGCTGGCGAATACGCTGGATATCAAATTGGGCAGTCATGGTGTGTCACATAGCAAAAAAGACAAGGGGGAGATCATGCGGCGAAAAAAACAATAGGGCAAGTATTTCTCCGGTTGCTTCAATTATAAGTGGTGTGGGATCGGCACGTCGAGGTCTGGCTGCTTATATCTATTAAGCTGAAGATAAAAAAAAGGCACTGCGTTGGGGCGCAGTGCCAAGAATTAATTTTGACAGACAGGTCAAAAATACAGGAAGTAAAATTGGTAGATTGACTACCTATCCGGCATAACCCGGACAATATGCAAACACAACATCGCAACTGTGTGGTCGGCCAAAAGCCTGAGGGCTAAAAACTTGGCCTTGCTCACCGTTGCGGGGCAAATCATATGGTTTATGTAGCACTTGAACAATGGACATTTTATAATGTTTCCCATAAAAAAAACTAATGCAGGAAAAGTATGTCTAGACGTCTCCCTCCACTCAATTCACTAAAGGTGTTCGAAGCGGCAGCCCGAAACCTCAGTTTTACCCGTGCAGCGGAAGAGTTATTTGTCACACAAGCTGCTGTAAGCCACCAAATTAAAGCGCTTGAAGAATTTTTGGGGCTCAAATTATTTCGTCGTCGTAATCGCTCTTTATTGCTAACTGAAGAGGGTCAAAGCTATTTTCTTGACATAAAAGACATCTTTTCTGCAATCTCAGATGCCACGGATAAGGTCTTGGAACGCGGCGCGAAAGGTGCACTAACCATTAGTTTACCTCCTAGTTTTGCCATCCAGTGGCTGGTGCCTCGCCTAGCAGATTTCAACGAGCAGCATCCGGATATCGATGTGCGGATCAAAGCGGTGGATTTGGATGAGGGCTCTCTGACAGAAGATGTCGATGTAGCTATCTATTACGGCCGGGGCAATTGGCCGGGGTTACGGGCTGATAAGCTCTATCAGGAATTCCTATTGCCGGTGTGCTCGCCGATGTTGCTTAACGGTGCCAAGCCGCTGCGCAGCCTGGACGATCTTAAGCTTCATACCCTGCTGCACGATACCTCGCGCAAAGAGTGGAAAAACTATGTTCGCCACCACGGTATCGAGGGCACCAACGTCAACCAAGGGCCGATCTTCAGTCACTCGACCATGGTGCTGCAGGCGGCGGCACACGGCCAGGGGATAGCCCTTGGCAATAACGTGTTGGCGCAGCCTGAGCTGGAAGCCGGCCGCTTGGTGTGCCCGTTCGATGAAGTGCTGATGAGCAAGAACGCCTTCTTCCTCGTATGCCAGGAGCGACAGGCTGAAACCGGACGTATTCAGGTTTTCCGTGATTGGGTATTGGCGAAAGCGGCCCGCGAGCAGGAAGATATGCCAGATGTGGAAGATGGTCTGTAAGGCAGGGGAGAGGCTGGAAAAACGATGACTGAATATATTATTGATACACCGCCAAGCGGCGAGTACAACGCGACTTTCCTGTTTGCCCACGGGGCCGGGGCTGGTATGGATCACGAGTTCATGGCTGATATCGCCAAAGGCTTAGCCCTTAAGGGGATCCGGGTGGTGAGGTTTGATTTTCCCTATATGGTAAAGCGCCGTGAAGATGGCAAGAAACGCCCGCCGGACAGGCAGCCTAAGCTGTTGCTGGATTTCCAGCGCCATATTGAGGCGTTTGCCGAACAGGGCAATTTGGTGATTGGCGGAAAATCCATGGGCGGGCGTATGGCGAGCCTTATTGTCACTGATGTCGCTGATGAATCACCGGATGTGGCGAACTGCCAAGGGAAGGTCAAGGGGGTTGCGTGCCTGGGCTTTCCCTTCCACCCGCCGGGCAAGCCCGAGAATTTCCGTGGCGACCACCTCAGAACGATTGGCCTGCCGACGCTTATCCTGCAGGGAGAGCGCGACACCTTCGGGACCCGCAGCGAGGTCGAAGGCTGGGAGTATGTCCAGAGCGTTGACGTTAGCTTTTTGCCGGACGGCGACCACAGCTTCAAGCCGCGCAAGGCGTCGGGCCATACCGAGCCGGGCAACCGCCAGCTGGCGGTGAAAGTGCTGGCGGAGTTTATCAACGCATGTACAGCCAAGGAGTAAGGCATGGAAGAAAATAAAGCGAGCCGTTGGCTGCTGGTGTTTGCGGCACTGAGCGGGGCTGTGACGGTGTCGCTGGGGGCCTTTGCTGCCCATGGCTTGAAGGCACAACTGCCGCCGTATTTGCTCGGGGTGTTTGAAACTGGAGTCCAGTACCAGGCATGGCATACTTTGGCGATTTTTGGTTGTGCAATATTGGCACGCATTCTTCCGTCAAAAGGGGTATCATACGCAGCCCTGTTTTTTGTGGCAGGGATCATACTCTTTAGTGGCAGCCTGTATGCGCTGGCGTTGACGGGTATTAAGTGGTTTGGCCCCATCACCCCGATGGGAGGCGTCTGTTTTATCATAGGCTGGGTAGCGCTCGCAGTGGCTGCCTGGCGTTCAGCTTGAGGGTTGAGAGTGAATCAAGTTCTGTTGTACTGCCGTCCCGGCTTCGAGAAGGAATGTGCCGGTGAAGTTCAAGACAAAGCAAATGCACTGGAGTTGTATGGCTTTCCTCGCGCGAAAAACAATACTGGCTATGTATTGTTTGAGTTTTACCAGCCGGGTGATGCGGATACGTTTATCCAGCAGCAGCCGTTTTCCGAGCTGATCTTTGCCCGCCAGATGGTCGCGGTAATGCCAATGCTGGAAGGCTTGCCGCAAGAAGACCGTATCTCGCCAATCATGGAAATGGTGGCAGACTTCCCTCGCTGCGGTGATCTGCGAGTTGAAACGCCAGATACCAACGAAGCCAAAGAACTGTTGAAATTCTGCCGCAAGTTTACTGTGCCGCTGCGTCAGGCACTGCGCAAGTCTGGAGCGATGTACGCCAAGGACAACCCGAAGAAGCCGGTTCT
The DNA here is from genome assembly GCF_056160145.1 of Photobacterium sp. ABD4_091. Classification (NCBI taxonomy): domain Bacteria; kingdom Pseudomonadati; phylum Pseudomonadota; class Gammaproteobacteria; order Vibrionales; family Vibrionaceae; genus Photobacterium; species Photobacterium sp. ABD4_091. The sequence continues at coordinate 972,904 of NZ_JBSWWQ010000001.1, read as the reverse complement.
GCACCTGTGCTTCATTGCGCCGGGCTGCTGTTTTGTTGGTTACTCTTACACGACCAACAATTCGCCGTTCTTCATGGGCATTCCACGCCTTAAGTTCCCATCGGATGCGCCAAGCCGCTCAACCCTGAAGCTGGAAGAAGCGTTCCACGTGTTTATCCCGCGTGATGAGTGGGATGAGCGCCTGGCTCCTGGCATGTGGGGTGTTGATTTGGGCGCTTGCCCTGGCGGTTGGACTTACCAGCTGGTGAAGCGCTCGATGTTTGTCCACGCGATTGATAATGGTCAGATGGCACAGAGCTTAATGGACACCGGACAAGTTAAGCATCACGCGGTTGATGGCTTCAAGTTTGAGCCACCGCGCAAGAACGTGACCTGGATTGTCTGCGACATGATAGAAAAGCCGGCCCGAGTCGCTCACCTGATGGGTGACTGGTTGATCAAGGGCTGGGCGAAAGAAGCGATCTTTAACCTTAAGCTGCCGATGAAAGGCCGCTATGACGAGGTACTGCAGGATATCGAGAACCTGAAAGTGTACTTGATCCAGAACGGGGTGAAGTTCAACCTGCAGGCCAAGCACCTGTACCACGACCGCGAGGAAATCACGGTACATATCCAGCGCCTGGATAACCGCTCGCCGCATTAATAGTTGGCATAGCTATGAAACACCACCACCAGGTGGTGTTTTTGTATTGGTCGTATAGAAAATATGGAATGAGATCAGGGCCTAGGAAAAGCGGACCCTTGGTTCTAGGAAGAGCAAAAATCAAAATCTTGATCAAGCTAGGATTTGGTAATTTCTTCCCTAGGATCTAGGATCTAGGATCCAGGATTCGCTCTTTCTATCCTCCCGCTGTAAAACGAATATCCTGCAAATTGAATCCCAGTACCAAATCGGTTTTCAGTGAGGCAACCTGCTTGGAAGCCACGGCTTCATCACGGCTGGCATCGATTTTCTTCTGCCATTTTGGCGGTAGATCATCTGCTGCTAAAATAGCTTCGAGGTTCGGGTAGAGGCTAAGCAGCTCGACGGCAGCTTTGGGGCCGATCCCGGTAACGCCGGGGATTTTGCTCGAGCTTATTCCTGCCAAGCCCCAGTAGTCAGGCAGTTGCTCGGGATTGACGCCGAATTCTTTTTCGACAAACGGGCTGTCGAGCCAGCGCTGCTGGAAGTAATCACGGATCCGCAAGGTTGGCTGGAGCAATTGGCAATAGCCCTTGTCGGTGGAAATGATGGTGACTTGCTGGCCGCGGGAGGCCACTTTCAGTGCCAGCGTTGCTACTAAATCATCGGCCTCGTCACCGTCAGAAAGCAGCGAGTCGATCCCCATGTCCATGAATGCGTCCTGGATAATATCCATCCCCGTCATCAGCTCGTCCGGCATTGGCTTGCGCCCTTCCTTGTAATGGGGCAGCAGCTCGGCACGCCAGCCGCGGTCTTCACCATGGTGATCAAACACCGCCACGATGTGGGTAGGCTGGCTGCTCTTGATGATTTTTCCCAGCGCCTGGCAGCAGACTTTGGCGGTGTTGTGGACATCGGGTTCGCCATGCTGGGCGGCATGGACGCGGCGGATCAGGTTGAGGGCATCAATAATGACAAGGTGGATAGACGACATAGCGTAAACCGTGTAGCAGTAAAGAAAAAAGGGTCAACAGACCCTTTATTGTACGCATAGTTGCTGGCAATGTGCACCGCCATCTGGCAGGCGGCGGTGATTATTTCGCAATCGGCGGGGCGGCGGTGATGATTTCATAGCACGGCTCGTAGTGGCTACCGGGCAGTTTCATTCGCTGCTGTTCGACGAACTGGGCGAGCAGTTTGTCCATTCGCTTCATCAAGGTGAGATCGCCATTGATTTTGAAGCGGCCCCTACGCTCGATTTCCCGGATACCCTCTTCTTTGACGTTACCGGCTACGATACCTGAGAACGCCCGGCGCAGGTTGGCTGCAAGGTGCTCGGGGCGTTGGCTCATGTGCAGGTCGAGGCTGGCCATGGATTCGTGGGTTGGCTCGAAGGGCAGCTGGAATTCCGGCGGAATAACCAGTGACCAGTTGTAGCTGTAGGCATCGCCGGTTGCCAGGCGGTGCTCTTTGATCAGCGGCATGGCGGATTTCATCACCCGAGCAACCTTCTCGGGGTCGTCAATAATGATCTGGTAGTGCTTGGTGGCATCTTCACCCAGGGTGTCGCGGATAAAGCTGTCGAGGGTGCGGAAGTAAGGCTCGGACTCTTTTGGCCCGGTCAGTACCACCGGCATTGGCTGGTCGGCATTTTCCGGCTCCATCAGAATACCGAGGATATACAGTAGCTCCTCGGCGGTACCTGCACCGCCCGGGAAGATGATAATACCATGGCCAACCCGAACGAAAGCTTCGAGGCGCTTCTCGATATCCGGCAAAATCACCAGCTCGTTGACAATCGGGTTCGGCGGCTCGGCGGCGATGATCGATGGCTCGGTCAGGCCGATAAAGCGGCTGTTGGGGAAACGCTGCTTGGCATGGCCGATGGCAGCACCTTTCATTGGCCCTTCCATTGCTCCGGGACCACAGCCGGTACAGATGTTGAGTTCGCGCAGCCCGAGTTCGTTGCCGACTTCACGGGTGTATTGGTACTCGACCGGGTTGATTGAATGGCCGCCCCAGCACACAACGATGTTGGGGTCTTGGCCTGAGCGGACGGTTTGGGCGTTGCGCAGCACGCTGAAGACAAAGTTGGTGATGTGCGGCGAGCTGGTTAGGTTGATGTCCTTGCGCTGCTGGACGTGCATGTTGACGTAGACGATATCGCGCAGGACAGCGAACATATGCTCCTGGATCCCGCGGATGATCCTGCCATCGACAAACGCGTGCTCTGGCGGGTTCATTAGCTCGAGTTTGATGCCGCGCTCGCGGCGCATCACATTGACATCGAAGCTTTTGTTTTTTTCCAGCAGCTCTTTTGAGTTATCGGTGTGGCTGCCCGAGTTGAGCACTGCCAGCGAGCAGTTTCGGTACAGGCGGTAGATATCACTGGAGGCCGTTGCTTTGAGCAAGTCGACTTCATGCTGGGACAGTAGGTCCATCGCACCTACCGGACTGATATGAGTGATCATGGTAACCTCCCTGGTCATGGCAAGGCGGCGGTATCCACTGGGTGTATTCATTGTAGGAAGAATCGGTGAATACTGCCGGGTGAAGCAGAAAGTAAACCGGTTGGGAGTACACTCTGTTTCCTGAAGATCAGCCTAAGAGAAATGTTAAATACAAGTGACTGATATATTTACCATACACAGAGTAGCCCGTTTTTACCAGCCATTGATAGGTTGATAATTTGGCGGTGGTCAGAAAATCCAGAAAATCCGGTTGCTGCCGGCACTGCGCGCACCTGTGAGTGCTTTGTCGGTACGCTCGATAATATCAGAGGGGGTATCGTTGCTCTCGAACAGGGTTGCTCCCATTGATACCGTGATGGCAACGTCTTTGTCCCGGAACCGGAAAGGCAGCTGGGCGATAGCCTGGCGGATAGTTGCAAGGCGCTGGTTGCGTTGCTCTTCGGTCACATCGGGCAAGATGAGCATGAAGGCATCATCGGCGAAGCGGCCGATAAAGTCCGTCGGTTCAAGCTGCTTGCGGATAGTCCGGGCGATGATCTTGAGGATTTTATCACCGGCCTGGTGGCCATATTGCTGGTTCACGGCACTGAAGTTATCGATATCGACCAAGGTCACGCAAAGCGGGTGCTGGTAGCGCAGCCAGCGGCGGTACTCATGCTCCAGGCGCTCATTGAGGGCGCTGCGGTTATAGACTTTGGTCAGGTTGTCGAGGAAGATCCGCTGTTCTTGGTCGGTGAGCCGCTGGCGGTAATCCTGGGTCTGTTCATACAGGTGGGCGACCTTTGACTTGTTGTAGCTCAGCTGTTCCAGCAAGGCTTTCTCGCGTTTTTCCAAGGCCTTGTTGCGCTCGGCAAGTAGCAGAAGCTCTTTGGTGAGGTGGGTCAGCTCAGGCCGCCAGCTATCAAGCTGCTTGTGGGTTTGCAGCCCTGACTTGATGGATAGTGCCAGCTCGGCGAGCTCATTGGTCATTTCACCGCGGTGCTCGTAGATAGTGTGGCTTTGCTCGGCACTTTGCTGGGTCGTTTTGCTGAGGGTGCCCAGCTCCCCGTTCACATTATCGAGGAACTGCTGCGAAGCTTGCCTTTCCTGGTGGGTGCCTGCGAGCACCAGACGGAGGACTTCCAGGGCTATGACCATTAATTCTGGCGCGACAACCCCTTTTAGCAACTGGTTCCTGATGGTCAGTAACTTGTCACCGGCCTCCCCATCAAAGTCGAGTTCGGTGATCAGGTGCTGGAGCTCAGCTGTCAGCTTGGTCAGTAAGTCTTGTTGGATAGCCGTCGGGTTGCTTTGCAGCCCTTTGGTCGCAACCAGCTTGAGGGCCCGCTCGTAAAGCGACATCAAGCCGAGGACATGCTGCAAAGAGCCTGACAGAGTTTGGGCTGGCTGAGATAAGAGCTGCTGGAGGTCGCGTTTTAGCTGGGCGGGCAGGCCCGGGAAGCGGCGCAGGATTTCACTGTTGCGCTGAAACTGCTTATCCAGCATTTCCCGCTCTTTGGGGTGGGCATCGCCCATTTTGTTTGCCAGCCGCTCGACCACGGCAATCCGCGGGATGAGTTTGCTGATGTCTTTTTGCTGCTCAAGATCCTGGCGTAGGTGCGCGAGTTTTTCATCGAATTCGGCATCAAGCCCGCGGCAGGCGACAGAAAGCCGGCTGATCAGGCGTTTTAGGATCGCAAGTTCACGCCGGGACTTCAGGGAGGCGTCACGGTGAGCGAGTTGAGCTTGATCCAAACGCAGCTTCAACTGACTCAGTTGGGAAGCAACGGCATTTATGTCTGTCACAGAGTATTCGTGTAATCCGTAGTGGTAAACTTGTTTCTTATCAGTGATTTAAAGTATTGGTAAGATAATTAATGCTACCAAAAACTCCCTTATAAAACATAGTTATCGGCCATGAGGTGAATAAATCCATAGGATTAACTGATATTTTTGTCAGAATCGTGATCACTGTTCCAGCTAATGTCGCAACTGCCTGAAGTTTGTACTTTTACCAGCCCGTTATGGATGCCCTGGATACATGAGCGGCGGATATTGTCACTGGCAAAGCTTGCTGCCGGGGCTGCATCTATTGCACTGAGGTGCACCCATTGGCTGCCGGACTCCTGCTTGCTGATTTCGCGGGCGGCATTGGTCGCCATTAGCAGGATATCGAGCAGTTCGTGGTCGTTTATCGCGGTGTAGGCCCTTGGCAAGAACGGGTACTCCGCCATGCCAATTCTGACCCGGTTGTCGATATGCTTGCCTTCGAGGAAGCGGTCAACCAACTGCTGCAGTGATCCTGCCAATTGATCCGGTGCCGAGTCGAGCCGTGAATTCGGTTCGATATACAGGAACATGGCATCGGAGAAGTGGTAAAGCCTGGCAGGCTCGCAAATCTGCTGGGTGAGGTATTCGCCAAACTGGCGTTCGAGATCCAGCCCTTGCTGATAACCGTGCTTGAGGTAAATATGCTTGAGGAATGGCACCTCAAACAGGGCAAAGCGCAGCCGGTCGCTCAGCGGTTCGTTGATGATCTCCCCAAGGTGCCATTGCTCGAAGTTGGCACTGCTCTGCTGCAGGGAATTTGGCAGCTTGGCGGTCAGCATCCGCAGGTTCCTCAGCCCGCTCCTCGGGTGGGTATAGAAGTCATTGCGCAAGCGCAGCAAGCGGGCCTGCAGTTGCTTGGCCGTTTTGTGCCTTCTCATCAGCACAATAAATATGACGCCAGTCAGGCAGAATAGGAAGGTGGTGACGTTCTTTTGCTTGTACAAGGCTTTGCTGCTTTCAAACTGCTGCCGCTCCAGCTCTTCCAGGTGCAAAGCGCGCTCAAGCATGCGCTGTTGCTGCTTGAACACCTCGACGTTACTCTTCACCTGGGCCTGCTGCTTGGTGCTGAAAAGCTGCTCATAGCGGCGCTGGCTCAATAGGGCATTATAGAAATCACTCTGCTGCTCGAAGGCCTTGGAAAGCAGGCTTTCTCCCTCTAGTTGTAACTCACTGTTGCCGATGCGGCTGGCAGCAATCAAGCCGGTTTGCAGGTTGGAAACCGCCTCCTCGAGGCTACCCTCAGCGAGGTCCAGTTCGCCCTGAAGGATTTGGGCTTCGGCCAAGATAGCCTCGTTCCCGGTTTGGGTTGCCAGCAGGCGAGTATGGTGGAGGTATTGCTCCGACTTCGGGTAGTTGTAAAGCTGGAGGTAGACTCGGGCAATATTCAGGCGCAGCCTTGCCGAGCGTATTTCACTGTTGAGCTGGTTCTCTTGATCCAGGGCGTTGAAGTAATGGACCAGGGCGAGGTTGTAGCGCCCTTGCTGTTCATAGATCGACGCGATCAGCTCAAGGGTTTTGGCCAATGGCCTGCTGCGGTCGTAATGCTCGAAAAACTCACCGGCCTGGGTGGCATGCTCCAGCGCCTTGTCAAATACCTTGCGTTGTTCGAACAGAACCGCCAGCTCGAAATTGGCGATGGCGGTCTGGGCCTGATCTTCATTCTCAACAGCGAGCCAGTAGCCGCTCAGCAGCCGGTCAAGTGCGGTATCGTAATGTCCATGCTTGAAGTAATGCCGACCGACAACCAGTTGGTAATGAATTAATTCTTTCGGGTCGTCGAGGTTGATCAGGTAGCGCTTGGCTTTCAAGAAGCCTTTGTCGGCCTGGCTTTCCTGGCCGGTAGCCGAATCGATAATAGAGCGCTGCATCAGCGATTGATACTGCAGGCGTTTGATCTGGCTGTCGAGCATCAGGTTGGTGCTGGCTGCAATTTCCGTATCAATTTTATCGAGCATCTTCAGCGAGCGGGCACTGTTTTTTAGGTTGCCCCAATAAATATCGGCATGGATCAACTGGCTTTCCAGCCGGCTGAAGGTCAGCTTTTCCTCAGATGAAATGTCGATAGCCTGCTTGATAGCCGTTTGGGCCTTGTCGGGTTGGTTGAGCAGCAAGTGGGCTTTGGCCAAAATCTGCAAGGCATTGACCGTGCTTAGCGGTGTTCTTACCGAATGGTCAGTTTCGTCGTTGATATGGACGCGGGATGTTTCTTTGGGGGCACTTAATCGTCGCTGATCAAGGTAGCGGGTAGTCATAACCAGAGATTGCTCAGGATTGGTTTGGAGCAGCTCATTGGCTTCTGCCAGAATTGGCGTGGTAAAAATTTTTGCTTGTGTGCTGAACGAGATGGTGCCTAGGAGCAGCAAACGTATCAGCCAACGGCGAGCAGACATACTTTCAAAAACCCAAAAAAACAGTACCACCAATATTAATGGGTTAGCCTACCAAGTCCAGCAAAGTCTTCGATTTTGCTGGACTAATCCCCAAGTAACTCGGATATGCACCAGGCTGGGTAATTTTTTGCACATTTGAATGCATCAATTACGCTGGTGCTATTGGCGAGCTGGGCTACTGTCTGGCCAGGCGGAAGTTATCGCTTGGTGTTTTGCCCATGTTGGTACGGTATGGGTTGATGTCCAAACCGCCGCGGCGGGTATAACGGGCGTAAACGGTCAATAGCTCTGGCTTACAGTACTTCATAATGTCAGTGAAAATACGCTCGACGCACTGCTCGTGGAACTCGTTGTGGTTACGGAACGAGATCAGGTAGCGAAGCAGCTTCTCGCGGTCGATTTTCTTACCGGTATAGGAAATACGCACGCTGCCCCAGTCTGGCTGGCTGGTGATCAGGCAGTTGGACTTCAGCAGGTGGCTGTGCAGGATTTCAGTGACCGTTTCCTCGGAGGCGGCACCTTCGAGGTGCGATGGATCAAACTCGTAATCGGTAATTTCGATATCTTGCTCGTCGATGCACTCACCGAAGAAATTGGCGATAGGCTGGTCATCGAAGTCAGACAGGGGCTGGACCGTTACATCGACATCGGCGCCCGCACACTCACTCAGATCTTTTTGCAGGGTATCAGCAATTTGCTGCCAGCTGTCGAACTTGGTCTGGTTGAAGCTGTTGAGGTAAAGCTTGAACGACTTGGACTCAATCAGGTTCGGGCTGCTGGCAGGCAGGCGCACCTCGCCAATAGCCACTTGCGGTAGGCCTTTTTTGTTTAGCCAAGACAGCTCGTAGAGTGTCCAGATATCATAACCGGTAAACGGCAGGGTATCGCCAAGGGACAGATCATCTCGGTTCAGGCTGCGTGGCACCGGCTGAAGAAGAGATGGGTCATACTGATCGATATATTCCGTCGTTTTACCTAGGGTCAAACCGGCTAATTCTTTCGCGTCTTGATATTTGCTCATACTGTCCTGGACACACTTGGATTAGAATAGCCAAAGTTTACTTAATCTTTTGAGAGGTTGCGAATGAATCATCCCGTTGCAACGGCGTTATCTGAATTTTCTTCCCGTTTCTTGCAAGCATGGTGTGATGCAGATCAAGGTTTTCCCCGCAGTGACGATCTTGTGGGCCTGTCATCACCGTGCGTAAAGGCGGATGATGGTTACGAAGTGACTTGGCAACCTGCATTGCGCTCGCCGATGGGCGATCTTGCCGGTGTTGAGAAAGGGATTGAACTTCGCCTGCACGAAGACATCGTTGTTTTCTACGGTGCCCAGTTCAGTGGCGACATGGCCGCCAGGTTCCAAACCGTGACTGGTGAGATTGAATTTGATTTGCTGCAGGCTTTCAGCGAAGACGATGTGCTACGGCTGCAGGAGAATATTTTAGGCCACCTGGTGACCCAGCGTCGTTTGAAACTAAAGCCAACCGTATTTATCGGGGCAATGGACTCCGAAAGCGAGGTGGTCTCGGTGTGCAACCTCACCGGAGAGGTGATTTTGGAGACGTTGGGCAAGGACAACCGCGAAGTGCTTGCGCCAAGCCTGGAAGCTTTCTTGGCAGCGCTAGTACCTGTGGTCAAGGCTGGGTAAGTTATGTACGTTGTCGAATTGCAATTTGAGTGTTTTGATAACACCACTGTTGCGGCTGTTGATGCTGCGATTAATGGGCTGATGGATGCGCTGCGCTACAACGGGCAGGTACTGGGGCGCGAGTTTCCTATCGTTATGGACGAGGGCGCTTTCAAGGTGCGGGCAGTTTGCCCGGAAGAGGAGAGCTTGCATTCCCGGTTCCATAGCCCTCAGGTAAAGGCTTGCATGAACCGCCTGAACCAGGCCAGCCTGCTCAGCCCCAAGGTGAGGCTGTTGGGGAGGGATCTGAACTCCGAAGCGGCTGCCGAGAACTTTTCGCCGAGCTGGCAGGTGATTTACACCACGTATGTGCATACCTGCTCGCCATTGCGCTGCGGCGAAACGTTAATGCCGATCCCGCTATACCGTCTGCCGGAGCCGACGCTGAACGGTGACCACAAAGCGGTGGTGAAATGGCAGACAGAATGGCAGGCGTGCGATGAAATACAGATGGCCGGGGCTTGCCAGGCAGAACATGCTGCCCTGCATGAAATCCGTGATGCCGATAGTGATATTTTCCGCCGGGGCTGGGACTTGCGCGGGCGGATCGAGTACATCACTAAAATCCCGACCTACTACTATCAATACCGAGTTGGCGGCGAAAGCCTTGAAAGCGAGCTTAACCGGCCGTGCCCGAAGTGTGGCGGCCAGTGGCGGTTGGATGAGCCGCTGCATGGTATTTTCCACTATAAGTGCGACAAGTGCCGTATCGTCTCCAACCTTTCTTGGGATTTCCAGTAATAAAAAAGCGCAGAAGGCTCTGCGCTTTTTTCATTTCGTATCCTTGCAGTGTCTATTGTTAGGGCTGCTGGCTTTCCAGTCTTTCCAACCGTGCCGTGAGGGCCGCCACCTGTTGCTCCAAAGCGGCTATGCGCGCTTCGGCTGAAGGTTGGCTCTCTACTTTTTCAATTTTTGGCACGCGTGCACTCGATTTCCAGCTCTGCAAAGCTTTGATGATGAGCGGCATCGGTAGCGGGTCAGCCAGCCGGGCCTTGATCAGTGCCACTGAGGGCTCTTTGCCTTCGGCAACCAAGGCATCGATAGCATCGGTCAGGGCTTGGGTAATTTCAGATGACATGCTGTTTCCTTGTTGCTGTCGTTTGCCAGCTATTTTCCCTCAATCATACCTGTGGGCACAACTGTTACTCGGTAGGTTATTTCCTCAGCTATTTTCTTTCTTACTTTCTTCTTATTTTCTCAATAAGGCATCCAATTGGTCGATGACTTCACACCAGTCGGCATCTTGCTCTTGTGATTCTTTGAGAAAACGTTTCTGGGAGGGTTGCCAGAAGTTGGCCTCGGATAGCTGCTCATGCTGGGCTAGGTGGTGTTCGGCTAAGAAGGTTTCGATAAATTCTTTGGAATTGTTCAATCCCAACTGGCTGAAGAGAGATTCAAGGTTGTGGTTGAAGGTTTCCATGGTCACTCCTTGGCTAGCGCATATTGTTTTATGACTAATTATAGAGAAATTTTACAGCCTGACAGGTTCCATTCATGTTCAAGGTATTCCTATTCATCTCGTGCGCTTGTGAGAGATCTCTTACAAGGGTGTGGGACATTAAGGAAACAGAAGATACGAATAAACGCACTTGTGCGTATAAGTTGTTGTTATTAATGGTTATTTTTGTTTTGGTGTGATTTTTCCTGCTGCATCGGTTAAAAGAAATTTGCGATAACTGCTGTTTTGCCTAGGGGGAAATACGTAATATTAACCCTGTCGGAAGGAACTGACGGAACGGAACAGGAAATAAGCCAAGGATTTGGTTTGTCTCAGGAAGAGACCGGTGTACTAGGATGGTATGTCGAACAAGGACTGTGAAGGGATAGCCGAGGAACGGCAAAACGGTAAGCAGGATGTTTACCAGTCAGGATGACACAAGGACCACTTCAGGAAGAAGTTAGGGACACCTCCAGGATGGATGTTGAGAGTCAGGACAGGATGGACTAACGGGTCAGGATGGCCACAGGATCACTTCAGGACGAAGTAAAAAAGGACAATGCTGAAGGAATACAGCTGTCAACGGAATGATGCAGGGAGCACCATAGTAGCGGGATTGCTGCAAGTAAGACCTAAGGGCGCAACGAAAGTTGCGCCCGTTCTTTTTTGCGTCAGCAAAAATACTTCCGATATCCCCGTTTAAGCGCTTTAGCTTTTTCACTTGTCTTATTGTGTATCGCACAGGCTCTAGGAAGAGCTGGCCCTAGGTCCTGGTCAGAGCAAAAGCAAAGACAGAGCTTGACGTCCTACTGCCTTGTCAACACCCAGGATACAGGATCCAGGATCTAGGCTCCCAACCACTTACCTCTACATCATAGGGCCAAAGCTGTCATATTTTAGACTAATCCCTGTAACTTAAATGAAACGCAGAATAATACCCTTGTGAAACGAGATGCAGTTATAGCCTTGAGCGTTTGTGAGAGATCTCTTACAAAGCTGTGAGACTAACAAAGATCGAGTTTGGCCAATAGAGTCGGTAATCCTTTTTATTTTATTAAATATCAATGATTTAATGTTTTTATTTTTATGATGAATGATCTCGTGCGAACTATGGCACGTGATAGTCAATTGTATGAAATCATATTGGGCGTAAGATGGTTCTCGTCAACAGGGAGTTGGGACAGGATTTGGAAAGCAGAAGGACGCTGCAAGCCTAGGAAGGGCAGTGCTAACAAGGTCGTTAGCAGATAGGAAGTCACGGACACGGAACGGAAACCGTCGGGGATCAGGAAGATTGCCGTCAGGATGAGTAGGACAGCTTTAGAATAAGCCGGAACACCTCAAGGATTGGGGCTTAGGGATAGCGCTCTGGGATAGGACAAGAGGAACCCTTCAGGATGAAGGCAGGGACACCGCCAGGAAGGATGAGAGAGTCGCACAAGGATATCGCGACGGGTCAAGGAACTACCAAGGACAACCCGGGGATGGGGTTTAGGGATTACCGCTAAGGAATTTAGAAAAACAAGGACAGTCGCAGGGAGCACTATCGTAGCAGGACAGCTGCATGTAAGACCTAAGGGCGCAACTCAAGTTGCGCCCGTTCTTTTATTGTCTGCCAGTTAATCACTTCTGATAACCTTCAATATGCGCTTAGCAAGAACTACCCGTCTTTCAATAAGTCACACAGGCCCTAGGAAGAACGGATCCTAGTTCCTGGGAAAAGCAAGAGCTTGACGTTTAACCGCTTTTTTAAATCCTGCAGGATCTAGGATCTTATTTACTCTCCCGGCATCCGGTGCGGCGGTACATGGATCGTCAGCGGGTGGAAGCCCTTCATCACAATGTGCCCCTGATAGGCATCTTGGCCATTGGCGGAAAACTCAAATAAATAAATAGTATGCCAGCCCCAGCGACCGTTGCGATCACGCAGTCGGTGCTCTCCCCTTGCCGTATTGAGCAATTGCAGTCCCAAGTGTTCGCAACGCTGGTTGATGAAGTAATTGGCTAGCTCGGTTTGTCGTCGCTGCTGCCAGAACAGATAGCCAATAATGGCCAGCAGCAAGATCCCCAGCAGATTTTCCATATCAAAATATCCTTTTACTTCCCCCGGCAGGATAAGTCGGGGGAAGGCTCTATCAAGTTACTGAGTGTTTCGGGCGTGTTGCTGAAGCTTAGTAATGGCATCAACCAGTGCCGGATCGGCTTGGCCGTGCAGTACCTGCAGCATGATCCCGCGCAGCATCGGTAGCATGACCAAGTCGGCAAAAAGCTGGTTGAACAGTGCTTGCTCGCCGGTTTCGGCAAGGCGCAGCAGGAAGGTAGTTGCTATTTGGGTATCGGCCAAACCATTCCAGCAGCGCCCCGCCACTGCGACCAGCACTTCCGGGTGACAAAGCTCAGGCTGGACTAGCAATTTTTCAAGCTGCAGGCGTAGTATCGATGCGTCGGCACCTGACAGGGCGCGGATCAATGCCGCGACCAAGAATAGATCCGGGGTGCCGACTGCCGTCTCTTCGTCCAGGCGCTCGGCCAAGCGTGCTGCCAAAGGCTCCGGTAACTGACAATGCTCCAGGCAGCCTAGCAAGGCGTACAAAGGGGTCAGTGGCAGGTTGTTGATGGCTTTTCGCAGCAAAGTCGCATTGTTTTCTTGCTTGATGCGGGCACAGACATCGGCCAGCCCCTGTAGGCCAACACCTTGCCATTTGTCCCAGCCCAGCTCGCCGGTCAGGTAATGCTGGGCATGTTCGTAGTATTGGCTGGCTGAGAGGGCAAGCTGGCTTCGTAACTGGGCGTGGAAGATAGCCATCTTGTCATCGCTTGGCTTGAAGGTATACGGGTTGGCAGCCAGTTTCTCCTGCTCTTCCTCGGTCGGCGTGCTATTGAGGGTGGCGCCCATCGCTTCGATAACATATTTGATGAAGTCGCCGACGGCGGCTTGTTTGAGCAGACCGCGTTCGTCAAGCGGCAGGCGCAAAAACCAAATCCACGGTGGGTTGCCAGCCTGCCAGAACGAGATAGACAGGTGGGCATGCTGCTGCAGTGGCCATGGATAGGGCTGGCGGTTGTCTTCCACTGCCTTGAATTGCTCTATATCGATCTCATTAACCCGGCGGCCAAGGTCGAAAATCTTGTACTGGCAGCCAGCGTTGTCTAAGAGTTGGGTCAGGGTATGAAAATTATCCATGGGCAGTCTCAGTGCTCCTTATATCAAGGACAACGAGTATATACCAAACCCTATTGTGGTGCAGTTGCCATGACACTTTCTCGCTCGGCAGCCATTATGGTTACCTTGGGCTGGCGCTTCGGAGGTGGTATCCTTCGCCGCCTAAATCCAGACAATCCCTTATTTCGAAGATAATCATTGTAGAGGTCCCGTGATGGATAGAGCCCAGCATTGCCAGCTGTTATTGGAAAAACTCACCACAGTGCTGCAAGAAAATGATTACTGGGAGGCCGAACAACCCTCGTTTGAGGCGCTGAGCAGCAGCCAGCCGTTTGCCATTGACACCCTGCGTTGCGAGCAGTGGCTGCAGTGGATCTTTACTCCCAAGCTCGGCCATATGATTGCAATGAATATGGCATTGCCTGCCGCCTTTGAAATTTCCCCTTATGTTGAGGAAGCGATGAAAGAAGCCAAGGGCCTGGCGGCTATCTTGGCGGTGACTCGTGAACTTGACCAATTATTTAAGAGTAAATAGTGATGGAACTCGAGATCCTTTACCGCGATGAACATCTGGTCGCAGTCAACAAGCCTGCGGGTATGCTAGTGCACCGCTCGTGGCTCGACCGCCATGAAACGGTGTTTGTGATGCAGACCTTGCGCGATCAAATTGGCCAGCACGTGTTCCCATTGCACCGTTTGGACCGGCCGACATCCGGGGTGCTGCTGTTTGCCCTGTCGAGTGAAACGGCCTCGCTAATGATGCCGATGTTTGCCGGCCGTGATGTGAAGAAGACTTACCATGCAGTGGTTCGCGGCTGGGTCAAGGAGGCAGCGGTATTGGATTACCCGCTCAAAGAAGAGCTGGATAAAATTGCCGATAAAGATGCTGACCAAGACAAAGAAGCCAAAGAGGCCATCACCGCCTATGCGCCGCTGGCCAAGGTAGAAACTGATATTCCGGTTGGCCGCTATGCCACTAGCCGTTACACCCTGGTGGAGATGAAGCCGGAGACGGGGCGCAAGCACCAGCTTCGCCGCCATATGCACCACCTGAGCCACCACATTATTGGGGATGTGAACCACGGTGATGGCCGTCACAACCGGATGTTCCGCGAAAATTATGACTGCCGCCGCTTAATGCTGCATGCTTCGCGCTTGCAACTGTTGCACCCGCTGACGGGCGAGCAACTGGATATTCGTGCCGGTGTTGACGAGGCCTGGATGCGGGTGATGGACGCTTTCGATTGGGTTCCGACTTTGATGATGCCTGATGCTTCGTAACTGCTGCGTCCAGTAACTTCAGCGCTTTGTAATGTCAGATAGTCAATAAACTTGCATCCAACCTCTTCAAAGGCCACAGTTAATATTATCGTGGTGTTTGGACACAAAGGATGGTGTTGGATGATGGCGAAAATAGGTGTGTTTGTCGGCTCTGTGTTCGGCGGGGCTGAAGAGGTTGCCCAAGAGGTCGAACGCTACTTGGTTGAGGCGGGGCATCAGGTCGAGTTGTTCCTGGAGCCAACCTTGGATGAGTTTCTCGGATACCAGCAGGATCTGGCGCTGGTGGTATCGTCAACGACTGGGCAGGGAGAGATCCCCGATAATTTACTGCCACTTTACCAGGCACTCAACGATACCTTTCCCTTGATCCCTCAGCTTCGTTACGGGGTCATCGCCCTCGGTGATTCTAGCTATGGCGAAGATCGTTTTTGTGGTGGGGGACGGCAGTTTGACGAGCTGCTGCTCCAGCTTCAGGCCAAGCCGCTGACTGAGAGGCTGGATGTCGATGCCTGTGTCAACTTCGATGCACTGGAAGTGGCGATGCCTTGGCTAGAGGGCTGGGCCAAGCAGGCTGATGCTGCCTAGCGTTGCAAAACCAACCCGCGAAAAATAGCGGGTTGGGTGGCATCTGTGCGACATAACCGGGGCGATCACTTCAGCTTTTCCAGATCCGCCTCGATCTCTGAGATCTTGTGGCTGACCACTTGCTCCAGGTGGCGCAGGTCACTGAGGATCTTCTTCTTGATATCGACTTCGCTGTGCTTCTTGTTGGTGATGCGGTCGAGCTCATCGATGATGAAGGTCAGGGTGCGGTTGATCTCAGTGACTTCCTTGTATTCCCGGCTCCCGCTGTTAATCATCACGGATTTGCGCTGGCGGGGAAATTTAAACTTCACGCTTTTGGCGAACAGCTCTCCTTTCTGCTTGGCAAAGTAGATCTTCAATATGTCGTTGGCGGCTTCCTGCCGTAGGCTGTAGCGTTCAATGGTGTCCGGCTTTTCGACGCCGATGGCGGTGAGGTTTGGGTACATACTGGCCTCGTGTTTCTGTTGTTATAGATATTGGAAGTGTTATTGGCTTTATAATTATCGTGATACGGTCAGTGGCCGATTAACGGGGGACTAGGCGGGCTAGCTCCCCGTTTTATATAGGGCTATTTCTTTTCTAAACGCTCTATGAGAGCGTCTCTCAGCTGCTCCTGTTGTGCTTCGCTGAGTTGCTCTCCGTCCTGGTTGGTAACGATGAAGAAGTCCTCGGCCCGTTCGCCGATAGTGGTGATCTTGGCGGCCTGTAGGCTAATGCCCTGGCGGGCAAACACCGAGCCTACCCGGGCCAGCAGGCCTGGCATATCCAGTGCAACCAGCTCGATCATGGTCTTCTTGCCCGACTTGGTCGGCAGGAAATCGACCTTAGTCTTGACGTTGAAGTGCTGCAGCTTGTATGGCGGCCGCTTCCGCTTGCGGTCAGACTTCATTTGCGTCAGCGCTTTGACCAGCGCCCGTCGAACAGTCTGGTGGCGGTTTTCACCCGGTGCCTTGCCTGTTGGCTCAAGCACCATGAAGGTATCGAGAGCAAAGCCGTCTTTGCTGGTCATGATTTGGGCATCGTGAACACTGAGGTTCTTTTTGTCCAGCTCGGAAACCACGATGGCAAACAGCTTGGGTTTATCCTGGCAATAGACGAAGACCTCGGTACCGCCGCGGGTAGGTTTTTGGCTGATCAGGATCAGTGGCTTGCTGTGATCTTCGTGCTTGAGGATCGCTTCAGCATGCCAGGCGATTTGCTTATGAGTGTGACGCAGGAAATAGTCGGCTTTGAATCGTTGCCACAAGACTTCGATATCGCGCGGGGCAAAACCTTCGCTGCGCAGCAGGGCGGAGGCCATCTGTTGGTTGTGGCGGATCCGCTCGCGCATATCAGGCGGGTTTTCCAACCCGCGGCGCAGGGCTTTCTGGGTGGAGTAGTATAGTTCAGCCAGCAGGGTACGCTTCCAGCTATTCCACAGTTCCTGGTTGGTGGCGCAGATATCGGCCACGGTCAGACAAATCAGATGATCAAGTCGTTCTTCGTCGCGCACTTCCTTGGCAAACTCGGTGATCACTTCCGGATCGTAGATATCTCGGCGCTGGGCGGTCACTGACATCAGCAGGTGCTGGTTGACCAGCCATTTGACCAAGTTGGCCTCGGGCTTGGACAGCCCGTGCTGGATGCAGAACTCGTAGGCATCGACGCCACCGAGCTCGGAGTGATCGCCGCCCCGGCCTTTGGCGATATCATGGAAGATCGCCGCCAGCAGCAGGAGCTCTTTTTTGGTGACGCGCGGATAGACTTCGCAGCAGATCGGATGGCGGTCGCGATTAGCCGGATCACTGAACTTGTTGATGTTTTTGAGTAGCCGGACGGTGTGCTCGTCAACGGTGTAGACATGGAACAGGTCAAACTGCATCTGGCCGACAATCTGGCTCCACTGCGGCAGGTAGGCAGAGAGCACGCCATGGCGGTGCATCAGCTTGAACGCCCTAAGCAGGCAGTTGGGTTGGCGGACCAACTCCATGAACTTATCCCTTGCCGCCGGGATCTCGATCAGGAAACGGTTGAGCCTGCGTCGCGCGGTGCGCAGCTGGCGAAGGGTAGGGGCGGCGATCCCTTCTATCTGCGAATTGCGGGCAATATGCAGGAACATATCGAGAATGGTTTCCGGCCGTGCCTGGAACAATGCCGGTTTGGTGGCTTCAATTAAGTGGCCACGTAGCTGGAAGTCCTCATCAAGCAAGATAGGCTCCGGGGCGGCTCCCTTATTGAGGATCGCTTGGTCAAATAGCTGCAGCAGCATCTTGTTGAGTTCGGCGACACGGCGCAGGGTACGGTAGAAATCCTTCATCATCATTTCGACCCCGCGGTTCCCCTCGCCTTGGTAGCCGAGCAGATCGGCAACGGACGCCTGGTGGCCGAAGGTCAGGCGGTTGTCGTAACGGCGCAGCTCGCAGTGGAGGGCAAAACGGATCCGCCACAGGGAATCCTGGCACTCGACCAGCTCGCGGTATTCGGCGTCGGTCAAAAAGCCGAATCGGCTCATTTCCAGCAGGCTGGTGGCACCGAAATGGCGGCGGGCCACCCAGCTCAAGGTATGGATATCACGCAAGCCCCCCGGGCTGGACTTGATATCCGGCTCCAGGTTGTAGGTGGTATCGTGGTAGCGGGCATGGCGGGTTTTCTGCTCATCCAGCTTGGCTTGGTAGAACTGCTCGCTGGGCCAGAAGCTGCCGTCGTTCAAGCGCTCTTCCAGCTGCTGGTAGGTATCCTGGTTGCCGCACAGCCAGCGTGATTCCTGCAGGTTGGTCGCAACGGTCAGATCATCCTGGCCGATGTTGATACACTCGTCGATGGTGCGCACGCTGTGGCCGACATCAAGCTTGAGATCCCACAGTAGGGTGAGGAAGGCGCTGACGGTATTGCCGGTGCTGTCGTCGATAGGGGCTTGGCTCAAAACCAGGATGTCGACATCCGAGAGCGGGTGCAGCTCGCCACGGCCGTAGCCGCCGACAGCGACCAATGATAGGGTCGGGTGATCAGCCAAGCCAAAATGCTGCCACAATCGCTCAAGTAAGTGGTCAATATAGCGGGAGCGGGCTTCGACTAAATGGGTCACCGGGTTATGGGCCAGAAACAAGGCTTTCTGGTTTTCGGTAAACTGGTCGAGCTCGAGGCGGAGTTGCTCGGGCGCCATCGGATCAACCTGTTCGGTCTCTGGGTGAGAAATAGGATCTGTCATTGCCGTCCATGCATAGTCAATACTCTTGGTATAACCCTATCACGGTCGGGGCTGATAGCAATAAAAAAGCCGACCTAAAGGCCGGCTCTGCAACAGGTTAAGTCATGCGATGCATGGCTTAGTTGTTCATCAGGCGCGGGATAGTGTCATCGCTGCGTAGGGTCAGAACTTCACAGCCTGTTTCGGTCACCACGATGGTGTGCTCGTACTGGGCTGATTTCTTGCCGTCACCGGTGTAGACCGTCCAGTCATCCTGGGCATCAACTGTACAGCCGAACTTGCCGGCGTTGATCATCGGCTCGATAGTGAAGCACATACCTGCCTTTAGTACGGTGCGGTCGCCGTTGCGGTAGTGGACAACCTGCGGCTCTTCGTGGAATTCACTGCCGATACCGTGGCCGCAGAAATCCTTAACAATCGAATACTTGTTCAGTGGGTTCTTTTTGTTGTTGTCCTTGATGAACTTCTCGATCGCGGTACCGATATCACCCACGCGGGCACCCGGCTTCACTTTGCGCATACCAACATAAAGGGCTTCTTGGGTGACGCGGCACAGGCGCTTGTCGCCAGGAGTGACATCACCAACCATGAACATCTTCGATGTATCGCCGTGGTAGCCTGCAGGTCGCACGCTCAGGTCAGCATTTTCGTCATTCGGGACGATCACTGTGATATCAACGTTGATGATATCGCCGTTTTTCAGTACCGCAGGCTTCAGCTGGCCGTTGCTACCCATCTCATCCTGGCTGGCAGGGATGCCGTGGCACACGATGTGGTTGATAGACGTACAGATAGATTTTGGAAAACCGTGGTAATCAAGCGGGGCCGAGTAGGCGCCTTTTTCCAACGCATAATCATGACAGATCTGGTTAAGTTCATCTGTCGTCACACCTTCTTTGATGTGAGGTTCGATCATTTCCAGCACTTCAGCGGCCAAACGGCCGGCAGCGCGCATTTTTTCGATCTCTTCAGCCGTTTTGATCTTGATGCTCATTCAATCTTCTCTGTTTGATTGTTACTTCTTCTTTACATGGTAACAGTGAGGGGGCTGGATGGAAACCAAGATTCGGCACAATCACCGAATTGAAAACATTGGTGCTGGATTTTGGTTGTGAAAATATGGTATAAAGCGCGCCGTAATCGGGTAATTGGATTTCGATTCAGTTACGTCGGTTGCACTAAACTTTTATTAATCACTCACACATATCGGCACATCTTCCGGGGTGCTCAGCAGTTTTTCGCGAAACTGTAACGCCAGTGGCGTTGTCTGGGTCGGTAAGATGGGATATGTGGACGCCTAACCCCATAGAGGAATATTCAATGGCAACTGTATCAATGCGCGACATGCTTAAGGCTGGTGTTCACTTCGGTCACCAAACTCGTTACTGGAACCCAAAGATGAAGCCATTCATCTTCGGTGCTCGTAACAAGGTGCACATCATCAACCTTGAGAAAACTGTACCAATGTTCAACGACGCTCTAGCAGAAATCAACAAGATTGCTGCTCGCAAGGGTAAGATCCTTTTCGTTGGTACTAAGCGTGCAGCCAGCGAATCTATCAAAGAAGCTGCAGTTAACTGTGACCAGTACTACGTAAACAACCGTTGGTTGGGTGGTATGCTGACTAACTGGAAAACTGTTCGTCAGTCAATCAAGCGTCTAAAAGATCTTGAAACTCAGTCTACAGACGGTACTTTCGACAAGCTAACCAAGAAAGAAGCGCTAATGCGTACTCGTGAAATGGAGAAGCTTGAGAAGTCTCTAGGCGGTATCAAGAACATGGGCGGCCTACCAGACGCTATGTTCGTAATCGATGCTGATCACGAGCACATTGCTATCAAAGAAGCGAACAACCTGGGTATCCCAGTATTTGCAGTAGTAGATACTAACTCTAACCCAGACGGCGTTGATTTCGTTGTTCCAGGTAACGATGATGCAATCCGTTCTATCCAGCTTTACACTGGTGCTGTTGCTCAGACTGTTACTGAAGGCCGCAACCAAGACATCGTTGCTCAAGCAGAGCAAGACGGTTTCGTAGAAGCTGAATAATAGCCGCGCTCCTTTGAGCATCTTAAGTTACCTTGTGTAAACTAAGAATGGTTACCAGGGGCCGATCATGGCCCCTGATTTTTACACCAAGTATTCAAAACTGAGGATATAACAATGGCAACAGTTACAGCTGCCCTAGTTAAAGAACTGCGTGAACGTACTGGCGCAGGCATGATGGAATGTAAAAAAGCGCTTGTTGAAGCTAACGCTGACATCGAGCTAGCGATCGAAAACATGCGTAAGAGTGGCGCTGCTAAAGCTGCTAAGAAAGCAGGTAACGTTGCTGCTGAAGGTACAATCCTAACCAAAGACGCGAACGGTGTTGCAGCTCTTCTTGAAGTTAACTGCCAGACTGACTTCGTTGCTAAAGATGCAAGCTTCCTAGCTTTCGCTAACGAAGTTCTAGACGTTGCTCTAGCTGAGCGCCTAGACGTTGCAGCTCTTCAGGCTAAGTTCGAAGAAACTCGCGTAGCGCTAGTTGCTAAGATCGGTGAGAACATTTCTATCCGTCGCGTTGAGTTCATCGAAGGCGAGAACATCGCTTCTTACCGTCACGGCGACCGCATCGGTGTTGTTGTAGCTGGTAACGGCGACGCAGAAACTCTGAAGCACATCGCTATGCACGTAGCTGCTTCTAAGCCTGAGTTCGTGAACCCAGAAGACGTACCTGCAGACGTAGTTGAAAAAGAGCGTCAGGTTCAGGTTGAGATCGCGATGAACGAAGGCAAGCCAGCTGAAATCGCAGAGAAGATGGTTGTTGGCCGCATGAAGAAATTCACAGGCGAAATCTCTCTAACTGGTCAGCCATTCATCATGGAACCTAAGAAGTCTGT
The DNA here is from genome assembly GCF_056160145.1 of Photobacterium sp. ABD4_091. Lineage (NCBI taxonomy): Bacteria > Pseudomonadati > Pseudomonadota > Gammaproteobacteria > Vibrionales > Vibrionaceae > Photobacterium > Photobacterium sp. ABD4_091. Next base: position 951,386 of record NZ_JBSWWQ010000001.1, on the reverse strand, counting down.
TGGCGACATCCTTAAAGAGAAAGGCGCTACAGTAACTAACTTCATCCGCCTAGAAGTTGGTGAAGGTATCGAGAAAGCTCAAGAAATGAGCTTCGCTGAAGAAGTAGCAGCAGTACAGAAGGGTTAATCCTTCTTGCTAAGAACTCCAAAGACCGTAGCCTAGGCTGCGGTCTTTTTACAACTCCGTATCTATATTTGTAAGCCTGGAAGGTAAACTAATGACCACGAATCCTAAACCGACTTATCAACGTATTCTACTCAAACTCAGTGGGGAAGCACTGCAGGGCGAGGAAGGTTTTGGTATTGATGCACAAGTTCTTGACCGCATGGCTCAGGAAATCAAAGAACTGATTGAACTAGGTGTACAAGTTGGCCTTGTTATCGGTGGTGGTAACCTGTTCCGTGGTGCTGGCCTAGCAGAAGCAGGTATGAACCGAGTTGTGGGCGATCACATGGGTATGCTTGCTACCGTGATGAACGGCTTGGCAATGCGTGATGCGCTGCACCGTGCCTATGTGAACGCTCGAGTAATGTCAGCCATTCCTCTGAACGGCGTTTGTGACAACTACAACTGGGCTGACGCGATTAGCCAGCTACGCCAGGGCCGCGTGGTAATTTTCTCTGCCGGTACCGGTAACCCGTTCTTCACCACCGACTCGGCTGCGTGCCTACGCGGTATCGAAATCGAAGCTGACGTTGTGCTGAAAGCAACAAAAGTTGACGGTGTGTTCACAGATGACCCAGTTAAGAACCCAGATGCCGTTCTTTGTGATAAGCTAAGCTATCAAGATGTTCTTGAGAAAGAACTGAAAGTAATGGATTTGGCCGCATTTACGCTTGCTCGCGACCACAGCATGCCAATTCGCGTGTTCAACATGAACAAACCTGGTTCCCTGCGCCGTGTGGTAATGGGTGAGCAGGAAGGTACGTTGATCTCTAACGACTAAGTCTTGCGAGTAAGTGACGCCACTTATTCTTATCGGGAGCGACTAGGCTCCCGTCTTTACCGAATCATTAAGGGTATTAATCGTGATTGATGCAATCAAACAAGATGCGCAAGAGCGCATGGGTAAAAGCGTTGAAGCGCTGAAAAACCAGCTGGCTAAAGTACGTACTGGCCGTGCACACCCAAGCCTGCTAGACACTATCTACGTTGAGTACTACGGTGCAAACACGCCGCTTAAGCAGCTTGCAAACGTTGTAGCTGAAGACTCGCGTACTCTGGCGATCACGGTTTTCGACAAAGAGCTAACGCAGAAAGTTGAAAAAGCGATCATGATGTCTGACCTGGGTCTGAACCCAATGTCAGCGGGTACTGTTATTCGCGTTCCATTGCCACCGCTAACAGAAGAGCGCCGTCGTGATCTGGTTAAGATCGTTCGCGCTGAAGCGGAGCAGGGCCGTGTTGCAGTACGTAACATCCGCCGTGACGCAAACGCAGATGTGAAAGCACTGCTGAAAGACAAAGAGATCTCTGAAGACGACGATCGTCGCGCACAGGACGATATCCAGAAGCTGACTGATGCAGCTGTGAAGGACATCGAAGTGATCCTAGAAGCAAAAGAAAAAGAGCTAATGGAAGTTTAAGGCTGAGCCTTAATTTCGATTGCTTGAAATGGTTTAGGGCGCTGTGCGTGCAGCACAGCGCTTTATTTTTGAGGGATATGTATGGCAGAGCATACAATCGACACTGCACTTGGCACTGACAGCTTGCCAAAGCACGTTGCCGTGATTATGGATGGCAATGGACGCTGGGCAAAAGCCAAGGGTAAGCCTCGAGTGTTTGGCCACAAGGCCGGCGTTGAAGCCGTACGTAAGACTGTCTCGACCGCAAGCCGCCTGGGAATCCAGTGTGTCACACTGTTTGCGTTTAGCAGTGAGAACTGGCGCCGCCCCGAAGACGAAGTCTCTTTGCTGATGGAATTGTTCATGACTGTACTCGGTCGTGAAGTAAAGCGCCTCCACAAGAACAATATTCGCTTGCGGATCATCGGTGATACTCGCCGTTTCAGCGAGCGCTTGCAGAAAAAAATCGCAGATGCAGAAGCATTGACGGCTGGCAATACCGGTTTGGTGCTGAACGTGGCAGCCAATTATGGCGGCCAGTGGGATATTTTGCAGGCTGCAAAGCAACTTGTTCAGCAAGCGACTGAGCAAGGACTCACAGATTCAGATATCACTGAAGACATGCTGGCTTCAGGGTTATCTACAGCAGGCCTGCCTAATGTCGATCTCCTAATCCGTACCAGTGGTGAATGCCGGATCAGCAACTTCATGCTGTGGCAGACGGCTTACGCCGAACTGTATTTCACCGAGCAGCACTGGCCGGATTTCGACGAACAGAGCTTTGTTGAGGCGATGGTATGGTTTGTTAACCGCGAGCGCCGTTTTGGCTGCACCGGTGAGCAAATCCAGGCGTTGATGGATAAATAACTATCCGCTCGTCGGCGCTGACAGGATTATGTATTTTATAGGGCATCTGGCTAGAGTCTCGATGCCTTTTTTACTGGTAATCGGATTACCCGAAACACCGTCGTCGATAGGCGCGGTCACAATAGAAAAATGAGAGGACGCAGTTTGCTTAAGCAACGTATTATTACCGCAGTCATTCTCGCTCCCCTAGTAATCGCAGGAATTTTCCTTTTGCCTTTTCCTGCTTTCATTGCCGCCCTTGCGGCTATTACCCTACTGGGGTTCTGGGAGTGGACGCAATTTGTTGAAACAAAATCTCGGCTAATGGCAATGGTGCTTCCAGTTGCTGCTACGCTGGCTTCACTGGTTGTTATGCCGACCGATGTCGAAACCTTGTCAGCATTGGCCTCATCCCACCAGGCGATGTTACTGATAGGCGGCCTGTGGTGGATTGTCGCCTCGGCACTGGCCATTAGCTACCCGGGTAGTACCAAGTTCTGGTCTTCAGCTCCTCCTCTCAAGCACCTCTTTGGCTTATTGACCTTGCTTCCTTTCTTCTGGAGCGTGCTGATGCTCCGTGCCGTCAACTATACCGACAACCCATACCACGGCGCTAAACTCGTGATGTTGGTGTGCTTCCTGGTGTGGGCGGCGGATACCGGTGCTTATTTCTCAGGCAAGCGATTTGGCAAACACAAGATGGCCCCGGCGGTTAGCCCGAACAAAACGATTGAAGGCTTGGTCGGTGGTGCAGTATTGGCTGTTGCGATCACTTGGGGTGGTGCGGCATTGATGGGGATTCCGTTTGCGAGCCTGTCCAGCCTGCTGCTGATTGCGGTGGTGACCGTGGTTGCCTCGGTACTGGGTGATTTGGTAGAGAGTATGTTTAAACGTGTTTCTGGCATCAAAGACAGCGGAAATATCTTACCTGGCCACGGTGGTATCCTTGACCGTATCGATAGCCTGACAGCCGCCCTACCTGTATTTGCCCTACTTTATTTATGGCTGGTGTAAGCTAGCCTTCTATTTTCACGCCGGCAGTGTAAGTCATTACTTACTTGTTTGCTGCCGGCTTGAGTGCCATGCTCAATTGGCCAGTCAATGATTGTTTGTTGTTAAGTGATAGTATGCGTAAGTTAACGATTCTTGGTGCGACGGGATCCATAGGTAGCAGCACATTGGCGGTTGCTGCACAAAATCCCGAATTATTCGACGTTGTAGCCCTTGCGGCAGGCAGCAATAGCCAGAAAATGTTCGAGCTGTGCCGCCAGTGGCAGCCGAAGTACGCGGCAATGGCCTCGGAAAGTGCGGCTGAAGCGCTGCGCATACTGCTGGAGCAACATGGGGTGGCAACCGAGGTACTGGCCGGCGAAGCGGGTATGTGCCAGGTCGCGTCGCTTGACGAGGTTGATACCGTGATGGCGGCGATTGTCGGTGCGGCCGGCTTGATGCCAACGATGGCTGGGGTCAAGGCAGGCAAACGCATTCTGCTGGCCAACAAAGAAGCCTTGGTGATGTCCGGACAGATGTTTATCGACGCCTGCCGCGAGCATGGTGCCGAGTTGCTGCCGGTAGACAGCGAGCACAATGCGATTTTCCAGAGCTTGCCTGAGCAGGTGCAGCGCGCAATGGGATATTGCGACCTGGATGCGGCGGGGGTAAGCAAGATTTTACTTACCGGCTCTGGTGGCCCGTTCCGCTATACCGATGTGAGCGAGCTGGCGGCGGTGACGCCGGCGATGGCGATTGCTCACCCGAACTGGTCAATGGGGCCGAAAATTTCGGTCGACTCGGCCACTATGATGAACAAGGGGCTGGAGTTTATCGAGGCGCGCTGGCTGTTCAATGCCTCCCGTGAGCAGATGGATGTGATTATTCACCCGCAATCTGTTATCCATTCCATGGTGCAATACAAGGATGGCTCGGTGCTGGCCCAGATGGGGCTACCTGATATGAGAACCCCGATTGCCTGTGCGATGTCCTATCCTGAAAGAGTGGATGCCGGTGTTGCGCCGCTTGATTTCAGCCAGGTCGGTGAATTTACCTTCCTGAAGCCGGACTTTGCCCGCTACCCATGTCTGAAACTGGCGATGGATGCCTGTTTTAGCGGTCAGGCGGCGACAACAGCACTTAATGCGGCCAATGAAGAGGCCGTTGCGGCGTTTTTGGACAATCGCCTGGGCTTTACCGATATTGCCAGGGTGAACAGCCAAGTATTGGAGTCTGCCTCACTGGTTGAGCCAACTGACTTGGAAAGCGTAATTGAGCTAGATAGAATGACCCGGGTCTTGGCACAGGAAGTAATACGTAAGGTATCGTTATGACAGGAATTTTGTGGAACCTAGGTGCATTTCTACTCGCCCTTGGCATATTGATTGCCGTACACGAATATGGGCACTTCTGGGTAGCACGCCGCTGCGGAGTCTATGTCGAGAAATTCTCGATCGGCTTTGGCAAGGCTCTTTGGCGCAAAATTGGCAAGGACGGTACTGAGTATACCCTAGCAATGATCCCGCTGGGCGGCTACGTCAAGATGCTTGACGAGCGCGTCGAGCCCGTTGATTCTGATCGCCGCCATATGGCCTTCAACAATAAGAAACTGTGGCAGCGAAGTGCTATCGTTGCCGCCGGGCCACTGGCTAACTTCTTGTTTGCTATATTTGCTTATTGGGTTGTTTACCTGATTGGCGTCCCGGCTGTGAAGCCTGTGATTGGTGAAATTGCGCCACAATCGATAGCTGCTGAGGCAGGAATTGAAAGTGGGATGGAACTAAAGACCATTTCAGGAATCAAAACCGCAGATTGGGAATCCGTTAATATGGCGATGATCTCCCATATTGGCGACAAAGAAATGGTGCTGACGGTGACCGAACCGGGTACCAGCTACCAAATCGAGAAGAAGCTTGATTTGACGGGCTGGTCGTTTGATCCTGAAAGTGAGCGTGTACTTACCACATTGGGGATCACGCCATACTCGCCTAAAATTACTTTGGTGATTTCACAACTTGTGGAAGACGGAGCAGCAATTTCCGCCGGATTGCGTTTAAATGACGAAATCATTGCAATCGATGGGGAAAGCGTGACCGCCTGGCAGCAAGTGGTTGATGCCGTGCGCTCCCATCCTCAGCAGGCGCTGGAAATGGAAGTAATGCGCGACGGTGAGCCGGTTGTGCTGTCACTGACCCCGGCCGAGAAAGAGGCTGGAGGTGAGCTTGTTGGCTACGCGGGGTTTGCACCGAAAGTGGAACCATGGCCTGAATCGTACCGCATTAATTTGCAGTACGGCCCGATTGAGGCGGTGGGTAAGGCTGCAGAAAAAACCTGGCAGCTTGTCACATTGACCTTTGATATGGTGACCAAATTGGTGACCGGCGATGTGGCGATGAAAAATTTGAGCGGCCCGATCTCAATTGCCAAAGGTGCAGGAATGACCGCCGACTACGGTGTGGTGTATTTCTTGGGCTTCCTGGCTTTGATCAGTGTCAATCTGGGGATTGTCAACCTGTTGCCGCTTCCAGTATTGGATGGTGGACATTTGATGTTTTTTGCCATCGAAGCGGTAACACGTCGTCCTGTGTCTGAACGTGTTCAGGATATAGGCTATAGAGTGGGCTCAGCCATTTTGGTTGCATTAATGGCTGTTGCGCTATTCAATGATTTTACCCGCCTTTAATAAGAGCGTTTTAGCAAGGAATAATCAGAACAGTAATGGCGATGAAAAAACTGTTGGTCGCATCGCTACTGCTAGGCAGTAGTGTTGCGCAGAGTGCGGAACAATTTGTAGTAGACGATATCCGCTTTGAAGGACTCCAGCGTGTTACGCTCGGTGCCGCATTGCTCCAGATGCCGGTGAGGGTTGGTGACAATGTCGACGATGGCGATATTTCCGAGATGATCCAGTCGCTGTTCGCGTCGGGTAACTTCGAGGATATCCAGGTCTTCCGTGACGGCAATACCTTGCTGGTTCAGGTGCAGGAGCGCCCGACGATTGCCAGCATTACCTTCTCGGGTAACAAGGCCATCAAGGAAGAGCAGCTGACAGAGAACCTGGATGCGTCACGTATCCGGGTCGGCGAATCGCTCGACCGCACGACCCTGAGCAAAATTGAAAAAGGGCTGGAAGACTTCTATTACAGCGTCGGTAAGTACAATGCCACGGTACAGGCAGTGGTTACGCCGCTACCGCGAAACCGTGCAGACCTGAAGTTTGTCTTCACTGAAGGTGTATCGGCTGAAATCCAGCAAATCAACTTTATCGGCAATGATGTATTCAGCGACGAGGAGCTGCGCGGCAAGTTCAAGCTGCAGTCGGAAGTGTCGTGGTGGAACTTCTTTGCTGACAAGAAATACCAAAAGCAGGTGCTGGCCGGGGACTTGGAGACCCTGCGCTCGATGTACCTCAACAACGGTTACCTTAAGTACCGCTTAGACTCGACCCAGGTTGCTATCTCCCCGGACAAGAAAGGGGTCTACATTACCCTGAAAGTGGACGAAGGCGAGCAGTACAAGATTGACAACGTGCAGCTGCGCGGCAACCTGCTGGGCAAGAGCGCCGAGCTCGAGTCGCTGATCGCCATTAACAGCGGTGATGTATACAGCGGCGCAGAAGTGACAGCCCTCGAAGAAGCACTCAAGCGCAAGCTGGGTGAACTCGGCTATGCCTACCCGCAGGTCAACACCATTCCTGATTTCGATGACGACAACCAGGAAGTCACCCTGATCATCAATGTCGAGCCGGGCAAGCGTATCTATGTCCGTAACATCGGCTTCTCGGGTAATACCTCAACCAAAGACGAAGTCTTGCGCCGTGAAATGCGCCAGATGGAAGGCAGCTGGCTGAACTCACGTTCGGTAGAGCGTGGTAAAGAGCGCCTGAGCCGTACCGGCTTCTTCGAAACCGTTGATGTACAGACGGTCCGTGTCCCGGGCACTGACGACCAGGTTGACTTGAACTACACCGTCAAGGAAGCCAACGCCGGTAACATCAACTTTGGTGTCGGCTATGGTACCGAGTCGGGGATCAGTTTCCAGGCGGGTATCCAGCAGGATAACTTCCTGGGCACCGGTAACCGTTTCGGCATCAATGCGATGATGAACGACTACCAGAAGAACGTCAGCCTGGAATACCGCGACCCTTACTTCACCCTCGATGGCATCAGCCTTGGTGGTAAGGTGTACTACAACGAGTTCGAGGCGTCCGACGCCAACATCTCCGACTATACCAACCAGAGCTACGGTGCTAGCCTGACTTGGGGTTTCCCGTTTGATGAGCTGAACTTCCTCGAATTTGGCCTGGGCTACGATCACAACAAGATCTCCAATACCCAGGAGTACTACCAGATCGAGAAGTTTAAGTCGATCCACGGCTTTGACCGCGGCGATAACGTCATCGAGCTGGATGACTTCAACTGGTCGGTATCCTGGACCCGGAACAACCTCAACCGTGGTTACTTCCCGACAGCCGGTAACCACCAGCGTGCCTCGTTCCGGATGACCATCCCGGGATCTGATGCCCAGTTCTTCAAGGCCCAGTATGATGTCCGCCAGTACTTCCCGTTGACCGAAGACCACGGCTACAGCCTGTTGCTTCGTGGCCGGGTAGGCTATGGTAATGGTTACGGTACCACCGACAACGGCAGTGACCAGTTGCTGCCATTCTACGAGAACTACTATGCCGGTGGCTTCTCGACCCTGCGTGGTTTCCGTTCTAATACCGTGGGTCCTAAGGCTGTATACCTTGATTACAGTGGTGGCGGCAACAACCCTGACCTGATTGGTTCGGATGATGCTGCCGGTGGTAACGCCGTAGCCCTGGCCAGTATGGAGCTGATCGTCCCGACGCCATTTGCGTCCGAGGAGGTCCGCAACCAAATCCGTACCAGCGTATTTGTCGACGCCGGTACCGTGTGGGATACGGAATATGACCTCCGTGACTCGGATGGCAAGTACATCAATGATTATTCCGATCCGTCGTTGATCCGTGCGTCTTATGGTGCCGCCCTGCAGTGGATGTCGCCAATGGGACCGCTCGTATTCTCGATTGCTAAGCCAATCAAGAAATACGAGGGTGATGATGAAGAATTCTTCACCTTCACGATTGGTCGAACATTCTAAATATTTGAGGAGATACCCTTTGAAACAGTGGATGAAAGCGGCTGGCCTTAGCCTTGTGATTCTGTCGTCGTCATTTTACGCCCAAGCCGCAGAAGCCGCACAGAAAGTGGGTTATGTAGCAACCGGCCAGGCGATGGCCCAATTGGCCCAGCGATACAATGTGTCTGAAAAACTGCGTAACGAGTTCAAGGACCGTATCGATGAGTTGCGTGGTATCGAAAGCCGCATGAAGACCAAAGTCGACAAGATCAAGCGTGATGGCGAGCTGATGAGCTCAAGCGAAAAGACCAAGCTACAGCGCGAGATGCAGTCTCTTGAGTCTAACTACAAACTGAAGGCACAAGCCCTGCAGGAAGATCAGCGCCGCCGTGGTGCAGAAGAAGAGCAGAAGCTGGTTCAGAAACTTCGTACTGCGATCCAGGATGTGGCCAAGCGTGAAGGTTACGACCTAGTCGTTGATGCTAATGCGGTATTGTACGCAAGCCCGAAAGACGATCTGTCTTCTAAAGTGATTTCTGCCGTTAAGTAAGCTTGCCTTAACGTCTCAGAAACTCTGTATATAAGTCGAAAGGATGGGGGATACTTTGGTAAACTTCATGCTTTCGACTTGTTTTATTTGGGGTGGATGCCCCTAGCGTATACTGGTCTTACCAAGTGGAATGGTATTCTGCGTCAACATAGGTACCTGATAGAGGGGTATCTACTTGTTGTAACAAGATAGAATTACCGGTTGGTGGTGTGGTATGCCAACACAGAATTAAAAATATATAAGGTATCGAATGGCTGGAATGACTCTTGCTGATATAGCAGCTAAGCTGGGTGCTGAACTTCGTGGTGATGGCACTGTAGTTATCGAATCTATTGCGGGGATGGCGACGGCCGATGAAGGCCAGATCACCTTCTTGTCGAGCAGTAAATACCGCAAGCAATTGGCGGAGTGCCAAGCGGCAGCTGTAATGCTTAAGGAAGCGGATGTTGAAGGGTTCGAAGGCAACGCTCTGCTGATGGCCGACCCTTACCTGGGCTACGCCAAAGTGGCTCAACTGTTGGATACGACGCCGGCTGCAGCATCAGAGGTAGCGCCGTCTGCCTATGTGGATCCTACCGCTGAAATTGGTGCAAATGTGGCTATCGGCCACAATGCGGTGATCGAAGCCGGTGCACGTATTGGTGACAATGCCCAGATTGGTGCGGGTTGCTTTATTGGCAAGAATGCCCAAATCGGTGCAGGCACCAAATTGTGGGCCAACGTGACGATTTACCACAGTGTGGTACTGGGCGAGCAGTGCCTGGTCCAGTCAAGCACGGTGATTGGTGCAGACGGCTTTGGCTATGCCAATGACAAAGGCGAGTGGGTGAAGATCCCGCAGCTGGGCAGTGTGCGTATCGGCAACCGGGTAGAAATCGGTGCTTGTACCACCATCGATCGCGGTGCTCTTGACGATACCATCATCGAAGATAACGTGATCATCGACAACCAGATGCAAATCGCCCACAACGTGCAGATCGGATATGGTACGGCCATGGCCGGTGGTACCATTGTGGCTGGCAGTACCAAAATTGGCAAATACTGCATTATCGGCGGCGCATCAGTGCTCAACGGCCATATCGAAATCGCCGACGGCGTGACCATTACCGGTATGGGGATGGTGATGCGTAGCATTGAAGAGAAGGGGATGTACTCTTCAGGTATCCCGCTTCAACCAAACAAGGAATGGCGTAAGACAGCCGCTCGTACAATGAAAATTGACGAGATGAACAAGCGTCTTAAGGCCGTTGAAAAGCAACTGGAAAAAGGCGAATAAGCGCCTGCCAGGAACCGTCTTCGCGGCCAATCAGACTGGCCGCTTTGCTTTTCGAGCGAACCGCATTTTTAATTTTTCAAACAGGAATTCAGTTTTGACTAGCGAAAATAAAACGCTGAATATTACAGAGATTCAAGAGCTTCTTCCGCACCGTTACCCGTTCTTGATGATTGATCGCGTAACCCATTACGAAGAAGGCAAGACCCTGACAGGCATCAAGAATGTATCTGTCAACGAGCCTCAGTTTACGGGCCACTTTCCAAAAATGCCGGTCTTCCCGGGTGTGATGATCCTTGAGGCGATGGCCCAGGCAACAGGCCTGTTGGCATTCAAAACCTTTGGTGCGCCGGCTGAAAACGAGCTGTACTACTTTGCCAGCGTTGATAACGGTAAATTCCGCAAACCGGTTGTACCGGGCGACCAGTTGGTTATCGAGGTGGAATTCCTGAAGGAGCGCCGTGGTATTGCTATGTTTAATGGTGTAGCGAAAGTTGATGGCGAAGTGGTTTGTTCAGCAGAGCTGAAATGTGCAAGACGAGAGTTTTAATGATCCACGAAACTGCGCAGATTCACCCGTCGGCGGTGATTGAAGAGGGCGTTAAGATTGGCGCCAATGTTACGGTTGGCCCGTTTACCTACATCGGCAAAGATGTCGAGATCGGTGACGGCAATGAGATCATGTCGCATGTCGTGATCAAGGGCCCGACCAAGATCGGTAACGATAACCGTATCTTCCCGTATGCTATTGTTGGCGAAGAATGCCAGGACAAGAAGTACAACGGCGAGCCGACCCGCCTTGAGATTGGTGACCGCAACGTGATCCGCGAAAGCGTTCAGATCCACCGTGGTACTATTCAGGACAAAGGCGTCACCATCGTAGGTAACGATAACCTGCTATGCGTAAACGCCCACATTGCCCACGATGTCGTGGTCGGTAACCACACCCACATCGGTAACAACTCGATTTTGGGCGGCCACGTAACTGTTGCCGATCATGCAGGTGTGATGGCGCTTTCTGCTATTCACCCATTCTGCACCGTAGGCGCCTTCAGCTACGTTGGCGGTTGTTCGGCAGTGGTCCAGGACGTGCCGCCATATGTGCTGGCGCAAGGTAACCACGCAACACCTTACGGCTTGAACCTGGTTGGCTTGCAGCGTAATGGCTTTGAGAAAAAAGAGCTGCATGCACTGCGCCGCGCCTACAAGGAAATTTACCGTTCAGGTAAGACTATGGAAGAAGTGAAGCCGGTTCTGGCCGAGATGGCAGAAGAGTGGCCGTCTGTAGGTTTGCTGCTGGATGCACTGAATAACACCGAACGCGGAATTATTCGTTAAGATGACGAAGCCACTTCGAATAGGAATTGTCGCCGGGGAAATCTCCGGCGATATTTTAGGTGCCGGCTTTATGCAGGCGGTACGCGAGCAGTACCCGGATGCCGAGTTTGTTGGCATTGCCGGGCCACGAATGCAGGCCGAGGGCTGCGAGACGCTATTTGACATGGAAGAGCTGGCGGTGATGGGCATTGTCGAAGTGCTTGGTCGCCTGCCGAGACTGTTCAAGGTCAAGGCTGAACTGGTCAAGTATTTCACCGACAACCCTCCAGATGTCTTTGTCGGCATCGATGCGCCGGACTTTAACTTGCGGCTTGAACGTAACCTCAAAGATGCCGGGATCAAAACCGTGCATTACGTCAGCCCGTCCGTATGGGCCTGGCGCCAGAAGCGGATCTTCAAAATCGAAGCGGCGACCAACCTGGTGCTAGCCTTCCTGCCGTTCGAGAAAGCCTTCTACGACAAGTTCAACGTTCCGTGTGAGTTTATCGGCCATACCATGGCCGATGCGATCCCGATGGAGACCGATCAGGCTGCTGCGCGCGAGCTACTAGGGCTTGAGCAAGACAAACGCTGGCTGGCGGTATTGCCGGGTAGTCGTGGCGGCGAAATGGAGCTGCTGGCTCCGCCGTTTATCGAAACTTGCAAGCTACTCAAGGCGCAGCACCCGGATCTTGGGTTTGTCGTTGCCTTGGTCAACCAGAAGCGACGTGCCCAGTTTGAACAGGCATGGCGTGAAACTGCGCCTGATCTCGATTTCGTGCTGGTCGACGATACCGCGCGCAATGTCATGATCGCCTCTGATGCAGTACTGCTGGCATCCGGCACGGTGGCGCTGGAGTGTATGTTGGTCAAAAGGCCGATGGTGGTAGGTTACAAGGTCAAGCCGCTGACAGCGTGGCTGGCCAAGAAGATGCTTAAGACCAAGTATGTGTCGCTGGCCAATATCCTTGCCGACCGCGAGCTGGTACCGGAGCTGCTGCAGGATGACTGCACTCCAGAAAACTTGGCTGCTGAGGTGAACCGTTTCCTCGAAGCCGACAACACTGAGCTGATGGCTGAATTTAGCCGCCTGCACCAGCTGATCAAGTGTAATGCGGATCAGAAGGCTGCAGAGGCGGTATTACAACTGATTGATAAGTAACATGAGCAAAGAACTAGAACCGTTTGAGTATCCAGTAGCAAGCTGTATTGCCGGTGTCGATGAAGTCGGCCGAGGCCCATTGGTCGGGGCGGTGGTGACCGCCGCGGTGATTTTGGATCCGGCCAACCCGATCGAGGGGCTGACAGACTCGAAGAAACTAACCGAGAAGAAGCGCAACTTGCTGTTTGATGAAATCAAAGAGAAGGCACTGGCTTGGTCACTAGGCCGCTGCGAGCCGGAAGAGATCGACCAGCTCAATATCCTGCAGGCGACCATGGTGGCCATGCAGCGTGCGGTTGCCGGGTTGTCTGTCCAACCTGATTTTGTGTTGGTGGATGGTAACCGTATTCCTGAGCTGCCGATGGCCGCACAGGCGGTAGTGAAGGGTGATTTGCGAGTTGCCGAGATCAGTGCCGCATCTATTCTGGCGAAAGTCACCCGCGATCGCGAGATGGAAGTATTGGATGCCGAGTATCCGCAATATGGCTTTGCTAAGCACAAAGGGTATCCAACCAAGGCGCATTTTGAGGCACTAGCCGAGCATGGCGCTATCGAGCAGCACCGCAAAAGCTTCAAACCGGTCAAGCGCATCCTCGGGCTGGACTGAAAGCGGTTATAATCCTGCCAACTCGCGGATTTTTGCACCCCTTTAATTTCCTCGGCATTAAAAGATGGTGATTAGAGTCAACAGCCATGGTGCTTTGGGCTATAATCACCCTCTTGTTTCTTGAACAGCTCTATTCTGGTTAGTCATGGCTGAACCTCGTTTTATTCATCTCCGTGTCCACAGTGACTTCTCTATGGTAGACGGCTTGTCCAAAGTGCCGCCGCTGGTGAAAACCGTGGCTGGTATGGGCATGCCCGCCATGGCACTGACGGACTTTACCAACCTGTGTGGCTTGGTGAAATTCTACTTTGCTGCCCATGGCGCCGGCATGAAGCCGGTCATCGGGGCGGACTTTAAAGTGATGTCCGAAGAGATGGGCGAGGAGCTGTGCGATTTAACTGTGCTGGCTTCTGATAACGATGGTTACCAGAACCTGACCATGTTGATTTCCAAGGCCTACCAGCGCGGCCATGTCCAACACCTTCCGGTGATGGATAAGGAGTGGCTGGTAGAGCACAAAAAAGGCCTGATCCTGCTATCGGGCGGCAAGAGCGGCGATGTCGGTAAGGCGTTGCTCAAGGGTAACCAGCAGCTGGTCAGCAAATGCGTTGAGTTCTACCAGGAGCACTTTGCGGATGCCTACTACCTCGAGTTGGTACGTACCGGCCGTGCCGATGAAGAAGCCTATCTGCACTTTGCCATTGAACTGGCCGAGCAAGCCGAGCTGCCAGTGGTGGCAACCAATGACGTCCGCTTCCTGACGCCTGATCAGTTCGATGCTCACGAAATCCGTGTAGCGATCCATGACGGCTATACCCTTGCCGATCCGAGCCGTCCGAAGCTTTACAGCGAACAGCAGTACCTGCGCAGCGAAGAAGAGATGTGCGAGCTGTTTGCCGATATCCCTGAAGCGCTGGAAAACAGTGTCGAGATCGCCAAGCGCTGTAATGTAACCGTGCGTTTGGGAGAGTACTTCCTGCCGAACTTCCCGACCGGGGAGATGACCATCGAAGACTTCCTGATCAAGGAGTCGCAGGAAGGCCTAGAGCGTCGTTTGAAATTCTTGTTCCCGGATGAGAAGGAGCGCGCCGAGCGCCGCCCTGAATATGACGAGCGACTTGATATTGAGCTCAAGGTTATCAACCAGATGGGCTTCCCGGGCTACTTCTTGATCGTAATGGAGTTCATCCAGTGGTCGAAAGACAACGGGGTGCCGGTTGGTCCGGGTCGTGGTTCGGGGGCGGGCTCTCTGGTGGCCTACGCGCTTGATATCACCGATCTTGACCCGCTGGAATTCGACTTGCTATTCGAACGTTTCCTTAACCCGGAACGTGTATCGATGCCCGATTTCGATATCGACTTCTGTATGGACAAGCGTGATCAGGTGATTGATCACGTGGCCGAGATGTATGGCCGGGATGCGGTATCCCAGATCATCACCTTCGGTACCATGGCGGCGAAGGCGGTTATCCGTGACGTAGGCCGTGTACTGGGCCACCCGTACGGCTTTGTCGACCGTATCTCCAAGCTGGTACCGGCAGAGCCGGGCATGACGCTGGCCAAGGCTTTCGAGGCCGAGCCACAACTACCGCAGGTGTATGAGGCTGATGAGGAAGTCAAAGATCTGATCGACATGTGTCGCATCCTTGAGGGTGTGACACGAAATGCGGGTAAACACGCCGGTGGCGTGGTGATCTCCCCGACCACAATCACTGATTTCGCCCCGCTGTATTGCGATGCCGAAGGTGCCAACCCGGTTACCCAGTTCGATAAGAACGACGTTGAAACTGCCGGTCTGGTTAAGTTCGACTTCTTGGGTCTGCGCACCCTGACTATCATCGACTGGGCGCTGGGGATGATTAACCCTCGCCTTGAGGCCCAGGGTAAGGAGCCGGTTAACATCGCGGCGATCCCGATGGACGATGCCAAGTCGTTCGCCATGCTGCAGCGCTCGGAATCCACCGCGGTGTTCCAGCTTGAATCGCGCGGGATGAAAGATCTGATCAAGCGTCTTCAACCGGACTGTTTCGAAGATATGATCGCACTGGTAGCCCTGTTCCGTCCGGGCCCGTTGCAATCAGGCATGGTAGATAACTTTATCGACCGTAAGCACGGCCGCGAGGAAGTGTCTTACCCGGATGCGACTTGGCAGCATGATAGCCTACAGCCAATTCTCGAGCCGACCTACGGCATCATCCTCTATCAGGAGCAGGTGATGCAGATCGCCCAGGTCCTGTCTGGCTATACCCTGGGTGGCGCGGACATGCTCCGTCGTGCGATGGGTAAGAAAAAGCCGGAGGAGATGGCCAAGCAGCGTGCTACCTTCGAAGAAGGCGCGATAAAGAACGGCGTCGACGGCGAACTGGCGATGAAGATCTTCGACTTGGTAGAGAAGTTCGCCGGCTATGGTTTTAACAAATCCCACTCCGCCGCCTATGCACTGGTTTCTTACCAGACATTGTGGCTAAAAGCGCACTATCCAGCCGAATTCATGGCGGCGGTAATGACTGCCGATATGGATAACACCGACAAGATCGTCGGTCTGGTAGATGAGTGTCACCGGATGAAGCTTGAGCTGCTGCCGCCTGATGTCAACAAGGGGCTGTATCGCTTCAATGTTGATGACAACGGTGCCATTGTTTACGGTATCGGTGCGGTGAAAGGGGTCGGTGAAGGTCCAATTGAGAACATTATTGCCGCACGCGAGAAAGGCGGCCACTTTAAGGATCTGTTTGATTTTTGTGCCCGAATTGACACCAAAAAGGTGAATAAGCGGGTACTGGAAAAATTAATAAAATCCGGCGCTATGGATCGTCTAGGCCCTAACCGTGCCGCCATGATGGCGACTCTGGACGATGCCATCCGTGCGGCAAGTCAGCACCATCAGGCAGAAGCGTTTGGCCAGACCGACATGTTTGGGGTCTTGACGGCTGCGCCGGAAGAGGTCGAGCACGCCTATGCCAATATTCCTGAATGGCCGGATAAAGTCTGGCTGGAAGGAGAGCGCGAGACTCTCGGGCTATACCTGACGGGTCACCCTATCAACGCCTATGTGCCAGAGCTCAAACACTACACCACCTGGCGCCTGAAGGATGCCCATCCGACCGGACGAGACAAAGTCGTCACGGTTGCCGGGTTGGTTATCGGAGCCCGGGTGATGACCACCAAGCGCGGCACCCGGATTGGTATTCTCTCTCTTGATGACCGCAGTGGCCGGATGGAAGTGATGCTGTTCTCAGATGCGCTGGAACGCCACCTGGATTTGATTGAAAAAGATAAAATTTTGGTCGTTTCCGGACAGGTCAGCTTTGATGATTTCAATGGCGGCCTTAAAATGTCGGCCCGGGAAGTGTTGGACATCGCAGATGCGAGAGAAAAGCACCTACGCGGCCTTGCCATCTCGCTTACAGAGAGGCAAATTGATCAACAGTTTTTTGAACGTTTCAGCAAAGTGCTGGAACCGCACCGTGCAGGTACCGTACCTGTCAACGTGTACTATCAGCGCTCGAATGCCCGCGCCAAATTGACTCTGGGAACAGAGTGGCGTGTTACCCCGGCAGATCAACTAATCTCTGATCTCAAAATATTGCTGGGTGATAAGCAGGTTGAGCTTGAGTTTAATTAAAATAGCCCATAGTTATCTATTACAGATACCCAGAATTATGAGCAAAAGGACTGAAATGGTATGAGCCTGAACTTCCTTGAGTTTGAACAACCGATTGCTGAACTAGAAGCAAAAATTGAAGCACTGCGTGACGTATCGCGTCGTGATGAATCTAAATCGGTTGATTTGGATAAAGAAATTGAGCAACTGGAAAAGAAGAGCTTAGAGCTGACCAAGAAAATCTTTGGTGATCTTGGTGCTTGGCAGGTGGCTCAGTTGGCACGTCACCCACAGCGCCCATACACGTTCGACTATGTCGAGAACATGTTGACCGAGTTCGACGAGCTGGCCGGTGACCGCGCATTTGCTGATGACAAAGCCCTAGTTGGTGGTATTGCTCGTCTTGACGGCCGCCCTATCATGGTGATTGGCCACCAGAAAGGCCGTGAAACCAAAGAGAAAGTGCTACGTAACTTCGGTATGCCAAAGCCGGAAGGTTACCGTAAAGCCCTTCGCCTGATGAAGATGGCTGAGCGCTTCAACATGCCTATCGTGACTTTCATTGACACCGCGGGCGCATACCCAGGTGTTGGTGCGGAAGAGCGCGGCCAGTCTGAAGCGATTGCGACCAACCTAAAAGAGATGGCCGGCCTTACAGTTCCTGTGATCTGTAATGTTGTGGGTGAAGGTGGTTCAGGCGGTGCGCTGGCGATCGGTGTAGGTGACTGCGTTAACATGTTGCAGTACTCAACCTACTCGGTGATCTCGCCTGAAGGCTGTGCCTCTATCCTATGGCGCGATTCTGACAAGGCCCCGCAGGCTGCTGAAGCGATGGGTATGACGGCTGAGCGCTTGAAAGAGCTTGAGCTTATCGACAACATCATCGAAGAGCCGCTAGGTGGCGCACACCGCAATGTGGCTGAGATGGCAGAGTCGTTGAAGAAGCAGATCTTGGCGACGTTGGAAGAACTTGACCAGCTTGATACCGAAACGCTGCTTGAGCGCCGTTACCAGCGCCTGATGAGTTACGGTTACTGCTGATTAGCAGAATAGGCCAATGATGTTGGCCATATCGCGAATCTAACGGGTCAGTCTTAGGGCTGGCCCGTTTTTTTATTCTGTTACTCACCGCTGCTGCTACTGAGAAGGTATACTTTCGCAGTGTGTTATTTCGGATGTCACTCAATGCTTTATGCCAATTTAGAAGCTCGTTTAGCTGCCAGCCTCGAAGCCAATGTTGCCATTGCAGCGGGCAAGCCTGCCCATTTTGTTCTCGCCCTCAGCGGTGGAATGGACTCAAGAGTGCTGCTGCATTTGATGGGGCGCTATTTAGAGCAACACCCAGAGGCATCCTGCAAAGCTGTTCATGTCCACCATGGCCTGAGTGCCAATGCCGATCATTGGGCTTCCCTCTGTGCGGAATGGGCAGCGCAAGCTGGGGTTGAGTTTGCCCTCGAGAAAGTGACCCTGCGATTGGGCAAGCGGACCAGTGTAGAGCAGCAGGCGAGGGATGCCCGCTATTCGGCTTTGAGAGCCCACATGCAGCCCGGTGACATTCTGCTTACGGCCCAGCATGCCGATGATCAGCTGGAAACCGTGCTGCTTGCCCTGAAGCGGGGGAGTGGGCCGGCAGGGCTGTCAGCCATGCCGCAGCGAATCGCTTTCGCCTCAGGCTGGCATGTCCGTCCTTTGTTGGATCAGTCTCGCGCCGCCATCGAACACTATGCGCAAGCGCATGAACTTGATTGGGTAGAGGATGAGAGCAACAGCGACGAGCGTTATGACCGTAACTTTCTGCGCCACCAAGTCACACCGCTGTTAAATACCCGCTGGCCGGGGATCCGCAAGGCGGTGACCCGCAGTGCCGCACTCTGTGCTGAGCAGGAAGCCTTGCTGCAGGAGCTGCTTGCCGAGCAGCTCTGCCAGGCGATGTCGGCCGATCAGAGTTTGGATATCTCTTGCCTGCATCCGGACAAACCGGGCAGCGAGCGGCGGGGCAAAGCACTGCTGCGCCATTGGCTTGCGGCCGTTGGCGTGAAGATGCCCTCGCAAGCGCAGCTGGATCAGGTGTGGCACTCTGTTATCTTGGCCCAGCCTGACGCCAACCCCAAGGTGTGCTGGGGGGAGGTCGAAGTACGACGCTTCAGGCAGCGCCTGCATGTCATCCCGCCTTATGAGGATATATCCGATGCGGTGGTTGCTTTGCAATTGAATCAAGCCTGTCGGCTTCCTGCCGCGATTGGGTCGCTGTCGTTGTCGGAGTCAGGGGCTGGCCAGCTTCGCTTGCCAAGAGCAGGTGAGCCGGTATCGGTGCGCTTCGAGCCTGCTGGATTGGAAGTCCAGCCAGTGGGGCGGGTAGGCAAGCGCAAGCTGAAGAAACTATTTCAGGAGTATGGTGTGCCGAGCTGGCAGCGGCGGCGGACACCATTGCTGTTTTATGGGGAACAGTTGGTGGCGGTGGCGGGACTGTTTGTCGTTGAGGAATTTGCAGGCAAGGAGTGTGACCTCACATGGCACTACGAGCAGGAATGAGTGCACAATATTATGACTTTATTTAGTATTTGTTGTTGAAAAAAGGCACAATTTAGAGAGCTGAGTGTCTTGTCGTGCCAGCGCTATACCCAGATGCTGGGAATAAAAAAATGGATAACAGAAATAATAATGAGGACCTGATGAAGAAAGTTTTAGCTTGTGTAATGTTTGCCGCCATGATGGCAAGCCCTGCCATGGCTTCGGGTGATCCGGTTGCCGGTAAAGCGAAAGCCGCAGTATGTGCCGCCTGCCATGGTGCTGATGGCGTCGCGGTGATCCCGGGCTACCCGAACCTTAAGGGGCAGAATGAGCAGTATTTGGTTAGCTCGCTAAAGGCATACAAAAACAAAGAGCGCACTGGCGGTATGGCGATGGTGATGCAGCCTCAGGCGTCTATGCTCAGCGATAATGATATTGCCAATGTCGCAGCGTATTTTGCCCAGATGAAATAAACCGGTTTTGCCGGAACCCAAAATGATGAATCGCCCTGCCTTTATACCAATAAGGCGGGGCGTTTTTTTATGGATTAACGCCGTAAACTAATATTTCCATCTAGCTGATTATCTTTTGCCCAATTGATTCCTCTGTTGTTGCTAAAAATCACAGAGCACATTATTGTACTAGCACACTGATACGTTGATGTAGTTTAGGAGTCATTATGAGTAAACCATCCACACTTGGGGGCGCGTGTATTATCGCCAGTGTTTGTGTTGGGGCAGGCATGCTTGGGTTGCCAAGTGCAGGTGCGGGTGCGTGGACGCTATGGAGTGTGATTGCTATTTCACTCACCATGGTCATGATGACGCTGTCTGGTTGGTTGCTGCTAGAAGCACTCAAGCATTACGAGATAAAAGCTTCATTTAATACTGTGGCCAAAGATGTGCTGAGTAAAAAGGTAAACCTAGTTAATAACCTCTCTCTTTATTTTGTCGGCGGCATCCTGCTTTACGCATACATCTCATCGTCTGGTATGATTTTCAGCGAGATACTGGGTGTGTCGCGTGAGTTGGCGTCGGTATTGTTTGTTGCACTCTGCTCGGCCTTTGTTCTGCACTCGACCCGTGCCGTTGACCGTATTTCCATTGTGCTGATCTTGTTTATGATCATTAGTTTTGTGCTGGGTGTTTCCGGGCTGGCTTCAAATATTAGTATGCCGACGTTGTTTGCTCAAGGCGAAGCAGAAAGCTCTTACTCTGCTTATGCGCTAGCTCTACTGCCAGTAGCGTTGACCTCGTTTGGCTACCACCACTCAGTGAGTACAATGCGTGACTACTACCAGGATGAGAACCGTGCAAAAAAAGCGATTCTAGGTGGTACGGTTATCGCTCTGACATTCTACCTTGGCTGGGTGGTTTGTATCTTCGGTAACCTGCCGCGCCAAGATTTCGGCCCGGTAGTTGCTGCGGGTGGTGGTGTGGATGCCTTGATCCCGGCGCTGACATCAGCTATTGATTCAAACAGCATCAAACAGGCGCTGCATATTTTCTCTATTGCCGCGATTGTTTCATCATTCATTGGTGTTGGTTTGGGTGTGTTCGATTACTTGGCAGACTTGTTCGGCTTTGAAGACTCCAAGCAAGGCCGCCTGAAAACTTGGGGCGTGACATTTCTTCCGCCATTGGTGTTTTCACTAGTTGCCCCGTTTGGTTTTGTCGCGGCGATTGGCTTGGCGGGCGCAGCCGCGACGATTTGGACCTGTATTATCCCAGCAACACTGGCAAAAACATTGCGCCAGCGCGCCCCAGAACAACAAGGTTTTGTGGCTCCAGGGGGGAATGTAACGATTTATGCTGTTATTGCATTCGGGGTACTGACCGCTGCTTTCCACCTCATGGCGATGGCGAACTTGCTGCCGGTATTTAGTGGCTAAAAAGCTAAATTAAAACTGAGCATTCAGTAATAGAGATACAAAAAACGGAAGCCGAGGCTTCCGTTTTTTATGGGTTTTCGTACTCGATTTTGCAATCGCTAATCGCAAGAACTTACCTAAATTGCTTGGCTTGCGGCAGGTAGTCAAAGCCCGCACTCGCGAGCCTGGCAACCAGCTTGTCCTTGTCGATATCGTAGTATTTGACCAGGGCGTCCAGATCGCCGAACTCATCACGGATCTTCATGTTGACGATGCTCATTAGCATCACGGGATCCATGGTCTCGTATTTGTTCAAATCCATTACGCGTCCTCGTGGTCGCTCATCAGCAAATTCGCTGCAGCAAAGGCAGCCCGCTCGCGAACGTCTTCCGGCAGCGTGTCGTTGGCGGCGATGTCATTCAGTGCCTTGACGGCGCAATGAATCGCATTGGGGATATAGCCTAGCTCACCACCACCAATTTGCGCGTAGATCATACGCACTTGTTCGCAGCACTCATAAACTTTCATAGTTTGTCCTTCATAAACAGTGATTTCGGCAACCAACTGGGAGGTTTTCAGCAGGCTGGCGAAAACATGTTTATTTGGTTTTCACTATACCAAAGACTGGCTGGGGACGGCAGGGGGATTTAGCGCGTGCGCTTTTGTTTGTACAGATGGCGGTCAGCGCGGTCCACTAGGGTGATATTGGTGTCACCTTTCTGGTAGACACTAAAGCCGCTGGAGCAGCCGATGTTCAGTGTGCGTAGGGTGGAGTCGTCTGCCATTAGGGCGTCTAGCCTGCGGATCACGTGCAGGGCAGAAGTATCGGTGGCAGGCTGGAGCAGGACGGCAAACTCATCACCGCCGACACGGTAACAGCGGTCTGTGGCACGTACTGATTTTTTCAGCAGCAGGGAGAAATGGCGGATCACCTTGTCACCGTCGGGGTGGCCGAAGCGGTCATTGACCTGCTTGAAGTTGTCGAGGTCGAACATCGCCAGTACCAGGCCGAGGTTACGGCGTTCGCTCATTGCAATAGCGTGGTTGATATCCTGCTCGAAGCTGTTGCGGTTGCCAAGCCCTGACAGGTAGTCACGCAATGCCATATTTTTGACTCGGCGATACTCCAATGCACAGGCGAGTGGCCCGGCAAACAGGCGGTGGTAGGTATGGAGCAGGTTGACTTCGTCTTTATCAAGCGCATAGGGCGTTTGGTACTGCAATTTTCCCAAGTCCTGTTTGTTGAAGCGCAGAATAAATGTTTGCCTGTTCTGGGTATTGGCACCCTGGCGAACAAGCGTGGTGATGTCGTCTGATTGCCATATTAACCTACTGATATCTATCTGCTTTTCAACTTCTCTCGAGAAGATGTCAAACAACAGGCTAATATCCAGCTTTCCCTGGAGTTTTTGTAGCAAAAGCAGGCGCTGATCAGCCCCAAGGGGTTTAGTCCTTGGTCTTATATGCTGGCTGTCGGCCTGTTTGTCATTCCAGTGGAGTGGATCCATACATGTGTCAAAAAATTAATAGGGAAGTTACTATAGGCAAATAATGAGCCATTTCAATACCTAAACCGAGTTTATATTATTAATCATCTGATTTAATTAAGAAACTGCGAAGGCAACCTTCTTTTTCCTGGGTATCCTCATAGCCCATTTTGATCAGGGCATGGATATAGGCCGGTTCGAACAGGATATAACTGGTGATGGCCGCATCATCTTTGGGGCTGATCCCTATCAACTGCATTAAGCCACGGGTCATCGGGGGCAGGTGGCAGTAGTACCTGCGGGCCAGTTGCTCGAAAGACTGGCTGGGTGACAGGTGGATATGCTCAATTTTCCTGAGTTTTTGCTTGGTTTCAGCTTCGGGGAGGCTGTCGATAAGCGCATTGATACGCGACAAGCTCTCCAGGTCTGCGGTGAGGGTATCACTGAAGATAGTATCCATCAGGTGGCCACCGAGTGCCGCCAGGCCGGGGGCCCGGGTATGATCCGGGCTATCGAGTTTCTGGTTGATAAGATCGATGATGAGGATTTTGTCAGCACCCATTTTCAGCGACGGGCGCAGTGGTGCCAGCTGGTGGATCGAGCCATCCCCATAATACGCCTGCCCGATACGGGTAGCAGGAAAGACCAAGGGGATCGCAGAGGAAGCCAGCAGGTGATCGGTGGTGATCAGTGAGCGGCGGCCTTTTGATTTTGCCCGGTCCCATTCATGGATCTCTGGCTGGCCTTGGAAAAAGCTGACCGAATGGCCACTTTTGTAGCTGGAGGCTGTAATAGAAATACCATGGAGGTTTCCGGCAGCGATTTGCTTTTCCAGCCGGGAGTAGTTGTTTACCTGGCCGAGCAGTTGGCGCAGGGGACGGTTGTTGAGCAAGCCGAATGGCGGCCGTTCGTGGTGGTGCGCCTGGAGGCGGGCAAACCACTGGCTGGCCAGGTAGCCGCTCATCCCGCTTGGGGTGGTGGCAAAAATACGCCGGCTATGCAGCCGCGACCAGATCCATTCTAGCTTCTTGACCCCAAGACGAAAGCAGGAGGCATAGCAAGCAATCGACGTGGCATTGATAGCCCCTGCCGAGGTGCCGCAGTAAATACTGAACGGGCTGTGGTGAACCCGGGGGTACCACTCCGAAATGGCCTTGAGCACCCCGACCTGATAGGCTGCCCGCGCTCCCCCTCCGGTGAGGAGCAGGCTGATCTTTGGCTTTTCCCTGCCCATAGCGCTCCTTTCTTTTCGTTATATTTATAACTATATCCTTATTTTTACTGATGGTGGAACATAGGCTTAGCACTTTGCTACTGGGAAGACAGAATTTGGGCTTTCATCGCACGGGCATGCTCAAAAGCATCAAGGGTTTGTTAGGCTGGCTGGTCGATTTGTTCGAGGGTGTTAATGATAAAGTCAGTGACCGCTTGAAGCGCTTTTTCCGCCTCACGTTTGGTGTATCATTTGCCAATACAGAAAATTGAAACAAAAAGGCCTCCGCGAGGGAGGCCTTTGGGAACTGAATCGTATTGCGATTAAGCTAGCTTCTGCTTAACGAACTCAACGATATCTGTCACAGCTACGCCTTCTTTGGTGCCGGCACGACGGTCTTTGTATTCCATCTCACCGTTTTCTAGGCTGCGGTTACCGATCACGATAGTGTGCGGGATACCGATCAGCTCGTGGTCAGCAAACATAACGCCTGGGCGCTCTTTACGGTCGTCGAATAGCACTTCGATACCAGCAGCAGTCAAGTCAGCGTATAGCTTCTCAGCCGCTTCCTTCACTTCAGCCGATTTCGCCATGTTCATCGGTACGATTGATACCTGGAATGGGGCAATCGCGTCAGGCCAGATGATGCCGTTTTCATCGCTGTTCTGCTCGATAGCAGAAGCAACCACACGGGATACACCGATGCCGTAACAACCCATCTCTAGGATAACGTTCTTACCGTCAGGACCAAGCACGCCACAGTTCATCTTCTCTGAGTAGTTTGTACCCAGCTGGAAGATGTGACCTACTTCGATACCACGCTTAAGCTGGATAGTACCCTGACCACATGGACTTGGGTCACCTTCAACCACGTTACGTAGGTCTTCTACCTGGCCAAGCTCAACATCACGACCCCAGTTGATACCGAAGTAGTGTTTGTCATCAACGTTAGCACCCGCGCCGAAGTCGCTCATTACCGCTACAGAGCGGTCAACGATGAACGGCAGTTTCAGGCCAACAGGGCCTAGTGAACCTGGGCCTGCACCGATAAGGGCGCGGATTTCTTCTTCGGTTGCCATTTCAAGCGGAGAAGCAACGTCTTTAAGGTTTTCTGCTTTAACTTCGTTCAGCTCATGGTCACCACGGATGATCAGGGCAACAAGCTCGGCATCGATTTCTTCAGAAGCCTTAACGAATAGCGTCTTAACGGTTTTCTCGATTGGCAGGTCGAACTGCTCAACCAGCTCAGCGATAGTCTTCGCGTTCGGTGTGTCAACCAGCGTCATCTCTTGAGTTGGCGCAGCCAGCTCAGTTGCAGGCGCTAGAGCTTCTGCTTTTTCGATGTTTGCCGCGTAGTCAGACTCGGTAGAGAAAGCGATCAAGTCTTCGCCGCTCTCAGCCAGTACGTGGAACTCGTGAGAGCCGCTACCACCGATAGCACCGGTATCAGCCAGTACTGGACGGTAGTCAAGACCCATGCGGTCGAATGCCTTGCAGTATGCTTCATGCATCGCATCGTAAGACTTCTGCAGACCTTCTTTGTCGATGTCAAAGCTGTACGCATCCATCATGCAGAATTCACGTGCACGCATCACACCGAAGCGAGGACGGCGCTCATCACGGAATTTAGTCTGGATTTGGTACAGGTTTAGCGGCAGCTGCTTGTAAGAGCTCACTTCGTTGCGCACAAGGCTAGTGATCACTTCTTCAGCTGTCGGGCTAAGTACAAACGGACGCTCATGACGGTCAGTAAAGCGAAGCAGTTCAGCACCCATCTTTTCAGATCGGCCTGTCTCTTCCCATAGTTCGAACGGCTGAACCACGGGCATCAAAGTCTCAACAGCACCTGCATTGTTGATTTCTTCGCGAACAATGTTCTCGACCTTACGTAAAACACGCAGACCTGTAGGCAGCCAGGTGTAAAGACCTGAAGCCAGCTTACGGATCATACCTGCACGAAGCATTAGCTGATGGCTAACAACTTCTGCGTCATTTGGAGTCTCCTTCAGAGTAGAAAGAAGATAGTTACTGGTACGCATTGATGGTATCCGTTTGTTTAGATGAAAATAAGAGTTGTGGGGGACAGGCCCCAGCCACCGATAGCGGCGGTAACCGCATATACTACCAGCCAATTGCCCGTTAGCCAAAGGGATTGGATAGCTGCAGCGGGTAAATTGCCCTTAAATCGATAGCCCTGGGTTAGTTGACTATTCTTTGGCGCATATTTGGCGATTACCTGGAGAGCGGCTTATCCAATGCCATCACGGTCACCACATCGTTGGTAACGGTGAATTTAACATTGTAGTCGAACAGGTGGACGGCATATTCCTTGCTGTCTTCCTTGCCTTTTTTGTAGGCCGGGCGCGGATCTTGCGCCAACACTTCTGCAATGACAGCTCGTTGGCGTGCGAGTTGTTTTCCTTTGAACTGGCTCTCGGCCTTGTCGCTAAATTCCACCGGCAAGGTGGCCGGTTCGCCATCGGCAAAGCCACCATGAGCATGAGGTAGGCTATCGGAGTAGGGGATGTAGGGTTTGATATCGACGATTGGGGTACCGTCGACCAAATCCACACCGCCGAGTTCGATGATGACATCGCTGCCTTGCTGGCGCACACCCAGCAATTCGACGGCAGACATGCCAATGCCATTGGGGCGGAAGGTTGCCCGACTGGCAAAGACCCCAATGCGTTCGTTGCCGCCAAGGCGTGGCGGGCGTACAGTTGGCCGCCAGCCAGCTTCCAAATTTTGGTCAAACAAAAACAGCAGCCACAAGTGGCTGAACTGTTCTAACCCTCGAACGGCTTCAAGGGCATTGGCCTCGCCTTGCAGGATGATTTCAGAGCGTGCACTGGGAACCAATCCCGGCTGGCGCGGGACGGCAAACTTTTCTTTGTAAGGGGAGCGGACAATGCCGATAGGTTCTATTTGGTAGTGCATCTTGCTTGCTTAGCTCTACAGCTGGCTAGTTTATTTGACGCTGAAAATACCATAAAAAAACAAATAGCGCTTGTTGATAACAGTTATCAAGTGCCATGTTATAACATATCTTTTGTATTGATTGCTCTCTAAGGACAAGAAAATGAAAGCAGGTATTCATCCCGAGTATCGGGACGTTGTGTTCCACGACACCAGTGTTGATAAGTATTTCGTGGTTGGTTCTACACTGAAAACCGATAAAACTATCACCTGGGAAGATGGCAAGGAGTATCCGTATTTTACGCTGGATGTGTCGTCTGAATCCCACCCGTTCTATACCGGCAAGCAGCGTGTGATCAGCTCAGAAGGCCGTATGGCTAACTTCAACCGCCGCTTTGGTCAGTTTGGTGGAAAGAAAGGACAATAAGATGCAGGTGTTGAGTTCGCTGAAAAGTGCCAAAAACCGGCAGCGTGATTGCCAGGTAGTGAGACGCCGCGGCCGGATTTATGTTATCTGCAAGTCTAACCCGCGTCTCAAAGCGGTGCAGGGCAGGGTAAAAAAGAAGAAGTGATAGGAAAGCCTAGAAACAAACAAGCCCCTCGATTGAGGGGCTTGTTTGTTTTAGGGGGAAATGGTTATTTGAGGAGGAATATTACCAACCCTTAACAACACCACCTTGGAAGATTTCTTTAGCTGCTTCGTAAACCACTTCAGACTGGTATGCCTTGATGAAGGTCTGTACGTTTTCTGCGTCAACGTTGTCTTCACGGGCAACAATCAGGTTCACGTATGGAGATTCTTTGTCTTCAACAAACACACCGTCACGCTCTGGCGTCAGGTTGATGCTGCTCGCGTAAGTTGTATTGATGATGGCTAGCTGAACATCGTCTAGGGAGCGAGGTAGCTGTGCAGCTTCTAGCTCAACAATTTTCAGGTTCTGAGGGTTTTCAACAATGTCCAGTACGGTTGCGGTTAGCCCTGCACCTTCTTTCAGCTTAAGAAGACCCTGCTGCTCAAGCAGTAGAAGAGAGCGACCAAGGTTGGTTGGATCGTTTGGTACTGCGATCTGGTCGCCGTCTTTTAGCTCATCGATAGATTCGATTTTGCTTGAGTAGCCTGCAATCGGGTAAACAAAGGTGTTACCGGCAACAGCAAACTTGTAGCCACGGTCGGTGATTTGCTGGTCAAGGTATGGCTTGTGCTGGAAGGCATTGGCATCGATAGAACCTTCTTCTAGTGCGGCATTCGGTGAAACGTAATCGGTAAAGGTGATGAGCTCAACATCTAGGCCGTATTTCTCCTTGGCTTCTTTCGCTGCAACTTCAGCTACTTGTTCTTCAGCGCCAGCCATAACCCCAATTTTAACTTTGCTGTTATCAACCACTGCGTCTTTTTCGCCACAACCGGTCAGTACCAATGCTGATGCCAGGCCGGCGACGGCGAATAGGTTCTTCAAATTAAAAGCCATGTTACTTCTCCTTAAAACTGGGGTTTTCCGTAATACTAGATGGAATATGGTTATTCTGTGTTTGTTGTCGATGTTGTTCGTTATCAGTGCTGCGCCTTACCTGTGGTCGAAGCGCTTGACCAGGTGGTCGCCGGCAGACTGGATCAGCTGAACCAGGATAACCAGCATCACTACGGTAATGAGCATGACGGTGCCGTCAAAACGCTGGTAGCCGTAGCGGATACCGACGTCACCGAGGCCGCCGCCGCCGACAGTACCGGCCATCGCCGAGTAGCTCACCAAGGTCACCAGGGTAATGGTTACCGCATTGATGATGCCAGGCAGTGCTTCAGGCAGCAGTACTTTGCTGATGATCTGGCGTGGGGTTGCGCCCATCGCCTGTGCCGCTTCCACCAAACCGGTTGGCACTTCCAGCAGTGCCCCTTCAACCAAACGGGCAATGAATGGGATTGCGCCGACAGTCAATGGCACGATAGCTGCCGCAGTACCGATCGAGCTGCCTACTACGAAGCGGGTGAACGGGATAATTGCTACCAGCAGGATAATAAATGGGATCGAGCGGCCGATGTTGGTCACGATACCCAACACTTTGTTGAGCGCCGGGTTGGCCAGCAGGCCATTCTCTTTGGTCAGGTGCAGGGCAACGCCGACCGGGATACCGATCAAAAAGCCAATAAGGCCAGAGGCAAAGACCATGACCAGGGTTTGGCCGAGAGCGTCGATCAGCAGATCAACCAAACGTTCGTTCTGGGTCCACCAGGTGGTAATTGAATCAAGCAACATAGCCCAATACCTCTACATTTACTTTGTGATCGCGAAGGAAGTTAATGGCTTGTTCTGCCGCTTGTTCGGTACCGAAGAACTCGGCCAGCATCAGGCCGAACTTGACGCCACCGGCATAATCCATGTCTGAGCTCAGGATACTGATATCAATGTTGAACTCGCGGGCCACCTGGGAAATCAGCGGGGCATCGACCGACGCGCCGGTAAATTCCAGGCGGATCAGCGGGTAGCTGTTGTCGATGCGGGTTTCAACCATCCGGGCACGGTAGTCTTCCGGAATGGAGAGATCCAAGGTTGAGCGGATAAACTCGCGCGCCAGTTCGGTTTTCGGGTGGGCGAAGATATCGCCGACCGGACCTTTCTCGACCAGCTCGCCGTCGCCGATAATCGCCACTTCGGAGCAGATGCTTTTTACGACATCCATTTCGTGGGTGATCAGCAAAATAGTCAGGTTGAGCTTGCGGTTGATTTCTTTGAGCAGTGTCAGGATCGACTGGGTCGTCGCTGGGTCAAGGGCGCTGGTGGCTTCGTCACACAGCAGCACTTTTGGGTCAGACGCCAGGGCACGGGCAATCGCCACACGCTGTTTCTGGCCACCACTTAGGTTGGATGGGTAGGACTCGCTCTTGTCAGCCAGGCCAACCAGATCCAGCAGTTCGTCGACCTTGGCCTTGGTAGCGGCCTTGCTAATACCTGCCAGCTCAAGGGGCAGGGCAACGTTGTCGAAAACGCTACGGGATGACAGCAGGTTGAAGTGCTGGAAGATCATGCCGATCTTGCGGCGGGCCTGGGTCAGTTCTTTGTTTGAGAGTTGCGTCAGGTCGATACCATCAACGATGACGTGACCGCTGGTTGGGCGCTCGAGCAGGTTAACACAGCGGATCAGGGTACTTTTACCGGCACCGGAAGAACCAATCACCCCGAAGATGGTGCCTTGCTCAATGGTCAGGTTGATCTCACGCAGAGCGTGGATTTCCTTGGCCCCTTGATAGAAGACTTTATTGACTCTGTTTATTTCTATCATCGTTTTTCCCAAATCCTATACCGTGTTGATGACGGGCACGCCCATCAATGGCTGAGACCGGTATATTGTTATGTTGTGTATTGCATTTGCATTATTTTATTGATGCATGAAGCCTGTCTGCCAATTGCATCTATGGCTTTGATGCTATGGGCTAACATAAATGAAGTCAATAGATATTTTTACGTCTAGATGTCTAAATGGCTTTATAGCCATAATCCCAGTGTGAGTATTATAGGTTGCTCTTCTTTAATAGGGGTGAGAGAAACAGGTGAATCCCATTGCTAGCCGTGCCATAATTTGGGGCATAACGAATACAGCGAGACAGAGGGCTGACGCTTGGCCAAACCAGCAGTTTTTATTGACCGTGATGGCGTGATTAACATTGATCACGGCTATGTCCACACTACCGATGACTTCGAATATGTCGAGGGTGTGTTTGAAGCCTGTAAGAAACTTAAGGCGATGGGGTACATGTTGGTATTGGTGACCAACCAGTCTGGCATTGCCCGTGGTATGTTCACCGAAGACGAGTTCCTGACCCTGACTGAGTGGATGGACTGGAATTTTGTCGACAACGGTGTTGAGTTCGATGGTATCTACTACTGCCCGCACCACCCAACAGAAGGCAAGGGTGACTACCTGCAGGATTGCAACTGCCGCAAGCCAAAGCCTGGGATGTTCATTTCTGCCCGTGACTTCCTGAAAATTGATATGGCCGGCTCGGTAATGATCGGTGACAAGGCCGATGATATCAAAGCCGCTGGTGCTGCTGAGGTGGGGACTAAAATCCTGGTCCGTACCGGCAAAGCGATTACTGAAGAAGGTGAGCAGCTGGCTGATGCCGTACTCGGCAGCGTAGCAGATGTGCCGGGCTGGTTAGCCGCACAGTAATATAATAGACATAGCTGCAAAACGGCGCGATAGCCGGTGGCTGTGCCAGAGGAAGGTCGCTAAAGCGGCCTTTTTTTTGCCTTAAATTCCTGTCTTCGATGTTGGTTAAATTGACCATTTTGCGAACTATTTTGCCACCCCTCCGGATTGAATAGCCTTTTGATTATTCTAAGTTAATGAATAAAAGGATTTTACAAGTGGCATGCATACTGCAATACATCAACCACAGATGACAAAAAATGGATGAAGACAATGGTTCATAGTATTGCGAAGTGGGTTGTAGCGGGTAGTTTGTTGGTGGGTTCAGGTTACGGAGTTGCTGATACGCTTGATACGGCGGCTTGGCAGGAAGAAACCAAACTGTTAATGGCTCAGCAGAAACAACAGGTAATGGCGGAGATGCAGTTGGATCACCAAGAGCAGCTCAAGCACTCGCTGGCCAAGGGGCAGCAAGCTGTGCTGGCGGACCTGGCCGAGCGTCAGTTCTACCAGCCGTTGTCGTCACCGGGCGACAACCCCCTGCAGGTTGCCTCGAAGGGCAGCGATAAAAAAAGGGAAGCCATTGCCAAGCAGTAGCTTCCCTAAACAGTGCGACTGACTCACACCAATTACAGGTAAAGTGGTTCAGCTCTAGGCTGCGGTGCTAGCCCTGATCTTGCAAGAAGGTAACCCAGGGGCCAGCAGTACCTCTCATGTCCTCCGACTGGGCGGCGACCTTCATTGCCTTGAGTGCACTGCCAAGCTGGTTGAGCTCGAAGTGTGCCATACCACGCAGGTAGGCGAGCTCAGCCTTGTCCACGGTATCTGCATTGGGTGCCGACTCGAGGGCAAACTCGGTAGCCTGCTGGTATTGCTGTGCCTGGAGCATCAAGCGGGCAATTTTCAGCTGGGTACTGGCGGTTGGTGCTTGCTCGTAGACGCCACGGTATGCCGTAATGGCCTGGTCGAGCTCTTTGGCCTGCTGCCAGAAGCTTGCCAGTTTCTCCAAAT
This sequence comes from Photobacterium sp. ABD4_091, assembly GCF_056160145.1. NCBI lineage: Bacteria > Pseudomonadati > Pseudomonadota > Gammaproteobacteria > Vibrionales > Vibrionaceae > Photobacterium > Photobacterium sp. ABD4_091. Next base: position 919,214 of record NZ_JBSWWQ010000001.1, on the reverse strand, counting down.
GCTTGACGCTAGCGCTTACATTGCCGTTTTCGATTTCCTGCTCAAGGGTTTTGGCTGCCCGGTAAGGGATCCCGCGATAGGCTTGGAAATTGGCAAGCCGCAAGAACTCTTTCTCCTCGTCAAACAACCCTAGCTTATAGGCACTCTCCAGTGCTGCCAGCGAGTTGCGCTCCTGGTTCCTTTCCATGTAGATGCCTGATAACTGCATCCAGTACTGCTTTTTCTGCGGGTACTTAGTGGTCAGGATCTTCAGGACGCCGGCGACACTCTTGAGCTGTTTCAGCTCATAGTGCGAAGCCATCAGCAGCAAATACCACGACTCGCTTGGATCCTTACTCATGGCTATCGCCTGCTTGACCGGCGGGATAGCACTCTTGTAGTCCTCCATTTGGACATAGCCGCTGGCCAGGGTGATATAAGCATGGGCCGTCGGTTTTTCCTCGGTAGTCTTGGCGATGTCAAACCATTGCTTCATGGTCTGGACCGACTCCTGGTATTTTTCCTCGGCCAAGTAAAGCTGGGCCAGGCTATAGCGAACCTGCTGGGCGACAGGGACCGGCAGGGCATCTTCAGCCAGTGACTTGGCAAAAAACTGCGAGGCTTTGCTGTAGTCATCCTGGATGGAATACAAAAAACCCATTTGCTGCAATAACACGGCGCGGTCGTACTTTTTCGACTTGGTACGGTCGAGGGCGTTGTCTAGCCTGTCGATTGCCTGGTTGTACTTCTCGGTCGCGATCAACTCTTGGACTTTGTTGACAACCCTAAAGGTCCGGTCGCTGAGCTCCGGGGCTTCCTTGGCCATAGCCGGTGCCGAGACGGCACCGGTTAGGATAAATAGAGAAGCCAGCAAATGTTTGTGAAATTTCTGCATGGGTTACTCCCTTAGTTGACTGAAAACTCAATTTCCTGCGATAGGCGGGAACTGACTGGCTGGCCATCAACCTGTTTTGGCTTGAAGGTCCACTTAGACACGGTTTTCTTGGCTGCCTTGCCTAACCCCATTTTCCTTGGCGTTTCCTTGAGTACCTTGACATCCTCGACAGCGCCGCGGGCATTGACGGTGAACTCGAGCAGGACAATCCCTTGCTCAAGCCCGGCTCGCGCAGCCTTTCGTGGCATTTGAGGCTGGAAGGTTGCCAGCGGTACGGGACCGCCATTGCCGGTCATCTGCGCCCCGCCGCCTTGGGCATAATGCCCCAAGACCGAGCCCCCAGTGACATTGACGGGCAGGTCAAGCTTGGGCATATCCATCGGGATCTGCTCCATCACGGGCTTGACCGTTGACGTCACCTTAAGCTCTGGTGGCGGTGGCGGCCGCTTCGGCGGTGGCGGTTTTGGGAGTTCGCGTTTTTTCTCCTGTACTTTTTCTTCCGATTTGACGCGGATGAAGTCGACCATACGAAGGTCGTCATCCGACACCAGTTCGTGGCGCTCTTTGTTTACCAGCTTGTCCATCCCCCAGAACAGGCCTAGGGAGACAACGAGCGCCAGTGCTAATGAGGCCAGATACCGCATAGGCTTAATCCTTATTGGTTGCGGCAATGGAGATGCTCTGGACACCTGCCATTCTTATCTGATCCATCACTTTGACGACGACACCTGACTTGGCTTCTTCGTCAGCCTGGATCACCACGGCACCATCAGGGCTTTCTGCCCGCAGGCGCTCGATGTTGGCGCGGACAGCGTCCACTTCGACACGGCGCTTATCGACCCAGACATCCCCGGCAGCACCCACTGCAACCATGATGTTGCCTTTCTTGACGGTCTGCGCCGTGTTGGCGCTCGGGCGATTGACGTCGATACCGGCTTCCTTGACAAAGGAAGTGGTAACGATAAAGAAGATCAACATGATAAATACGATGTCGAGCATCGGGGTCATATCGATAGCGGCTTCGTCGCCGCTCTCGCTGCTATAACGTCTTTTCATGACCTATACCTCTAAATTCCTTTTACTCAGGCAATGTGCTTCAACTTGTCTTCCAGTTTCTGGGTAGACACTTTGGCCAGGTGGTCGAGCCGGGAACTGAAAAATAGCCCGGATAATGAGGCGACCATGCCTGCCAAGGTTGGGATTGTTGCCTTAGAGATCCCCGACGCCATGGCGCGGGGGCTTCCTGTTCCGATCACAGCCAGGATATCGAAGACCTGGATCATTCCCACTACGGTACCTAGCAGGCCGAGCAGGGGACACAGGGCGATCAGCACCTTGACGATAGGCAGGCCGCGCTTGTTCTCGATATCTTGTTTGGAGATGATCTCTTGGCGGATCATCTTGGCATTCCAGCTTTGGTGCTCTGGCCGTGCAGACCATTGGGCCTCGGCTTTTTTCATCGCCCGTGGCAGGACAGCTGCAAAGTAGAACCAGCGTTCGAGCAGGACCGTCCATAACATCAGGCTGAGGACGAAGATGGCCATCAGGACATCCCCCCCCATGCCGAGGAAGCGCCGGATGGACTCCAGCTCTTCAATTAACCACCACATAGTGCCTCCTTACTTCTCGGCAGCGTGCAGTTTTTCCTGGTAGCGGGCAATGTAACCTGCACTTTGCTCTTCGAGGGTTTGCACCAGTCGGCGGCTCTTGCTGTGGACCAGGGTATAGAAGAACAGCAGCGGAATCGCGACAACCAGACCCAGCATCGTTGTGACGAGGGCTTCGGAAATACCGCCAGCCATCAGCTTCGGATCGCCAGTGCCGAACAGGGTGATTGCCTGGAAGGTGCCGATCATACCCATTACCGTACCCAGCAGGCCAAGCAGCGGCGCAACCGAGGCAAACAGTTTGATGGATCCGACAAAGCGCTCGATGCTAGGGGCATTGCGCAAGATGACTTCATCCAGCTTGGCTTCCAGGTCTTCTAGATTGCTGCCTTTGTGGCCAAGGTAGGCTTCGATGATTTCACCCAGAGGGTTGCCTTTGATAACGTCTTCGGTCTTGGCCTGGCGGCGCATCTTGCTGCCGATAACGGTCAGTCGCAGGTAGCAGAATAGGGCGATCAGCGCACCGATGGCACCCATCCCCAAAATGACATAGCCAACGATACCGCCTTGGTCAACACGCTCCTGAACGGTTGGGCTCTGGACCAATAGCGACAGGATCACACCGCGTGACGGGTCAATGAACAGTGGCTCGTAGCTGCCGTCGGCCGCTTCGAAGCCCGGGACATTGCGCATGATGTTTTTGCCTGGCTGGCGTGACAGCTCTTCGAACTTGCCGGTTTGCGGTACGTAAGTGACGTACTTGCCATCGGCAATGGCGTTGAACTCACCCACCAGGGTGACGTCGCGGACCGCTTCCTTGCCCTCGCCGTATACCACAGTGGCTGGCGCAGTAGTGGTTTCGCCAGAGACGATGATCTGTTGCAGTACGGTATGCCAGAAAGCTTCCAGCTCCTGGCTCGAAGGCAGCTCTTTGCTTTCGGCCAGCTTGGTGAGTACGGCATCGCGCTCAGGGAACTGGACTGCATTCTGTGAAGCGGCAAACAAGCCTTTGAACTCGCCAGCATATTGGCGGACTACGCCAAACATCTCACCGAGGGTACCGGTACGCTGGCGCAGGGTTTCGGTCAGGACGGTTAGCTCTTTGTCGTTGCTGTCAAAAGTGGCCTTTAGCTGGTCGCCACGGGCATTTTCTGCTTTGAGTTCGGCGCGCGCTTGCTTGAGCAGTGCTGCCTGCTGGTCGCGGTTGGCCTTGAACTCTGCTTCTCGTTGCTTGTTTTCTTTAGACTCGGCAATGCTGTCAGATTTGACTGACTGAAGCAGCTGCGCCAGTGAAGCGGGTGTTTCGGCTTGGGCAGGTGCTGCCAGCATCAGGCCGGTCAGCAGGGCCGCTGCCAGTGTTTTGAATCCTTTCATTATCCTTCCTCCCCGGCGTATACAGGTAACTTGATAAGGGCGGGTGGCGCTTGCTTCTTGGCAATACGCAGCCCTTGCTGGACAGCTATACGGTAGCTTTGCGGCAGCGTTTCCCACTGTCGGGTTTGCTGGTTCCACATACCGGTTTCGCCGCCGTCAGGAGATTGGTACAGCAAGGCGGTGCGGCCGATGCGCAGGAAGTCGTAGGTGACGGTTTCGCCATTACGCTCCAGGCTGGCCTTGTAGGATTCGATTGAACGCGAGAAGCCTTCTTCTATCTGGTAGGCTTCTATCACCTTGCGGAATTTTTCCGAGGTGGTGACGTCAGCACGGTCCATCAGTTCACGCAGCTCGGCAATACGAAGGTTACGTTCATCGGACTGGAACGGCAGGTCAAGGGCTACGAACTCATCGAGCGCGTCGATCATCTTGAGTGTCAGCGGCACCACTTCCATTGCCGTCTGGTCTATTTGCGTGATCTGGCGGTTGAGGGAGTCAAGCTCCCCCTGCTGGGAATCGACCATGCGGTTGATCTGGGCGTTGTAGATTTTCATGCTGTCAATCTGGCGCAGAAGGCCTTTGTACTCAGCCAGCATTGATTCTGTGCTGTCGGCGTACTTGTCGACTTTGACCTGCGAGGAGGCGGCAGATTTGTCGGCCTTGGCCTGCGAGGCCACGACCGAGCCGGAGTCGGCTGCATACGCCGCGGTGCTCAGGGTCAGTATGGCGGCAGTGATTGCACTAACGCCAAAGTCCTTGATAGTCATAGGTGCATCCTTGTCTTAGTGTTTGTCAGTCTGGAAAGAGGGCGCGAGCTGTACTCGCGCCAAATCTTATTAGAATTTGACGTTGATATTGGCGTAGTAGAAACGCCCTGCTACGTCATAGGTGGTTGAGTCGGTATTGGCAGAAATAGTATCTAGCAATAGCGGCGGCTCTTTATCGAATAGGTTGTTGATACCAGCAGATAACTTGATATTGTCGTTGATTAGGTATGAGCCACTGAGGTCGTGGTATACCACTGTTGGAACATTGAACTCGTACTTATCTTGATCATCCCCTGGTAGCTCGTAACTGACGCTGTCGATCAGGCGCGCAGTCCAATTGGCAGACCATACTTCTTGGGACAGGCCCAGGTTCAGCGTTGAACGATACTGGGCAAAATTACCGATCTGATCGCTGATAAACTTGCCGGCGTAATCAATCACCGTTCCGTCAGGCTGCTCGACTTCATACTTCAGCAGGTAGGTGTTCTCCCAGTTTGCCGATAGAGTTATGGCGTCGAAGTCATAGCGGTAGCGAACATTGAAGTCAATTCCGTCAGTTTTCAGCCCGCCTAGGTTGGTGTAACGGGCATCAATTGATTGAATATCACCGTTACTGAAGCGGGTAATGCTGTCACAATATTTGCCGTTGGCTTCACATTCATTGAGCATGAACTGCGGATCGACATTATCAATGAGATCCTCTAGCTCAACCTGCCAGTAGTCGACCGTCATGGATAGGTTGTCGACAAAAGATGGAGAGTAAACAAAACCTACCGAGGCAGTATGGCCCTGCTCGGGTTTTAGGTCTTCGTTTGAGCCGTACATAACAGGGAACTGCTCACGGCCAGATGTATCTTGGCCTGATGGGTCGGTAAGGCGATCGGCACTCTCTGTCTGGCCACCATATAGATCGCCAATTGAAGGGGCTCTGAATACTTCAGAATAAGTACCGCGTAACATCAGGTCATCAACAGGCTGGTACAGCATGCTGTAACCCATTGAAGTATTGCTGCCAAATGACGAGTAGTCATCGTATCGGGCGGAAATTTTGGCTTCCAGGTATTCAGCAAATTTCACGTCAGACAGCAGTGGGATAAGGAGTTCGGTGTACAGCGAATCCACAGAATACGAGCCGGATGTTGCGGTAATGGCGTTACCACTAGCATTACCCGATGCGACTAGAGCGTCAGGCGTCTCTTCACCTTTTTCAGTGCGTTGCTGGTAACCTGCTGCGAAGGCAATCGTGCCCATTTCGTAGTCAAAGATGTCACCGGTGATGTTGAAGTCAATGACTTGCTGCTGGTTGAAGCCTGTATCCTGGCGGGTGAAGGTGGCGTAATCCATTGCCTCTTGGCTAACGGTGCCGAACATGTCCATTGGTACACAGCCTGGAATGACATTACCCGATGCATCGAGACATTGTCCGTTTGATGATGCACCGATAGCATTGTTAACGCGATCCTTCATGAATACGTTGTTTTCTTGCTGGGTGGTTTTGGTTTTACCCCAGTTGAAACTGGTATCCCAAATCCAGCCATTGGAAAACTCACCATCCAAGGCTAAGACGATACGTGCTGTGTCTGATTCGAAGAAACGGTTTCGACCGCCGGTTTCGACCATTCTTCGGCGCCAGTCGACCACATCCGCTCCTGTCGGGTTATATTCATTGTCAGCAGAAATAGGAGAGTAGCCTGGTGTGAATGCACCAAAAATAGGTTCAGCTGCTAATAGGTAGTCTGACTTGGAGTTAGCGTATAACGCTTCGAACGAGGCTGTTACTGGGCCTAAATAGTCATTCTCAGCCACGAGGTAGTTACCATTGGCACTGAGGTAAAAACGCTCAGCTGGCCGTTTAAGGTAGTTATCCGGTGCAAAATTGTATAAATCTTTCTCTGGATCGAACGGGCGTAGGCTGCTGCTGCCTTCAGGCCCATACGTTAGACCGTCATAGTAACCCCAAGGTGTTGCCGAGCTTCCGCTAACAGTGCTATTGCCTAAACCGTCATGGCTCAGAGAATTTTTGGCAAAACCTCGGTCACCACCTTGGATCTTCTTCTCTTCGGTATAACCGGCAGAGAAAAGCAGGTTACCGCGATCGTTTGACACACCAGTTAACATCGAGACTTCAGTTACCTCCCCGTCCCCTTTGCTGGTTTGGCCAGATTTTACATTAACTTCGAAGCCTTCGTAATTCTGCTTGGTGATGATATTGACTACACCGGCGACTGCATCTGAGCCATAAACGGATGATGCCCCATCTTTTAATATTTCAATCCTCTCGACCATTGCGGTTGGGATCATATTGAGGTCAACCCGTGCATTAGCCCCCGTGCCGCCATTGACCATTCTGCGGCCATTGACTAGGACAAGGGTTCTTTCTGGACCCAGGCCACGTAGGTTTACGGTTGCGGCGCCATCACTGCCGTTATTAACCGATGAGCTTTGTACGGTACCCGCCATGGCAGGGATCTGGTTGAGAATGTCGCCGATAGAGACAAGCCCGGTGTTTTCAATATATTCAGATGATAGGACTTGAACAGGTTCGGCTCCTTCCATTTCCACGCGTGAAATACGCGATCCGGTAACTTTCATCTTTTGCAGTTTTTCAACCTGCTGCTCTTCAGCCTGGGCGGCTGTGCTGACAACGCCGGTTCCCAGTGCGAGGCTGATAGCAATAGATAAGGCTGTTGTTTTTTTATTCATCCTTGCTGCTCCGTTATTATTCTTCCTGCGATTTGGCCGGGATAGGGCCAATTAGCCATTAACTTTTTGTTAACGCCGCGGAGCAAGGTATACATGAAGCAAAAAGTTGAAGTCAAACCAGTCGCTTTTGTCCTTACTAAACAATAAAACAGGGTGATATACCATCATTGCTTGCAGTTTGGCTTTTTATTTTTATTTTTGTTGTTATGGTGAAGCTAAATTTTGTGTTGTGTGGGCTGTTGGCCATAATATCTATCGCGATGGATAATATCGGCTTAGGGAGCGAAGATGGTGGCTTTCTTTATATTTTTGTTAAATGGTGGCTGATTGTTTTGCTTTGGTTGAATTTGAATAGAAATTCATAAATCCCTGTTGGGAATGGATGTTTTGGGGGGGGATTTACCTCTGGTGTATAACTATTGCTAGGGGGAATTTCTTTTCGGTTTTTTCATTCAAATGGAGTAGGTAGAAATCCGAAATGGTTGCGAGTAATGTTTTGTTATCAATTCTAAATTTCACAAAATACACAGGATTTTATCTTTTTTTTGATGTTTTTATTACCCTTCGGTGAAATGTGACAAATTCGATTCAAAATCATCGGGCTTGGTTGAGGGGAAGTGTAATTAACTGTATTTATGGATAAATCAAAGAATAAATGATGCCGTCAAAACCCTTCCCTGTAGCAACTTTACTGAGGAAGAACTTATTTACGGGTAGATAACTGAAAGGTTTGCCTGTTTGACATGGAGTAGTTAAAGCATGCTGTCATATTTCTTGCGTCGATTGGCATTAGTTGTCCCGACGTTTTTGGGGATCACTATCCTTATCTTTGCCATTACCCGGTTTGTTCCTGGCGGGCCGGTGGAGCGGATGCTGGCCAATATGCAGGCCCAGGGAGATGGCGCTGCAGCCATGACCTCTGCCGGGGGCAACTCGGCGCTGTCCGAAGACCAAATCGCCGAGCTGAATGCTTTCTATGGGTTGGATAAACCTGTACTGGAGGCATATACCGAATGGCTGGGTAAACTGATGGTACTGGATTTTGGTGAGTCCACCCGCTACTACGAACCTGTCTCCGACATGATTGCCGAGCGGCTGCCGGTATCGCTGTTCTATGGCGGCATGACGTTCTTCATCAGTTATTTTATCTCTATCCCCCTTGGCTATTACAAGGCCCTCAAGCATGGTTCAGTGTTTGATTCCGGCTCTTCGATCCTGATTTTTGTCGGTTATGCCTTACCCGGGTACGTGGTCGGTGTCCTGCTTATTACCCTGTTTAGTTATCACTTGGAATGGTTCCCGATGGGGGGCTTCGTCGGTGATGACTTCGATGACTATGAAACCTTTTTCGAGCGGGCCAAAGACGTGATGTGGCATGCAGTGCTGCCGCTGATCTGTTACCTAATCGGTGACTTTGCCACCCTGACCATGACCATGAAAAACAACTTGATGGAGAACTTGTCTTCCGACTATATCCGCACGGCTATTGCCAAGGGGTTGCCGTTTAAGAAAGCGGTTCGCAAGCACGCCCTGCGCAACAGTTTGATCCCGATTGCCAGCCATTTTGGTAACTCGCTGCTGTTCTTCATGACCGGTTCGTTCCTGATCGAGGTTATTTTCAATATTGACGGCATAGGCCTGCTTGGCTATGAGTCGATAATCGAGCGTGATTATCCGGTAGTGATGGGCATTGTTGCCATCAATGCCGGCATGCTGTTGATGGGTAATATCATTTCCGATATCTGCGTTGCCCTGGTTGACCCTCGAGTGAAGTTTGGAGCCTGATCATGTTGAACTTAACCCCCCTGACACTGAAAAAGATCAAGCGCTTTAAGGAAATCAAGCGAGGGTACTGGTCTTTCCTGGTGCTTTCTTGCCTGCTGGTGCTGTCCCTGTTTGCCGAGCTGTTGATCAACAGCAAGGCGCTGGTTGTCAAATACAACGGGGAGTACAGCTTCCCGGTGCTGTCTGAAGTCCGCCTCGGCAGTGAGTTTGGTCAGCCGTCGTCGAGTGAGGCGAATTACCGTAAGCTACAGCACCTCTTTGCCGAGCAGGGCGAAGGCAATTTTGTCGTGATGCCATTGGTACCGTGGAACCCGTATGAGCAGGATTTTTCCGGCGATTACCCTCCGACAGCACCGAGTGCCGCCAATAAACATTACCTCGGTACCGATGTGATTGGGCGCGATATCCTTGCCCGCTTGGTCTATGGCTTCCGGACCGCTATGGGGTTTGCCTTGATCACGATGGCAGTCTCGTACGCCATTGGTACGGCAGTCGGCTGCGCCATGGGTTTTTTCGGTGGCAAATTTGACTTGTTTGTCCAGCGCTTGATCGAGGTATGGTCAATGGTGCCTTTCCTCTATGTCATTATGATTTTGGTGTCGATCACCCAGCCGACTTTTGCGTTGTTCGTCGGGATAAACGTGCTGTTCGGTTGGATGGGGATGACCTGGTACATGCGTACCATGACCTACAAGGAGTCGGCCCGGGAGTATGTCATGGCAGCCAAGGCTCTGGGGGCATCAACCCAGCGTATTATCTTCCGCCATATCTTGCCGAACACCATGGTGATGATTGTGACCTTGGCGCCTTTTACTATCGCGGCCAACATCACAGCCTTGACTGCGCTGGACTATTTGGGCCTCGGCCTGATGCCTCCGACCCCGAGCTGGGGGGAGCTGTTGCAGCAAGGTAAGTCCAACCTCGACTCGCCGTGGATTGTGACGTCGGTCGTCAGTGCTATTGTTTTGGTGCTGGTGATGGTGACCTTCATCGGCGAAGCGATACGGGCCGCCTTCGACCCTAAGAAATTTACCCGCTATGTTTAATCTTGGTTTGCAGCTGTTGTAATAAGGATATTAATAATGAAAAACATGCTCACATTTTCAGCTGTCGCGATTATGGCTGCACTTGGTAGTGCGGTACAAGCGGCAGAGTTACCCGTAGGTTTAACGTGGGAATCAAACATGGAGGAGCCTCTCTTTGCCTCTCCTGATGCCAAGTTTGGTGGTACCTTGCGTACCCATATGGCCAGCTTTCCACAGACTTTGCGCAGTGTGGGGCCGGATTCGAATTCGGGGCTTCGCCATCACTTCATGGACGGGGTGCCCAAACTCGCAGCCCGCCATCCTAATACCGATAAATGGATCCCTCAGCTGGCAAAGGAATGGGCCTTTGGTGATGACAACCAAACCGTATACTTCAAGTTGGATCCGAAAGCCCGTTGGTCGGATGGAGAGAAGGTGACGGCCGACGATTACCTCTTTATGCTCAAGTATTACCGCTCCAAAGATATTATCTCGCCGTGGTACAACGATTTCTTTACTAACAAGATTGAGGATGTCGTTAAGTTTGATGACTACACCATTGCAGTGAAGTCAGCTGTCAAGATGACTGATGATGAGCTGATGGTTCAAATCAATCTACCAAGTAATGGCTTGCAGCCGAGGCCAGAACATTTCTTCAAACCGAAGAAGGATGAAAACAACGATGGCATTGATGATAACTTTGTCCGTCGTTTCAATTTCAAGAGCGAGCCAACCACCGGACCTTATTACATGGATAAGGTCAAAAAAGGTAAGAGTGTTACATTCAAGCATGTAGGCGAAGACTGGTGGGGCTACAGCAACCGCTATTACCAAAACCGCTATAACGTAGAGAAAGTACGCTACACGGTGATTCGCGATAGCGACATTGCCCGCAAGCATTTTGAAAAAGGCAGCCTAGACACCTTTGGCTTGATTCTACCAAGCCTGTGGCATGAGAAAGCAAATACTAAGCCTTACCAAAATGGTTATATCCATAAATTCTGGGGCTTTAACCAGGCAGTCCAAGGGGCGGGGGGGCTTTGGATGAATACGGCCCAACCATTGCTTGATGATCGTAACATCCGGGCAGGGATCACTTATTCGACAGACTTTGATGGCATGATCGCAAACGTGCTGCGTGGCGATTACAGCCGTAAGCCCCATGGTATGGGCTTCGGCCATGGTGGCTATGACCGCAGTGATAATACCCCACCGGCTTTTGCACCAGAAATGGCGGCAGAGTATTTTGTCAAAGCCGGCTTCGACAAGATTGGACCGGATGGGATCAGGCTCAATGATAAAGGGCAGCGTTTGAGCTTTGCCATTACTTATGGTTATCAGCCGCACACACCACGCATTGCTTATCTCAAAGAGCAAGCAAAGCAAGCGGGTCTAGAATTTACCCTCAACCTTGTTGATGGGTCATCGGCCTTTAAGTACGTACTGGAAAAGAAACATGATCTGGCGTTTATCAATATGGGGGGAGGGGAGATCCCGGCCTATTGGGAGTACCTCCACTCGGTTAATGCCAAGCCCCAAACCAACAACCATACTAATTTCCGTTCAGCAGAGATGGACAAGTTGATTGACAGCTATACCAAAGAATTTGAACTGCAAAAGAAGCAAGCTATTTCCCACCAAATCCAAAAAATCGTCTCAGATGAGTACCTGATCATACCTGGCTACATGGTGCCGTATACCCGCGAGGGGTACTGGCGCTGGATGAAGTATCCGACCCCTGCGATGACGAAAAAAACCGAAGCTATGTTCTCTGTGGTTGATTTGGCTACCTTCTGGATTGATGAAGATGAAAAGAAAGCTACACAATCAGCGATGAAGAAAGGCGTAACCTTTGAGCCGGTCACAGTGATCGACGATACCTATAAGCTGTAAGGCCAGTCTATTATGCAAGATGATGTGATTTTAAGTGTTCGCGATCTGGAAACGGAATTTACTACTGATGATGGCGTAGTAAAGATCCTCCACGGGGTGAATTTCGATGTGCGTAAAGGCAGAACCCTCGGGCTGGTGGGCGAATCAGGTTGCGGCAAGAGCGTGACCTCTATGTCCATTATGGGGCTGTTGCCCAAACCTTATGGGCAAATTACCAAAGGGCAGATCCTCTACCGCGGGACAGACTTGGTGAGTCTGCCTCCGGAAGAAATGTATGCGATGCGCGGTAACAAGATCTCGGTGATCTTCCAGGATCCGATGACTGCATTGAATCCCGTTCACAGTATTGGCCGCCAGCTCAATGAGGTACTGGAGCTTCACCGTCCTGACCTGGATAAGGCGCAGCGTACCTCGTATTCGCTGGAGATGCTGAAGAAAGTCAAAATCCCGATGCCGGAAAAGCGACTCAATGAATACCCCCATAACCTTTCTGGCGGGATGCGCCAGCGGGTGATGATCGCCATGGCACTGGCTTGTAAACCTGACATACTTATTTGTGACGAGCCGACAACCGCGCTGGACGTAACGGTACAGGCGTCAATCCTTGAGTTGATGAACGAACTGCAGGAAGAGACGGGCATGGCAATGATCTTCATCACCCATGACTTGGGAGTGGTGGCAGAGGTCTGTGATGATGTGGCCGTGATGTATGCCGGAAAAGTTGTTGAATATGCAGATATCTTTGATTTATTTGATAACCCCCAGCACCCTTATACCGAGCGATTGATGGGGCTGATGCCAAGTCTGGATAATGAGCCGAAGCAGCCGATTGAAATCAAACCGATTGATGTCACCCAGTTTCCTGAGTTTAAAGGTTAGGACCACCGGGCGCGGTGATGTAAAAGAGGACGTTATGACAGAAGTATTACGGATAGAAAACCTCAAGCAGCATTTTGTCTCAGGAAAAGGGATTTTCAAAAAAGGTTATACCGTTAAAGCGGTAGACGGCGTTTCTTTTTCTGTTGCCCGTGGGGAAACCCTGGGCTTGGTAGGGGAGTCAGGGTGCGGAAAAAGTACCTTGGGCCGTACCATTTTGAAACTCTATGAGCCAACTGAAGGCAAAATTTTCTTCGAAGGTGAAGATATCACCGACTTGTCGGCCAAAGCTATGCGGCCGCTGCGCAAAGACATGCAGATTGTCTTTCAAGATCCGATCGAATCTTTGAATCAGCGCCATACCATCGGCATGATCCTGGAAGAGCCCTTCATCATCCACAACATTGGCACACCACAAGAGCGCAAGGTCTGGGTAAAAGAGCTGTTGGTCAAAGTGGGGTTGCCTGAAAGCGCTGCAAACCGCTACCCCCATGAATTCTCGGGAGGCCAGCGGCAGCGTATCGGTATTGCCCTAGCCATTGCATTAAAACCTAAATTATTGATTTGTGACGAGTCAGTATCGGCCCTGGATGTCTCGGTACAGGCACAGATCCTCAATTTGTTATTGCAGTTACAAAAAGAGATGAACTTGGCAATCATTTTCATTTCCCACGATTTGTCGGTCGTCAAACATGTTTCTGACAATGTGGTGGTGATGTATTTCGGTAAAGTCGTCGAGATGGGCCCTGCCACCGAGATTTATGCTAACCCCCAGGCGGATTACACCAAGAAGTTGTTATCGGCAATTCCGATCACCCATCCAAAAGACAGGAAGCGTAAGAGGCGGGCGGACAAAAGTCACCATGTCGCCTGATCACGACCAACCATAATGGCAATTGCCGGAAGAACTAAGCGGCAAAAAGGAAGAAACAGAATGAAAAGGACGCTACTCGCCACAGCTATGCTATTCCCTGCGATGTCATGGGCCGCGATGCCCGGCAACCTTGAGTGGATCACTAACAATAATGAGCCGCTGTTTGCCTCGCCCGAGGCTAAATTTGGCGGCACATTGCGTACATCTATGCCTAGCTTTCCACAAACGTTCCGTACCGTTGGCCCGGATGGCAATGGTGCTTTCAGGGTGTGGTTGCTTGATAAGCAGCCGCAGTTGCTGCAGCGTCATCCAGATACGCTGAAATATATTCCGGATATCGCCACCCACTGGGCTTTTGGTGATGATAACAAGACCATTTACCTCAAGTTGAACCCTGAAGCGAAATGGTCGGACGGTGAGCCCCTCAAGGCGTCGGACTTTAGCTATATGCTCCAGTTCTACCGTTCCAAGGATATTATCGACCCTTGGTACAACACGTATTACAGTACCCAAATCGACCGTATTGATGCACTGGATGAGCACACGCTCGAAGTAGTGTTCGCCAAGGAGCTGGACAATGATGCTCTGCTGTATTTTACCCACCGCCTGAAGCCGCGTGCAGAACACTTCCTGAAACCGAAAACAGACAAGAATAATGATGGCGTCGATGATAATTTCGTACGCCGCTTTAACTTCAAGCCTGAGCCTACACTGGGAGCGTACCATGTCGGGAAGGTTCGCAAAGGCAAATCCATCACCATGCAGCATGTCGGTGAGGATTGGTGGGGTTATACTAATCGCTATTACCAGAACCGATATAACGTAGAGAAAGTGCGGATCAAGATAATCCGTGATAATGATATTGCGTTTAAGCACTTTGAAAAGGGCGATCTGGATGTCTATGCCCTAGGGCGGCCTGAGCTCTGGTACGATAAAAGCCAGTCAAAGCCATTTAAAAATGGTTATATCCACCGTTTTTGGGGCTATAACCAAATGGAAATTGGAGCCGGGGGATTTTGGCTCAATACTGACAAACCGATGCTAGATGACATCAATGTCCGTAAAGGGGTAGCCCATGCATTGAACGTCGAAGGTTTGAACGAAAAAATCTTCCGGGGTGACTTTAGCCGTAAACCTAACGGGCTTGGTGTGGGGCTGGGAGCCTTTACCAATGATGAGTTATCACCGCTACCTTACGAGCCGGATGCTGCTATCAAGTATTTCGAACTAGCAGGGTTTGACCGCATTGCTGCTGACGGTATCCGTGTCAATAAGGATAACCAGCGTCTCAGCTTCGCAGTGACCTACAGCCACCAGGTGGTTACGAAGCAACTGGCTTACCTCAAAGAGCAAGCGAAAGCCGCCGGGTTAGAATTGACTATGAACCTGGTAGATGGTTCGTCAGCCTTTAAATTTGCACTCGAGAAAAAGCATGAAATCTCCTACCACTCGATGGGGACGGCACCTCGACCACAGTACTGGGAGTATTTCCACAGTGCTAATGCTGGCAAACCTCAGAACAACAACTTTACCAATTACAGTACGCCAGAGTTGGACGAGCTGATTATGCAATTCCGATCGGTGTTCTCAAGTAAGGAAAAGGAAAGGTTATCGCGTGAGATCCAGCGACAGGTCCATGATGCGACAGTAATTGTACCGGGGGTAATGTCGCCTTACATCCGTGCTGGCTACTGGCGCTGGATGAAATACCCTGCCAACCCGATGCAAAAGAAAACCGAGGCTTTGTTCACTATCGGCCGTATGGATGATTTTGGTACCTACTGGATTGACCAAGACGTGAAGAAAGCGACACAAAAGGCAGTGAAACAAGGGCAGAGCTTTGAGCCTGTCACGGTTACGGATACCAAGTACAAACCATAGCTATAAGCCTGAGCCGGCAAAGCGTATTGGATATATCGAGGCACCCGCGAGGGTGCCTTGTTTCTTTTGCGAACTGAATCGCATGTCATTGTGCAAAAAATGCACGGTTGGCTTATTTTGGCAATCTTTTCTGAATTTAGGGCTTGTCAGCTTCGCTCAACTCTCTATAATGCCGCCTCACTGACACGGAATACAGCAACTTAAGCTGTTGAACAATCAGTATTGTTCTTTAACAATTTGACCATGCAATCTGTGTGGGCACTCGTGAAATGATAGTCAACAAAAGAATTATCAATGAAACTGAGTGACCAATACAAATTTTAAGTTTACTTATGATTTGGCACAGTCAATTCAATCATTACTTCGGTAATGGTTTAACAGTATTTCATTGAGCCGCTATTTATTTAGTAGCAATCAAATTTTAATTGAAGAGTTTGATCATGGCTCAGATTGAACGCTGGCGGCAGGCCTAACACATGCAAGTCGAGCGGCAGCGACAACATTGAACCTTCGGGGGATTTGTTGGGCGGCGAGCGGCGGACGGGTGAGTAATGCCTGGGAATATGCCCTGATGTGGGGGATAACCATTGGAAACGATGGCTAATACCGCATAATCTCTTCGGAGCAAAGAGGGGGACCTTCGGGCCTCTCGCGTCAGGATTAGCCCAGGTGAGATTAGCTAGTTGGTGAGGTAAGAGCTCACCAAGGCGACGATCTCTAGCTGGTCTGAGAGGATGATCAGCCACACTGGAACTGAGACACGGTCCAGACTCCTACGGGAGGCAGCAGTGGGGAATATTGCACAATGGGGGAAACCCTGATGCAGCCATGCCGCGTGTGTGAAGAAGGCCTTCGGGTTGTAAAGCACTTTCAGTCGTGAGGAAGGCATATGCGTTAATAGCGTATGTGTTTGACGTTAGCGACAGAAGAAGCACCGGCTAACTCCGTGCCAGCAGCCGCGGTAATACGGAGGGTGCGAGCGTTAATCGGAATTACTGGGCGTAAAGCGCATGCAGGCGGCTTGTTAAGCCAGATGTGAAAGCCCGGGGCTCAACCTCGGAATAGCATTTGGAACTGGCAGGCTAGAGTCTTGTAGAGGGGGGTAGAATTTCAGGTGTAGCGGTGAAATGCGTAGAGATCTGAAGGAATACCGGTGGCGAAGGCGGCCCCCTGGACAAAGACTGACGCTCAGATGCGAAAGCGTGGGGAGCAAACAGGATTAGATACCCTGGTAGTCCACGCCGTAAACGATGTCTACTTGGAGGTTGGTGTCTTGAACACTGGCTTTCGGAGCTAACGCGTTAAGTAGACCGCCTGGGGAGTACGGTCGCAAGATTAAAACTCAAATGAATTGACGGGGGCCCGCACAAGCGGTGGAGCATGTGGTTTAATTCGATGCAACGCGAAGAACCTTACCTACTCTTGACATCCAGAGAACTTTCCAGAGATGGATTGGTGCCTTCGGGAACTCTGAGACAGGTGCTGCATGGCTGTCGTCAGCTCGTGTTGTGAAATGTTGGGTTAAGTCCCGCAACGAGCGCAACCCCTATCCTTGTTTGCCAGCGCGTAATGGCGGGAACTCCAGGGAGACTGCCGGTGATAAACCGGAGGAAGGTGGGGACGACGTCAAGTCATCATGGCCCTTACGAGTAGGGCTACACACGTGCTACAATGGCGTATACAGAGGGCGGCCAACTTGCGAGAGTGAGCGAATCCCAGAAAGTACGTCGTAGTCCGGATTGGAGTCTGCAACTCGACTCCATGAAGTCGGAATCGCTAGTAATCGTGGATCAGAATGCCACGGTGAATACGTTCCCGGGCCTTGTACACACCGCCCGTCACACCATGGGAGTGGGCTGCACCAGAAGTAGATAGCTTAACCTTCGGGAGGGCGTTTACCACGGTGTGGTTCATGACTGGGGTGAAGTCGTAACAAGGTAGCCCTAGGGGAACCTGGGGCTGGATCACCTCCTTAACGATATGACTGCGTTTTATGCAGTGTCCACACAGATTGCTTGGTGAAATGGTTTTAGAAATAGCAAAAGTGCTAATGAATAACGTCAGTTATTGATTAACGCTTTTGCGTTATGCTCTTTAACAATCTGGAAAGCTGACTAGTAAATTGAATTTTCGAATTCAATAACTAATAGTTTCTACTTGAATAAAGTAGGAACGAGTTCTCAAGCAACACACATTCAAGTGTCTTGTAACTTTTGTCTTCACTTTTTCGAAAAGTGAAAATAAGAGATGAGTCCGGCGAAACACAGTTCATCACATACTCAGATGAACAACCTTGGTTGTTGAGCCATACGAACAGACCCCTTGGGGTTGTATGGTTAAGTGACTAAGCGTACACGGTGGATGCCTGGGCAGTCAGAGGCGATGAAGGACGTGCTAACCTGCGATAAGCCAAGAGAAGATGGTAAGAATCACTATACTCTTGGATTTCCGAATGGGGAAACCCAGCTGCATAAGCAGTTATCAATGCGTGAATACATAGCGCATTGAGGCGAACCGGGGGAACTGAAACATCTAAGTACCCCGAGGAAGAGAAATCAACCGAGATTCCGGCAGTAGCGGCGAGCGAACCCGGATTAGCCCTTAAGCTAGTTTTGCGACAGGTGAATGAGCTGGAAAGCTCAGCGATACAGGGTGATAGCCCCGTAACCGGTAGCGCATTTCGAGTGAAATCGAGTAGGACGGGACACGTGATATCCTGTCTGAACATGGGGGGACCATCCTCCAAGGCTAAATACTCCTGACTGACCGATAGTGAACCAGTACCGTGAGGGAAAGGCGAAAAGAACCCCTGTGAGGGGAGTGAAATAGAACCTGAAACCGTGTACGTACAAGCAGTAGGAGCCCTTCGGGGTGACTGCGTACCTTTTGTATAATGGGTCAGCGACTTAATTTTAGTAGCAAGGTTAACCGTTTAGGGGAGCCGTAGGGAAACCGAGTCTTAACTGGGCGTTCAGTTGCTAGGATTAGACCCGAAACCAGGTGATCTAGCCATGGGCAGGTTGAAGGTGAGGTAACACTTACTGGAGGACCGAACCGACTAATGTTGAAAAATTAGCGGATGACTTGTGGCTAGGGGTGAAAGGCCAATCAAACCTGGAGATAGCTGGTTCTCCCCGAAAGCTATTTAGGTAGCGCCTCGGACGAATACTACTGGGGGTAGAGCACTGTTAAGGCTAGGGGGTCATCCCGACTTACCAACCCTTTGCAAACTCCGAATACCAGTAAGTACTATCCGGGAGACACACGGCGGGTGCTAACGTCCGTCGTGGAGAGGGAAACAACCCAGACCGCCAGCTAAGGTCCCAAAGTTATAGCTAAGTGGGAAACGATGTGGGAAGGCTCAGACAGCCAGGATGTTGGCTTAGAAGCAGCCATCATTTAAAGAAAGCGTAATAGCTCACTGGTCGAGTCGGCCTGCGCGGAAGATTTAACGGGGCTAAGCTATACACCGAAGCTGCGGCAATGCCTTTTAGGTATTGGGTAGGGGAGCGTTCTGTAAGCGGTTGAAGGTGCATCGTAAGGTGTGCTGGACGTATCAGAAGTGCGAATGCTGACATGAGTAACGATAAAGGGAGTGAAAAACTCCCTCGCCGGAAGACCAAGGGTTCCTGTCCAACGTTAATCGGGGCAGGGTGAGTCGACCCCTAAGGCGAGGCCGAAAGGCGTAGTCGATGGGAAACGGGTTAATATTCCCGTACTTCTTACTATTGCGATGGGGGGACGGAGAAGGCTAGGTGGGCCTGGCGACGGTTGTCCAGGTTCAAGGGTGTAGGCTGTAATCTTAGGCAAATCCGGGATTACACTAGGCTGAGACCCGATGTCGAGGTGCTACGGCACTGAAGTCATTGATGCCATGCTTCCGGGAAAAGCCTCTAAGCTTCAGATAGTAAGGAATCGTACCCCAAACCGACACAGGTGGTCGGGTAGAGAATACCAAGGCGCTTGAGAGAACTCGGGTGAAGGAACTAGGCAAAATGGTACCGTAACTTCGGGAGAAGGTACGCTGCCGGCGGTGACGAGACTTGCTCTTTAAGCTGCTGGCAGTCGCAGATACCAGGTGGCTGCAACTGTTTATTAAAAACACAGCACTGTGCAAAATCGAAAGATGACGTATACGGTGTGACGCCTGCCCGGTGCCGGAAGGTTAATTGATGGGGTTAGACTTCGGTCGAAGCTCTTGATCGAAGCCCCGGTAAACGGCGGCCGTAACTATAACGGTCCTAAGGTAGCGAAATTCCTTGTCGGGTAAGTTCCGACCTGCACGAATGGCGTAATGATGGCCACGCTGTCTCCACCCGAGACTCAGTGAAATTGAAATCGCAGTGAAGATGCTGCGTACCCGCGGCTAGACGGAAAGACCCCGTGAACCTTTACTACAGCTTGGCACTGAACATTGACCCTACATGTGTAGGATAGGTGGGAGGCTTTGAAACCGAGTCGCTAGATTCGGTGGAGCCGTCCTTGAAATACCACCCTTGTAGTGTTGATGTTCTAACGTCGCCCCGTTATCCGGGGTGCGGACAGTGCCTGGTGGGTAGTTTGACTGGGGCGGTCTCCTCCCAAAGCGTAACGGAGGAGCACGAAGGTGGGCTAATCACGGTCGGACATCGTGAGGTTAGTGCAATGGCATAAGCCCGCTTGACTGCGAGACTGACAAGTCGAGCAGGTGCGAAAGCAGGTCATAGTGATCCGGTGGTTCTGTATGGAAGGGCCATCGCTCAACGGATAAAAGGTACTCCGGGGATAACAGGCTGATACCGCCCAAGAGTTCATATCGACGGCGGTGTTTGGCACCTCGATGTCGGCTCATCACATCCTGGGGCTGAAGTCGGTCCCAAGGGTATGGCTGTTCGCCATTTAAAGTGGTACGCGAGCTGGGTTTAGAACGTCGTGAGACAGTTCGGTCCCTATCTGCCGTGGGCGTTGGATGATTGAGAGGGGCTGCTCCTAGTACGAGAGGACCGGAGTGGACGAACCTCTGGTGTTCGGGTTGTGTCGCCAGACGCATTGCCCGGTAGCTAAGTTCGGAATCGATAACCGCTGAAAGCATCTAAGCGGGAAGCGAGCCTCAAGATGAGTCATCCCTGAACCTATAAGGTTCCTGAAGGGTTGTTGGAGACTACGACGTAGATAGGCAGGGTGTGTAAGCGTTGTGAGGCGTTGAGCTAACCTGTACTAATTGCCCGTGAGGCTTAACCATACAACACCCAAGGGGTTTTACGGACTCCACAAACACTTGAATGAGTGTCGAGAACATCAGCTTTTTAGATTGTAAGAATTTTGCTTGGCGACCATAGCATTATGGACCCACCTGATCCCATGCCGAACTCAGTAGTGAAACGTAATAGCGCCGATGGTAGTGTGGGGCCTCCCCATGTGAGAGTAGGACATCGCCAGGCTTTAAATTTGTCTACTTGTTATCGTATCTTTCGATACCTGTGTTGCTCATGTACTAGCGTACACTCCGCTACTCGGTTCGAAACCTACTTCAACAAGCGACAACTTCACCAAGGCGCAAAATTGGTGAATAATAGATACCGTGTGGAGCGGTAGTTCAGTTGGTTAGAATACCGGCCTGTCACGCCGGGGGTCGCGGGTTCGAGTCCCGTCCGCTCCGCCACTTATTCAGACAAAGTTAAGTCTTTAAAACAACTACAGGGGTGTAGCTCCAATTGGCAGAGCAGCGGATTCCAAATCCGCGTGTTGGGAGTTCGAATCTCTCCACCCCTGCCACATTACAAGGCCTAGTCGAAAGACTAGGCCTTTTTCGTATATGCCAAATTTAAGTTTGTGTTACTGCGTAATAGCCTCAGACTAGGCGTCCCAGTCTAAAGACTGGGGCTTTTTACGTCTGTTGTATATTCAAAAAAACACCCTCAGTTGAGGGCGTTTTTTATCAGTAACTGTTGCAGCGTACCGCTTCTGGGCGGCAGAACATCTCATCATGATCGCTGGTGCACTGATTGACCACCTTGGTGATCGCTTTACCTCGGCTTGCTGAGCGACCTTTATATGTTTCGCCAAAGATATTCATTTGGCATTGGTACATTTGGTCGTGGCGATCGTAATCGTGTTTTCTATCCAGCTCCCTTTCCAGGCTATCCACTCTTTGGGTCAGTAAACGGATCTGGTATTCCAGCTCTTTGATCCGCTGGTCATTATTGCTGCTTGCCGCATGGGCTTGTGTAGTAAGAGTAAGGCCAAGCACCAGCAGGGGAAGTATTTTCTTGAACATAGTTTTACTGTCTGTAAATAATTGAACGCTGTTTTATACGTGCAGTATGGTAGCAAATTATTTCTCGCAATGAAATGTGAAACACTTTGAATGGGGAGGGCTGGGGGTAGGGTTTGACCCTAAATTGACAAAAATAGGTGCGAAAAAGATGTGTTAGGTGGTATCTTGTGGCTTTTTCAGGTTAAGCAAAATTGGAGCTACTATGCCGCACCTGCGTTTCAGAGCCGTTGAATTTGATCATGTGAAGGCGTTGTCGACCAAGCTGGTTGACGATCTGCAGCCGCTAATGGCTTGTCCTCGTGAGGATTTTACCCTTGAGCATATCTCAACCACTTTCATTTTCGATGGCGAGGTATCCGATGCCTACCCATTTGTGGAAGTGCTGTGGTTTGATCGTGGCCAGGAGGTTCAGGATCAGGTTGCCGAGCTGATCACCGAGGCTGTGCGTGCTGAACTTGAAGAGCCGGAGCAGGATGTTGCGGTGATATTCTCTGCGCTGACACCGTCAGCGTATTATGACAACGGTAGTCATTACTAATGCTCAAAGCGGCCAACAGGCCGCTTTCCCTTTCTATGGTCGCTTGTTAAGTTAGTTGTTGGTTGGGTAGGTGAGATGTCGCGTTATACCAAGGTTGTAGCAGGATTGGGGGTAGTCGCAGGAGCGTTGGGGATCAGCACGGGCTTGTCGTTTGATGTGTCCGAAGTGCCTGAGGTCAGTGCCAATGTGTTGGCACCGCAGTTCTCGTTCAACTGTATAAAAAGCGATGTAGCCATGCCGTTGGATAATGATGGTTCATTCTCGGTATCGGTGTGGAATATCTACAAGCAGCAGAAGGATAATTGGCGCAGCGAACTGGAAAGGTTCAGCCAAAATAGCGGCTTGGTATTGCTCCAAGAGGCGAGCTTGACGACCGAGCTGAAAGACTATCTCGACGATACCCAGTGGAAAGTCAGGATGGCCAATGCCTTCAAGTTTCTCAATACCCCGGCAGGGGTGATGAACTTGTCCTCGGTCAATGCCAAGACGACCTGTGCTTACCTAGCCATGGAGCCTTGGTTGCGATTGCCGAAATCTGCCTTGCTGTCCGAGTTTGTGCTTTCAAATGGCCAGACTCTGGCGGTGGTTAACCTGCATGGCGTTAACTTTGCTTTGGGCTTGGAAGAGTATAAGGAGCAATTTAGAACGCTAAAGCGGGTACTGGACAAGCATATTGGCCCGGTGATCTTAGCCGGTGATTTCAATACCTGGCGGCAGGCTAGATTGGATGTGGTTGATGAGTTTGCCCGTAGCTTGGGCTTGGAAGATGTGGTGTTGCGTCGTGACCAAAGAGTGAAGGTGTTTGGTAAACCGCTCGATCACCTGTATTACCGTGGGTTAGATTTGGTAAGTGCAGAGGCACCGTCAACCGATGCCTCCGATCATAACCCGATCATTGCTAACTTTAGGCTGCAATAATCATTATCGGCCAGACGATCAGTGTCAGCAGCCATGGTAGGGCCGCGACAATGATACATTTGGCGCGGTCATAGTCTGTCCACGCCGCAACCGCAGCATAGCTCAGGGCAATATACCAAGGTGCCAGCAGAGGTGCCGTAGTCGCAAATGCCGACCACGGGTGGTTGAGCGGGAGCTTCAAGAAGCCGTTGAGGCTGTTGAGATCCGCCGCGTTAGGCAAAAAGTTGGTGGTATTGAACAC
Organism: Photobacterium sp. ABD4_091; assembly: GCF_056160145.1. Taxonomy (NCBI): domain Bacteria; kingdom Pseudomonadati; phylum Pseudomonadota; class Gammaproteobacteria; order Vibrionales; family Vibrionaceae; genus Photobacterium; species Photobacterium sp. ABD4_091. The sequence continues at coordinate 895,602 of NZ_JBSWWQ010000001.1, read as the reverse complement.
CGCATTCAGGTAGCTGGCGAAATCCCCGATGATTGCCGGTAGCATGATGAAGCATGCCGCAGCCAGCCATTTGCCAAAGCTGTGCTTGTAGCTATTGCTCTTGGTTGCCAGGTTCAGCCACAGCGCCAAGACAAAAATCGCGGCCGTCCGGCCAAAGAAATCACTGAATACCTCACCAGCTAACAGCACTTCCTTGGTCAGCCAGGCTTCTTGTACCTGTTGTTCGACGTTCGGCAGCTGCATCATCAGGGTTTGTTGCAACCAGTCCATATCGACATGGTTGAAGTAGCCACCCCAGAAAAAGAAAGGACCGACAATGATCAGCAGGTACGGAAGGAACGCCCATTTAGGGCGTTCGTGGACGGCAGCAAAGCAGTCAATCGGTGAGCGGAAGGTATCGAGAACCGCAACAAACGGGTTTTTGGAAGGCGTCATACACTTACCTTGGTAACATCAACATAAAGCTTCAATTGCTGTCCCGGCTTGAGGTACTTCTGGCCACTGATCTGGTTCCATTTCACGACATCGGCAACTTTTACCTTGTAGCGCTGGGCAATGGTGCTCAGGTTGTCGCCAGAGCGAACCTTGTAGTAAACCGTACGGATCACGCCACCGGTCTCACTCGACTTCCACAGGGTCAGCTTCTGGCCGACACGAAGCGGCGAGTTTTTGCTGATCCCATTCCATCGGGTGATTTGGTCAATAGAGACTTTTTGCTGGCGGGCAATGGTCCACAGGCTATCGCCGGATTTGATAGTATAGGTTGTACGGTAGCCGCTGCCGTGGCTTTGCTGGGTGTTGTTCGCCATACGGGCGGCAACAGTTTCGCCATCTTGCATTGCTACCGGGATAAGGATGTGGCGGCCAACGCGGATATTAGTGCCGCTCATGTTATTGGCACGCTGGATCTGCTTGGTCGTCGTCTTGTGTTTGCGGGCCAGTACACTCAGGGTATCGCCCGGCTTGACCTCGTAGCGGATCACTTTCATGCCACGGTGGCCATTTTCAGCAAAGGCTGTATTGAACTTGTCGACTTTGCTGACTGGCAACAGCAGGTGGCTCGGACCTTCAGGTGCGGTTGCCCAGCGGTTGTAGCCAGGGTTAAGGCGTTGGATCTCATCCAGGGAAACATTGGCAAACTTTGCTGCCATCGCCAGATCCATCTGGGTTTTAGGCTTAACCAGTTTCACTGCTGGCTCATTGTCGATTGCAGGAATACTGATACCGTATTTGTCGCGGTTCTGGATCACGTCAGAAACAGCAAGCAGCTTCGGCACATAGTCGCTGGTTTCTCGTGGTAGGTCGAGCGACCAGAAGTCAGTCGGTTTACCAGCTGCTCTGTTATTGCGGATCGCACGGAACACACGGCCTTCACCGGTGTTGTAGGCGGCAAGGGCGTGAAGCCAGTTACCGTCAAACTTGCGGTTGAGGTACTCGAGTAGATCCAGTGCTGCACGGGTCGATTCTACCACGTCACGACGACCGTCATACCACCAGTTCTGCTCAAGGCCAAAGCTGCGGCCTGTTGGTGCAGTGATTTGCCACAAACCGGCTGCTCGGCCGTGGGAGTAGGCAAACTGGTCGAAAGAACTTTCTACAATCGGTAGCAGGGCAAGCTCTAGCGGGAGGTCGCGCTTCTCGATTTCCTCGGTGATCATATAGAGGAAAGGTTCGGCACGCTGGGCAACGGTATTGAGGTGGCTTGGGTGACGGAGATACCAGTCACGGTAGTGGATGACGCGTTGGTCGTTGGGGATATCCGCCCTCAGCTGCATGCTGATGCGTTCCCACACATCTTGCTGCTCTTGAGGGGTTGGAATTTTCTTCGGTACAACCACCTGCGGCTTAGGTGTTGGAGTAGGTGTTGTTGCCGTTGGGGCAACCTGGGCCGCAGGATCGTTATTTGTTGTGTTTGTTTCTTCTTCTACTGTATTTGTCGTATTTGTAATTTGGCAACCAGCCAGAAGTAGCGCACTCGCCAAAAAAAATCGGGTTTTCATGTGTCCAGCCTATAGCCAAAATAGTTGGAGATAATACTTGTCCAACCACCTTAGTTACAAGTGACACAGGTCAAAATTCGTCTTTCCAACGGCGCAGGGCAGCAAAGGTCTCTACATCACTATCGTTAACTGCTTTATTTGCAACTGATTTTTTGATGCTTAGCTGGTCACAGCGCAGGAATGGGTTGATCAATTTTTCTTGTTTCAAAGTGCTAGGGATGGTGCTTATCCCTTGCGCCCGCATTCTGCTTACGTCTTCGCGGTAGCGCTGCAGGTGCGGGTTGTCTTGTTCGGCGACAAGGGCAAAAGCCAGGTTGCTGCTGGTGTATTCATGGGCGCAGTACACCTCGGTTTCATCCGGCAGGGCACTCAGCTTCTGTAGCGAGTAGTACATTTGTTCGGGGGTGCCTTCGAACAATCGGCCGCAACCCGCAGAAAACAGGGTATCGCCGCAGAATAGCTTGCCGTCACCGACGTAGGCCACGTGGCCAGCAGTATGACCCGGCACACCAAGTACCATGAAGCGCTCGCCGAAGATTTCAACCTGGTCGCCATCATCGACTGATTGGGATACACCCGGGATAGGCTCGGCAGAAGGTGCGACAATGTTGATATTCGGGTAGCGGCGTTTGAGTTCGCTGATCCCACCGATATGGTCATGGTGGTGGTGGGTGATCAGGATGGCATCAAGTTCCATCTCTTCTTGTTCAAGAAATGCCAGCACCGGGGAAGCATCACCGGGATCGACCACCACACAGCGGTTATCCGGACTGTGAATCAGCCAGATGTAATTGTCATTGAATGCAGGTATGCTTTTAATGGTCAGCATCTTTGTTTCTCCGGCTTTTTTTGCTATTGAGCATCGACTTAGTTTGGAATTGCTATGAAGCCAGCCCGCATATTAAAACATATCGAACCACCGCACACCTGGTCACAAGTGGTCAATGGTGAATGGGCAGCAGAGCTACTGCAGGCCCAGCTTGATGAATGGTGGCCCAAACTGTTTGGCTACCATATGCTTAAGCTGGGTGGGCTAAGCTGCGAATTGGCCAGTGGCCATTGTAACATCCAGCATCAGATTTGCATTGATAAGTTCAACCCTCTGCATAATGTGGTGGCTGATCCCTTTGCCTTGCCGTTTGTCGAGAAAGCCTTCGATGCCTGTGTGGTTGCCCATCAATTAGATTATTGCAGCGATCCGCACCGCCTGCTGCGCGAGGTGGATCGGGTGATTGTTGATGACGGCTATATTCTGATCAGCGGCAATAACCCGGTCAGCGCCTTGGGAATGCGGGGGCTGTTGCCTTGGAACCGCAAGCGCTTTCCATGGAAAGGCCGGATGTTCATGCCGATGCGGGTAAAAGACTGGCTCGGCGTGCTTAACTACGAAGTGGTCTTCCATGAGAACTTCGCTATTCTGCCCGCAACCCGCCACCAAGCGTGTTCTGCCTGGGTAGAAGGGATGGTGTCGGACAGTTTTTCGTCGGTCGGCAGTATGTACCTGATTGTGGCGAGGAAGCGCACCGTGCCCCTTAAGCCAATCAAGCCAACGTGGAAGTTAAGACGGCAGTTAGCCCCGCTAGGGATGAACTGCCGCACTAAGGTGTCCCGCAAGCAAAAGTGCTGAAGCTCGACAGGGCTAGCTAGCCTGGTAGCCAGTATCCTCTTTGACGGGTGATTCGGCTGCGGTACGGGCCAATTCGTCACAGCGCTCGTTCTCTGGATGGCCGGCATGGCCTTTGACCCAGTGCCAGCTGACTTGGTGGCGTTGGGTTTCGTTATCGAGGCGCTGCCAAAGATCTGCGTTTTTCACCGGTTTTTTATCGGCCGTTTTCCAGCCGCGCTTTTTCCAATTGTGGATCCACTGGGTGATCCCCTGGCGGACGTACTGGCTATCGGTGGTGAGGTCTACGTGACAAGGTTCTTTCAGGCTCGCCAAACCGACAATCGCAGCCAAAAGCTCCATACGATTGTTGGTAGTCATGAAAAAGCCTTCGCTGAGTTCTTTTTCATGCTGTTTATAGCGTAACACGGTACCATAGCCACCCGGCCCCGGGTTGCCGAGGCAAGAACCGTCCGTGAATATTTCTACCTGCTTCGTCATATTTGGTAGTATTCGTCTTAGTTAAAAATTTAGTCTGACACAATCGTTACTATGAAAGCCACTAATGAACGCATAATCGTATTCGATACTGAGACAACCGGTATGAATATGACCGGTCCTCACTATGAAGGGCACTGCATTGTCGAGATCGGTGCCGTGGAAATCATCAACCGTAAGCTAACGGGCAATACGTTCCACGTCTATATCAAGCCGGATCGTGAAATCGATGCCGAGGCCATTGATGTCCACGGTATTACCGACGAGTTCTTGGTGGACAAGCCGACCTACGGCGAAGTGCACCAGGAGTTTCTGGACTTCATCCAGGGGGCCGAGCTGGTCGCCCACAACGCGCCCTTCGATATCGGCTTTATGGACTACGAGTTCGGTAAGCTGGATCCGTCAATAGGCAAGACGGAAGACTTTTGCAAGGTGACCGATACCCTGGAAATGGCTAAGCGCCTGTTCCCGGGCAAGCGTAATAACCTTGATGTGCTCTGTTCCCGATATGGTATCGATAACTCGCACCGTACCCTCCACGGCGCTTTGCTCGATGCCGAGATCCTAGCCGATGTATACCTGATGATGACAGGTGGCCAGACATCCTTGGCCCTTAGCAGCGGCAGTGAAGAAAGTGATGCTGGTGCAGAAAATGCAATCCGGCGCCTGGCATCTGGTCGAAAAGCGCTAAAGGTTATCCGGGCTTCTGCCGATGAAATACAAGCGCATGAAGCGCGTTTGGATATTATCGACAAGAAGGGCGACGTGATGTGGCGTCAGTAAGGGTATGATGAAGCGATTATGGTTGCTATTGCTGGTATGGCCGCAGCTGTTGTTATGGCCTCTGCTTTCGTGGGCTAACGACGGTACGGTCATGTCTTGGCTTGATAATCGCTTCCGGGTTGACCCGACGGTTCAGCAGGTCTCTTTTATGGTCAAGCGCGACCAGAAGAGTAACTCTGTGGTTTTGGTTCGCCCCGATGGCCACAAATATTATGCCTGGCGCCATCCTGACAATGTGTCATGGTACGAAGAGCCGGGGATGGATATCATTTCCATCGAAAATCCAATGCCCGGGCCCTGGCAGGCGGTGGGTAAGGTGAGCCCGAAAAACCAAATTACCGTACTGTCTGATTTGAAACTGGATGTCGATAATTTGCCTGCCAGGCTGTACCAGTCGGAAACCATCAAATTTACCGCCCGGTTGACCCAAAACGGCCAGCCGCTACAGATGCGCGATTTTCTCGATCGCATCAGTTTATCCGTGGTGTTCTATGAATATATCGAGAACCCCGATAACCTCCCCAAAGAAGCCTTGCCAATGCCTATTCCTATGGGAACCTTTGCCGATGATGGCCAGGGGTTTGACGAGGTCGCTGGCGATGGTGAGTTTACGGTGGCGCTTCCTGTCGAATTGCAGCCCGGGAAGTACACGGTCAAGGTCAGCTCCAGCAATGGTATTTTTCTTCGTACTGTCGAGCAGGAAGTGCTGGTCTACCCATCCCCTATTAACGCCAGCTTTATCCAAGGCCGAGGCCAAGAAGAAGCTCACCAAGTGGTGATCACTGGCGAGGAAGGTGCCATGAAAACTGGCTCGCTCGCTGCCCATATTGAGCAGGTCAGTTTTGAAGGTGAAACCACCATCAGCCAGCAAGCGGCTTTGCCTGATGAGGAGAGGCTAACAGTATGGTTGCCAAATGGTGAATTGCCTGGGCGCTATACGTGGTCTGGGTGGCTCTATGCTACCGATAATTTCAGTGGCCGCGAGCTGATTTTCCAACTGCCAGAAAGCCATTTTGCGATTCAGGCTGAATTGCAGTTAGACCGCAACCTCAACGCCTTCCGCGAGCAGCAAGAAGCGAAAGAGCGTCAGGCTGAATTTGCCAGGCTCGAAGCCGAGCGGCAGGCTGCCCGCTCCAAGGCGTTGAAAATTATTGCCCTGGCCAATGTCTTGGTGATTGTGCTGGTGGTTGTGGGGGCCGTGTTATGGCGCAAGCGCAAAGTGAAGAAAGCGATGGAAAGCGCTGAGCTCAGTGTCCCCTGAACCTAATTCGTACCTCGCGGGATGAGGCAAATAAAAAGGGAAGCCGGCATGGCTTCCCTTTTTGTTTTATTAGCATGGTGCGGGTTAAGCGGCTATTTCCTTGGGTGTCGGCTGGTAAGGTTTGGCTGCTAGCTCTTGCGGGTCAAAGTCATCGACGTTGATAGTACGCAGTCGGCCTTCCTCGGCACGGCAGAGCAGCTCGGCCTCCTCAGGGTTGATGACGTTGAGCTCGAGCCCTTTCTCGGCCACTTTGTCGAGTTGCATGAACGGCATTTTCTTCCCGGCAGCCTTGCAGACTCGGTCGTAGACCGGCTCGGCAGCAAGGATATCGCTCAGCGTTGCTTCGATCATACCCACTGCATTGTTGGCGGTTGCCTCGAGGTACTGGTGGCGGCCAATTTTGCTTCGGGTCTCACTCGGGGTCTGGATGATCCTTGCCACTTTGTGATCCAATTTATCTGATGGGCGAACACGGCCCAGACCTAGTGGGAACACCATAGTGCGAAGAAGTGCCGCAACCGGGCGGTTCGGGAAGTTACGCAGGAACTCATCCAGTGCTTCCTGGGTCTGGTAGAGTGCATCTTGCAGCCCCCAGTGTACCAGTGGCAGATCTTCAGCTTTTGCGCCTTCATCGGTATAGCGCTTGAGGGTTGCCGAGGCCAAGTACAGTTGGCTCAAGACATCACCTAGACGGGCCGACAAACGTTCTTTGCGTTTGAGCGAGCCGCCCAGTACCGCCATTGAGATGTCAGCCAGTAAGGCCAAGTTGGCGCTATAGCGGTTGAGCTGTTGGTAGTAGCGGGTGGTTGGGTCTTTTCTCGGTGCTGCGGAGCCGCGGCCGTCCGTGAGGCCGAACCAGAACGAGCGAACCATATTGCTGATCACAAAGCCGACATGGCCGAACAGTGATTTATCAAATTCCTGCAGGGCTTTTTCAGCGTCTTCGTCGTAGGCTGCGTTGATCTCGTTAAGGACATATGGATGGCAGCGGATCGCACCTTGACCGAAGATGATCATTGAGCGGGTTAGGATGTTAGCCCCTTCTACGGTGACCGCAATCGGCGCACCTTGGTAACCCCGAGCCAAGAAGTTACTCGGCCCCATACAGATCCCTTTACCACCAACAATATCCATAGCATCGATTACGCTGCGCTGGCCGCGGTGGGTACAGTGGTATTTAACAATCGCCGAAATCACCGATGGCTTTTCGCCAAGGTCGATACCGGCAACCGTTAGGTTACTGGCGGCATCCATGACATAGGCATTACCGGTAATTCGGGCCAATGGCTCTTCGATACCTTCCATCTTGCCGATAGGCAGTTTGAACTGGCGGCGGATACGGGCGTAGGCACCGGTTGCCATCGCAGCGGTTTTCAAACCGCCGGTTGAGTTGGAAGGCAGGGTGATACCCCGGCCGACGGATAAACATTCAACCAGCATACGCCAGCCTTGGCCTGCCATTTCCTGGCCACCAATGATGAACTCGATAGGGACAAAGACCTTGTCGCCTTGGGTCGGGCCATTCTGGAACGGGATGTTGAGCGGGAAGTGGCGGCGGCCAATATCGACGCCATCAATATCGGTTGGGATCAGGGCACAGGTGATCCCTAGCTCTTCCTCGTCACCAAGGAGATGGTCCGGGTCGAACAATTTGAACGCTAGACCCAAGACAGTAGCAACTGGCGCGAGGGTGATATAGCGCTTGTTCCAGGTCAGCTCCATACCTAGCACTTCTTTTCCTTGCCAGGTCCCTTTCTTGACGATACCAAAATCAGGGATCGAGCCGGCATCAGAACCCGCTTCAGGGCTGGTCAGGGCAAAACAAGGGATTTCTTTACCTTCGGCAAGGCGAGGTAGGTAATGGTCTTTTTGATCTTTGGTGCCGTAGTGCTGCAGTAACTCGCCCGGGCCCAATGAGTTGGGGACACCGACCGTTGAGGATAATACGGCAGAAACACCGGTCAGCTTTTGCAGCACCAGTGATTGGGCATAGGCTGAAAACTCGAGACCACCATATTCTTTTTTGATGATCATCGCGAAGAACTTGTGGTCTTTCAGGTACTGCCAGACTTCCGGTGGCAGGTCAGCCAGTTCATGGGTTACCTGGAAGTCATTGACCATACGGCACACTTCGTTGACCGGGCCGTCAAGGAAGGCTTTTTCCTCAGGGCTCAGGCGCGGGGCTGGGATATCGTGCAGCTTGTTCCAGTCTGGCGCGCCACGGAACAAGTCCGCTTCCCACCATACCGTACCGGCATCGATCGCTTCTTTTTCGGTGCGTGACATTTCAGGCATGACTTTCTTGAATGCCTCGAGCGCACGGCGGCTCAGTAGCGAGCGGCGTAGGGAAGTAATGTTTAGCGGTATCGCAATAGCAAGGAAAGCCAGCCAGCTGAACTGACCGGTAACATCAAGTAAGGTGCCCGCAGCCAGTGCCGCAGCAATAGCCAGGGTGAAGGTGCGCAGGTTTGCCCGGTGGTAAGCCAGCACACCGGTTATACCAATCAGCCCCAGTAGGTACACGAGTGTAACCATTTTCAATCTCCTTATTTGGGCGTTGCTTTATTATATTTTGGGTACATTTTATGCAAGGTAAGAGGTCTAACCACTTGTGATAAGTGTAATGTTGTTTTTAATGAAATGTAAAATAATTTTCCGTTCTGAAAGTGTGCAGTTACGTAAAGATGTCTTGTCACTGCTTGTAAAATAAGGGTTTGATCGAGATCAGCGGGAAGGAAAAAAGTACTTGCGTTAATTCCTCATACAATTAAGATCCCGTGACATAGTTCACGTATTACTAGGATCACGGCATCGAAGCCGCATTTTCGTGAATTTTCAGGGAGTGAACGAGGCGACGCAAAGTGGCCTTTCTCATTGTTGCCTTTCCCGAACTCCGACTGACAGTTGCCCGCCGGATCCCTCTCTCGGGATGACAGCTACATTTCTTTTCTATTTAACCAAACGGTAACAAGCCGCGTGGGCTTTTGTCGTTTCCGTTTGGAAGGGGTTTTCCGTGTTGTTATTTGATGCGTTTAGACAGGCTTGGCGTGAAGGTTTCTCCCTTTCGTCATTGCGGTCCGATATAGTTTCTGGTGTCACCGTCGGTGTGGTGGCAATTCCTTTGGGGATGGCATTGGCGATAGCGGTTGGCGTACCACCTCAACATGGCTTGTATACCGTTATAGTGGCTGGCCTATTGGCTGCATTGCTAGGTGGCTCCCGTTTTAATATCACCGGCCCGACAGCGGCGTTTGTGGTGATCCTGTTGCCTATCACCCAGCAATACGGGCTTTCTGGCTTGATGCTGGCGACCATGATGTCCGGGGTGATTTTGCTGCTCATGGGCGTCTTGCGTCTCGGCCAGCTGGTGGCTTATGTTCCGTATCCAGTGACAACGGGCTTCACCGCAGGTATCGGCTTGACGATTGCCTTCCTGCAGCTAAAAGATTTGCTTGGCCTCAGCGTGGCAACCAACCCTATCCATTTCCCGGAAAAAGTAGTGGCTTATGCCAGTGCGATGCCGACGCTGAACCTGGCTGACGCGCTGGTGGGCTTGGTGACCATTGCTGTCTTTATTCTGTGGGCCAAGCTGAAAACTAAAATACCGGCCCACGTTGTTGCCCTGTTGGCGGGTACGCTAGTGGCCTTGTTTGTCAACCAAATGGGTGGAAGCCATGTTGGCCTGCTAGGCGAGAAATTCCACTATCAAATTGGTGACTTGGTTGGTCAGGGGATCCCGCAGGTGTTACCACAGCTGGTGATGCCATGGCAGGGTGGCCATTTTTCATGGGAGCTGGTGATTGAGCTGCTGCCAGCGGCATTTACCATAGCCATGCTCGGTTGTATCGAATCCTTGCTGTGTGCGGTGGTGGCTGATGGCATGACCGGGACTAAGCACAACCCCAATGCCGAGTTGGTCGGCCAAGGCCTTGCTAATATTGTCGTCCCGTTCTTTGGCGGGATCCCGGCAACTGCCGCTATTGCACGTACCGCAACTAACATTAGGGCTGGTGCATTCTCGCCACTTTCTGCCATAGTCCATGCCTTGTTTGTGCTGGCTGCGATGATCGCTTTGGCTCCGATGCTCTCTTATGTCCCTATGAGTGCGCTGGCAGGCCTGCTGATCATGGTGGCGTGGAATATGTCCGAGGCGCCGCACTTTGTGCACACCCTGAAAGTAGCGCCGCGCAGGGATGTGGCTGTATTGCTGACCTGCTTTACCTTGACCGTTGTATTCGACATGGTGGTGGCCGTTGTCGTTGGGCTGCTTCTGGCTGGGGTTTTGTTTATCCAGCGCATTGCTTCACTGACCACGGTCGACAAAGTGACAGGCGGACACCCACACCAGAATTTCGGTGACGATGTGGTGGTTTATGACATCAATGGCCCACTGTTTTTTGCCGCCAGCGAAAAAGCCTTGTCGGTGATTGACTACACGGCACCGGAGACCCAGGCCGTGGTATTGGATTTCACTGATGTCACCACCATTGATATTACCGCAATTAATGCACTGGAAAACGCCATTGATCGGATCCGTGACTACCCGGTTTACCTGCTTGGGGTAGCTGCGCATATCGAGAAAAAGCTGGCAGCAGCCGGCCTTCTGACAGTGGATAACGTCGCTTGTTGTGGCTCTGCCGAGTCATTACGTGAACATTTGGCGATAAAGACTCACAATGTTCAATCTAAGGAGTCGACACTTCCAAGCGTTTCTTTGTACACTGCTAGTTGATAATAATTTTTGATAAGACAGAGAAGGTCCTATGTATCAAGACACCATCCACGCCGAGTTGACGGAAGCGGCAGAAGTCCTCAACCGCTTTTTAAGCGATGACAAGAATATTGCTGATATCGAAGCAGCTGCCAAACTTCTGGCCGAGTCGTTTAAGCAAGGTGGCAAGGTGTTGTCTTGTGGTAACGGTGGATCTCACTGTGATGCGATGCATTTTGCTGAAGAGCTAACAGGACGTTACCGCGAAAACCGTCCGGGTTACCCTGGGATCGCGATTTCTGATCCGAGCCACTTGTCATGTGTGAGCAATGACTTCGGCTACGAGTCGGTATTTTCCCGCTATCTAGAAGCGGTCGGTGCGAAGGGAGATGTCCTGTTCGGCCTATCGACATCGGGGAATTCCGGTAATATCCTGAAAGCTATCGATGCCGCCAAGGCCAAGGGGATGAAAGTGATCGCCTTAACTGGTAAAGACGGCGGCAAGATGGCAGGCTTGGCCGATGTGGAAATTCGCGTGCCGCATTTCGGCTATGCGGACCGTATCCAGGAAGTACATATCAAGATCATCCATATCTTGATTATGCTTATCGAAAAAGAAATGGCGGAATAATCCAGTCTCGATGACTGGTGCAACAGAGGAAGGGCATAAAGGACTATGTGTGAATTACTTGGCATGAGCGCCAATGTGCCAACAGATATATGCTTTAGTTTCACTGGCTTGATGCAACGCGGCGGTAATACTGGCCCGCACCGTGACGGCTGGGGGATCACCTTTTACGAAGGCAAAGGGTTTAGGACCTTCAAGGATCCGAACCCGAGCTGTAAATCACGTATTGCAGAGTTGGTACAGGAATACCCGATCAAGAGCTGTGCGGTGGTCAGCCATATCAGGCAGGCAAACCGTGGTGGGGTGAGCTTGGAAAACACCCATCCGTTTACCCGTGAGCTGTGGGGGCAATACTGGACCTTTGCCCACAATGGCCAGCTGACGGGCTACGATGAGCTCGATACCGGGCGGTTCAAGGCGGTGGGTGATACCGACAGCGAGATCGCTTTTTGCTGGCTGCTCAAGCAGCTGGATGACAGGTTCCCGGATACACCGGATGACTGGGAGGCGGTATATCGCTTGCTGGCGGAAAGTTGTGACACGCTTCGTGAGCTGGGTGTCTACAACATGCTGCTTAGCAATGGTGAGTACGTACTAACCTACTGTACTAATAACCTCCATTGGATCACCCGTCGGGCACCGTTTGGCAAGGCGTCTTTGATTGATGAAGATGTGACGATTGATTTCCATGAAGAAACGACACCGAACGATGTCGTGACGGTTATTGCCACCCAGCCGCTGACCAATGACGAAAGCTGGCACAAGATGGAAGTCGGGGAGTTCAATGTTTTCCATTTCGGCGAGCAGGTCTTCAATCGGACTGTGTAATATCTATGATGTAGCATCTAAGGTGTTGCATCGAAATAGACAAATAAAAAACGCGACGTTATGTCGCGTTTTTTTATGCCTGTAAGCAAGCCTAGTAAAGTAAATTACTCGTCGGTCGCATAGCCGGACAGGGGTAATGGCGAACCATCAAGTACCGCTTTTCCGCCGGTCATCACAACACGGCCTTGCAGGCACCAATTGGCAACCATCGGGTAGATTCGGTGCTCTTGCTCCTGCACGCGGGCCATGACTTCATCGGCGATGTCATCGGCAAAGATAGGTACCTTGGCCTGGAGGATCACCGGGCCGCCGTCAAGCTCTTCAGTGACGAAATGGACACTGGTGCCATGCTCGTCGTCACCGGCGTCGATAGCCCGCTGGTGGGTATTGAGCCCGGTGTACTTCGGCAGCAGGGACGGGTGGACATTGAGCATCCGCCCTTGGTAGTGGCGGACAAAGTCACCGCTGAGGATGCGCATGAAGCCAGCCAGGATCACCAGATCCGGTTGGTAGCTGTCAATACGCTCGGCCATGGCCTGGTCGAATGCTGCGCGGTCAGCATAGTCTGCCGCACAAAGGTGCAGGGCATCAATGCCAGCTTGGCGGGCACGCTCTAATCCGTAAGCGTCAGCCTTGTTGGACAGTACCGCACTGATGCGGGCGTCCTTGATGATGCCTGACTCGCAGGCATCAATCATCGCTTGAAGGTTAGAGCCGTTGCCTGAAATAAGAACAACGATATTCTTCATCGCTTACAGGATCTCCACCTGCTCTTCGCCTTCGTTGGCGTTGGCAATGTGGCCAAGTAGCCAAGCCTGCTCGCCTTCGGCATTGAGGATGTTGATCGCTTGCTCTGCCTGTGCTTTCGGCAGGGCAATCACCAGGCCAACACCACAGTTGAAGGTACGGTACATCTCGTAGGTATCAACGTTACCGGCTTCTTGTAGCCAGTTGAACACAGCAGGCCACTGCCAGCTGTTGCCATCAACCACCGCTTTGCTACCAGCTGGCAGAACGCGTGGAATGTTTTCCCAGAAGCCGCCGCCAGTGATGTGGGAAATCGCGTGGACATCACAGCTTTCCATCATCTTCAGGGTCGACTTAACGTAGATTTTAGTTGGCTCTAGCAGGTGCTCAGACAGGGCTTTGCCTTCTAGTTCCTGGTTAAGGTCGGCATTTGATACCTCAAGGATTTTGCGGATCAGCGAGAAGCCGTTCGAGTGCGGGCCGCTTGATGCAACAGCGATAAGTGCGTCGCCTTCGGCTACCTTGCTGCCATCAATGATGTCAGCTTTCTCAACCACACCAACACAGAAACCGGCTACATCGTAGTCTTCGCCGTGGTACATACCCGGCATTTCTGCAGTCTCACCACCGATTAGCGCACAGCCAGACTGGATACAGCCTTCGCCGATACCGGCAACTACGTCAGCAGCCGTGTCTACGTCCAGCTTGCCTGTTGCGTAGTAATCAAGGAAGAACAGTGGCTCGGCACCTTGTACGATCAAATCGTTGACACACATAGCAACCAGATCGATACCGATAGTGTCGTGCTTGTTCAGATCCATAGCCAGGCGCAGTTTTGTTCCAACACCGTCTGTACCAGATACCAAAACTGGCTCTTTGTACTTGGTCGGTAGGCTGCACAATGCGCCGAAACCGCCAATACCGCCCATCACTTCAGGACGGTGGGTGCGTTTTACCACCCCTTTAATACGATCAACTAATGCATTACCTGCATCGATATCAACACCAGCATCTTTGTAGCTAAGAGAAGAGTTATTGCCGCTCACAGGAGTTTCCTCAACGTATTAAAGTAAAAAAGCGGGGGTATGATAACAGCAGTCAGGGCGGAAAGGAAAACGTTTGCGTCAATATTTGTCACTGGGTGTTTCCTGAGCAAATAACAGCTGCACCCCTACCAGAGCGTAAATGGTCTAGTGTATAATAGTGCGATTTTTTGAAATTTATTTGCCAGGAGTCAGAGATGAAAGTCGTTGAGGTTAAACACCCACTAGTAAAACATAAGATTGGTCTTATGCGCGAAGGTGACATCAGCACTAAGCGTTTCCGTGAGCTAGCAACGGAAGTAGGCAGCTTGCTGACTTATGAAGCGACTTCAGACTTCGAAACAGAAAAAGTTACCATTGAAGGCTGGAACGGTCCAGTTGAAATTGACCAGATCAAAGGTAAAAAAGTAACAGTTGTGCCAATTCTTCGTGCTGGTCTTGGCATGATGGACGGCGTACTTGAGCACATGCCAAGCGCACGTATCAGTGTTGTTGGTATCTACCGTGACGAAGAAACCCTAGAGCCGGTTCCTTACTTCAATAAGCTGGCATCAAACATCGATGAGCGTATCGCGCTGGTTGTTGACCCAATGCTGGCAACAGGTGGCTCTATGATTGCGACTCTTGACCTGTTGAAAGAGCAAGGCTGTAAGCAGTTTAAGGTATTGGTATTGGTTGCGGCACCTGAAGGTATTGCGGCACTTGAGAAAGCACACCCAGATGTCGAGCTATACACAGCGGCTATCGATGAGAAGCTGAACGACAAAGGCTACATCGTACCAGGCCTAGGTGATGCGGGTGATAAGATCTTCGGTACTAAGTAACGACTGAAGCTTCACCTGAATGTGAAAAAGCCGGATTGTTATCCGGCTTTTTTTATTGTCCAAGATGACAAGGTTCCAAGATGAAAAACCGGGGAAATGAACCCCGGCTAACCTTAAAGATTATTTGTCTGACGCTTCTTCTATTTGTGCGTTATCAACCACGTGGCTCTCACCTAGGTCATCCGGCAAGATGAGGTTCAGCAAAATAGCGACGATACCGCATAGGCTCACACCCTGAAGGCTGAATTCACCGATACCGAAAGCCATACCACCGATACCAAACACCAGTGTTACCGCAACAATCACCAGGTTACGTGCCTTGTGCAAGTCCACTTGGTTCTTGATCAAGGTATTGAGGCCAACCGTAGCAATTGAGCCAAACAGCAGGATCATAATGCCACCCATCACCGGTACAGGGATAGTCTGCAGCATCGCCCCCAGTTTGCCGACAAATGCCAGTACCAGAGCAGTGATGGCTGCATAGGTCATGATCACCGGGTTGAACGCTTTGGTCAGCATCACGGCACCAGTCACCTCTGAATAGGTGGTGTTTGGCGGTGCGCCGAACATAGATGCAGCCATGGTTGCGACTCCGTCACCAGCCATGGTGCGGTGTAGGCCAGGTTTTTTCAGGTAGTCCTTGCCGGTCACATTCGAAATCGCCAGCATATCGCCCACGTGCTCAACCGCTGGGGCAATGGCCACCGGGATCATGAACAGCACGGCATTGATATTGAACTCAGGGAAAGTGAAGTTCGGCAGTGCGAGCCAAGCCGCCTGTTGGACCGGGGTGAAGTCGACAACGCCGAAGCCCAGGCTGACCAGGTAACCTGTAACGATACCTGCCATAATCGGGATCAGCTTGAAAAAACCCTTGGCAAAGACACTGAAAGCTATGGTGACCAACAGCGATATGGCTGAAATCCAAATGGCGGCGTCGCCATTGACTAGCTGCACCGCACCGTCGCCGGTTTTACCCAGCGCCATATTCACTGCCGCTGGCGCCAGGCCAAGGCCGATCACCATGATCACCGGGCCAACAACGACCGGTGGCAGCAGTTTATGAATAATCGCCACACCGCGTACTTTGATGATGGCACCCATG
Organism: Photobacterium sp. ABD4_091; assembly: GCF_056160145.1. NCBI lineage: Bacteria > Pseudomonadati > Pseudomonadota > Gammaproteobacteria > Vibrionales > Vibrionaceae > Photobacterium > Photobacterium sp. ABD4_091. The sequence goes on along the minus strand of NZ_JBSWWQ010000001.1, from coordinate 879,571 downwards.
CACACGTAGATCACACCGGCCATCATCAGGCCACCCATAGTCGCAGGGATCCCCCAGGTTTGGACGCCATACATAATAGGGGCAATAAAAGCAAAAGAGGAGGCGAGGAAGATAGGGACGGAACGTTTGGTGATGACTTGGAAGAGGAGAGTACCGATACCGGCACCGAAGAGGGCAACGTTGGGATCCAGTCCGGTAAGAAGCGGTACCAGAACCAATGCACCAAATGCGACGAAAAGCATTTGGGCACCCTGTAATATCTGCATCATGGTTGTTTTCCACCCTGTCTGTAAAAAAAATCGCGGAATGTTAGCATAGAGGCAACCGTTTACCTATGGGTATTCGGCAAAATTTGCCAAAAAGGGACGTCAGCATAATTTTGTGATGTACATAATGAAATCTTACAGAACATTGACGGTGATTATTGTCATATAGCAAAGACTTATAAAAAGTAGAGAACAGAAAAATACAATTGAATGACTTTTTTGTGTTGGAAGCAGTTGCCCCGCAAGATATGTTCAATTTATGATCGGGCATTAACTTTAGTGATAACGAGTACTTTATGTTGCGTATTGCATTACTTTTCTTGGCGCTGCTGGCCCTGCCGTTGAAGGCTGCCACGGTGACCAACCTCTATCAGGCGCAGGTTGCCTTGCCTGATACGGATCGCCAATCCGAGCAAGCAGCCAGGAAGCAGGCTCTGGAGCAGGTACTGATCAAGGTCTCGGGACAGAGCAACATCGTTGAAAACGAAGTCGTTGCCAAGGCGCTGGGAAGCAGTAACCAATACGTCAGCCAGTTTAGTTATGCCAACCGGGATGGCCAGCGTACCCTGCTGCTGACGTTTGACCGCAGCCGTATCCGTACCCTGTTGACCCAGGCGAATTCGACTTTCTGGAGTGAGCAGCGCCCGAGTGTGCTGGTGTGGCTGGTGGAAGATGCCAACCGCAGCCGCAATATCATCTGGGATCAGTCCAATAACGATTTGGCAAAGCTTATCCAGGCCGAAGGCGAACGCCGAGGTGTGCCGGTGATGATGCCAATTGGTGATTTTGAAGATGTCACAGCTATCAGTACCCCGGATATCTGGGGTGGTTTTGCCCAGCCTATCGCGACAGCCAGCCAGCGCTACCAGCCCCAGGCTGTACTTGTGGTCCGCGCCCGCAAACAAGATGGCGAACAAGTTGCCCTGAATTGGCAGTTATACAGTGGCAGCATTGATCAGCTTGCCCGCAACCAGGTTGCACCATCAGAAGGCCGCAACAGCGGTGAGATCGCCACTTCTGTAACCCAGATGGTCGATAGCATGGCAGATACCCTAGGGGCGAAATATGCGGTGCCACTTGGTGGTGATACCAGCGGCCAACTGGCGGTAGTGGTTGAAAATATCCAGTCATCGAAAGACTTCTTTACCCTCGAGCGCCTGATTACCAACCTGACCTCGGTGGCAGCGGTGAATGCCTACCGCATTCAGGGCGACCGCGTGGAATTTACGGTTCAGCTGCTGAGTACCGAGGACGTGTTCCAGCGCGAGCTGAGCCAGGATAGCCGCCTGTCAGCCGTGACAGCGCCACTGGGTGAGAGGCTAGAATCAGCCCCTCAGCAGGAAGGCATGATCCGTGCGACGGATGCTTCCCAGCCTGCTAGCCCAGAAGCAGAAGCCAGCAGCCCGGCTGATGTTGATGTGTCGGGGACCGAGCAGCTTGGCAGCGATGTCGAGACCAAGCCTGCCAAGCAGGCGGCTGTGTTTAGTTGGTCTGCGACGGGGTCCAGCGCGGTTGCGTTGTAAGTCGACATATAATGAAAAAAACGGTGGCCGAGGCCACCATTTTTGTTTGGGCTGTTAACCTTTAGAAAAGGCTACTGGCTTTCATGGCGCGCCTTTTCTTCCTTCTCGACCTGGGAGAGTTTTTTCAGCTTGAGCCCCAGCTCCCTGCCACGGTGGCGGGCAAACAGGATATTGGCCATAAAGGCGCCTGTTGTCAGTGCCAGCTCGATCAGTGCCAGCCAACGCTCACCGCCATCGACCCAGAGGATTGTCAGGGCATGGAGGAAGTAAAACATCAGGATGAAGTTGGCCCAGGCATGGGTATAGGGTTTGCCGGCCAGGATCCCCTTGAGCGGAAGGAGAAGCGGGGCAATCCAAACCGCGGCCATCACCATGTTATTGAGGTGCGGGTGCGGTGACAGGCTAGCCTGCCAAAGGGCAACCCAAACCAATAGTCCAAGGTTGGCGGACACAGCGCTGTAGCGCAGCATACGTGTTTTTTTCTGCATGACGGTCATGGCACTATCCTTGTAGTTTGCAGGCGATTTCAGCCAGCCGTTTGCCACAAGCCTGTGCCAGTTCGCACTCTTCAGTGCTCAGCTGGCGGGATTGCTCGTGGTTGAGGTGCGAAGGGCCATACGGGGTTCCTCCTGAACTGGTCGTATGCAGTGCGGGCTCCGAATAGGGCAGGCCGACTATCAGCATACCGTGGTGCAGCAGCGGCAGCATCATTGATTGTAGGGTGGTCTCCTGGCCCCCGTGCATGGACGAAGAGGCGGTGAACACGCAAGCGGGCTTGCCTATCAGGGTGCCGCTTAGCCATTCGGCACTGGTCGAGTCGATAAAGTGCTTGAGCGGCGCAGCCATATTGCCAAACCGAACCGGGCTGCCAAGCGCCAGCCCAGCACACTGCTGCAGGTCTGCCTTGGTGACGAGCGGATCACCGGAGACGTCCGGCTCTAGCTGGCCGTCGGTGCCGAGTTCGGCAACGGTACGCAATACCGCCTCGCAGCCGGAAACTTGCTCGATGCCGCGGGCAATGTGGCGGGCAAGCTGTCGGGTCGAGCCGTGGCGGCTGTAATAGAGAACAAGGATGCTATGCATAAGTCGCCTGCCGGGTTATAGAATGTCCAGAACCTGCTCTGGTGGGCGGCCCATGGCGGCACGCTCACCATTGACGACGATAGGGCGCTCGATCAGTTTCGGGTTGGCAGCCATGGCATCGATCAGCTGTTGTTCGGTAACTTCGGCACCGCCAAGCTCCAGCTCTTTGTACAGGGCTTCTTTGGTACGCATCATGTCACGGGCAGAAGCGTAGCCTAGTTGGCCCAGTAGGGTTTGGATCTGCTCGGCTGACGGGGTGTCGTCAAGGTACTTGACGACGTTAGGGCTGATCCCTTTCTCTTCCAGCAGGGCAAGGGTCTGGCGGCTTTTTGAGCAACGAGGGTTGTGGTAAATGGTGACTGACATGGTACTTCCTTCTGAAAATGGTAACCGGCGCGGTGTCCGCGCCGGTTACAAATTGTTTTGATGATGTTGCCCCATTGTAGAACAGCTGTCACCAAGAAGGAATGCTATGCCAGCGCTTCTTTGAGAGCGCGATCAGAGATTGGCGAAGCGCTGCCTGGCAAGCCGGAGCTGGTCGATGCGGGCATCATAGCGGGCTTGATCCAGCGAGTTGACCTCGACCATTTGGCTGGCCTGGATATACATCTGGATAGCCTTTTCCCATGCCCCGCGCAGCGCAAGCAGCTCGGCCCGGGCCGCGAGCTCTGCATCACGACGGCCGTTGGCGGCCTGCGCCTGTGCCAGTAGGTGCCAGCCGTTAGGATCTTCTGGGTTGTCATAGGTATAGCGGGTCAGGATCGGGATACTTTCGTTGTTACGGTCTGCTTCCTGCAGCGCATTGGCCAAGTTCAGGCGCAATACCTTGTTGTTTGGGTTGGCTCTCTGGGCAGTCTCTAGGCGTGCTATAGCCCGGTCGTACTTTTTCTGGTGCAGATCGAGATCGGTAGCTGAATCGATATAGAAACGATTATTGGGCTCTTTAGCCAATAGAGGATCAAGCAGAGCATGAGCCTTTTCGTATTGCTCAGAATCGATATACACCAATGCCTTGCCGTAGTTGATGGCATCTTTGGTCACCGCATTGCTTCTTTTTTCCTGACGCTCGAACCAGTCCAGTGCTGCATTGCTGTCGATACCGGCATAGCGGGCAACGATACGTGCCCGGGCTAGCTGGTAGCGCTGGGAGGTGTCCACCCGGCGGGCTGGGAACTGGTTGGCACGGCTGCGGCTATCGGTGATCCGTGATTCCGGCAATGGGTGAGTCAGCAGCATAGGTGGCGGCGTGCTGACATAGCGGTACTGGTCGGCGAGACGGCCGAAGAAGCGAGGCATGGCCTGTACATCAAAACCGGCTTTGGACAGAGTGGCTATACCAATACGGTCGGCTTCTTTTTCGTTGCTGCGGGTGTAGTTGATCTGGCCCTGTGCCGATGCTGCCGTGGTGGCATGGATGGCGGCGATCCCCGCTTCCGGCGAGGCAATAGCCAGCATCATGGAGCCGATCAGGGCTGCCAGTGTTGCCGGTGACTTCCTGGCCTGATCTTCCATACTCCGGGCGAGGTGGCGCTGGGTGACGTGGGCAATTTCGTGCGCCACCACCGAGGCGAGCTCACTCTCGGTTTTGGCATGGAGAAACAGCCCTGAGTGGATAGCTACATGGCCGCCGAAGAAAGCGAAGGCATTGATATCCCGGTTCTGGATCATGAAAAAGTTGAACGGGGTGCGGACATCATTGGCATTGGCGACCAGGCGGTGGCCGAGATCACTAATATATTCAGACAGCAGCGGATCGCTGATCACAGGCATGCTGGCCCGTATCATCCGCATATAGGCATCGCCGTATTCTATTTCTTTTTCAATGCTGAGCGTTGCCGCCGCCGCCGTACCGATATCCGGTAGGCTGCTCAGGTCATTGGCCGGAGCCGCAATGCTAGTGCCGAGTAATGCACTGATAAGAAGATAGGCTGGCGCCTTAGCAAATCGAAACATAGTAATAATTGATACCGCCTTCTGTTGCGTATTCCTGCATTCGCACTACTGCGAGGCTAAATCTGTCCTGAATAATGCTGCTTTTCACCAAGGTCAGACACCGAAACCTTTGACTGGTTTCTTTTTTGTCGCCCGAATGTCCTTTACAATAACCCGATGGATGATAATTGTCAGTATACCGGAATGGAACGTGCATTGCTTAATTTGACGACGGAACGCTGCCCGATGGCACTGCTTTTGGCTAAAAGGGCGGTAAAGTCGCTTGCGATTGGCGATACGCTGGAAATTCATATCTCTGACACAGGGGCAAGGCAGGATATCCCCCGCTACCTCTCGAACCATGGCTTTTTTATTGATGTACGGTTGGACAGCCAACAGGTACTTGAAATTATTGTGACCAAAAGGCAGTAAACATTTTATGCTGGATATGCTGACTCGCTGGTATAAGCGACGATTTTCCGACCCCCATGCCGTGAGCTTGGTAGCGATTTTGCTCGGCGGCTTCTTGACCATTTACTTCTTTGGCAACCTGATAGCGCCGCTGCTGGTGGCGATTGTACTGGCATACCTGCTGGAGTGGCCGGTGATGCAACTGACCCGGCTGGGACTGCCGAGGACGCTGTCGGTGATGGGCGTATTGCTGATCTTTGCCAGCTTGATGGTGATGGCTATTTTTGGTTTGGTACCAACCATCTGGCATCAGGTCGGTAACTTGATTGCCGACGTGCCGAATATGTTTAATGGCTTGCAGAATTATGTGTCCAGCTTGCCTGAGCGCTACCCTGACTTTGTCCAGCCGCACCAAGTGTCGACCTTCATGGTGACCCTGCGCGAAAAAGTACTGGGCATGGGCGAGAGCGTGGTCAAGGGGTCGCTGGCATCTTTGGTCAGCCTTGCGACCTTGGCGGTTTATCTCATCCTGGTGCCGTTGCTGGTGTTTTTCCTGCTCAAGGATAAAGAGGAAATGCTGGAGATGCTCAGCGGCCTGCTGCCGAAGAACCGCCGCCTGACCAGCAAGGTCGGCGCAGAGATGAACCAGCAGATCTCCAACTACATCCGCGGCAAGGTCACGGAAATTTTTATTGTCGGTATTGTCAGCTATGTCACCTTTGAGGTCATGGATCTGCGCTATGCGGTACTGCTCGGCGTACTGGTCGGTTTCTCGGTGCTGATCCCTTACATCGGGGCTGCAGCGGTCACCCTGCCGGTGGCAATGGTGGGTTTGTTCCAGTGGGGGATCAGCCCTGAATTCTGGTGGCTGCTGGTGGCCTACGGCATTATCCAGGCCCTGGATGGCAACGTGCTGGTGCCAATCTTGTTCTCGGAAGCTGTGAACCTCCACCCGGTGGCAATCATTGTCGCGGTCTTGGTGTTCGGAGGCATGTGGGGCTTCTGGGGCGTGTTCTTTGCTATCCCGCTGGCCACCTTGGTCAAGGCGGTGTGGAATGCCCTGCCGGCGACAGAGCCTCCGCTCGAAGAGCATCTCGAGGAGTGAAGCTTCGTAAGTTCTCGTAATATGAGCTAAAGAAAAGGCCGCGAAAGCGGCCTTTTTGATGTTTGGATACTCAGGGCAACCCTGCGAAAAGGGTGGTTAGCCGTTTTCTTTCAGGTAAGCCAGCACCACTTCGTGGTGATCCTTGGTTTTGAACTTGTTGAAAACATGCTCAATTACACCGTTTTCATCAATCAGGAAGCTGATGCGGTGCAGGCCGTCATAGATCTTGCCCATAACTGGCCACCCTTGGAAAAAAACATGACGAAAATCTTGACTGTTTTCAGAAAAGTCTTTCTTTAATAGTGGTTTAGATTAATATTTTCTCTTATTCAACTTCAAATATAGCAGTTGTCATAATTTTTTGTCAATTTGGCTACTTTTAACAGTTTTTGACTGAATAATCTGTCATAAAAATGCAGCAACCCTGTTAATGAATAATTTAGCGTGAAGTAACGAAAGTGAGTAAGCCTTTAGGCACGAGTGGCTTAGGAGGAGAGGTTGTAGTAATGGAGTTCTCATGTGTCTCATTGCAGCTAATGCTACTGGAGAAGACTTTTCACTCATCATCATGATGAGCGAATGGAGTTAACTACCTCAGGTGGAGGATGTTCGCTCACTTTGGCTAAGACAAATAGGCTAGATGTGATTAGGAGTAAAACCTATACCTGAAAGATCCTCTTGCAAACTAGTGATATTTCAGTTTTTAGTAACACAACTTATTGAATTATTAGATACTAGCCCCCATCTTAATGAACAAGTATTTTTATTAAGGACAACTTCATGAATGAAGAAGATATGATGTACATGCTTGTTGGAAAAACCCTCGCTTCCTGTCAGGCACTTGAGATGAATGCAAGGAACTATTTTGCCATCTCGAAAACTGTTGAGAAAAAGCTAAAGGAAGACATGCTTTTACCGGAAAATGCATTTGCAGCTTACGATCTCTCCGAATTTGAATTGCGAATGACGAACAAAGACAGTTTAAAAAACTTCATCAGTCACTGCAGCCGAACCATGGAAGGTAGTACGCCCGAGCGCGACGAACTTTTTGCGGAAATAGCTGATTGCAGAAATGAGTTCGTACACAAGTTTCTGACTAACAGCATTGAACAAATCATGGAGAAAGATGAGCTGCACAGAGCCATTGAAGATCTGATTACGATCAAGTCTAAGGTTGAGCGTGTGAATGGCATAATAGTAGAAGCACTAGAAGCCAAGCACTCTAAAGGTCTAGCTAATACCAATTAAACCGGTAGCTTGATTTGCTAGAGAGCTATTAAATATAAAGAAAAGGTAGAGTCAACTGACTCTACCTATAATATTTTTCTTGTGGTTAATTTAAAATTTCCTAGCAGCTGTAACTTAAATATTAGCATATATGTACTAATTCAGACCCGATCTGACAGTTACCCACTTTCGACTTGGTGCCTGTCAGATTATATCTGGGCTAGATTCTTTTCGGCCCAGATTGATTTCCCATCCTCTAATGTTTCTATGGGCGTTCTGCCACAGCACATTTTTCCTTGATGGGTACGATGATTGTTGTAGTAGTCCACCCATTCGTCCAGATCTTTCTGCAACTCATCCATTGAGCCATACAGTTTCTTTCTGAACGTCACTTGGTAGAACTCATTCAATATGGTCTTGTGGAAGCGCTCGCAGATCCCGTTTGTCTGTGGCGACATGGCTTTAGTTTTAGTGTGATCGATATCATTGATGGCTAAGTAAAGTTGGTAGTCATGTTGCTCAACTCGACCGCAGTATTCAGTACCCCGGTCAGTCAAGATTCGCAGCATTGGCAACTCGTGAGTCTCGAAGAACGGTAGAACCTTGTCATTCAACATATCTGCTGCGGTGATAGGTGTTTTTGTCGTATAGAGCTTAGCGAAAGCAACTTTGCTATAGGTATCAACGAACGTCTGCTGATAGATGCGTCCAACACCTTTCAGATTGCCAACATAGAACGTGTCTTGAGAGCCGAGATAACCTGGGTGTGCAGTTTCTATCTCACCACAGGCCTCATCATCATGCTTCTTGCGCTCAAGGGCAGCGACTTGCTCGTCCGTTAGGATTATACCGTCCTCTGCGACCTGTTTTTCCAGTGCGATAAGACGTTTCTTGAAGTTTTCTAGGTCATTGCGGAGCCAGATTGAGCGTACGCCACTTGGAGAGATAAACACGCCTAGTTTACGCAGTTCATTGCTTGTTCTGACTTGTCCATGCGCAGGGAAGTTGATGGCGTATTTGAGCACAGCCTGCTCAGTCTCACTATCGACACGATTCTTTAAGTTTGGTGTTCTGCGGCTTTGATTAATCAGAGCATCGATACCACCTGTTTCTACCAACTCTTGATAACGATAGAAAGTGTCTCTTGAGACACCCATGACTTTACAAGCTTTTGATACATTACCGAGTTCTTCTGCAAGATTGAGAAGCCCAGCTTTGTGTTTGATGATTGGATTGCTAGTATGAAGCATGAGAGTTACCTCTTATTGTCTTTGATTACGGATTCAGCACCTTTAATCAAAGTGGGTAACTCTCTTCATTTCAATTGAAGTGTCAGATCTAGTCGGAACTAATACAGCATATAACATATCTAGTAAAAATACTGATGACATTCTCAACTCTTTAAGTGGATTAATAATAACGAATAAGCTCAGTTGAGTGCGATTTTAGTTGTTGGTTGTTAAATCTATAACATTCCAACCACTTGCAATAGCTGCCTCTCTCTTAGCTTCAGGAATTCTCGATTTATCTATAGTAATACCAATTATATGCTTTGCCCTCGTCATTGCGACATACAGTTGCTTCATGAATTTAGGCTTTCGAACCCCCGTAGGCTTTGTAGTTTTTACACCGATAATATAATCTAACATCTGATGAACATCATACTCATGAAATTTTGTTTCTAGTAATAAGGTTGCTGAGTGCGTTTCACCTTTAACAGAGTGGATAGTGTCAACTTCAATACTTATATTACGACCATTTACGTTTTCAATATACATATTAGCTGACACGGATTTATCATCAGTTATTGTGTTTGGTACTACATATGAAATATACTCATTAAGTGCAGCAGACTTCTCCAATAAGCCAAGAACTGTTAATAGTTCCGTAATATTACTTTCCCAACGTTGCTTATCATTAAGGTCAGAAGTTTGAATTTCAATTATCTTTTGATTAATTTCATTACACTTTGGGCTTTCCTTGATTATAGCTTTTAATTGGTATATCGGCATATACTCATACCCTGCAATTTGTAATAACTTACGAATTCCTTCCAATGCTATTTTGTAGTTATTTTCATTACACGTAGTAACTTTCTGAGTCTCCCTGAAGTATTCAATTATTTTTTCAGGTTTGAAATTTTTACTGGAGTTGTTTTTTTCAAAAGTTGAAAAGTAGTGTTTAATCGTAAGGCTTTCTGGTTTCGTCTTTCCTATTCCCCCAACGGCCTTAATAGGGTGTTTCTCATCTAATGGAAGGAAGCCCGCACACAACTGTGCAAATGCTGACAGTACTTTCGATCTGCTGTGTTCATCAACGATGTAGATCGTATGCGGTTGAGCAATATTTACTAACTGAGTAGAACTTAGTGAAACCTTATTAGTGCTCAATCTACTAGCAAGGGCTGCTATGCTTGGGTTAAATCTATGGCTAGTATTTATGATTTGTAACTTTAATTTATTATAACTATTGCTACTTTCCTCCTCGTTACCTGAAAATATAGCCTGATCAGCATCACCTAATCGTTGAAGTGTACTACCTTCATAGGAGAATATTTTGTTAATAATTTCATCTTGTACAAGAGATGTATCTTGCATCTCATCTACGATTACTAACGGAAACCTTGATCGAATAGCGTCTATTACATTTGGGTTTATATCCAAATACGCCTTAGCATACTCAAACATCTCCCGATAAAAGAATAAACCCTCACTCAGCATCGCTTGCTTTATTGAGTGCAGGTTTTTAAAGCTATCCGATGTGGAGACCTTTTTGAAGCCAGGAATAATATTTTCAAATTTACCGTTAACATATCTAATTTGTAAGTTAGATATACTAGCTTTTGGCTTTCCATCCAAGTATGTTCTTGCCTTCCAAGAAAGCTTACTGTCAATATATTTTAAGCAAAAGTCATCATCAATACGTTTGATTTCAATACCCTTTGACCTACAAAAAGGTAAGGCTAGGAATCGATTAACAAATTCTTGAATAGTACCTATGAAGTGAGGATAAGATAACAGTTTACGCCCATACTTATCACGTTCCAATCGACTAATGATTTCATTTTTAGCTACATTTGTATGGCTAAGTACACATATACCACTTGTACATTTATTCCAACTCTTCGCAAGTAATGCTAACTTTGCAGCAATAAGTGTTGTTTTACCACTACCGGGACAAGCTTGAATATCGATATATTCCTTTATGGCCTGTCGACGCTCTTGATCAAAAACGAGTCCCGTCTTATCTTGAAGCTCATCGATATGGTTATCGGTTATTGAAGGTATCATTCTGCACCTTCTACTTCTAGTTGCTGATCCTCTTGATTATCTAAAACCTCAATGATAACCGGTTCTGTAACATATTCAATGGCGCTAACAATATACGCAGGTAACTTATTCTTAAGTCTAGCCGGTTCTCCTTGATATACATTACTTAGTATCTCTGCCAACTTATATGTTGCTGCTGTTTTGCCAGACGACATTTTTTCAATCATTCCATATATTTGAATAGCTTTTTCTTCAGGATCATCACAAAGGTCTTCAAAACCGACCTCACTACCCTTTACAGAGCAATAAAGCTCTTTGGCCAACCCCGATTTAGCTAAACAATATTCAAAAGTCCACTCTTCAGAAATAAATGTTTTTACATTTTCGCCATCTTGCTCACACTTTGTTTCTTTGCGTGCTATTAGTTCGTCCTGTTTATCATTATAGTAGCTAACCCATCGATTTAAATTCCCTTTTTTCCCCTCGCCGGTGTTAGGTTGTTTTTTAACCTTAAAGCCGATTGTATTACCTGGCTTCTTTTCTGCTTTATCTGGCCAAATATCAAGATCTGTTACACAGGCAATTTTCATGGGGAATGGCTTAACACCGGTTTCTTTCTTACGATAGATTTTTGCATATCGTTTATAAGCTAGATTGCCAACATTCACTATCGATACCCCATAACTTTCAAGAGGGCGACCTAATAACTGAGCAATAGTTGGTAGCAATATATTTTCACCGTCACCTTCAACCAGTATAACGCTTTTGGCGAAAAACATATTTGCTTTGCTAACATCAAGAAATTTTTCTAAAAACGGGTAGTCATCATCATTCAATAAAGTAGCTCCTCGTCTTAAAGGGAATGATTGACCTTTATTCATTAGAATTATATTTTCAAGAGAAACTTTCGAAGCTAAGTTCGGACTATGCGTAGATAGGATGCACTGTAAATCCCCTTGCTTTTCTACAAGGTACTGGATGAACTTCATTTGTAACTGCGGATGAAGATGAGCCTCAGGCTCTTCTATTAACAAAAGTGGAAAGCCTTTACCTGATTGGGTTAACAACATCAACTCGGCAGCCATAAATAGTAAGTTGCTATACCCAAGCCCATGGGACAAACCTGTATCATTTAACCCTAGAGTAAGCCGTTCAACAATTGCTTTAAAAGCTGAATTCTTTTCTGCTGAACTCATGTCTGCAACATTCTTGCTGCCAAGCATGTCAATTACAGGCGCGAAAGGCGTGTCTTTGAACGTGATTTGTTCTAATATTTTTTCGACACTGCTTTGCGCAGTAGAAATTGAAGTATCAGATTTTATTGATTGGTTAGCCTGCACAATCAGCGTAATCAGACGCTCTATATCCAGCTCGTTACCGCCAATACTGCTCTTGCTACCTAGTAGTTGTGATAACCGAGACATTCTTCCTGCAGAGAGCTCATTCTCTGCATCTCTTAATGGTTTAAGGTAAGTAGTAGAAAGATATAGCCTTGTATCACGATCTAAATGTGGCCCTTCTTCACTAGACCCAGCACGAATTTCAGTACGTATACTTTGCGAATTACTAGTCAGGGTGTCATTTATGGAAGCAGTTAATGTTATATATAATACTGTTTGAATGTCACCATTTTCATTTTGTTCAAACGTCAGGTACTCAGCAAATGCACCGCCATCGCGTTCATCAAGTCCACAAAACTTTAGACTGATTTTTAGCTTTGTCGAACCCGACCTGAAATCGGAGTACTTAATCCTTACCCACTCAGCTGAATTAGTATCTAATACCAATCTAATAGCGTCGATTAAGCTCGTTTTACCAGCATCATTCTCGCCCACTAAAAGGTTCAATCCTTTGTTTAAAGTGACGTGGGTTGACTCAAAGCCTCTAAAGTTTTCAGCCGTTACACTCGATAAGTACATACACTGCCTTTGGTAAATTTAATCTATTAATTCAGTAAAAGTGAGGTTAGATAAATTGAATATCACCTCCTTCTTGAGTGGCTTTTTCTTCTCATATGTCGAGAATGATATTTATCTGAGCTAGCCAGGCTTTGTCCTTAAGCTCTTATATTTAAATCTATTTTGTTGGATTTTTTCAATAAGCAGTGTCACATTTACTACTAAATTTCGTCATTAAAAATAGCTATTTATATAAAAACAACATCACTTATAGGAAAGTTATCTTTTGGTCAAATTGAAGAGGTACACTGGCTCAGTGTAATATATGAGAAGCTGGAGTAAGAACCAGTGAAAGTGCACTGGTTCTATCGGTTTTTAAACAACTACTTGTTATTTAGGTAGTCGAGTACTACTTCATGATGGTCTTTGGTTTTGAACTTGTTGAATACATGCTCTAGGTTACCTGACTCGTCAATCAAGAAGCTTGTTCTTACAACACCCATGTTTTCACGGCCCATGAACTTCTTGAGCTGCCAAACACCGTACTTCTCACAAACTGCGTGCTCTTCATCGGCTAGCAAAGTGAAGTTAAGCTCTTGTTTGTTGATAAAGTTAGTCAGCTTCTTAGGTGTGTCTGGGCTTACACCGAGAACAACGACATTATGGGCATCTAGTTCTGCTTTAGTATCACGTAGCCCTTGAGCCTGAACAGTGCAGCCTGGCGTTGAAGCGCGTGGGTAGAAATAGAGCAATACTTTCTTGCCTTGCAGTTCAGATAGCGTAATAGGGTTGCTGTCTTGGTCATTTAGAGTAAAGTCTGGTGCAGTTTGTCCAGCTTCGATTGCCATATTTTTTCCTTACTTTCTAAATTTAAGCTACTTCGGAGTAGTGTGACTACGTCCTGCTTAAAGTATTTTTATATCGTTAGAATGTACATTTTTATAGATAACTAACTGTCTTGTCTAGTGGTTACACTAAACAGGATGCTCTTATTTGAAATCACCTTTGATCACGTTATCAACCCCAGCTTGAACCACCTTGTCCATCGCCTTCTCTCGCTGGCTTTCATGCAGCATCTCCATGAGTTCCTGAACCATTTTTATATGGCTTGCTGCCTGTATGGCTAGTGCTTTTTCATGACTTTTAGAGAGGTCGAAGTACTCTTTTTTCTTCTTGTTGGCTTTGGTTTTATCGCGTTTTAGCTGTTCTACTTCCGCTTGTAAAACATCAATTGGTGACTGGCTTAAATCATCTTGTTCGACCCGCAACTCCAGTGCCTTATTCTTCACCATATCCTGAACATCTTTATGCCTGCGCAATGCCCCAACAGAAAGCCCCGCTTCTTTCTCGACGCTAATGTTATTGATTTTTAGCTTACCTTCTCGGGCTTTCTTCCTTAGCTCACGGTTTTCTGGTTTACCCTCTAACAGACGCTCTAGGGCATTTATCAGCTTATTCTTAGTTGCTTGTGTCATTACGCAGTCACTCCGCAGGGTATCAGCAGGTCTTGAACTTTTTGAGGTATTGCAACGGGTTCATAGCTAATATCTAAGTCTTTCATAATGCGTTCAGCAGCCGTGATTTTGATATACACTTCTGATGCTGTTTGAGGCGTTAACTCATCATGCTCAATGTCCCATAGCATATGTATTTCAGCTTCCTTGCGTTTCGCTTCGGCAAAAACGGCATCGACAATATAGTCGTTCTTACAGTCCACACACTCTAATAGGTTGACTTGTGTACGTAGGCTACAACCTGTTGAAGTGCAGTAAATTCCGGGGGCGATGGCGTGAATGTGGCGCTTTTGATCTCGGATTTGCTTTTTCCAGTAGTTGAGCGAAAGCATGTCGTCATCGACCTTATCTTTAAACAAGTTACGCTCAGCCTTCATCATGTTTTTGGCAAACTCTTTGCCTTTGCCGCCAGCGACACGCTCTTTATTCGCAAGTTTCCTGTAGATGTTCAGGTACACCTGCGCTTGTTGGTCAACCCTTTCTGCATCAATGGCATGGGCCAAGTTTTGTTTTTGTTTTCTGACTTTCTGGAATTTACTGGCATTCTTGGCGTAATGGCGCGTCATCGCCATGGACACATGGCTGAACTGCTGCTTGAGTTGGGGGAATGCGCACAGCTCATACCCGATAAGGTAATAAGCGAACGAGCGGCGGAGCTGATGCCCTGTAAACTCATAGTCATCACCGACATTAAAAGAAAGGTTGGGGTCGGAGACCTTCAAATCAATCACGTCATCATTGGTTAGCACAAGCTTTTCCCCTAGTGCGTTTTTATACCAATCACCTACGTGTTTAATAATGCTTTTTTTGTCGATAGCCCCACAGCCTTCTTTTATCTTGTAGAAGAAGGCTTGGCTATCAGAGTGACGTTTTCTAAGTGGCGAATTTAGCGCTTGCAGTATTTCGTAAGCCTTTTTCCCAATCTCGGTTGTGACAAACTCATCCTGCCTTGACTGAAAGCCTCTGGCCGTTTTTGAGAGGTCAGCATGAATAACATGAATGGCTTGCCCAGATATGATTTCTGTTGTGCACCCTTTCGTGGTGTGAAGATGGAAAGCTTCATCCCCCCGCATACCAGTTCGGGCCATTAACGCCCAAAGACAGCCACCGCTGAGTTCTTTAAACAACGATTGCGCCTTCTTAAGTCCGGTCACCACCCTGTTGCCAATCGTCAATGTTTGCTCAGGGTGGAATTTGTCGATGTATTCAGACTTGAGCGCAGGTTTGTGCTTGTTGAGCAGTTCAAGGGTCGATTTTTGTGACGGATTACTTAGCGCGAGAAAAGCGGCTTGAAAAGTTACTCGCCTTTCCTTATCGCCTTTATTTGATAGGCTTAAATACCACTTAAGTCCGCCATTTTTGAATCTAGCCTCATCGCTAACAAGGTATTTAGCATACCCTTGGTAGGATTTCTCATGATAGTCAGCAATGTGATCTGAAAGCTTGCCAAGCTCATCACGAATGGGGTATAGCTCGTTCACTAATGCTTCTGATTGTTGAAGTCCCAGATAGTACAGCCGCTGCGGGATAACCGTGTGCTGCTTAGGCTCTTTAATGACTAAACCAAAATCCGAGGCGTTTAACGCTTTGGTCAGACTGACATTAAACGGTAGTCGTGTTGCCTCTATGAACAGTTTATTGAGTGAGGTGTAGGGTGTTTCTCGTTCGAAGTCCAAATCGGTAACATCACCTAATCCCCAAGTCTCTAACAGCTCAAAACTTAATAACTCAAAGCTATTGTGGCCTTCATTTAGTAGCGCAGAGGCGACTTTCTTTAACCCATTAATAGCCTGTACAATGCTCCCAAAAGAATAATCTTTAGGCGAGAGCCACATCATACTCAATGCGAGTGATCTCAATTGGTTTGTCAGGTTGCGCTCCATCACCTTTCCGTCAAGAAAGAAGTCCAGGGTATTCGGTTGGGTAGCATCAGGCTCAAAGAAGGGTTGTAGCTGACGCCAAGCGTTGTTGTCCCCAATTTTACCCAGTGATTCACCAGTGACGCTAAAGCCTATATCTAGCGCCTCAAACTCATCCCACTCCCCCGAGGCAATAGCTGGTTCTAATACGTCGTTCAGGTAGTTTGTATAGCTTCCAACATGCTTTTGCGCGTCTATGAGGGCATCTTGTTGGTCAAGCATGTACTTAGGTAGCTTTATCATGACTGGCTCCCAATTAACGGTATAGGGCTAAAATGGCGTGATCCATAGATACCCGAGGGTGACGCCCGTTTTTGTTAAATAATGCCATTGCACCGTCGTACACATCCTTGCTGGCACCATCGAGGGTAAACTCAAAAGCGGCGATTCTTTCATGGACTTCCTCTTGCGCGTTAGGGTGCAGGTTTACGGCCTCCTTCAGTACATCAATGAAAGAGATAAGTTTATAGATGTGTTGAGTCTCATTGACGGCTTTGGCTGATTGGCATTTATGGCACATGTCGTATTCAGTACAAGGTAGCTGTAGCTTCATGGCGTTATTGGTTTCACGCTGGGTGTTTTTTCCATCTGCAATGTTTTGTTGCCCATTGCAATAAATGCCATTGGGGTTGGTTTTTGCCCTTTCTTCCTCTTGCTTCTTTTTCCATTCATCATGCGTCAGCATTGGGATGCCAAGTTTGGCCGCAACTATCTCTTTTGCTTGCTCTACCCCCGTCTCTTCATCCAATAGCTCCATCACTTGTAGCGCTTGTGAGATGATGATTTTGTTGAGTCTTGGGTCACCATTGACATAGTGTTTATCAATGGTTTGAAGAAGGTTTTGCAGGAGGCTCTGGACGCCGCTAGTGCCACTCACGGAGTACACTTGGTTACTGGTCATTTCTCGCCAGCGGCTTGATTGAAGCGATATGAAGTATTCGTTGGGTTCAATTGACCATGTCTTCATTAGACTAGAGCTGATAGGGCTTATTCCGTCCCAGTCTTTAGGGGGCGCTTTTGCACTACCACGCTTGATCAACAACCGCTCATAGTTTTTAGAGCCTTGCTTATCGGCTAACTCTGTGGCGAATTGTTCAATATCTTTGATTAACGCCTTGTCAGCAGCAGGAATAGAGAAGTGGTGGCTCTCGCCATTGCGGTATTTGAACGATACACTGATGTTGCCCTCAGCGTCTTTGTCCGAATAGGACAATGGTAGCAGGATACCTTTGAGTGGTAAGTTTGTGTAACACGATAAAATGCAGTAGGCAGCATTCGTTGCACCTTGAGTAGCTGTTTTTTTTGCGCACGGGAGAGAGATTTTACTTACGATAGTTCGGCCAAGTGTATTTTTTTCTTTTCTTAGATCAATAACATGCTGGTTTCGATAGCTGTAAAATAACTCCTTAAACCATGGCAGGCAGGATGCACGAGTGGGTGAGAGTAGGTTTAGCTCTACCATCAGGTGCTTATTTATTTCTTGCAAATTGAATGAACTACTTTTCTCCCCTTGGCTATTCAGCGTGAACAGCAACTCCGTGCCTTTTTCGCCACCGCCATATAATGCTGAGAGGGTTTCAAGGGTTTTAATAAACTTCACCCCGTCCCGTTTATCAACATCGAAGCTCTGGTTAGTAAGAAGCGCATCTACCTCTTTGTTAGCGCGTGTCTTATAGCTCGATACCTTAACCACTTTCAGGCTTTTGTCACGCTCATCAGTATGAATCGTGACTGGATGGGCGATGCTCTGTATGTTGCTATCGTTTAATGAGGTGAAAAAGCACATTAGGTGATAAGCCGCTCCCATCGCCATGTTAAACACAGCGGATGACTTTACCGATGTACCCGTTTTACTTCGCCCATGGGTTTGGGTCTTGAGAGACGTTGAAATTGAAATGACTTCTTGGTGTCCTCCCAAGTTAATAACAACAGGCAACTCGTCAGGCAGTGGGAGGTTTTCTTGTTTAGCTGTAATGAGCTGTGGGGCTAAGGTGAAAAATAACTCACTCAACCGGGCAACAAGCACCGCTTCTTCAGCGTCAGTGTAACTCTTAATTGGTATTCCTTCGCCAGAAAACCCTCGGTGATGGGCTGCCCATACGTTAGCGGGTAAGCCACACCATGAAAGGGCGGTACGAAGTGCTGAAGTTGTACCACATGCTGAGCGCTCTTGGATGCCAAGTTCATCGCCGTGACTCATCTCCCATAGCTTTTTGGATGGGTGGTACATTTTTATGCGGTGCCGCAGTTCACCATCATTTCCTGCGTATTTTAAATAGCCAGCTTCAGAAAAAGGGTCAACGTTTACGGCGTCACAAAAGATAATGAAGGCTCTAAATGCCTCGTAGTACACCGTGATGGTTAGTGTTGACCTGTCATTGTCAAAATACTGGTTAGCTTTTTTACAAAAGCTCCTTAAGTAAGGAATACGGCTGTCGATTTTGACATTATTGCTATCTGCACCAAGATGTAACAGCTGTGATATATCAAACTCGGTTACCTTCCTGCTTTTGTTGTTCTGATAGGGGATGGTAAGGTGCAACGGAACTACATTTTTATTGTTTCGGACGTGCTTGACTGTCTTTGAGCTCTTCGCGAGTGGGCTTTTTGGCATGCTACCATCCTTTGTTAATCTTGTTGTTTTTGCTCTCAGCAACCCGTAACTGCTCATCAAACTTATTCATGAACTTAATGTACTTTTCCGTCGTTGCGGTGCTTTCATGCCCCATTAGCAAGGCTAACTCGTCCATTAGGTACTCATAGGCAACCTGCCGCTCCCTTGATTCACACCAAAGCCAATGCGTGGCATAAGTTGATCGCAGGTCATGGATTCGATAGTACCAGTCAGGTTCTATTGCCCGGATGCGCTGTCGCAGTTTGCTAAAATGCGTCTCAAGAGTTTTTACTTTGTATGGCCGCCCTTTGTTTGAGAGGAAAAGATACTCAGTGGTGTCCTGTTCTTCTTTGGACTTAATCAGATCATTTCGTCGAGTTAGGTTCTTTTGTCGCTGGCTACATTCTTTGTATTGCTCTAATTCCTCATACAGTGCGATAGGGATTTCAATCGTGCGCTCCTTACTGCCCTTGGTACGTGTAATGGTCAATGGCACGACGTCTAATCCACTAAAGTCCTTACCACCAATATCGCGAGCAGGAAAGTGGGTGGCTTCATCAATCCTAAGCCCTGCCTCTTCACATAGTCTCAGTATCAGGGAAGCAGCTTTTGGCAACGTATCAATGTGCTGGGAGAACAGTTCTTTATGATCGAATGACATAGGCTTCAACTTTTGATGAGCAGGCGTTTTATCGACTTTGGGGAACTCCTTCATTATGTTTGATATCTCATAGACTCGTGTTGTACCAGACTTAGTATGGGCAAGCATGTCATGCTGATTGGTGCCGTCTAGGTATGCTTCAAGCTTGGTAAAGTGTGTCAGAACATGCTCATCATCATTTTTGAGGTAACCGTGTTTCTGCATCCACTTATAAAACCCAATAACAGCACCCATATAGCTTCTTGCTGAGTTAAGCGAGTACGCTTCGTCACCAGTTGCCTCCTTCCGAGATCGACAGTTTGCCAAAAGGTGCTCTGCAAATTGCCAAGGCGCGCCTTCTTCTTCATGCTTTGTTAGTGTTTTATAGGTTAGGTACTGAGGTGGTATCACATTCCCATCCTCATCAACTTGAGGGTAATGGGTAGAGTCTAAATATCGAGTAAAGGCCAATAAGCCTTTGGCCAATGATGTGGTGTCTTGAATTTTTCCTTCACCGCTGAGTTTTGACACGAGGTAAAGAGATTGTGGATAAACAACACGCCCATCTGGTGTAAGGATAATATCGGTCTTCTTTAGGCGAGACTGTAAGTTGGATGGGGAAAGGTAGGGGGAGTGGGTCACTTCTCCAGAGTCACTATCGATGATCTCTGAGATTCTCAGTTTAGCTAATGTATCTACCTCTATGGAGAGCAATCGGTAGTCATCATAAACATCGTTTTCATCATGCTTTTCTATCACAAAACAACCCTCAATATGTTACCCACATATCAAAGGTAGACTGTCATAAAAAATTATCGAGGGTTTTTGTCATAAAAAATTTATAAGGGTGAATTTCTTTTCGCCCCAGACGCCAAACTGATCGGCAACCGCGTGATCTTCATCCGATAGCAGGGTGAAGTTGAGGTTGTCGCGCTCGATGAATTTCGGCAGGCGCTTGACGGCGTCAATGCTAATCCCCAGTACTTCAACGTTGAGCTCGTCAAGCTCGGCCTTGCTGTCACGTAGGCCGCATGCCTGAACGGTACAGCCCGGTGTCATGGCTTTTGGGTAGAAATAAGCGAGGACCTTCTTGCCCTTGAAGTCAGTAAGGCTGACCGGCTCGTCATTTTGGTTTTGCAGTGTGAAGGCTGGCGCAGGCGTACCGGCGGTCAAAGTCTTCATAGTGGATTCCTTATTGATTATGGCCGACAAAAGTCACGTTGCCGCTAACGACCAAGTCTTGGCAAAGTGCTTCAAATTCTTCTTGTAAGGTCATTAGGTTACAGCCTTCGGGAAGGTTTGTCCCTATTTGAAGCTGAAATCTATTGGGCGAGCGGCTTTGTTCACTTTCCTGGGTATGGGCACTGAGCGAGGCGATGTCAATCGAGCGCGAGGCAAAGAAACGGGTGAATTGCTCAATCAGCCCCGGGCTGTCGTTGGCCTCGATTTGGAAGTCGGCGGTATAGGCGTAGTGTCGGTACTCATGCTTGGTGGTGCGTTTTATCACTGTCAGCAAGTCATGCTCACTGGCCTTGAGCGGTAGGGTAGATTCAACCCGCGAGATAGCATTGGCCGAGCCAGAGAGCAGCATGATGAGGGTAAACTCCTGGCCGAACAGGGCCAGCCTGCTATCAACAATATTGCAGTCGCAGAGGGTGATGAGCCGGGTAATTTCATCCGAAATGCCTGGGCGGTCGGTGCCAACTGCTGTAACGACGAGATAATGTTCCATATATTTTCATCACATTTTGAATACTCCTGCATGTTAGCACAGACCGTTCGCCAGCAGAGGAATATCTCCTGCTGATGCGTCAGGTGAACGGTTGCGCGGGACAGAGGGCTCGCGAGGGGAAATTAGAAGCGGAAAAGTAGTTGTAAAAGTGAGCTGTCAGCAAAGAGTTAACCTTCACTGATTTACATATATCTGTCTTGAGTTTACTGTTACTGAAAAGTAGTATGGTTTTTCTTGGCCGCTTGATTATTCGCTTATCCAGCATAATTTCATGATGAGGCCAGGGATATATTTATTCAGGGGAGATGGACATGTTTTCAGGAAGCATGGTAGCGCTAATTACACCGCTCGACGAAGCCGGTGAAGTCGATTACGCCAGTTTGGCGTCACTTGTAGAATACCACATTGCCGCAGGCACCGATGCGATTGTCGCGGTTGGTACCACCGGCGAGTCAGCGACGCTGACCGTCGACGAGCATGTCAAGGTAGTATTGAAAACCTTGGAATATGCACAGGGCCGTGTGCCGGTCATTGCTGGTACCGGGGCCAATGCAACCCATGAAGCCATCACCTTTAGCAAACTCTTTTCTGGAACGGGTGTTGCGGGTTGTCTGACTGTTACGCCTTACTACAACAAGCCAACCCAGGAAGGCCTGTACCAGCACTTCAAAGCGATAGCCGAAGCGACCGAGCTGCCGCAGATCCTTTACAATGTTCCGGGGCGCACTGCTGTTGACTTGTTGCCGGAAACGGTGGCTCGACTGGCGAAGATTGATAATATCGTCGGTATCAAGGATGCAACAGGTGATTTGTCTCGTGTACAGAAAACCCGGGAACTTTGTGGCGATGATTTTATCCAACTAAGCGGTGATGATGCCACGGGGTTGGATTTTGTGGCCGAAGGCGGCCATGGTGTGATCTCTGTCACGGCTAACGTAGCCGCTGCCGATATGGCACATATGTTCAAGCTGGCCTTGTCAGGGCAGATGGACGCGGCCGTTGAAATTAATCAGCGGTTGATGCCGCTTCATAAGCAATTGTTTGTCGAATCCAACCCTATCCCGGTAAAATGGGCGGCTCATCAGCTTGGTCTTGTCTCGCACGGCACACTTCGCCTGCCGCTGACAGAGCTGAGCGAATCTGCCCAACCAGTAGTAGCCGAAGCACTCAAGGATGCGAACGTACTGCTGTAATTTGCTAGAGCGTAGGAGCGCAGAAGCGTAATGAATTATAAGTATAAGCTGGTGGCAGCTGCCGTTGCAGTCGTTACACTGGCTGGTTGTTCTGACGGTGCAGAGCGCCGCCGTCAGGCGAATCAGGACTTTAACTACCTCAATACCCAACCATTGGAAAGCTGGACACTGCCTAGCGATGCCCAGTCGGCACAGGTCAGTGACTATGCTATCCCGTCGGGTGAGTACCAGGGAGCGATTGGTTCTGGGGTTGATATCCGCCCACCGCAGCAGGTATTGGCACTGATCCCGGGTGCGCGAGCACTGCGGGATGATGACGGTGTGACTCTGGTAATGGTCAAGCAGGAAGATCTGTCGGATGTTTGGTCGGTGACCCAGAAGCTGATTGCCGAGCAGAACATCGGACTGAGAAGCCAAACGGCCAATGCTATCGAAACTGACTGGCTGAACTGGAATAACGAAGACGAAGATACCGAAATTGGTAGCCGTTACCGGATCGAGAAGTCTGCTGATGGCGGCCGCTATAGCTACCGTATCATGCTGGTAGACTGGCGTGAAGGCGGTGTTGAACAGCCGGTTAGCGCTGACAACAAAGAGCGCTACAGTATTCTGATGACCAACTTGGTTACCTCGCGCTATGACGAGCAAGAGCGAGAGCAAGCCCGCCTGCGTGCCCAGGAGTTGGTGAAGCAAATCCCTATCTCTATGGGACAGGACCGCAGCGGCCTGCCGGTGATTATTGCCCGTGCACCTTACAATGTGTTCTGGGAACGCTTGCCAGAAGTACTGGGCCAGCTTGGTTTTGTTGTGGAAGGCCGTAACCGCTCACAGGGTGTGGTCGAGGTACAGTTCAAGTCGCCGGATGATGAATTCTGGGCTGATTTGGGCACCCAGCCAGTAGAACTGGAAAACCGTGCTTATAATCTGCAGCTGGGTGATCTGGGTAACCGTACGTCTATCAATATTACCGATACCGATGGCAAGCCAGTTACCGAGCAAGCGCTTAACAGCCTTGCGCCAGTCATGGCAGCCGCTATCGAGCGAGCTAACCAAGGCTAAACGCTGAAATAGATGGCAATAAAAAACGCAGCTGATTTCTCAGCTGCGTTTTTTTATGTTGCCAACATTGGCTTATTTCACTTCTTCACCTTTAGCCTGCATATCGGCATGGTAAGAAGAACGAACAAATGGGCCACAAGCTGCGTGGGTAAAACCAAGCTCAAGGGCAATTTCTTTCAGCTCATCGAATTCCGCAGGCGGCACATAGCGCTCAACCGGTAGGTGGTGGCGGCTTGGTGCCAGGTACTGGCCCAATGTCAGCATGGTTACACCATGGGCACGCAGATCCTTGAGCACCTGGATGATCTCTTCTTTGGTTTCACCCAGCCCCATCATCACGCCTGATTTGGTTGGCACTTCAGGGTGCATTTCCTTGAACTTCTTCAGCAGGTCAAGCGACCACTGGTAGTTGGCACCTGGGCGAGCCTTACGGTAAAGGCGCGGGGCAGTTTCAAGGTTGTGGTTGAACACATCTGGCGGGTTATCACGCAGGATGTCCAGCGCGCGATCCATACGGCCACGGAAATCAGGGACAAGCGTCTCGATC
Source organism: Photobacterium sp. ABD4_091 (assembly GCF_056160145.1). Classification (NCBI taxonomy): domain Bacteria; kingdom Pseudomonadati; phylum Pseudomonadota; class Gammaproteobacteria; order Vibrionales; family Vibrionaceae; genus Photobacterium; species Photobacterium sp. ABD4_091. Next base: position 855,639 of record NZ_JBSWWQ010000001.1, on the reverse strand, counting down.
TTGATCTCTGGGTTCAAAGCGCGGATTTCACGAGTACAATCAGCAAAGTGCTGGGCACCGCCATCACGTAGGTCATCACGGTCAACAGAGGTCACTACGACGTAGCGTAGCTTCATGTCTGCGATGGTCTTGGCTAGGTGCTGTGGTTCTTCTGCATTTGGTGGCAGTGGGCGGCCGTGGGCAACATCACAGAACGGGCAGCGACGGGTACAGATTGCACCCAGGATCATAAAGGTTGCCGTGCCGTGGTTGAAACACTCTGCCAAGTTCGGGCAAGAGGCTTCCTCACACACTGAGTGCAGCTTGTTCTTGCGCATTGCAGACTTGATGTCTTGGATACGCTGGCTGTCTGAAGGAAGCTTGATCTTCATCCACTCAGGCTTGCGCAGCACTTCTTTCGGCGCCTCCTCAACCTCTACATTGCGGGTAGGGATAAGAGCCATTTTGTCGGCATCACGGTATTTGACACCTTGTTCAATTTTGATTGGTTTACTCATGAATTGCTTTCCGTTTTCCACTCAATGCTCTGGTAATCGAGCAGGTTGACCAACTCTTCTACGAGTACAGGCTGAATTTCCGCTAGTTCAGAAGGCCCATTCAACAACGCGGTTTGCGTCATTTCCATCCCGGCATAACCACATGGGTTGATGCGCAGGAAAGGAGCCAGATCCATATTGATATTGAGTGCCAGACCGTGAAAAGAGCAACCGCGTCTGATCCGTAATCCAAGTGAACATATCTTCTGACCAGAGACATAGACACCAGGGGCATCAGGGCGGGCATTGGACTCAATCCCGAACTGGGAAAGGGTCTTGATGATTGTGTTTTCGATATGCGTGACGAGATCGCGCACACCCATTTTTTTTCGACGTAAGTCGATCAGGATATAGGCAACTAGCTGGCCCGGCCCGTGATACGTGACCTGACCACCACGGTCGCTTTGCACGACGGGGATATCCCCGGTGTTGAGCAGGTGCTCGGCTTTGCCAGCCTGGCCTTGGGTAAACACAGGGTTGTGCTCAACCAGCCAGACTTCATCCGTGGTTTCCGGGCTACGTTCGTCGGTGAACTGATGCATTGCCTGCCAGATAGGTTGGTAATCTTGGCGGCCGAGGTTGCGAATAATGATTTTATCTTGCAATGTCACACCCATTTAGTCGTTTGGCGAAGCCTGAAAAACTGATACCCATTATAAAACTTGGCGGCTGAATTTACAGCCGCCAATTTATAGGGGAATAGGGAAGTGCTTACAACACAACGCGAACGATGTCGATTTCACCCAACTCTTTGTAGAGGGTCTCTACCTGCTCAATCGATGTGGCTGTGATAGAAACAGACACGGCGCTGTAGGTCCCTTTGCCACTTGGCTTGACGATCGGGGTGTAATCGCCTGGTGCGTGACGCTGGATCACCTCGACAACCAGATCTGGGAGCTCAGGTTTGTTGTAACCCATCACCTTGTAAGTGAACTTACAAGGGAACTCTAGAAGATCTTTTAGTTTTGGCTGCTCTTGCTGCTGCATGCTGAACTCCGAGTATTTGCATTCATTTTGCGATGTTAGCCGAGCATATTAATGGGTATAGGGCTTTTTCACAAGCTATCAGGTGGGTTCACCGGCGGGCAGAAAAGGAAGAGGCAACCCAAGGCTGCCTCTTTTCTTTATTTATCGGTATGTTACCTGAACTGCAGAAGGGTTAGCTCAACCAGCCCTTGAATAGCAGCATGATGTAATCAATCAGGCGGCTGAACATGCTGCCTTCGTTGATATCATCCAGTGCCAGCAGCGGGTACTCGGCAATGTCTTCATCGCCTGCGCGGTAGTAGAGCTTGCCGACCACATCGCCTTTCTGGATCGGGGCTTTTAGCTCTTTCTCCAGTACGAAACTAGCGGTTAGATCTTTGGTTAAGCCACGAGGCAGGGTCACGAAGGTATCTTCGCTTACGCCAAGGGATACTTCAGCTTTGTCGCCCATCCAGACTTTTTCAGTGACAAATGTCTCGTTCGCTTTATGCGGGGACACGGTTTCGAAGAAGCGGAAACCGTAGTTCAGTAGCTTCTTGCTCTCAGCTTTACGGGCATTAGGGTTGCTTGTGCCCATCACAACCGCCACTAGGCGCATTTGGCCTTCGGTTGCAGTACTTACCAAGCTGTAGCCGGCATTGTTGGTGTGGCCAGTTTTAAGGCCGTCAACGTTGAGGCTCTTGTCCCATAGCAGGCTATTTCGGTTGTACTGGGTGATGCCGTTATAAGTAAAAGATTTCTCTTTGTAGATCGCGAATTCGTCTGGTACGTCGCGGATCAGGCCCTGTGCCAGCAGCGCCATGTCATACGGCGTCGTATAAAGGTCTGGGTTATCAAGGCCGTGCACGTTGGCAAAGTGGGTCGAATCCATGCCAAGGGTCTTGGCCCAGGCGTTCATCAGGTCGACGAAAGAGTCTTCAGAGCCTGCCACGTGCTCAGCCATCGCGACACAGGCGTCGTTACCCGACTGGATGATGATGCCGCGGTTGAGGTCAGAAACTTTTACCTCGCTCCCCACCTCGATGAACATTTTCGATGAGCCAGGGAAGTTCTTTGCCCAGGCGTTCTTGCTGATCACTACCGTGTCATCAAGAGAAATATTGCCACGGTTGACTTCCTGACCGATAACGTAGCTGGTCATCATTTTGGTCAAGCTGGCCGGTGGGATTTGGTCGTATTCTTTATTGCCTGCCAGGATCTTGCCTGAATGATAGTCCATAAGGACATAGCCCTTGGCAGCAATCTGAGGGGCTTCAGGTACTACAGCTGGGGCAGCCGCTGCTGTTGCTGAAGCCAGCAAGGTTGCTGAAATAGCAACAGAGCGAAAAAGTGCAGCAGATTTTTTCATGTTGGTTGTAACTTAATTTGTCGAATGTAAAAAACTTCACACACTATATCAGATTGTCAATATGAGACCAGCTTTGGGCTCGGATATGTTGTGCGGCAAGGTGACTCTTGGCAAATTTTGACATAAGTCTGAGTCAAAAAAATACCAGAGCAACACTTTACTCTGGTATTTATCTATGACTTCGCGTTAGGACTTTGGTTCCAGCTCGCGTTTGGATGTGATGATAAAGGCTTGCGGGTATTGCCCGGCCTTGGCTTTGTCGCGGTGAGCTATGGCTTCGTCGCGGTCGATATATGGGCCGAGGCGCAAGCGGTAGATTTCCGCCGATTCTGCTTTCTTGAGATCTACCGAAGTATCGAACTCTTGTTCCAGCTGTTTGGCTATCTTGTCGGCTTTGTCGGCATTGGTCACAGCCGCCAGCTGGACAAAGTAAAGGTTGGGGTTGGCGCTTTGCCACTCGTTAGGGTTATCCGGCTTGGCAACCTGGATCAGCTCGATTTTGACCGGTGCGGTGCCGTGCTTGATTACATCCAGCCTAGCTGCGGCGGCCATACTCAAATCGATGATCCGGCCGTCGTGGAAAGGCCCTCGGTCGTTCACCCGGACAATCGCGCTTTTGCCGTTGCTGGTGTTGGTGACTTTGACATAGCTCGGCAGTGGCAGCGTCTTATGTGCCGCTGTCATGGAATACATGTCATAGATCTCACCGTTGGAGGTCTTGTGGCCATGGAATTTCTGGCCGTACCATGAAGCATCACCTTCTTCAACAAATGGCTGATCACTTTGCACTATTTGATAGTGCTTGCCGCGCAGAGTGTAGTCCTTGTTACCGGCTAGGCTCAGAGGCTCGTAACGTGGCTGGGCATCTTCGATATGATCCAGGGTCGGGGACGATTCCGGTGCGATATCGTCGGCTAGATCGTAGCGCTCGGTGCTCGGTGTCGAGCTGCACCCAGCAAGGATAAGAACAAGGAGTAAGGGTGATATGCGCATTTAGGTCGCCTTGGACAACATTTTTCTATGGGTATGAATAGACATCAGGATCCCGAAGCCCGCCATTAGGGTAACCATAGAGGTACCCCCGTAACTGACCAGCGGAAGCGGCACCCCCACAACAGGCAGCAAACCGCTGACCATCCCGATATTCACGAAAATATAAACAAAAAAACTCAGCACGATACTACCGGCCATCATCCGCCCGAAAGCGGTCTGGGCGCGGCTGGCGAGCAGCAAGCCGCGGCCGATGATGAACAGGTAGATAGCCAGCAGGCAAAGTACACCGATCAGACCCCACTCCTCGGCGATCACCGCAAAGATAAAGTCGGTATGGCGTTCGGGCAGGAATTCCAGCTGCGACTGGGTACCCTGCAGCCAGCCTTTGCCTGATAGGCCGCCGGAACCGATGGCAATCTTAGACTGGATGATATGGTAACCAGCGCCGAGCGGATCGGACTCAGGGTTGAACAGGGTCAACACCCGGGTACGTTGGTAATCCCGCATCAGGAATATCCATAATACCGGGATAAAGGCTCCCACCAGCAGCGCGGCTGCACTGATGATTTTCCAGCTCATGCCCGACAGGAACAGCACGAAAACCCCCGACGCGGCGATCAGGATCGAGGTGCCCAAGTCGGGCTGTTTGGCAATCAGGATGGTCGGGACAAAAATCATCACCAGTGCAATGACAATGTTCTTCAGGCTTGGCGGCAGCGGGTTGTTGCCGATAAAGCGCGCTACCATCAGTGGTACCGCCAGTTTGATCAGCTCAGACGGCTGGAAGCGGACAAAACCCAAGTTAAGCCAGCGCTGGGCACCTTTGGATGACTCTCCAAAGAATAAAACACCAAGCAGTAAGACCAGGCCGACCCCGAACAGGTAGGGAGCCCAGGTTTCATAATGGCGTGGTGAGATCTGGGCCAAAATGAACATGATCCCCAATGACAGCACCATGCGGATCGCCTGGCGCTCCATCATTGCAACTTCCTGGCCGCTGGCGCTGTACATCACCATCAGGGCGAAGCCCATCAAGGTAATGATCCCCATCAACAATGGGAAGTCCAGGTGCAGGCGGTCACTCAAGGTCCTTTTGTTACCGGTTGCGGCCATGATGCTCATTGCGATACCTCGGCGATTTTCTTGTCGACAATTTCTACCAGTGGGTCAGGAGTTTCTGGTTTAAGTAGCATGTGGTCGAAAATCCGACGTGCGACCGGGCCACCGTTCGACGAACCGCCACCAGCATTTTCCAACACCATGGATACCACGACTTCCGGCTTGTCATATGGCGCAAAGGCGGTAAACAGGGCGTGGTCACGGAGGTGCTCTTCCAGCTCCTCGGCGTTGTATTCCTGATCTTCTGCTAGGCCAAAGACCTGCGCCGAACCGGACTTACCACCGGCTTTGTATTCACTGCCATAAAACGGACGGCGGGCAGTACCCCGAACACCGTGAAGTACCCGGAACATCCCTTCCTTAGCCACATCCCAGTACTTAGGATCAACATTGTCGATCGGTGGGAAGTCGTCATAGACCGCCGGCTGTTCGACATCGTCATCAATGATGTCTTTGAGCAGGTGAGGCGCCTGAACGCGGCCATTGTTCACCAGCACTGTAGTTGCCTTTGCTATCTGCAGTGGTGTTGCTGTCCAGTAACCCTGGCCAATGCCTACCGGGATTGTATCCCCTTGATACCAAGGTTGGCGGAAACGGGCTTGCTTCCATTCACGGGTTGGCATATTGGCTTTGCTTTCTTCATGGATATCGATGCCAGTGTATTCACCGAAACCGAAGCGGCTCATCCAGTCTGACAGGCGATCAATCCCCATGTCATAGGCAATCTGGTAGTAGAAGGTATCGACTGACTCTTCAATGGCCTTGTAAATATCGACCTTACCGTGGCCCCAGCGAAGCCAGTCGCGGAACGGGCGGCTGTTGGAGTTCGGGATCCGCCAATATCCCGGATCGTTTCGGGTGGTGCGGGTGGTGATAACCCCCTCACTCAGAGCCGCGACGGCGATCATCGGTTTGATGGTCGAGGCTGGCGGGTAAATACCCAGCGTCACCCGGTTCACCAACGGGCGGTTTTTATCGTTCAGCAATTCGCGGTACTGAGGACCGGAAATGCCGTGGACGAACAGGTTAGGGTCGTAGCTCGGGCTAGACACCATCGCCAGCACTGACGAGTCACGCGGATCCATGACAATGACAGAGCCGCGTTTGTATTTGATCAGCTCTTCACCGCTATCTGGATCGAGTTTACGCTCGGTTAGCAGCTCTTTGACATAAAGCTGGAGCTCGATGTCGATATTCAGTTTGATGTCGTTGCCAGGAATTGGCGGGACATATTTGAGGGTGCGGATGATCCGCCCTCGGCTGTTGACCTCGACTTCTTGGTAGCCGGAGGTGCCGTGCAGCATATCTTCGTAATAGCGTTCGATACCCAGCTTGCCGATGTCCCGGGTTGCTTTGTAGTTATTGATCTTTTCTTCACGTTCCAGGCGTTGGATATCGCGGTCGTTGATTTTGGCTACATAGCCCAGCACATGGGTCAGGGCCTCGCCATATGGGTAGTGGCGTTTGAGGTAGGCTTTGACTTCTACGCCCGGGAAACGGTGCTGGTTGACCGAGAACAGGGCGACCTGGTCTTCGGTGAGCTGGTTGAGGATAGGAACAGATTTGAATCGCCGGGTACGGCGGCGCTCACGCTCGAAGCGCTCGATCTGCTCGTCGGTGACGCCCATCAATTCTTTGAGGCGATCGAAGGTATCTTGCCTGTCCGGTACTTTTTCCGAGGTGATCTCGAGCGAGTATACCGGGCGGTTCTCGGCGAGAAGGATACCGTTACGGTCGTAGATCAGGCCGCGGTTAGGGGCGACAGGGACTATTTTGATCCGGTTATCGTTCGACCGTGTCTGGTAGTCTTCGTGCTCCTGGATCTGGATATGATACAGGTTAGTGAGCAAGATCCCTACCAGCACGACGATGCCGATAAATGAGACAAGAGCCCGGCGGAAAAATAACGCCGACTCAGCCCGGTGGTCGCGGATCTGCGTTCGCTTTTGTCTCATCGCCCATTATTCCCTATGGTACGGGTGGTTAGCTGTGATGCTCCAGGCGCGGTACAGGCTTTCAGCCATGACAATACGTACCAGCGGGTGGGGTAGTGTCAGGGGAGACAGCGACCAGCTCTGGTCGGCAGCAGCCTTGCAAGCCGGTGCCAAGCCTTCCGGGCCGCCGATCAGGATAGAGACATCCCGGCCGTCCAGTTTCCAGCTTTCCATTTGACCCGCAAGTTGCTCGGTATCCCAGCGCTTGCCCGGGATATCCAAGGTGACAATACGGTTGCCTTTAGGCACCGCGGCCAGCATCGCTTCGCCTTCCTTTTGCAGGATACGGGCGATATCGGCATTCTTGCCGCGTTTGCCGGCCGGGATTTCGACCAGCTCCAGTGGCATGTCTTTAGGGAAGCGGCGGCTGTATTCTTTATAGCCTTCCTCGACCCATTTCGGCATCTTGGTGCCGACAGCAATCAGTTGAAGCTTCATTGTCGGTTAGCCCCAAAGCTTCTCCAGTTGGTACAGGTTACGTGCGTCCTCCTGCATGATATGCAGCATAACGCTTCCCATATCAACAATAACCCACTCACCGTCTTCTTCGCCACTGATCCCAAATGGCGGGTAGTCAATCAGCTTCGATTCTTTGTTAACGTGATCGGCAATCGAGGCGACATGGCGGTTGGAAGTACCGGTACACAGTACCATGAAATCAGTGATGCTTGATTTACCGCGAACATCCAGGGTAACGATGTCCTGTGCTTTGATGTCATCTACTTTATCAACAATAAAATCGTGTAGTTCTTGAACCTGCAAAAGGGGGTCCTCTTTCATGTGTTTGGTGTCATTACTGTAGACCCAGATAACGCTGGGTCCCAATGTAGCGGCGCAGTATACCATGCTCAAGCTTGCCAATGACAAGTTGGCAGTAACTTTACATAGCCTGCGCCTAACTTGCCCTGGGTGGCTAAAAATCGCCCGGTATCGCGGTGGGTATGCCGCACATTTCGGCGCATAGGGCCGAGAGGGCATCCCAGGGCTGGTAGTCAAAGTCGGTTTTGACCCTCAGCTCCAGCTCTGCCAGCTGCCGGAGCAGCTTGACCAGTGTCGGCAGCGGTAGCCGGTGCAGGGCACCGATGTACACTTCCCGCCGGCTCTGCCAGATCCGGAAGTTCTCGAAGATGTTGTTGAGCGAGGTGCCCTTGCTGCCCATCTCCTGCATTTTGTATAGCTGGGTCAGCTCGCGCTGCAAGGTGCGCAGCAGGATCACCGCTTCAACGCCTTCGCCCTGCAGCTGGCGCAGCACCCGTTGGCTGCGCTTGGCCTGGCCGGCCAGCACGGCATCGAGCAGCTGGAACGGGGTGTAGTGGTTATGGCGGCTCAGCGCCTCCTCGAGACGGACAACGGTCAGGTCACCATCAGGATAGAGCAGTACCAGTTTTTGCAGGCTCTGGGCCAATGCCAGCAGGTTACCCTCATGCCATTGCGCCAGCAGTTGAACGGATTCATGGTCTGGCTTGAGGCCGAGCTGCTGGCAGCGGCCCTGGATAAAGCGCGGCAAATGGCGGGCGTCCGGGGTGTTGCAGGGAATATACAGCCCTTTGGCATCCAGTGCCTTGAACCACTTGGTGCTTTCTTGTTTCTTGTTGAGGCGCGGGCCCTGCACCAGCAACAGGATGTCTTCGTGCAGGCTGTCGATAACTTCCTGCAGTGACTTGGCCTGCTGGGCATTGAGGCCGTTTTCCGGCAGCTCCAGCTCGATGATCTGGCGGGCGGAAAATAGGCTCATGGCCTGGCAGCAGTCGAGAATGGTGTTCCAATCGAGCTGGGCATCCACGGTAAAGCTGTGGCGTTCATCAAAACCGGCTTGCTGGGCGGCCTGTTTGATTTGGTCGCTGGCTTCCAGTTTCAGCAGAGGCTCGTTGCCGCACAGCAAGTAGGCAGAACGCAGCCCTTTGCCCAGTTGCTGTGGCAGTTGTTCCGGGTATATCCTCATTGTGCAGACTCAACCTGCATCGCTGATTGATTGCTGTTATCAGAGGCCGACACGCTGTCTGCTTTGACATCCAACCCGAGCTCGGTGCTGATATGCTCGTCAGCTTCGTTGTCGGTGCTTTGCTGCAGCAGGGCTTCCAGCTCCTCTTCTTCCATCTGGCTAAACACCGCTGTCAGGCGGGCAAGCTGGCGCATGATCTGCTTGGCGGCCTGCTCACGCATTTCCTGCTCGATCATATCGCGCTCGACAGACTTTGCTAGTGCAGTCAATGGGTTATCAAGGAAGGTGCGGTTGACGCGGGTGGTGTAGCTCTGGCTACCTTTGCCTGGCACTACGATACGGTATTGCACTGTGTAGGTGAGCTCGTATTCGGCGGCACGGGCATTCTGGTAGAGCGACAGGGTACGCTCGTTAGTCCTCTCACTGATCAGGTGTAGATTAGGTACCTGAGCAGAAGGCGCAACCGGCTCGATACCGTGCAGCTGGAATTGGGATTTGACCTGACGGTGTAGCTGACCGTATCGGTCAAAGCTGGTCAGGGAAAGTTTGGCAATGTCGTCGGGTAGCATGTAGTTACCACGGAGGTGAAAACCGCAAGATGCAGTTGCCAGCGCCATAAGGACAACAAAGAAGGTTCGGATAATGCTTTTTGGAGAAATGAAAGCTCTCACCGAGTCTGCTCCATGAAAAAAAGTGAAAACTGACCGGCTGACGCGGATGGTGCTTATAGAATTGGGTAAGCCGGATTAAACTGTGGCTCCATACAGGAGCCACAGGTTAGGCACTGGGAAATTGCTTTAGTTCGATGCGAAATTAGTTCGCAACAATGTTAAGCAGTTTGCCCGGTACGTAAATCACTTTACGAATGGTTTTTTCGTTAGTGAATTTGGTCACGCCTTCATCGGCCATCGCCAAGGCTTCGACTTGTTCTTTTGTTGCATCAGCAGCTACTGTCAGCTTAGCACGCAGCTTACCGTTTACCTGAACAACAATCAGCTTCTCGTCTTCAACCAACGCTTTCTCGTCAGCGACTGGCCACTCGGCGTGGTCAACATCGCTCTGGCCCAGCGCTTCCCACATTTCGAAACAGATGTGTGGTGTCATTGGGTATAGCATACGAACGATAGCTTTCAGTGCTTCGTCAAGTAGGGCACGGTCTTGTGCACTTTCCTGAGAGGCTTTGGTCAGCTTGTTCATCAGCTCCATGATAGCTGCGATAGCGGTGTTGAACGTCTGGCGGCGGCCGATGTCATCACCCACTTTGGCGATAGTCTTGTGCACATCGCGGCGCAGTGCTTTCTGATCTGACGTCAATGCAGCTACATCAAGGGCTTCAGCTTCGCCTTTGGCTGTGTGGTCGTGAACCAGTTTCCAAACACGCTTCAGGAAGCGGTTGGCACCTTCAACACCAGACTCTTGCCATTCCAGCGTCATGTCTGCAGGAGAGGCGAACATCATGAATAGGCGAACGGTGTCGGCACCGTACTTATCAACCATTTCCTGCGGGTCGATACCGTTGTTCTTCGACTTGGACATCTTGGTCATGCCCGAGTGAATCACTTCGTTGCCCTCGTTATCAACTGCTTTGGTGATACGGCCCTTTTCGTCACGCTCAACAGTCACATCTGTTGGTGCAACCCAGATCTTCGCGCCTTTCTCGTTGGTGTAGTAGTAAGCATCAGCCAGTACCATACCCTGACAAAGCAGCTGCTTGAACGGCTCGTCGCTGGTTACCATACCGCTGTCACGCAGTAGCTTGTGGAAGAAGCGCGAGTACAGCAGGTGCATACATGCGTGCTCGATACCACCGATGTACTGGTCAACCGGCAGCCAGTAGTTCGCTGCATCAGAATCTAGCATCTCGTCAGCTTGAGGCGAACAGTAGCGTGCGTAGTACCAAGACGATTCCATGAAGGTATCGAAGGTATCTGTTTCACGCAGTGCCGGCTCGCCATTGAATGTGGTCTTCGCCCACTCTTTGTCTGCTTTGATCGGGCTAGTTACGCCGTCCATCACCACATCTTCAGGCAGGATCACAGGTAGCTGGTCAGCCGGTACCGGGTGAACTTCGCCGTCTTCAGTGGTCACCATCGGGATTGGCGCGCCCCAGTAACGCTGGCGGGATACACCCCAGTCGCGCAGGCGGAAGTTAACAGTCTTCTGGCCTTTGCCTTCAGCTTCTAGCTTCGCTGCAATGGCATCGAACGCTGCTTGGAAGCCCAGGCCGTCGAATTCACCTGAATCGAACAATACGCCTTTCTCGGTGTATGCTGCTTCAGAGATGTCTAGCTCGCTGCCGTCTTCTGGCTTGATGACCGGAACAATGTCCAGACCGTACTTGGTCGCGAACTCGTAGTCACGCTGGTCGTGGGCAGGTACTGCCATTACCGCGCCTGTGCCGTAATCCATCAATACGAAGTTAGCAACGAAGACTGGTACTTCACGGCCGTTAAGCGGGTGAATCGCCGTCAGGCCGGTTGCCATGCCTTTCTTTTCCATGGTGGCCAGCTCAGCTTCGGCTACCTTGGTGTTACGGCATTCTTCGATGAACGCTGCAAGCTCAGGGTTATTCTCAGCAGCCGCTGCTGCTAGAGGGTGGCCTGCTGCAATACCAACGTAAGTGACGCCCATTAGAGTATCTGGACGGGTTGTGTAAACTTCCAGATCGTCTTGGCCTTTCACTTCGAACTTAAGTTCAACACCTTCAGAGCGGCCGATCCAGTTGCGCTGCATGGTTTTAACCATGTCAGGCCAGCCATCAAGGTTGTCTAGATCGTCCAGTAGTTCCTGGGCGTATTCAGTGATCTTGATGAACCACTGAGGGATTTCTTTTTGCTCTACCGGGGTGTCACAACGCCAGCAGCAACCGTCTTCTACCTGCTCGTTAGCCAGTACAGTCTGATCGTTCGGACACCAGTTAACTGAAGAAGTCTTCTTGTAAACCAAGCCTTTCTCGTACAGCTTAGTGAAGAACTCCTGCTCCCAGCGGTAGTATTCAGGGGTACAGGTCGCGAATTCACGCTTCCAGTCGTAGCCGAAGCCCAGCAGTTTCAGCTGGTTCTTCATGTATTCGATGTTCTCGTAAGTCCAAGGTGCCGGTGCAGTCTTGTTCTTAACCGCGGCGTTTTCGGCAGGCAGGCCGAACGCATCCCAGCCGATTGGCTGCATCACGTTTTTGCCCTGCAGGCGCTGGTAACGAGAGATCACATCACCGATGGTGTAGTTACGCACGTGACCCATGTGCAGTCGACCACTTGGGTACGGGAACATGGAGAGACAGTAGAATTTTTCTTTATTAGGGTCTTCACTTACAACAAAGGTCTTTTTGTTGTCCCAATGTTCTTGAACTTTCTGTTCAATGTCCTGTGGACGATATTGTTCTTGCATCGATGACATCCGGGATTTTGTGAGTTGAGTACAAACACATTCAATATAATCGACATAGAATAACTAAAGGTAAAGGTGTCAACAATAGCTGAAACCACTTCGGGGACGAATTGTTGGCCGATAATGGTGCCAATTACGCAGAAGGCAGGCGGATGCCGGTGAATTAGCGGATAGGAGGTGACCTATGGCAACAAAGAAAACGGATTATGAGGCGCTACTCGAGCAAGTGACGGAAACCCTCAAGCACAGCCCTGACGAGCTAAAGCACTGGGCAGAAGTGACGGAAAAGTACCGCCAGGCGGCCAGCGATATGACCAAGGATGAGCTGGCGTTGATTTCTGCTTACCTCAAGCGGGACGTGCAGGAGTTCGGTCAGAATGCCGACGAGAGCCCGGCTCCGTTTGGTGATAGTCCATTCTACCGGGTCGTCAAGGAAACTATCTGGGAGGGGCTTGCCGAAGCGACGGATAAAACCCAGATTGAATGGCATGAGGTGATGGGGGATCTCAAGCATCAGGGCGTGTATGAAGCCGGCGAGATTGTTGGCCTTGGCCACTTGGTCTGTGAAAAATGCGGCCATGACGAAGTGATCACTCACGTCAAGGAGATCTCTCCGTGCTTGAACTGCGGGCATACCCGCTTTACCCGTAAGCCACTCTCCCCGTAACTTATACTTATTAAACAGATAGAGACGAAAACGGGCCAGAAGGCCCGTTTTTTTATCGTGTGCGGTATAGCGAAGTACTGATTTAGCTTAGCGGCTCTACCGTCTCAACGACCACTGTGGTTGGTTGGGTTTCAGGAAGCTGAACCGGCTCTGGCAGCTGCACTGGCTGAGCGGCAGACTGGTGGTTAACCGGCTCGACACTGAACTTCTGGCCGGCAATGGCAGCTTCAACCATCATGCCGCCCTTGGCGGCAGTGAATACGGCGACGCCATTGGTGTAGTCTGCGTCAACGTAGTTATCCCCTGCACTGGCGCGGAAGCCCGATGTGCCGGCATTGGCCTGGGCACCCTCAGTCAGGGCAACGGCAGAAGCTGAGGCATCTAGCTCAAAGTTACCGCTCATGAAGCGATCGTAGGCGCGTTTATCCTGGAAGAACACAATTTCACTGTAGGACTGGCCGCCGAACTGCAGGCCGAAAGAAACCTGGTATAGCTTGGCATGGCCGGTTATTTGACCCTCTCTGAATACAGTACCGCTGCCGTAAGCCCCGCCAACCCAGAAGCCGCCCTTGCCGACCGACGGGAAGACCGCATAGCCGTAAGCGGTATGGAAAAAGGGCTGGGTTTGCGAAGCAGCCTGGAACTGGGTAAGTGCGGCTTGGGTTTCGAGATCTTCTTTTGCTACCGAGCCAGTAGCCACGCAGAGCATGGCCACGCTGCAAAGCATGGCGAATATTTTGTTGATTGATTTCATGGTCATTCCCCAAGTAGACGTTGTGCTGTTGTTGTTTGCCCAACATATTAACAAGGTGAATGAAAAGGCGAAGGGGTTACCTTCGCCTTTTGGGAGGATTGTCAGCGTCTATTCAGCGTTGGCTGCTGAGCAGGCTAATCGTGATAGTTGATTTGTGGCTGCTCGTCGCGGAAACGGCCGGCCTGGCGGCGGATCAGGACCCAAGACAAGGCCACCGACCACAACATGTAAATATACAGCGGCCAGCTACCCAGCGAGGTATATGGGGTCATACCGATAGTAGGCACTACCTCTGCTCTCAGCACCCCGGTTTCAAACTGCGGGATCTGCGCGGTGATTTTACCCTTGTGATCGACGATGCCGGTTAGCCCGCTATTGGTTGCCCGCAGCAATGGCTTGCCAAGCTCCAGCGAGCGCATCTGGGCAATTTCCATGTGCTGGAACGGGCCGATCGATTTGCCGAACCAAGTATCGTTGGACAGGGTTAGCAGGAACTCAGTGTCGATATTGACGTTGCGGCGCACCTGCTCGCTGAATGCAACCTCGTAACACAGGGCCGGTGCCAGCGAGTAGCCATTGGCCTCGAGGTTCGGCTGGATGTAATCGCCCCGGCTGAACGAGGACATCGGCAGGTTGAAGAACGGTGCCAGCGGGCGCAGGATATCGCCAAAGGGGACGAATTCGCCAAACGGCAGCAGGTGGTGCTTGCTGTAACGTTCTGCCTGGTCATACTGGTACGGGCCAACGGCATTGACGCCCAGCGTTAGGATGTTGTTGTAAAACTCGCCGGCTTCATTTTGATCCAGCACCCCGGTGATCACCGTGCTGTTGTTGTTGCGGGCTGCAGCATCGAGGTTCTGGAGGAAGGTGGTGACCTGGGTCTCTAATGCCGGGATCGCCGCTTCCGGCCAGATGATGATATCGGCCCCCCAGTTTTCCCGGGTGAGATCGGTGTATTGCATCAGGGTTGGCCAGCGCTGGCTCGGAAGCCACTTGATTTCTTGCGGCACGTTACCCTGGATCATCGCGACATCAACGGTATTGGCCGTATCGGGTTTGACCCATTGCTTCTGGCCTGCGAAGAGACCGAGTGCCAAGATAAACACCGGTACGAGCAGCGGGCGCCAGTTGCGGTAGTAAGTCGCTGCTACGAGAGCACCGCAACTGATTACGATGGCGAGCGTGATCCCCTCTACGCCTAAAATAGGCGCAAAGCCGGCGTAGGGGCTGTCGATTTGGCTGTAGCCTAGCCATAGCCATGGGAAGCCCGTCATCAGCCAGCCGCGGATCCAGTCAAGGACAAGCCAGATCACCGGGCCGCTCAGCATCAGCTGGTGGAATGGGCGGCCTTGGTTGAATTTGTTGAATAGAGCACCGAATACCGCAGGGTAGAGCGCAAGGTAGCCGATGAGCAGGGCCATCAGCCCCCAGCCGGCAATCCATGGCATCCCACCGAAGTTGGCGATGCTGACATGTACCCAGCTGATCCCGGTACCAAACAAGCCCAATCCCCAAAGCAAACCGATCAAAGCGGAGCGCTTGACGGATTGGTTCTGGAGCAGGTAGAGAAAAATAAACAGGGAAAGGGGTGCAAGGTACCAGTGGTGGTACGGGGCGAAAGATAAGGTGGCTAAGGCACCTGCTGGGACAGCCAGCAATGGCTGCCCCAACTTCTTAAGGGTATTTGTCGTCATTCGTTATGATGTTGTCGTCGGTTGTGGTGCTTCGTGAGGCACGGTCACTTGCAACTGAATAACCCGGCGGTTGTCGGCTGACGTTACCTTGAATGAGTAGCCCGCCAACTCAACGATCTCACCACGGGTCGGCAGGTGGCCGAAACTGGTCATAACCAGGCCGCCGACGGTGTCGACTTCCTCATCGCTGAACTGGGTCTGGAACATCTCATTGAAGTCTTCAATGGTAGTCAGTGCCTTGACCGCAAAAGTATGCTTGCTTAACTGACGGATATCCTGCTCTTCCTCGTCATCGAATTCGTCTTCGATTTCGCCAACGATTTGCTCCAGGATATCTTCAATGGTGATAACACCGGATACTCCACCAAACTCATCCACCACAATAGCCATGTGGTAGCGTTCTTCACGGAATTCCTTCAGCAGGCGGTCAACGCGCTTGCTTTCCGGTACCACCACCGCTGGTCGCAGTACTTTTTCCATGTCGAACGGTTCGCTGTTCGGCTGTAGGTAACGCAAAAGATCTTTTGCCAGAAGGATCCCTTCGACGTGGTCTTTGTCGTCACTGATGACCGGGTAGCGTGAGTGTTGGGCATCAACAATTAAATCAATCAGATCCTCTAGCTTCTGAGAACGTTCGATTGTGACCATCTGAGAGCGCGGGATCATGATGTCACGGACACGCATCTCGGAGATTTCCATGACCCCTTCGAGCATGTCGCGGGTGTCGTGGTCGATCAAATCGTTTTCTTCGGAATCACGGAAAACTTCTACCAGTTCTTCGCGGTTCTGTGGCTCGCCCTGAAACAGCTGGCCGATTCGTTCAAAGAAGGACTTTCTACTCGGACCTTCAGAATTTTGTGAGTTATCTTCGTTCATTGTTTGTAAGAATTACTTCTCTCAGTTAAGTGGCTGTGCCACGGGATTGATACGGTACCTCAGTGTACCGTATCTGTTTGACAACAATATCATGAAAAGGTTAGTGCTTTTCTTCGGCATATGGATCGGCAAAGCCCATCTGTTGCATGATGTCCGTTTCCAAGCTTTCCATCTCTTCAGCTTCGTCGTCCTCAATATGGTCATAACCTAGCAGATGCAGACTGCCATGTACAACCATGTGTGCCCAATGGGCATGGAGTGGTTTATCCTGCTCTTTGGCTTCTTTCTCGACGACCTGGCGGCAAATAATCAAATCTCCCAGCAGTTCCAGCTCAACACCGGGAGGGGCCTCGAACGGGAAAGAAAGGACATTGGTTGGCTTGTCCTTGCCACGGTACTCGTGGTTCAGGCTGTGGCTCTCTTGCTCGTCGACCAGGCGAATGGTGACCTCGGCATCGGCTTGGAAGGGAGTGACAGCCTTATCTAGCCATTGCTGGAACTGAGCTTCACTCGGCATGCCATCTGAGTTTTCAGTGGCTACCTGGAGATCAAGGTAAATCGCCATTAGTTGGTTTTTTCCGTTTCTGTTACAGGGGCGGCAGCAGCAGCCGGTGCCTGCATCGCAGCCTGCTCTTCGCGTCGGCGTTGCTCTGCCAGTTTGCGCTGCTTCTGATCAGCGCTTTCCCATACCTCGTAGGCCTGAACAATACGGGCGACTACAGGGTGGCGGACAACATCGTCGGCCTGGAAGAAGTTGAAGCTGATCTCGTCGACATCAGACAGTACTTCGATAGCATGGCGCAGGCCAGAGCGCGCACCGCGTGGCAGGTCGATCTGGGTAACGTCACCGGTGATCACCGCACGGGAGTTGAAGCCGATACGGGTCAGGAACATCTTCATCTGCTCGACAGTGGTGTTCTGGCTCTCATCGAGAATGATAAAGGCGTCATTGAGGGTACGGCCACGCATATAGGCGAGTGGGGCCACTTCAATCACGTTACGCTCAATCAGTTTCTCGACACGCTCGAAGCCCAGCATTTCAAACAGGGCATCGTAAAGCGGGCGCAGGTAAGGGTCGACTTTCTGGCTTAGATCACCCGGTAAGAAACCCAGCTTTTCACCCGCTTCAACCGCAGGGCGGGTTAGCAGGATACGACGGATTTCCTGACGCTCTAGGGCATCGACAGCAGCGGCAACCGCAAGGTAGGTTTTACCGGTACCTGCCGGGCCAATACCGAAAGTGATGTCATGGCGCACCATGTTGGCAATGTACTGAGCCTGGTTTGGCGTACGTGGCTTGATCACCCCTTTCTTGGTTTTGATCACCACTTCCTTGCCGTAAGGAATGCTCGACTCAGTCGATTGCTCAAGGACACCGGACTCTTTGATAGCAAGGTGAACCTGGTCAGGCTCGATGTCTGGGATCGTATTGCGCACCGGGGCGGTGTCGACATACAGGGTTTTGATGATATCGGCGGCGGCTTCGGCAGTGTGGGGCTGGCCGACCACGCTGAAACTGCTGCTGCGGTGGTTTATTTCTACACCCAAACGGCGTTCAAGTTGTTTGATGTTATCGTCGAAAGGGCCACAAAGGCTGGAAAGGCGCTGGTTATTGGCGGGTTCCAGATTGAATTCAATAGTTATAACTTTGCTCAAGATTTGCCTCTCAATAGGGCCACCCTCGCGGGTGGCCTAGGGTTCAGGGCGCGTCCTACTTGTGTTCAGACGGGCGTCTTACTATGGAGTATATACGCCAACACCCAATTCATCTTCTTTGCGTGTTTTTTCCATCACTTCGGCCGGGGACATCGCGACGCGCAGGTCCATTTCTGCTTCAGTGCGGATCAACTCACCACGCAGTGAGTTGGTGAAGACGTCGGTGATTTTCACGTCGACGAACTGGCCGATCAACTCAGGTGAACCTTCGAAGTTCACTACGCGGTTGTTCTCGGTGCGGCCACGCAATTCCATTACGTTCTTCTTCGATGGGCCTTCAACCAGGATGCGTTGCTCGGTATCTAGCATCAGGCGGGAGAAGCGCATAGCTTGAGTATTGATCTGTTGCTGTAGTTCGTACAAGCGCTCTTTCTTCACTTCTTCAGTCAGATCACAAGGGTAATCTGCTGCTGGGGTCCCTGGGCGGGCAGAGAAGATAAAGCTGAAGCTGATATCAAAGTCAACATCGCGGATCAGTTTCATCGTATCCTGGAAGTCCTGGTCAGACTCGCCTGGGAAAGCAACAATGAAGTCAGAGCTGATGGTGATATCCGGACGTGCCTTGCGCAGTTTGCGGATTTTCGACTTGTACTCGATCGCCGTGTGCGGGCGTTTCATGTTCGCCAGGATACGGTCTGAACCACTCTGAACAGGCAGGTGTAGGAAGCTCACCACTTCAGGGGTGTCCTCATACACTTCGATAATGTCATCGGTGAACTCGATCGGGTGGCTGGTGGTGTAGCGAATACGGTCGATACCGTCGATAGCTGCCACCAAGCGCAGCAATTCTGCGAACGTCGCGATTTCATCGTCGTGGGTTGCACCACGGTAGGCGTTTACGTTCTGGCCTAGTAGGTTAACTTCACGTACACCTTGTTCTGCCAGCTGGGCGATCTCGAACAGGACGTCATCTAGCGGACGGCTAACTTCTTCACCACGGGTGTAAGGAACCACACAGTAAGTACAGTACTTAGAGCAGCCTTCCATGATAGATACGAATGCCGTCGGGCCTTCAGCGCGTGGCTCTGGCAGGCGGTCGAATTTCTCGATTTCCGGGAAGGAAATATCCATAACCGGTGCATGGTCGCTCTGCGATTGCTTGATCATCTCAGGCAGGCGGTGCAGTGTCTGCGGGCCGAAAATAACATCGACGTAAGGTGCACGCTTGCGGATTGAATCGCCTTCCTGGGTTGCTACACAACCACCCACGCCGATCACTAGCTCAGGTTTCTTGTCTTTCAGGGTCTTCCAGCGGCCTAGCTGGTGGAACACTTTTTCCTGGGCTTTTTCACGGATGGAGCAGGTGTTAAGCAGCAGAACGTCTGCTTCTTCTGGTTCTTCCGTTAACTCGAAGCCATTGGCTGCATTAAGAAGATCGGCCATTTTCGATGAATCGTATTCGTTCATCTGGCAACCCCAGGTTTTGATAAGCAGTTTCTTAGCCATGTCTAACTCTTCACTCGTAGTGTTTATTCATTGCATTTTACATTGCTTCATTCCGCTTTGGCGGCCAAAAGCAAGGCCGCCTGCGGTAGCAAGCCGCGTATTGTACTGCTTTAACGCGTGCCTGACTAGATCATCACCACCCCGAATATTTTGTGGTTTTTCATTCTGCCGCTACCGGTTTGAGTTTATTGAGGGTTTGGTGCCCCAATTGACGCATTTGTTTTTGGATCCACCGGCTGCGCTGCTGGACGTAGGGGGTCATTGGGGCAGGCTGCATCCGGTAGGGGTTGGGCAGCACCGCTGCCAGCTGGGCAGCTTGCTGGGCACTCAGCCGCTTGGCAGGGATCCCGAAAAAGGTCTGGCTGGCCGCTTCCACCCCGAATAGCCCCGGGCCGAATTCGACAATGTTCAGGTAGACCTCCAGGATCCGTGATTTGTCCCATAGCACCTCCATCCACAGCGAAAAGTACAGCTCGACACCTTTACGCAAGAAAGTCCGAGACGGGAACAGGAACAGGTTTTTGGCCGTCTGCTGGGTGATGGTGCTGCCACCGCGGCTGGGGCCATCGCTGCCGGTTTGCTTGATAATCGTCAGGATGGCATTGATATCCACACCGTGATGGTCCGGAAAGTGTTGGTCCTCCGATGCGATAACGGCGAGCTGGGCGTGGGGCGATATGGCCGCCATCGGCACCCATTGGTGGGCAGCGCGCGATGGGTAGCCTTGCGGGGGGAAAATGGCACGGTGAATCTGCCAGCCCCAGACTGGCGGGTCGATGAATTTCCCACCCAGTACCAACAGGATGGGCAATAGAAGAGTCAGCAATAGCAGCCTGAGCAGCCAGCGTTTGATAAAAGCGGTCATCCCGACATCCCTGCCTCGCAGTTAGCGCTGATTAATCACTGATGCGCTGATGAATTTTGATAGAATAATGGCAGCAATGCACCATAGTGCGTTTAATACTTTTATTGAGCATAACAAATGGAAACCGGAATGGAACAGTTTGATGTGGTTGTGGCCGGCGGCGGTATGGTCGGGGCGGCAACAGCAATAGGTTTGGCCCAGCAGGGGTTGTCCGTTGCAGTATTGGAAGGGGTGCAACCCGCCCCGTATGAAGCCTCGCAGCCAATGGATCTGCGGGTATCGGCCATTTCCCCGCATTCTGTATCATTGCTGGAGCGGCTGGGAGCATGGGAATCTGTTACTGCCATGCGCCTATGCCCGTACAAGCGGCTTGAAACCTGGGAGCACCCCGAGTGCCGTACCCGCTTCAATGCTGAGCAAATGCATCTAGAGCGCCTTGGCTATATTGTTGAAAACAGGGTGATCCAGCTGGCGCTGTGGCAGCAGTTCGAACTCTACCCGAACTTGACGGTGAAGTGCCCGGCCCGCATGGTGTCGGCAACTGAAACAGAGAGTGGCCACTTGATTGCGCTGGAAGACGGTAGCCAGCTGGAAGCTACGCTGCTGGTTGGTGCCGATGGTGCGAATTCGAGGGTTCGCCAGCAGGCCGGCATTGGTATTACCGCATGGGATTACCGCCAGCACTGCATGTTGATCAATGTCGAGACAGCATTGCCGCAGCAGGATATCACCTGGCAGATGTTCACGCCGCACGGTCCTCGCTCATTCTTGCCATTGCCTGGCCATCAAGGTTCGTTGGTGTGGTATGACAGCCCATCCCGGATCCAGCAGCTTTCTGCGTTGAGCCCTGAACAACTGGAAGCACAGATCATCGCCCATTTTCCGGCAGAGCTCGGCGATTTCAAGGTGCTGAACCATGGTCGTTTCCCGCTTACTCGCCGCCATGCCCAGACCTATTATAAACCTGGAGTTGTTCTGCTGGGAGATGCAGCCCATACTATCAACCCATTGGCCGGGCAGGGGGTAAACCTGGGCTTCAAGGATGTCGATGTGTTGCTACATGAAATTGAGAAAGCGGGACAGGATTGGCCGGAGCTACGGGTGCTCAAAGCCTATGAGCGCCGCCGTCGTCCGGATAACCTATTAATGCAAAGCGGTATGGATTTTTTCTATACCACGTTCAGTAATGATCTGTTGCCGCTGAAGTTGCTGCGCAATGCTGGGCTTAAGTTGGCTGAACAAGCCGGCCCTATCAAACAGAAAGTACTGAAATACGCGATGGGGATGTAGCCAGCCTACTTTGTGGATCAAAAGGCAGCACAAAGAAAAAAGCCGAATGTTTATTTAAAAACATTCGGCTTAACAACCAGAGAGATACGATCATTGAGTTGGTTGTAAAATCTACTGCCTAGTTTACTGGCTAGTCGTGTACTTTGCTAACCAAGCGCCAGACATAAGAAAACCCACCAAAAGGTGGGTTTCTAAAGATGGTGCGGAAGGAGAGACTTGAACTCTCACACCTTGCGGCGCCAGAACCTAAATCTGGTGCGTCTACCAATTTCGCCACTTCCGCGTACTTACCGTCTAAATTCATTTTAGCAATGAATCAGTAGTGACGTTAAGCAAAAGATGGCAGGGCTACCTGGATTCGAACCAGGGAATGGCGGCATCAAAAGCCGCTGCCTTACCGCTTGGCGATAGCCCTGCAGGTTGCTCTATTGAGCTTGTTAGAGAGAATGGTGCGGAAGGAGAGACTTGAACTCTCACACCTTGCGGCGCCAGAACCTAAATCTGGTGCGTCTACCAATTTCGCCACTTCCGCATATATTGTAGCTGATCACTCAGCAATTTCTCTAACATTGAATCGAACACCAAAGATGGTCAATTCAAATAATGGTGCGGAAGGAGAGACTTGAACTCTCACACCTTGCGGCGCCAGAACCTAAATCTGGTGCGTCTACCAATTTCGCCACTTCCGCATACTTACCGATTTATCGTGAGATAACCGTTAAGTTAAATTATGGCAGGTCTACCTGGATTCGAACCAGGGAATGGCGGCATCAAAAGCCGCTGCCTTACCGCTTGGCGATAGACCTGCAGATGCTCTTTTCAGAGACTTTGAGCCAGAGAGAATGGTGCGGAAGGAGAGACTTGAACTCTCACACCTTGCGGCGCCAGAACCTAAATCTGGTGCGTCTACCAATTTCGCCACTTCCGCATTTTGTTGCTGTTGCCAGCATGCTTCTCTGGTTATTTTCAACCTAGCCAAAAACTAAGTCGAAGAATGATGGTGCGGAAGGAGAGACTTGAACTCTCACACCTTGCGGCGCCAGAACCTAAATCTGGTGCGTCTACCAATTTCGCCACTTCCGCATACTTACCGATATATCGTTGAGATAACCGTTAAGTTAAATGATGGCAGGTCTACCTGGATTCGAACCAGGGAATGGCGGCATCAAAAGCCGCTGCCTTACCGCTTGGCGATAGACCTGCAGTTGCTCTTTTCAGAGACTTTTAGCTTAACTAGCAAACGCTAATCAAGAGATATGGTGCGGAAGGAGAGACTTGAACTCTCACACCTTGCGGCGCCAGAACCTAAATCTGGTGCGTCTACCAATTTCGCCACTTCCGCATACTTACCGATTTATCGTGAGATAACCGTTAAGTTAAATGATGGCAGGTCTACCTGGATTCGAACCAGGGAATGGCGGCATCAAAAGCCGCTGCCTTACCGCTTGGCGATAGACCTGCAGATGCTCTTTTCAGAGACTTTAAGACCAGAGAGAATGGTGCGGAAGGAGAGACTTGAACTCTCACACCTTGCGGCGCCAGAACCTAAATCTGGTGCGTCTACCAATTTCGCCACTTCCGCATTTTGTTGCTGTTGCCAGCATGCTTCTCTGGTTATTTTCAACCTAGCCAAAGACTAAGCCGAAGAATGATGGTGCGGAAGGAGAGACTTGAACTCTCACACCTTGCGGCGCCAGAACCTAAATCTGGTGCGTCTACCAATTTCGCCACTTCCGCACAAATTGTTTCTCGCCCGAGGGAGAGAATGGTGGCTACGACGGGATTCGAACCTGTGACCCCATCATTATGAGTGATGTGCTCTAACCAGCTGAGCTACGTAGCCATCATGTATCACCAGCAGTTGCTAATGATTATAATATGGCAGGTCTACCTGGATTCGAACCAGGGAATGGCGGCATCAAAAGCCGCTGCCTTACCGCTTGGCGATAGACCTGCAGATGCTCTTTTCAGAGACTTTAAGACCAGAGAGAATGGTGCGGAAGGAGAGACTTGAACTCTCACACCTTGCGGCGCCAGAACCTAAATCTGGTGCGTCTACCAATTTCGCCACTTCCGCATTTTGTTGCTGTT
Organism: Photobacterium sp. ABD4_091; assembly: GCF_056160145.1. Taxonomy (NCBI): domain Bacteria; kingdom Pseudomonadati; phylum Pseudomonadota; class Gammaproteobacteria; order Vibrionales; family Vibrionaceae; genus Photobacterium; species Photobacterium sp. ABD4_091. Next base: position 831,934 of record NZ_JBSWWQ010000001.1, on the reverse strand, counting down.
GCCAGCATGCTTCTCTGGTTATTTTCAACCTAGCCAAAGACTAAGCCGAAGAATGATGGTGCGGAAGGAGAGACTTGAACTCTCACACCTTGCGGCGCCAGAACCTAAATCTGGTGCGTCTACCAATTTCGCCACTTCCGCACAAATTGTTTCTCGCCCGAGGGAGAGAATGGTGGCTACGACGGGATTCGAACCTGTGACCCCATCATTATGAGTGATGTGCTCTAACCAGCTGAGCTACGTAGCCATCATGTATCACCAGCAGTTGCTAATGATTGTAATATGGCAGGTCTACCTGGATTCGAACCAGGGAATGGCGGCATCAAAAGCCGCTGCCTTACCGCTTGGCGATAGACCTGCAGACTGCTCTTTTCAGAGACTTTAATCTTAACTAGCAAACGCTAATCAAGAGATATGGTGCGGAAGGAGAGACTTGAACTCTCACACCTTGCGGCGCCAGAACCTAAATCTGGTGCGTCTACCAATTTCGCCACTTCCGCATAAATTGTTATCTAACCTCAGGGAGGAAAGATGGTGGCTACGACGGGATTCGAACCTGTGACCCCATCATTATGAGTGATGTGCTCTAACCAGCTGAGCTACGTAGCCATCATGGGTTGCCGACTATACTAGTAATCCACAACCTTGTAAAGATGGCAGGTCTACCTGGATTCGAACCAGGGAATGGCGGCATCAAAAGCCGCTGCCTTACCGCTTGGCGATAGACCTGCAGTTGCTCTTTTCAGAGACTTTTACCTTAACTAGCAAACGCTAATCAAGAGATATGGTGCGGAAGGAGAGACTTGAACTCTCACACCTTGCGGCGCCAGAACCTAAATCTGGTGCGTCTACCAATTTCGCCACTTCCGCATAAATTGTTATCTAACCTCAGGGAGGAAAGATGGTGGCTACGACGGGATTCGAACCTGTGACCCCATCATTATGAGTGATGTGCTCTAACCAGCTGAGCTACGTAGCCATCATGGGTTGCCGACTATACTAGTAATCCACAACCTTGTAAAGATGGCAGGTCTACCTGGATTCGAACCAGGGAATGGCGGCATCAAAAGCCGCTGCCTTACCGCTTGGCGATAGACCTGCAGACTGCTCTTTCCAGAGACTTGTTTCAATTAAGCGATAAGCCAATTGAAGAATGGTGCGGAAGGAGAGACTTGAACTCTCACACCTTGCGGCGCCAGAACCTAAATCTGGTGCGTCTACCAATTTCGCCACTTCCGCACATTGTATCTCGCTTCCTAAGAAGGAGATGGTGGCTACGACGGGATTCGAACCTGTGACCCCATCATTATGAGTGATGTGCTCTAACCAGCTGAGCTACGTAGCCATTTTGTTGTTTTCCAAGCAGCTTGCCTATCTGGCCGCCGTCTCGGGAACGGGGCGCATTATGCTCATACCAGCCAATAGCGTCAACAGTTTTTTTGAATATCTTGAAAAAATCCGCTTGTTCGTTGGTTATTTGGACGAACTGGGCGTTTGCCGTGCTAAACAACTGCTTTTATGCGTTTTAGCCCATGTGAAAGCGCTAAAACACCGATGCTAAAGAGAGTGAAGTGGATCTTGGGTGTTAGATAAAAAAAAGCCAGCGCGATGGCTGGCTTTCCGGGAGGTTAAAAAAGCGTCAGGCTTGATTAAACGTTGAAGCGGAAGTGAACGACATCACCGTCTTTAACGATGTAGTCTTTACCTTCCAGGCGCCATTTGCCCGCTTCTTTCGCGCCGCTTTCGCCGTTGAACTCGATAAAGTTGTCGTAACCAACGACTTCTGCACGGATAAAGCCTTTTTCGAAGTCGGTGTGGATCTTACCGGCTGCTTGAGGGGCTGTAGCACCTACAGGGATAGTCCATGCACGCACTTCCTTCACACCTGCTGTGAAGTAAGTTTGCAGATCCAATAGCTCATAACCAGAGCGGATCACACGGTTTAGGCCCGGCTCTTCGATGCCCATGTCCGATAGGAACTCTTCACGGTCAGCATCGTCAAGCTCAGCGATTTCAGATTCGATAGCGGCACATACCGGTACAACCACAGCGTTTTCTTTCGCCGCGTGCTCACGCACCATGTCTAGGTATTCGTTATCTTCGAAACCATCTTCGTTCACGTTGGCAATGTACATAGTTGGCTTCAGCGTTAGGAAGTTCAGGTAGCTGATTGCAGCGAACTCTTCCTTGCTAAGCTCAATCGAGCGTGCCATGCCACCTTCGGTTAGGGTTGGTAGCATTTTCTCCAGTACGGTGATCTCGAACTTGGCATCCTTGTCACCGCCTTTGGCACGCTTGGCCTGGCGCTGGATAGCACGTTCACAGGTATCAAGGTCAGCCAAGGCAAGCTCAAGGTTGATCACTTCGATATCGTCAAGCGGGTTGATTTTACCTGCTACGTGAATGATGTTCTCGTTTTCGAAACAGCGAACGACGTGGCCGATCGCATCCGTTTCACGAATGTTGGCCAGGAACTTGTTACCCAGGCCTTCACCTTTAGACGCACCGGCAACCAAGCCTGCGATGTCAACAAATTCCATTGTTGTCGGCAGGATACGCTCAGGGTTAACGATTGCTGCCAGGGCATCAAGACGCAGATCCGGCACTGGCACCACGCCTGTGTTTGGTTCGATAGTACAGAACGGGAAGTTCGCTGCCTCGATCCCTGCTTTGGTCAGGGCGTTGAAAAGAGTGGACTTACCTACGTTAGGCAGGCCGACGATTCCGCATTTAAAACCCATGGTTTGAAACCCTTTTGGTAATTGTTCGGTAAAACAGTCCGGCAGACCTGCTGCCGAAAAATAAATTCAGTATTGGCTACAGTATCCGGCTTATACAGCTTTGAATGAATGTAGTCGATTTTGGGCTTTGTTTAAGCCATCTTTGAGCAAAATATCCATGCAACGCACTGCTTCGTCAACCGCCGCATCGATACTCTCTTGCTCTTTGGCAGGCGCTTTGCCTAGGACAAAGCCGGCCACCTTGTTCTTGTCGCCCGGGTGGCCGATGCCAATCCGCAGGCGGTAGAAATCTTTGTTGTTGCCCATCTTGCTGATGATATCACGCAGGCCGTTATGGCCGCCGTGACCGCCACCTTTCTTGAACTTGGCAACACCCGGAGGCAGGTCAAGCTCGTCGTGGGCAACCATGATCTCTTCTGGCTTGATTTGGAAAAACTTCGCCAGCGCAGCTACCGACTTGCCCGAGAGGTTCATGTAGGTAGACGGGATCAACAGGCGAAGATCCTGGCCATTGGTCTGGATCCGGCCGGTTTGGCCAAAGTACTTGGCTTCCTCGCGAAGGCTGACGTTGTGTATACGGGCCAACTCTTCTACCACCCAGGCTCCGGCATTATGGCGGGTCCTGGCATATTCGGCTCCGGGGTTTGCTAGGCCAACAAGTAGGCGAATATTGTTACTCACACTGATCTCTCAAGTCTAGGGGCTGTAAAATCGCGCGCTATGTTATATCAAAATAGGAAAAATTGATATCTAAACGAAAAACGCCCCGCACAGGGCGGGGCGCTGGATCTCTTTGGCTGTCCAGAATTAGTGCTGGAACATCGCCGAGATTGACTCTTCGTTGCTGATGCGGCGGATAGCTTCAGCAAGCATGCCAGATAGCGTCAGAACTGATACACGGCCAGTATCTTGGATTTCCTGAGATAGAGGAATTGAGTCAGTTACGATAACTTCGTCAATCACAGACTCACGGATGTTCTGTGGCGCACTGCCAGAGAATACTGGGTGGGTAGCGTAAGCGAATACACGCTTCGCACCGCGCTCTTTCAGCGCTTCGGCAGCTTTACATAGCGTACCGCCAGTATCGATCATGTCATCAACGATGATGCAGTCGCGGCCTTCAACGTCACCGATCAGGTGCATAACCTGAGAAACGTTGGCACGCGGGCGACGCTTGTCGATGATTGCGATATCAGTGTCGTCCAGTAGTTTCGCGATAGCGCGAGCACGTACAACACCACCGATGTCTGGAGAAACAACCACTGGATCTTCCAGGTTCTTCGCTAGCATGTCTTCTAGTAGTACTGGGCTACCGAACACGTTGTCTACAGGAACATCGAAGAAGCCCTGGATTTGCTCAGCGTGAAGGTCAACAGTCAGAACGCGGTCAACACCAACGTTTGAAAGGAAGTCGGCAACGACTTTAGCAGTGATTGGCACACGGGCAGAACGGACGCGGCGGTCTTGGCGAGCATAACCGAAGTAAGGGATTACAGCGGTAATACGGCCTGCAGAAGCACGGCGTAGTGCATCGATCATAACAACCAGTTCCATTAGGTTGTCATTGGTTGGCGCACAAGTAGATTGAATGATAAATACGTCGCTACCACGAACGTTTTCATTAATCTGAACACAGACTTCACCGTCGGAAAAACGGTTAACTGTTGCGTCTCCTAGAGAAATGTAAAGACGGTCAGCAATGCGTTGGGCTAGTTCTGGTGTCGCGTTACCAGCAAACAGCTTCATATCAGGCACGGTGGAAACCTCAGGTTGCGTCCAAGTTGTAGTTACTGACGATCCGTAGAATGTGCGTTCAAGGCTGTCAAAAGGGGAGATGTGTTGACACCTTTTGCGACAAATCCTTGGAGCCAGTTAGGTAATTTATTCAGGGTTGCAGTGGCCGCTTCATGGGTGCTAAATTCAGCAAACACGCAAGCGCCAGTGCCGGTCAATCTTGACGGCGCGTATTCTAACAGCCACGAAAGCGCCTTATCAACCTCAGGGTGCAGTGATCTGACGATTTTTTCGCAATCGTTTTCGTAAACCCCTGCCAACAGTGCATTTAAAGACCGTTTTTTGCTATCTCTTTTTAGCCCCGGATGGGTGAAAATATCAACCGTAGCAATATTTACCTCTGGTTTGACAACCAGATACCACTTCTCATCTGGCTCGGCTGGCTGTAATTGCTCGCCCACGCCCTCGGCAAACGCACTGACCCCACGGACAAACACCGGGACATCGGCACCGAGTGCCAAACCGAGCTCGGCCAATTCATCGACGCTGAGGTTCGCCTGCCACAGGTAGTTGAGGGCAACCAGGGTGGTTGCGGCATCGGAAGAACCGCCGCCAAGGCCGCCGCCCATCGGCAGGATTTTGTTGATGTGGATATCAGCACCGGCCTGAATCCCGGCTTTCTGGCGCAGCATATCGGCGGCGCGGTAGATCAGGTTGTCTTCGGTTTTAACCCCATCAATCGCCGGTGAGAGCGTGATTTGAGTATCGCTTGTAGCGGTAATGGTCAGGGTATCGCTGTGATCAAGAAACTGAAACAGGGTTTGCAGCTCGTGGTAGCCATCCGCGCGGCGGCCGGTGATGTAAAGGAACAGGTTCAGCTTGGCCGGTGCCGGCCATACAGTGGTGCGGGTGATCATAGCGTACTCTAGTTAATGGACCATTGGTGGATGATAAGGGTAATGCTGGTACCGGCCGAGCTCAAGACCATACGCTTGGGCAGTGCCGGGCTAACCGAGTAGTCATACTCGTTGTAATCGAGCTGCCACAGTTTGCCATCGACCCGCTTGGCCAGATAGCCAACCCGGTTTTCGTCATTGAGCTGGTAGGTATCGGCGGCTGTTGGCAGGCCAATCAACCAATCGCGCATCTGCTCTACTGGTAGGTTGATACCGGTCAGGCTGGATACCAACGCGCTGGCATCGGAGCCCTGATGGGTTTTGCCATTGTTGTCGACCAGGGTCACGCGGCTAGGGGTAGCATCGAGCTTTAGTAAGGTTGAGCCCAAAAAGTTCGTCAGCAGCAGGTGATCATTGCCAGGGGCGGTCTCCCAGATCAAATTGGCGCCAAAGCGCTGCTCCCCTTTGTAACCGAGCTTGCCTTTGGCCTGGTAGCTGGAGAGTGATTCCAGGGCCTGCTCATGGCTCTCCCAATCGGTCTGCGATGTCTGTGGAGGTTGGGTTGCACAGCCGGCCAGCAGCGAAAAAATAAGGGCTAGCCAAGGGGTTTTACGGGAAACAGGGGCAAAAGGATGGCGGGCATGTCGCAATAATGACATCATCGTTATCACTTTTTTAATGAGTATTGTTGCCAAACAATAGCGGTAAAATCTTAATATTTCCAACTCCTTCTCTTGGAAACAGGAAGGTATATATCACTCTTTTTACCTATCTTATGAATAAATGAATGCTAAATTATGTGGCTTAATGCCGCATTGATTCGATCTGCGTTCTTTAATTAAGTGGGGGCATCAAGTAAAATCCGCCCTTAAACCTTATTTCATCGGCGAAGTGGTACACCGTCTCCATGACATTGCTTGCACTAGGAATTAACCATAAAACAGCCTCGGTAGACTTGCGTGAACGGGTTGCGTTTTCGCCTGAAAAGATGAAGCAGGCTCTGGCTCAGTTGGAGGATCATCCTGAGGTCAATAGTGGGGTGATTGTCTCAACCTGCAACCGCACTGAGCTTTATTGCGATGTGGCTCAGCAAGGCCCCGGCCTGATGATTGACTGGTTGAGTAAGTTCCACCAGATCAGCACCGAAGAGTTAATGCCAAGCCTGTACTTCCATGAGGAGCAGGCCGCTGTTCGTCATCTGATGCGGGTATCGTGTGGGCTGGATTCGCTGGTACTGGGCGAGCCGCAGATCCTCGGGCAGGTTAAGCAGTCCTATTCTGACGCCCGCGATAACGATGTTATTCAGGGCATGCTGGAAAAGCTGTTTCATAAAACCTTTACCGTGGCCAAGCGGGTACGTACCGAAACCGATATTGGTGGCAATGCGGTTTCGGTTGCTTTTGCCGCTTGTACATTGGCAAAACAGATTTTCGAGTCACTCGAAGAAGCAACGGTGTTGCTGGTTGGTGCCGGCGAAACCATTGAGCTGGTTGCCCGCCATTTGGTAGAGCAGGGCTGTAACCGGCTGATTGTCGCCAACCGCACCAAGGAGCGGGCTGAAAACCTTGCCCGGGAATTTGGCGCTGAGGTGATCAGCCTGCCGGAAATTCCGGAGCACCTGCACCGGGCGGATATTGTGATCAGTTCGACAGCCAGCCCGCTGCCGATTATCGGTAAGGGCATGGTCGAGAAAGCCATCAAGGCACGCCGCCATCAGCCTATGCTGTTGGTCGATATTGCGGTTCCCCGTGATATCGAGCAGGAAGTCGGGGATCTGAACGATGCTTACCTTTACTCGGTGGATGATTTGCACAGCATTGTTGAGAAAAACCGTGAACAGCGTAAAGTGGCGGCGATACAGGCCGAGGCCATCGTCAGCGAGGAAAGCGCGGCGTTCATGAGTTGGATCCGGTCGCTCGAAGCGGTCGATAGCATCCGCCAGTACCGCTGCCAGGCAGAAGAGCTCAAGTCAGACTTGCTGACCCGCAGCCTTCTGGCTTTGGCCAATGGGGGCGACCCCGAGAAAGTATTGGTGGAGTTCAGTAACAAACTGACCAACAAGCTTATCCACGCACCGACCCGTGCCATGCAGCAGGCGGCGAAAGAAGGGGAGCCAGAGAAACTGGCTGTGATCCGCGAGACGCTAGGTTTAGATACCGCAAAGAATTAATCCTGGCAGGGGAGCCTTCCCTGCCTATAGTGGAATACAGTAGAAATCTATATGAAACCTTCAATTTTAGTGAAATTAGAAACGCTGGTTGAGCGTTATGAAGAAGTCCAGCATTTGCTCGGTGATCCAGAGATCATTGGTAACCAGGACAAGTTCCGTGCGCTTTCCCGTGAATATTCACAGCTGGAGGAAGTAACCCAATGCTTCCAGGCTTACCAGCAAGCTAAAGAAGATTTGGCGACTGCTGAAGAGATGGCCAACGAAGACGACCCTGAAATGCGCGAAATGGCGCAGGAGGAAGTCAAGGAAGCGAAAGCGGAGATCATCCGCCTAGAAGATGAGCTTCAGGTTCTGCTGATCCCTAAAGATCCAAACGACGAGCGTAACTGCTTCGTTGAAATCCGTGCCGGTGCCGGTGGTGATGAAGCTGGCATCTTCGCGGGCGATCTGTTCCGTATGTATAGCAAATACGCAGAATCGCGCGGCTGGCGTGTCGAAGTGATGAGTGCCAACGATGCCGAGCACGGTGGCTACAAGGAAATGATCGCCAAAGTCAGCGGCGAAGCCGTTTACGGCACACTGAAGTTTGAATCAGGTGGCCACCGTGTCCAGCGTGTACCGGCGACCGAATCCCAGGGCCGTGTCCACACGTCTGCTTGTACCGTCGCGGTAATGCCGGAGATCCCTGAAGCGGAAATCCCTGAAATCAATGCTGGCGATCTGAAAATCGATACCTTCCGTGCCTCGGGCGCCGGTGGTCAGCACGTTAACACCACAGATTCTGCTATCCGTATTACCCACCTGCCAACCGGCATTGTGGTTGAGTGTCAGGACGAGCGTTCACAGCACAAGAACAAAGCAAAGGCGATGTCTGTACTGGCAGCCCGTATTATCCAGGCTGAGGAAGAGAAGCGCCATGCCGAAGAGGCTAGCACGCGTCGTAATCTGCTAGGCTCGGGCGATCGTTCAGACCGCATCCGTACCTACAACTACCCGCAGGGCCGTGTCTCTGATCACCGTATCAACCTGACTATCTACCGCCTGAACGAAGTGATGGAAGGCGATATGGACAGCTTGATCCAGCCGGTTCTTCAAGAGCACCAAGCCGATCAGCTAGCAGCTATGGCTGAGCAGAACTAATGACCCTGTCGATAGACGCCCAGCTTAAGCTGGCGGCTAAGGCATTGAGTGATGCGGGCTCCGATAGCCCGCATATCGATGCGGCCGTTTTGCTGTGCCATGTCCTCGATAAGCCCCGTAGTTACCTGCTGACCTGGCCGGAAAAAGAATTGGATGCTGCCCAGCAAGCAGCCTTTGACTCTGTGCTGGCAAGGCGGCTGACCGGTGAGCCGGTGGCGTATATCGTTGGCGAGCGTGAGTTTTGGTCGCTGCCGCTAAAAGTGGCACCCCATACCCTGATCCCGCGCCCGGATACCGAAAGGTTGGTGGAGCTGGCTTTGGATAAGCTGCCTACCGATGCCTGCAAGGTGCTGGATCTGGGTACTGGAACGGGTGCCATTGCGCTAGCAATCGCTTCTGAGCGACGCAATATTAGCGTTACTGGTATTGACCTGCGCCCCGAAGCCGCTGCGCTTGCCGAGGAAAATCGTGCCAATCTGTACATCACCAATGCACGTTTCCTTTCTGGTAGCTGGTATAGCCCGCTGTCAGAGCAAGAGCGTTTTTCGGTGATTGTCAGTAACCCGCCATACATCGACAAAGCGGATCCCCACCTTGAGCAGGGCGATGTCCGGTTTGAGCCGAAGAGTGCCTTGGTCGCAGACAACCACGGATTGGCTGATATCCAGCTGATTAGTGAGCAGGGCCGCCAACACCTTGAAGCTGGCGGTTGGCTGCTGATGGAGCACGGTTACGAGCAAGGTTTGGCTGTACGTGGAATTTTAGACGCGCTGGGTTACCATGAGGTCTCCACAGCACAGGATTATGCCGGCCTGGATCGTGTGACCATGGGCCGCTGGCAAGGATAGAGAGATAATAACAATGTATGCAATGTACCCTGCGATAAAACACCTACATATGCTGGCTATTGCGCTTAGCGTGACTTTGTTTATCTTGCGTTACTGCTTGATGATGGCCAACTCGTCACTGAACGAGAAAAAATTCCTCAAAATTACCCCCCATGTGGTAGACACAGTGCTGCTGCTGACGGGTGTAGTCTTGATTCTTATTACCGGTTTCGTGCCATTTACGGCAGCCGGGGGCTGGATGACACAAAAGCTTAGCTGTGTGCTGGCCTATATTGCACTTGGCTACTTCACCTTGAAGATCGGCTCGAACAAGGTCTTTAAGACCTTTGCCTTCTTTGGCTCTCTGGGCTGGGTGATGGCTGCCGCCAAGATTGCAATGACCAAAACCTCTTTCCTAGGATAACCATGTTACGCTTTACCGAACAAGAACTGGAGCAGATGCCGCTGGTGGATGGCGTGGTTGCGATGACAGATGCGGTGGATCCGCGCTTCCCTGCTGGCTGGGTGAATATCCAGCTGGAGCGTCTTGCCCAGGAGGCCGAGCAGGCTTTGATGGATGAGCCTGACAGCTACCTGCGCCTTGAGGGGCTGCTACGCCTTTTCTACCGTGAGTGGGGCTTTATTGGCGACCACGAGCAGTATTACTCATCCGATAACGTGTTTCTCGACAAAGTGCTCGAGCGCAAGAAAGGGATCCCGGTGTCTTTGGGGGCACTGTTCCTGTTTCTGGCGCAGCGCCTGGATCTGCCGGTAAGCGCCGTGGCTTTCCCGACCCAGTTTGTGCTTAAGGTAGAGTGGTACGGCAGTGAACCCCAGTTCATCAACCCGTTTGATGGTGAATACCTGAGTAAGCATGTCATGGCGGCCTGGCTGAAAGGCCACAAAGGGCCGTTTACCGAGCTGCGCAACGAACATTTTGCGACGGCCGGCAATTACGACGTGCTGGCACGCTGGCTGACGGTGATGAAAAGCGCGCTGCTGCGCGAAGGCTTGTTTGCCGAAGCATTGCGCTGCAGCGATGTTGTGCTGGGGGCTTTTCGCCCGGGCGACCCGCACGAAATCCGTGATCGCGGCTATATTTACCAGCAACTGGAGTGCAGCCATGCCGCTGCCCTGGATTACAAGTATTTTATCGAGCAATGCCCTGAAGACCCAGCTGCCGAGTTGCTGAAGCTTCAGGTCAAAGAACTCAACAAAGAGCCGCTGACCCTGCACTAACCCTTGCAGGTCTGGGCTAAATAAAATTAAGAGAGAAGATGATGGAACAGAAAGTTGTTCGCGTTGGCGATATCGATGTTGCCAATGATAAGCCGTTTGTCCTATTCGGCGGTATGAACGTGCTGGAATCACGTGATCTGGCGATGCAGATCTGTGAGAAGTACGTTGAAGTGACAGACAAGCTAGGCATTCCTTATGTCTTCAAGGCTTCTTTCGACAAAGCTAACCGCTCTTCAGTGCACTCGTACCGTGGTCCGGGTATGGAAGAGGGCCTGAAAATTTTCCAGGAGCTGAAAGATACTTTCGGCGTGAAAATCATCACGGATATCCACGAGCAGTACCAGGCACAGCCCGTTGCTGATGTGGTGGATGTGATCCAGCTTCCGGCTTTCCTTGCCCGCCAGACTGACCTTGTTCAGGCAATGGCAAAAACCGGCGCGGTGATCAACGTGAAGAAGCCCCAGTTCATGAGCCCGGGCCAAGTAGGCAACATCGTTGAAAAATTCGCAGAGTGCGACAACGAGAATATCATCCTGTGTGAGCGCGGTGTGCTGCACGGCTATGACAACCTAGTGGTTGATATGCTGGGCTTCGATGTAATGAAGAAGGCGTCTAACGGCAGCCCGATCATTTTCGACGTGACCCACGCCCTGCAGTGTCGCGATCCAAACGGTGCTGCTTCTGGTGGCCGCCGTGAGCAAACTGTTGATTTGGCACGCTCTGGCTTGGCAACTAAGATTGCCGGCCTGTTCATGGAAGCGCACCCGACCCCGGATCAGGCTCGCTGTGACGGTCCATCTGCGTTCCCACTGGACAAGCTAGAGCCATTCCTAGCGCAGTTGAAGCAGCTTGATGACTTAGTCAAAGGCTTCGAAGAGATTGAAATCAAGTAATATACGCTTGCTGGATTCCTCTTATTGAGAGTAAAAAGTGGATAACAAAAAGGCGATACCGAAAGGTATCGCCTTTTTTATTGCTGTCGCTTCGGTTTGCTGGACTGTTGGCCTACAGCTTAAAGCGGCTGATTTCCTGCTGGAGCTGGAATGACAGCTCAGACAGTTCTGCGGCCTGCTTGGCAGCCTCGCCGGCTTCTACAGCCAGCTCGTTGGAAACATCGCGGATCCCCTCGGTATTGCGGGTAATTTCCGATGTCACCGATGACTGCTCTTCCGCAGCAGAGGCGATCTGGGTAGCCATATCACTGATGTTGGTGACCGCGCTGTTGATCTGGGACAGGCTGGCCGAGGCTGAGTTGGCATCGTCGACACTGGTTTCTGCCAGCTTTCGGCTGTCTTCCATGATCCCGACCGCTTTGCCTGTGGTCTGCTGCAGGGTCTCGATCATCTGCTGGATTTCCTGCGTCGAGGCGTGGGTACGCTGGCTCAGCACGCGAACTTCATCGGCAACCACGGCAAAGCCACGGCCTTGTTCGCCGGCTCGGGCAGCTTCGATAGCAGCATTCAGTGCCAGCAGGTTGGTTTGCTCGGCAATGCCCTGGATCGTGGACAGAATGGTATTGATACTCTGGGCGTGGGTGTTCAGCTCGCTGATCACGCCGGTGGCGGTATCGACTTCAGTCGCCAGGCTGGTGATAGAGTGCTGGCTCTGACCGACCTGTGTTGCGCCGTGATCCGAAACCTCGACCGTTTCACCGGCGGTGCGGGCCGTGTTGTCGGCATTGCCGGCAATTTCCTGGGTTGCAGCCGCCATTTCGTTGATGGCGGTTGCCACCATATTGATTTCGTCCTGCTGGTGTTGGATGCGGGTGCTGCGCTCTTCAGCCTGCGAAGCGGTAACATGCGCTTGCTGGGTCAATGAGTTCGACACATCATTCAGCTTGCATACCATGGCATGCATATTACCGACAAAGCGGTTGAAATTATGGGCAAGCTGGCCGACTTCATCGTCGCTGCGCGGCTCCAGGCGCTGGGTTAGATCCCCTTCGCCGGTGGCAATTTCGGCCAAGGCTTCAGATACCCGAGCCAGATCGCGGAATAGGTAACCCACTAGCGTGGCGGAGATCGCCACCACAATCAGGGTGATCACAATAGAGGTGATAATCAGCTGGCGCAGCAGGGAGGTATGGCTCGCTTCTTCTGTAGCCCTATCCATTTCAAGTCCCAGGACCCAGTCTGTTCCTGGTACTGCTGCAAAGTAAAACAGTTTCTCTTTGCCGCCGATAGTTGCCATCTCTATGCTGCCAGTACGGGCTGCCTCGTCGATCAGCGCCATGTTAAGCTCGCTGCTAAAGCGGTTGATTGGCTGGAGGATCAAAGACTCGTCAGGGTGGGCAAGGAAAGTATTGTCTTGCTTGTTGATCAGCATGGCGTAGGCGTTCTTGCCAACATCCAAATTGATCACATCATTGACCAGCTGGTCAATCAGTACATCGGCACCGACGACACCTTGTAGGCTGCCGTTTTTGCGTACCGGCTCGGCAATGGTGATCAGCAAGGCATTGGTAATGGCATCGCGGTAAGCGGTGGTGACAATTTGGCGGTTGGCACTAACTGCATCGCCATACCAAGGGCGGGTGCGCGGGTCATAGTCGGCACGGTTACGCTCAGGGTGGGAGCGGAACATCTCGCCAGCCGGGGTACCGAAGAAGATATCGTCGAAGCCGCCAGCTTTTCTTGCTAGCTGCAAGTAGGGCACCATGTTTTCTTCGCCGCTGTAATCATTGAACGAGCTGGCGATATCACGGCGGATCTGCACCCAGTCGCCGATGCCTTCGTTGGCGGCACTGGCCAAGCTTTCTGCCCGGGCATAAATACCCTGCCGGGTCTGGTCAAAGAGTTGGTCGGCGGCAAGCCATGTCAGTGCCGTTGCCATAATCACAACAGCAAAAAGGCTGGCGCCAATGAGTTTCTGTTTCAAGGTTAGCGTCATTGTCTTTATCTCAACAACAGGTGGGGGAGGTGTCTGCGGAGCGGATTCTATAGCGTATTTTTGCCTGTTGCACGGAAAAGTGGCCTTGCTCGAAAAAAAATCAAACTGATGATTTTTCGTGACTTTTGGTTGACGTAAATAAGGGGTGTTTCGCCAATATTTTGACGATTTATTGGTATGTGATATGCGTATTGTTACACTAATACCTGGTGAGTTTATTATGCTAGGAAGGATGACTTTTTTGGATGTTTAGACGTCTAGATGTTGACGCGGCCATTAACAACACTTAGTCTAGGCGCAATTTCTAAAATAGATGTCCTGTAGTCATCATGTCGAACACAACACAACAACATTCTAGCGAGCCAGCACCGTCCGCGTTGGCATTACTCCCTTTGGGGATCTTTTTGGCCTTGTTCATCGGCGTCGGTACATACCTGACCCTGCAAGGCGTTGATTTTGCTTTCTACCAGTTGCCAGCACCAGTCGCTGCGCTGCCGGCGGTGATTGCAGCTATCCTGCTGAGCAAAGAAAAACTCAACAAGGCGATTGAGCAGTTCCTGCGTGGGGTAGGCCATAGCGATATTATTGCTATGTGTATGATTTACCTGCTGGCGGGTGCCTTTGCTTCAGTTGCCAAAGCCACCGGTGGCGTGGATGCCACGGTGAATCTTGGCTTGTCTATGCTACCTGCCAGCATGATCCTGCCGGGTATCTTTGTGATTTCTGCCTTTATTGCAACCGCGATGGGCACTTCAATGGGCACCATTGCCGCTGTTGCACCGGTAGCCTTGGGTATTGCCCAAACCGCCGGGATGGATGTGGCGCTGACTGCGGGTGTGGTACTGAGCGGTGCGATGTTTGGCGATAACCTGTCGATTATCTCGGATACCACGATTGCTTCGACCCGCTCTCAGGGTTGCCAGATGAAAGACAAGTTCCGCGAAAATATCCGTATAGCCCTGCCTGCGGCCATTGCAGCGATTCTACTGTTCCTATTTAGCAGCACACCGACTGAAGTACCTGCAGCTACAGATGTGGAGTGGCTGAAAGTACTGCCTTATATCACTATCTTGGTATTGGCGGTGTCTGGTTTGAATGTTTTCGTGGTACTGAGCATCGGTATTTTACTGGCAGGTGGTATTGGCCTATTCGGCACACCTGACTACAACCTATCGGCTTACGGCCAGGATATCTATGCTGGCTTTGGCAACATGCAGGAAATCTTCCTGCTGTCGATGCTGATCGGCGGCATGGGCGAGTTGATGCGCCGCCAGGGCGGGCTCGCTTACCTGACACAGCTGATCAGCAAGGTGATCCGCGTATTTAGCAAGCAGCATTCTAAAGATCAGAACCTGCGTGCCAGCGAGTTGGGTATTGCTGGTTTGGCCGGTCTTACCAACTGCTGCACGGCGAACAATACCGTAGCGATTATCGTCTCTGGCGGGGTAGCACGTGAGCTGGCGGAAGAAAATGGCGTGACACCACGCCGCTCGGCAAGCTTGCTTGATATCTTCTCTTGTGTGGTACAGGGTGTGCTGCCATACGGTGCCCAGGCATTGTTGCTGGGCTCGGTCTTTGGCCTGTCGCCATTAGAAGTCGTAAGCCATTCCTATTACTGTTTCTTCTTGGCCTTTGCTGCCATTGCGGCGATTTTTATCAAGCACCCAGCGCGAAAGCTGGCCACGGCCTGATAAACCCAAGGTAAGTTTTGGAAAACCGAAAATGATATCAGAAGCCTCACGCCAGTGAGGCTTTTTTTGCTTGTTATCTCACCGTTATGAAATTGAGAAGCCAGTATAGTGATCTGGTCAACATAATGATGAAAACCCCGTAACAGTGTTCACCAAATAACTTAAACTGACGCTTGTCAATTCTAGTAAAATCACATAATTAGGTTAAGGTGACCCCAATGAAGGAACGCTTTTTCACCAAGGCGGCATTAACCGCTGCGATTCTGGCCTCCCTGGCAGGCTGCGCAAGCCAATCTGATACTACAGCGCCATCGTGGCAGGCTGATCAAACGTATAAGCTCACCATTCTCCATACCAACGATCACCATGGTCGTTTCTGGCATAACTCTTATGGCGAATACGGCATGGCGGCGCGCAAGACGCTATTGGATCAGATCCGTGCAGAAGTTGCAGCTGAAGGCGGGACAACCCTGTTGCTATCTGGCGGTGATATCAATACCGGTGTGCCAGAGTCTGATCTGCAAGATGCCGAGCCGGACTTCAAGGGTATGAACATGCTGGGTTACGATGCAATGGCATTGGGCAACCACGAGTTTGATAACCCGCTGGAGGTATTGCGCAAGCAGGAAGAATGGGCTGAGTTCCCGATGCTGTCTGCCAATATCTACGACAAGGAAACCGGCGAGCGCCTATTCCAGCCATACCAGATCTTCGAGCAGCAAGGCATCAAGATTGCGGTTGTCGGTCTGACAACAGAAGATACGGCGAAAATCGGTAACCCGGAATATATCGGTGGCGTTGATTTCCGTGATCCTAAGGCAGAAGCCAAGAAGGTGATCGAGCAGCTGAAGGAAACTGAAAACCCGGATGTGATCATCGCGGCGACTCATATGGGTCACTATGCCAACGGCAACAATGGCATCAATGCGCCGGGTGATGTGGCGCTTGCCCGTTACCTGCCTGCCGGTGAGCTGGATATGATTGTCGGTGGTCACTCACAAGAGCCGGTGTGCATGGAAGGTCCAAACATGTACAACAAGAACTTCAATCCGGGTGATGACTGCCAGCCGGATCAGCAGAACGGTACCTGGATTGTCCAGGCCCATGAGTGGGGCAAATATGTTGGCCGTGCTGATTTTGAGTTCCAGAACGGCGAACTGCAGATGGTTAGCTATGATTTGATCCCTGTTAACCTTAAGAAGAAAGTTAAGTTGGCCGATGGTTCTAGCGAGCGGAAGTTTATCCAGGATGAAATTGCCCAGGATGCTGAAGTGAAAGCCTTCCTGCAGCCATTCCAGGAACGTGGTCAGGAGCAGCTCAATATCAAGATCGCCGAGTCCAACGGCAAGCTTGAAGGTGACCGTAATGTGGTTCGCTTCCAGCAGACTAACCTGGGGCGTTTGATTGCAGCCTCTCACATGCAGCGTGCTAAAGCTGACTTCGCTGTGATGAACTCGGGCGGTGTCCGTGATTCGATTGCGGGTGGTGATATCACCTACAAAGATGTGCTGACGGTACAGCCATTTGGCAATATCGTGACTTACACCGATATGACAGGTAGCGAAGTGATGGACTACCTGAATGTGGTTGCGACCAAACCGATTGACTCTGGTGCCTATGCCCAGTTCTACGGTATTTCAATGACCGTTGCTAACGGTAAAGTGAGCGATGTGAAGATTGGCGGCAAGCCAATGAGCTTGACTGACACCTACCGTTTCACCGTACCGAGCTTCAACGCAGCAGGTGGTGACGGCTATCCAAAGATCACTGAACACTCAGGCCATGTGAATACCGGTTTTGTTGATGCAGAAGTACTGAAAGAGTTCCTGCAGACTAACAGCCCGATCGACGTTAATGCGTTCGCACCAAAAGGTGAGATGGTTTACCGCTAACGGCTCCGGCCAAAGCGATTGAACAAAGCCCTGCACCGCAGGGCTTTTTTAATGGTACCACTTCAGGCAAAGCGTCTTTTTTCTTTTGGCATCAATCGCGTTGGGCTATAGTGGCTGTCGTTAATTGGAAACGGAACCGGAGCGGCTATGACACCTGCTATCAATCTTGCCAAGAAAAAGAAAATCGCCCATACCATCCACCAGTACAAGCACGATCCGGGCAATACCAACTTTGGCCTGGAAGCAGCAGAGGTGTTGGGGCAGGATCCAAACCAGGTGTTCAAAACCTTGCTGTTCGCCGTAAATGGCGACCCGAAAAAACTGGCGGTGGCGATTGTGCCTGTTGCGGGTTTGCTCGACCTGAAAGCGGCGGCAAAAGCGGCAGGTGCCAAGAAGGCAGATATGGCCGATCCCAAAATCGCAGAGAAAACCACGGGCTATATTGTCGGTGGTATTAGCCCTTTGGGGCAGAAGAAGCGCCTGCCGACTTTTCTTGATGCTTCAGCCCAGCAGTACGAGACCATCTGTGTCAGTGCCGGGCGGCGGGGGTTGGAAATCGAGTTGGCGCCTGCTGATCTCCTCACTTTGACCGGCGGGCAATTTGCCCCATTGGCAAAGCTATAACTTTCAATCGCCTAGTTTTCAGCAAACCTGTTTTCAGTAGACCCGTTTTCAATTAAGGGGGAACCATGCAAAACATCAATTTGAATTTGCTGCGTACCCTGCAGGTATTGCTGGAAGAGTCGCATGTTAGCCGTACAGCCGAGCGCCTGTGTCTGACCCAGTCAGCGGTTAGCCGCCAGCTTACCCAGCTGCGCGAGTTATTCGGTGATCCTTTGTTGATCAGGGAAGGCAACCGCTTGCTGCCGACGCCCAAGGCGCAGCAGCTCAAGGGCAAGGTTGATAACATTCTTTCCAGTTGCCAGGGGCTTCTGGATGAACCTGACTTCTCACCGCAGCACTGGAGTGGGCCGATGATCTTGGCTTCCTCCGATTATGTCGCCCAGTACATTTTGCCCGATATTGTCGAACGGGTGCAGCAACAGGCCCCGCAGGCCAATATCAGCTACCGTTTGTGGTCGCCGGAATACCTATCTAATTTGGCGGACTTGGATATCCAGCTGGTGTCCACCATGCTGCCGCAAATTCCCGAAGGCTTGTGCGGTGCCCACATCGGCTCGGACTTTCCGGTGTGCGCGATGCGTGAACAGCATCCCCTGGCTAGCCAGCCAGCTTTGTCATTACAGCAGCTCGTCGATTATCCCCATATGCGGGTCTCGGCCGGGGGGGATAAAGACAGTTTTGTCGAGCGGGAGCTAAAAGCGCAGGGGCTAAGCCGTGATGTACAGTTTTCCGTCCCATTCTTCAGCGCGGCTTTCCAGACTTTGGTTCGAACAGATATGTTGATGGTGCTGCCTGAGCACATAGCCCACAATATGCAGGCTTTGCTGCCGATCACATACAAAGCCCTATCGACACCCAAGCCAGAGCACAGCTATTGGCTAATTTGGCACCCCCGTTACGAAAATGACCCTGCTCACCGCTGGTTCCGAGAGCAAGTGCTAACGGTGATGAGAGACTCGATGTATTCAATTTAGGGCTTTATCGAAGTGCTCAAACACGTGTAGAGGCTTATGCTCGTGGACTAACATTTAGCTATGATTTCAAATCATAGCTAAGATGATTTCTTTTGATTTCCGTGCATAGCCTTCACTTGCTACATTGCATAAAACAGACAAAATTAGCTCTAGCGGATAGGAACTAACAATGACATTCAGTATTTGGCTTTCGTTACTCATGATATGTATGCTCGGGGCAATGTCACCGGGCCCTAGCCTGGCCGTTGTTGCCAAGCACAGCTTGGCGGGAGGCCGTCTTCACGGGGTTGTGACGTCTTGGGCACATGCCGCGGGTGTTGGGGTTTACGCTTTAGTGACTTTGCTGGGGCTGGCGGTGGTACTCAAGCAGTCTCCAACATTGTTTAATGTTATTACCTATGCGGGTGCGGCTTACCTTGCGTACCTTGGCGTCAATGCCCTGCGTTCGAAAGGTGGCGTGGCGGCTAAGCTGGCGGCGGGTCAATCAACCAGCTTGGTGGAAGCGGCGCGTGACGGCGCGATGATTTCACTGCTGAATCCAAAACTGGCACTGTTCTTCCTTGCCCTGTTTAGCCAGTTTGTCGCGGTTGGGACGGAATTCAGCAGCCGGGCGATTATTGTAGCAACGCCCCTGCTGGTGGATGGCCTTTGGTACACCTTGATTGCTTTCGTGCTGTCGAACCCGAAAGTGTTGGAAAAACTGCGGACCAAGGCGCAGCTGATCGATAGGCTCTCTGGCGTGGTGCTTATCTTGCTGGCTATGCGGGTGATCATCCAAGCTTAATGCCGATAGTAAAAATACCAATGAATTAAACGCAAAAAGGAGCCCCAGGCTCCTTTTTTTATGTGAGATTGATAGCTAAAGCTAGGTTTAGCCTTGTCGCTTGCTGTGGCGCTCGCGGTTTTCCAGCTTGCGCTCTGGGCTCTTTTTCAGCATCACATAGAGTGCGCCGTTGCCGCCGTGCTGGCGCAGCGCGGAGTGGTAGCACATCACATCGGAAATCTGCTCTAGCCAGGTTGCAACATAGCTTTTCATCATCGCCGGCGGGTTGGATTTCTCGCCTTTGCCATGGACGATAATCACGGTGCGGATATCCATCCGCTGGCATTGGCGGAGGAATTTGACTACCTCGTCACGGGCGTCTTTCAAGGTTTTTCGGTGTAGATCTAACCGGGCATGGATATCGTACTTACCCAAGCGGAGTTTGCGGAATACGCCTTCCTGCACTCCATCACGTTTGAATGCCAGCATATCATCAGGCTTGACCATCTTGGCATAATCCAGAGAAAGGTATTCAGGATCGCCGTCAGACAGGGTTTGTGCTGCCAGGCGCCTTGCGAGTTGGGCTTCGGTAACTTGGTGTTTGTGGGCGACTTCGACTTGATCCTGCTTGATAGGAGCGACATCAGCCATCATCTCTCGGAAGAGATCTAATTCATCGTTCTCAGACATGGTGTTTCAGGGTTGAAGGCATATATGTCCGATTATATACCCAAGTCCCTTCAAGTTGCATGCTGGAGGTGGCAGAAAAAGAGGAATGATGGAGCAGAGGGTTAATACTTATAGGGGAGGGGAAATAAATCCAGGGCCTCAACCGACAATTTGGACCCTGGCGCAAGCAGATGGCATTGCGAAATGGCTCTAGTGAGGAGAGGGTGCAGACAGTACTTTGTAAACAAAGTAACCGCCAAAAAATAACATTAATCCCAGTGTGACAAAGATAACGATCATTGACGACAGGCCTACGGCATTACCAAAAAGTAGATCTAACCAAAAATCCATAAGTATTCCTTTAGGTCGTGGGATAGTGGTCATAAGATAAACAATGCAGCGAAAATGTTGTGATGATCTGGATCAATGGTTTACGGGTTGTATTAACTTTGTGTTAACTAGTGCGGTTGCGATCACTTTTTCGCCTTGGTTGATAGTTCTGTGAGCAATTGGAAGTGGTTTTTTTTAAAAATGAGTATTTCTGCTTGCGTAAATTCTTTGGCTGAGTATTATAAGCCACCTCAGCAGCAATGCTGATTCAAGTAAAGAGTTTCAAAGGCTTTTTACTTATTTCGTCGGTGAATAGCATAGCTTGGTACGCATCTCAGGATTTTGAGAATAGCGGACCAGAGGGTCGGGGTCTGGAAGCCCAGCCGCGTCAATCCCTCTTCACGACACACTATTTCAAGTAGTGGCAACCTATAACGCCATTATTTATTGTCGGTGAATAGCGCAGTTTGGTAGCGCATCTGGTTTGGGACCAGAGGGTCGGGGGTTCGAATCCCTCTTCACCGACCACTTATTCAAGTGGTAAGCCTGTATGGCGTGCTGCTGACAAAGTCGGTGAATAGCGCAGTTTGGTAGCGCATCTGGTTTGGGACCAGAGGGTCGGGGGTTCGAATCCCTCTTCACCGACCACTTATTCAAGTGGTAAGCCTGTATGGCGTGCTGCTGACAAAGTCGGTGAATAGCGCAGTTTGGTAGCGCATCTGGTTTGGGACCAGAGGGTCGGGGGTTCGAATCCCTCTTCACCGACCACTTATTCAAGTGGTAAGCCTGTATGGCGTGCTGCTGACAAAGTCGGTGAATAGCGCAGTTTGGTAGCGCATCTGGTTTGGGACCAGAGGGTCGGGGGTTCGAATCCCTCTTCACCGACCACTTATTCAAGTGGTAAGCCTGTATGGCGTGCTGCTGACAATGTCGGTGAATAGCGCAGTTTGGTAGCGCATCTGGTTTGGGACCAGAGGGTCGGGGGTTCGAATCCCTCTTCACCGACCACTCTTTAAAGCCTCAGTCGAAAGACTGGGGCTTTTTTCATTTCTGGCGTCAGTGAATAGCGCAGTTTGGTAGCGCATCTCAGGATTTTGGGAATAGCGGACCAGAGGGTCGGGGTCTGGAAGCCCAGCCGCGTCGAATCCCTCTTCACCGACCACTATTCAAAGCCTGCAGCGAAAGTCCGGGACGCGTAGTTTGGGGCTTTTTTCATTCCTGGCGTCAGTGAATAGCGCAATTTGTTAGCGCATCTCCTGCTTCTTGGTAAAAGTGGTCCAGAGGGTCGGGGTCTGGAAGCCCAGCCGCGCCGAATCCCTCTTCACCGACCACTCTTCAAAGCCTGCAGCGAAAGTCCGGGACGCGTAGTTTGGGGCTTATTTCATTTCTGGCGTCAGTGAATAGCGCAGTTTGGTAGCGCACTCCCGCTATCAAACCATCAACCGCAAGACGCTTGTTTGCTTTGGCTCAGTTGCTTGATTGAAAACCCTTTTTGCTTGAGCAGCTCAGGTAACCCTTCCTCTCCCAGTAGGTGCATCGCCCCAACGACAATCAAAAACTTGCCTCGCTGATAGGTGGGATCCTTAATCAGCTTGGCCGCCCAGTCGTGGTTGCGGTCGACAATCAAGGCCGCGTCGGTGTTGTCATCGTACTGGCTCTCATTAAACAGGTTATCAAGCTGGTTTTGGTCGCCGGCTTGCCAGGCTTTGATCAGGCAGGTGAGCTGGTCGGTCATTTCATCCCATTCATTGACCGTGGCCATCAGCAGGTTTTTGCCATGATCGTCCAATTGCTCCATCAAACGAAGTTGCTTCTCGATACTTTCCAGTTCGAGGATGGGTAACTGGCTGGCCTGGGCGCGTTTGAGCAGGGTGATATCAATCCCTCTGTCAGGGCTGAGCCCAGCCTGTTCGGCCATTTTCATCTGCAAACTGATCGCTGCCAGCCAGGGGGGGGAGCTAAGCAGGGGTGATGAAGACAAACCAGCTAGCTTGGCAGTGGCAGCTAAGGATTGCTTTTCAGTCTCTGATAGCATCTCGGCGGTGGTAGACACTGCCGGGTTGAGTTGCGCCGAGCTTGGCTGGAGGATGTTAGCTTCAACAACGAGGGCATCGGCACTGTCCCAGTGGGAGGTAAAGGCCGTTGGCAGTGGGTAGAAACCGTCGTCACCAGCATGGATGGAACCAAGGATGATAAATTGGCGCTGGGCATCTTGGGCTTGCCAAACCAATGGCTCGGCGACCACGCTGGTGGTGATGAAGGGCAGCAGCAGGGCTGCCCGGGTGAAGAGTGATTTCAGCATATTGATCCTGTGAGCTGATAAAGCCAGTTATCTGTTTGTTATATCAGCTCAACATAGGATCGGGTAGGGCTAGGGAGTTACTTTTTAGGTTGAAGCCAGAACCACCAGACAATAAAGGCAATGGCAATGAACCCGATGATAGCGACCATATTAATTCTCCGTCTGTGGCTGTGAGTGGGGCTTGGCGGCTTGCCTGTCTTCGCCGTCAGGCTTGAACAGCCTCAAGCGGTTGGCGTTGCTGACCACTGTGATCGATGACAGTGCCATGGCAGCACCGGCGACAACTGGGCTGAGCAATGCGCCAGTAAACGGGAACAGGATCCCGGCCGCTACGGGAATCCCCAAAGTGTTATAGACAAAGGCCCCGAACAGGTTTTGTTTCATGTTGCGAAGGGTGGCTTTGGAAAGCTGCAGGGCATCAGGTACACCGTGAAGTGAGTGGCGGACCAAGGTCAGCTGGGCACTTTCAATGGCCACGTCACTGCCGCTGCCCATGGCGATACCGATATCGGCCTGGGCTAGGGCTGGCGCATCATTGATGCCGTCTCCGACCATGGCAACCCGCTTGCCTTGAGCCTGGATTTTTTCCACTTCGCTGGCCTTGCCGTCTGGCAGTACACCGGCAATCACATGGTCAATACCTGCTTGCTTGGCAATGGCATTTGCCGTTGCCGGGATATCACCCGTCAACATGATCACATCCAGCCCCATTTTTCGCAGGCGCTTGATAGCCGCTACCGAATCATGGCGGATTGGGTCGCTGACAGCCAGTAAACCGGCCAGCAGGCCATCAACCGCGACATAGATAGGGGTCGCACCCTGCTCGCTGGCGCTCTCTGTCGCCAGCTGGGCTTGGGCGATGTCTATCTGGTGCTGGGTCATCAGTTTTTGGTTGCCCAGAAGCACGCTGTGGCCTAACACCTCACCACTGATACCATAGCCCGGCTGGGCTTGAAAGTTCACCTGCGGTTCCAGGCTAAGGGCTTCTGCCTTGGCGGCGTTGACAATGGCTGTGGCCAGTGGGTGCTCGGAGCCTTGCTCGAGGCTGGCAGCCAGTGTCAGTAATTGGCCTTTGTTGAAGCTGTTGTAGCACTCGCTGCTGATAAGGGCTGGTTTACCTTCGGTCAGGGTGCCGGTTTTATCCAGTACTACAGTATCGATATCGGCAGCAATTTGCAGGGCCTCGGCATTGCGGATCAGAACCCCGTATTCCGCCGCGCGTCCAACCCCGACGGTGACCGACATTGGGGTGGCAAGGCCTAGTGCGCAAGGGCAAGCGATGATCAGCACTGTGGTTGCCGTTACCAGCATATACACCGACGATGGGTCTGGACCAAAGTAGTACCAGATCATGGCGGTGACAATCGCGATGATCATCACGGCAGGGACGAAAATGGCTGAAATAGTATCGGCCAGTCGAGCCAACGCTGGCTTACTGCTTTGTGCTTGGCGTACTAAATCGATGATTCTTGCCAGCATGGTATCGCGGCCGATTTTTTCTGCCGTAAATAGCAGGCTGCCGTGCTGGTTGATAGTACCGGCATGGAGGGTATCACCGGTTTTCTTGTTGGCCGGAATAGGCTCGCCGGTCAACATCGATTCGTCGATATAGCTCTGGCCTTCGAGAATGGTGCCGTCGACCGGTACCTTGGCGCCGGGATGAAGACGCAACACCATACCGGTACGCACGTCAGCGAGGGGCACTTCGCGCTCTTCGCCATTTTCAACGATGATGGCGGTTTGTGGCTGCAAGTCCATCAGCTGTTCGAGCGCTTTCGAAGTCCGGCTGCGGGCACGGGCTTCAAGGGCGTGTCCCAGCGTGATCAGGCCGAGGATCATGGCCGATGCCTCGAAGTAGACATGGCGGGCCTGCATTGGTAGCAAATCGGGCACAAGCACGACAAATGTCGAATACAGCCACGCTGCACCGGTACCCAGCGCAACGAGGGTGTCCATGGTTGCCCGGTGGTGCTTGAACGCTTTCCAGGCATTGACGAAGAAGTGTTTGCCGACGGTAGCCAGCAAAAACAGAGTGATGATACCAACGATGCCCCAGCCTATTTGGTCCGCCCGCGATACGATCATCATACTGCCGCCGAACACGCCCCAGGCCATTAATGGGCCACCGACAGCCAGTGCGATATAGGCATTCTTGATATGTTGGCGGTACACCTTCTCGTTTTGTTCTTGCTGGCGTTGGCGGCGGGTCAGCTCGTCTTCGGATAACTCGGCTTGGTATCCCGCATCTTCAACGGCTTGGATGATCGCACTGCTTAGTGCATGCCCACTGACCAATGCTGTGCGCTCGGCCAAATTGACACTGGTGGATGAGATGCCAGGTACACTGAGAATGGCTTTCTCGACTGAGCTGACGCAGCTGGCACAGGTCATGCCCGACAGGATAAATTGTTGGGAGGTAGACGCGTCATCCGCAGTAGCAGTGTCAGATAGCTCGTCTAATACCGTTTCAGGCTTAGCGTTGTTAGTGCTACTTTCTTGAGTCTTGTTTTCGTCAGCACTGTTTACATCTGTCATGCTTTCGCTAGCTGGAGCGGCGCTAAACCCAACGCTTTCAATCAAGCCGATAACCTCAGCCTGATCCAGCGAGGTTTGTATGCTGGCATGGGTTTTGGTCACCGAGAAGCTGTTTATATCTGTACGCTCTTTGAGCAAGGCTTCGACTTTGGCGACACACTTGCCGCAGCTCAGGCCCGACAGGGAGAACTCGTAGCTGCTTGGCGTAGCCGCTGGTTGCGCTGCGCCATGGGCGGGCACACTGAAGCCAAGCGATTCAATCAGTTCGATTAATTTTGGTTCGGGCAGTGTACCCGTTGCCGTAAGCTCGGTTTTGCTGACATCAAAACTGAATATTTCAGGCTGGCCGTCCAGCGCTTCCTTGACCTTGCGTACGCACTTGCAGCAAGACAGCCCAGCGAGGGGAAGCTGGTATTGGTACCCTGCTTCGTAACCCAGCTGTGAGATAGTATCGATGGCTTCAAGGGGGGCAAAGGTACCTTGAAGGTTAGCTTGCTTGGTATCGACGTCGACGGACTCGACGCCCGGTAATTCTGTGAGGGCCGCTTTGATTTTATTGGCGCAATTCATACAGCGCACTTTTCGTAGTGGCAGGGTTAACTCGACCATATTGAAGCCTTACTGATAAGACAGTTTGATGCATTTGAGGTAATCATAAAGCTTCCATCAACTGGAAGGTCAATAAATTTTGAATTCGGTGGGGGATAAGCACTAATTGACTTGCGACCGAAGCGATGACAGAGAATACTATTAAGTATAACCTTCCATTAACTGTAAGGCTGGATATGAATATCAGTGAAGTTGCCCAACAGACCGGGTTGACGACAAAGACCATTCGTTTTTACGAAGATAAGGGCATCATTTCACCGCCGGGCAGGGCGGCTAACGGTTACCGCCAGTACAGCGCCAAGCATGTCGATGAACTGCATTTGATCCGGCGTTCTCGCTTGGTGGGCTTTACCCTTGATGAAGGCCGCGAGTTGTTGGCGTTTTCCCGTGATCCGCAGCGGCGCAGTGCCGACGTCAAAGCCAAGGCAGAGCAAAAGCTGGTGGAGATCGACGAGAAAATCAAAGAGCTGCTGGAAATGAAGCAAACTCTAGAGGCATTGACGCAGCAATGCCCGGGTGATGAGGGGGCAAGCTGCCCTATCATCGAAGGGCTGTGCCGGCATGGCTAACCTTCTCTTTCCCATGAAAAAAGGCAGGGATAATCCTGCCTTTTCAAAATTTATTATTAAAAAAAACAGCCTCTTAATCGCTGTTTGCTAACCCACTAGTAAAGCAGCGAGTAAAGCTGGCGGCGGTATTTGCTGGCTACCGCGTTGCCTTGGCCTAGCGCAGCCAGGATGTCCATCATGGTTTTCTTGGCGCCGCCATCGGCAAAGTTCATGTCTTTGCGCAGCAGGCTGATCAGTAGTTCCAATGCTTCTTCTGCACGCTCAACCTGGCTGTACTGCACCGCAAGTTCAAATGCGATCTCCCGGTTGTCAGGCTCAGCTGCCAGCTTCTCTTCCAACAGGCGGATTTCCGGTGAATCGCTGGCTTGCTGGTGTAGCTCTAATTTTGCCATCAGGCCTTTGTATTTGGCGTCCTGATCTTGCATCGGGATAGTCGCAAGTAGCGTTTCAGCCTCATCGTATTGGGAGGTTGCTAAAAGACACTCGGCCATCGCCAAATTGATCACGCTGTTTTGGGGGAATTTGGTCGCTAGCTCACGCAGCACTGGCAGTGCTTCGTTGTATTGCTGGTTGTCGACTTGCTCTAGTGCTGCTTTGAGCGCCAGCTCTTCTGGGCTTGGTAGGTGCTTGGCGAGCATTTCCATTAGGCTTTGCTCTGTTTGTGGGCCTGCTGCGCCATCAACCGGTTGGCCATTTTTAAACACTGCGACAGTCGGCAGGCTGCGAACGCCGAACTGGCCAGCAACCATGGCTTGGGTCTCACAGTTTAGCGTTGCTAGGGTGAACTGGCCCTGATAGTTAGCTGCTAGCTTCTCCAGTATTTGGTTAACTTCAGCGGATTCCGGCATAGATGGTGCCCAGAAGCTGATCACCACAGGAGTTTGCATCGATTGCTCGATCACCTGTTGTAGATTCTGTTCGTTCAGTTCGATGGCTAGATGTGCATACATGGGTTTCTTCACTCCCTGGACTTCTTAAAAAGCGCTGAGGCCATAAATTTGGTGGTTGAAATAGTTATGGGGGGAAAGTGCCTTCTTTTCAAGGTGAAGCAAGAAGATGGAGGCTGGAAACCATGAGCAGGGCAGAAAAAGACAGCAGAAATAAAAATGGAGAGCCGGGCTTGGGCTCTCCAGATTTATTGAAACGTTAACAGCAATGCGAGTGTCACACACACACAAAGGATATTTATTTGGCGCAATGTCATCGTCACACCTTTCTTTATTCTGTATCGGAACGGTTATTGAGGAAAATAAAGGCCGGTAGGGAACAACCTCAATTTACACTACAAGCTTAACCGTGCTGTGTGACACAAATATGACATTTCTTACTTTTTTCGGCGGAAGATCTGCTTCCGCCTGCCTATTCAGTATTTTTTCAGGTTTGTTGTCCCTCAGTGGTGCTTTTTTGAACCCGGTTATTGGTAAGTGACTTATTTTTCAGTGTGTTTATTGAACACCATTTGCCAGTGTTATGTTTGGAACTATGCCTGATTTAGTTTATTAATCACTTTTGACCAACAGTGAATCGAGCAGCCTGGTAGGTAAAATACGGCGTAGAAAGCCAAAGATATATGTGGGTTGTGTAACGTAATATCGGGCTTTTGGCTCTTCCGCTTCCAAGATGGCTTGTAATGGCTTCAGAACGGCTTCTGGGCCGAGGGTGAACTTATTTGATGGTGAGTCTTTGCCCAACCGGTCTAGTGTGTGCTGGTAATTGGCCTGATGGCGTGAGCCTGTCATATTAATATGCTGCTCGAACTTTGCCTTGGCATTGGCTCTGAACTGGCTCTCAATCGGGCCGGGCTCGATCAAGCTGACTTTGATTGGGGTATTGCTAAGCTCTAGGCGCAGAGTATCCGTGTACCCTTCCAGGGCGAATTTACTGGCGTTGTAGGCCCCGCGGTACTTCATGGCAACTAGGCCCAATACCGAGCTGTTCTGGACAATTTTACCGTTGCCCTGGGCCAGCATCACCGGGATAACCAGCCGGGTTAGGTGGTGCCAGCCAAATAGGTTGCTTTCGAACTGCTGGCGCAGGGCATGGGTCGGGAGGTCTTCCAGCGCGCCTGGCTGGCCGTAGGCGGCATTGTTGAACAAGACATCCAGGGTGCCGCCGGTTATTTCAAGGACCTCGCTGAATCCTTGCTCGATGGAGGCTTCGCTGTCCATGTTCATCAGCACACAGTTAATGCCTTCACCCTGCAAGCGTTCGACATCACTTTGCTGGCGGCAGCTGGCAATAACCTGATGGCCCTGCTGGTGAAGAGTTTTCGCGCAGTAGTAACCAATGCCGCTGCTGCAGCCGGTGATCAGAATTCGGAGTGGGTTCGTTGCCGTCATTAGGGGCATTCCTTGTCTGTTTATTGTCGTTAGAGGTGCGGGGCAAGCTCTTTGGCCATGAAATCGGCTATCCACGGTTGGGCATCGGGTTTGGGATGCAGGCCGTCATCCATCATCCATTCTTGCTTGAGGATAATGTGCTCGAGGAAAAAGGGCAGCAGCGGGATCTCAAGCTGCTTGCTGATATCTTGATACACTTTTGCAAACTGGTCGCTGTAGCGCTTGCCGTAGTTTGGCGGTACAAATATCTGCATCAGCAGTGGATAGGCACCCGCTTGCTCGATCTCGGTGATCATCTCACTGAGATTATTGCGTATAGTAGAAGGAGGAAATCCTCTAAGCCCGTCGTTGGCACCCAGCTCAATCAAGACGAAATTAGGTTGGTGTTGTTCGAGTAGGCGGGGAAGCCGAGCCATCCCATTGCCTGTGGTATCGCCGGAAATACTGGCGTTGACCACAGTGACATCATGGCCATATTTTTCAAGCTCAGCATCCAGCAGGTTAGGCCAACTTTGCTCGGCCTGCATCTGGTAACCGGCACTGAGGCTATCGCCCAGTACCATCAACTTGGCCGCGAAGGCATGCTGAGTGAAAACAAGAAAAAAGATTACTGAAAGGAATCGCATCATGTCTACATCCGTGATTAAAGCTGTATCAGTGTCCAAGCAGGTGACGACAGCATCATCGTCTCTCACCATTTTGCAGGATGTTTCGCTCGAGGTCGAGCAGGGCGAGGCAATTGCCTTGGTTGGTGTTTCGGGGGCGGGCAAGTCGACCTTAATGACCTTGCTGGCCGGGCTGGATATCCCAAGCAAGGGCAGTATTGAGCTGCTGGGCAAGCCACTGGCAGCGATGGATGACGAGGCGCGGGCAGCAC
This sequence comes from Photobacterium sp. ABD4_091, assembly GCF_056160145.1. Lineage (NCBI taxonomy): Bacteria > Pseudomonadati > Pseudomonadota > Gammaproteobacteria > Vibrionales > Vibrionaceae > Photobacterium > Photobacterium sp. ABD4_091. The sequence continues at coordinate 802,124 of NZ_JBSWWQ010000001.1, read as the reverse complement.
TGCGTAGTGACAGCATTGGTTTTGTATTCCAGAGCTTTTTGCTGATCCCGTCGTTGTCGGCACTGGAGAACGTGATGCTGCCTGCCATCATCAAGGGAGAGGAAGCCGATGAGGGGCGTGCCCGTGAGCTGCTTGAAAAAGTAGGCTTGAATGGTAGGGAAATTCACCTGCCTGCACAGCTATCGGGCGGAGAGCAGCAGCGGGTAGCACTGGCGAGGGCATTCATGACCCGGCCCAAGGTGCTGTTTGCCGATGAGCCGACCGGAAACCTGGATCAGCATACCGCCGCCAATATTATCGAGTTGCTGTTTGCCCTCAACCGCGATCACGGCACCACCTTGGTACTGGTGACCCATGACCCTCAGCTTGCCCAGCGCTGTGACCGCACCTTGACGCTAGAAAGTGGGAGTTTGGTAGCCGCATGACTGAAATGACCGATATCCAATCCGATTCCCCAGCTGCCAACCGTTCGTTGCTGCTCAAATGGAGCTGGCGCGAATTGTGGCACGGCCAGTTATGGCCAGTTGCCGTGGCCCTGACATTGATTATCGCCTGTGTGTTTGCCTTGGCGGCCTTGGTGGTGAGGGTCGAGAAGATCATGGTCGATCAAGGCCGATCCATGATTGCCGCCGACTTAGTATTCCGCTCGGCCAATCCGGTTGAACAACCCATTCTGGACAAGGCGGAGCAGCTAGGGCTGGTGGTTTCCCAGCAGGTTCGCTTCGGCACCATGGCCTTCAGCGACGAGGCCATGCAGCTTGTCAGCGTCAAAAGCGTCGAGGGTGACTTCCCGCTCAGGGGCGAGCTTGAGCTGAAAAGCCCGGCCGGTATCCACCATCAGGTTCAGCCCGGTGATTTATGGTTGGCGGAGCGGTTGTTTGATTTGCTGAAAGTCGAGCCCGGTGATGTGCTTGCTATTGGTGATGCCGAGCTCAAAGTGAGCGGCACTATCGTGCAGGAGCCGGAGCTGTCGTTTAACCCGTTTAGCCAGATGCCAGCCGTGCTTATTCACGCTGGAGACTTGGACAGTACCGGGGCAATCCAGCCCGGCAGCCGGGTACAGTACCGGGCGTATTTCACCGGCGCAGATAGCCAGCTCAAGGCATTGCAGGAGCAAGTAGAGCTTGAGCCCGGGCAGCGCTGGCTGAGTGAAACCTCGCAAGGGCGAACCGGTGATGTTATCGAAAAAGCCCGCCAGTACCTGTCGCTTACCCTGATACTGGTGATTTTGATGGCGACTGCCACCTTGGTGCTGACCTGCATGCATTACGCCTCGACCCGTACCGAGGTCGTGGCAATGATGAAAAGCCTGGGGGCTAGCAAGAAGTGGCTGTGGCAATGGCTGGCACGGCAGCTCGGTATGCTGTTTGGCCTTGCGCTGGTGGCAGGGGTAGCGATCGGTGCCCTGCTGGAATATTTGCTTCGGGTGCCCTTGGTGGATGTTCTGCCTGATCCCTTACCGGGAGTTGGCTTTACTCCGCTGGTGGTGAGTGTGCTTGTTGCCTTGCTGGTTGCTATCCCGGGCATGGGGATCCCGTTGCTGAAGCTGGTGGATGCGCCAGCGATTTCGGTGATCCAGAGAATGGATAGCTGGCAGACCAGCAACAAGGGCTACCTGCTTGCCCTCTTGCCGTTGGTAGCTGGCCTACTGTGGTTGGGAAGCAACGGGTTGATGTGGCTAACTTTGTTGGGGCTGGCTGCTATCCTTGTCATTCTTGCCGTGGTTGGGGTCGCCATTGTCCGGGGGCTCAAGCGGGGTCGCTGGGGGCCAGCGATAACGCTGGCGTTGAGCCGGATTAACCGTAGTCCGATGGCAACTGGGGCTCAGTTGGCGGCTCTGACCAGCTCACTGATGCTGCTGACAGTGATTTGGCTACTGCGCTCAGATCTGCTGGCGGACTGGCAGCAAACCCTGCCAGCAGATGCGCCGAATGTGTTCGCGCTTAATATCAGTGCAGAGCAGCAACAGGAGTATCTTAAATATTTGGATCAGCAAAATGTGATGCGATCTGATAGTTATCCTGTGATCCGTGGGCGGATAACCCATCTCAACCAAGAAGACCTTCTTGAGCGAGCTAAACAGAGTGACCAAGAGGTTGATGGCTCGTTGCGACGTGAGCTCAATTTGACGTGGCGTGAATCTATTCCTGTTCATAACAAAGTTATTGCTGGGGAATGGCAAGCCACCAATGGGGTCTCTGTTGAATCGGGTGTGGCTGAAAGGTTGGGGATCACTGTGGGTGATACTGTGGCTTTCAACGTAAACAGCCAGCCTTTCAGTGCCAAGGTGACCAGCATCCGTGAAGTCGAATGGCGAAACATGCGGCCCAACTTCTTCTTCATCTTCACCCCTGATGTGGTGGCTGATATACCGTCTACGTGGCTGGTGAGCTTCCGTATTGAGGCAGACCAACAGGCTATTGTTAACCAGCTTGGCCGGGATTATCCAACCGTTACTTTGCTCGACTTGCGCACCATGGCAACCCGTATCCAGGGCATCATGCAGCAGGTCTCCTTGTCGTTGTCGGTGCTGGCGGGCCTGGGTGTGGTCAGTGGCTTATTGTTGGTAATGACCTTGCTGCGCTTGAGCCTAGCCCAGCGCCGGGACGAAATCCGCTTGTACCGGACACTGGGTGCCAGTCGGAAAAGAGTCTCAGCAACGGTGTGGGGTGAGTACGGCATCATGGCTTTGCTGGCAGGTGTCATGGCGGCAGCAGGTGCCGAAGCGGTAGTGGCGGCGTTGGTGAAGTGGGGCTTTGAGCTGCCGGTAAGTCTGCACCCGGTGATGTGGCTGGTGGTGCCATTGCTATCACTGCTGCTGGTGGTGTTAATTATCCGTTCGATGATCAACAGCCTGCTGCAGCCGATTAGGGGCTAGGCACTACTTATTTCGTCATTGCTTTAAAAAGGCTTCCCGGTTCAATCGTGCCGGGAAGCCTTTTTTGTCATCACTATTTCTGTAGCCAGTTCTGTTGCTTGTTCTGTTACCTGTATTGGGGCAAGCAACCTGCCCGGTGGGTTTAGCTCAGGAGGCAGAACTCTGGCCGAAGCTATTCAGGTAGAAGCTATGTCACCCAAGTCAGGACGAAATTATGTCACCCAAGGCCATATCAATGGTTTTGTAGTGGAAGTCATAGCCGAGCGCTTCGAGCTTGTCCGGTACCGCCCGCTGGCCTTCTAGCAGCAGCGACGCGGCTTCGCCGAGGGCTAGCTTCAGCACGAATGCCGGGGTGAAGAAGATATGGGGCCGGCGCAGTGCTTTGGCTAGGGTTTGGCTAAATACCTTGTTGGTGACAGGCTCCGGTGCAGACAGGTTGAATGCCCCCTTGGCTGCCGGCGTCTCGAGCAGGAACACAATGGCATCGACCATATCCTGCAGGTGGATCCAAGGTGTGTATTGCGAGCCGTTGCCGATAGGCCCGCCCAGCCCAAGCTGGTAGGGTGGCAGCATTTTTGCCAGCGCTCCGCCATGTTTCCCTAGCACAATGCCAGTGCGGAGCAGGCACACCCGAGTTTGCTCGCCCTCAGCTTCGCGTGCGATGTCTTCCCAGCGCTGGCAGACATGATGGGCAAAGTCGTCGTGGTTCACATGGTCGCTGATGGCAAACGACTCGTCGATAATTGTGCTTTTCTGATCGCCATAAACCCCCACGGCAGATCCACTGATAAAGGTATGGGGCGGTTGGCTGCCGGCTCTGATTTTTGCGACCAGCTGTTCTGTCAGATCCCAGCGGCTGTGGCAGATTTTCTTCTTCTGCTGCGGGCTCCAACGCTTGTTGATGATCGGCTCGCCGGCAAGGTTGATGACCGCATCAAAGTGATCAAGGTTATCGAACTGGTCAAGGGAGGCGACGGCGTTGATTTTGCTGCCTAGGTTTTGGCTAGCCTTGGCCGGATCCCGGCTCAATACGGTGACATCATGCTGCTTTAGCGCATTGATCAAAGCTGAGCCGATAAACCCGGTTCCGCCGGTCACTAATATCTTCATGCTGCTCCTTTCAGGCTATGGCTTTGCCCTGCGTGTATGACTCTCGACATAAGTATAGCTAAACCAAAGGGTTGATACCGCTAACTATTTTCTTTATGACATTTGGTTATGTGGGCTAGCTCTCGTGTTGGCATATAAAAGCTGTGTCTATGTACGATTGGGGAGTACCTTGAAGGTATACCCTTTTGATTACCGGGCGGCAGCCAGGAGGTGGAATGTCGTTTGTACTCGCCCTGCTGAAATCCCTGCTTTCTAGCCTGCGTGACTTATTGCCGATTATTCTGGTGATAGGCTTCTTCCAATTGGTTGTGTTGCAGCAGCCAATGCCGCAGCTCGGCCCGATCTTAGTTGGTTTGGCATTTGTGGTGATCGGCCTGACTTTGTTTGTGTTCGGGCTGGAAATGGGGCTGTTTCCGATCGGTGAGTCAATGGCGCGATCCTTTGCCAGCAAGGGCAGTGTATGGTGGCTGCTGTGCTTCGCGTTCTGTCTGGGGTTTGGTACTACCATTGCCGAGCCGGCACTTACCGCAGTTTCGGCAGAGGCCGCCAAGGTGGCGGCTGAAGGGGGATTGATAGCCTCCGATGCCAGCAGCCAGCTGGATTATGCGACAGGCCTGCGTTTGACGGTGGCGCTGTCGGTCGGTATTGCCATTATGCTTGGGGTGATCCGTATCTTAAAAGGCTGGCCAATCCACCGGATGATCATCGGTGGCTATTTGCTGGTGATGGTCATGACCTGGTTTGCTCCTTCAGCCATTGTCGGGATAGCCTATGATTCCGGCGGGGTGACCACGTCGACCATTACCGTCCCGCTGGTGGCTGCACTCGGTGTTGGGCTGGCATCATCAATAAAGGGCCGGAACCCGATAGTGGATGGCTTTGGCCTGATCGCCTTTGCCTCGCTGACACCGATGATATTCGTCATGGCCTACGGCATGCTGGTGCACTAGGAGGACTGGGATGACAGAGCTCAATGGGATTGTTCCTCACTTTTTCTCCACCTTGCTGATGACAGTGCGCGATGTGGTGCCGATTGCCGTTATCATTTTCGGTTTCCAACTGGTGGTATTACGCCGCCCGGTTACCAACTGGCCGAGGGTCGCCCTTGGGTTCGTTTATGTCGTGGTCGGGCTGTCATTTTTCCTGCTCGGCCTCGAGCTGGCACTGTTCCCGCTGGGTGAGTCTATGGCCGCCCAGTTGACCGCGATGGATTTCCTGTTCGACAGCGGGGAAGGGATCCCGGATGTGATCCCCTGGACCCGGTACTACTGGGTATACATTTTTGCTGCCGCGATTGGTTTTAGCACCACCATCGCCGAGCCCTCGCTGATTGCCGTGGCGATAAAAGCCAACCAGGTCTCGGGGGATACCATTAGTGTTAACGGCTTGCGTGTTGCGGTGGCGCTGGGTGTGGCGGTGGGGATCTCGCTTGGCAGCTACCGGATTGTGGCCGGCGACCCGCTCCATTATTACATTCTGGCGGGTTACTGTGTGGTGGTGGTGCAGACCTACTTTGCACCCAAAATGATTGTTCCCTTGGCCTATGATTCTGGCGGGGTGACGACATCAACGGTGACGGTACCGATAGTCACGGCCCTGGGGCTGGGGCTGGCTTCCACCGTGCCGGGAAGAAACCCGATGCTCGATGGGTTCGGGCTCATTGCGTTTGCCAGCCTGTTTCCGATGATCACAGTAATGGCTTATGCCCAGCTGTCGGCAAGGCAGGCTAAGAGGAGAGAAGGAAATGCGATTTAAGTTGTTATTGGCCTTTGTCGAGGACTCGAAAACCGATGCGGTTCTGGATGCTGCGCGCAAGGCCGGGGCGACGGGGGCAACGGTGATTAACAATGCCCGCGGGGAAGGCCTGTACCAGAAGAAGACCTTTTTCGGCCTCGGGCTGGATGTCCAGCGGGATGTGATCTTGTTTGTGGTCGAAGAGCACTTGGCGAGGGCTATTTTGGAAACTATCGAGCGGGTCGGGGATTTTGATTCCTCCTCAGGGCAGGGAATTGCCGTCCAGCTCGATATCGAAGATGCGGTGGGGGTAGCCCACCAGGTTGAAACGTTAACCAAAGTTGTTGAGGCGAAGCTATGAGTGATGACACCTTGGTTCGGGTACGGGATGTAATGATGGACACCTTTGCGACGGTTGAAGGGCTGACAACGGTGGCCGAGGCGATCCGCACAGCCAAGCGCAAGCAAGTCAAGGCGCTGATCGTCAACAAGCGCAATGACGACGATGAGTACGGTATCGTGCTGATGAACGACATTGCCAAGAAGGTACTGGCGCTGGACCGCTCGCCGGAGCGGACGAATGTCTACGAAATCATGACAAAGCCGGCCTTGTCAGTTAGTGCCACGATGGATGTCCGCTACTGTGCCCGTTTGTTCGAACGCTTCGGGATCAGTCGCGCCCCGGTTATTGAAAATGGTCATATCATCGGTATGGTGAGTTACAACAACATCGTACTGAACGGCATGCTGCAGGAAGAATCGTAACCGTTCGTGCAATGGCATTGTCATGGGCTTAGGTGTAGGATCACTGGCATCCTGTACCGAAGAAAGATCACCTGACATGAAATTGTTTTTTGCTTCTGATATCCACGGCTGTGCCGACAGCACCCGCCGCACTCTGGCTAAGTTCGAGCAGAGTGGTGCCGACCACCTGATCCTGCTTGGTGATGTGCTAAACCACGGCCCGCGAAATGCATTGCCTGCGGGATATGCACCGATTGACGTGGCTGAGCAGCTCAACCAGCATGCCGAGAAGATCACCGCAGTACGAGGCAACTGCGACAGCGATGTGGATCAGATGCTGTTGGACTTCCCGATGATGGCCGACTATAACCTGGTACTGCTGCCGAATGGCCGCCGCCTGTTCCTGACTCACGGCCACCTCTACAACGGTGACAAGCACCCGCGCCTGCGCGATGGCGACGTGGTGGTGTCAGGCCATACCCACCTCCCTGTTGCTGAAAAGAAAGAATCTCTTTTTGTTTACAACCCAGGTTCAGTAACAATTCCGCGTGGCGAGTACCAGGCAAGCTACGGCCTGCTGGAAGACAATACGCTGAAAGTGCTGTCGTTTGATGACGAGATCATTTGCCAGGTTGAGTTGGTGTAACTGGAAAATTATTCAACAGTTTAGGTTAAGGCGGCTAATTAGCCGCCTTTTTTGATCCTGGCCGCTTAGGTTTGCTGGTTTGAGCCGCTGCATAATATTCTACAGCTATGCACATAGGGGTATAAATGTAGTTGCAATGTGACGGCATGTTAGCGCTATTTGAATCTTTGGCGTACGGATTTGTTGCTCAATGTTTACAATATTTGTTGATTCGGTATAACCGAGCAATTCGTTCGTATATCTCGAATTATTGTTTTGATGAAGCCTTGAATATTTGTGTGATAAAAGCCACTATCTCGCCTCCTTAATTTTGTGTGTTTCAAGATGTGTCAGGTGCCAAACAATATGTGTCAGAATCAGTTTGATTCGCTATTACCGCCACAGATGGCGGAGAAAGCGGCCGAGGTAGGGGTAAGCAAGGCCACCAAAGATCCGATGAAGTCGTTGCTGCTGGCGATCACTGCCGGGATGCATATTGGTATCGCGTTTGTTTTCTACACCACGGTCACCACGGGTGCCGGCGACATGCCGTGGGGAATGTCCCGCTTTATCGGTGGCTTGGCCTTTAGCTTGGGCCTGATCTTGGTGGTGATCACCGGAGGTGAGCTGTTTACCAGTTCGGTGCTGACATTGGTAGCCCGTGCCAGCGGTAAGATCAGCTGGAAGAGCCTGTGGCTCAACTGGGGGGTGGTGTACATCGGAAACTTGATCGGGGCACTGTTGCTCGTGGTCATTATGCTGATGACCAAGCAGTACATGTCCGGCAGTGGTGCGGTAGGTATCAACGCGATGCAAATCGCCCAGCACAAGCTGCATCATGACTTTACCCAGGCGGTCGCCCTCGGTGTCATGTGTAACGTGCTGGTATGTGTGGCGGTATGGATGACCTTCAGTGGCCGCACTCTGACCGATAAGATTCTGGTGATGATCCTGCCGGTGGCGATGTTCGTTTCCTCGGGCTTCGAGCACTGTATTGCCAACATGTTCCAGGTGCCGATGGCTATTGGCATCAAGCATCTTGCAACGCCTGAGTTCTGGCAGATGACCGGCATGAACCCGGCTGACTTTGCCGATTTGACCTTGAGTAATTTTGTTATCAATAACCTGATCCCGGTGACATTGGGGAACATCATCGGTGGTGGTGTGTTTGTCGGTATGGGGTATTGGATTATCTACTTACGCAGCAAGTAAGTGGGGAGTACCGTGTTCTACGTTTTACTAGCTTGGTATTGAGTTAGTGTTTTAAATTGTGTTGATTCGAGTCTGACATGTTGGCCGCTACGGATGTAGCGGCCTTTTTTTATTTTCGCTACAGATTAATAGGGCTTAGTTCACCATCATAGAGATGAAGTAACCAATGATGGTGGCAGAGCCCACACCAATAAAGCCAGGGATCATGAAGCTGTGGTTAAGTACGTACTTACCGATTGCCGTGGTGCCCGAGCGGTCGAAGCTGATAGCCGCCAGATCACTTGGGTAGAACGGGAAGAAGAAGTAAGCGTAACACGCTGGTAGCACACCAATCAGCACCGCAGGGTCGATACCTAGGGCAAAACCAAGCGGCATCATAATCGTCAGTACGGCTGCCTGGCTCTTCAGGAACACAGAGACGAAGAACATCGCAAAGGCGAAGGTCCATGGGTAGACGTTCACCATACCGCTCACCAGGCCAACTAGGTACTCTTTGTGGTGGCCGATGATGGTGTCACTGAACCAAGCGATACCGAAGATGGTGATCACCGCGCTCATACCGGCAATGAACACGTTGCTGTTGACGATACGCTTCGGTGAGATTTTAGTGGTCAGTAGGATAACCGCACCAACCGATAGCATCATGAACTGGATAGCAACCGACATGCCGACGCCTTGTGGCAGCACTTGCTTGCTGAACAGAGCAATACCAACTACCGCTAGAATACCCAGCAAGAATACAGTAAGGCCTTTCTTGGCCGTACGCTGGTGCTCAGCTTCTTCTTCGGCAGAGCCTTCCTGATCAGGATCAACTAGGCTGTTACGGAACTCTTCGTCTTCAAGGCGAGCTTGGAATTCAGGGTCTTTGTCCAAGTCTTTACCGCGCTTCAGGCTCCATAGGCACGCAATCAATAGGCCGCCGAAGGTTGCCGGAATGGTGACCATCAAGACGTTGATCAGGTTGATATCCAGGTTGTTGTCCATGGCCGTTGCCATTACAACAGCCGCAGCCGCTGCGATTGGGCTAGCTGTGATACCCATCTGCGAAGCGACGGTGGCCATTGCCATCGGGCGCTCAGGACGGATACCTTTTTTGTAGGCGACATCATAGATAACAGGCAGCAGCGGGTAGACCGAGTGGCCAGTACCTACTAGTACTGTCAGGGAGTAAGTACAAATCGGGCCGAGAAAGACGACGTGCTCAGGGTGTTTGCGAAGCAGGCGCTCGGCAAATTTAACCAGTAGCTTCAGGCCGCCGGTGGCTTCAAGCGTGGCAGAGGCGGCAACGACCGCGAGGATGATAAGCATAACGCCAACAGGCGGTGAGCCTGGCGCAATACCAAACACGAAGGTCATTACAGAGACGCCGAGGCCCCCGAGTAGACCAAAGGCGATACCGCCGTGGCGTATACCGATCAAAATAACAGCTAGCAGTAGTAACAGGTGTATCCAGAACATTATTCCATTATCCTTGTTTCATATAAGTTGCAATCCGCTCGAACTTCTGCACTAAGTTCATGGGGTAGACTTATAAACCATCAAATACACAAAAAGTGGTATACAAGTTCCGAAAAAACATCCTGTTAACGAATACTTATACTCTTTATATGGTTATTGTGATACCTGTCACCATATGATGTTGGATGCATGAAAATGGCTGAATATTATTTCATCGTAATTATTAAGCAACTGATTTTATACAGATAAAAAAATACCCCGCAGTGCGGGGTATTGAAAGGTTATGCAAGTAACAAAAAATTACTTGTTAGCGTCGTCAGCTTGTTTTGCCTGGATCGCAGTCAGAGCAACGGTGTAAACGATGTCGTCTACTAGTGCACCGCGAGACAGGTCGTTAACTGGCTTGCGCATGCCCTGAAGCATTGGACCGATAGATACTAGGTCTGCAGAACGCTGTACCGCTTTGTAAGTCGTGTTACCCGTGTTTAGGTCTGGGAATACGAATACAGTCGCTTTACCTGCTACAGGCGAGTTAGGCGCCTTAGAAGCAGCAACGTTTTCCATGATCGCAGCATCGTACTGTAGAGGACCGTCGATCACTAGATCAGGACGCTTCTCTTGAGCAAGCTTGGTTGCTTCACGTACTTTCTCAACGTCTGCACCCTTACCAGAAGTACCGGTAGAGTAAGAGATCATTGCAACGCGAGGCTCGATGCCGAATGCTTTTGCAGAGTCAGCAGATTGGATAGCGATTTCTGCTAGCTGCTCAGCTGTTGGATCTGGGTTGATCGCACAGTCACCGTATACCAGTACTTGGTCAGGCAGTAGCATGAAGAATACAGAAGATACGATAGACGCATCAGGTGCAGTCTTGATGATCTGGAATGGAGGAACGATAGTGTTCGCAGTGGTGTGAACCGCACCAGAAACCAGGCCGTCAACTTCGTCGTTTTCAAGCATCATAGTGCCTAGGAAAACAGAATCCTGAAGTTTTTCACGGGCAACAACATCAGTCATGCCTTTAGCGCCACGAAGCTCTACCAGGCGAGCAACGTAGTTTTCACGTACTTCATCAGAGTTGATGATAGTTACGCCAGCACCTAGAGTTACGCCCTGCTGCTCAGCAACACGCTTGATCTCTTCTGGGTTACCAAGAAGCACACATTCAGCGATGCCGCGCTCAGCACAGATAGCTGCTGCTTTAACAGTACGTGGTTCGTCGCCTTCTGGCAGAACGATACGCTTAGCCGCTTTACGAGCAAGTTCAGTTAGCTCGTAACGGAATGCTGGTGGGCTTAGGCGACGCTCTTTAGCTGAACCTTCAGTTAGAGATTCAATCCACTGGCCGTCAATGTGGCTTGCCATGTATTCGTTAACTAGCTCAACACGCTCTTTATCGTCAGCTGGTACTTCTAGGCTGAAGCTCTGAAGGTTCAGAGATGTCTGCCAAGTGTTACCCATCGCAGTCATAACAGGTAGGCCTGTTTCGAATGCGCGCTCACATAGGTCCATAACTGGCTTAGGTAGCTCGTAGCCACCTGTAAGCAGTAGGGCACCGATTTCAACGCCGTTCATTGCCGCAAGACATGCTGCAACGATAACGTCTGGGCGGTCTGCAGAAGTTACTAGCAGAGAGCCAGGGCGGAAGTGCTCAACCATGTGCGGGATAGAGCGTGCACAGAAAGTGATGCTCTTGATACGGCGAGTTGCGATATCACCTTCGTTGATGATTTCAGCGTTCAGGTGCTTAGCGATGTCAGTTGAACGAGTCGCGATCAGCTCAGCGCTCCAAGGTGCACAGCCTAGTACACGGATAGGGCTAGAGTTGAATACCTGCATAACTTCAACGTTTGAAGGTACTGTCGCTTCAGCGTCGTCGAAGATTTCAGATAGGTCTGGGCGAGTACGGCCTTCTGCGTCAACAGGAGCGTTAAGCTTGTTAACGATAACACCAGCGATTTGCTTGTTCTTGATACCGCCGAAGTTAGAACATGCTACTTCGATGCGCTCTTTAAGCTGAGAAGGGTTATCTGTACCAGAAGCAACAACGAATACGATTTCCGCACCTAGAGTTTTGGCAATCTCGTAGTTGATCTGGTTAGCAAATGGGTGCTTGCGAGTTGGAACAAGACCTTCGATTAGTGCAACTTCAGAATCAGCGGTTGACTCTTTGAAGCGTGCTACGATGTCTTCTAGCAGAACGTCGCTCTTATCGTTACGGATAAGCTCTTCTGCACAAGCCATTGAGAAAGGTTCAGCCACTTTCATATCGCTGTTAGCAGCAATGATGTTAGTTGTTAGATCTGGCTGATCACCGCCGTGACGAGGCTGGGCGATAGGCTTGAAGAAAGAAACGCGAACACCTTTGCGCTCCATTGCACGAAGCACACCAAGGCTTACGCTAGTAAGACCAACACCGGCGCCAACCGGAACAAGCATAATAGTACGGGACACTATGGATTCCTCAACTATTGAAACAAGACAGCGCTGTGCAATAACGATGGGTGAACCGGTATTGGACAGCACCACAAAAAAGCATGACCTAAGGTCATAAGTCATGAAAAAACGGCCGGCCTAGGCCAGCCGTTGGAATCAGTATCGACCGATTAGATTTCAGCTAGACGAGCTGTATCTTCAGCGATAACTAGTTCTTCGTTAGTTGAAACAACCATTGCAGGAACACGGCTGTTTTCAGTAGTGATCACACCTTCGCCGCCGAAACGAGCTTTAAGGTTAGCTTCACCGTCAACTTCAACACCTAGGATAGCAAGGCGGTTTAGAACCATCTCACGGATAGGTGCAGAGTTTTCACCGATACCACCAGTGAAAGTGATTGCGTCTAGGCGACCTTCTAGAGAAGCTGTGTAACCAGCAACGTACTTAGCTAGACGGTGGCAGAACACGTCCATTGCACGTGTTGCTTCTTCTTTCTCGCCGTAGTTGTCTTCAACGAAACGACAGTCAGAAGTCACTTCAGTCAGACCTTGTAGGCCAGACTCTTTAGTTAGCATCGTGTTGATCTTCTCAACAGAGTAACCTAGGTTGTCGTGTAGGTGGAAGATGATAGCTGGGTCGATGTCACCACAACGAGTACCCATTACTAGGCCTTCAAGAGGAGTTAGACCCATAGAAGTATCTACAGACTGACCGTTCTTGATTGCACAAACTGAAGCACCGTTACCTAGGTGACAGTTGATGATGTTTAGCTCTTCTTCTTTCTTACCTAGCAGCTTCGCAGTTTCGCGAGTGATGAATAGGTGAGAAGTACCGTGCATACCGTAGCGACGGATACCGTGCTCTTTGTATAGGTTGTACGGTAGTGCGTATAGGTACGCTTCTTCAGGCATAGTCTGGTGGAACGCAGTGTCGAATACAGCAACGTTCTTCAGCTCAGGGAAAGACTTCTGAGCGGCCTTGATACCGATGATGTGAGCAGGGTTATGAAGAGGTGCTAGTGTTGCACAGTCTTCGATACCTTTTAGTACGTCTTCACAGATCAGTGCAGACTTAGTGAACTGCTCGCCGCCGTGTACTACACGGTGACCGATAGCTTTTAGGTTTTCAGATAGTTCAGGCTTAGAAGCAAGAATTGTGTCTACCATGAACGCTAGAGCTTCTTCGTGAGCCGCGCCGTCACCTAGTTGAGCTTCGTGCTTGCCGTCAAGTTTCCACTTGATACGAGCTTCTGGAAGGTGCAGACATTCTGCAAGACCTGTCAGGTGCTCTTCACCTGATACCGCGTCAACAACAGCGAACTTTAGAGAAGAACTACCGCAGTTTAGAACTAAAACCAGCTTAGACATGAGTGACTACCTATAATCTGTCTGAAAGTTGATATTCAACTGAAATAAAAATTACCCATAGGATAGACGACTTTTCGACAAGCCGGTCTAATCAGGGTCAAAATCGTGCTACATCCGTATCAAGATAGAATCGTGTAACCCAGATTCTGGGCCATCCTTGGAAGCGCCTTCAGTTGCCAGAACGATGATTACAGGCAACAATAAATGTAGGCGTGCATAGGATAGCGATTGTGGTGCAATATAACAAAAGTATTTTTAGAAAAAATTAATTTGAATCAAGTTTGTTATCGCGAGTTTTGAATTTTTACTGTTTTTTTTGAAATTTGGTGGTTTATGAGTCAACAACATTCTATTTGGCAAGCTTTCCGTCATGGCCAGGATTACATGGCTACGTGGCCAATGCGCAAAGAGTTGGCCATCCTGTTTCCCGAGCAGCGTTATATTAAAGCGACACGTTTTGCGATGCGGGTAATGCCTGCAGTTGCGGTAATGAGTGTATTGAGCCAAATGGCCTTTGATAACTATGACGCTTTACCCCAGGCGATCACCATTGCCCTGTTTGCTCTGAGCATGCCCTTGCAGGGGCTGTGGTGGCTCGGCAAGCGCAGCCGTACCGATTTGCCGCCGTCGCTGGCGACCTGGTACCGTGAAATCCATGACAAGATCGTGAGTGAAGGGTATACGCTGCAGCCGCTGAAGAGCCGCCCGCGCTATAAAGAGTTGGCGCAAGTGCTAAACCGTGCTTTCAAGCAATTGGACAAATCGTCGCTGGAACGCTGGTTCTAGGCTGGTAATTGAAAGGCAGTGGGGCTACCCCGCTAAATTGAAAGATAAAAAAGTAGCCTATGGCTACTTTTTTTATCGACGATTACTCTTCGTCTTCAACTTGGCGCTTGTTGCGGACTGCCGGCTTGGCCAAGATTTCCAAGTAGAAAGACTCAAGCGCCAGTGATTCGGCTTCGTCAATGCACTTGTTGATTTCTTTAACGTGGATAACCTTTGCTTCCTGCTCGGTGTGACCATATTTACAGTCGAAATCCCAGTAGTCAGCGCCTGCTGGCAGGGACTTGTTACGTTCACGCTTGAGGTATTTCTTTACCTCGAACTTTACAGCTTCGACAACGCGCGGAACCGCTTTCTTCGGGTGAGTTAAAGCAAATGTTTTTTTCATCGTTTTCCTAAAAAATCAATAAGGCCCAGAACACGCTGGGCACGATGGGTATTTTACTTTAATTTGCCGCAGGTCGCGAATAGCAATTTCGGCACTAGTTCAGCAGCAGGCTATCGTCCGCCAGCTCTTCGCCGCGAACCTTGCTAAACATTTCCAACAAGTCTTTGACGCCCATCTGGTTACGCTCCTCGCCAGCGACATCGAGGACGATTTCGCCCTGGTGCAGCATGACAGTACGCTCGCCATAGGCCAGGGCATCTTTCATCGAGTGGGTGACCATCAAGACAGTGAGGTCGAACTCCTGCACGACTTTATTGGTTAGCGCAAGGACGAAGGCGGCCATCCGGGGATCCAGCGCGGCGGTATGCTCATCGAGCAGCAATAGCTTGCTGTCAGCCAGTGTTGCCATCACTAGGCTCACGGCTTGGCGCTGGCCGCCAGACAATAACCCGATACTATCGCCGAGGCGGTCTTCAAGGCCGAGGCCGAGAATGCTGATCCGCTCCTGGAATAGCTTGCGCCGCTGGGAAGACAGGGCAAGCCTCCAGCTGCGGTTGCTGCCCCGTTTGTAAGCCAGTGCCATGTTCTCCTCGATAGTCAGAGAACCACAGGTGCCGGCCAGCGGGTCTTGGAACACCCGTGCAGCATATTGGGCGCGCTGGTGGACACTTTTTTGGGTGACATCAATATTGTCGATCAGTACTTGCCCTCCCACCATTGGGGTTTCGCCGCTGACTGCGCCGAGCAAGGTCGATTTCCCCGCCCCGTTCGACCCAATCACGGTGACAAACTGTTTTTCCGGTACCGTCAGGGAAACCCCCTTCAGAGCTTGGTTTTCCAGGATAGTGCCTTCATTGAAGGTTACGCGGATATCTTCAAGTTCTATCATGTTGCCTTATCCCCTTGCACTGGCCTTGTTGGTGGCGACGGATGGTTTCTTCTTGCTGCGCTTCAGCTGCCCTTTCATGCGCGGGGCGATCAAGGCGATGGCAACCAGCAGGGCGGTGATCAGGTTGAGGTCTGATGCCTGCAGGCCGAACATGCCGCTGCTCAGGGCAAAAGCGACGGCCAGGCGATATAAGATAGAGCCGAGGATCACGGCAATGACTGCGACCCAGATCTTACGGCCGGGCAGCAGGGTCTGGCCGAGGATCACCGCGGCGAGGCCAACCACTATGGTCCCGACCCCCGAGGTTACGTCGGCAAAGCTGTTGGTCTGGGCAAATAGTGCGCCGGCAAAACCCACAAACCCGTTGGATAGGGCTAGGCCGAAATAGGTATACAGCGCAGTGTTGCCGCCTTGGGCATTGACCATGCGGCTGTTGACGCCCGTTGCGCGCAAGCCAAGGCCAAAATCACTGGCCAGCAGGCGGGTGATAACCCACGCACTGGCGATCACCAAGGCCAGCACTACCGCGAGGCGCATAATGCCCTCGTCCAGCCCATAGTCGAAAGCGAGTATTTCGAATGGGGTAAACAAGGTATCTTCACCGAGCAGCGAAAGGTTTGGGCTGCCCATGATACGGATATTGATGGAGAACGCCGCGATCATGGTCAGGATGCTGGCCAGCAGGTGGAGGATCCCGCAGCGCACGGCAAGAAAGGCGGTGACCAAGCCGCATAACCCGCCAGCAGCGATAGCCAGCAGTGTTGCCGCCCATGGATTGAATCCAGCAATAATCGCCGTTGCAGCGACAGCGGCCCCCATCGGGAAGCTGCCGTCGACTGATAGGTCGGGGAAGTCCAGAATACGGAAGGTGAGGTAGACGCCGAGGGCGACCAGTCCATAGACCAGCCCTATTTCAAGCGTCCCGAGAAAGGCAAAGAAAGACATCCTTATTCTCCTTGTCTTTATGAGTAATGTACGGGAAATGTCCTACCCAGGACCCAGGACCCAGGACCCAGGACCCAGGACCCAGGACCCAGGACCCAGGACCCAGGACCCAGGACCCAGGACCCAGGACCCAAGTTCTGCTTCTGTTACTTCTCTATCGTCGTTGCCCGCTCAAGCACGGAGTTCGGGAAGCTGATCCCCAGCTTTTCAGCGGCTTTCTGGTTAAGGGCGAGATCTGAGCCTTTGGCGATTTTTACCGGCAGTTCAGCGACTGTTTTTCCTTTTAGCAAGGCATCGACATAGTCGGCAGTCTGCACACCGACTTGGTAGTAGTCGAAGCCAAGGGCGGCAAGGGCACCGTTCTCAATATAGGTAGTCGACGCACCGACGATAGGGGTCTTGGCCTGGTTGCCGGCATTGACCAGCCCGTCAATGGCGCTGGCGACAGTGTTGTCGGTTGGGGCATAAATCACATCGGCTTTGGCTGCGACAATCTGGGCGGCAGATTGTACGTCAGCACTTTTCAGGGCAGTGCCTTCGACCACGGTTAGGCCTTTCTCTTCAGCAGCAGCACGGAGCAGCTGGACCAAGGCTACCGCATTGGCTTCACCCGGGTTGAAAACGACACCGATGCTTTTCATCTCAGGCAGCAGCTCTTGCATTAACTCTACGTGCTGGGCGACGGGGGACAGATCCGATAATCCGGTGACATTACGGGCGGGTTTGTCCATGTCTTTGACTAATTTTGCCCCGACCGGATCGGTGACGGCAGTGAAGACAACGGGGATAGAGCGGGTAGAAGCGGCAAGTGCCTGTGCTGTCGGGGTGGCAATACCGACTAAAACATCAGGGCGCCCACCCACAAACTGCTTGGCAATCTGGACCGCAATAGCAGGGTTGCCTTGTGCTGTCTGGTAGCTGAATTCTAGGTTTTCGCCCTCGATGTAACCTTTTTCCTTCAGGCCATCGAGCAGGCCATTGCGAGCCGCATCGAGAGCGGGGTGCTCGACAATTTGCGAGACGGCGACTTTGGCAACATCGGCCGCCGTGGCGGAAGTCGATGCGATGGTCAGTGAAGCGGCGACGCAGATAGCGGTTAGCAGTTTATTCTTTTTCAATTCCATTCTCATACACTCCCTGTTGATTGGCGGCTGTGCCAGTCGCTCAGCCCGTTATAGGCATTAAATAACTGTTTGGCATATTGTTTTAGCGCATTGGCGATGAAATTGGTATCTGTGTTTTAACAATGTCGTAACAATGAGGGCGGAGATAGTACTGAAATGCCTGCTGGGAATAGTGAAGTACGTGAAATAACTGAAATGTATTGGAGGGTTTGTTTGGCTGCTGTTCAAAATATAGTCAGATACCCTTTATTGTTATTTTTATAACTGACCGAAGGATATTTTTTCCCTTGGAGGAATGGCGCTATGAAAAACTGTGCTACAGATCATGCTGTGATGGCAAGGTGTTCAGGAAAGGAACAGGTCGGGTGGGAAATAATAAGCCCTATGAGATATTAGCTGTATCTCTCCCAAAGACCCCACAAGCTTGGCCGCCGGTGGGGTCTGTTTTTTCAAGGCAATCAGCTTCCAGCTGGGCTATTCATAGCACTTCAACCCTTTATTCCTGCCGTAGATGGCCTTCATGGCCGCTTTCATTTTGTCTTTGTCGACGTAGGCCGTCGGCAGCGGCATGACCTCAAAGGTAAAATCTGGCGAGCCTTCTGCTACGTTACTTTTCTCGGTAACAGGTGTCACCATCATGACTTTCAAGTCTGGGTTGCGTGCAGTGATCCGAGAAGCGGTGCCTAAGCCTTCCGCGACGTGGAAGCGGCCAGCGACATGGATAATTTGCTTGCCAGGGTGCAGGGCAAGGTAGTCCACCATGCTTTCGGCCATGGTGTCATCCCAGGCGGTCTGGGCGGCAAACTGGCGTTTGGTTTTCTCTTCATCGCCATGGTGCATCGAGGCATTGAACTTGGCATGGTAGGCATCATCACCCAGGGTCAGTTGCTCGGCAACCCACTTGCGCTCGGTTGCCGGGAGCAGATCCAAATAGCCTTCACCTTGCTGGCCTATGCAGCGGACAATGGATTTCGGTGCGTTGGCTGCAATGACATCCAATTGGTTTGCCTTGGCAAATTCGACCAGCGAGCGGTAGTCACTGCTGTAGTTTGGCCAGGCATTACCTTCTTTGACCAGAGTTTTCTCACCAATTTCTCCAGCCAGGTACTGATTAACCACATGCTGTTTGTCGCGGGTGAACTGCTCCATCGACAAGGCCATAGCCGGATTCTGCTGGTACAAGGCTGCGAAAAGGTGGGCCTGCATCAGGTGCGCGCCAGGGTGGCCATGCCACTCGCCGACCAGTACGACATCGGCATCGCGCAATGCCTCAGCCAGTTGGGCTAGTGTCATCGGCTGGCCGGTTGGCGACTGGATAGCCGAGTCATACATAGTCAGCGGCAGCGGGGAAGCACCAACTTGGTTGTTCATATCAGCGACATCAGGCTGGGAGGCGCAGCCAAACATTAGGCTAGCTAGGCCGAGGGAAAGCCATTTCTTCATGGGTATCAAATCACAGTGGGTTGATTGGAGCCGGGTAAAAAATACACGGCAAACAGAACATTAAGTATAGAAGCTGTGATGATAGATGAGTTGATAGTAGTTATCAATTGCAATTGATAACTACTATTGTTTGTCTTGGTGGTTGGATGAAAGGGGCTACGCCTTGCGCTGGTAAACCCGGATGGCAAAGTCGGCTTCGCAGCGGAACTGCTTGCTCTGCGCCAGTTGCTGCCAAACCTCGTCGCTGGTCTTCCAGGCAAACGGGGTCATCTGCATGAGTGCTGTGGCTTCCTCACCGTTGAGCACCATGTCGTAGTGAAGCTGGGTTTGCTCGATGAGCTCAAACCCATCGATGCTCTCAGCGTCCATGTCATGCAGCCTTACACCGTCGTAAATCAATTCTTTCAGCTGGTACAAATGGCGGGCGGCGGGTGTCACGGTAACAATAATGCCACCGACTTTCATCGTACGCTTGAGCTCTTCTGCCTTGCACGGGGCATAGATCCTGACAATGGCATCGAGGGAATGGTCGGCAAACGGCAGGCGGTGGCTGGACGCGACACAGAAATGGCAGGTCGGGTAGCGTTTGGCCGCGTAGCGTACTGCTACTTTCGAGATATCCAAACCGTGTACCTCAAGGGCAGGGTGCGTTTCGAGCGCCGCTGCAAAGCCGGAGGTGTAATATCCCTCGCCACAACCGATATCCAATAGCTGCTCGGCATTTTCTGGCAAATGCTTTTCCAGCTGGCCAATAACCTGCTGGCGCATTGGGTCATAGTGGCCAGCGTCGAGGAACAGGCGGCGGGCCTGCATCATCTCTTTGTTATCTCCCGGGTTCTTTGACCCTTTGTGGTGTGCTGGCATTAAGTTGACATACCCTTCCTTGGCCTGATCGAACTGGTGGTTGCTGGCGCATTTCCAGGTTCTGCCTTGTTGGTTTAGCGATTGGTGGCAAAGGGGACATTGGTATGGCATAGGTGTTACCGAACTAAAGGAGTAGGCGGAATATTGTAAACGCCCGGCATAGACGCCTGCAAGCGCAGGGTCACCGGCATACAGGTGGCGGCGCGAAGCAGAGGCAAAGCTTCATTCTCTTTTGTGCATAAAAGTTCAATAAATTTGCAACAAGTATTCAACATTTCGACATCTGTACTATGCTGAATAGGCGCGAATAAGTGCTTGATTTGTTGAAGTAGCATGTCGCAAATAACGAATAGCAGTGCTTTTTACGGGGCAAATGATGGCCTCGACAATAAAAATGTACAACAGGAGTTGAACATGAAAAGAGTAGCATTAGCAGTGGCAGTATCGGCGTTGTTGGGAGCAGGTTATGCCCAGGCGGGGACGGTTTTCCAGGGGGATGATGGTTCGACCATTGATATCTATGGCCGTTTGGCATTTAACGTTACCGACAAAGGCACCAGTGACGTGGAAGGTAAGTTCGATGCCCGACTCGGCCTCGGTGGCTCGCAGACCGTCAATGATGATGTCTCGGTGATTGGCTGGGCGGAGTACCAAGTAAACGCAGCGGAAGGAGCGAATGCAGGCAAGGGGAATGACAGCTTTACTGCCCGATATGTCTGGGCGGGGGTTGATGCTTCACAGTACGGTAGATATACCGGTGGCCGTGTGGCTTCGGGCCTGATCATGTTTACCGATATTGTCGATGTATTTGCCGCATCAGATATTGCCATTGCACGACAAGTGGGAGCGGTGGATAGTACAGCCACGCAGGTTTTCCGCCAAGACGGTACGCTGCAGTATCAAAATAGCTACGAATATTTAGATGTGTCGCTCGCGTACATTCTCGGCAACGGTGAGTCTGATTTGGATACCGGCTACAACATTGCCCTGCGATACACTTTTGACATGGGGAATGCAGGCAAATTGGCACCCGTTGCGGTCTACCAGGTCGACGAGGGTGATGACAGCGGGCTCGACTATTACGTGTGGGGTGTCGGTGCCAGTTATTATATCGGTGACCTAGTGCTGGGCTTGATTTACTCAGAGGATGAAGTGGACAACAACAACGGCACCAAGAGCAAGGACGAGGTGGCCGAGTTTACCGCGGTCTATGAAGTCAATGATGATTGGGTGCTGCGCGGCGGCTACCGCTGGCTGGAGAACAGTGACGGTGACAAGGCGGAGCTAAGCGATTACACCCTGGAAGCCCAGTATCGGTTGACATTGCGCTCGTCGATCTTCGGCAGTTATGTATTCCGTGATGGCGAAGGCAAGGTATTCGACGATGATGCCGACGATGACTATATGTTCCTCGGCCTACGTTATGAGTACTAACGGCAAAGCAGTAAGCCAGCAGCAATTGCTGGCTTACCTTTTAGCGGGGTAGGTTAGCCCTTGGCCTTGTATTCCGCTTTGTCGAGGCTGTGTTTTTTCATTCTTAAATACAGTTTCTTGCGCGGGATCTGCAAATAATTTGACACGTCATTGATGCGGCCGGCAAACAGGTACAGCGCATCTTCAATCACCTGTTTCTCGTAGCTGTCGACCAGGTCATCAAGCGGGCTGCTCATGTGCTCCAAGGGTTTGGTCCGGTCTTGCCCGGCTAGCTTCACGATGCCGATGGCATATAGCTCAGCGACGTTTTTCAGTTCAAGGACGTTGCCGCTCCATTCGTGGCGGTTAAGCGTATTGATATACGCCTTGTCGATAGCCGGCACCGGTTTGTGTAGCTTCTGGCAGCTTTGCTTCAGGAAGTATTTGAACAGCGGGGCGATATCGCTGACCCGCTGGCGCAGTGGCGGTAGCTGGAAGCGAACCTGGCTGAGAAAATAGAACAGCTCCGGCAACAGGACTTCTTGCTCAACCAGGGCCTCAGGGTTGGCACCGGTAATGGCCAGCACTCGTACTTCTTTTTTGTTCTGGCGCTCTTGCTCTAGCAGGAAGCGGCACAGCCACTGCTGGGTTTCCAGCGGCATGCATTGGGGCTCGCTCAAGCTGATGCTGCCGCTGCGGGCGGAAATCATTGCCCGCTGGAGATCGGCGGTGCATGTAATATTGCTGCCCTGGGTAGCAATGAACGGCCCTTTGTGCATCTGGCTGTGCTGGTGCAGCAGCTTGGACACGGTATGGCGGCCGGTGCCGTTTTCCCCTTCGACCAGGACATCTTTGGAGGTCAGGGCGATCTGGGTGATTTTTTCACGGATTTTAACAATCAGTGGGCTTTCGCCAAGCAGTATTTCATTGGTGGACTGGCCGATGGCCTCGCGCTGCTCGATAACCGCCTTCCGGGTAGGCAGGTGCTTTTCTAGCAGGGCCAGCAGCTCTGCTGGCTGCAGCGGTTTCTGAAGGAAGTCGAGCGCCCCGCGCTTCACGGCATCGACCGCCATAGGGATATCCCCATGGCCGGTGATCATGATAACAGGCAGCTCGGGGTCAAGGTTCTTGATGTACTCCAGCAGATCCATGCCACTGAGACCTGGCATGTACATGTCGGTCACCACAACACCGGGCCAGTGCTTGTGCAGCAAGGTGGTAGCAAGTGTTGGATCGGTAATGGCCTTGACCTTAAAGCCAGCCATTTCTAGCAGTTGCTGATAAGAGTCCAACACGTCCTGGTCATCATCAATAATTAGTACTTCAATATCATTATTCATTATCATAATTGTTTAGCTCCAACACGACCATGGCACCCCCTTGTAGGTTCGAGGCTAGGAAAATATCACCATCAAGGCGGTTCATGATTGAACGGCAGATACTCAGCCCGAGGCCGAGCCCCACTTCTTTGGTTGTGGTAAATGGTACAAATAGTTTTTCGATGATTTCGGCGGCAAATCCATTGCCGCTATCACTGACCGCCAGGCAACATCGACCAGCCTGGCAGCCAAGGGATTCAAGGGTAATAATGCGCTGCTCGCTCCCGGCAACGGCATCGCAGCTGTTGACCAGCAGGTTCACCAGAACCTGCTCGAGCTGGACTTGGTCGGCATAGCAGTAGCATGGGGAGGTCAGCAGGCTGCGGATTTCTGTCTGCTGCACTTTGGCCCGGCTCTCGACAATCATCATTGCCTGTTTGATAGAAGCGTTGAGCTCTACCTGCCGCATCGGGCTGTCGGATGACTGTTTTTTCGAGAAGCTCTTGAGGCTGGCGATGATCCGTCCCATTCGTGACGCAAGATCCTCCACTTTCGCCAGTGAGGCCGGCAGCTGATCCAGCCGCTGCTTGTCCAGTGCCAGCTTGGCAGTGAAAATATGGGTCGAGATAGCCGACAGCGGCTGGTTGAGCTCATGGGCCAGGGAGGTCATGGTTTGCCCCACCACGGCCATTTTCGCTGCTTGGATCAGTTCGTCCTGGGTCGCGCGCAAGTCGTCTTCTACCCGTTTGCGATCCTCGATTTCCAGCTTCAGCTGTCGGTTGCGGCTGGTCAGCGAGTGGGTTTTTTCACGCACCATCTTCTCTAGCCAGCGGGCGGCTTTTTCCTGCTCGGTGATATCAGTCATGGTGATGATCACTTTTTCTTTCTGCCCCTGCTGGAACAGGCGGAAGTCCAACCGCAGGTAGAGGTTCTCCTGGTCGACTTTCTTCTGCTTCAAGGTCAGGTTGCACCCGCCTAAGCTAAATAGCGGGCTGGTTTCGGTGAACAGCGATTGCAGACGAGCATGCATGGTTGGGCTGAACAGCTCCCAAATCGAGCGGTTATGGGGCACCTCGATGTTGTCGAAAAGGTTCATGGCGCTGGGGTTGACCGATTCGATGATGCCTTCGAGGCTGCAGGTGATGATACTCGCCTGGGTGTTGTTGATCAGGTTGAGGGCATTGCTCTGCTGCATTTCCTGCATCTGGCGGCAGAATTGGCGGAGGTTATCGCCCAGCTGGCCGATTTCGTCATTGCCGGTCACCTGGATTTGGGCATCCAGCTGGTTGTTGGCAACGGCAATGAGATCCTGGGACAAGAGGTTAAGCCGCTTGACGATACCTTGGCCGACCAGGTAAATCGACAGCATGACTGACAGGAACAGGGTGATCACTATGGTGCCAAACAGGATCAGGCTACTGATGGAAATCGCCTGGCGGGTATTTTCATTGAGCACATTCAGCGAGGCGTCTTCCTGCTCCACCATCGTCAGGATCAGCTCTTCCTGATAGGCCAGCTGGGCTTGGATTTTGTCTTGGTACTGGGTGATCTGCAAGAACAGTTGGTAGTCTTTCAGTAGCTGCTTTTCCAGCACCCCGCCTGGCTCAACCAGGGTAATGAGCTCCTCAAGCAGCTGGCGGTAGGAGGCTGTCGAGGAATAGTGGCTCAGGCTCCGGCTCATCTTGCTGATTTCCTCGGTTTTATAACCGATGAAGTAGAAGGCGTTGCTGATATCCCTTTCCTGCCGCTGGAGGATGATTTCCTGTACCAGCTGGTGCAGTTCGTTTTCTTTCACCGTAATGGCCTGCAGCAAGGAAAACTCGGTCATCACTTCGTTGATTGTGCTGGATGCCAAGGCATTGGGCAGCATCCGGGTCAGCTGCCATTCCACTTCCTGGCGGATAGGAGTGAGCTCGTCGACCATGTCATGGTGCAGCCATTTGATATTGCTTTCGGTTTGCGCCAGTACATACAGGTGGGTATTGCGCTGGTGCAGCAGGTTGGCATAGACCTCGATATCGCTGAACAGGGTATCGTGCTCGGCCTTGATGGCTGAGTGAAATTTCAGGCCAGATGTCTGCACGATTGCCGCGTTGATCTTGGCAAGCTTGCTGTTGATATTTTGCTTCAACTCGGCGTGGAGGATCGGGTCGGTGTTGTTGCTTAGCAGGTTCAGGGCAGCCTGCAGGCCGGCAGTATTCCGCTCTAGCTGGTAGCTGGCCCGAAGGGTCGGCATGTTCTTCTCAACCATGGTCTGGATCTGGTCGTCCAAGCTTTCCCAGTTGACGATCGCTATCAGGCTGACGCTGATCGTCAAGAAAGCCATGAATGCAATCGACGCAATCAGGCGGTTGCCGATGGTATTGCCGATCATTGGTGCCCCCAGCTCTGGCCATGGCTATTGAGCAGCCGTTCACAGATGCTGATGGCCTGGTCAAGCTGCTCCGCCATCAAGCTGCGCCATTCCTTGATGTACCGGGCTGTGTGCATATCGGTTCTTGACATGGTGAGGGTATTTCTTAGCTGCGGGTTGCGCGACTGGACTTCGGAAACCGGCGGGGTAGTCGCCAATCTGATTGCCAAGTTGTACTGGCGCTGCTCTTCCGGGGTCAATGTGTCAATCTGCTTGACCTTGTGGATCAGCTGCCAAGCCTGGTTCAGGCGGATTAGCTGGTGGTTGATGGTTTGCTCGAACAGCTGCTTGACCAAGGTCGAGCGATCCTCCATCAGCTGGTGGTCTATCGAAGCGATCTCGAATGGCTGGGTCATGGCCTGGTTTAGGGCATATTTGTTGAGTGAACTACTCGACAAGGTTTGCTGGATCTCGTCCGATAGCAAGAACTCAATAAACTCGATACTGTGCCGTGCCTGGTTGATGTTTTTGACTGCTGCGACATAGCTCGGCAGTAGCGGGCTTTTCGGCTGGTAGGCAAATTGGACAAAGGGAAACAGCTTCTGGCTTTCATAGGCATAGCTGTCAATGATCGGGCCGATCCCGGCCAGGCCGCGGGCAATACTGTCTTTGACCCCATAGCTTCGGGCCGACACGGAGGATAGGTTGCCGCCGATTTGCAGCAGCAGCTGCCAGCCGTTCTTCCAGCCGTAATGCTGGAGGATATTCTCGACCATGATATGGGTGGTGCCAGAGCGGGACGGGCTACTCATTACCAGGTGGCGGAAGTAGCGCGGATCCGCCAGGCTCTCCCACTTATTGGGCAGCGGAAGCTGGTGCTTTGCTAGGTAATCCTTGTTCCACATCAGCCCATAGCCGGAATAACCAAAGATAGCGACATTGTCGATTGAGTCCTGCATAAAACGCTGCTGCTGGAAGGTGGTGTCGAAATTGAGCGCATTGAGCGGCAACAGGCGGTCTTCAGCAACCAACGGGGTAAACAAAGAGCGCGAGGAGGAAATCACGATATCAATATCATGGTCTTCGTGGCTGAGCAGGCGCAGGCTGGACGTTTCCCGGCGGTGGAGAATAGTGAAATGAACCTCAGGGTATTGCTGCTTGAACTGCTTCAGTATCGGCTGCAGTGATTCGATAGTAAACGTAGTCAGGATGATCAGCTGATCGGTTGGCTTGGCCCAACTAGAGAGCGAGAATAACAGTATGACGGCATAGAGAAATTTCATCATCAGAGATCAACCAACCAGAATGTTTCCTTGTATACAGGGAAAACGGTACCAAGAGTAGCGGAATTGGCAGAGAATAATTTGATTTATTAGTGGTATACCGCTTTTACCGCATGCGCTGAATGTTAAGGGTCGAAGTTGACCCAAAGGGTGAGCGTTTATCGGCAGGGCTCACATTTTTGCTATCAGGAAGGGGATGTCAAGGCTTATCCCAAGCCGGGTGGCGATTTTTCCCAATAGGCCAGGAAATAGTGACGGCAGGTATAAATACAACAAGCCGGAGCATGGGCTCCGGCTTGTTGGCTGAATCATAGAGAGAAACTTAAGCGTTGAGAACCTGCTGGATCTCTGAAGCTGACAAGTGGTACTGGCGTGGGCAGTTGCGCCAAGTACGCAGCATACGCTGGTATTTTTCCAGCATTGGCACCTGGCTGTTGAACTGGTGCTCTGACTTGTCGAACTGCGGGTACAGACCCTCTTCTTCGGTCAGGAAGCGAACATAGTGAACATGCTGGGCTTCTGTTGCCGCATCAAAGCCAAGGAAGTTAAGGCGGCGCTGATCAACTTGCTTCTGGTTTTCTTCAGACAGCATTTTGTAAGACTCTTGCATAGCATGGTGCATTTCCATGAAGTCAATGATTTCACGGCATTTGTCTTCAGGTAAATCACCAAACTCTTTGTCCAGTTCACGCATCTGCAGGCCGTAACCACGTTCCACGATAGTTTGCAGGCGGCGGTATTTGGCTTCGTTCTCAGGCGTAAGCTTAGACATCAAGTAGTATTGGTTAGAGAGGATCAGGCGTTGTGCGTTAGTCATTTCCATAATGATAGGCCTTAATTTTTATTGAGCTGGCATTGAGGTTAACAGGATAAAACGAAAAAAAATTGATCTGGTTACGTCTTGCTAACTTTTTTTTGTTAAAAATTACTAATCGTATAAAGTCTATCCAAATCCACTGCAATTTGGCGAATTAATCAAACTATATCCCTAATTATTACCTGGGTTTAGGGGCTTGCTGGGCGGTGGTTATTGCATTGAAGCACGTGGATGGTGTGATGCGGTGCAAGGGATTTTCAATTGGGGTTGAAAAGGAATGGAACAAGGATGTTTGAGGTGATAAGCGGTTTACAGTTAGTCGGCTTTTTACTTGCGGCGATAACGCTTGCTGTCAGTTTCCCCCGGGAGTTTTGGCCTAAGTTTCGGCAGGAAAAGGATTACCAGCACTGGGTATTTGCCAGTGTGGTGGTGCTGTTTCTGCTATGGAGCCTCAAGGCAGGACTGTCCGCTGGGCTGCAGGTGCACTTCTTGGCTTTGACCACCTTGGCGCTGTGTCATGGCTGGCGCATCGCTGCCTTAATCGGTGTTATCCCTACCTTGCTACTGGCTGCTTTTGGCTTGTTGCCCGCTGCCGATATCGGTGTTTATCTGGTGGTTTCGGTAATATTCCCTGCTTGGCTGAGTTTTTGTCTGTTTCGCTTGACCTACCGCTACCTGGCCCACCACCTTTTTATCTATATCTTCGTTGCAGCTTTTCTTAACGGTGCGTTTACGATTGCTGCCCACCAACTGCTCAATGGTGGGGTAATGTGGGGAAGTGGCTTGTACAGCTGGCACTATATCGTCGAAAACTATTTGGTGCTGACACCGCTGCTGCTGTTCCCCGAAGCCCTGCTCAACGGGATGGCAATCACTCTGCTTGTGGTGTACCAGCCGCAGTGGGTGAGAACCTTCCATGACAATGATTACCTCAGCAAATAGCCCGCAATGCTGGATTTGTGGAGCTAATGTGTTTGTTGGCATTTCATCCGGTTTGCTGCTTTCCTTATCGCTTGGCACAGCATACCTTGCAGTTGTTCACAAAACTCCTTAACCTGCGCGCGTTTTTCCGCACGGCTTGCCCGTGCCCACTCGCATATTGCGCGAGAATCCCCGTTTTATTCATACGAACAAAATGCCGCCAGGAGGCAAGGATTCAAAGCAGAGGGAAATCGAGTGCATTTGGTGCCTGAGATTTTGTCCCGGGCAGAGGTGTACCTAGGTAGCGCCCCAAGCACTTTGGATCGGATTGTTTTGGACAATTGACTGGCTCTGGACAACACGGCCAGGGTGTGGCACTGCCTGATTGTTTCTATGAGTTATCTATGCAAATCTTTTCTAGTCTGATCGGTATTCTGCTGCTGGTTGTATTGGCTTATTTCCTTTCTGAACAACGCGATCGTATTAATTGGCGTACTGTTTTAGGCGCCCTGGCTATCCAGATGGGCTTTGCCGCCATTGTCCTTTACAGTTCGCTTGGGCGGGAAGCCCTGTCTGATTTTTCCAACGGTGTGCAGACCGTGATCAACTACAGCAATCACGGGATTGGCTTCTTGTTCGGCGGCCTGGTGTCCGACAAGATGTTCGAGCTGTTTGGCGGCAATGGCTTTGTCCTTGCCCTTCGGGTGCTGCCGGTGGTGGTGTTTTTCTCAGCCTTGGTATCAGTACTCTACCATCTTGGTATCATGCAGTTGCTCGTCAATACCTTGGGCCGTGGGCTGGCACGCGTGCTTGGCACCAGTCGTCCTGAGTCGATTTCAGCCACTGCCAATATCTTCCTTGGGATCTCCGAGGCCCCTTTGACGATCCGTCCATATTTGCCAACCATGACCCGCTCCCAGCTGTTTGCCGTGATGGTTGGTGGCATGGCCTCGGTCGCGGGCTCGGTGCTGGTAGGTTACGCCCAGATGGGTATTCCCCTTGAGTACCTGCTGGCGGCTTCATTTATGGCTGCCCCGGCCGGCTTGATGATGGCCAAACTGATGATCCCGGAAACCGAGGATGCGACGGGCTGTGTCGAGGAGCAACAACAGGAGCAAAGAAAACCTGCCAATGTGATCGATGCGGCAGCCCAGGGTGCAGCCCAAGGGATGCAGGTCGCCTTGAATATCGGTGCGATGCTATTGGCGTTTGTCGGCCTGATTGCCCTGATCAACGGCATGCTGTCGGGCGTTGGTGGCTGGTTCGGTATGCCTGAGCTAAGTCTGGATGTGCTGTTCGGCTACTTGTTCCTGACGTTCGCTTTCATGGCAGGGATCTGGGATTTTGACTCTGCCCAGCAGATGGCGGTTATTTTCGGTACTAAAACTACAATCAATGAGTTTGTCGCCTTCTCGCAGCTGGCACCTATGATTGCTGAAGGTATCTTGGAGCCCCGTGTCGAGGCGATCATTGCCTTTGCCCTGTGCGGTTTTGCCAACTTCGGTTCGATTGCGGTTATGCTCGGCAGTATCGGGGTGATGGCACCAAGCCGCTACCATGAGATTGCAACCTTGGGTGTACGCTCGCTGGTGGCAGCAACGTTGGCAAACCTGCTCAATGCCACTGTGGCCGGGCTGTTTGTCAGTTTGGTGTAGACTCGGAAAAAATAAAAAGGACAATAACAAAAACGCCAGCATTTGCTGGCGTTTTTTTATCGGGTAAGACCTTTGGAGCTTGTGGTCATATAAGGCTATGCAGTGTTTTCGAACACTTAGCTCAGGCCAACAATGTTGCCATCAGCATCAATGTCCAGGCCAAGGTAGGCTGGCTTCTCTGGCAGGCCAGGCATGGTCATCACATTACCGCACAGGGCGTAGACGAAACCGGCACCAGCGCACAGCTTGAGCTCGCGAACTGGAACAATAAAGTCGCTCGGTGCGCCTTTCTGGCTTGGGTCATGGCTGATAGACAGCGGGGTCTTTGCCATGCACAGTGCCAAGTTGTCATAGCCCTGGGCTTTGAACTGGGCCAGCTGTTCTTTGGCAAGCTCAGATAGTTCAACACCGCGGCAGCCGTAGCCTACTTCGGCAACAGTCATTAGCTTTTCTTCCAGCGTCTGTGACAGTTCGTACAGCGGCTTGAAGTTCGCCGGTGTTTCACAGGCACGGGTCACCGCTTTCGCTAGCTCAACGGCACCTTCACCGCCTTTGCCGAAGGCTTCGCTGATTGCCACATCGACATGGGTAGAGAACTGCTCAGCTTCAACCATCGCTTTAAGCTGAGACAGTTCAGCATCGGTATCCTGCGGGAAACGGTTGATCGCCACAACAACAGGCACACCGTACTTGGCAGCGTTGTTGATGTGCCATTTCAGGTTTTCAAAACCGGCAACCAGCGCTTTTTCGTCTTCTTCGAAGATGGCCTGTGGCAGCGCTTGGCCCGGACGAAGGTCATATAGGCCAGAGTTGGCTTTAAGGCCGCGCAGGGTAGCAACGACAACAGCACAATCAGGGCCGCGGCCTGCTTGCTGGGCTTTGATATTACAGGCTTTCTCGAAGCCCATATCAGAGCCGAAGCCCCCTTCGGTGATGGTGTAGTTGGCCAGTTTCAGGGCGATACGGTCGGCA
This sequence comes from Photobacterium sp. ABD4_091, assembly GCF_056160145.1. Classification (NCBI taxonomy): domain Bacteria; kingdom Pseudomonadati; phylum Pseudomonadota; class Gammaproteobacteria; order Vibrionales; family Vibrionaceae; genus Photobacterium; species Photobacterium sp. ABD4_091. The sequence continues at coordinate 771,391 of NZ_JBSWWQ010000001.1, read as the reverse complement.
ATGATTGACGAGTTGCCGTGGGCGATGTTGGCAAATGGGCCGGCGTGGATCAGGGTCGGCACGCCTTCCAGTGTTTGCATCATGGTTGGCTCAATGGCTTCAACCATGGTTACGGCCATTGCACCGGCAACTTGCAGGTCTTCTGCCGTCACAGGTTTGCCATCTAAATCATAGGCCAATACCACACGGCCGATACGCTGGCGCATGTCAGCCAGGTCTTTCGACAGGGCAAGGATAGCCATTAGCTCAGATGCCGCCGAGATATCAAAACCGTCTTCACGCTCAAGGCCGTTGATGGTTTTGCCTGGTTGGTTTTTGCCGACAGTGATCATGCGCAGAGCACGATCATTGTGGTCCATCACACGGCGCCAGACGATGCGGTCCATATCAATGCGCAGGGCAGGCATGCCGGTCTTTTCGGTAAAGCCTTCGTAGCCGTGGCGCTGTTCGTGGTAAACACGGGCGTCGATAGCGGCTGCAGCTAGGTTATGGGCTGCAGTTACTGCGTGGATATCACCGGTCAGGTGCAGGTTCAGTTTTTCCATTGGTGCGACCTGGCTGTAACCGCCACCGGCAGCACCGCCTTTGACACCAAACACTGGGCCCATCGATGGCTGGCGGATACATGCCATCACCGATTGGTTAATCTTGGCTAACCCCTGGGCAAGGCCAATGGTGGTTACGGTTTTGCCTTCGCCAAGTGGCGTTGGGGTGATTGCCGTCACGACAACCAGCTTGCCTTCTTCCTTGTCAGCCAAGCGCTTGAGGACAGAAGGCTTCACCTTGGCTTTCAATGTGCCTTGCGGAGTCAGATCTTCAGGAAGCAGGCCAGCCTGCTGAGCGATGAGATCAATCGGGGTGAGTGATGTATCACGGCAAATTTCAATATCACTTTTCATGGACGACCATAACCTCGCATTTGGTAACTTTGTATATATCGCGCAAGCAGGCTTTATGAGTTGCGCAATCGTTTGCGTTGGATTTATACCATAATTTTATCACGGGTAAAGCGATAAATACGGATGGATATGTCACGAGATTGGTCAATCTTTATGGGGATGTTATTTTACTAGCTTGTTGTTTATCTGAAGTTGTTGATGAGTAAGGGAAATTGTGGTGTTACTTTTTTGTTTCTGTAACGTCATTTTGCTGTCTTGGTAGAGGAGGAAATTTACGGCTACTTATTTCAACAGGCGCTTTCCGAACTGGATTCCCGGTAGGCTCCAGTTCGGAAGCAAGAGTGATGAGCGTTTTACGAGTTTGCTTTACCCCAGATGACCGAGCACATTGATATTCTTGTCCTCGGGGATTTCGTTATAGGAAAGCACCACCAAGCCTTTGGCAAAGGTGCGGGCATAGCGAGCCAGCAGCGGCCTTAGCTGTGGGGTGACCAGCAGGATTGGCTTGAAGCCATTTTGCTTGAGCTGCTCTTTGACTGCCGGCATATTTTGCTGCAGCTGGGCGAGCAGGCTAGGCTCTACCGGGAAACTATCCAGTGCCATCTGCACGCCGTTCTGCTGGGCCTTGCCCAATGAGGCCATCAGCATTTTCTCGAGGTTGTCGCTCAAGGTATAGATGTTGAAGTCCTTGCTCGGGCCGACCAGGCTATTGGTGAGCGAGCGTTTGAGCCCGCTGCGGATATCGGCTGCGATCAGGATAGGGTCTTTGGTGATTTCGCTGCTCTCGACCATGATCGAGGCAATATTGGCGATATCCTTGATGGGCACCTGATCCACCAAAAGCTGGCGGTAGACCCGCATTTGCTGCTGGTGGTTGAGCTGACCAGTCAGCGCCTCCATCAGTTTGGGTGCCGAGCCGCCAAGGCGTTCCATCAAGCGCTCGACATCATCGTGGCAGAATAGCTCGGCCAGGTGCTCCTTGATGATTTTGCTTAGGTGGGTGGCAATTACCGTTGCGCCATCAACCACGGAATAGCCCTGGTTGAGCGCCTGGGGTTTGTTGGCCGGCTCAATCCACACCGCATCTAGGTTATAGGCTGGATCTTTGCCAAGTACGCCATCAAGCTGGCCGTAGACTTCACCGACCGCAAGGGCCATCAAACGCTCGGGGTCGATCTCACCCTGGGCAATGACTTCGCCGTGAAGCATCAGGGAATACTGGGTCGGTTTGAGCTTGAGGTTATCGCGGATGGCAATTTCCGGGATCAAGAAACCCACCTGCTCGGTGACCGTCTTCCTGACGCCGCGGATACGCTGGGCCAGCGGCTCGCCTTGGTTTTTATCGACCAGGTTTACTAGCCGGTAGCCAAGCTCGAGGGCAACCGGGTTGACGGTAGGCACATCATTCCAGCCCAGGGTCGGGGTATTGTCCTGGGCAATGGCCTCGGCAACGGCCTCGGCTTGCTCAAGCGGCTCAGGGTCGTTTTCAATCCGCCTTTGTTTCCAGCCGGCATAGGCCAGTACCGCAGCAAAGACAAAGAAAGCCAGGTGCGGCATACCCGGTACCAGGCCGATGATCAGCATGATGGCCGAGGCGGTAAACAAGGTCGCTGGTGAGGCGAGCATCTGGCGGTGGACATCAACCGAGATATCACCGCTGTCGTTGACCCGGGTGACGATAATGGCTGCAGCCGTCGCTAGTAGCAGCGAAGGGATCTGTGCCACCAGGCCATCACCAATGGTGAGCAGGGCAAAACGCTGGAATGCCTCGCTGGCGGCCAGGTCATGCTGCACCATACCAATGGTGATACCGCCCAAGATATTGATAACCAAGATCATCAAGCCGGCAATGGCATCCCCGCGGACAAACTTGGAGGCACCGTCCATCGAGCCATAGAAGTCGGCTTCTCGGGCGACGTCTTCACGGCGGGTACGGGCTTGGTCTTGGTCAATCAGGCCGGCGTTCAAGTCGGCATCGATAGCCATTTGCTTGCCCGGCAGGGCATCGAGGGTAAAGCGGGCCGAGACCTCGGAGATCCGCTCACCCCCTTTGGTGATCACCACGAAGTTGATGATCATCAGGATAACGAACACCACGATACCGACGAAATAGTTACCGCCGACCACCACGTCACCGAAAGCCTGGATCACCTTACCGGCAGCATCCCCGCCTAGGTGGCCGTTGAGCAACACCACCCGGGTCGAGGCGACATTGAGGGTTAGGCGCATCAGGGTGGCGACCAGCAAGATGGTCGGGAACACCGAAAAGTCGAGTGGTCGTTTGCTCGAGACCGCAACCAGCAACACAATGACTGCCAGTACGATATTGAAGATGAACAGGGTATCGAGCAGCCATGGCGGCAAGGGTAAAATGACCATGGCCAGGATCGCCAGCAGCATGATGGGGATCCCCAGGTAGCTGGTGGTCAGGTTCGGAAACAGTTGTTGCAGTTTCGCTTTCATAGGACTTCTAGCTCAAAGTTGACGTTGCTTATTGTTGTTGGTCGTAGTGTTGGTGGTGTTGCTGTATCTGTTGGTTTCGTTAAGGTTTATTTGGGCTCAGCAGCTGCTTCGGGATGGCAAAGCTCGGCAATGGCTGAGGTTTGTCCTCTTTACCCTCTTTATAGGCTTTGAGCTGCATCACATAGGTCAGCACATGGGCGACAGCGACAAACAGCGGCCCCGGTATTTCCTGGTCGACCCGGGTATTGAAGTAAATGGCCCGGGTTAGCGGCGGCAGGTTAATCACCTCTATCTGGTGCTGCTCGGCAATGGCCTTGATGCGTAAGGCCATCTCGTCCTCCCCTTTGGCGACGACAAAAGGGGCACCGGCCCGGCTGAGATCGTACTTGAGGGCGACGGCATAATGGGTCGGGTTGGTCAGGATAACGTCGGCAGTCGGCACCGAGTTGTCGATCCGGCGGCGCGACATCTGCTGCTGGATTTGTCGGATACGCTGTTTGACCTCCGGCCGACCCTCACTGTTTTTGTGCTCGTCCTTCACTTCCTGCTTGGTCATCTTCAGCTCTTTGATGTGGTTCCATAGCTGGTAGGGCATGTCAATCAAGCCGATGAGCAGTACCACGATGCCAAAATAGATCAGTGCCTTAATAATATGGTTGAGGGTGATCCCCACGCCTTGCTCGAACGGTGCCCGCTGGGCGGCGATCAGGGTGCTAAGGTTGTTATCGAGCAGCGTATACAGTACGGTGGAAATCAAGGCTATCTTGAGGATGGATTTAACCAGCTCAACCAGCGACTTTATAGAAAATAGGCGCTTGAGACCGGCCAGCGGGCTGATTTTACTCAGCTTGGGCTGGATAGGCTTGAGCGACATGACCCAGCCCCCCGGTACCATAGAGGCAAGAATCGTCATGATGATCAGCACCATCGCCATGGGCACGAAGATGCCAGCCAGCAGCAGGACGCTTTCGCCGAGCTTGCGGGCCATGATATCGGGCTCTCTGTGCTCGGCGGCACTGAGCTGGTAGTTAATGGTGAACAACTTCTCAGCTTGCTCGCCGAGGAAGGGGCCATAGGCCCACAGGAACAGGGCGATAGCGATGAACAGCACCCCGACCACGAATTCCTTGGAGCGAGCGACCTGGCCTTCGCGTTTGGCTTTGCGCAGTTTCTGCGGGCTGGGTTTTTCGCTCTTGTCTTGGCTGCTCTGCTGCTGGGACATATCAGTTTCCTCCCATTAGGCGCATTTCACTGAGGATTTGGTGGCAAAGCTCGGCATAAATGCTTGGCAGGCCAGATGTCGACAATAAGACGGCGCATAGCCCGAGCATCATCGACATCGGGAAGCCGAGGGCGAAAACGTTGAGCGACGGCGCGGCACGGTTCATGACCCCGAAAGTCAGGTTAACCGTGAGCATTGCGGCGATTGTCGGTAGGGCAATGGTAACCGCAGCGGTCATCATCCAGCCGAAGAGATCAATCAATCGGGCAAAAGACACCACATCGAAGCCGCCACCGACCGGGTAGCGTTCGAAACTCTGGACGATGATATCCACAGCGACCAGGTGGCCATCAAGGCCAAGGAACAACAAGGTAGTGAACATCAAGAAATAGTTGCCCAGCAGGGCGACGGTGACCCCGTTGGCCGGGTCGTTCATCATTGCCATCCCGAGGCCCATTTGCATCGACATGATCTGGCCGACCATCGCCATGGCGGCAAACAGGAATTGCAGGCACATACCGAGCAGGGCACCGATAACAATTTGTTCTCCCGCCAGCGCTACAGCCTTGAGTGATACCGGGTCAACCGCTGGCATAGGTGGCAGCAATGGTGCGGCAATAAGGGAAACTGACAGCGCCAGCAGCAACCGGGTGCGGTTGTTGATATGCGCATTGCCGATAAATGGCATGGTTATGAAGGCGGCCGAGATGCGGAAAAATGGCCACCACAGCTGGCCGGCCATGGCGGTGATTTCGGCAAAGGTCAGGTTTACCAGGCTATCAGCTAACGACATTGGCTATCGTGTGGAACAGCGAGGTAAAAAAGTCGCTGATGTTGCGCAGCAACCACGGGCCGGCAAATACCAGCATCAGCAGGGTGGTGAGCAGCCTTGGCAGGAAGCTCATGGTCTGTTCGTTGATTTGGGTCGTCGCCTGGAAAACGGCAACCACCAAGCCAACCAGCAGGCTCGGGCCAATCAGGATAACCACCATTGAGATGATCATATAGATGGCATCGGCATACAGGTTAGCAGTTGCATCTATCCCCATTACAAGCCTCCGAAACTGGCCGTCAGGCTACCGACTGTCATGGTCCAGCCATCAACCATCACAAACACCATCAGTTTGAACGGCAGTGAGATGATGAGTGGTGACAGCATCATCATACCCATGGCCATCAGCACGCTGGCGACGACGATATCAATGATCAAGAACGGGATGAACAGCATGAAACCGATTTGGAAAGCAGTCCTTAGCTCGCTGAGTACGAAAGCCGGCATCAACACCGCAAAGCTGATCTCTTCTGGCTCGAGGTCGAGTGGATCCCCGGCTATACGCAGCATCTGCTCGAGCGAGTTCTCGTAGGTTTGCGCCAGCATGAATGCCCTTACCGGCTTTTCGGCTACGGCGACAGCCTGCTGCAGGGTGATATCGCCATTGTCATAGGGCATATAGGCGTCGGTATAGATGGGATCCCAGACCGGCTTCATTAGCAGCATGGTCAGGGTCAGGCCGATACCGATCAAAATCCGGTTTGGCGGGCTCTGCTGCAGGCCGAGTGCCTGGCGGAGAATCGCCAGTACCACGATGATTCGGGTAAAGCTGGTCATCATCAGCAGCATCGACGGCAGAAAACTCAGCGCTGTCATCAACAGCAGGATCTGGACCTTGACCGAGTATTCCTGATTGCTTTCGCCGTCAAACACAGACATGAAGGCAATCCCCTGATCGGCCAATGCCTGGCCGGAAAAGCCAAGCATCAGTGCCGCAACAGGCAGTAACTTAAGCCAAACCGGCATGTGCGCTTTATGCCGTGACGTCATGCAGGGCATCTTCGGCAATATCTGTAAGGCGCAGGCCGTATTTGTCATTAACCACAACCACTTCGGCATGGCCTAAGAGACGGCCATTTACCTTGACATCAAGCGGCTCGCCGTTGAGTTTATCCAGTTCAATCACCGAATTTGGCCCGACAGTCAGCAGCTCTCCAAGGGCGATGTCGGTGCTGGCGACTTCCAGCGTGACCGTTACAGGGATCTGGCGGAAAAAGCCAAGGTCACGTGGTGCGTTAGATGGTTGGTCCAGCGTCTCGGATGCGGCTGGCGTCTCGAAGATGTCTGCGACATCGGCATCAATATTCAGATCGCCATCAAGCAGGTGTTGGATGTTTTGTTCGTTCATAATCAGTGTCGCTCCTGAGGAGTAATATTATCGATAACTTGCAAGACCAAATGACCATTTCGCTCAACGATATGGGCTTGATACAGAGGTAGTGTTCCGGCGTGAACATCAACCACTTCCTGAATATCGGACGAGATGATGTCTCCAACCTTCAAGTTGATGACTTGATCGAGGGTCAGAGTCTGGCGGCTAAGTACGGCATTGAGGCGAAGCGGTACCTGTTTGAGGTGCATCTCGCGCAGGCTTTCGACTTTCATCGGCTCGGCCTGGGTAGCAACGTCCTTTGCCGTTAATTGCAGCAGCAGGTCATCATCAAGGTGGAGGTGAACTTCCCCGTAGCTTTGCCCTATCTGGATCGCAAATTTGGCGTGCAGTACGCCATTGTTGAATGCAGGTTGCTCGTTTGAAACCTGCCACTGGTGGCTGATTTCATTGAGTAGAGTCGCTGCAAGCCGGGCTTGAACGCGTTTTTCACTGGCGTTCATAGGCTGCACTTTGGTTAAGGCTACCGTCTCTTCGTCGCTGAACTCGGTATCCTCATTCCCCTGCATGTTGCTAGCCGTGTCATGGCTGATAGTGTTTGCCAGAGAAAAACAAGGCGTCCCACCATAAAATGCTTCGGCAATTAGGTGGGTGAGTGGCTGGGAAATACTGACAAGACACTGGCCGCCAAATGCATTATGGCTAAAGCAAATAGGCTCTCTGTCTTTTATTTCCTGGTAGCTAACGTCCAATCCATAACTGAGAAGTTTGACATGGCAATCCGTTCGCCTAGTCATGTTGTTCAGTGTTTGCTCTAGTGCTTTTACCGACAGAGAAATATAAGGCGACAAAGACTGCTGAGCAGCATTTAAAGGTCTTCCTAATGAACGAATGTCGATAGGGAATACATTCTTTGAACTCTGTATATTCCTCGGTTTGACTTTATTCTTGCTAATGCTCGGTTTCATTAATAATCCCGAAGATATAAAAGTTAAACTTAATAGCTTAATAAGCTCAATAAATTGCTTGCATCTGTTCGGCGATTATTTCTATCAGCATTTTTTCAATAATTCAAACGCTTGAAAATAAGTGTCAATTTCTTGCAAATTAAATTTTTTAAATGAATTTTTAATTATTTGATGAATCAAGATCACATTATTATTCTTTATATCAATAAGAGTAAATTTGAGACTGTCTTGAAAGTGTGCGCTTGTGCATGATTTTTCGGCTTGTTTGTTTTTATTTTGTTAATTTTCATGGTTTGGTTTGTTTTTGTTGTAATTGTATTGTAGTTTTTAGCTGTTTGTAACCAAATATTAAAACGTGATCTTAAGCCAAGCAAAATAAATAGCACAAATTACTGCCTAGTAAATCAATTAAATGCTGCCTAATATCCACCCACAATGTCTTGCTTTATTGACAAATATAATAATAGACGTGTCTTGTTGCATATAAATTAAGTTGATATTAATAAAGATACGCGTGCAAGCATTATTTTTCTCGTTGTTTCTCAGTGCGAAAATAAAATATTTATTACCAGTTAGGCAATTTGTTTAATATGAAAGCAATCAAATCAACCGCAGTGCTTTCTTTGTTAGTTTTTTTATCAAATGATGTAGATGCTACAACTATTCAATCACCATTAGATAAAGTGGATTGGCAATTCTCAGGAGATCGCTTTTCTTGCAAATTAGCAAAGGAACTTAAGTTCGATGGCAGTGTAGCGTTTATTGCAAACTCAGCTCAGCCATATTTGGTTTCCTTTACCAGTAGCCAGCGTCCTTATTTTGTCGATAAGGTGTCGTTAAGCGTCAATTATTCGCCGTGGGAGCAAAATCAGCCTCTGCGGGAGTTACTGCAGGGCCAGGAACAGGGTCAGTATGGACTGGCTTTCAGCGGGACAGAATCACTTCATTACCTGCTAAATAAAATGGAAAAAGGGGCCTGGGGCCAGATCTCGGTCAGCTATAACCAGCACCAAGAAACCAAACGCTGGGATATTCCGTCGGTCAGTTTTGCCCCCGCCTATCAGGCATTCAAGTCATGTTTGGCACAGATGCTTCCGGTGGGTTACGAACAGGCCCGAGACAATACGTTCCTATTTGCCAGCAGCGAGAGCCGGATCAGCGCCGAGCAACGGAAGATGCTCAGTGATATCGCCCGGTATATTCGCTACGACCAGGAAGTCAGCACCTTGCTGATCGATGGCCATACCGACCTTACTGGTACATCACTGGATAATTTATGGTTATCGCGCCAGCGAGCCCAGGCCGTTGCAGATGAGCTAGTCGCGCTGGGGGTTGACCGCAACCTTATCCAGCTTCGCGCCCATGGCCAGCGTTACCCAGCCCTGCAAGGGACAGGTGATAGTGCCAACCAGCAAAACCGCCGGGTGCAATTACGCTTGGTCAAGGGGGATGTATGAATAACGGTAATGTAATTTTTGCCCACCGTTGCCTGATCCAGGCCGCGGCAGCTATCAAGCTGCTGAGTGCGGAAGGATATAAGGTTTGTAATGCCTCTACCGCGACTGATGCCTTAGCGAAACTGCGGGCGCAGCCAGACAGCTTGTTGTTTGTTGCCGACAACCTGGCAGACATGGACATGCTATCGACTATCCGCCGCGCCAAGCAGGTGACGGCTGGCGGTACGGTTGTTGCCATCGTCGATTACCAGCAAAGCAAACTGGCCAGCGATGCCATGCAGGCGGGAGCCGATGATTACCTGCTGCAGCCATACCAGCCAGAGCAGATCACGGCGTTGATGAAGCGTAACCAAATTGTGCAATCGCCCAAGCGCGAAGTAGTGGCGACCAGCCGTCGCAGCTTGCAGGTACTGCAGATGGCCCACCGTGCAGCCCAGACCGATGCAACGGTTTTGATCACCGGCGAATCGGGTACCGGCAAAGAGGTCTTGGCACGTTATGTCCATGAACATTCCCCACGAAGCGAAGGGCCGTTCGTCGCGATTAACTGTGCGGCGATCCCTGAAAGCATGTTGGAAGCGGTACTGTTCGGCCATACCAAAGGCGCATTTACCGGGGCGACTCAAAGTCAGGCCGGCAAGTTCGAGGAAGCCAATGGCGGGACCCTGCTGCTCGATGAGATTGGCGAGATGCCACCTGCTTTGCAGGCTAAGCTGTTGCGCGTGCTCCAGGAGCGCCAGGTCGAACGCCTTGGCAGCCACCGCTCGATTGCGCTTGATATCCGGATCATTGCAGCAACCAATGTTGACCTGCAGCAGGCGGTTGCCGAGCGCCGGTTCCGCCAGGATCTTTATTACCGTTTGGATGTTTTGCCGCTGCAGTGGCCGCCGCTGCGTGACCGCAAGGAAGATATCTTGCCATTGGCTGAGCACTTTATCCGCAAGCTCAATGCCGGGGACTCGGACTCTTGCAGCTTGTCCAAGGAAGCTCAGCAGGCCCTGTTGCACTACAACTGGCCGGGCAATATCCGTGAGCTGGAAAATACTGTGCAGCGTGCCCTAGTGATGCGCCATGGCCATTGGATCACGGCGCAAGATCTGATGCTCAACGACATGCTCAGCACCATGGTTGAAGGGGCAATTACCGAGGTGGTGGAAGATGCCAAGCAAGCCCTCAAGCAAAGCCGCAAGAATGCCGAGCAGCAATTTATCCTCGACACTTTAGCCCGCTTCAACGGGAAACGAAATGACACGGCAGAGGCTCTCGGGATGTCAACCCGTGCGCTGCGATACAAGATCGCCGCCATGCGCGAGCAGGGGATCAACATCGATTCATATATTCACCAATCAAGCTCAGCGGCGTAAGGAAAGCAGACTATGTCAAATCAGGCCTCAATGATGCAAAGCGAGATGTTGCAGCGCATGGCTGTGATGCGGGAGCAGGCCCAAACCGGCACCCAGGTTGCGGCGAATACCTCGCACCCGCCTACCGGTAACTTTCAGTCAGCCATGCAACAGGCAGTGCGTCGGGTCGATAACCAGCAGCAATTTGCCCACCAACTGACGGCGGATGTGGATGCCGGCCGCTCCGATGACTTGGTCGGCGCAATGGTCGCCAGCCAGAAAGCCAGTATTTCTTTTTCAGCATTGACACAGGTAAGGAACAAGCTCTTGGCTGCCTATGACGATGTACTGAAGATGCCTCTGTAGTGAGAAGAAAATGAGTACAACAGTAGCTGAAAACCCAGAACAGGCACCATCTAACAAATGGCTGTCATTTAAAGAAAAAATCCAGCAGCGCTTGGATGGAAAGTATAAAAACGTGGCGCTTATCACTGCGTTGGCGGTATTGGTATCGCTATTTATCGTGGTGGTGATGTGGACCCAGAGCAGCCCGTATAAGCCCCTTTACGGCACTCAGGAGCGTTACGACAACAGCGAGATCCTATCGGTGCTTGAGCAGGAGAAAATCCAGTTCCAGCTTGATAGCGAGTCGGGCCAGATCATGGTACCGGCCAACCGCTTGGCGGATGCCCGTATTATTTTGGCCGCCCGTGGCGTCAAGGCCAAGTTGCCGGAAGGGTTGGAAATCCTCGACCGTAGTTCAGGGCTGGGTACTAGCCAGTTTATTGAAAATGCCCGCTACCGGCAGGGGCTGGAAGGGGAGCTGGCGCGTACCATTTTGGCTATCCGTGCCGTCAACCATGCCAGGGTGCACTTGGCGATCCCTAACCGTACCTTGTTTGTTGGCATCAACGAGGAAAAGCCTTCGGCGGCGGTGATGCTCGAGCTTGAGCCAGGGATGCAGCTCGACCAACCCCAGGTTGAAGCGATCGTTAATTTGGTCAGCGGCAGTATAACGGGTATGGCAGCGGATGCCGTGTCGGTGGTGGATCAGTACGGCAACCTGCTCAGCGCCGATCTGGCGATGGGGCAGCAATCCCAGGTCAATGTACGTTTCCACGAGCTGCAGCAGCGGGTCGAGCGTGACATCGTGCGCCGGGCCGGTGATATGCTGGCACCTCTGCTGGGAGTCGGGAACTTCCGGGTTCAGGTTGCGGCAACATTGAATTTTGACCAAATCGAAGAGACCCACGAGTCTGTCGACAGCGACCCGGTATTGCGTACCGAATTTACCAAGCAAGACCAAACCCAGGGCCAGTTGGCAATGGGGATCCCGGGGGCACTGAGTAATCAGCCTGCCGGAGAGGAAGGCCCGGCCAGCAATGAAACCCGCAATGAGCGTGCCGAGCTCAGCCGCCAATATGATGTCGGCCGCAAAATCCGCCATACCCGCCATGCCCAGGGCGGTATCGAAATGTTATCAGTCTCAGTGTTGCTCAACGATGATGTCCATGAACAAGGTTGGCAACAAGCACAATTGGAGCAAATAGCCCAAATGGTTAAAGATTCCGTCGGATATGTCGCTGAACGCGGTGATCAGTTCAGCCTGCATGCATTCAACTTTGCCCGTGCGATAGACACCGCGCCGGTTGACACCCCATGGTGGCATGATCAGCAGCTGCTGTTACTGGCTAAGTACGGTGTTTATGCATTGCTCGGTTTGTCATTTATCGTGCTGGTGCTCCGCCCGCTGGTCAAAGCGCTGCAGCGCCCGGCACCAGTGACCACGGCACTGGCAGCAACACCTGAAGGCAGCGTTGAGTTTGTCGCCAGCGAAGAGCTGCCTGCCGCTGAGCCACCAAGCGAATATAAGCCGGTGAGTATTCCTACCGGCGGTAGCGAGCAGGATCTGGCGGATGCGCTGTTAGATTCGATTGCCCAAGGGGGCATGGTGGCCGAGGACAGTGAGCCACAGCCTGCTGCCGAGGCGGAGTTTGACTTGTCTACCTTGCCGCCTCCGGGCTCTGAGCTGGAAGTGCAGGTCAAGCACCTGCAAAAACTGACCGAAGTTGAACCAGAACGTGTTGCCGAAGTGATCAAGAAGTGGGTGAACAGCAATGAGTCTAAGTAATTTTAGCCACCTGGCAGACGGTGATGTCCTGCTAGACCCGATGGAGCAGACGGCGATTTTGCTGCTTAGCATGGGGGAAGAGTCAGCCTCGCAGGTAATGCGCCATATGTCACGGGACGAATTGCTCAAGGTTAGCCATGCCATGGCTAAGCAGCCGGCGATCCGCAGTATCGAAGCGCGCTTCGTGCTGCAGGGATTTTTCGAAGAGTTCCGCGCCCAGTCGGGGATCAGTGGTGCATCACGGACCTTCTTGCAACGTACTTTGGATAAGGCGCTCGGCGGCCGCTTGGCCCGTAACCTGCTGGATACGATTTACGGTGATGAGATCCGTACCACGATGCAGCGGCTGCAATGGATTGAACCCAAGCACCTTGCCAAGTTCCTGATGAATGAGCATATCCAGATGCAGGCAGTGTTTATTGCCTTCCTGCCGCCGGATATTGCTTCGCAGGTACTGGTCGAGTTGCCAGCAGAAGAGCAAAAAGACGTGCTGCGCCGTATTGCGGTGTTGACCGAAGTCAGCCGTGAAGTCGCTGTGGAACTGCAGGACTTGGTAGACCGCTGTATCGAATACCTGGCTGAAAACTCAAGCGCGGTGGTCGAAGGCGAGAAGCAGGTGGCCGATATCATCAACCGCTTCACGGGTGATCAGATGGCGCTGATGTCGGCGCTTGAAGAGCACGACACAGAGTTGGCCGATCGTCTTAAGAACAAGATGTACGAGTTCTCTATCCTTACCCGCCAGCCTGAAGCCGTTCGCCTGCGTATTTTGGAAGACTTGCCAACAGACCTGCTGGCTATGGCCCTGAAAGGTGCAGATTCCGCTATGCGCAAGTCGCTGCTGGCTATCTTGCCACGCCGTATGCAGCAGTCGATGGAAACAGAGATTGCCCAGCTTGGCAAAGTGTCGGTGCGCCAGGTACAGGAAGCCCGTGCGGAGATCATGGACTACGTCCGCGAGCTGAATGAGTCCAAGGTGATCAGCCTGCAGCTTTACCAAGAGACGACGGTGGAATAGTCATGTTTAGACGAAATAGAATCATGCGGTTGCAGCCTAGCCAGTTCCGCAGCCACCGCTTTCCGCCGCTGGTCGATGCGGAAGCCTTGGCCCAGGCAGCCGCACAAGCGCATAGCATGCCGCCGGAAGCTGCGATGGGAGCAGGGTTGGACAGTGACTTTGACGCTGGCCTGGGGCTGGACGAGGAGTTTGGTGTTGATGAACTGGGCTTCGATAACTTGGCAATGGACGATTTTGGCCTTGATGAACTAAGTGAAGATGCCCGCTTGCTGCAAGATACCCGTGCAATGACAGGGTCGGGAGGGGAGTCGGTGCTTGACCCGGCTCCTGAGCCGCCCCAGCAGGAGGATTTCCAGGCCCAGTTTAATAAAGGGTTTCAGCAGGGGATGACCCGGGGTCATGAAGAGGGTTTGCAGCAGGGCATTGAGCAGGGCCAGCAGCAAGGTTTTGAGCAGGGTATCCAGCAAGGCTGTGAGCAGGGAATGAAGCAAGGGATTGAGGAGGGCAAGGCTCAGTTCATCCAGGCCACAGCCCCTTTTGCCCAAATACACCAGCAGACCGCCGAGTTGTTTGCTGGCCACGAACGCCGCCAGCGGGAGCAGGTTTGTGAATTGGTCCAGAAGGTTGCCCAGCAAGTGATCCGCTGCGAGCTGGCACTGCAACCGCAGCAGATCATGGCCTTGGTGGAAGAAACACTTGAGAGCCTGCCGGGCGAGCCGCAGGGCTTGAAGGTCAAAATGGCGAGGGAGGAGTTTACCCACCTCGAGAAAGTGGCGAGCGACAAAATCGACGAATGGAACATTGTCTGCGATGACACCCTGCGCCAGGGGGAATGCCGGGTCGTAACCAAGAATGCCGAAGCCGATGCCGGTTGTGAGCAGCGGCTTGATACCTGCATGTCAGCCGTTAAAGGCCACCTGCTGGATGAGCAAGAAAGCAATGGGGACGTTAGACAGGCATCATGAGTAACATAATCGATTACCGCCTGGAACAAGCCCTGGCCTCACTCGATTCGGTCCCGGTGGCGAAAGTCACCGGGCGGCTGGTGAAGGTCACGGGGTTGATGCTAGAAGCGGTGGGATGCCGTTTGCTCACTGGCCAGCGTTGCCTGGTGGAGACCGGTAACGGCACCAAAATAGAGGCGCAGACTGTCGGCTTCAACCGCGAGGTGGCTTACCTGATGCCGGTCAGTAACGCATCCGGCTTGTTTTCTGGGGCCAAGGTATGGCCGCTAGAAGGCGAAAGCCAGCTCCGTATCGGGCCGCAGTGGCTTGGCCGGGTGCTCAACGGCCTCGGTGAGCCGCTTGACCGCTTGGGGCCAGTGCTAGGCCAAGATGATATTAGCCTTGAAAGCGAAAACATAAACCCGATGTCGCGCCGCCCGATTGATGGTGCGCTGGATGTCGGCATCCGGGCGATGAATAGTTTGTTGACCCTGGGCAAGGGGCAGCGAATTGGCCTGTTTGCCGGCAGCGGGGTGGGTAAAAGTGTGTTGCTCGGGATGATCACCCGCCAGACCAGTGCCGATGTGGTAGTGGTTGGCTTGATTGGCGAGCGTGGCCGCGAAGTGAAGGAATTCATCGAGCATTCCTTGGGGCCAGAAGGGCTGGCACGGGCGGTCGTTATTGCCGCCCCGGCCGATGAGTCGCCATTGATGCGTCTGCGGGCTTCCCAGCTTTGCCACCGGGTTGCAGAGTACTACCGTGATCAGGGCAAGGATGTGCTGTTGCTGATGGATTCGTTGACCCGTTTTGCCATGGCGCAGCGTGAAATTGCCCTGGCACTGGGTGAGCCGCCGGCAACCAAGGGATACCCGCCGTCAGTCTTCAGTATGCTGCCGCAATTGGTTGAGCGGGCTGGCAACAGCGCCTCGCAGCAGGGCAGCATGAGTGCAATTTATACGGTACTGGCTGAAGGGGACGATCAGCAGGATCCTATCGCTGACAGTGCCCGGGCGATCCTCGATGGCCATGTGGTCTTGAGCCGCCAGTTGGCAGAGGCCGGGCATTACCCGGCAATTGATATTTCCCAGTCTATCTCAAGGACGATGCCCCAGGTCGTGAGCAAGGAGCATCTCCGCTATGCAATGCGATTCAAGCAGCTCTACAGCCGTTATCAGGAAGTCCGCGAGCTGATCCCGCTTGGCGGCTACCAGCCGGGCAATGATCCGGACATGGATCAGGCAGTGGGTGCCCATCCCAAGCTGGTGGCTTTCCTGCAGCAGGAGATGGATGAAAGCGCGGATTGGGAAACCGTAAATCGGCAGATGCAACAATTGATACAGGAGCTGAACCTTGGCTAAGCATTCACAGGCACTGGATAGGTTCCGCCAGATCAGGCAGGGCGAGTTGGAAAAGCTCGGCCAGCAGTACCAGCAAAAACAGCAAGACAGTGCCAACCATTTGCAAAAACTCGAGCAGCTCGGTGAGCTGTATGACTCATGCCAGGTGGTTGCCGGAGAAACGGCATTGGCCTGGCATAACCGCTTTGCGCTTCGTGACCACCTCAAGCACCTGGCGGAAATCCAGACCCAAACCTTGGCCCTGTCTCAGGCAGAAGAGGCCAGCCTAAAGCAGCATGTCACCCAGCAGCACGTGAAAGTGAAAAGCCTTGATAGTGTGATTGACAAGCGCCGCCAGCAGCACGAAAGGCAGGTAGCGAGGGGCGAGCAAAAGCTGATGGATGAGATGGCAATGCAGCGGTTCATCCGGGCCAATTATTGATAGTGGGTGATGATTCAGAATAAAACAAAAACGCCACAGCATCTGCTGTGGCGTTTTTGTTTTATTCGATCTGCTCGGAACTAAAGCGGCTGGTACGTTGCTTCACTGTCTTGGTGCAGTACCTGGCCGAGTATTTCCTGCTGCATACTGAGCAGGCGGCTGTTGCGGTCATTTTGCGCCTTACAGCTGTGAACCAGGTCTTTTAGTTCACACCATCTATGGTCGACAGGTTGGCGGTATTGGTTCGGAAGGGCAGAGATCAGGCGGTTGACACTGTCCGGTGAGTTTTCCATACCAAGTTGTCCCAGCAACCAGCTCCGGTGATCAGCGCGCTGTTGTAATTGAGCTATCAGCTTTTGGTGTGGCTCTGTCATCGCAGTGAGTTTATCGCTGTTGCGGTGCAGCATATTGTGGTGCTGCACCTTCAACAGTTGATGGAGCTTTTGGTAATCAGCCAGGTCAAGATTGATATCTTGGATAAATGCCTTGATCACTGACGCGGGTTTTTGGCTCATGGTATTCTACTTCCGTCGTGTAATGTTTTTGTCCTGTATTAATCGCGACGGTGGGCACCGCGGATGCTGGCAGCTAGGCCATCGAGGTCGACCTCGTAATTGCCACTGGCAAGCAAGGTGCGGATTTCATTGACCTTGACCATATCCACATCTGGGATGCGCTTTAGCTCCTGCTGGAGGTTATCCAGGCTTTGAGCCTGCGGGCTGACGTCTGCACTTGGCTTGGTCACTGATGCGACCGGCGCCGGCGAGGTTGATACCTCTTTGCTGCTTGCTTCTGGTGTTTTCTGAGGTTGGCTCTGAGCCGCTGTCGCTAGCTGCAAACCTGCTTTAGTTGACTCGATCATGGCAGTTCTCCTGACTTCTTCTCCAATACTTTGGTTAAACGACCAAGCCGGCTGCGAGATTAAATCAAATTAGAAAAGCGTGGTGACCAGCCCAGCCCTGGCTACCGTTGCTTGGATCACCTTGCCGGAGCTGCTGTTCCTCACCCGTATCTGTTGCTCTTCATACCCGCCCTCTAAGGCAACCCCCTGCATGTTGGCACTGAACTGCCCGTTGCTGGCTTGGATGATCACGGTGTCTCCGGCAGAAACCATATAGGCCGGGCTAAGATGCGAGGGAGAAAGCTGTTGGTCGCGGCGGACTTGCCTCAGGGCACGCAAGCCAATGTAGCCCTGCTTTGAGGCAAAGAACTCACGGTTGATAGTGGCAATATCCGTTGGCTTCAGAACGATGTCACCGTCGGTGATAACGGCATCCTTGCTCAGTGTTTTGGCAGCAAACGCAACTGGTACTGTCACACTGACATCGGCCTGCACAGTGATCTGCCACGATTCGGGCAGGTCACAACTGGCCGCAAAGCGCAGTCGGCCGGCAGGGTAGCGGCGCCGGTCGATACGCTCGATACCTAACGGGGTGTGGCATGCCCTGAGCCGCTGGCTTCCGCTCGGCAGCCTCAGCGAAATATCGGGTTGGACGGGGGGCCAATGGTGCTGCGCCGCGGCGCGCTTTATCTCTTGTTCAATGGCGCTGGTGACCTGGCTTTTAATTTGGCTTCCGGCATCGGTATGCCCGGGCATGCCCTCATGCGTTTGGGGCGCAGCTACGGGGTGGGCGCCGAACAATACCAGCAGCAGAGCGCGGGTAGCTACAGCTCGTGTAGCGTGGGTCAATGTAGCCATTTGGTGTATTCCATCTCGTTTTGCCCTTGGTGCGGAACGGCTTCCGCTTTGCTGTTTCCGCCTGCCTTCCTGTGGCGGAAGCAGCGCTTCCGCTGGTGCGGGCTTTCTGTTTTATTTTCTTTTAAATCAATATATTAAAAGTTGGCACGGTAATTGTTTGTGAGAGTCCAGATTTTAGAATTCTTGCAATCAAGGACACAAAATGGGAATCAACTTTGACAACGCCCTTGGCATTCACCCGCACACTTTAAACCTTCGTACCGAGCGTGCCAAGGTGCTGGCGGGTAACTTGGCTAACGTCGACACTCCGGGGTTCAAAGCACGCGATTTTGATTTTCAGGCAGCGGTTGCCTCCGTTGAAGCGCAGCAGCGCCAATACGGCCAGGTTCAGTCGCAAACGTCTCCAGCACTGCAGTTCCGTAATCCTTACAACAACACAATGGACGGCAATACCGTCGAATTGGGGGTAGAGCAGGCCCATTACGCCCAGAACGCAATGGACTTCGAAACCAGCCTGACTTTTTTGAACATGAAATTCCAAGGGCTGGCGACAGCTATTCAAGGACAGTAACCCGTTATGTCATTTAGTGAAATTTACCACATCGCCGGTTCGGCGATGACTGCGCAAAGCATGCGGCTCAACACCATTGCCAGTAACTTGGCCAATGCTGATGCTGGCTCAACGACAGAGGCCGGGACGTACCGCAGCCATAAGCCGGTATTTGCCACCGTGTATGAAAACAGCCAGTTCCAGGCCAACCAGCGTGCCGGGGCCCGCGTTCAAATTATGGATGTCGTGCCTGTCGAGGGTGAGCTTGACCGACGTTACGAGCCGGGTAACCCGATAGCGGATGCCGACGGCTACGTGTTCTACCCCAACGTGGATGTAGTGTCGGAAATGGCCGACATGATGTCGGCATCACGCAGTTTTGAAACCAGTGTGGATGTCCTGGGGCGTGCGCGCAGCATGCAGCAGGGTTTGTTGAAGCTAGGCCAGTAAGGGATCGCGATGAGTACTCCATATGTCACCAATAGCGGTGGGGCGACAACAAGCAGCGGGCAGGATCCGATCGCCAGCAACGGCCAGCAGGACAATACCTTCCTGACCCTGATGATAGCCCAGATCCAGAACCAGACTCCGCTAGACCCACTTGATACCACCCAGTTCATGACCCAGTTGGCGCAGATGACCCAGGTCGAGACCATGCAGAACATGAACAACACAGTGGTTAACCAGATGGTGCTGCTGGATAACATCCAGGTGCTGACCACCGCTGGCATGGTAGGCCAAGACGTTCGTGTGACCACCGATACCCTCGAGCTGGAAGGCAACCCGCTGGATGCCGTCATTGAGTTAGATAGCCAGGTTGACGACATCAAGGTTGAAATTCGCAATGACGCTGGTGAGTTGGTGCATACCATTGAGCTCGGAGCGAACGCCGAGGGAGAAGTGGCCTTTGTGATTGATCCTGAGGCCATGGGCCTGAAAGACGGTCAGTACGATCTGACTGTGGTCACCAGTGATGCTGGCTATACGCCGGATGTCATGGTGGCTGGCACGATTGAGAAAATGCGTATTCCGCCAGGTGGTGGCTCACCGGAATTCCTGATTGGTGGCGTCGGCTATGTGCCTTTCTTCAACGTCAACCAATATGGCGAATCAAACAGTGGCAGCGATAACGGCGTCGAACCCACACCTTTATTTACGTTGGCTGGCCGCCGATAGCGGCCCGCAAAAACTAGGTTAGCAAGAGAAAAATATAATGAGCTTTAACATTGCAATGAGTGGTTTGAATACCACCTCTCAGGAATTGAACACGATCAGTAACAACATCGCCAACGTATCAACCGTTGGTTTCAAATCATCCCGTGCTGAATTCTCGGCACTGATGAATGGCGGCATGGGCGGCGGTGTTGAGCTTGCGAGCCTGTCCCAGTCATTCAACGATGGCGCGTTCAGCATGACAGGCCGCACCACCGACCTTGCCATCGGTGGTAATGGCATGTTCGTTCTGCAGGGTGAGGACGGCAGCTACACCTACACCCGTGCAGGTATGTTCCAGCAAGACAAAGACAACTATCTAGTAAATAGTGCGGGCCTGCGCCTGCAGGGCTACACCACCGACAATAACGGCAACCTGCAAACAGGTTCTATGGGTGACCTTCAAGTATCAACAGGATCAGTACCAGCCAAAGCGACAGACCGGGTGGATTTCCAAGCCAACCTTGATGCTGGCGCATCACCTATTCTCGATGAAGATGGCAACCGTATTGCGTTTGACCCGGAAGACAGCGACAGCTTCAACTCCTCCTACACCACCACTGTGTATGACTCTTTGGGTAACGAACACACCCTGACCCAGTACTTCGTGAAAACCGGTGAAAACGAGTGGGAAGTGCATTATGCAATGAACGGTGAGGTCATGGTTGATGCAGATGACAACCCAATCAGCGAAGCATTGGAGTTTGATGACAGCGGTAAGCTGGTTGCGCCAACCGGCAACATCAACCTGAGCTTTGCTCCTGAAGGTGCCGCTGAGATGAACTTTGCCCTTTCTATGTCCGGGACGACCCAGTTCGGCAGCGAATTTGCCGTATCAACCAACCGCAGCAATGGCCACAGTGCCGGTGAGCTGACCGGGATCACCATCGACGAAGACGGCATGGTGTTCGCCAACTACAGCAATGGTGAGCAAATGCTGCAGGGCCAGGTGGTATTGGCAGACTTCCCTAATACGGGAGGCTTGATGCAGACCGGCAACACCGGTTGGAGCGCTACCCAAGCATCTGGCCAGCCACTGATTGGCGCTCCAGGCACAGGCACGCTAGGTGGCCTTTACTCAGGCTACATCGAAGAGTCAAACGTTGATCTGACCGGCGAGCTAGTGGGCCTGATGACTGCCCAGCGTAACTACCAGGCCAATGCCCAGTCGCTGTCCACCCAGCAGCAGCTGACCCAAGTGCTGTTCAACATGTAAGGGCATTAGTGTGGATCGTTTGATTTATACCGCGGCAAGCGGGGCGGGTCGGGTATTCAACGCCCAGCAGGTACGCGCTAATAACCTAGCCAACATTAATACCCATGGCTTCCGTGCCGACATGGAGCGCGCCCAGGCGTATGCCGTGCAGGGCAACGGCTTCGACAGTCGCACCATGGTTCAGGCCCAGTCGGCAGGCACCCGTTTTGATGCCGCCGAGCTACAAACCACAGGGCGTGAGCTTGACCTGGCAATTCGTGGTGATGGCTTTTTTACCGTCCAGTTACCCGATGGCGATGAGGCTTACACCCGTTCGGGGGCCATTGAGCGCACCGAAGAAGGTGACCTGCACATTGGCGGGTTGCCGGTATTGGCCGATGGCGGTGATGTGGTGAACGTGCCGCTTTATAGCAGCATCGAGTTTGGCGATAACGGCCTGATCAATATCGTACCGGAAGGGGAAGTGCTGGCGGTGGAAGTTGCCCGCCTAAAGCTCGTTAACCCTGAGGTACAAGAGCTTGGCAAGCTGGAGAACGGCCTGTTTGTGACCAATGACCGCGAGCCACTCAATGACGACGAGACCGTGATGATGGTGTCGGGCTTTTTGGAGCAGAGCAACGTGGTGGCCGTTGAAGAAATGGTGGCCTCAATGCAGCTCAGCCGTAACTTCGAGATGCAACTGAAAATGATGCAGACCGCAGAAAAAATTGCAGAAGCAGGCAATCGCCTGATCAGAGCGTAAGGATAAGAGATGAACGCAGCACTATGGATCAGTAAAACCGGTTTGGCCGCCCAAGATACGAAAATGGCGACCATTTCCAACAACCTAGCCAACGTCAACACAGTTGGCTACAAACGCGACCGCGTCGCGTTTGAAGATCTGTTCTATCAAATCCAGCGCCAGCCGGGGGCGATGGCCGATGAGATCAATGAACTGCCAACCGGGATTCAGCTTGGCTCGGGTGTGCGTGTCGTCGGTACCCAGAAGGTGTTTACCGAGGGGATGTACCAAACCACCAACCAGAGTTTGGATGTTGCCATTGACGGCAAGGGCTTCTTTGAGCTGGAGACCCCAGACGGTGAGCAGGCATTTACCCGCAATGGCCAGTTCCACCTGAACTCTGACGGCCTGCTGGTCAATACCCAGGGCTTGCCGCTGGCACAGCAAATCCAGGTGCCGGAAGATGCCGAGACGATCACTATCGGCAGCGACGGTATCGTATCGGTCAAGGTTGCCAACGACGATATGCCGCAGGAAATCGGCCAGATCACCTTGGCTAACTTTATCAATCCGGCCGGCCTTGAAGCGATGGGCGGTAACCTGTTCCGCGCAACCGCCTCAAGTGGCGAGATCATCGATGGCATTGCCGGTGAAGGTGCCTTTGGTCAGCTAAAGCAAGGTGTGCTGGAAGGTTCTAACGTCCAGGTGGTTGAGGAAATGGTCGATATGATCACCACCCAGCGCGGCTACGAGATGAATGCCAAGGCACTGTCTTCTGCTGACGAAATGCTGCAGTACGTTTCTCAGGTACTGTAAGTTATGGCCGGACTGACAAAAGTGAAGACCGTTAGACACTTGGGAGCATGGCTGTCCGCCATGCTGCTAGCCGGTTGTTCATCGACTCCATCTTTAATTGATGAGCGCCCAGCGCCAGATGATCTGGACTACGCGCCGCCGATGCTCGACTACTCGCTGCCGGATGCCCGCAGTGGTTCGGTTTACCGCGATGGCTATATGTGGACTTTGTTCCAGGACCGCCGTGCCTACCGGGTTGGCGACATGCTGACCGTCTCGCTGGATGAAGATACCCGCTCGAGCAAGCAGGCCAATACCAACTTCGGCAAGAATGCCAGCGGTGGCCTGATGGGCAGTTTCTCAGGTAACTCGAACAGCGCTAGCGCAGGGGCTGATATTTCGGGTGACCGTGATTTCCGTGGTAGCTCGGCCAGTTCTCAGCGTAACTCCCTGAGCGGCTCGATCACCGTCATGGTGCACGAAGTGCTGCCTAACGGGGTGCTGCGGATCAAGGGTGAGAAATGGATCCGCCTCAACCAAGGCGATGAGTTCATCCGCCTTGATGGCCTGGTGCGGGTCGATGATATCGACAACGGTAACCAGATCTCCTCCCAGCGAGTCGGTGATGCCCGCATTGCCTATTCCCAAAGCGGTGTGCTGGCCGATGCCAATGAGGCTGGCTGGTTGACCAAGCTGTTTGTCAATCCGCTGTTCCCACTCTAACGAGGCATTATGTTTAAGCAACTTATCATTTTACTGACGGTGTTGGTGGTGCCTTTCATGTTTGTCGACGCAGCCAGTGCCGAAACTAATGAGCGCCACCTGATTGACTTAGTCGATATCCAAGGGCTGCGGGACAACCAGCTGATTGGCTATGGCCTGGTGGTTGGCCTCGATGGCACCGGTGATCGCAACCAGGTGAAATTCACCAGCCAGTCTGTCACCAACATGCTGCGCCAGTTTGGCTTGCAGCTGCCGGATAATATCGATCCGAAGCTGCGTAATGTCGCTGCGGTAAGCGTGCATGCATCGATTCCGCCGCTGGCGGGGCCGGGGCAGACTATCGATGTCACGGTGTCATCGATTGGCGATGCCAAGAGCCTGCGCGGGGGCAGCCTGGTCATGACGCCGCTTCGTGCTATCGATGGCCAGATTTACGCAGTTGCCCAAGGGAGCCTGGTTGTGGCCGGGGTCAAAGCCGAGGGCCGCTCTGGCTCCAGTATTACCGTCAATGTACCAACCACTGGCCGGATTCCCGGCGGGGCGATTGTCGAGGAAGAAATCCCTTCTGACTTTGTCAGCCAGCCGAAAGTGACGCTGAACTTGCTTCGTCCGAACTTCACCACCGCTCGTAATATCTCGCGCCAGATTGACGACACCTTTGGTCCGGATACCGCGATGGCGGTCAGCAATGCCCGGGTGGAAGTGTCTGCGCCGAAGGATTTCGAGCAGCGGGTGATTTTTATGTCGATGCTAGAAGACATGACTGTCGATATTGGCCGCCAGCGCGCAAGGGTCGTATTCAACAGCCGTACCGGTACCGTTGTCGTCGGTAATGGCGTACGCATTGGCCGCGCGGCAGTGAGCCACGGAAACCTGACAGTGACGATTGCCGAGTCGTTTAATGTCAGCCAGCCAAATGCGTTTGGCGGTGGCAATACTGTTGTGACGCCCGAGTCGGACTTGAATATCAACCACGAAAGAAACCCGATGTTTATCTGGCCGGAAGGGGTTGAGCTGGAAACCATTGTGTCAGCTGTAAACAGCCTAGGCGCCTCTCCCGACGACCTGATTGCCATCTTGCAGGCACTCCATTCATCCGGCGCGCTGGATGCCGAGCTGGTCGTGATTTAAGGACAAGCAATGACAGTAACAGTTTTACCGGTCAATGCCATGGCGCTGCAGCCAATGGCAACCAGCCGGATCGCCACCAATCCTCATACAGGAACGGTGACTACCTTCGACAGCCGCCAGTTGGCAGAGCTCAAAGCAAGTGGCGACCAGCAGCAGGCGATCCAGACGGTCGCCGAGCAGTTTGAGTCCCTGTTTTTGCAAATGGTGCTCAAGCAAATGCGTAAGGCGAGTGAAGCCCTCAATGCCGATGATGATAACGCCTTGTTTGGCAGCCGTGAGCACAAAACCTACCAAGAGTTTTTCGATGGCCAAATCGCTATTGAAATGTCGAAAAGCCAGCTTGGGTTGGCGGAAGTTATTGTCCGCCAACTTGGCGGTGAAGACGGGTTTAAGGATGCCAGCAACGAGGTCGCTTTAACTTCAGGTAAGGCAGAGCAAGGTCCGATCGCGGGCAGCGCATTTAGCCAGTCTTTGCTGCATTTCAACCGTGAGGGCACGAACGCATGAGTTTAATGAATATCGGCTTGTCAGGCCTACAGGCAAGCCAAGTGGGCATGAATGTAACAGCCCAGAACGTCGCTAACATCAACACCCCGGGCTACAGCCGCCAGCAGGTGCAGCTATCTGCCGTTGGCTCAACCAGCATGAGCATGAAAGATGCGGGTAACGGGGTATCGGTCAATGCTATTCGCCGGGTGACGGATCAATACCAGACCAACCAGATCTTCCGTGCCGGTTCAATGCTGGGGGCGGCCTCGACGTCTGCCCAGCAACTCAAGCGGCTAGAGACGCTACTGTCTGGTGACTCGATGGATCTGAGCCAGGGTTTCGATAGTTTTTTCTCTGCGCTCAACGGCGCCAGTGTTTCGCCGTATGGCTCAGCTCACCGCTCGCTAATCATCAGTGAGGCGGAAGCGCTTGGTAATCGTTTCAACCAGTTAAGCAGCTCGCTGGACGGTCAGTATGATGATTTGTCCCAGCAGCGTAGCAGTGCGGTTTCTCAGGCCAATAGCCTGATGTCGAACATCGGCAAGCTCAATGAAGAAATCCGCAAAGGCGAGGCGTCAGGCGCGAACACGGCAGCGTTGCAAGATGAGCGTGACGTTCTGATTGCTGAGCTGTCCGAAATTGTCGATGTGCGTATTACCGATGCCGGTGACGGCACGCTGAATATTGCCTTGCCGAATGGTCAGCCATTGGTGATGGGTAATCAGGTGGCTCAGTTCAACCTCGAGCCAGATCCGAATAATCCGCGCAGCGATGTGTTGTCACTGGAGTTGAACGGCCAGAGCTTCCCGATTGATGACGATATGGGCGGCAAACTGGGTGCCCTGATTGAATACGAGCGCGATGTGCTGGTGCCAACCCAAGAAGCAATTAACGATATAGCTTTTGAGTTTGCCCAAGCCTTCAACGACCAGTTGGCCGAGGGTTTTGACCTCAATGGCGAGCCGGGCAAACCGTTGTTTGTCTTCGACCCGGAAAACCCGGCGGCAACCTTGTCGATCAACCCGGATTTCAAGCCGGAAGATTTGGCGCTATCGAGTGACGGCACACCGGGTAATACCGATAACCTGCTGAAACTGATTGAGATTAAAGACCAAGAATTCGAAATTGGCGATCTCGGCAGCCAGACACTGGGCAGTGCGTTTAACTCTTTATTGAGTGACATTGCCGTTAAAAGCCGTCAGGCCCAGTCTGATCACGATGCGGCCAGCAACATCTACCTGCAGGCGACGATTGAAAAGTCCGCCACCAGTGGCGTCAACCTGGATGAAGAAGCGGTGAGTTTGATGATGTACCAGCAGGCTTACCAGGCCAATATGCAGGTGATCAGCGCGTCAAACCAGATGTTTGCCTCTATCATGCAGCTATTCTAAGGATATTTTGATGCGTGTAAGTACTAATCAATACAGCCAGATGATGTCTGGTAGCCTGAGCCAGAATTCCTTGGGCATTAATAAAATCATGCAGCAGATGGCGACCGGCAAGCGCTTGCTGGTGCCGTCTGACGACCCGATGGCATCTAGCCGGGTGATGAACCTAAAGCGTGAGCAGGCGGCGATCAGCCAGTATCAGGGCAATATCGAGCAAGCGGATACGGCGCTGAAAAAACAGGAAACTTACCTCAGCAGTGCCGTTGATGTGCTGCATCAAATTCGCGATCTAATGCTTTGGGCCGGCAATGGTGCCAATGGCCCGGACGAATTGGCAGCGATGGCCAACGAGCTTGAGCATTTGCAAGACAGTTTGGTGAGCTTGGTAAACTCCAAGGATGAAAACGGCAAATACATCTTCGCGGGTAATGAGGTAAATACCACTCCACTGGTTAAAGACGAAGACGGTACCTGGATTTACCAGGGGGATACCGGTATCCGTGAAGTTGTCGTTGGTGATGGCGTGACTATCCAGCTTAACGTCAATGCCGAGGACATGTTCTTCTCCGGCGGCACGGATATTTTCAACCAGCTTGATGAACTGATTGGTGCGCTGCGCGACCCGGACTTTGATATGTCAGGCAGCGGTATTATCGAGCGCAGCCTTGATGTGCTTGATGATACCATGCTGGCAGTATCAGGCACCGTTACCAGCCTGGGTAGCCGCCAGAATGCCTTGACCACTATGCAGGACGGTCACAGCGAGGTTGAGCTGTTCAACAATGACTTGATCGGCCAGCTCGAAGATCTCGACTATGCCGATGCCATGGTGCAGTACAACAATTATCTGTTGGCCTTGCAGGCAACCCAGTCAACCTATGTCAAAACAGCTAGCCTGTCGCTATTTAGTATTATGTAACTCATACCCTGCCGGGCAGCTCGGCAGGGTATTTTTCGATTGATGGAAAACACATGGTTTCTCAGGTAAATGATCTTCGCTCGGCAGCAGCCGGTGCCAGTCGCCAGCAGCAGGTAATCGCTAGGCCGGCCACGAAAACGGCCGCAGTACCTGATAACAAACAGCCGGATCCATTGCGCCTGTCGCAAACCCTGACCCCGGAGCATACCCGCCAGCACAGCTTGATCCAGCGTGCCCAGCATAAAGTGGCCGCCTCGCGGGTGGCAGAATTTAGCCTTAATGATATTGGTAAGAACTTGGCCCAGCTTGGTAAGCGGGTGGAGTTTGCGATGCGCTCGGGCAGTGCTTCGCCAAAGATCACGGCGGAGATTGAGCAGCTGGCCAGCCGAATGGAACAGCGCTTGCAGCAAGCGACATACAAAGACCAGCCAGTGCTAAGCCGCCAGCTTAAGCCGGTCTTTCATGGTGAGCCGCGTACTGCATTCCAAATCAAAGGGCTAGATACCAAACGCCCAAGTCCCCGTGACGAAACGCTGATCTTCAATCTGGCCAAAGGCGGGGCGAATGCGGTACCGGTAAAACTCTCGGCTAACGCCACACCGGAAAAGCAGGCGATGCAGTTTCGCCAGGCGCTCAATGAGCACGGTATCGGGGTGTCATTGAACAAACAACGCCAGCTAGTTTTTTCGGCCAATGAAGCGGACTGGCAGCATTTGTCACAGAAAATGCGGGTAGTCGGCCAAGGCGACCGTTTTCCTGCAGGCCAGCCGAACCGGGTAAAGCTAGAGACAACCGAAGCACGCTTTGAACCACAGAAGTGGCAGACCGATAAAGAACAGCTTCGCCAGACACTGGTAAACACCCAGCAGATGATGAAGCAGATCAAATCCAGCATTCAGGAATTGAAGCTTCATAACCAAGATGTCATGCAACGCATCGATACCATCAACCAGCGTAACCGTTACCTGAGCGATCAGGTTCTGGACACGGTAGAGGCCGATTTGTCACGCATGCTGCCTACTGGCGATAGCTTTACCTCGGCGTTCCAAAACTTGAAGGTACAGGCCAATGTCCACCGCCAAACCGTGGTATCGTTACTCAGTTGATAATGGCTTGGATGAAAAAGGGCTAGTTGAGGACTTTTTATGCTGTCACCGATCTCTGCGGCGATAAACAAACTACTGCGAATTGAGCCGCAGCAGCTAAAAGCGGAACAGTTTACGCCGCCACAGCAAGGGGCAGACAAGCCACTGTCGAATAACACCCAGCCATCAACACCACAGACCTTGCCACACGCCCAGTGGCAGGTTGTCCGAATGCTGGCAAGCTCATCGGCTCCGTCACTGGGACAAACCCAGGGCTACCAAACACCGACGCTGCAATCACCCAGTTTTCGTCTAGGTGGCGGGGAAGGGGAGTTGCAACTTCGCCTTCAGCTTGAAGGCCAAACGCATACCATTCGCTGGCAGGTCGGCGCGGGGCAAAGCGAACCCCAGTTGCTCAATTCCACCTTGCCAACCGCGCTATCTTTGGCCTTGCTGCCAACGGTTGATCAGGGCTGGCGCTTGGTTGCCAAGGGCTTTTTTCACAATGAACCGCTGCAGCTGCTGTGGTCACCGTATGGCAATAATGCCAAAGCGGGCGGCTCTACCCAGCATCCAGCTTCACTCAAGCTGTGGCTACGCACCGGGTTTATTACCACGGTTATCCTTTTCTCTCTATTCTATTGGTTATTTTAATCGATTGGTTATTTTACCGCCTTACCTCGTTTGGATTCTCTATAATCTTTCCGTTATATCTCTTTTCTTTCCTCACTTATTTAATATTCGCTAGCCTCATCATTATAAAGTTAAATAACTCTTTCTATGTTTAATTATCAATCTGTTTAACTTGCTAGCTTCTAGCTTCTAGCTTCTAGCTTCTAGCTTCTAGCTTCTAGCTTCTAGCTTCTAGCTTCTAGCTTCTAGGATCTGTTTTTTTCATTTAAGAAATTTTTATTTTTGTCGTAGGCGAAAAAATAATAAAAAATTGCGAAAACTCTGTTTAAGGCTAGCGGTTAGGTGTCGTTTTATAGAGGTGTAGACACTAATACAGAATAATCCACAGAGGGCAATAACATGCTATCGATGCACACGAACTACACATCTCTAATTACTCAGAACAACCTGAACAAAACATCTGGTGCAATGGATCAGGCGATGCAGCGCATCTCTACTGGTTTCCGCATCAACTCTGCATCTGACGATGCCGCGGGCCTACAGATTGCAACTCGCCTTCAGTCTCAAGTAAACGGTCTAGGTGTTGCCCAGCGTAACTCGCAAGATGCTATCTCTATGCTGCAAACAGCAGAAGGTGCATTCGATGAGATGACCAACATTGGTCACCGCATGAAAGACCTAGCCACTCAGGCTGCAAACGGTACCAACTCTGAAAACGAACATGATGCAATGCAATCAGAGTGGAACCAACTAGTAAATGAGCTAGAAAGCGTTATCGACAATACCCAATACGGTTCTGGTAACAACCTGTTTGGCGCTGGTGGCCTATTTGACCAAGATATCACGTTCCAGATTGGTGCAACCACGGAAGAAACACTGACTATCAACATTGCTCAGTCTCTTTCTGATGTGCGCGATACGATTGGTGATCTTAAAGGACTTGACCTAGGCGCTGGACCTGTAGGTGACCTAGATGGCCACACAAATTACGCTGATGCAAGTGCTGCTGGTTGGGAAGCAAGTGTTGCTCAAGCTCTAGCTGGAGGTTGGGAGCCAACTGATCCTAATGAAGCTGATACTGAATGGACTGCGCTTGTTAATGCGGGCGGTGCTGCTTTTGAAGCTGCAAACGAAGCGGCTTTCGATGTAGCTCTAGCTGAAGTTCAGGAGCCATCTGGCGCTGCCCAAGCTATGGACATGGTTGATGCGCTTCTAAATGGCCGCGCTGAAGACCTAACTGATGTTGATAACCCAATTGAAGCTCGTACTGGTATCGGCGCTATCCGCTCTGAGCTAGGTGCTAACATCAACCGCCTAGACCACACGATTGTTAACCTTGGCAACATGCAAGAGAACACCGAAATGGCGAAAGGCCGTATCATGGATACTGACTACGCGGTTGAATCTTCAAACATGATGAAGAACCAGATGCTAACGCAGATGAGCATGTCTATGCTGTCTCAAGCGAACGGCATGTCTGGCATGGTAATGAGCCTAGTAGGCTAATTGCTAAGCGGTTAATTTACCTAGCGGCTAAGCCGTTTACGCGAAATAACTGCAATCAAACCACTCCAAATAAAACAAAACCGCAGCCTAGGCTGCGGTTTTTTTATTTTGGTTACCAGTTAAAAGGGACTGATTTTATACCGCTTCCAGCCTTGACACTGTTTCTGCACTATTGGCTTGGTACACATTGCGCAGCTCGGCCATGATACTTTCGCGGGTAATGGTGCCGATAAATTGGCCATTGTCCAGTACCGGAATAATACGCGGCTTGCTGGTTTTTAGTGCCTTAACGCGATCTTCCAGCGGCAGTGCCGTGGTGCTGGTGGCAATCCCCATTGCCGAGGTAGGGTAAAGCTGCTCTTTGTCGATGCACATGTACTCGACGATATCGGCAAGGCTATCTGTTGCATTGACGGCCACGACCTCGCGCTGCATTAAATCAACCACCTTGGTGTCCTGGCTCGGCTGGTAATCTTGGTACCACAGCTCCTTCATCACATCGTACATGGATAGGAACCCGACCAGATGGCCATTAACATCACAAACCGGCGCGCCGGAGGCATTGTCAGCCAGCATGGTGTCAATTGCGTTGGGGATGGCAGTGTCCGCCGAAAGAATCAACGGCTGGGTATTGGTCACTTCTCTAACAGTAAGATGAGATAGCATATCAGCCTCCTTGGCTGGGGCGATGTCTACGCCCTGGGAGATAGAGCGGATGTTGGCAGCCTTTAGTTCTGGGCGGCGGAAGATACACCAGTTGGCAAGGCCAACGAGAACGGCGCCACCGACAATATTGCCCAGCGTGACAGGCAACAGGTTAGCCATCAGGAAGGTTGGGATATTCAGATCGCTGTATTGCTCCGGGCTGGCAGAAACCATCTGCCAGAATTGATCGGGCGCGAAGTTCTGGATGGTGATCCCAAGCGGTACCATGAACATATTAGCGACGGAGTGCTCGAAGCCGCTGGAGACGAACATAGAAACCGGCAGTACCATTAGCATCGCTTTGGTCATGGCGTTAGCAGAGCTGAAAGTCATCCAGATAGCCAAACACACCAGCAGGTTACAAAGGATACCTAAAGAGAAAGCCTGTACTGGGGTATGGTGGAGTTTATGCTGGGCGATATTCAGGGCATTGAGTCCCCATAGGCCATTGTTGAGCATAAACATGCCAGCGGCGCTGATCAGCATCAGCATGAACATGGCACCGATGAAGTTACCGATGTAAACCTTGGCCCACAGGGAGAGCATTTTTTTCAAGCTGATCTGGCGGTTAGCCCAGGAAATACTAGACAATACCGAGCTGGTAAAGAGTTCACCACCACACAGGACAATCAGGATCAACCCCATGCTGAACACCATACCGCCGACCAATCGGCTGAGCCCCCATCCGGTCGTCGCGCTGCCTGTGGTCACCGTAATATAAAAGACAAAAGCAAGGCCAATGAAAGCGCCGGCCATAATCGCCAGGCCGAGAGTCATGCTACTGTTTTTTTTGGCTTTGCTCAGTGCGAACTTTTCCGCTTCCGCCATCATTTCCTTTGGCGAAAACAGCTGATTATTACTAGATTCTATGTTACTCATGCTTACCCCAAGTGCTCCACATCCTTTCCGTCCGGCGCTAGCCGATTTTCACTTGAACGTCCCTATCAAGCCGTATGCCTTAGTCACAGGCGAAGTCATAATAAGAAAAACTGATAGCAATATAAAGCTGAATCATCTTTGCTTATATGAAATATATGATTACAATTTCGTATATTGCGACATAGATTGAAATGATGGGTGCGCAACATGGTGCACTTATGTGTGAGGATCGCAAAAGCTACTTCTGGTGGGTATTGCTGGGTTTGTTACTGATATTTTGGCTGCTTCTAAGGCAATCAAACGGCCTAAAATGTTAACTATTAAATATGTTATTAAATGTTAATTGTATGTCGCTGGTAGGGGCGGCTTTCCTCTAGGTTTGCGTCTGTTCTTCCCGTTAACAACTTCTGTTTTTCCCGTGTTTTACCTTTATAAAAGTGCTTTTTCTCCCTTTTATGTTCCTCCTCTTTAAATACTAGCCAGCAGTAATGCGCTCGGTTGTTTTTATCTCTATTGCATTATGTCTCCCCAGATGGCGACTTGCTTTTTCCTACCACTTTAAATCCCGCTTTAAATATTAAGAAGACCAGGCGTTTTGTCGCCTTATATCTATAACAGACCAGCATTTATTGGCGGAAGTGTTTTATTTCCGCAACCGGAAATAAAACTTCCGCTAATTAATTTCTGGGAAACAAAAATATTTATCAGTTTGGCTTAATAGCCGTAAAAACAATCAAACTTGGCGTGATTTAGCATTATTTTGCTGAATTAAAAGTTGGAACAGCTTTTGCTAAATGAGCGTAATTACTCGTTTTAATAATCAGCTCTAATAACCAGCTTTAATCGTGAAATGAGCTAACTCGGGCAGAGTTGAGGAGAGACTCAATGTCAATGATGGACCCTGCTTCTTTGGCAATGCAGATGGTAATGATCCAGCGTCAGCCATTTGATATTCAATATGCCAACCAACAGGCAATGTACCAAGCCCAGCTTGATGCGTGGAAAGATATCGATTCCGCATTTAGCAGCTTTTCTTCTGCGCTTGAAAATATGAACAAGGCGGATAACAGCTTTGTGAAAAATAGCGCAACGCCGAGTGAAGAAGGCTTTCTCAATGCCACGGCAAGCGGTAGTGCCCGCCACGGTAGCTACGATCTGTTTGTGAAGCAGTTGGCACAAGCCCAGCAAGAAGCGATCATCCTAAAAGGCGAAGACCTACCGACCGAAGGTGTCGTGACGATTGATATTGCTGGTAGCGAAGAGCCGCTGGTTATCGATTTTGAAGTCTTCAATCAAGACGGTGATAAGACCGTAACCGACTTGGCAGACTATATCGATGAGTTCGACGAGGGGGTAACAGCCTCTGTCGTGCGCTCTGGTGATGAGGTGAGCCTGATCCTCAGCAGCACCGAAACCGGGGAAGAGAACAGCTTCAGCCTGTCGTTTGATAACAGCCTGGGTGACTACTTCCACCCGCCACAAACCCTGACCGAAGCGCGTGATGCCATTGTGATGATTGGCGGTGAAGATGGTCTGGAAATACGCAACAGCTCCAACACTATCGACGATGCTATTTCTGGCGTGACGCTCGAACTGACCAAGGCGCACGAGCCAGGCGACAAGCCGCTGACCCTTGTCATCGGTGGTGATACTGAAGCATCGACAGAGGCTGTTGAAGAGTTTGTTGATGCCTACAACGACCTAATGAACACCATCCTCAAGCACACCATGACCGATTACCAAATCGAAAATGATGACAGTGACAATGACGATGAGGACAGCGTCAAGTTTACCAAGGCCGGTGTGCTTGCCAGTGATTCTACCGCTCGCAGCCTCAAGGGCATGCTTAACAACATTGCCCGCGGCCAATTCGACGAAGGCACCCTTTACAGCATCGGCATCGAAGCCAACCGCGACGGCACACTGAAAATCGACAGCGAGCGGTTCGAGCAGGCGTTGGCTGAAACACCGGAAAAAATCGACGCCATTTTCTTTGGTGATAACGGTGCCCTGACGGCGCTGGAAAAGGCGATTGAGCCATACACCGGTTCTGCGAACTCCGGCAATAACCTGCTAAAAGGACATCAGGAGAGCCTGCAAGGCAATATTGACCGGGTTGACGATAAGAAAGAGCAGCTCGATTACCGGATGGAAAAAACCTACAACCGCTACTTGCGCCAATACACCGCAATGCAGCAAACCATGATGCAGATGGAATCGACCGGTTCCATGTTTATGTTTTAGAGGAACAAATGATGTTAATGGATGATTCTGGCTTCGAGGCGTACCAGCAAGTTGGTGTGGAAGCACAGGCAGCGGCTGCCAGCCCGTACCAATTGGTGCTGATGCTGGTGGATGGCTTCATGGATAACCTGACCCGTGCCGAAGGCCATATGGAAGCAAACCGCCTGAAAGAAAAAGGCGAGGCTATCGGCAAGTGCATCGACATTATCGGTGGCCTGAACAGCGCTCTGGATATGCGACAGGGTGGCGAGTTGGCACAGCAGATGAACCAGCTTTACGATTTTTGCAGCATGCGCCTGTTTGAAGCCAGTGTCCATAACGATGCCGCTAAGCTGACAGAGGTGCGTACTGTCATGGGGAATATCCAGCAGGGCTGGCACAACTTCGGAGCAGCCAATGAAGGTTAATACGACCCAAGTCAGGCAGCTGACCTTGCAGCTCAACCAGAGCTACAAGCGCAAAGAGTGGCAGACGGTCCGCAAGATAGATAAAGAAATCTACGCCATGCTGGCTGATCTCAAGCAGCAGCCTGCTATCGCCGAATCACTGCGCCGGGAGATCCTTCAGCTCAAGAAGGTCCACCTGGCGGCAATGACAGCATGTGAAATGGAAAAAGCTCACCTTGGCCAGATGCTGGCTAAGTTCCAGAACCAGCGCGAAGGGGTATCGGAATACCAGCAAGTTGAGTTGGCTGGAGGATTGCTCCGATGAGCCATCTCTCAGTACCGCCGTCAATGCCTCACGGGCACGGCCATGCCTCATCGACGTTGCCGGTAGCTGCGAATAATGGTGAAGGTTCTTGGATGGACAGCTTTGCCGCGCTACTGGGGTTAAGTGGTGAAGAACCGGCTGAGGTGGCAATGGCTGACGAGGCGAACCCGTATTGGTTCGATCTCTATGATCAGCTCAAGGGGTTGGCCGAAGGGGAGGACTGGGTATTTAGCTCTGCCCACCCGTTTATCGAGCAGTTACCGCCGGAGGGACAGTTTCGTCTGGTCAATATTACCAATGCGCTGAGCAGTGATGTCCGAGATCAGTTGATTGGCATGATGCGCCGTGCCGACGGCTTGCAAAGTGTGTCGGTGCAGATGGGGCCATCGCAGCCTGCTATACCGCATTACCTTGCCGCAGACGGCACGGCTCAGGGAGAGTCGCTGTCGTTCGATCAGGCCATTGAGCGGGTGATCTCCAACGCGATGACACCGGTGAGGCAAGAAACAACCAACCCTGTCTTGCTTCAGCAGCTGACACAGTCTGGCAGCTTTACCACGCTAGCACTGCAAGAGGCGCCAAATACCGCACCAGCGTCTGCGGAGAGTCAATTAAACCAACCTACTGCTAACCGTGCCGAGTGGGCGCCGGTCAGAATGGCTGAAAATCAGCAGCAATGGGGGCAACAACTGGTTTCGGTGCTCAAGGAACGGGTACAGATGCACCTCAACCAAGATGTCCAGCATGCCCGGATCCGCCTCGACCCGCCGCATCTCGGCAGCCTCGAGCTGTCCGTCAAGATGGAAAACAACAAGATCCAAGTCCATATCGCCGCGG
The DNA here is from genome assembly GCF_056160145.1 of Photobacterium sp. ABD4_091. Classification (NCBI taxonomy): domain Bacteria; kingdom Pseudomonadati; phylum Pseudomonadota; class Gammaproteobacteria; order Vibrionales; family Vibrionaceae; genus Photobacterium; species Photobacterium sp. ABD4_091. The sequence goes on along the minus strand of NZ_JBSWWQ010000001.1, from coordinate 735,562 downwards.
CAGATCCGGCCTTGCGCGAAGCTGCCCAGCAGGGCGCCGAACGCTTGCGGGCTGAGCTTGAGGGCAAGCAGCTGGCGGGCGCCATGGTTGATGTCGATGTCAGTGACCAATCCCAGCAGCAGGCTTATGAGCAGCAGGCTTATGAGCAGCAGCTCGAAAGTTCACTTGTGATGCAGCCTGTGGCGGAAGGGGCTGACTGGCATGACTCAACCGATCTCTTATCAAAGGCGGACCAATACCGTCTCACTCGTATGGTGTAAGGAATAAAAAATCATGGCTAGAACCAATGTAATGAGCACAAAAGTCATTTTGGCCGCACTTGCTGCCTCAGTGCTGATTGCTATCTCATCGATTGCAACCTACGCGTTTATCGTCAACGACAAGTCCGCTGAGTTCAGTGTATTTACCCGCAGCGATGACCAAAATCGAGCCCATTTCATGAATCTCGACAAGTTCGTGATCACCATCGATGGTGAAGAGCGCACCCATTACTTGATGCTGGAGCTGGCACTAAAGACCAGTTCAGCCAAGGCACATGACCAGCTGATTGAGTACAAGCCGCTGGCTCGCAACGTTTTATTGAAAATGTTTAGCCAAAGTACCTTCGAAGAGCTGCGCCAGATGGATGAAATTGAGCGCATGCAAACCGAGGTGCTGGGCAAACTTCGCCAGGCCATGGCTTTGAATGGTTACGCCTACCAGATAGACGAAGTGCTGTTCACCAAGCTTGTGCTGCAATAAAGGAAGGGAATCATGTTAGAAGCACAGCAGTTACCGTTCGAGGATGAGTATGCCCAGTGGCAAACCCAACCCTCGCAGAACAATGAAGAGCAGATCCTGCGCCAGCATTTGGGCTTGGTAAAGCGGATTGTCCAGCAACTCCACCACCATGCCTCGGGATCTATGGGGCTTGATGACATGGAGCAGATTGGCCTGCTTGGTTTGCTGGAGTCGGTACGCCGCTATGGCGAGATGGATGATAACTTCCGTTTCTTTGCCGCCCGCCGGGTACGGGGCGCTATCCTCGATGAGCTGCGCCGTCGTGACTGGCGGCCGCGCCAGTTGCGCCAGCAAGTCCATGAGCTCAACAAGGTCTCCAAGCTATTGACCAAGCAGCTAAAGCGCCAGCCGACCGAGCATGAACTGGCCGAGGCATTGAAGATCAGCCTAGAAGAATGCCACCGCTTGCTGTACGCCGCCCAGGCAGAAGAGCTTTATAGCTTGGAGCAGCTGTTTGAGTCGGACAGCAGCAGTGTCGATTTTGGCGAGAGTGACAGCAACCTGCAGCAGTTGATCAACGATGATTTGCTCAAGCATGTCTTGTCGCAGCTGCCGAAGCGCGAGCAGCTGATCCTGGATTTTTACTACCAGAAAGAGCTTAGCCTGAAAGAAATTGCCATAGTGGTGGGGTTGAGCGAAGCGAGGATTTGCCAGCTTCACAAGCAGGCAATCAAACAAATGAACGTCATGATTAAGAGCTTGTTGTAGGGGAAAATTATGCAAAAAATTATCGGTGTCTTAATCATTATCCTGTGTGTGTTCGGTGGTTTTGTATTGGCCGGGGGCTACCTTGGCACTATGTGGCAGCCTGCTGAGCTAATGATTATCCTCGGTGCTGGTGCCGGTGCACTGGCGATCGGCAACCCGCACCATGTCATTGTCGAAATGTGGCATCAGGCCCGCGGTATCGCGGCTAAGCGTGACGAGCGCAAGCTTTACCGCGAGTTGCTTTCACTGATGTATCACCTGCTCGAGCAGGTTCGCCAAAACGGTATGCGGGTGCTGGACGAGCACATTGAAGAGCCGCACCAGAGCAGCTTGTTCCTGAGCTACCCGGAAGTGCTGGAATACCCGAAGCTGGTCACCTTTATTACCGATAACTTCCGCCTGATGGCAATGGGAAAAATCAGTGCCCATGAGCTGGAAAGTATGCTGGAGCAGGAGCTGGAAGCGATTGAGGAAGAAATGATGGAGCCGTCGCACTCGATGCACCGGATTGCCGAGGCAATGCCGGGCTTTGGTATTTTGGCTGCGGTAATGGGAATCGTCATCACCATGACTAACATCGACGGTGATATGGCGCAAATCGGTATCAGTGTTGCCCACGCCCTGGTGGGTACTTTCCTCGGTATCTTCTTCTGTTACTGCGTGTTTGACCCATTGAGCTCTGCGATGGGCAACCAGGTTAAACGCGAGCTAGCGGCCTTTGAGTGTGTCAAAGCCATGATGGTGAGCTACACCGCGGGTAAACCAGCGATTGTCGCAGCGGATTCTGGCCGTAAGTTGATCATGCTGGATGTGAAGCCAACTTTTGCCGAGATGGAAGGTTGGGTGACACAACAGGTGTTCCAATGATAAAAGGCAATAATTCCGACACGATTATCATCAAAAAGCGTCGTGGCAAGGGCGGTGATGCCCGCCATGGCGGGGCGTGGAAGGTGGCATTTGCTGATTTTACCTTGGCGATGATGGCTTTTTTCATGGTGATGTGGGTACTGCAGGTCACGACGGAAGAAGAAAAAAGCCGGATTGTGGGCCGCCTTAGCGGTGGTCAGCAACAGCTTGTTCCTAGCAGTGACCTGTTTATGGAAAACAGCCCGTTTGTGGTCGATTTGGGCGGTTCATCGCTGCCAGGATTGCAGAGCGAGCAGCCAAGTAACCCTTATAACCTAGGTAACTCACTGACAATCAACGTTGTTGGTGGTGATGGAGATAGCTTTGGTGGATTGGGTGAAGAAGGCCCGTCATTAGTGGCTGGTCGCTATGAAACCCACGAGGAAATGGTGGTACTGGGTGAACACCTGAAAGGGGTCAGTGAGTTCCTTTCGGCGAGTAGCCAACTAACGGTGGAAGCTGTGCCGCAAGGGTTACGGGTACTGGTGAATGATGACAACGAAAAGCCAATGTTCAAACTTGGTGGGGCAGAACTCACCCCGTTCTTTGAAGACCTGCTGTTGGCTATCGCACCGACCTTTGCCGTGATTGAAAACCAAATCATGATTTCCGGCCATGCTGATGCCAGTGGCTTTAACCGCCGCTCAACCAGCAATAACTGGATGTTGTCAGGCCAACGTGCCCAACGGGCAAGGGAAGTGTTGGAATTTGGCGGTATGCCAAGCGAGCGCGTGGCACAAGTTACTGCGATGTCAGACACCATGCTACTAGATGAAGATGAGCCATACAGCCACCTCAACCGCAGAATTGAAATTCTGGTACTGACCCCGGATACCGAACAGCAACTGCAAATGCTGTTTGGCCGTGACAACGGTGAATCAGCCATGGAAGCGGCTATACAGTCGGCTTACGATAATCAACCTGTCGGCTAACCAAGTTCCAACGTCAGCGTGCTAGGTGACGGCTAAAACCCTGCCCATAGAAATATGGGCAGGGTTTTTTATATTCGGAGCCAGCATCAAAGCATGTGGCGCGATATTAGCTAGATGTTTTTTGGGTGTGGCTTGTTTGTCTTGAAGGATAACAAAGAGGGGCAGATATATATCTGCCCCTCAGATTGCTGACGAACCCCACTTTTTAAGTGGGGTTCTTTTTAGAGAGCGGCCGTAGGCCGCGATCGCGATTTTTTTACCTACTAGCTCGGTTGGAGGCTCCTTTGCTCTTCTCGCCTGATATTGACTCGTATTAACCTAATTAGAGCGTTTATAAGGCCTATTTTCTGTAAGCAGCCCAGCACCAAGGCCATCTTCTTGATATTTTGAGCAGCAGCGGCCAACCAACATTGCATCTGCACCTTGTTCAACCCCCGGAACCGTGCATATCGGTGACCATGATGCTGTTTCGCATCTGCGAAGCTTCTTTCTACCGTTTCTCCCCTTCGCCGATAGGTCCTTTTACCATAAGGTGTCAGCCGTATTTTGTTTGCTCGTTCCACAGCCTCCGCGTAGATATGCCGGGTTATCACCTTCTTCATTGTTTTGCTTTGGGTGCAGTCATTTCTCATCGAGCAGAGCTCACACTCCTTGGGGGCCGAGTGGTATTCTCTGTAGCCTTCTCTTGACGTGGTTTTATAGATAAGTTCCTGGCCATTTGGGCACAGGTAAGTGTCTGTTTCTTTGTTATAGATAAAGTGCTTCTTCTTGATAGCATTCTGGGTGCGAGGCGGCCTACGGTAACCAAAGAGGCCAAGGATTTCTCTTCGTTCAAGGCTCTCAGCAACAGGAGCCGTGAAGTATCCAGCATCAAGGCCTACGGCTATAGGATTCAGGTTGAACTGGTTGAGCGTGTAGTCTAGCCGATTGATATAAGGCTGGGAGTCATTGACGTTACCTGCGGTCGCATAGGTATCGACGATAATCCCATGCATGCCATCGACGGTGCGGTGGTCAAGGTAAAAGAACCCTTGCGGCTTGTTATCCCGCGTCATAAAGCCGCTTTCAGAATCAGTCGTGCTCACTTTGGTATTTTTGAGCTTAGGCTCTGATTTTCGCTCAGCTAAAGGTTTTTTCCCTTCGGCTTCCCGCTCCTTGGCCACATCTTCGTTGAGCATCTCAAGGTAGGCACTGGTGCGGACAGCTTGCTGTTCATTGGTAAATTTCTTCTTGTTAGCATTGGCTTTGAGGTGGGTGCTGTCGGTGAATAATTCATTCCCGGCGACGAGCCCTTTATCCATGGCCTGGAGTACGATATTGGTAAAGATGCGTTCAAAAATATCCGTCCCGTTGAAGCGGCGGATGCGGTTTTGGCTGAGCGTCGAGGCATGGATAACTTTCTCTGTCAGTGACATGCGAAGGAACCACCGATAGGCCACATTGACCTCGATTTCTTTGACTAGCTGACGCTCGCTCTTGATGCCAAAGATGTAGCCCAGCAGGATGATTTTAAACAAGCGGACGGGGTCAACAGGAGGCCGGCCATTGTCTTGGCAATATAGGTGAGCGACTTCGTCTCTAATAAATTCGAAATCTATAACTTGGTCGATTTTACGTACGAGATGATGCTTCGGAACCAGCTGTTCCATTGTGACCATTTCGAGTTCGTACTGTTGGGGTGAGGGTTCTTTTAACATGTCGAGATATCCATATTTCGATATCTCTATTAGATCAAAGGCCTAGCTTAAAAGCCAGACCTTTGTCATCAGTCTGAGGGGCAGATATATATCTGCCCCTCTTTATCATGTCAGCCTTACGAGCCAAGATTGATCAGTCTGAAGTCTTGGCTTGTATTTCTGCGGCCTTGGTTAAATCATCAAGGTTGAAGACACAACACCGATCAGGCCTGCACTTGCCAGTACCGTTACAGCTTTCTCTGCCATTTTACCATTGCTTTCAGCGGCCTTGCCGAACATCGCGAAGACAAACGGGTGTACCAGGAAGGTCATGGCAAACGTAAAGGTAATAAGGCTTGCCGCCGCTGAACCGAACATGCCTTCTTGTACTGCGGCAAACAGGCCGAAGTGTGACAGGCCAGAAGCCGCTGACATTGACGCATGTTCTAGTGACATACCGGCAAGGCTTAGCAGTGTAAAGCTGCCGAATACTGCCATGATCTGCCAGCCAAGCGAGAATAGCATCAAGCCTTTTACTTCGGTTTTTTCACAGCCGTTAGCTGAGCGCAGGTTTTTCAGCGACAGGATAACAAACGTTGCACCAGCCGCTAGCAGTGGAAGTGTCCACCCTACCATAAGTGAGCCGCGCTCGGCACTCGCTGCCAGAATCGTAAACACAAAGATATGTCCGGCAAACGGGATGTTGATCATAATCGGCGCACGGGAAGCCGCGGTACGGCCGAAGTCACCTGCTGTACAGGCACCGGTTAGGCCTGAGTGAGACAGGCCGCCTGCCAGACCTGGTGCTAGGTTACGTACATGGTTTGATTTGCCGACGAAGATCAATAGCGCCAGGCCACCAAACATCCAGAAAATCTGGCCAGAGAAGCCGTATACGATAACACTCTGAAGACCTGGAATACCGAAGGCTTCAACCATGTGCGAGCCACCAACCAGGAAGCTACCAGCCAGAACCAGAGGGATACCGGCAAACAGCAGCGCATTCATGGTTGGGCCGTGCTTCCACTTCGGCAATGCTGCGCCTAGGCCAGAAGACAGGATCATCGCGAAGAAGATCTGTGGCAGGCCAATTACTGACGATACAACATTCGCAAGCCATAGCGAGAGGTTAAGCACCACGATAATCGCGACTACTTCAAACAAACCCTTGCGGATGTATTGGCCTTTGTTAGAGATCACAGCTTTGCGATCAATAAGGATAAAGGCTAGGGCCAGGCAGATATAAGAGAGCAGTAGGAAAGAGTCACCCAGGGCAAAGCCTGCAGTACGGTCAGAAATCAGCACGTCTGCGGTCTGGATACCAATCAACAGCAAGAAGGCACGGATAATATACGTCAACTGTGTGCTGCTGGTACCGTGTACGACTTCTTGGGCAGAAGGGGAGAAGAAATCACACTCTTCATCAAAGTCTTTGTTAGACAACAGGCGACGGATTTCCTGTCCGCCTACGAAGAAGGAAGCGATCAATGCAATAACGGTTGTCTGGCCAATGAGCGCCACAACTGGGAACTGTTCTAGTCCAGGTGTCGCCATGCCGCTATGGACCAATAGTGAGCCTAATGCGAGGCCAAACACCACGATAACTAATAGCGATGAATACTTAGTCCCTGCAACCAGGGTACGGGCAACCAATACCATAATTGTCAAAGCGGCGATCGCGATAACAAAATGGTTAAAAGCATATAGATGGGAAACTTGTTCCATTATAACTCCAAAAACTCTTTCGAACTGCTCACAGTCACCCCTCATGCGTTAGGCTCGTGATGGGCTAACAACAGGTTTAGGCTGGCTGTGGGCGAGTGATATGTCCGTTACTGATTAGGTAACAACTTGTGGGGCAACATTTTCTGCTACTGGCGATGGCGTCTTTGCATCGTTGAACAGGGCGCGAAGGGCTTTCAATACTTCTTGGCGGGATACCACACCGACATATTTACCGTTGTCCATTACCGGTAGAATTTGTGGTTTGTTAACCTTGATTGATTTAGCTCGCTCTTCAAGTGACAGGGTTGTCATTTGTGTCGCGTAGCCCATCGCTGTCGTAGGGTAAAGTTGTTCTTTGTCTAGGGCTAAGTACTCAAGTGCATCTGTTAGGCGGTCTGAGATATCCATTGTCACCAAGTCTGTTTTCATCAGATGGCCTACCGTCACGTCTTCATCAGGCAGGTAGTCTTGGCACCACATTTCCACCATGATGTCGTGAGCAGAGAGGAAGCCCACTAACTGGCCGTTTGCATCACAAACTGGCGCACCGTTAATGTGGTTGTTTGACAATAGATCAATCGCCGCAGGCAGACTTGCTTCGGTACTTAACGTCGGTGCTTGCGTATTTACAATGTCTCTCACTGTAAGTAAAGCGCTCATAACAATCTCCAAAAAATCTAAATCAACACTGTTGTAGTAACTCGCCAAGAGTCATCAGAAGTGGCTCATTAAGCTGTTGACGGAAATGTTACTCAGCACCGGCGCATTAGTAAAATTGATTTTATTTAGATTGTCATTCAGTTTTTCTGATACTTTGTTTGTAAATATTTCAGAAAGTGTCGCTTAAAAAGAGAATCAATTTAGGTGATAGGGGGAATGTTCAGCGAAGTTAGTGGGTTTATTCGCCAATTCTTTATGGGAATAAAGATGGGGCTAGATCGGTATTGTCTATCAATAATGTTGATTGTAGTCCGCTTTTCTAATAATTAAAACTGATTTGGAATAATATTCTAAAATGTAGGGATATTAAAGATGACATATCGATAGGCACTTTCTTACAGTTTTTCGCGGGGTGAAAAGAATATACCCCTTAATGTGCATACGGTTTACATTACCCGGCTGTTAAAACTTGATACAATATTGGCTGAATCTATCTAGCTATCAGATTTTCTGATTGGCTCAAATACCCAAGTGACTTTGTATATACCTCAGTAACTTGGCGGTATAGCTTTATCTTCCGGCGTAAGCCCCCCTGTTGTAAATCTAGGAGTAAAAGTGCGTTATTCGTTGAAACAGTTATCAGTGTTTGATGCGGTTGCTGAGTTGGGCAGCGTAAGCCAAGCGGCAGAAAGGTTGGGGGTAACTCAGTCTGCTGCGAGCATGTCGCTTAGCCAATTAGAAAAGCTGCTAGGGCGGGATCTTTTCGTACGTCAGGGCAAAGATATGCGCTTGAGCCACTGGGGAAATTGGCTGCGGCCTAAAGCTCGTCGCCTGTTGCAAGATGCCGAGCAAATTGAAGCCGGTTTTTATGACCAGCACTTGTTCAGCGGCAGCATTACTATCGGCGCCAGCCAGACGCCAGCCGAGCATTTGGTCCCTGAGCTTATCAGTATTCTTGATACTGATTTTCCTGAAGTTCGCACAGGATTAGAAGTGAAGAGTAGCCAGGGTATCATCGAGGGTGTCCTGAACTACAAATATGATATCGGTATTATTGAAGGCCGCTGTGATGATAACCGCACCCACCAGGAAGAGTGGTGCCGGGACCACCTTGTCGTCGTCAGTGCTGCTCACCACCCTTTTGCTAAGAACTCTCGGGTTAGCCTGGCGCAGTTAGAGCAAGCCCAGTGGGTATTGCGTGAAGGTGGTGCGGGGACTCGCGCTATTTTTGAAAGTGCAATGGTGCCGCTGATCCCAGATCTGGATGTTTGGCGTGAATACTCTCACGTACCGGTTATTCGCAGCATGGTTTCCAATGGACACTATCTCACCTGTTTGCCTTACTTGGATGTGGCTCCACATATTGAGCGTGGTGAATTGGCCGCATTGAATGTGCCTGAATTAAAAATGGACCGTGCTATCTCCTTTATTTGGCGTAAGGAGATGGGGGATCACCCTTTGCTTGAGTGTATTAAGCGTGAAGGGCACAGAATGATGAAGAACCATAAACTTAAATCTTCCTGAGTCAGTTTAATCTGCCCTGCAGGAAAAATACCCCAGCACAGTAATACCCAAGTATCGCACAGCTGCTTGGGTATTTTTATATTCAATGAGTTTCATTTTTATTGATAGGTCAAATCCAATTAACTAATAAATCAATAAGATACATTTTTACTCACAAAGCCGATTATATTTGTGATGGGTTCGCAGTTTAACAGGCAGGCTTGATGGTAAGGGTTGAGGTATATCTACTTATAAGCAATAAAATGCCTATCAATTTTTCTGATATAGCCTTTTAGTTGCCTTGTTTCATTTAACCTGAAGTTATTTTGCTTTGGCTAAGATCAAAAAAGGAGAACCATCGTTCTCCTTTTTACTTTCAGTGCTTGAATCAGTGTTAGTAAATCACTTTCGCTTGTGTGTAGCTGCTGATGATTTCTTTGACTTTTTCCATCACTTCTTTTGATGGTGGGGAAACGCCCGTTAGTGGGTAGTCAAAGCCCATCGCTTCCCACTTGTGTTCACCAAGCTGGTGGTAGGGTAGCAGCTCGACTTTCTCGATGTTGTCCATATCCTTGATGAAATCACCCAGTAGGTGAGCAGAACGCTCGTCATCGGTATAGCCTGGGACAACCACGTAGCGGATCCATGTTTTTTGGCCGCGCTGGTGCAGGTAACGGGCAAAGTCCAACACGCGTTTGTTTGGCACACCGACAAGGTTTTGGTGGATACTGTCATCTAGTTGCTTGAGATCCAGCATCACCAAATCAGCAACATCAAGGACTTCGTCAACAACATCAGTATGTTTGCGGATATAGCCGTTGGTATCTAGACAAGTGTGGATACCTTCATCTTTGGCTGCACGGAAGAAATCACGCACAAACTCTGGCTGCAGCATAGCTTCACCACCTGAACAGGTGACACCGCCGCCCGATGAGTTCATGAAGAAGCGGTATGATTTCGCTTCGTTAATCAACTCTTCGACCGTGATCTCCTTACCATCATGAAGATCCCAGGTATCACGGTTGTGGCAATATTGGCAGCGCATCAGGCAGCCTTGCATGAAGACGATGAAACGAATACCGGGACCGTCGACGGTACCACAGGACTCAAAAGAGTGGATTCGACCTTTTACTGACATTACTTAGCTTCTCCGCTTGGGGGCGTGTTTTACCTGTCATTTTATTACAAAATGGACAGGCAAAGTAGCTAAAAAGCACCTAATTAGTAAGGTTACTACCAATGATGTTACAACTTCTCTCTCCAGCATAGATTCCATTGAGGCAATTGATCAACGGGCATCGGTCGGCCGACAAAGTAGCCTTGAGCGTAGTCGCAACCCATTTGGCGTAATGCCTGCCACTGGTAGTCATGCTCGATCCCCTCGGCAATGGTTTTCAGTGACAATCGGTTGGCAAGCAGTAGACTGGCTTCGAGAATCGCTTCGGCCGTTTTGCTTTTGGGAAGCGCCTGAACAAACCCCATATCCAGTTTGAGTGATTCGAATGGCAATTGCTCCAGTTGCTTTAGCGATGAGTAGCCAGTACCGAAATCATCAATAGACAGCTTGAAGCCATACATACCAAGCCTGGCGGCGGCTTCTAGGCTTTGTCCTGCATGTTCCATAGCGTCAGATTCAGTGATTTCGAACGACAGCATTTGGCTAATGGTTGGGAAGTCTTGCTGCAGGGAAATAACCTTGTCGACGAACCCCTTGCTGATCAGGGTGTGGGGAGTGATATTGACGGCGACCCGACGGCCAGAAAAGGCGGCTAGATTTGAAACAACATGGTTGATGGTGAGCAGCGCCAATTCATCTTCCTTGCCCATTTTTTCAATCACCGACAGGAAGTGGCTCGGTGGCAGCAACCCTTGTTTAGGATGTTTAAGACGGATTAATGCTTCGTTACAACACCACTCTCCCGATCGCATGTCGACGATTGGCTGATAATAGGGCACCAGCCACTGCTGCTCGAAAGCCATGCTGATCTCTTGCTCTGACAGTAACCGTGTTGATGGGGCACTTTCGGCAGGAAGTGGCGCCGCTAGGTACTGCTGTGCTTGGGTCAGAAGCGAATGTATTTGATCATGGTGGGCCGGTTTTTCGAGGCTTCCCACGACCTTAAGCTGGTAGCTTTTACACATCTGGCTGACGGACTTGATCACATCGGGGCTGGCGGCGCTGGAGATGATAATAGCACCATGAAATGGCATTTTTGCCAGATGGCCAAGGAAGGTTATACCCTGTCTCTTGATCACATCTCATCAGAGGTAAAGGATTGGGCTATAAGGTATCCTTCTTGAATTGCTGCTAATTTATACCAGCCTCGCCATAGGGCGGCCCAACCGGGCCGCCCTGTTCGCTTACTGTCATACCATCCGCCTAGCCTTGCTAATGTAACTCGAGCCCATTTCAGATCTGGAGCTGTTGTTGGTAAGGGCTTATTTTCTTGTTTGACCCATAATAATTTCCAGCATATTCCGGGTAGAACAGACTCACAGCTACTGGTTTCTTGTCCGCGGCTTTCTGCTCTAAGTTGTAACAAGCGGATAGCGATAAACGCTTGAATGACGGCAACTCTCTCCAGGTTGTCCTTTGATTGAAGTTGCAGTGCTTCGACATCGGTTCCATCACTTTTCCACGCCTTGTGGAACTCTTCAACCAACCAGCGCTGTTCGTAGTAACTGATTATCTCCTGGGCTTTCGCTAACGTTGTCACTGGCTCTGAAGTCAGTAAGTGCCACTCCAATTTTTCGTTGTTGTCACCTCGCTCTTTACAACCAACATAATACAGAGAAAGTGACTTGCCACACTTATTGGCTGGAACCTTAATCGTAATAGGAGCAAAGCATACATCTAATGTTGCTTTACGCGCTTTGCGACCACCCCGTTGAGCAATATGGACAGTTCGTTGTCCCGATGGGGATAACTCCTTTGCATAATCATGGAGCTTATAACCACTTTCCTCAATGCAGCGACTATAGGTCGAGCGCACAACAAAACGCTGCTGGTTGGTCAGCTTGTAATGTAAGTATTCGTAGATGTCTGACTCCCTATCACACACTGAAATGACTCGGGCTTGGAGTTGACCTAAACGTTCAGACATTGCGGTTGATGCCTGTTGCCACTTGAAGGTCTCCTTCTCTTCATACGGTCGCTTGGCGAACTTATGTCCCCGGCCTCGAGTCGCAATATCCCTCGTCCACCGCTGTTGTTCGATTAGCCCCACAACCTTTTGCTCGCGTGGTGCAAACAACAGAACAGAGTGAGCTAGCATCCCCCGGGTTCGATTTCCCGAGTTCACGTGACCAAGTTCATCGGAGAGGCTTTTATGCGTGTAGGTTAGAGCGGTGGAGTCTTCAAGGGCAAGTAATAAGTCATGCGCTTCAGCCTCGTTAGTTGTTGCCACAAAACCGGCTTCAGCTATCGCATTGGCTTCAACATCAGGGTTACGGATGAGGCGATATGCCCCTTCAATAGAGGCGGGATTAGGGCAGGCTTGCACAATAGACACTCCAACATTAGATGCCATATCACTGGCTAATTGGACTAGTCGTTGTGTACGTCTAGAGTCGCCAAGCTTGGCATGCGAAAAGGTTTGTTGAGCCCATTCTAAAGTAGAATTCCCTATCATGATGATGACCTTTACTCATATTGTGTAAGATCGGATCGCAATAAAGAAAAAGAGTTCAAAAAAAGCCCCCGCCATGAGGCGGGGGACTTGTGTATAAGAGACAGGGTTATACCGTCCATTTCTGGCATGTTCAAATCGCACACCAGCACATCGGGCACGGCATGTTGGATTTTTGCCAAGGCCTCTTTACCCGTCGAGGCGACCGCGACGTTACTTTCCACGGCCGCTCGTTCAAGTTGCTTACGCAAGACTTGTTGCTGAAACGGGTGATCTTCAACGAGTAGAATGTTCATTAGAATTGTTGTACCTGACGCTGCAAATCGTCGATCATTGCGTGGATGGGTTCTAGGGATATGGGCTCTACTTTACGGATTACCGCTTGTTTTTCAATGGACTCACAGTGAACGGCCATGGCACTGTACTCCATCATTCGTGCTGCGCCCTTCATTCTGTGGCTGATCTGCCGCGCTGATTCACTGTCTTGGCTGCTAACAGCATGGCTGAGTGCTTCCAGATCGTTCAAACAGCTTTCCATATACTCTTTGATGAAGTGCATGCACGTCTCCAAATCCCCGAACATCGCGGTGATCTTACTGATATCAATTGGGCCAGTCTCCGTTGTCCCCAATGTCTCCGGCAGGGAGCACACCTCAGCATCGCAATCGCTAGGCGGTGCAGGTTGCAGGTTGCTTGTAGCTGCTCCACGTTGCCTCAACCAAAAGCCTAGTTTGTAGGCAAGCGTTTGCATAGTGACGGGTTTGTTCAAGTAGTCATCAAACTTGTGTTGCTCGATATGCACTTTGGCATCGCCTGCTGTGTTTGCCGTTAGGGCGATCACCGGAAGCTGGTAATGGTTGGCTTTATCTGATCTAGGGACACTTTGCTTGTTGCGTACAGCACTGACCAAGCCATATCCATCTAGCTCTGGCATATGACAATCAGTAATGAGCAAGGCATAGTGTTGGTTGTGCAGTGCTTCAAGGGCTTGGCGGCCATTTTCGACTATATCCGGGTAATAGCCGAGTTGTTGAAGCTGTTGCCTGATGATCTGCTGGTTGGTGGGGTGGTCTTCGGCAACCAGCAGCAAGCGGCCTTGGGCAATTGCGGTTTCCCTATCAATATAGTGTTCCGCTACAGCTAAGGTTTCACTCTGCTGGGGGAGGTCTGCGGTTGGGGTATTGATCATCGCTTGCAATAGCTGCTGTGGCAGCAAAGGGCTTTGACTGATCACCCAACCTCTCTGGCAGGCTTCCGCAGACAGCAATGGGCTATCGGCCAAGAAAATCACCTTGGCCGTGGAGTGTTTATCAAACAGGCGGAATTTGGCCTGAATTTTTTCTACATCAGCTTGGAAGGGCTGCGGGACGAAAATGACATCGTATTCTGCTCCTTCGATAGCCTCGAGGTAATCAGACACCGGTGAGCCCGTGTTCAGCCTCTGGGCACGACAGTGCCAGTGGTCAAGGTAACGGGACAAGGGGAGGGCATGTTCTTCGTCGATCCCAACCAGAGCGCAGTGTAAACCGACGGATAGGGCCGGTTGGTCGGCAATGCGTTTAGCCGGTAGTGTGAAGCTGAAGTTCGCCCCTTCGCCCAGAGTACTGGTGGCGGTAATATCTCCCCCCATCAACTGTACCAGTTGACGACATATAGACAGGCCAAGCCCTGTTCCGCTGAAACGCCGTTCACTGCTGGCGTCACCTTGCTCGAAAGGTTGGAACAGCTTGCTGAGATCATGTTCGCTGATCCCTATTCCGCTGTCGGCGACGCTGAACTGCAATTTTTGCTGCTGCTGGTCATCATCGATAACGTTGACGGACACGCCAATTTCGCCCTGCTCGGTAAACTTGGTGGCATTGTTGAGGAGGTTGTTGAGCACTTGTTTGATACGAAGCGGATCGCACTCAAGCTGGCTGGCAATATTGGGTGCCAACCACAGCCGGAATGTCAGCCCTTTCTGACTGGCATGGATAGCATGGGGTTGGATCAGTTCCGAAACTAAATCAGCCACCGAGCAGGGGGCGGGTGACAAGGCGAGCTTGCCGGCTTCAATCTTCGAGAAATCCAGCACGTCATTGACAATATTGAGCAGGTTTTTGGCTGACAGTTCGAGATGACCGTGCAAACTGCGTGAATAGGCGTCATGGCGGATATTGGGTTCAAGCAGTTCGAGTAGGCTAAGAATGCCGCTGATCGGGGTGCGGATCTCATGGCTCATCATTGCCAAGAAACGGGATTTTGCCTGAGTGGCCGTCTCGGCTTCAAAGCGGGCTCGTTCTAATTCAAGCTGTTGCTGCTTCATGGCTGTAATATCGAACAGGATACTGGTCCATTGCCAACCACTATCCACAGCAATGACCTGGCTGCGGATTTCGAGCCAGCGGTGTTGGCTGACAGGAGATTGGAGCTGTAATTCTGTTTGCCAGTAACCGAGTTTAACCGCCCGCTGGATGTCACCAAAAAGGCGTTTATGATCATTGCGCTGGCGCAGCAGGGCAGTGAGCCTATACGGATTGGCCTTGAACTCTTCGGCGGTGATCCCTGTCAGATGGCGGATATTTTCGCTGATAAACAGGATGCTGATATCATTGGGATCATCACTGTGCTGGAGATGCTGCATCAAAATGCCATCAACGTTGTTGGTCAGGTAAGTCAGCTTTTCCTCGGCGGCTTTTCTCTGCCCTATTTCGTTTTTGAGCTTACGGTTCCAGTAAGTGAAAGAGGCGATGACCACACCGATAAAGCCAAGTAGCGATATGATCCACAGTGCCAAGCGGTTGGCGGAAATCCCGCTGTTAAGGGTCACAGTGCGCCATTTCTTCTGAATATCACTCAGCTCGCTGGGAGGCATGTTCGCCAATGTCTTGTTGAAGATACTGGTCAGCAGCAGGTTGTCTTTGGCAATAGCAATTCCGACAGGCAGGCTATTGTTGTCCAGCTCGGAGGCGATAACCCTGAGCTTTCCCAAATACTTACTTTGCAGCAGGCTTGAGGCGCTCGATAAAGAGATAACCGCGTAATCGGCCTCACCGTCAATCACGGCATCGAGCAAGGGCTCATTGTCGTTATAGATAATGATGGGGTTGCCACTGTATTGCTCTCGGGTAAGGATTTCCCCAAACTTCTGTGCTACTACCGCTATTTTGGCTGAGCGGCGAATATATTCCCTTTGATTATCGACAGCTGTCACCATCACCCACTTTTCTTCGCTATAGGGTTGGGTGCAGTTGAAGGTTTTGAGCCGCTCAGGAGTACAGGTTACAGCGGCTACAGCATCGACGGTACCAGCGTCGAGGTGGTCGAGAATGTCATTGAAGTTGTCATTAGCAATAGGCACTAAGGTTAGGTTGAGCTGGCGGGCCAGTGTAGATAACACATCGGCGGAGATCCCCCCCATCAAACCGCTGGGATCAGTAAATTGGTAGGGGAAATCATTGGGATGGTACGCCACTTTGAGGGTGGTTCGTGATTCGATCCACTGGGCTTCGGTCGGGGTGAGATGAAGCAGGTTCTGGTTGGCGATCAGTTGCTGTTGCTTGTTTGACAGCCAAGTGTCGTAGATATTGTCGAGTCGCTGCTGGGTGATTGTGGCGAGCGCTTGGTTGAGTACTTCAATGAGCTCTGCCTGATCTTTTCTTGCCGCGATGTAGAGCCGCTCATGAGGGACATCTTCCAGGTAGCTGACCGATAAGTGCTTGCCTGCCTTGTGGTAGTTTTTCATATCGTCAAGGGTGATGGCGTTGCCGATATAGGCGTCGGCCTCACCGCTCAACACCGCATTGAAAGCATCTTGACTGCTTGTCATTGGCGCAATAATTGGTTTGTTGCCGACCATTTGCCTGATCTGCTCTCCAATCGCAAACCCTTGTTCCAGCGCGACGGTTTTATGATCCAATTGGTGGATGCTGCGTAAGTTCTGGGTTTGGCTGATTGCCGCCATAGGGATGGTGACCAGAGGCTTGGAAAACAGCATGGTTTGCTGGCGATTGAAGGTTGATGACACACCGACGAGCAAATCAATTTGGTTATTGTGGAAAGCGGTGAGTACGTCGGAATAAGTCGGGTAGACGATGGTTTCTGTCTGGAGGCCGGTTTCACGGGTAATCTCGTGGACCAGTGATGGAAGCAGACCGGAGACCTGGCCTTTATGGGAGACAAAGGTGAAAGGGGCCCAGTCAAATCCCGGGTAACCGATACGCAGGGTGTTGTTTGCTGTCTCTGCTGGCGTGGGGGGCGGTGGCGCAGCCCACACTGGTGGCAAGGCAATCAGCAGAAGCAATATCGATAGCTTTCGTATCATTGCTGGCTAGCCTCCTGGTACAGGCAACAGCCGGATACGGCAAAGCCCCCTAACGGCAGACTACCGCTGGCGGTATAGTGAGCAAATTGTTTGTTGAGCGGCATAGTTATACTTTTTTGGGCAGCACTGACCTGATCTCTGCGAGCCAAGCCTATAATATTTTTGGATTATTTTATGGGCAAGAATAGTAGATAAAATGTGAACCATTTGCAATATGGTGTTTTGTAAACTGAGGGGCGGGTAGACAGAAAAGATATGCGTTACTGCTGGGCGGGATGAAGGAAATAAAAAAGCCGACCACAAAGGCCGGCTTTTCTTCTCATTGCCTATGAGAGCAATGGCTTACTCAGGCGCTAGATTATAGAGACTGAGTGAAAGTACGAGCGATAACGTCTTTCTGCTGCTCAGCAGTTAGAGAGTTAAAGCGTACAGCGTAACCAGATACACGGATAGTTAGCTGAGGGTACTTCTCTGGGTGCTTAACTGCGTCTTCTAGAGTTTCGCGGTTAAGAACGTTCACGTTCAGGTGCTGACCACCTTCGATGCCAGCTTCGTGGTGGAAGTAACCATCCATTAGGCCTGCAAGGTTAGAACGCTGAGTATCCTGCTCTTTACCTAGTGCGTTAGGTACGATAGAGAAGGTGTAAGAGATACCGTCTTTCGCATCAGCAAATGGTAGTTTACCAACTGAAGTTAGAGACGCTACCGCACCTTTCTCGTCACGGCCGTGCATTGGGTTTGCACCTGGTGCGAATGGAGCACCTGCTTGACGACCGTCAGGCGTGTTACCAGTCTTCTTACCGTATACCACGTTTGAAGTGATAGTTAGGATAGACTGAGTAGGAACAGCATCACGGTAAGTCTTAAGCTTACGGATCTTGTTCATGAAGCTAGTAACAAGCTCACAAGCGATGTCATCAACGCGAGCGTCGTTGTTACCGAACTTCGGATAGTCGCCTTCGATTTCGAAGTCGATTGCGATACCGTCTTCGTCACGTACTGGCTTAACTTTAGCGAACTTGATAGCAGCTAGTGAGTCAGCAGCAACAGAAAGACCAGCGATACCACAAGCCATAGTACGGCGAACGTCACGGTCGTGTAGAGCCATAAGCGCTGCTTCGTAGCTGTACTTGTCGTGAGAGTAGTGGATAGCGTTCAGTGCAGTCACGTACTGAGTTGCTAGCCAGTCCATGAAGCTGTCTAGGCCAGCGTATACTTTGTCGAAGTCTAGAACTTCGTCTAGCATTGGCTCAGTCTTAGGACCAACCTGTAGCTTAAGCTTCTCGTCCACACCGCCGTTGATAACGTATAGAAGAGTCTTAGCAAGGTTTGCACGCGCGCCGAAGAACTGCATGTGCTTACCGATAACCATTGGCGATACACAACAAGCGATAGCGTAGTCATCGTTGTTGAAGTCAGGGCGCATTAGGTCGTCGTTTTCGTACTGGATAGAAGAAGTATCGATTGATACCTTCGCACAGAAACGCTTGAAGCCGTCAGGTAGCTGCTCAGACCATAGAACAGTGATGTTCGGCTCTGGAGAAGGACCCATAGTGTATAGCGTGTTTAGGAAACGGAAGTTAGTACGCGTTACTAGCGTACGACCGTCAACACCCATACCACCCATAGATTCTGTTGCCCAGATTGGGTCACCAGAGAATAGCTCATCGTACTCAGGAGTACGTAGGAAACGAACCATACGTAGTTTCATTACGAAGTGGTCGATCATTTCCTGAGCTTCAACCTCAGTGATCTTACCTGCCGCGATATCACGCTCAACGTAGATATCTAGGAAAGTAGACGTACGGCCTAGAGACATTGCCGCGCCGTTCTGAGATTTAACAGCTGCTAGGTAGCCGAAGTATAGCCACTGGATAGCTTCTTTCGCGTCAGTTGCTGGGTTAGAAATGTCGAAGCCGTACTTAGCTGCCATTTCTTTCATCTGACCTAGTGCACGGTGCTGCTCTTGAAGCTCTTCACGAAGCTGCATAGTCATCTGAAGATCTTCGCCAGACTCTAGCTTCTCTTGAGTAGAGTGGAACTGAGCAACTTTTTCCTTCATTAGGAAGTCGATACCGTACAGTGCAACACGACGGTAGTCACCGATGATACGACCACGGCCGTATGCATCTGGAAGACCAGTTAGAACACCAGATTTACGACACTTAAGGATGTCTGGAGAGTAAACGTCGAAAACGCCTTGGTTGTGCGTTTTACGGTACTCAGAGTAGATTTTAGAAACCTGTGGGTCTAGAGTACGGCCGTAAGCTTTACAAGAACCTTCGATCATGCGCACGCCGCCGTTAGGCATGATTGCACGCTTAAGCGGAGCTTCAGTCTGAAGACCAACGATAGTCTCTAGATCTTTGTTGATGTAACCTGCGTCGTGAGCAGTGATGGTAGAGATAAGAGAAGTATCGAAATCAACAGGAGCGTGAGTGCTGTTTTCCTGCTTGATACCTTCCATTACCTGATCCCAAAGCTTGTTAGTTGCCTCAGTACCTTCAGTAACTAGGAAAGACTCATCACCCTCATATGGAGTGTAGTTTTTCTGGATAAAGTCGCGAACGTTTACTTCGTTCTGCCATTCGCCTTCAGCGAACCCTTCCCAAGCTTTAGCAAATTGCTCTGCCATGACATACCTACCTTTTTAGTAGAAAAAACACGTACTGCGGTGACTGTTGAGCCAGCCTCACCAAATGGTGAACAGTACACTTTATATAAACAATAATACGGATAACCAAAAATCGTGTCAGGATAATGATCTTTTGATTATTCGTATTAGTGCTAACAGCACTCATTGCTAGGGCAGTGCACGCACTGCCCTCAATTTTCCTTATAGTAGTGCTGGAATGCCGTATTGGCCTTCAAGCATACCTACTGCCAGCATCGCAACAAAACAGATGATTAGTGCGCCAGCTGGAATGATGATTTTGTCCATCATTGATAGCTTAGCAGCACGCTCTTTGTTGCCAATTAGGCCGTTGTTGTCCAGCAGCATGGTCAGTGCCCAAGCTAGAACTGGGTTAGCAACGATAGCTGCGAATACACAGATACCAGCAGCTTGTGAATCTTTGGTGTCTTTCACCATTTGCACACCCGCTTCAAGAAGCGGTAGGAATACACCTACAAGCAGTGCGATACGCATTACTGGTGGCCATACTGCTACGTCCATTGGGAAGCCAAGGATCGCTACGATGATACAGAAAGTACCTAGTAGGATCGCACCCGCTGGAATCGGACGCTTGGCAATACCCGCTGGGATAATGTAAGTACCCCAAGACGATGTAATGTTACAACCACCAACCGCTGTACCTACCATCTGGCGAAGCGAACACGTTGTCATGGTGTCATCAACATCCATCAGAACGCGGTCAGTGCCTTTCGGGTAGTTCAGTTCCTGGAAAATACGGTGACCCAGGAAGTCTGGCGACCACATTGCTACTGCAAGAATCGCGAATGGTAGAGAAGCAATGAAGTGCTCAATACCTGGAAGACCAAGCATCCAACCTTGCTCTGTGCTACCCCACCAGTACATTGGGTTTAGGTTAGGCAAACCCGTTTCGGTTTCGAATACTAGGTCAAAGCCCGCACCAAGTGCAAGGGAAACTAGTAAACCGGTTACTGCACAAGCAGGAATCGCCAACCAACGCTTGTTCACTTTGGCTAGGTAAGCATAAAGAATGATGTTTACCGCCAGAACCACCAAGCCGATATAGCCCAAGCTACCTTTTGCTACGTCAGCACTTTCAAGACCCACAGCCCAAGACTGGATGTCGCCAATCTGACTCATTGCCCCGGTAAAGCCGAGGAAGATAAGCAGACCGCCGGCCACACCCTCACTGGTGAGGTTGACCAGTTTCGAGCCCCCTTTGAAGTAACTCAGCAGTAGGCCGAATACACCAATCAGGATAGCTAGCGCCAATGGGTGAGCACCTGCTAGTGCAATGGTACCGATCAACGGGATCATTGGACCGTGGTTACCCGCCAAGTTAGCACGTGGGTTAAAGAAGCCCGAGGCAAGAATACAGAAAAGAAGTGCTGGGATGAGCATCTCTACACGGGCCACTTCGATAGCGAAGGTTTTGCCCAGCTCAACGTGATCCCAAGCGGCTGTCAGGCCATCAGCCCATGACATAGCAACTGATGAGTACATCGCGATAATGGCAATCGTACCCGCTAGTGCTGGAACCAAATCTTCAAGCTCAAAACGGAAGTCACGGCCCGGAAGGTTAAGCTTCCAGCGGCGTGGTTTCATGATTTTCAGCTCATGATCAAGATAGTCTGAGCGACTTGCGAAGTCAGATGCAGGGCGGTGCAGCTCCTGATAACTTCTTTCCTGTGATGACATAAGTGCCTCGTTCTACATTTAAAGTAATTTTTTATTTATATGTTGGTTGAAACTTCCTCAACATATCTGCAATTCATTCGAATTTAAGCCAAGCAGTTGTTAAGTGTAATTTAATTTCACCAAATTTGGCTGCAGTGTACCGTTTGTCCACTGAAATGGAATTGATCTCGATCACTCTCACTAAAAAATTGTAAGAAAAAAACCAAAAATAATTGAGTGCAAAGAGCAGTTGTTGCTAAATATGAAAGAAACTTTATAACAAAAGTAAATTTATGAAGTGTGACGTGTGTCAGGTTTTGTTTTTTATTTCATTGTTTTTATTGTGGTTATAAGTCTGTAGTGCGTTTTTTGCGAGCTACAGGTGTGTTACCCAAAAAGTAGCAGGGCGTTAAAAGGTATTTGTATAATGCATTCAACTATTTTTGAATGGAATTGCGTCGGTGGGGTGTAATCAAAGTACAAAAATCGCCCAAACTACATAACAGGTTGTTCGGGCGACGTAATGCTAAAGATAGCCTAGTTTTGCTGTTTCGCGACCTGCAGTTTTAGGTACGAGCGTAGCAGATCCTGGTGTGCAGGAAATTGGCTCATTGTCAGATCGCCAGCGGTGAGGCCATGGAAGCGGACGCTACCTTCGATTGAGCCCCAAGCGGCGGCAACAGTGTCAGCGCCAAAGGCTTGCTCAAAGCTGGCTTTGCACTCTGCCGGATCACGTTCTTCCTCAAGCGCCAAGTCCAAGCTAGCGACCAAGCAGTTGAAGAAGTTCAGGCGCTCAGCACTGTAAATAGAGGCATTGAATGCCACACTCCATTTGGCAAAATCCTGAGCCAGCTCAAGATCGCCGCCTGCCAAGGCAATAAGGCACTTTAGCTCACCGGTACGCAGGGTTTGCCATGCATCACCCGGTTGTGCCTCCATACCGAGCAGGGTAGGCAGCAGTGCTTCGTCATCGAACTCTTCTTCGACAATGTGGAACATTTCAGCATATTGCTCTGCATCCCACTCGATGCCAGGCAGTGCCAGCAGCACTTCACGTAATTCCAATGCCACATTGTTGTTGGCTTCGATGAGATAATCTACCGGGCAGACTTCCGACCAACCTGGAACGATGATGCGGCAGCAGTCCACACCAAGGTGAGTGTAATCGGCAATGTAGGCATCGGCTCCCTCAGTGCGTAGCTGGGCCATTAAACTCTCAAAGCTTTCCTCTGGAGCCCCATTGAAGTCCCACTGGGTAAACGCTTGTTCAGGCGTCGCTTGAAGCTGGGCAGGAGAAATCAGGCAGGTTGAAGCCCCCCACTCATTTTCTGTTGCGATGTGTTCCTGGCCTGATTCGCTGGCAGACACTGAGGCCAGTAATGCTGCTAGCTCATCAAGGCTGCGGCCTTGAACTAGTCCCGTGACAGCACTTTCAAGTGCAGCTTCCAAGCTTGGGTGGGCTGCGAAGGAAGCAAAGCCGGCGCTGTTGTCCTGGTTGGTGATTGCCACACATACCACAGGGTACTTTCCGCCAAGGGAGGCATCGTAACTATTGACGTTAAAGCCCTGTGCCTTAAGTGCATCCAGTGATTCTTTAACCGTGGCAAATTGGTTCAGCACTGGCTTGGGAATGGCAGGCAAACCAACCGGCTTGGCCAAGATGCGGTTTTTGATGTGGCGCTCGATGATCTTGCACAGGGCATTGGTGCGTGCTTCGGACTGGGTATTGCCCGCAGCGATACCATTGGCAGCATAGAGGTTGCTAATGATATTGACCGGCATGTCGATTGTTTCGTTATCGCTCTGGCGCTCGAACGGCAGGGTGCAGATCCCGCGTGCCATATTGCTTGATTGCAGATCAACCAGGTCCGTGCCCAGCAGCTCAAGGGTTGGATCGTAATACTGGGTCAGGCGCTCATCAAGGATACCTTCTGGCGGCAGGTTTTCCTCGAGATCGATAGGGAACCATTTTTCATTTGGGTAGTGGACAAATTCACCATTGGCAATCGCTTCACCAAGGTAGCGGTTGGCATAGAAGTCGTTGGTCGCCAACCCAGCGATGAGCTGGCCCAGTGCCGACGCCAGTGCGGCGTTTTGGGATGCTCCCTTGCCAGCGATAGTGTTCAGCGGGGCACCGGCTTCAGGGAACTGCACTGACCATACATTAGGGATCGGGTTGTACCACGAGGCATTTTCAATACTGGCCAGGTTGAAGCCAAGCGCTGTTAATTGAGTTTGGAAACACTCGATGGTCTCTTCCAGCGTGGCGTCTTTGCCGGGAATAAAGGTTTTCATTATCGATCTCGTCACATGACAGGAGGGGATTGGCGCGAAGTATAACCAATAATGAAGCGGATGCCTAAATGTGACAGGAATCAACAATCTTTGCCGCTATAGCAATATTTTGTCGATATTTTGACCGCAGTCCCACCTTGTACAGGCGAGCAGTGAAAGTTGTCACAGTTATTCCCTATCTCTTATAGCAGAATGAATTGGTCAGATGAGATGCAACTAACTAATAATTCTGATTTAAATTATAAATTCACTGCTTTTGTCGGTGCGTGTTCTTGTGTGCAGACAAAAATAGATGAAGCAAAAGAGGGATACGATGAAAGCAACAATAGCATCAAATATCGACGCGCTGCGTGATGACTATATTGCCGCAGTGAAGCGTTTGGTGGCGATTCCCAGTGTCTACCAGGAAGATGAAAGTGGTAAGCCGTTCGGCAAACCGATTGACGATTGCCTGGATGAGACATTGCGGCTATGCCACGATTTGGGGTTTGCCATCTATAAGGATCACGAAGGGTATTACGGCTATGCCGAAATCGGTGATGGCGAACAAATGGTCGGTGTATTGGGCCACTTGGATGTGGTGCCTACCGGGGATTTATCTGCGTGGCATTCTGACCCGTTTATTCCTGAAATCCGTGATGGGCGACTGTATGGCCGCGGAACCCAAGATGACAAAGGGCCTACCTTGGCCGCTATTTTTGCGGTCAAAGCCTTGCTCGATAGCGGCGTGGTACTCAACAAGCGTGTTCGCTTTATCTTCGGTACCGACGAAGAAACCTTGTGGCGCTGTATTGACCGTTACCTGGAAAAAGAAGAAGTCCCAAGCTGCGGCTTCACCCCCGATTCTGCCTTCCCGCTTATCCATGCCGAAAAAATGCTGATCCAATCTTGGCTGCATGGCCCGGGTGATGGTCTGCTGGCGCTGGAATGTGGTGGTGCTTTGAACGCAGTGCCGGAGCTGGCCAGCTATGAGGGGCCGCTCTGGGAAGAGCTTGCTTCCCAGCTTGATAAATTGGGCTATGACTTCACCGCAGAAGATGCCGAGGTGACGGTATTTGGCAAAGCCGCACACTCTGCTGCCAGTGATACCAAGGGGGTTAATGCGATTGCCCGTTTATGCCTGGCTCTCAGCGGGATCGGTGTGACCCATCCGGCGGTCAAATTTGTTGCCGAGCAGGTGGGCGAAGATGCCAATGCCAAAGAAATATTTGGCCCGGTAGAAGATGTCAGTGGCCGGCTGACCTTCAATGTTGCCCAGCTTGAGGTGAGTGAGCAGGCAAGCAAACTCGGGATAGATATCCGGGTACCGGTGACCTTCGAGAAAGCGGACTTTGATAACGATATCCAGGCCGTGGCCGAACAGTATGGTTTACGCTACGAGGAATTTGATGTGCTACCTTCCTTGTATATGCCTGCAGAAAGCCCGGTGATCCAAACCCTGATTAGTGCCTATCAAGAAATCAGCGGGGATATGGACAGCGAGCCGATGACATCCGGTGGGGCGACGTATGCCCGTGCGATACCGAACTGTGTGGCCTACGGGGCCATTTTCCCCGGGCGCGACAAAGTCGAGCACATGCCGAATGAATATTTGATTATTGATGACATGCTCAAAGCAATGAATGTGTATGCCAACGCGATTTATCAGCTGCAGGGAGTAGAGCTATGACCACGACTACAGAGGCTGGCAAAATGAAACGATCTTTCAAAATGCCGACTGTTTATACCATTCTTTTCTCGATTATTGCCCTTGTTGCCTTGCTGACCTGGATCATGCCGGCAGGTAAATATGACTACTTGGTTAATGGCACCGATGTGGTGATCCCGGCGGCTGAAGTACTGGACTACGACGGTGGCGAGCGGTTGCTGCCAATCCCGGGCACCTACCAGGAGCTGGAGTCTTCTCCGCAGGGGGTGATTGATGTCTTGATGGCACCGATCAAGGGTTTCCACAAAGCGGTTGATGTGGCTTTGTTCGTGCTGGTTATCGGTGGTTTCCTGGCCGTTACCATGCGTACCGGTGCCATGGACTCCGGTGTGGCGGCGATTGTGCGCAAGTTCCGTGGCCGAGAGCAGATGATGATCCCGGTGTTGATCACCTTGTTCGCGCTGGGTGGTTCCACTTACGGGATGGCGGAAGAAACCGTGGCTTTCTGGGCGGTGATCCTGCCGGTGATGGCCGTGGCGGGTTACGACCGCATGGTTGCAGCCGGGATTATCCTGCTGGGCTCTGGCGTCGGGGTACTTGCCTCTACCGTTAACCCATTTGCCACGGGTATTGCATCGGGTTTTGCCGGCCTGCCAATCGGTGATGGTATCGTGCTGCGTGTTATCCAGCTGGCTATCTTGATTGTCTTGGCCTCTTGGTACGTCATGCGCTACGCATCGAAAGTCAAAGCGGATAAAGCTAATTCAGTACTGGCAGATATCGAGTTTGACGATGAGTTCTCCCATGTCAGCGAGGATACCGGCGAGTTCACCACCAAGCAGAAATGGACCATGGGGATCTTCTTTGGTGCATTCCTGGTAATGATCTACGGTGTAATTCCATGGGAAGACATGGGTATTACTGCCATTCCAACCTTGTGGTGGTGGTTCGACGAGCTATCAACCCTGTTCCTGGCGTCGGCAATTTTGATTGCGGTGATCAACCGCATGAACGAAGGCGAGTTTATCAAGACCTTCATCGAAGGGGCCAAGGATCTGATTGGTGTTGCGCTGGTGGTTGCGGTTGCCCGTGGTATCTATGTGGTGATGGACAACGGTGTGATCATCGATACTATCCTGAACTGGGCAGAAGGCGTGGTAACCGGCCTGTCCTCCGGTGTGTTTGTCGTGGTGACTTACCTCGTACATATCGTGCTGAGTTTCTTCATTCCATCGACTTCAGGCTTGGCAACGGTATCTATGCCGCTGATGGCTCCGCTGGCTGACTTCTCGGGTATCGGCCGTGATTTGATTATCACCGCTTACCAGTCTGCAAGTGGTTGGATCAATATCTTCGCCCCAACGGCTGGCCACCTGGTTGCCGGTCTGGCGCTGGCGAAAATCCCGTATGAGCGCTTCCTGAAATGGGTGATGCCGTTTGTCGTTATGGTGCTGGTCGTGACAGTGGTACTGCTGTTTGCGGGTGCTGCAATGGCCTAACCGGTATTTTCCTCATCTAAAAAGCGAGCCAGATGGCTCGCTTTTTTATTGGTTTGGAAAGGCCTTATTCTGTTGAGGTGGCCTTCTTTTTCGGCCTGAGGGCAAGGACATGCAGCAGGCGCTCGGGTGCCTGGGGCCAGATCAGCGGGCTGGCAACCGGGTTATCTTTGGTGAACCACCCTTCGAAGCGGTCGGTATTGTACTGGTAGAACTCCACCGTGTTGTAGAGCGGAACCGTTACTTGCTGGCTGGCAATGAGTTGGTTGAGTTCCCGGATGATCTGCTGGCGCTGCTGGTTGCTGCTGGCGGTCGGAAACTGTGCCAGCAGCTGGTCGACCTTAGGGTGCTGGTAGAAATGCATCGCATAGCGAGGGTAATGCGGGGCCTGGTAGGTGCTGTTGAACGCCATATCGAAGTATTTGAACGGGGTTGGCCCTTGTGGGTAGTTAGTAATGGCTAACTGGTAGTCGGCATGGGCAAGGCGTTCGTTGAACTCGAGGAAGTCAGCCTGGACAGCCGTTACCTTGATACCGACTTGGCGTAGCATTTCGCTGATCAGCTGGGCGGTAGTATTGAAGTCCGACCAACCGTTGGGGGTAATGATAGTGAGTGCTAGCGGCTTGCCGCCAGGCAAGTCGCGCCAGCCGTCGCCATTGGTATCTGTTACCTTGATACGGTCAAGCAGGTCTTTTGCCAGCATCGGGTTATAGGTGACGTAAGGCAGGTACTTCTCGGTGATCATCGGATCGGCCCATGAGCGGAAGCGCTCACTCATGCCCGAGGCATAGCGAGAAGGCTCCCCCTGGCCGAAAGCGGCGATATCAATCAACAGCTGGCGCTGCAAAGTCATGGATACGGCACGGCGGAATTCAACTTGGTTGAATAGCTCACGGACACCAGGGTCGGCTGCCTTGAAGTTGAACATCAGGCTGACATTGCTGGCGGGTGGTAGCCAATATTTGTAATCGGGCGAGTAGGAGGCGTAATGGCGCTCGATATCCGGGATAAAACTGCCGGTCCAGTCGAATTCACCTTTAGAAATACGCGAGATGAAATCGTCGTTGGTGGTTACTTGCGGGTAGCGTAGGCAGTCGATATGCAGGCTATCGGCTTGCCAATAGACAGGGTTGGCACACTGCAGGTAGCCGTCTTCGTCCAGGGCTTTGATTTCAGTGAACGGGCCAGTGCCCACTGGCTCTGGGTTGGTAAATTGGGCAAAGTCCTCCACCGACTGCCACTGGTGCTGGGGAACGATTGGCAGCAACACCAGCGTGTAGGCAACTAGGGCATTGGGCTTCTTGAGCCTGAAGTACACCTCATTTTTGTTACGTTTTTCGATCGACTCAACCCACTGGCCAATGCCATGTGAGTCAAGTTCTGGATATTTAAGCGCAATAGAAAACGAGAAAATAACATCATCGACACTGAATGATTTCCCATCCGACCAGCTTACCCCTTCTCGAAGCGTAAAACTGATCCCCATTAAATCCTGGTCAAGCTGGTAGGCTGTCGCCAAACGGTATTCTGGCTTGTTGTTTTGCAGCGTATTGAAAATAACCATGGGTTCAAACATGAACTCATGCGTTGTAGGCATGCTGGCATTGGAGAAAGGGTTGAAATTGGCAGTTACCCTATCTTTATACTCCGGGACAACAGTCAGAATTGTTACAGATTGTGGCTGGTTGTCAGATGCATAGCTAGGCGGATAAAACGTGCTAAAAACAAGCAGTAACAAGCATAGGGTAAGGCTTGTCCAGCGTGTTGAAATGGCAGTAATTATTGATTTATCAAACATATAATATCCGGCTATGTATTTTGGCACTTAAATTACCTTAAGCGGTGAAATAGTTCAATGTAGGTAAATTATGGCCATGTTGATGTTTTATTCTTTAAAGTTGACTAGATATTCTGGCTTTGCGCTAGTTAATGAAATGTTGCCAAACTTTATTTCTAGTGATACCGTCGGTAAAAGTGTTCGCAAAACAGGCAATCTTTTGCCTTTTTTTGGTAGCGAGATCTCTCGCATCTGGTGATGCGGTGAAGGGATACTGGTAATTCACGGAGTAACAGGAGTTGGCGCACATGGCAGGTGAAGTGGCGCTTGATGTAAAGGATTTGCATAAGTCTTTTGGCCAGAACGAAGTCTTAAAAGGCATATCGTTAACGGCCCACCGTGGTGATGTAATTTCGATAATCGGCTCTTCCGGTTCGGGGAAGAGTACCTTTCTACGTTGTATCAACCTACTTGAAACACCAACCCAGGGAGAGATCTGGGTTAACGGTGAACTGATTAAAATGAAAAATAATCGACAGGGAGAATTTCTCCCAGTTGATGAAAAACAAGTGCAGCGCATTCGCTCGCGCCTGGCGATGGTATTCCAGGGTTTCAACCTGTGGTCGCATATGACAGTGCTGGGCAATGTTATTGAAGCCCCCGTGCATGTGTTGGGTGTGCCAAAAGCGGAGGCGATTGAGCGAGGCGAGGCATTGCTGAAAAAAGTAGGCCTCTATGAGCGCCGCAATTATTACCCGGGCCACTTATCGGGCGGCCAGCAGCAGCGCGCCGCCATTGCCCGAGCATTGGCAGTGGACCCAGAGGTGATGCTGTTTGATGAGCCTACATCGGCGCTAGACCCGGAGCTGGTTGGTGAAGTACTTGGGGTCATGCAGGATTTGGCCCAGGAAGGCAGGACCATGCTGGTGGTGACCCATGAAATGGCCTTTGCCCGCGATGTGTCCAACCAGGTGATGTTCTTGCACCAGGGGAAAGTGGAAGAGCAGGGCGACCCGGCCAAGCTGTTCTCAAACCCGGAGTCTGAGCGCCTCCAGCAATTTATCTCATCAATATATTAAGTTAGAAAGCTAGCGATCCACGACGACCTGTTTGGGGATGGGAAGTCAGTGCGGGAAGGATCGCCAGCGACATGCAAACAACAGACTAAAAAAGTACAGCAGGAGTAAACAATGAAAAAATGGATTTTGGCGGCAGCCGTTGTAACAGCTTTGGGCACCACAGCCGTACAGGCTAAAGAGTGGAAGACCGTGCGTTTTGGTATTGAAGGTGCTTACCCTCCATTTAGCTGGACCGAGCCTAATGGTGAGCTTCGCGGTTTCGATGTGGATATGGCTAATGCACTCTGTAAAGAGCTGGAAGCCAAGTGCCAGATCGTCGCGCAGGACTGGGACGGGATCATTCCATCACTGCTGGCCCGTAAATACGATGCCATCATTGCCGCAATGTCTATTACCGAAGAGCGTAAGAAGCGTGTCGACTTTACTGGTAAATATGCCCTTATTCCCAACAAGTTTGTTGCCAAGAAAGGAACCGACATCGATTTCACCGAAGACGGCCTGAAAGGTGTCAAAGTGGGCGTTCAGCGTGCGACAACCCATGACAAATACCTGTCCGACAATTTTGCCGGCTCGGTTGAAATTGTTCGCTACGGCTCATTCGATGATGCTTACCTTGACCTGAAAGCCGGCCGTATTGCCACTGTGCTGGGCGATGCTTCTGCTTTGGAAGAAGGCCTACTGAACAAACCAGGCGGTGACGGCTATGAGTTTATCGGCCCATCGCTAACTGATCCTAAATGGTTCGGTGACGGCTTCGGTATCGCAGTGCGCAAGCAAGACAAAGATTTGACCAAGCAGCTTGATGAAGCCATCAAGTCACTCCGCGAGAAAGGTATCTACCAGCAAATCGCCTCGAAGTACTTTGCTTACGATGTTTACGGTGAGTAAGCAGTAGCAACTTTGCTGTGATCCCAGGAGCATCTGCTTTTGGGATCACTCTCCTAAGCAGTAACAAGGAGCTTTCTTTTGATTGATTTGAAAGGTTATGAGTGGTCACTGGTGGAAGGGGCATGGCTCACCCTTCAGGTTGCTCTGCTATCATTGGTGCTGGCGATGGTTTTGGGGATGCTAGGCGCGTTGGCTAAACTATCACCGTACCGCTGGGCAAGGGCGGTTGCTACCTTTTATACCACGGTGATCCGCGGCATCCCTGATCTGGTTTTAATGATGCTGATCTTCTTCGGTGGGCAGATGCTGCTCAACGACAGCCTCTACCGGATCAATGAGTTTCTTAACGGACATTTCTCTTCATCGGATCCTAACCATGAATGGACAGCCTATCTTCCAGATTACGTAGAGATCAGTCCCTTTATTGCCGGGATCCTGACGATTGGGTTTATCTTCGGTGCCTATATGGCCGAGACCTTCCGCGGGGCGATCCTCGCTGTTGACAAAGGCGAGCTTGAAGCAGGCAAGGCATATGGAATGAGTAGCTTCCTCTCTTTCCGCCGCATTCTGCTGCCACAGATGATCCGCCATGCCCTGCCGGGCTTCGGTAATAACTGGCTGGTATTGCTCAAAACCACGGCCTTGGTGTCCGTGATTGGCCTTGATGACATGGTGCGCAAGGGCGCGCTGGCTGCCGGTACAACCCAGATGCCATTTACTTTCTATATGGCGGTCGCGGTTATTTTCCTTCTTTTCACTTCGCTCTCGACCTCGGGTCTTAAGTGGGCGGAGCGTAAATTCAGTATTCACACGAGGTAGCTATGGACTTCAGTATTCTGGCCGACTCGTGGCCGATTTATTGGCAGGGCTTGTACACCACGGTGTGGTTGGTTGCCGCTGCGTTGGTGATTGGCTTGGCGATCGCCATTCCTATCGGGATTGCCCGTAACAGCAAAATGCCACTGGTGTATGGGCCTGCTTGGGCATTTATTTACTTTTTCCGCGGTACCCCGCTGCTGATCCAGCTGTATTTGATTTATTACGGACTGAGCCAGGTAATTGTTGTACAAGGAACGCTTTGGCAGGACGCATGGTTCTGTGCATTGGTGGCCTTTGTGCTCAATACTGCCGCCTACACCGCAGAGATTGTCCGTGGCTCGATCAACAGTATGCCCAAAGGCGAGATAGAGGCGGCTAAGGCGTATGGCATGAGCCCGGCGCAGGCGTTCCGCCGTATTATTCTGCCAAGCTCCCTGCGACGTGCATTGCCGGCTTACAGCAACGAGGTGATTTTCATGCTCCATGGCTCGGCAGTGGCCGGTATCGTCACGATTGTCGATCTCACCGGGGCGGCGAAGATTGTCAATTCCCGCTACTATGCGCCATTTGAGTCTTACCTGTTCGCCGGGATGTTCTACATGGCACTGACATTCATCATCCTGTGGGGCTTCCGTAAGCTTGAAGGGCGCTGGATGCGACACATGCGGCCACTGTCTTAGAGATTGAGTCGCAAAACTCGACACTATTCGATAAAAGAAGCCCAGCCAATTGGCAGGGCTTCTTTTTTACTTGTTATTTGCAATACCAGGTGCCTAAACCGCGATATCGTCGTATAGCGATGTTGCGGTCAGTGCCGCTACCTCGTCTATGTACTGGCGGATACGGGCAGGGAATTTCACACCTTTCACTACGGTCAGGTTACGCAGTGCCGGGAACAGGTTGACATCATCGTAGCTCAACACATTGTTGCGCTCTGATGGCAATTGTAGCCATGTAAGCTTGTCGAAAGTGGCATTGAGCTCGGCCAGGTAATCTTCTGACTTGCTGAAGGCATCGTCGAAATCCTGCTCGATCATCGCGGTTTTGTTCTTGGTAAACCACGCCTTGGCTTCTTCGCACTGGAACTCCGGCAAGTCGACCTTCATCCAGCGCGGGTAGAGCAAGCGGCTGCTATACGGGCGGGCGATATCTGCCCACGCACTGATGTTGTCGTCGTTGCTGCCGGTGGCCAGTACTGGATTGCCATCAAGCGCATCGATATAGGCGGCGATATCCAAGCTTTCGGCCATGTAGCTGCCGTCTTCTTTTTCCAGGATAGGCACCAGGTTGGCACCGACTTTGTCGATACGGGCATCCACATCATGGTTTTGCAGGTAGACCAGTTCGATGTCTGCCTTTTTAAGGCCAGCGACCATCATGGCTTTGATGCAGAATGGGCAGTGATCAAATACAAACAGTTTCATCTTCTTTCCTTGTGAGTCAACGTATGCAATGTATTGCCAGTGAGGGGCATTGCCTGCCACTCACTGGTATAGCTTTGCCTGCTTGGCCTTATTTGAAGGTTGACCAAATAGGCGCATGGTCAGACGGCTTTTCGATACCGCGTAGCTCGTAGTCGATACCGGCTTCGATACAGCGCTCGGCCAGCGAAGGGGTAGCCAGCACCACGTCAATGCGTAGGCCGCGGTTGTCGACAAAGCCTTTCGAGCGGTAGTCAAACCACGAGAACTTATCGTCAACGTCAGGGTGAAGTTGGCGGAAGGTATCGACAAAGCCCCAATCCATCAAGGTCTTGAGCCATTCACGTTCGATAGGCTGGAACGAACATTTACCGGTTTTCAGCCAGCGTTTGGCATTGGCCGGGCCGATACCGATATCTAGATCAATTGGGCTGATGTTGATATCACCCATTACAATCACTTCTTCGTCGTTGTTGTGGTGATCGTTGAGGTAAGCCATCAAGTCGGCATAGAACTTCTCTTTGGCCGGGAACTTGGTTTCGTGGCTGATGTTGTCACCTTGCGGGAAGTAGCCGTTCAGGACGGTGACCTTGCGGCCATCTTCCTGCTCGAAGGTGGCCATGATCATCCGGCGCTGGGCCTCTTCGTCATCGGTTGGGAAGCCTTTTCTTACTTCAACCGGCTCTTGCTTGCACAGCATGGCAACACCATAGTGGGCTTTCTGACCATGGTGGAAAACCTTATAGCCCATGGCCTCGACATCTTCAATTGGGAAAGCTTCGTCGTGGACTTTGATTTCCTGCAGGCCAATGACATCTGGCTGATGTTTGTCGATCAAAGCTTGCAGTTGGTGAAGGCGAGCGCGAAGGCCGTTGATGTTGAAGGAAATGACTTTCATTGATTTTGGTGTCCTTGATAGTAAAGGCTTCTTTGGCAAAAACTGCTTTAATCTATCGATGTTACCACCATTTAATGCAAATGGGCGGGTGTATGTGTGACAAAGTACATTTGTTAGCCATATCGATATTTGGCTTGGTTTCATGCGGGGATTAGGGATATTCGTTGACAGGGAGTAACGGAGACATCCAAGTTAACCTCCCAAAGGTTATGCTTAACCTTTGGAAGTATTGTGGAGGGTGTTTAGCCTTGGGAGCTAGTTACTTTCACCGTCTGTATTTTCTGTTTCTGGCATTTCTGGTTCCTCAGCGCCTTCCGTTTCGGCTGGGATATCTGAACCTTCAGTGACCTCCATGACTTCAGCACTCTCCTCTACTTCGGGGGCTGATGCTGGTGGTGCTGGTTCACCACACCCGGTCAGCAGTGATGCCAAGAATATAAAAAGGCCAATAGTCAGTTTGTTCAACATATACATCGTCCTCTCGCAGGGAAGGCTTTGGGTTTATCACCCGTGTGGTTTTTAAGATTAGTGCACTAACTGACAACTTGCTCAGGTCGAAGAAAAACTAAGCCGTGTGGAGTCTAACAAGTTTATCCCAGAACACCACTTGCTGTTGCTGGTAAGGCACTAATTACCCAAGCCGGGAAACCTCGTCTAAGCTCAAGCTGTCTAATCGTATTTTGGCGGAACATGAGGTGGAGTCATGGGGATTATATCTTGGATCATTCTTGGGCTCATTGCGGGTGCGCTGGCGAAGTGGCTGATGCCAGGGGATGACGGCGGCGGCTGGATTGCGACAATGGGGCTAGGCATTGCCGGCGCTTTTGTTGGCGGCTGGGTGGGTTCATTCATTGGCCTAGGTGCCGCGACCGGGGTGAACTTCGGTAGCTTGGTGACGGCAACATTCGGTGCGTTGATTTTGTTGTTTGTGTATAACCGCTTCATACGCAAATAAGCGTTTTGAGCCAATTCGCCAAGTTGTTCAAGGAACTTGATGATCTTGTTCGGTTTGTGCCCCCGGACTTCTGTCAAGCCGCTACCTATAATCGATGCATAGTCAATGAAGGTGCAATGAAGGTTAAAGCGAGGAGTGGCTGATGGGTAAGTTAGTGAAGGGTGTGTGGCACGACGTCTGGTATGACACCGAAAACAACAAGGGTGAGTTTGTCCGCGAGGATGCAGGTTTTAGGAACTGGCTTACTGCAGATGGCAGTGCGGGACCCAATGGCGAAACTGGCTTCAAGGCAGAATCAGGCCGTTATCACCTTTATGTGTCGCTGGCTTGCCCATGGGCTCACCGCACCCTTATTTTCAGGGCGCTTAAGGGCCTGGCTCCGCACATTGATGTTACCGTTGTCAGCCCAGATATGCGCAGCAAAGGTTGGGAGTTCTCGCAGCCTGAACCGCTTTATGGTTTCGAATGCCTGCATCAAATCTACACCAAGGCCAAGAATGATTACACCGGTAGGGTGACAGTACCTGTTTTATGGGATAAGAAAACCCAAACCATTGTCAGCAATGAATCATCCGAGATAATCCGGATGTTCAACAGCGCGTTCAATGACATTACGGGCGATCAGCAAGATTTTTACCCTACGGCGCTTCGCCAAGAGATAGAGCAATGGAATGAGTTCATCTACCCCAATATCAACAATGGGGTATACCGCTGCGGCTTCGCGACGACTCAAGAGGCCTATGAAGAGGCTTTTGATAACCTTTTCAATGCACTAGATAAGCTGGATAACCATTTGGCGACCAGCCGTTACTTGGTTGGAAACCGGCTGACAGAAGCAGATTGGCGCCTATTTACGACGCTGGTACGTTTTGATGCGGTGTATGTTGGCCATTTCAAATGTAACCTTAAGCGCATTGCTGACTACCCTCATATCCAGGGGTATCTCAAAGAGCTTTACCAGTTCCCGGCAGTGGCAGAAACGGTCGACATGTACCATATCAAACGCCATTACTACTTTAGCCACGATATGATCAACCCTACGGGTATCGTGCCAAAGGGGCCAGAGCTGGATTTGCTAACCCCGCATGGGCGTGAAAAATTGAGCTAGCTGCGCATTACCGCCAGATCTACTCAGTATCACCCAGTGTTTTCTGCTTCAAGGAAACGCTGGGTTTGTTTTTTGTAGGTAAGTGCAACCCGATGTTGGTGCGGTGACGCCTTCTTGCTGGTCATCCCTTCTAGAACCTGTTTTCTCCAGCGCTCCAAATCTCCGGGGAGCGGCATGGAACTGATTGCTTTCATACTGTTCTTGATATCTGCCTCGCTACCGATGTTAAGTTCCAACATACACTGCAGATAACCAAGATTCGCTTCGCTGCACAGCGGGTACTCTTGGACAATCCCCTGGTAACGAACGAAGGCTTGCTGCGGTGAGGCCTTTAAGATGTCATAAGCTTCTTCCAGTTGACCTTCAAGTTGCTTTATCCGCTCAGCAAGGTGAGTTTGCTGTTTGATATCGTTTAGTCGGTTTTGGCTGTGGCCGTCGAAACGGTTGCGTTTATCGATTGCCTGCATGCAAGTATTGATGAGCTGGGTTTCGCCAAAGTGCACCAGCAATGGCAGGGTATCTGCGATAACTACTGACGGCAGCTTGGGTATCTTATTAAAAAACTGGGAGAGCCCCAGCAACATCCTCCGCTTGGCCTTCAATGGCTGCGCGTTACCCAGCAGCAGCCTGCTCATGACGATATGGCTGTATGATGTCAGGAAAGGCTCTTGAGCAGCCATGACCCTAGAGTGGGCTCGATTGTTGATTCGCTGAAGCTCGGCTTTCAGTCGCTGGCGGTTGGCCAGAGAGGTTTGAGTGAAATACAACTGCTCAAATATTGCCATGTATTCAGCCAGGCAGATGATCCAGTCGACATCAATGATCGGCAGGTGGTTAGCCAGGCTATTTCCCGCCTTGATAACTTGGTCGCTGCGATCGAGATCGGCGGCTAACTGGGCAACCTTGAGCGCACGGTGGCTAATGCTGGGGGTGAGTTTTAGCGCTTTTTGCGCGGACTCCAAGGCATCATAGTAAGCTTTGTCTTGTTCTTGAAAGATAGCCAGATAGTCATATAACTCGATGTGCAGTGGCGATTGCTGAAGTTGGCATTCCAGTATATGAATTGCTGCCTTGAGCTGGTTATTGTGCTGGAGGATTTTTGCCAGGGTCAGGCTGAGTTTTGGCGATGGATGGTGTTTCTTTAAAATATTGGCGTACTTTTCGGCTTGGAGCCACTGCCCATCCTCGATCAGCAAATCTAATAACAAGCCTTCAAGCTTGTAGTGGTAACCGGCATGCATTAGCTGCGTTTTGCATACGGAGATAGCTTGATTGCGATCTTGGTTGATGAGTGCTTTGTAGACCGGCGTTCGTAGCGCGCATTCGTGAAGGGTCGCAGTTAGTTTTGTTCTGACCATTTCGGCGGTGATAGGCTTGGCCATAAAGCTGTCTGGTTCAACCGACATGCTGGTGAGGATCACTTCTGCCGAGTGGTCGCCGGATATCATGATGATACCGCAGTAGGGGGAAATCAGCTTTTTCCGCCGTAACAGATTGATGAGCTCTGTGCCTGTTAGCGGGCCTTCAAGGTGATAGTCAATCAGCAGAAGATCAAAGACGTTGTGCTCGCAGTGTTGCAGGGCCTGTTGGTGGTCAAGGGCAGTATCAACATGAGTAAGACCAATTTGCATCAAAATAGACTTAAGCATGGTGGTAGCCAGTCTTTGGTCGTCGACAATCAAGGCTTTCACTGTATGCAGGGGCAGTGTTTGGGTCTTTGGCTGGCTTTGATTATTTTGCATTTCCCTATTCCAAACCATATGCTACTGATTGAATCATAGGCATGTATTAGCGATTTAGCCAAATTTGGACGGCAGGTTTGTGATTTGAAAGCGAAATTATGAATGCCTTTACGGCACAGGCAAAACAATAGAAATGGAAAAAAGGTATGAAAAAAGCCAGTAGCTTGCGCTACTGGCTTGGAAAGATGGTGGAGGGGGACGGATTCGAACCATCGAAGGCGGAGCCGGCAGATTTACAGTCTGCTCCCTTTGGCCACTCGGGAACCCCTCCACGGGGTGTTGCAATTTGTATTGGCTTTTTCAGCCAGAAAACCGCTAATGCCGTTTTCAGTAATGATGGTGGAGGGGGACGGATTCGAACCATCGAAGGCGGAGCCGGCAGATTTACAGTCTGCTCCCTTTGGCCACTCGGGAACCCCTCCACGGGGTGTTGCAATTTGTGTTGGCTTTTTCAGCCAGAAAACCGCTAATGCCGTTTTCAGTAATGATGGTGGAGGGGGACGGATTCGAACCATCGAAGGCGGAGCCGGCAGATTTACAGTCTGCTCCCTTTGGCCACTCGGGAACCCCTCCACGGGGTGTTGCAATTTGTGTTGGCTTTTTCAGCCAGAAAACCGCTAATGCCGTTTTCAGTAATGATGGTGGAGGGGGACGGATTCGAACCATCGAAGGCGGAGCCGGCAGATTTACAGTCTGCTCCCTTTGGCCACTCGGGAACCCCTCCACGGGGTGTTGCAATTTGTGTTGGCTTTTTCAGCCAGAAAACCGCTAATGCCGTTTTCAGTAATGATGGTGGAGGGGGACGGATTCGAACCATCGAAGGCGGAGCCGGCAGATTTACAGTCTGCTCCCTTTGGCCACTCGGGAACCCCTCCACGGGGTGTTGCAATTTGTGTTGGCTTTTTCAGCCAGAAAACCGCTAATGCCGTTTTCAGTAATGATGGTGGAGGGGGACGGATTCGAACCATCGAAGGCGGAGCCGGCAGATTTACAGTCTGCTCCCTTTGGCCACTCGGGAACCCCTCCACGGGGTGTTGCAATTTGTGTTGGCTTTTTCAGCCAGAAAACCGCTAATGCCGTTTTCAGTAATGATGGTGGAGGGGGACGGATTCGAACCATCGAAGGCGGAGCCGGCAGATTTACAGTCTGCTCCCTTTGGCCACTCGGGAACCCCTCCACAGGGTTCTGGGTGCTAGGAGTTATCTCAACTAGCGGAAAGACGTACCTTACACAAGTCAGGAACACCTTTCAAGAATAATGGTGGAGGGGGACGGATTCGAACCATCGAAGGCGGAGCCGGCAGATTTACAGTCTGCTCCCTTTGGCCACTCGGGAACCCCTCCACAAGTGCGGAGCGCATATTAGCAAACCGAGATGTTCTGTAAACCCTTTTCCTCACTATTTGTGTCTGCTTGCTGCTATTTTCATCATATTGTTGATTGTGATGGCGTTATCGCTTCTTTTTGCAATGAATAAGCCATATTGGTAAATGTGACATTGCTTTTCTTTACACTTCTTTACCCCCCTCAAGCCCCTGTTCAGATATCATGCATGCAGTTTATAAAAAATGGATTCAACAATGAAAAAGGTCCTTGTTGCGGCATTGGTGACTGCCGCGCTAACAGGTAGCGGTTATTTCTACTTCCAGAGCCAGTCAGTGGCAGCCGAACAGCCGGGCGGCCGCTCGGCACGTGAGATCCCGGTGACGCTCGGTGAAGTCAGTGCCCATCCTGTAGCCCAGTCTCTGTCTTTAGTTGGCAAGCTTGAGGCGCAGCGCTCGGTTAATGTGGCGACCCAGGTCGCGGCCCGTGTCGAGCAAATTGCGATCGGGGTAAATAGCAAGGTCGAAAAAGGCGCACTGTTGGTTCAGCTTGATGATGCCAAGCCGAAGGCGGCTTATGCCGAAGCGCAAGCCTATTTGAATGACGAAAAGCGTAAATACAACGAATACCAAAAGCTGGTAAGTCGTGGTGCAATTACCCAAACCGAATTGGATGCCCAGCTTGCCAGTGTCAATATTGCCGATGCCCGGCTTAAGGCCGCAAAAGCTGATATGGATGACCACGCAATCCGAGCACCATTTAGCGGTACGGTGGGTTTGGTGGACTTCAGCGAAGGCCATATGCTGACGGTGGGTAGCGAGCTGTTCTCACTTGATGACCTCTCAAGCATGCGTTTGGATATCCAGGTACCTGAGCAGTACCTGTCATTCCTGCGTGAAGGCATGACGGTAGAAGCTACCAGCCAGGCGTGGCAAGGCCGTTCATTCAGCGGGGAAATCAAAGCGATTGATTCCCGAGTCCAAGCTGATTCCCTCAATATCCGTGTCCGCGTCGTGTTTGATAACAAGGAAGGCTTGCTCAAGCCGGGCATGCTGATGGCGGCCAATATTGGTTTTGCACCGCAGGATGCCGCCGTGATCCCGGTACAAGCCCTAGAGTACTCAGGTACCAAACGTTTCGTTTACTTGGTTGATGAAGCGGGTAAAGCCCACCGCACAGAAGTCCACCTAGGAGCCCGTGTTGAGAATGAAGTGGTGATTGAGTCAGGGATTGGTATTGGCGATCGCATCGTAGTCCAGGGATTGGTCAATATGCGCGATGGCGTGCAGGTGAATGACATCATGGCACAGAAAGCCAATGGTGCGCCTAAGCAACAAGGCCCAACTGGAGATGAAGTTTAATGTGGTTATCTGATGTATCGGTAAAGCGTCCGGTTGTCGCTATCGTTCTCAGCTTGCTGTTGGTGGTATTTGGCTTGGTGTCATTCTCCAAGCTTTCCGTCCGTGAAATGCCGGATGTCGAAAACCCGGTAGTAACGGTATCAACCAGCTATTCCGGGGCTTCGGCCACCATTATGGAAAGCCGGATCACGACGGTGCTCGAAGATCAGCTCTCTGGGATCAGCGGTATCGAGAGCATAACTTCCACTACCCGCAACGGCTCGTCGCGAATTACGATTGAATTCGAGCTAGGCTGGAACCTCACCGAAGGCGTCAGTGATGTGCGGGATGCAGTATCGCGTGCCCAGCGCCGCCTGCCGGATGAAGCTGATGATCCTGTGGTATCGAAAGACAATGGGTCGGGCGAGCCTGCAGTGTACATCAACCTTACTTCGAGCGTGATGGACCGTACCCAGCTGACTGATTATGCCGAGCGTGTTCTGATGGACCGATTCAGCCTGATCAACGGCGTGAGCTCTGTCAACCTCAGTGGTGCCTTGTACCGGGTCATGTACGTCAAGCTGATGCCTGACCAAATGGCTGGCCGTGGTGTAACGACGAATGACATCGTTAGTGCCCTGAAGTTGGAGAACGTTGAGCTGCCTGGCGGCGAGGTGCGTAATGACACCACCACCATGTCGGTCCGTACCGCGCGTTTGTACCAGGATGCGTCAGACTTTGATTACCTTGTTGTGCGCACTGCCGAAGATGGTTCGCCTATTTACCTTAAAGACGTTGCCGAGGTCGGTATTGGTGCACAGAACGAAAATGCGACCTTCAAAAATAACGGCATCTCAAACCTGAGCCTGGGTATGGTCACTATGACCGATGCTAACCCGCTCAATGTATCCAAGGCGGTATACGAAGAAGTTGAGCGAATGCAGCGCTTCTTGCCGGAGGGAACCGAGCTGTATGTCGACTATGACTCGACGATCTTTATCGACCGCTCGATACAGGAAGTATATAGCACACTGTTTGTGACCGGCTTGCTGGTTGTATTGGTGCTCTATATCTTCATCGGTCAGGCGCGGGCGACTTTGATCCCGGCGGTAACGGTACCGGTATCCTTGATTTCTGCCTTTATGGTGGCCTACTTCTTGGGCTTCTCTATTAACTTATTGACGCTGATGGCATTGATCCTTGCTATCGGTCTGGTGGTCGATGACGCCATCGTGGTGGTGGAAAATATCTATCACCATATCGAGCGCGGCGAACCGCCTTTGCTGGCAGCTTATAAAGGGACCCGCGAAGTCGGCTTTGCGGTTGTTGCAACCACAGTTGTACTGGTGATGGTATTCCTGCCGATTTCCTTTATGGACGGCATGGTCGGCCCGCTATTTACCGAGTTTGCGGTACTGCTGGCGATGGCGGTGATCTTCTCGTCGATTATTGCCCTGACGTTAAGCCCGGTGCTGGGCAGTAAGCTACTTAAAGCCAATGTGAAGCCAAGCAAGTTCAACATCTGGGTTGACCGTATGTTTGGTCGCCTGGAAGCGGGATACCGGAAAGTGGTCACGGTCTCTGTCCGTTACCGTTATGGTGCCCCGTTTATCGTATTGGCATTCGTTGGCCTCAGCGTTGTACTGATGAAAACTGTGCCATCGCAACTTGCGCCGCAAGAAGACCGCGGGGTTATCTTTGCCTTTGTTAAAGGTGCGGAAGGGACCAGTTACAACCGTATGGTTGGTAACATCGAAGAGGTGGAAGAGCGCCTGCTGCCAATGGTTGGTCAGGGCGTGATCAAATCAGTCTCTATCCAAACCCCTGCCTTTGGCGGTCGTGCCGGAGACCAGACAGGCTTTGTGATCATGCAGCTGGAGAACTGGGAAGATCGCGATGTTTCCGCTGCCGACGCACTGGATACTGTGCGTAAAAAACTGCAGGGTATCCCGGATGTCCGAGTGTGGCCGTTTATGCCGGGTTTCCGAGGTGGTTCCTCTGAGCCTATCCAGTTCGTGCTAAACGGTGCGGATTATAGCGAGCTTTTCCAGTGGGCCAGCAAGCTGAAAGACCTTGCCGATGATAACCCGATGATGGAAGGTGCGGATCTGGATTACGCAGAAACGACCCCTGAGTTGGTGGTGTCGGTTAACCGCGAGCGTGCGGCAGAGCTGGGCATTCCGGTTAATGATATTGCCGAAACCTTGGAAATCATGCTGGGTGGCCGCAGCGAAACGACCTTTATCGACCGCGGTGAAGAATACGATGTATACCTGCGGGGCGATGAGAACAGCTTCAATAATGCCTCTGATCTCAGCCAGATTTATGTGCGTACCCGCACCGGCCAGTTGATCACGTTGGAATCTTTGGCTGAAGTGGAAGAAGTGGCCTCAGCACAGCGCCTGAGCCATAACCAGAAGCAGAAATCGATCACCCTGAAAGCCAACTTGGTTCCGGGCTATACCCTAGGCCAGGCACTGGACTTCTTGGATGAGCAAGCACTGTCGATGCTGCCGAGTGATATTGTGATTGATTACGCGGGCGAGTCGAAGGACTTTCGTGAAAACCAGAGCAGTATCCTATTGGTGTTCGGCCTGGCATTGCTGGTTGCCTACCTGGTTCTGGCAGCACAGTTCGAAAGCTTCATTAACCCGATGGTGGTAATGCTGACGGTACCAATGGGAATCTTCGGTGGTTTGGCTGGCCTAATGATTATGGATCAGAGCCTTAATATCTTCAGCCAGATCGGGATGATCATGCTGATAGGTATGGTCACCAAGAACGGTATCTTGATTGTCGAGTTTGCCAACCAGTTGCGCGACAAAGGCGTACCGTTTGAGCAGGCGATTATCGATGCCTCTGAGCGCCGCTTGCGTCCAATCCTGATGACGGCATTTACGACCCTGTTCGGTTCGGTGCCGCTGATCCTCTCGACAGGTGCAGGTTCCGAGGGGCGTATCGCAGTAGGTGTTGTGGTGTTCTTCGGTATGGCGTTTGCGACCTTCGTGACCCTGATTGTCATTCCGGCGATGTATCGCCTGATGGCTGCCAATACTAAATCGCCAGGCTATGTGGCTGAGCAGTTAGAAAAAGCACTGGCCAAGGACGATAACCTGAAGGTGGGGCCGACAGGCGAACCGCTCTCGGAGTAACATCTCTCGCTTCATAAATGCCACCGCTTGGTTAACTCCTATCAATTAAGATGTTTGGAGCGAACCACATAGCGGGTTTTACTGATACGAACGGTCCTTGATTTGGGCCGTTTTTTTCGTTCCGGCAAAATATAACGTTTCACTCTTTCCCGCATTGCCCTTAACTTCTTGGGTATTGAACCGGGCGATGCGATTGCACACCACATTAGTTCATCCTGGATATCCCTCAACGCCATCATGAAACTGATCCGTAAAGGCGACACTTTAGCTTCTTTTGCTATCCTGCTTATTTCCAACCGGACTAGGTTATAAGCAATTAAAATGCCCCAGATCTCCTGCTCAACACCTTCGATTGATTGACTACGGAGTAGGATCTCATCTTCAAGCATGTCATGCTTTATCTCCCCATAACTGTTTTCGATTTCCCATCGTTCGAAGTAAACATCAAGTAAGGATTGCAGGTCATATTTTTTGTCTGTTAGGGACGTCAAA
Organism: Photobacterium sp. ABD4_091; assembly: GCF_056160145.1. NCBI lineage: Bacteria > Pseudomonadati > Pseudomonadota > Gammaproteobacteria > Vibrionales > Vibrionaceae > Photobacterium > Photobacterium sp. ABD4_091. The sequence goes on along the minus strand of NZ_JBSWWQ010000001.1, from coordinate 691,978 downwards.
ACCCCTTTTATATGATTGGGTTGCTCTTTTTCTGGATAAAGCGCAAGCCTAGCTTGCCACTTTTCAGGCAGATGAGGATCTTTTTTGCGAGCGTGTTGAGAAACATTCATTTCGACTATCAAGTCACGCCCGTCTTCATCTAACTGCTCTATGATTGTGTACTTTGTATTGGATTTTATGGGGGTCATCCAGTGGCTAGAACCATGTTGGTTTTGCCAGTTAATCATTAACTCCGCACCTAAATAACATCGGTCGAAAATAGTAAGAGAGTTGGCCGTTGCAGAGGAAATGAGTTGCTTGGCGTAGCTTTCTTCACCGTTGTAGCTAGGGCCAAAAGCGACATTATGGATTAGGCGACTTCGAAGGGAGCAAAGTGCACATAGCCTTACAACTGGGTATTCAGTATGGCGTGTTTTACTGTGCTTAACGTATTGAAAATGCTCTGCAAGAGCTGGGGTATCGTGGGTTCTAAATTGCGTACCATCAACAGAGAAAAGCTTTAATCCGAACCATGTATCATCACTATCTTCTGTTTGTGCCCAATGTTGTGCAGTTAATGTAAATAAAGCTTCGAGAGGCTTAGCCGTTAACCGTTTTCTTGCTTGGGGGATCGCACTTGGAGCAATGGATTCACCTAGAGAACTGGAAAGCTTCAGATCTAACTTATCAAGTACATCGGTAATCGGTCTATCGCGGTATAAACCAATCCCGACAACGAGCCAGACCACAAGCTCAGCCGGTAACTTCCGTCGCCTCAAGCTTGCTTTATTGGTGTCATCGAGTGCCTGCTGAATCCACTCAAGCGGCAACTCTTTCTGAAACAAAGAGAGTGAGTCAGGTGAAGCAAAATCATCAACATCTATAAGCCAATGTGCCAACATAAAAAATACCCCCAAACTTAATGTCTGGGGGTATTTTCACTCAACCGTAGGATCATTCAACTGATCAATGGCTTAACTGATCGGTGTTAACCGCTTGGTGGCATTTTTTTATTTCCTTTCCCATGATGCTGGGCTGTTGCTAGAATACCCGGCCATAATTATGTCGTGACTAACCTTGATCGCGTTGTGAAACGCGCAGTATAGAAGAAAACTATGTCTCAAAATCAGCCTAACAAGAGTGCTGCCAATGGCGAGCAGGCCAAAGCAGTTCGACTTAACAAATTTATCAGTGATACAGGCTATTGCTCACGCCGTGAGGCGGACAAGCTTATTGATCAAGGAAGGGTGACCATCAACGGTCAGGAGCCTGAGATGGGCGTCAAAGTCATGCCGGGTGATGAAGTATTGGTGGATGACAAGCCACTTCGTGCCAAAGAGCAGCCAATTTATATTGCATTGAATAAGCCGGCCGGTATTACCTGTACCACCGAGCGCCACATTAAAGACAACATCGTTGACTTTATCGGCCACCGCAAGCGTATCTTCCCGATTGGCCGCTTGGATAAGCCTTCTGACGGTCTGATTTTCCTGACCAATGATGGCGATATCGTCAACAAGATTTTGCGTGCTGGTAACTCGCACGAGAAAGAGTATGTGGTGCGTGTCGACAAGCCAATTACTCAGGAGTTTATCGATAAGATGGCTTCTGGGGTTGAGATCCTCGATACCGTGACCCTGCCGTGCAAGGTCACCAAGGAAACCAACTACTCGTTCCGTATTGTGCTGACCCAAGGTCTGAACCGCCAAATCCGCCGTATGTGTGAAGCGCTGGGCTACGATGTATTCAAGCTTCGCCGAGTGCGTATTATGAACGTCAGTATTGATGGCCTGCCAAACGGCAAATGGCGTTACCTGACCGATGCGGAAATTGCTGAAATCAATAGCTTGATTGCTGACTCGAGCAAGACGGAAGAGGCATCTAAAGTCGACGGCCAGGGCCAGAGCATCAAGAAAGCGACGGATGCCAAGCTGTTTGATAGCCGCCAGCAGGCCAAGCAAGATGGCGAAGGCAAAATCAAGTACAAGACTTACCAAGGCAAGGGCGAGCCGAACCGCCGCCGTGGTGGTGAGCGCAGTGATCGTGATGATCGCGCCTCACAAGGCCGCGGACAAGGTCGTGGCCAAGGTAAAGGTCGCCAGGACGAACGCAGAAGTCCGCGCCCGGGCCGTGGTGTCCAGCCGGGTCACCGCCGCAATCAGCGTGATGATGAAGCGCCACGCACGCGTAACAGTTCAGGATCTCGCAACAGCAGTGGTGGCTCAAGCCGAATCCAAAAGTGGAAGTCACCGAAGGGTGAATAATTCACGACTAGCCTGATTGGTTACCCCAAAAGCGGACTCATGCGGTCCGCTTTTTTGTATCTGCTCTGTGGCTAAAATTTCTGTCACATTCGCTCTTGCAATCCCGTCAGCGAATTTGCACTATTGTACTCATTGACGAAAACACCCAATAACCGAGATATCACTTGGCCGGCCTTGCCGACAATGTTGGTTAAACGCCCTTGGTTGGTTATATGCCCCTAGCGGCGGTAAAGCGGTAAGAATTCACAGAGGAAGTAATGGCAGGCAATACTATTGGACAACAATTTCGCGTCACCACGTTTGGTGAGAGTCATGGTCTGGCGCTAGGCTGTATTATAGATGGCTGCCCACCGGGACTGCAGCTGACCGAAGCAGATATGCAGCATGACTTGGACCGTCGTCGCCCTGGAACGTCGAAATATACCACCCAGCGTCGTGAACCGGACGAGGTTAAAATCCTCTCTGGGGTGTTTGAAGGCCAAACGACCGGCACCTCTATCGGCTTGCTGATTGAAAATACCGATCAGCGCTCAAAAGATTACTCGAGCATTAAAGACTTGTTCCGTCCGGGCCATGCTGATTATACCTACCACCAGAAGTACGGCATCCGTGATTACCGTGGCGGTGGTCGCTCTTCTGCCCGTGAAACAGCAATGCGCGTTGCCGCTGGCGCCGTAGCCAAGAAGTACCTTAAGCAGGTGCACGGTATCGAAGTACGTGCTTACCTTTCGCAGATGGGTGACGTTAAGATTGATAAAGTCGATTGGGAGCAGGTCGAGCAAAATGCTTTCTTCTGTCCGGATGCCGATAAAGTGGAAGCGTTCGACGAGCTGATCCGTAAGCTGAAGAAAGAAGGTGACTCTATCGGAGCCAAGCTGACAGTGGTTGCAAACAATGTCCCTGTTGGTTTGGGTGAGCCAGTATTCGACCGCCTTGACGCTGATATTGCCCACTCGCTAATGAGTATCAATGCCGTGAAAGGGGTGGAAATCGGTGATGGCTTTGATGTCGTTGAGCAGCGTGGTAGCGAGCACCGTGATGCGATGACGCTGGAAGGCTTTAAGTCTAATCACGCTGGTGGCATCCTGGGCGGTATCTCATCGGGCCAGGATATTGTGGCGCACATTGCCCTCAAGCCAACCTCTAGTATTACCGTGCCGGGCGAGACAATCACAAGGCAGGGTGAAACCGCTGAAGTGATCACCAAAGGCCGCCACGACCCATGTGTTGGTATCCGTGCAGTGCCAATTGCCGAGGCTATGCTTGCGATCACCCTGATGGATCACCTGTTGCGTCACCGCGGCCAGAATGCTGATGTGATGACGGAAACACCAAAGATTTAATCTGTTTTCAGTTTCATCAAGATGTAAAAAAGCGAGGAAATGTCCTCGCTTTTTTGTGTTCCGTTCGTTCCGTAATATACCCAAGCTACTTCAAGATGCAGGTTCAGCACCTTGAGGTAACTTGGGTATATATCTAACTATTTGGTGCGTCTAGCTTCTCCTTAACAGCTTCAAGTTCTTCTAATCGGAAGACAGGCAAGCTCCAGCCAAACTGTACGGCGGCAACTCGAATCGCGAAACCTACAATTAGCGTTGCGATAGTGACGATGGTCTCTTCCACGCCCAAATAGAGCAAGCCGTAGTACATGCCACCCGCAATGAAGGCAACTGATGCGTAAAACTCTTTTTGCAGCACCAGTGGCGGGCGGCGGGTGATCATATCTCTCAGTAGGCCACCAAATACCCCTGTCACAACTGCAGCTACTAGGCAGATTAGTGGGGACAGCCCCATATCCATCGCTACGCGGCAACCGATAATGCTAAAGACAATTAGCCCCAGTGAGTCAAGCAGCACAAATACCTTATGGAAGCGAACCACCTGTGGTGCCACCATGGTGGTAAAAAGCCCTGCCAGGCAAGTGATCGCTAAATACTGAGGGTTCGCTACCCAACCCAGCGGGTAGTGGCCTAGCAACACATCACGCACCGTACCGCCACCGATCGCCGTGGCACTGGCAACAAGCATGACACCAAACCAGTCCATATGGCGTTTACCCGCCGCTAAAGCCCCTGTCATGGCTTCCGCGGTGATCCCGATGATGTAGAGAGTTGTTAATAGCATGATTTTAATCGATGTAAATGAGAATACTTGAAAGAGGTTGCGATTTTATGCCTTGTTTTTACTGGCGTCTAATGAAATGAATTTCGTAATGCATGAATACAGTTCATGTATAAAAGAGTGGAAGGAGAAGATCCTGGTTCCTAGATCCTAGGAGAAGCGGGAAGAGCAAGAAGAGCAGGGTAAAAGCGATCCTGGTTCCTAGATCCTAGGAGAAGCGGGAAGAGCAAGAAGAGCGGGGGAAAGCGAGCCTGGTTCCTAGATCCTAGGAGAAGCGGGAAGAGCAAGAAGAGCGGGGTAAAAGCGATCCTAGTTTCTTGAACCTAGGAGGAGCAGGAGCTAGCTCCAAGGGTGCTAGTAATGTGACATAGACGAAGCCATATAAAAAAGAGTGCCACATGGGCACTCTTGATGAGCTCTTTTAGCCTTTAGCCTTTAGCCTTAGAACTTGTAGTTCGCCTGAACACCTACTAGCCATACGTTGCCAGTGGTTTCGCCAGCGAAGCTCGCGATTGGCATGCCATCAACATCCAGGCTTTCATTCATAGAAGCATCTTTAGCGAAGATGTAGGTAAAGCCGGCGTCGAAGCTCAATGCGTCAGACCACTGGTAACCCGCACCTAGGCTCAGCCATAGGCGGTCAGTTTCAGGGATCGTTTGGGTACGGTGTTCGCTGCTCACTGCCGAAGTATCGTAAGCCACACCGGTACGCACTGCCAATTTATTGGTGTACTGGTACGTAGCACCCAGAGCGATACGGTAGTTGTCTTCCCAGTTCTCTTCTTTGATCAGATCTGGTGTTGAGCTGATAGATGGGATGTTAGCTTCAAGCTTGTCGAAGCTGCTCCAGTCTGTCCAGTTGAAGCTAGCGTGCATTGCTAGTTTGTCAGTTAGCTGGTGGAAGCTGGCAATCTCAGCGGTTGCCGGCAGGGTCAGTGCCATGTTACCCGCGTATTTACTGCCAAAAGCAGAGCCGGTCGCGATATCGTAGTAAGCACCAGAGGCTTCGCCTTTTAGCTTGAGATCAACAGCAGAGCGATAGTTCACACCAATGCGGTTTGCATCGTTGATCTGCCAAGCGGCACCTAGCTGCCAGCCCCAGGCAGAGTCGTCGCCTTCCATGTATTTAAGATCTGCCCCTTGGGCTTTGCCTATAAGGTTATCAATGTCAGCATTGCCTGTTTGCGGCAGGTTGTTAGGAATAGCAGCGCCAAAGTGGCCTTCGCCCATTACGTAGCGTACACCCGCACCAACGCTGAATTGTTCATTAATCTTGTAGGCAATGTTAGGGTTAATTTCTACCGACATGATATTGGCTTGGTTACCAAAGATAGTACCCAGGAAATCACCGTTAAGCTCTGTTTCCATACCGTAGTTGGTGGCCAGCGCAAGGCCAACCGCCCACTGCTCATTGACGCGGTGTGAAATGTAGAAATTCGGGATCACCGCAGAATGGGCAATGTCATTGGCTTTAGTTGTTGCCACTTTGTGGCCAAGCAGGCTGACATCACCCTCAACATCGATGTTTGGATCAACATAGATAGCACCAACTGAAACCTGGGTACCTTCAAGGTAGGTCATCATTGCCGGGTTGCGGAATTGGGCGCTGGCATTGTCTGCCATTGCCGCTTCACCGGCAAACGCGCGGCCAAGGCCGGTTGCTGAATATTCGGCAAGCTGGAAGCCCGCTGCCATAGTGCTGGTGCTGAAACCAAGTGTTAACGCTGCTGCTAGCGAAAGAGTAATTTTGTTTTTGTTCATCAGTCTAATATGTTCGCTGAAATTCAATGGAGCGAATCATACGCCTTAGAGTAAAAGCTTTAAGTTTTTCTTGTGATGATTAACTCAATAGGATGAAAGTATCGTTAGTTTTGTATTTTATGGAGTTTAATCTGGTAGCTATTGTTCAAAATATTCTGGTCGGATGAGTTTTCAGCGTACATATGTATCTGAATAGCTACATTTCAGCGACGGGGTGTTCACTCAGTTTGGCGAGTTACGGCAATGTTTTGAAAGGGGAGTTGGCAGCAATAGGTAGATCAGTCAGTTATAAAGGGTACAAAAAAGGAGCCATCAGGCTCCTTTTCTTAAACGGTAATACTTTTGTTCGCTGAATTAGAACGAACGGCTGTACTGGATACCGTATAGCCATGCGTTAGCACGAGTTGTTGCTGTAACAGTTGATACAGGAATTGGAACGCCATCAACCATGGTTGATTCTGATGCGTTTACATCTTTACCAACTAGGTAAGTCACACCAAAGTCGATGTTAGACTTGCTGTCGATGTGGTAAGTGAAACCGCCCGAGAACCAGTTACGGTCTGAGTCAGGAACCGAGATAGAGGTTCTCTCATCTTGGGCACTGGTGTCATACATGTAACCGGCACGAAGTGTCCAGTCGTTGTTCAGGTAGTAAGTACCACCGATTGCGTAGTGCCAACCATCCTGCCACTCGTAAGTGTTCAGTACATCACCACCTGTGGTATTCAGATCTTCAAATGCGCTCCAGCCAATCCACTGCACGCTATAGTGAACCGCAAACTGCTGGTTCAAACGGTGGTAACCAGAGAATTCTGCCATATCAGGCAGAGCAATATTCAGTTTGTCACCACTAATATCTGGGTTGCCGCTTTTTGCGCCAGCATAGAACATGTCGCCATCAACTTCTAGCTCTGGGCTGTAGCGGTAAGAAAGACCAAAACGATTATTTTCGTTCAGCTCATACACCGTACCGATGTTCCAACCAAAGCCAACACCATCAGCATCAACATCAACAAGAGTACCACCAGGAGCAGGTGATAAAGTTGAGTTAGAGCGTTTTAGTTCGCCAGAACCGTAGATGATGTCCAAGCCACCACCGACACTCCACTGCTCGTTGATGCGGTATGATGCCGCTAGCGCGAAGTTGATGCTCTTCACATCTGTCAGGCCGCCGTACTCGTTAGCAGCAAAGTCATCGCTGAATTCTGTTTTGGTACCAAAGTTCGAGTAGATACCACCACCTAGCGTCCATTGATCATTGATCGGGTGGATGTAGTAGATGTTAGGAACAGGTGAAACGTCACCTACAGACTGAGATGGTAAATCTGTTGGCTGATTGCCTGATGGTAGGTTCGTATAAGTGATGTTTTTAACTTCGATATCCGTATCAACAGCATTGATACCCAGAGAAATAGCTGGCGCATCAAATAGAGACATAGCAGCAGCATTACGAGCCATTGCAGATGCGTTATCGGCGATAACCGCATCACCGGCAAATGCACGGCCAAGGCCCGTTGCAGATTGTGCGTTCAGCTGGAAGCCAGCTGCCATTGCTTGTTGTGAAGCCATCGTGATCGCAACTGCAACCAGTGACTTTGTAAACAGACGCTTCTTGTTCATATTTATAGTTATTCCTAATTTATATATAACTTTTTTATCTGCCTCTTTGTGCAGATTGCGCAAGATTGTATGGTTGGTTGGGATTTGATCAAATCTGACCAGTTGGCAACCTCTTGATTGTTAGCGCTTGGTTAACAATCAGCTAACGAGTGTATGGTAAAACTGGTAGGAGGAGGGAGCAAAAAAGTTAAAATATGCAACGGAGCTAACATTTTATAATCGGTATACTTATTCCAAATAAAAGCCCCGAAAGCATTAGGCGGGCTTATGCTTTTGGGGCTTTGATATGTAAAATGTAAATAAGTGTTATATTTCCCAGTTCAGCTCACTGCTGAGGCTTTTGGCGACGGGCGACACGTCTTGCCCTTTATCACCGACAACGATAAGGCTGGCATTTTGTACCGGCATTACCACGCCTTGCATGTTCGACCCCTCAAACTGGGTCATATCCGATGATTGCTGTTCGGGCACGACAAACACCGTGACTTTGCCATCGGGCGTCCCCATGACCATGTGAAGCGCAAACTTATCGCCAAATCCACAATGATTAACGTAATAAATATGCCCGGGCACTTCGTTGAAACTGGATCCAAACGGTGTCAGTTTGGCATTAACTTGGCTGAGGGTGACCGACTCATCGATATTGGCTACAAAGCCTGCTTCGTGTTTAACATGCTCCATCGCTATCTGTGCAATTTCCAAATGGTGGTTATCTGGAGCTACGCCTTGATTGAACTGCCCGACAAAGATGCCGAAGACAAAGGCCACGGAGGCTGCCATCGCGATTAATGAGCGTGGCTTCCAGCTTTTTGAGCTTGGCTGGCCGGATTGATGGAACAGGATACGGTCTGCCAGATCGTCCGGCACATCCACTTTCAATGCCTGCTCTAGTTTACTGTCTAGCTGCTGCAGTTCGTCGGATAGCTTACGGTTGGTAATAGACGCATTGCGTGCTTCAGCCATGTCTTGGCTGTTGTCAAAAGGATCAGCCAAGAGTCGGCGACGGAATTCTAGATCATCCATTTTGCTGCCCCCTCCGGTCGGTGTGTTTTTCGAGCTGCTCTTTGAGTTGGTTTCTGGCGCGGAACAAGCGCGTCATTACGGTATTGCGGTTGAGGCCAAGGATATCGGCAATTTCATCCCCACTGAATCCTGCCATCACCTGCAATACTAACGGTTCCCTGTATTCCGGAGCCAGCTTCATTATCTGCTTGCGTAGCATTTGTTGCTCCAAGTCACTTTCGTTGCCATTTTGCTGGGTATCGGCAATGGCATAGTCATCGATATCGACCAAATCAAGCTGCTTGCGTTCGAAGCGACGGGCATTCTCCCGGCGCAGGATCGTAATCAACCATGATTTGGCGGCTTTATCATCTTGAAGGCTATCGAGGGAGCGCCATGCCCGCAAACAGGTTTCCTGAACCAAGTCCTCCGCGATATGGGGGTCGTGGCACAACCAATATGCGTAGCGGTAGAGATCCCGATGCCAGGCCCTTACAAGGGCTTCGTATCGTCTTTGCTTATTCATATCCACAGAGACCGAGGCATCAGGCTTTTTCTTTCGAAAAAATGACTTAATCATAAAAGTGTCCGTTTCATGCCGAACCTTGCCGCTAAATTTGCGAGAAAAACGACAATGTTCCGCTGATTCATCCAATAATCCGCATTAAAATTGATCTGGTTCAAATTGTGTCTTGGTGAGCAAGTTATAGTAGACAACGTCATCTGATACTGAGCTTTGCGACTCGTACAGTGGATTTTGTGCGATAACAGGGTTCAATATCTGTTGAGCAAGATGACAACTTCCTTTTGAAGGCTGACTTTACTTTCTCCTATCAGGCTTGCCTGATTTGCAATTGGCTTTATGTTAATTGACTTATACCTTACATGGATTGCTTTCCGTGTAAATTACAACCATACCGTTTCGGTATGGTTTTTTTTTATCTTAGCAAACTGAACCGCACCCATCTCATGCCTGTCTTTATTGATAGCTAAGTTTTTCACTTGCCGTCAAATTTTTCCTCATAACGCAGATTTTCAACGTCGATAAATTCCTATACTGCATCTGTTGCCATAGAGATCTCAGTTTTTAAACATTTGTTTGATTCTGGTAACAACTGCATTACAATTGTTGTGGTCAGACCTCTAAAGTAGATTCTGGGGCAAGATTCCCCGTACCCGACATATTAATAAGGAGTAGCGATGACACGTCTCCAAAAGCTCACGACGTCACAGGGTGAGCGCATCGCCGTTGTAAGTGGATTACGTACCCCCTTTGCCCGCCAGTCAACCGCCTTTGATGGTGTACCGGCATTGGACATGGGAAAAATGGTTGTCAGTGAAATGCTCCAGCAGGTGGATATTGATCCCAAGCTGATTGACCAAGTGGTATTTGGCCAGGTGATACAGATGCCAGAAGCGCCGAATATTGCCCGTGAAATCGTGCTGGGTACCGGTATGGATATCGGCACTGACGCCTACAGCGTCACCCGTGCCTGTGCGACCAGTTTCCAGGCTGCCGCCAATGTGGCGGAAAGCATTATATCGGGCACCATTGATATCGGTATTGCTGGCGGCGCAGATTCATCGTCGGTGTTACCTATTGGTGTATCCAAGCATCTTGCTGCGACATTACTGGCACTGAGCAAAGCCAAAACCATGAGCAAGCGTTTAAAACTGCTCAGCAAGCTTAGCGTGAAAGACCTTATGCCAGTACCGCCAGCGGTGGCCGAATATTCAACAGGATTGAGTATGGGCCAAACGGCCGAGCAGATGGCAAAAAGTCACGGCATTTCCCGCCAAGAGCAAGACGCGCTGGCACACCGCTCGCACACCCTGGCAGCACAAGCTTGGCGTGACGGTTTGATCCAGGATGAAGTGATCACTGCTTTCCCGGAACCTTACCGCCAGTGGATCGATAAAGATAACAACATTCGAGAAGACTCTACCCTTGAATCCTACGCCAAATTGCGTCCGGCCTTCGATCGTAAGTTCGGCTCGGTAACGGCGGCTAACTCAACCCCGCTAACCGATGGTGCTGCCGCGCTGTTGCTGATGCGCGAGGGCAGGGCGAAAGAGCTTGGTCTCAAACCTTTGGGTTATATCCGCTCTTACGCGTTTTCTGCAATCGGTGTCGAGCAAGATATGTTGATGGGCCCATCTTATGCCACTCCGATGGCACTGGACCGCGCTGGCGTGACCTTGCGTGACCTTACCCTTATCGACATGCACGAAGCCTTTGCGGCGCAGGCGTTGTCGAATGTGAAGATGTTCGGTTCGGCGCAGTTTGCCAAGGAAAAGCTCGGTCGCAGCGAAGCCATTGGCGAAATTGATATGGACAAGTTCAACGTCCTTGGTGGCTCGATTGCCTACGGCCACCCGTTTGCCGCAACGGGTGCGCGGATGATCACCCAGACCTTGAGGGAGCTACAGCGCCGTGGTGGTGGGTTAGCTTTGAATACTGCCTGTGCTGCTGGTGGCCTTGGCGCCGCAATGATTTTGGAGGCCGAATAATGACTGAACAACAATCTGCATTCACATTGTCCTATGCCGATAACGGTGTTGCCTGGCTCAAGATCGATGTGCCCAACGAGAAAATGAACACGCTCCAGGCGCAGTTTGGCGAGCAAGTCAGTAAGGTGCTTGAAGAGCTCAAGGGTAAGAGTGATATCAAGGGGATGGTGGTTTATTCGGGCAAGCCGGATAACTTTGTCGCTGGTGCTGATATTCGTATGCTGGCAGCCTGTACCACGGCCGAGGAAGCTGCCTCGCTCGCCGAGCAGGGGCAGAAGCTATTTGCCGAACTGGAAAACCTGCCTTTCCACACTGTGGCAGCCATCCATGGCCCGTGCCTGGGCGGTGGACTTGAGCTTGCTTTGGCCTGCCATAGCCGTGTTTGTTCCGATGATGGCAAGACCCGCCTCGGTTTGCCGGAAGTCCAGCTTGGTTTGTTGCCGGGCTCTGGGGGGACCCAGCGTCTGCCTCGCCTGATTGGCGTAGCAGGGGCGTTGGATATGATCCTGACCGGTAAGCAACTGCGTGCCAAAAAGGCCAAGAAGCTCGGTGTGGTCGATGAGGCTGTACCGCTGAGTATCTTGTTGGATATTGCCGAGAAGCAGGCATTAAAGCCTAAGCCCAAGCGCCAACTTTCGTTGCAAGACCGTGCGATGGGGGGGAACTCACTGGGGCGCTCTTTGGTGTTCGACCAGGCGGCTAAGAAGACCCATGATAAAACCCGCGGCAACTACCCAGCCGCTGATGCTATTTTGGATGTCATCAAATATGGCCTGCAAAACGGCATGACCAAAGGCTTGGCCCGCGAAGCCAAATTGTTCGGTGATCTGGTGATGACTCCAGAATCAGCAGCATTGCGCAGCATTTTCTTTGCTACTACGGCGATGAAGAAGGAGTCCGGCTCTGATGCCGAGCCACGTAAGGTTGGGCATATTGGTGTGCTGGGCGGCGGCCTAATGGGCGGCGGGATCAGCCATGTCACTGCGAGCAAGGCGGGATATCCGACCCGTATCAAGGACATTAACAACGACGGCATCCTCAATGCTATGGCCTACAACTACAAGCTGCTGGATAAAAAGCGCAAGCGCCGGATCATCAGCAAGGCTGAGTTGCAAAAGCAGATGCAGAGCATTGCCGGTGGCATTGACTACACTGCGTTTGACCGTATGGATGTGGTCATCGAAGCGGTGTTTGAGGACCTGGGCCTGAAGCACCAGATGGTCAAGGAGATCGAGGCCAATGCCAAGCCTGAGACCATTTTTGCAACCAATACCTCCTCACTGCCTATCCACCAAATCGCTGAAGCGGCAGAGCGCCCTGAAAACGTGGTGGGCCTGCATTACTTCAGCCCAGTTGAGAAGATGCCGCTGGTAGAGGTGATCCCCCATGATGGCACTTCTGATGAAACCGTGGCGACAGTGGTCGCATTGGCGAAGAAGCAGGGCAAAACACCAATAGTGGTGGGTGACAAAGCCGGTTTCTACGTCAACCGTATCCTGGCACCATACATGAACGAAGCGGCGCAGGTGCTGTTGGCCGGCGAGCCGATAGAGCACTTGGATACCGCATTGCTTGATTTTGGCTTCCCGGTGGGGCCGATCACCCTGCTTGATGAAGTTGGTGTTGATATCGGCGCGAAAATCATGCCGGTCTTGGTTGGTGAGCTGGGTGAGCGTTTCCAGGGGCCGGATGTATTCGACAAGCTGTTGAATGACGGGCGTAAAGGTCGCAAAACGGGCAAAGGCTTCTACTTGTACAACAGCAAGAAGAAAGCGGTCGACAAGAGTGTCTACAAATTACTGGGGCTAGACCCAGAGAAGAAAGCCGATGCCGAGGCGATTGCAATGCGCTGTACGCTGATGATGCTCAACGAAGCTGCCCGCTGCTTGGATGAAGGTGTGGTGCGTTCTGCTCGCGATGGTGATATCGGGGCAATCTTTGGTATTGGGTTCCCACCGTTCCTCGGTGGCCCGTTCCGCTACATGGATCAGCTGGGTATCAAGCACGTGGTTGAGCTGCTGGCCGATCATGCCGACAAATACGGTGAGCGTTTCAAACCGTGCCAGACTTTGGTTGATATGGCTGAGGCTGGGCAGGTTTTTTACCCGGAATAGTCGAGTTTTTACCAACAGTAACTTTGCCGCTTAACGCATTACTATCATTGTTCTCAAAGCCAGTTGCTCGTGCAACTGGCTTTTTCTTTGACTGCGATTTGCTTTATTTGTTTGCGCTATTGCTCTGGGAAGAATTTGATAATACGCAGCCGGAAACGGGGCTCGAAAAAAATAGGGCGTAGGAAATGGTAACCCAGCATGGAGACGGCCATCGCGATAAGGATGTTCATTCCGGCCAAGGTGACAAGCGGAGCCGTGAAAGTGACGATAAAGGCTAAAGCATAGAGCATGATATCGGCTTCATGGTGAGCAAGGGCACTATGGCAATGCGGACAGGCAAAAAAGTCTTCATAGCTACTTAACGAAGGACTGGCGATTGACTGTTGGCAGTGTGGGCAGTGCTGGCTCATGGTAAAGCTTCTCCTCAAGTTTCACTTACAATGTGGACGCATGGATGCACAGGGCAAAGTGATGCTCGCACCTGCAACCTGCAATACATATTTATCAGACGACCGATATTGTGGATTAGTTCAACACAGTGCTACTGAATAGTTCTGAGAAATATTTACTGGATATGTTCCGGCTAGTGAAAAACTATAAAAAACATAAAATATGCAAACTGATCTTCCTTAACTTGCTGTAAATAAAGAAAACCCGGCGAGGCCGGGTTTTTGCGTTTATTTAGGTTTTTGTCAGTGCTGCTAGCATAATGACTAGGGTTAGTAAGCCCCTTGCTGGAACTCGTCGATAGACCCGATCGGGCTGCCGAATTCCAAGGGTTCCAGGTTACTGTGTGCCTGCCCTTGGCTGTGCATGACAATGCGGTTTGAAGTCCGAGGTTTAACGACATCGACAATGAACTTCACCATGTCGGCGCGGCTGAGTTCAGCCAAGGCTTCAATAACTTTTTGCCGCTGGTTGAACTCGTTATCCTTGTTGCCAATGCTGACCCAGAAACGCTGTGCCCGGGAGCGCAGGTTGGTATCGGGCTCTGAAATTTGTGCGATCAGCCCTTGTTTGCTGGCTTGCCACTGGGCTTCGTTGAGCTCAAGCAGAACCAGGGCGAAGGCATTGGTAAACTCGTCGATGGCCTCGAGCAACTGGGTCGGGGCGGCAACCGGTGACTGGATGTACAGGATCAATCCCGGATGGCGGTTTAGCGGCAGGTTGGCGGTACCCACCATGTAGCCCAGTTGCTGGCGTGTGCGCAGCTCGTGGAAAAACGTGGTCGACATCAAATGGTTGGCCAAGGTGTAGATAGCAATCTTGCGTGGCGTTGTTTCGCGTGACTGGTAGTACATCAGCAGGGCCGAGTCGGCGTGGTCGCAGCTGATCTCGTGGCTCAAGGTACCTGAGTTGCCCAACCTGACTAAAGGCCGCTGGGATTCGCCGTAGAGCTGGTCGGTGACCCTGAAGGCATCTTTGAGGGTTTCGGCCAGGGCAATGGCATCCTTTTCGAGCCAGTTGCCATAGACGAAGGTATCGATATGCAGCTCGGCAAACATTGCCTCGACAAAAGCGGGCAGCTCGTCGACCTCAATACTTTCCAGGGCTTCGAGTAATACCGGGTACGGCGGGTTATTGGGCTGCAGGACGCCGGTTAGGGCATTGAACAGCTGGGAGATCGGCTTGTCCTGTGCGGCATTGCGCCAGTTGCGCAGCATCTGGGCCTTGATGTTCCTGAAGCGCTCAGGGTTGAAGTCGCGGTTGGCAAAGCGATCCAGCAGTAGCTTGAGCAGTAGCGGCTGTTTTTCGCTAAAGCCCGATAGCTGCAGGGTGACCCCGCCCTGGTGGGCATAGAGGTTATATGACATCCCGGCAATCTCTGCGGGGTAGGCGGATTCATTGATGGCATCGAGCAGCATCTCGACACACAGCCGGGTCTTGACGATGTTACGCGGCGAACTGACCGCATGCGGGCTGTCGATAGCCACATAGACAATCCCTTTCGGCACCCTGAACTCATGTTCTTGCTTGTACCACAGGCGGAATCCTGGCAGATCCTGGAGTAGCTGCGGCGGCTGGTCGGCGTTCTCTGTGAGCGGGAGAGGGTCGGGCCTTTCACATAAGTAAGGGTTCTGCTCTGGCAGTGTGAGCGCCGGCTCCGTTCCCGGTGCCTGCCAGATTGCCAATTGCTGCTCGGTAAACGGTTTGACACCATAAGGGGTGTGGTACCACTGGGCGACTTTGTCGTTCTCCTGACCTTGGGCAACTAGCACCAAGCGCATATTTTGCGGTGTCAGTTTATCAAGGAAGGAGGCAATGAGCGCTTCGTCGTAGTTGGCCATCATGTAGTCGCCATAGATGATATCGTCTGGCGAATAGTGCAGCAGGTTCATTACCAAGTAGCTGACGGTATCGAGTGGGCGGTTTTTTTCCTGATAGCGAAATGCCATGTCCAGCACGGATTTTTTCTCGCTAAAGCGCCACTCATCTAATCCTTGCTGACGGATCAGTTCGATGTATTGGAAAACGGTTTTGACTATCTCATCAACGTTATCCAGCCCTTTTGGGGTGAGGTTCAAGCCAACGGTAAACTCACGGAAGTTACTGCCACTGACCCCCCCGCCAGCTGCCAGGGTATTGATAAACCCCCTGGTTTTTAGCAGTGACATCAAGCTGCCGCTGCCTTCGTTGCCCAATAGGTGGGCAATGTATGAAAGGGGCTTCTCGCGATAGTACTGATCCACAGCCGGCAGGGTGAACGACAAGGTCAGCTTACGTACTTCCTTGATTGGATCGATGGTGATGAACTTGGCTTTCTCGCTGTCTGACACCAAAGGTACCGCAATATCAGCCTTGGCAATGCCGGTGTTGGGGATCTCGCGGAAGAAGGTTTGGGCGTAGGCATCCAGCTCTTCAAGCGACTGGGGGCCAAGCAAAACAAGCCCCATTAGGCTGGCGCAATAATGGGTCTGGTAGAAGGCGATCAGCTCGTCGCGCACCGTCTTGTCGTTGCGGTCTGCCAGTGTGGTCAGGTCGCCGACCGAGAACTTGGCAAACGGGTGAGCTGGGTTGATTGTTTCCTTGTGCACCTGGTACAGGCGGCGGACATCGTCCTTTAGCTTGAGTTTGTATTCCGAGTCGACAGCATTGCGTTCTTTGTCGACGGCTTCCTCATTGAATAACGGCGCAGTGAAAAATTGGCCGAAGCGATCCAGCCCCTCACTGAAGGCATGGGGGCTTACCTCGAAGAAATAGGTGGTGTTCTCGGTGCCGGTCCACGCATTGTTGCTGCCGCCGCTTTGGTTGATGAAGGTTTGGAACTCTCCTACCCGTGGGTATTTTTCGGTGCCGAGGAACAGCATGTGCTCAAGGAAATGTGCCATCCCCTGACGGTCAAGCGGATCGTCGAAGTGACCGACCTTTACCGACAATGCCGCCGCTGAGCGGGGGGCTTCAGCATCATGGACCAGCAATACCCGCAATCCATTGGGCAAGTTGAGATAGCGGTACTGCTTTGGGTCATTAGGACTTGTATGCACAGGATGAGCCTATTTTTCAAAGGAAAGTAGACTAATTATGACGCCCAATAGAAAGGGTGGCAAATTTAACCCATGTTTATTTGCCAAGAAACAAAAGCTTAGCCGAGTGATTTCCTAAGCAGGTCACGGAACCTGCACAGGGTGAGCGGGATCTCTGTTTTCCACTGGCGTTACTTGCTAGCATAGTCCGAAGTACGCCTTTTCGTTAACTCAGAAGGTGGAGAAGAAAGCCTTGAGTTTGATCGATCCTGTACCGCCGATAGTAATAATAAATAGGGATAGGATCGGGTATCAGACTGTGATATTGGAAAAATTATGCGAATTTATATCATGCGTCACGGTGAAGCCCAGCACTTTGCAGCCAGTGATGCAGAACGACCGTTGACCGACAGGGGTGCAGCCCTTTCAGGGCAGATGGCTACCCAACTGGCAGGCCAGTTCAACGATGACTTGGATATGGTGTGGGTGAGCCCTTACCTACGCGCCCAGCAGACCTGGCATTCTATGGCCAAGCACCTGCCGACCCCCAAGCGTGTGATGACCGTTGACGAAATCACCCCCTATGGCGATGCCGAGGATGTGGCGGCTTACCTCAAGGCTGTGGTCAGTATTGAGCAGCCTGAAAACCTGCTGGTGGTTTCGCACCTTCCCTTGGTCGGGTACCTGACATCGGAAATGGTACCCGGTTTGCAGCCACCGATGTTTATTACCTCTTCAATTGCAGCCATTGATTATCAGCCGGACAACGACAGCGGCGAGCTGCTGTGGCATGCCAACCCTGAAGGTTAGCCTGTATTCCGAGCACCTTGTTGCTTGCGGTTAAGTCCCCGGAAAACCTATAGATTTAATCCTAAGGTTTTTCCGGGCAGTGCCGATACTAGAGAAAGTCGTATTCGTTTCTCTAACCCTCTTGAATTCATAGATGTTCCGATGAAAGCAAAATTATCCCTTGCGATGGGTGTCGCACTGCTTGCCGGGTGTGTGCAAATGCCACCGTCCCCAAGTATCAATGCCAATGGTGCCATTAAGTGGGCCAATGGTATCACTGAAGATATGCACATTTCGGCGTCGGGGAGCACCCTGACATTTGCTTCGCCGCAAAGCCTGTTCAATCCGGGAGGCATCACCATCTTCTCGCGTATCGACAGTGCCCGGAATGGCAGCTGTGAGCATTATTACAGCGAGCAGGCCGTTAAGACTCGCCTCAATATCTGCGGCAGCGGGGAAGTGACCTTGCTGGTCGAAGGGCAGGTTATCAACGTCGGTTCGTTGGCCAAGTTCGTCTACTAGGGCAGGCGAACTTAGCCAAGCTTTTAAGGGCCAGCTGGGAGGGGCAAGTGGACAATACCCAAAGCCCCAAAAGCCTCTTATCTTTCTGGGATATCCAGCAGTACCAGCAGTGCGCCGTCACCGCCAAACTCCAGCGGGGCCTGGTGGAAGGCCATGACATCGGGGTGCTGGGCCAGCCACATCGGTGCCTTTTGCTTGAGGATGTGTTTGCCGATCCCGTGCATGACACAGCAGCAGGAAACGCTTTCCTTAATACAGGCTGCGATCATGGCAGCCAGCTCGCGTTTAGCTTCTTTCTGGGTCATCCCGTGCATGTCTAGGTACATATCGGGCACATAGACGCCTCGGCGCAGTTTCTTCACTTCATACTTGGACACGCCAGTGCGGGCATACTGGGTCGGGCCGGTCTCGTTAAGGTGGGGCTCGAACTCGTCTGAGAAGTAAAACTCGTGATTTTGCGTCTCTTTTGCCGAGACTTTCGGCTTATCACTCTTTGGACCCTGTCGGCGGGGCGTGATTATGGTATCATTAGTGATCTTTTTTACGCCCTTAACCGCTTCCTGGAAGAGCATCAGATCGTCGTCCAGGTTAGTATCTTTTTTGCTCATAGTGAAATTCCAACAACTTTATAGCGGTATTGTAGCGCCATTCGGAGGCTATTTTGGATAAGATTTTTGTCGACGAAGCCGTCAACGAACTTCATACATTGCAGGACATGCTACGTTGGACGGTTAGCCGTTTCAATGCTGCCGGTCTTTTTTATGGTCACGGTACAGATAATGCGTGGGATGAAGCCGTTCAGCTTGTCCTGCCGACCGTGTACCTTCCTCTTGATGTACCTTCAGAAGTACGTCACTCACGCCTGACCAGTAGTGAGCGCCACCGTATCGTCGAGCGCGTGATCCGCCGTATCAACGAGCGTACCCCAGTCGCTTACCTGACGAACAAAGCGTACTTCTGTGGCATGGAATTCTTCGTCGACGAACGCGTGCTTGTGCCGCGTTCGCCAATCGGTGAGCTGATCGAAAACTTCTTCGAACCGTTCCTGCAAGAGCGTCCGACTCGCATCATGGATCTTTGCACGGGCTCTGGCTGTATCGGTATTGCCTGTGCCCATGCTTTCCCGGAAGCTGAGGTGGATATCGTTGATATTTCGACGGATGCCCTTGCGGTTGCCGAGCAGAATATCCAAGATCACGGTCTTGAGCAGCAGGTGATCCCGCTGCGTTCAGATCTGCTTCGCGATGTGCCGAAAGACCAATACGACCTGATCGTCACCAACCCACCGTACGTGGATCAGGAAGATATGGACAGCCTGCCAGATGAATTCCGCCACGAGCCTGAGCTGGGTCTTGCCGCAGGTACCGATGGCCTGAAGCTGGTTCGCCGTATCTTGGCAAATGCTCCTGACTACCTGAAAGAAAACGGTGTGCTGATCTGTGAGGTCGGCAACTCAATGATCCACATGGAAGAGCAATACCCGCATATTCCATTTACCTGGATCGAGTTCGAAAACGGCGGCCACGGTGTGTTCATGCTAACCCGCGAACAGCTGCTTGAGTGTGCTGACGAGTTTGCGCTGTACCGCGACTGATTTTCGATTTGAACTAAATAAAAAAACCGAAGCACTTGCTTCGGTTTTTTTATGTGCGATTCTTGAGAGCCGTTAAGCGGTGCCCGCCTGCTGCTTGGCTTTTAGTTCAGCCATGATAGCGTTTTGGTTAGCATGGTAATCATCCAGGCCAGCTTTGCGCAGGTCACAAGATGGGCAGTCGCCACAACCATCGCCGATAATGCCGTTGTAACATGTTAGGGTCTTCTCGCGCACGAAATCTAGCTTACCGTATTGGTCGGCCAGTGCCCAAGTTTCTGCCTTGTTGAGCCACATCAGCGGGGTTTCAATTTTCAGGGCTCGGTCCATACCCAGAACCAGTGATTGGTTCAGCGATTTAACGAACTCGTCGCGGCAGTCTGGGTAGCCGGAAAAATCGGTTTCACACACGCCGGTGATCACGGACTCGGCACCGATCTGGTACGCATAGATACCCGCAAGGGTTAGGAACAGAATGTTACGGCCTGGGACAAACGAGTTCGGCAGGCCGTTTTCCTGCAACTCGTGAGAGACTAGGATATTGTCGCGGGTCAGCGAGCTGATCGCCAGTTCGTTGAGCAAGCCTACATCCATTACCTTGTGTGCAGCGACACCCAGTACTTTGCAGACCGACTCAGCGAC
Organism: Photobacterium sp. ABD4_091; assembly: GCF_056160145.1. NCBI lineage: Bacteria > Pseudomonadati > Pseudomonadota > Gammaproteobacteria > Vibrionales > Vibrionaceae > Photobacterium > Photobacterium sp. ABD4_091. The sequence goes on along the minus strand of NZ_JBSWWQ010000001.1, from coordinate 671,598 downwards.
TTCGATCTCCAGCTTATGGCGCTGGCCATAATCGAACGTAATACAGTGCACTTCATCATAATGGGCCATGGCCTGGATCAGGCAGGTCGTGGAGTCTTGGCCGCCACTAAAAACAACTACGGCTTTGCGCATGAATAATTTCCTATGTTGTTGTCATACCGAAAAACAGTCGGTAGGGACTACCCCTTATTGTATTAAGGGTAGGCCAACAGCAGGTTCTCTATTGGCGGGCTCATGCTACCGCAGCTGCCGCAAAGAGGAAAGCCCATAAGCGAAAGCCCGGAGACAAAAAATCGGCTTTAAAATGCAAATAAAAGCCGCCTAAAATCAGGCGGCTTGAGGGGGACGGCTTGATAATGAAATGATTAGCTCAATTGGCCAGTTTGCTCGAATTGTTCGAGCTGGGCCAGGTAGCTACTGATATCGCCAATATTCTCTTCAATCCACGCCTTGTTGAAGTAGGTATCTAGGTAGCGCTCACCACTGTCGCACAACAGGGTGACGATAGAGCCAGTTTCTCCCCGGGCTTTCATTTCACTGGCAAGTTGCAGCACGCCGTATAAGTTGGTGCCGGTCGATGCACCAGCTTTACGGCCGAGCAGCTTTTCTAGCCAGTGTACCGTAGCTATACTGGCAGCATCAGGGATTGTGCGCATTTCATCGATGACATCTGGAATAAAGCTAGGCTCGACGCGCGGGCGGCCGATGCCTTCGATACGGCTTCCGCATTCGCCGGTCAGCGAGGTATCACGGGTCTTGTAGTATTGGTGGAATACTGAGTTTTCCGGATCGACCACACACAATTTGGTGTTGTGCATTTGGTAGCGAATATAGCGGCCAATGGTGGCTGATGTCCCGCCGGTACCCGGGCTCATAACAACCCAGCTTGGGATTGGATGCTCTTCGAGTTTCATCTGATCAAAAATGCTGTTGGCGATATTGTTGTTGCCGCGCCAGTCGGTTGCCCGCTCTGCATAGGTAAACTGATCCATGTAATGGCCATTGAGCTCTTTGGCCAAGCGGCGTGATTCCTCGTAGATCTCACTGGGGCTGTCGACTAAGTGCGCACGGCCTCCGTAGAATTCAATTTGCTCGATTTTTTTGCGTGCGGTTTTTCGCGGCACAACCGCAATGAAAGGCAAGCCGAGCAAGCGGGCAAAGTATGCTTCCGATACAGCAGTGCTGCCTGATGAAGATTCAATGATCGGGGTGTCCTTGCCGATCCAGCCATTACACAAGGCAAAAAGGAACAATGAGCGGGCCAGACGGTGCTTAAGGCTGCCCGTTGGGTGGGTGCTTTCATCTTTAAGGTAGATATCAATGCCGTCCAGCGATGGGATATCCAGCTTGATCAGGTGGGTGTCGGCAGAGCGTTGAAAGTCAGCTTCAATTTTGCGGATCGCGCTGTGGATCCATTGTGGGTCGAGGCTCATGGTCGTTCCTTATGCTGTGTAGCAGGCTGTTCCCCAAGCCCTGAATCCTGTAACGAGAGGTCACTTGGGTATATATATTATGTAAGTAATGTATGACTAAGGGCAGGAAAAATCTTTATCATATTTACTCTTTATCGCTTAAAATGGAGAAAATTATTCTAATCTCTATTTTCCAGGTAAAATAAATTGGCTGATCTCGATAAAACAGATAGAACGCTTCTCCGATTATTGCAACAAGACGGCACTTTGGCCTTGGCTGAGCTGGCAGAAGCGGTGAACCTCACGACGACACCTTGCTGGAAGCGCCTAAAGCGGCTTGAGGAAAGTGGCATTCTGCGCCAGCGGGTTGCCCTGCTCGATCCGGTTAAGCTCGGCCTGTCGTTTACCGCCTTTGTCCAAGTAAAAACCAGCAACCACTCCAAGGAGTGGTACCACCAGTTTGTCAGTACGGTATCGGACTTTCCTGAAGTCATGGAGTTCTACCGTATGGCCGGCGAGTATGACTACATGATGAAGGTGCAGGTAGCCGATATGTCAGCATTTGATCAGTTCTATAAAAAACTGGTCAACAGCATTGAAGGGCTGACCAATGTGACGTCGACGTTCGCCATGGAGCCGCTGAAATACACCACAGCATTGCCGGTATAACATATTGCCCTCGTTTTAGGGGCTGGGTCTCTTCTATATTAGTGCTTTGGTATGTAACGGGATGAAAATCAGGATGAAACTCCGAATCTCAACCTTGAGCTGATAAGCAATTGAAATGAAAGGTTATGTGTCAGCATAATATCACTTGTAACAGACAGGTAACAAAGCAGGGAGGAGATGATTATGCAGGTGTTCTGGCAACTTAAATGGTATTTTCGCCAGGAATGGCGGCGCTACGGCGGTGCCATCGGCATCCTTGTCCTGGTATCCCTGTTTGAATTGCTACCGCCAAAAGCCATCGGCTGGGTTGTGGATGGTGTGGTCAGTGGAAGTATGACGCCTGCGGTGATGTTGGGCTGGCTAGCAGGTTTGGCCGCTATCTGGCTTATTGTCTATTTTCTGCGGATTATCTGGCGATACTGGTTGTTCGGAGCGGCAACCGAGTTAGGTACAGTGCTGCGCAACCGCTTGTACCGCCATTTCTCTTCCCATTCGCCTTCCTTTTTTGAGCGCTATAAAACAGGCGACTTGATGGCGCGCTCGACCAACGATGTTAATGCGGTGGTGATGACTGCCGGGGAAGGGGTGCTGACAGCGGCAGATTCACTCATTACCGGTATCGCTGTACTGTTTGTCATGACCACTTTTATTAGCTGGGAGCTGACGATCTTGGCGTTGTTGCCGATGCCGTTGATGGCTATTGTGGTGTTCTTCCTTGGTCGCCAGCTGCATAGCCGTTTTTCCTTATCACAAGCGGCGTTTTCTACCCTGACAGACAGAACACAGGAAAGCCTCAACGGGGTGCGGATGATCCGCGCCTTTGGCTTGGAGCAGCGCCAGCAGCAAGACTTTGCAACTGTGGTTGATGAGGTTGGCGACAAAAACCTAGCTGTGGCACGGGTTGATGCCAAGTTTGACCCAGTGATACAAATTGCGATTGGGATGTCGTTCTTCCTCAGTATTGCCGGCGGCGCATACCTTATCAGCCAGCAGCGGTTGACGTTGGGCGATTTGACGGCCTTCACCCTTTATCAAGGCTTGATGATTTGGCCTATGCTGGCAATGGCGTGGCTGTTCAATATCCTGGAGCGTGGCTCGGCGGCGTGGAACCGTTTGGCGCATATTTTTGATGAGAAGCCGGATATCGTCAGTGGCGATGTGCCGTTGGTCTCTAACCATCAGCCCTTGAAAGTCGCGATTAGCACCTTTAGTTGGCCAGGGCAAAGCCAGCCGGCCTTGGCTGATGTTCAATTCACCTTGCACAGCGGCAGTATGCTGGGCATTGCCGGCCCAATCGGCAGTGGTAAATCGACTTTGTTATCTCTGCTGCTACGCCAGCAAGAGCTTGAGCATGGGCAGATTCACTATGGGGATGTTGCACTCACGCAAGCTGATCTATCACAGTGGCGCAGTCGATTCGCCGTCGTCAGCCAGTCACCCTTTTTGTTTTCCCGCTCGATTGCCGACAATATTGCGCTCGGCAAACCGCAGGCCAGTATGGATGAGATCCGTGCTGCGGCACAGGCTGCCTGTATCGATGACGATATTATGCAGTTCCCGGAAGGTTACCAAACCTTGGTGGGTGAAAAGGGGATCACGTTATCCGGCGGCCAGAAGCAGCGTATTGCGATTGCCCGTGCTTTGCTGCTGGAAGCAGAGATCCTGATATTGGATGATGCGCTATCAGCAGTTGACGGCAAAACCGAACACCACATCCTCGAAAACCTGCGCCAGCAGGAAACGCGGACGGTGATTGTCATAGCCCACCGCTTAACGGCATTGGAAGAGGCGGATAATATCTTGGTATTGCACCAAGGGCGGATCAGCGAGCAGGGCGATCACCCTAGCTTGCTGGCCCAAGACAGCTGGTATGCCGAAATGTACCGCTATCAGAAACTCGAACAAGCGATGGAGAGCGCATAATGGAAAAAGAAACCATCAAGCTGTCCGTATTTACTCGGCTATTGCAGTATGCATTGGCAGATAAAAAGCAGTTGGGCGTTGCGCTGGGGTTGTTATTCCTGGCATCGGTTGCTGATGTCTCAGGCCCGTGGTTGATCCAGCACTTTATCGATAACAATATTGCCAAGGATAGTTTTCCTACTTCAGAGTTGGTGTTACTGGCTGGTGCCTATATCGGCTTGATGATAGCCACGGCGTGGCTACGTTATTTGCAGTCATTACGGTTTAATGAGTTGGCAGTCGGCGTTGTGCAAACCGTCCGTAAGCAGTTGTTCGGCAAGATCATCAACCAGCCTCTATCGGCTTTCGACTATATGCCGTCAGGCAAGCTGATCTCGCGGGTCACCAATGATACCGAGTCCCTCAAGGATTTTTACGTCCATGTCATCGGCACGGTACTCAAGAATGTCACCTTGATATTGGTGATGCTGGTGGCGATGTCGTTGCTCAGCTGGCGGTTGACCCTGGTGGTTTTGGTACTGCTTCCGGTGGTGATTGGCGTCATGGTGCTATACCAGCGAAGTAGCTCCGAAGCGTACCGTAAAATGCGGGATTTGCTGGCTGATATTAACGCCTCGATGAGTGAGTCGATACAGGGCATGGGCCTGATCCAGCTGGTGCGGCAGGAAAAAGCGTTTTACAACCAGTTTTCCGAGCTGACGGCCAAGCATTTGGCGGCGCAGCGCAGTGTGATCAAGCTCAACGGTTTCATGCTCCGCCCGCTGATAGATTTCCTCTCGGGCGTCGCTTTGCTGTCGCTGGTTGCCTTGTTTGGCGTTAGTGGCGTGGAGCTTATCGGGGTCGGCGTACTGTATGCGTTCATCAGCTACCTAGGGCGGGTCACAGAGCCTCTGATTGAGCTGACGCAGCAGTTATCATTGCTACAGCAGGCATTGGTGGCCAGTGAGCGGATCTTTGGTTTTATTGATGCCCGGCAACAGGCATACGGAGGCGATGCCCGGCCGTTGGAAAGTGGAAGGTTAGAGTGCCGCCAGATTGACTTTAGCTATGACGGCAACCAGCCAGTATTGCAAGGGATCAATGTCAGCCTATCCCATCGGGGTTTTCTCGCGTTGGTCGGGCACACCGGCAGCGGCAAGAGCACCCTGGCTTCTTTGATGATGGGGTTTTACCCGGCTGGGAAAGGGGACATTTTTATTGATGACCGTCCTTTATCGAGCCTATCCCACGATGTTTTGCGCTCAGGGATTGCCATGGTGCAGCAAGACCCGCATATTCTCAGCACCTCGGTACGCGAGAACATTACCCTAGGGCGGCACTCAGCCAGCGAGGTTGATGACCGGGCTATATGGCAAGCCTTGGAAGCGGTTGGCTTAGCCCATCAGGTAAAGCGCTATGAGGATGGCTTGGATACCCAACTGGGTAGCGGAGCAGCCAACCTGTCTGCGGGGCAGAAACAGTTGCTGGCATTGGCGCGGGTTTGGTACAGCAAACCGAGAATCTTGATCCTCGATGAGGCCACCGCGAATATCGACTCGGGGACAGAGCGTCATATTCAGCAGGCACTCAATAGCTTGCGCCGGGATATGAGTGTGGTTGTGATAGCCCACCGATTATCGACGGTGATCGATGCCGATGAAATTCTGGTTTTGCACCGTGGCGAAGCCGTTGAGCGCGGTAAGCACCACGAACTGCTTGGGCATGATGGCCACTATCGGCAGATGTACCAGTTGCAGCAAATGGGTGAACATTTACAGCAACTCGAGGACGAAAGGAGTAAAGACGAGCTCATGAGTGCTGAAAAACAAGAGGCGGGTTAACCCGCCTCAGAAATACCTTAAACCTAGTGAATTACTTTTCGCCGGTATGGCGCATTAATCCTTCCTGTACCGCAGAGGCAACCAGCTCACCTTTCTGGTTGTAGATCTCGCCGCGAACCAGGCCGCGGGCATTGCTTGCCGAAGGGCTGTCGATGGCGTACAGCAGCCACTCATCCATACGAAATGGGCGGTGGAACCACATAGAATGGTCAATGGTGGCCACTTTCATCTGCGGGTCAAACAGGCTGACGCCGTGCGGCTGCAGGGCGGTGACCAAAAAACCCCAGTCTGAGGCATAGGCCAGCAGGTACTGGTGGATACGCGGGTCATCTGGCATTTCGCCATTGGCCTTGATCCATAGGTATTGCTTGGCTTCGGTTGGCTGGGGGGCCAATGGGTTGACCACATTGACCGGGCGAACTTCAATAGGGCGCTCGCGGCCGAAGTGTTTGACGGCACTTTTCGGCAGCTTGTCGGCCATCGCCAGCACAAGTTGCTGTTCAGACATCAAGCCCTCATAAGAAGGTGCATTCGGCTTAGGTGATTGGTGCTCGAAGCCTTGCTCCTCTCCCTGGTACGAAGCGGTAATATAAAAAATAGGGCGGCCATACTGAATCGCCTTGACCCGGCGGGTGCTGAAACTGTTACCGTCACGCAGGTTTTCAACATCGTAGATAATCGGTTTATGGGGGTCACCCGGGCGCAGGAAGTAGCTGTGGAATGAGTGCACCTGGCGGTCTTCATCGACGGTCTCTTTGGCTGCCGAGAGCGCTTGTCCAAGCACTTGGCCGCCGTATACCTGCGGCAACCCTAGGTGTTCACTTTGTCCGCGGAATAATCCTTGTTCAAGCTGCTCTAAATGTAGCAGATTGAGAAGTTCATTCAGTTCTTTGCTCATCGGATCTCCATAAATAATGTTATCATTACGCGCGGCAGGGGAAGGTTAAAATCTCCTAGTTATGAATGGATGATCATTCAGTTTAAGCATGAGTTCAAGTGCTTGCCACACATGAAAATGGCAATATTGTTTTTAGGAGAGAAAATGAAAAGGGTCTTTGCACTGATTTCGGCGTTGATGGTGGCGCTGGTTGTGTCGGCATGTACCAGCATGGTTCAGCAAGATGCGGACTTGGAAGCGGTGACGGGAACCTTGAGCTACAAAGAGCGTGTTGCACTGCCAAGCAATGCCCGCATCACGGTGACGTTGGCTGATGTGTCAAAAATGGATGTCGCAGCCGAGGTAATAAGCAGCCAGGCGTTCTTGGCCGATGGCAAGCAAGTCCCGTTTGAGTACCAGCTTAATTTCTCACGCCAGGAAATTGTGCCCAATCACACTTATGCCGTGAGCGCGCGGATTGAAGTCGATGGCAAGCTGCTGTTCATTACCGATACGGCAAACCATGTCTTGACTGACCCGGCCGGGACGACCCGTAAAGAACTTGTTTTGGTGAAAGTGAATTAATCTTATTGCCACAAAACTTATTCCAGTAAGACTGATTCCCACAACAGTCCTGTTTCCACTGGTTTCCTGCAAGTATGCTTCTCACCCTAAATGGTCGTGTTCATTTAGGGTGGGTTCAATAGCCATCCCATCGGTACTGCCTAAGCTTCAGCCTGCCGGTGTCACTCACATCGATTCCTTCTGCTATTAATTTACCGCGTTGGCGCTGCAGGTCGTGCCCTGTTAGGGATATCTCCCCTTTTGCATTCACTACCCGGTGCCAGGGCAGGGTAGACCCTTCCGGCAAGGTTGCCATTAAGCGCCCAACTTGGCGTGCATAGCCGGGAAAACCGGCAAATTTGGCAATATCACCATAAGTTGCGACTTTTCCATGTGGAATTTGGTGAACTTGGCTGTAGATTTGCGCCGCAAAATCATCCATATTTATACCTGTACCATACAAACCTGATTGCCGATCATGGTATTACGGTTATCAGAGAACGCAAGGAGGTGCTGCCATGTTGTATGCCGCGTTACTTGTTATGGTCAGCATTGCGTTGACCATTGTCGGAGTTAGTGCATTGGGGCAAAGCCAAGGAGAGCTGCCTGCACTGGCCCTTGCCATTCCCGCTTTGTGGTTGCTGCCACAAGGTGGCGTATCTGCCTGGCTGTTATTGATTGGCCTAGGTACTTTCGGCTTTGTTCTGCCCGACCAGCCTATTGCCCTTGCGGTGAGTGTCTTTATGATGCTGCCTGTGTTTGCCGTGAGCTTTTCCCCAAAAAGCTCGTGGCAGTTGGCAGCGCTGCTCATTTCTATCGTGCTGGCCATGGATGTCGGCCTTATGGCGCTGCAAGCCGAGGGCAAATTGGATGGGGCGCCAGCTTATACGATTGTCCAGATCTTGGCGGTTGGCGTGATTTGGATTGCCGCCCGCAGCTGGCGGCCGGTACAGGGCAATACCTGGTGGCCGCTATTTCTGGTGATCCCGCTATGGGTAGGGGGCTTGGCCCATGCTGCCTTGGTCGCCCTGTGCGTGACTGGCTTGATTGCCTCTTTGCAAGGGATGGCGAAAAGCAAGCTGAGCGAATGGGTGCCTCGGATGATGTGGATCCTGCCCGCTGTCGGATTCGCCACCCTGGTGCTGGTACCATGGTTCGAGGTGCCAAACCCAATCTTGGTTGCCTGGCTCTTGGTATTGGGGGGAGCCCTGCTGGGAGAATACCTGCTGGATGACCCGGAAGAAGAGCTCTAGCGAGTGCTAACTGCGTGAAAATGGGAAGGTTTGGGTAATAATTCGGCAGTCGGTCGGGAATCTGCGGCTGGGCTATTGCAATCGCCCCGACCATAGCGGATAATCCATCCCGTTCTCGCAGAGAGAACAAAGAATCTATGGAGGCCCTGCTGGTCCTCTCGCAACACTAACTCGTGAACCCGGTCAGGCCCGGAAGGGAGCAGCCGCAGCGAGCGACGTGTGTGCCGAGATGTGGCTGGTGGGGCTTCCACCCATCTGGCGTTTGGAAATCCCCAAAACAGTTTTCTTCAATTCCCTTCTTTCATTTTGCTATCTATTCAACTAGCTCTGATCCAAATTTTTATCACTATTTCAGTGCTCTAAATAATTAGTTGCCACTATGAGACAAATAACGCTGATATTAGTCGCTAAATTTATTCAAGTAACAACGCTTTGATATAAGTCCTTTATGGCTAGAAATGGAGGCGATAGTGTTAAAGTTCCTTTGGCTTTATATTAAGTTCAGTATAGGGATGTTTCTACTCGGTTTTATTACGAGCCTTGTTTACTTTGTCTTTATTGCTTAACGACTACTCGACTACTCGACTAGTATTAATTTATCCTTTTAGGACTAAATAATATAATATTTTGAATAATATCAGCATATTTCTATATTCGGTAATGTAGCAATATTTGTGCTTCGGAATAAGCTACTAACAGTAGGTGCAACGTCTCGTTTAGACAATAAAGGATGGTCAAACTCCGCAGTCGAAATTGACATTTCGACACAGGTTTTGTGAAATGTTATGCTTTGTGGCACGACATTCACGCCCGTAATTTTACCAAAGCTTGAAGTCGATCACCCTATTTGCAACAAAAATTGATAAAACGCATGGTTCTTTGTTGCTTGAGTGCATAATGTCACTGTTGTTCTGTTCCAGAGAAATGAAAGGTTACCAATATGTCTGATGTACCAGTGTCTGTTACAACCGCCGCCGAAGTGATCCAGCCGGTTGCTGAATCTTCGGGTTCGATTTGGGGTTATGTAGCTGGTGGTGTTGCCTTGCTGATTGTTGCTGGTTTTGCTGGCTTTAAGTTTATCAACAAGCCTGCATTTATTATTAATCGGGTGCGTAAGCGTAACCTGAAAGAGATTAAGAAGTTAGGCGTTGAAAATTCTGACTTCGTGATGGATTTAGATAAGTTGCTGGACTCTGTTGAGAACCATGCAACCAAAAATGGCATGAAGGGTACGGATGTAGTGAACATCATCAGCCCGATGAATGACACGGCCCGTATCAAGACTGCAGGCGATATGTACCAGTCCATGATTTATATCGCCAACTCAATCAACGATACAACGCTAGCCCGTGAGTTTAAAAACAAGTCTAAGCAAGTAAAGGCAAACTCGCCTTTGATGGCTGGCCTGTTCAAGCGCGCAGGGATTTAATTCCTCTCGTTTAGCTGACTTGCGTAAAAGCCGGTTGGAGCGACCCGTTTTCGGGGTAGCCCCAACCGGTTTTTTTATGCCTGGCCTTCAACAAAAGCATAATAGGGATACCAACCGTGATATAGATCGACCTTTGGTGAAAATGGTTGTTTATGTTGTCTGAAAAATACGCCCTGTATCACAACTGTATCTGGTGAGCTGTTACCATATGCCGCAAACCATAATGACTACAAGGAACGACGATGAGAGAGGTTGAATTCCGCACTATTGACCGGCTGTTTGTAAAGATGTCGGTCAATGACAAGTTTTGGGTGTTATTTGCACTGATAGCGACCGTGGTCACGGCGATAGCCGGTCTGCAATACCGCCAAACGGTCGTTCAGCTGGAGCGGCAGCAGCTTGCTCTGACTGAAGCTAGGCTCGTGGCCATGGTGGACACTGTGCGGGCATCAGGTTTGGACAGTGATACCCAGCGTGCAGTATTACATAAGCAAGGGGTTAACTTTGCTTCCCGCAGTACAGGCCGTGAAGCGGTTGCTGTTACTCCGTTAGGCCCAGTAAGCTTGTCTCCAGGCCAATCAGGAGAACTGGAGGCTGAAAAAGATCAGGCACTGCAACATTTTATCCTTTCCATCGCTACGCTATTGCCTATTGGTTTGCTGTGCTACTGGATGGCGACTTTCCTTGGTGGTGCACTCTGGGTGATGCACCAGGCAACCAAGCGCATTGCCGATGGCGATTTGACCTCTAGGCTTGGGTTCCATGTTGGCAGGGATGAATTCGGGATTATTGGCTTTGAGCTAGACCGCACCATGGATACTTTGAGTGAGCTAGTTAACACAGTAAAGCACAGTGCCCAGAACCTACAGGTTGCGGCGGGTAACTTCAGCAATGACGCCCAAGGTGCAGGCCAGCAGGTGAGCCAGCAATATGCGTCGCTCGACTCGGTGGCAACCGCGATGGAAGAGATGACAGCGTCGGCAAAAGATATTGCCGGCTTGGCTCAGCAAACCTCGGAACAATCGGATGCCGACATGCACAGTATCGAGCAGGGCAACCGAAACGTCCAGCAGGCCATTGTCAAAGTTACCCAGCTCTCAGAGCAAACCGATGAGGCTTCCCGAGCCGTTGGCAGCCTCAATGAGAAGGCCGAGGAAATCAACGCGGTGATCACCACGATTAATGCGATTTCTGAGCAAACAAATTTGCTTGCCCTGAATGCGGCCATTGAAGCGGCCCGCGCAGGGGAGCAAGGCCGAGGCTTTGCAGTGGTCGCTGATGAGGTCAGGACGCTGGCTGGGCGTACCCAGCAGGCAACGGTTGAGATCCAGGCCATGATTGATAAGCTTCAGCTGGAAACCACCAGTATCTCTAATATTACCGCGGTGACCCTGGAACAATCCCATCAAAGCCGGGAGATGATCACCGAGATTGGCCATGACGTGAATAGTATTGCTGAGTCGGCCCGTCAGGTGATGGATATGAGTACTCAGATTGCGACAGCTGCCCACCAGCAAACCACGGTCGCCAATGATATTGCCTCGGAGCTGCATGATATCCGCTCCCAGTCGGAAGTGATCCGTACGATGAGTGAGCAGTCGGTTGAAAACAGCACCAGCTTGACTGACACTTCCCGCCAGTTGGGGGAAATACTGCAGAAATATCGTACCAACAGCTGAAGCCAGTAAGCTAGCACATTAGTGATGAGCCAGTTACGCAAGTAACTGGCTTTTTTATGCGGATTTGTGAATTAAATACAGGGTTATAGGGGTTTTTCGTAATCAGAATCGAGTCTTATCACGGCACGGTTTCATCTTGCTTGCTAGTCTGACTATATAGCCAGGGTGTTTCTGGCTCGATTGTAGATGGGGAGCGCGTATGAATACTCAATTAACCGTTACACTTGCGGGACAGGATCATCCTCAACTTATCAATAAATTAGCAGCCAAAACCCACGAGCTGGGGGGGAAGTGGCTGATCAGTAAAATCAACAGGCTGGATAATCAGGTTGTCGGGATCTTGAAAATTGATATTCCTGCGCAGTCAGTCAGTCAGTTGAGAGAACTTTTCCAGTCCCAGCAGGAACTGGATATCCGAATTGTTGAAGGCCAAGAAGCGGGCGAGATCAAAACCGATCACCTGACTTTGAAAGTTGAATCCAGCGATCGCCCGGGGATCGTTAACGATATCACTCGCATACTAGACAATATCGGGATCGGTATCGTGAAAATCGAAAACCATCGTATCGGTGTCCCTGATCTTGGACAGGCTCTGTTTTTTGCCGAGCTGCAGGTTGATGTGCCAACAGAAGTGGATACCGAGCAGCTGCTCGAAGCCTTGCAGCAAATCGATGATGGCTTGAGAGTGAAAGTGCTAGAAACCGCCTAGTAATTTTAGAAAGAAACGACACGTAGAAGAAATATATCAATAATACAATGAAGCCAGGGCCGGATGTTTTCTGCATCCGGTCCTTTTTCATTTCACGTGCCGGCAAGTTGAGCTGAATAGTTAATAGCGCCGGCTGCCATCCGGGTGGGTGCGCAGTATCTTTAGGATCCACATATACTGTTCAGGTTGCTGGCGGATCATACGTTCCAGCTCTTGGTTCATCCGCGTTGCATCTTGGTATTCATTGCCAGAGGGAAAGTCAGTCAAAGCAGACTGGATGGTAATGGTAAATTTTCCTGTCTTTAAATCGTAGGCCGGAAATACGGGCAACACCGCAGCGTTTGAGAGCTTCGCCAGTTTGCCAACTCCCTTGACTGTCGATTTTTCGTGGCCGAAGAATGGTGCGAAGACACTTTGCTGGAGCTGGTGCTCTTCGTCTGGCAGGTAATAGGCCAGATAGCCTTCTTTGATGGAGCGTAGATAAGGCTTGATCCCTTGGCTGCGCTGGTAAATACGGCCACCGAATTGCTTGCGCTGAATATTCATCAGCCAGTTGATGATGGGGTTAGTTTGCGGTTTGATCATTGCCACCATTGGCATGTCATTGGCGGCAAAATAGAGTGCCGAGAAGTCGATGGCCCAATTGTGGGGAACCAGCATAATGATATTTTTGTCTTGGCCCTGCAAGGCCTCCAAGTGTTCGATCCCGTGCACATCGTGGCTGTTGAGTACGTAGCGGCGGCCCTTGATAAACGGTTGGGCGAAGCCGAGTAAAATACAGCCTGCGACAGTGAAAGTATCTTCCAATAAGGCTAAACGTTGTTTTTCGTTGTAATCGGGAAAGCAGAGCTCAATGTTCTTGACCGCCCGTCGCTTAGCCCCTTTCTTCTTCTTTAGGATCAGTTTTGCTGCAAAGCGGGCAATACCTTTACGAGCGTCATGTGGTAGTAGGGCCAGAAACAAAATAAATGGCATCGCTGCCCATAAAAGCCAATGGCGAGGGTGTAAAAAAGAAAACTGAAAGGCCGGGTTGTACTGGCCGTAGGTGGTATCGCTCATGTCCGTATCCGTATCAGGCCCAGTATGGTCATGTCTCTGTCAGTCATGCCTGCTGAATGGCCAAGGCTGCAAACAGCCGTATGTTGAATGTTGTGTCTAGAAGCAGACAACTGTTATTCAGGAAAGGTTCAGGATTTTAGTCGGGAGATGAGCGGTTACCAACTATTTATTGATAAAAGACAAATTATGTGACGTCTATTCAGCCAGAAAATAAGAGTGTGGGTGCGCATTAATGCTAGCGCATATTTCGAGGTGGCATACAGATACCTGAGAGTATCTGTATGCCAAATTTCGATGAGATGGAGTGATTGTATAGCTCAGAACTCTTGGTTCATTTTGGTCAGACTGGCAAGCAGCTGCTGGCACTCTTCGGCGCTGAGTTTGGCGGTAATGTCCTGAGTTAGACTGAGGTGAAGTTGATCATGCTCTTGATACAACTCTTCACCTTCGGCGGTCAGTTCAACCAGAATGGAGCGGCGATCAGACTCATGGGGACGTCGAACTAGCAAGCCTAGCTTGACCATCTTATCGACTTGAACGGTGAGGGTGCCGGTTGTGACGCCAACTTTATCAGCCAGCTCTTTCATCCTCATTGCACCGTGGGCACCCAGAATTTCTACGACATGGACCTGCGGCAGGGAGAATCCCTTGCCACGGACAACAGACTGCTCCCAAGAGGAGAGCTTTTCGTAGAATTCGATAATGGTGTGGTTCAACTGCTCAATGTCTTTCATATCTTTCTCGCTGTCAGTGTACCTCTTGGCACCTATTGACCTCTATGGTGAGGTGGCTAAGTTTATCGAACTCTGATAGTAATTGCTTGTATTCATTAGCCGCCTTTGGTTGATGGGTCACCAGTGAAATCATCGCGGCATAATGGTCGGCACTGACTTTCCAGATATGGATATCGCTGACCTTGTTGTCGGCGTCTTGCTCAAGGGTATCGACAACTTGTTGCTGGTACTCATGGTCGATATTGCCGTCAAGCAGGATAGGGCTGGTTTGTTTCATCAACCCCCATGCCCAGCGGGTAATTATAACCGCACCGACCATACCCATGATGGCATCAAGCCAGTCATAGCCCAGATATTTACCAAACAGCAGGGCTACAATGGCCAGCAGTGAGGTCAATGCATCCGCCAAAACGTGAAAATAAGCTGCGCGAAGGTTATGGTCATGACCATGATCGTGATTATGGCTATGTCCGTGGTGGTGCTCATGGTCATGATGATGATCATGCAGCAAGAACACGCTGATTACGTTAACCACCAAGCCAATCACCGCAACCATAATCGCTTCATTGAACTGTATTGCCTGTGGGTTGAACAGGCGATGGACAGACTCGACCAGCATCAGCAGCGCCACTAGGCCAAGGGCGATAGCACTGGTAAATCCACCTAAAACACTGACCTTACCGGTACCAAAAGAAAATGCCGGGTTGTTGGCATGCTTGCGGGCATAGCGGTAGGCAAACAGGGTGATGAGAAAAGCTGCTGCATGGGTGCCCATATGCCAACCGTCGGCCAGCAGGGCCATCGAGCCATACAATGTGCCAGCGGTGATTTCCGCCACCATGGTGACGAGAGTTAACCCGAGAACCCATAATGTCCGGCGCTCACCGTGTTGATTAATAGAGACAAAATCATGGCTGTGCTGCCATTGCTGTAAATTCTGACTGTGCATGCATTTCTACCTGAGCTATTTTGTTTGAATATAGTATATTTTGATAATCAAGGTATCTTGTGATCATATAGTTTGATTGTCAAAGTATATTGTAGCTTTCGACAGGGAGAAGGGCGGTAAAGGGAAAGCAGAACCCCTGCAGTGCGATGTCTACAGGGGGCCTGCTTTTGTCTATAGCAACTGCATGGTAGTGATACAGGTGCGGCTGTTGCCTTTGGTACTCAAGGTTTCAGTCGCAGTTTTGCCGTTGTAAGTGAAGGTGAACTGGTAGTTGCCGTTTTTAGGCATCCAGAAGTCAATAAAGCCATCTTTTTGGGTTTTGACCATACCGGACTGGATCACTTCGTTGGTTTGGGTGTCGGTGATTTCTACCATCATGGCTTTGCTGACCATCTCTCCTTGGCAGCCGGTTGGGACATGGTAAGTACAACCATGGGTAACTTGCTCGTAGGGGGCGATAGAGAGTAGGAAATCATCTTCAACTGGCACTGAAGCCTTGGTGCCGTCGGCAAACTCGGCATAGATAGCATCAGGCATAATGCGCACCGTCGCTTCCCCTTTGCGGTGCCACTGGTGCGATTGCTCAAGGGCTTTTTGCGGTGTCAGTTCAGCAAAAGCCTGTGCTTTGCCTAAGGTATCAACGCTGGCCAAAGCGTGGCCGCTGCTAAGCGCAAGGAAAATAGCGGGTAGTAAGTATTTCATCGTTTGTTCCATCCTGTTATTTCAAAATCGTATTACGCTTCATGCCTGCTTCAGAGTGGCCTGGAATATTGCAAGAGAGCTCAACAAAGCTCTGCCCCATGAAGTGCCAGCCCATTTCAGCGGTTTCACCCATCATATTTCCTTACCCGGCGCCTGGCACCGGGGTCATTGTTAGTTATTAGCCGTTAGTTCGTTAATTTGTAACTAAAGCGCTTCCATAGTTGGAAAGCGGCAGGCAGTACTACCAGTGTGAGTAGCAGGGCCGATGACATGCCACCGATCATCGGCGCAGCAATGCGTTGCATCACTTCTGAGCCCGTGCCTGAGCCATACATGATGGGAATGAGACCGATGATGACGGTAGAAACAGTCATCATGATTGGACGCACCCGCAAACCAGCACCTTCCTGGATGGCATTATTAAGTGATGCTAGCGTCAGTGGTTGATTGGCGTGTTCGGCTTCTTCCAGTTGGTATTTCCAGGCTTGGTTGAGGTAAACCAGCATGATGACGCCAATTTCGACCGCGACCCCGGCGAGGGCAATAAAGCCCACACCAACAGCAATCGAGAAGTTGTAGCCGAGCCATTCCATCAGCCATACCCCGCCGACCATTGCCAACGGTAGGGTACCCATGATGATCATCACCTCGCCGACACGGCGGAAGCTGAGATAGAGCAGCATCATGATGATGGCAATCGTGGCGGGTACGACCACGGTGAGTCGTGCCTTGGCCCGCTCCATATATTCGTATTGGCCGGACCATAACAGTGAATAACCGGCTGGTAATTCAAGTTGTTCGGCTACCACTTGTTGGGCATCCTGAACATATGAGCCCAAATCACGGCCATCGATGTCGATGAATACCCAGCCGTTAGGGCGGGCGTTTTCGGTCTTGATCATCGGAGGGCCATCCTCAAAGCGAATGTCGGCAACATCAGCCAAGGCAATGCGGGCACCGTTGGGGGTGACAAGCGGCAGGTTACGCAGTTTATCCAAAGAGTTTCGGTAGCTCTGCGGATAGCGGACATTGATTGGGTAGCGCTCCAGCCCTTCGACCGACTCGCCAACCTTCATCCCCCCGACAGCGGTACTGATCACCTGTTGGATATCACGGATGCTCAAGCCATAACGGGCGGCTTCACGGCGCTTGATATCCATAGTGATGTAACGGCCTCCAGCGACCCGCTCAGCATAGACCGATGCTGTGCCTTCAACGTTTTGCAGCAAGGTTTCGAGATCAGCGCCAATTTGCTCAATTTGTTTGAGATCCGGGCCTGCAATCTTGATCCCGATAGGTGTTTTGATGCCGGTTGCCAGCATATCGATACGGGTTTTGATTGGCATCACCCAGGCGTTGGTCAAGCCCGGGAACTGCACCAGGCTATCCAACTCGCGGCGCAGGCTTTCCGTAGTCAAGCCTTCACGCCATTGCTCTTTGGGCTTGAGCTGGATAATGGTTTCAATCATCGTCAATGGTGCAGGGTCGGTGGCAGTTTCTGCCCGGCCGATTTTGCCCCACACGGTTTTTACTTCCGGGATGGTTTTGATCAGTTTGTCGGTTTGCTGTAGTAGCTCGCGGGCCTTGCCGATTGAAATGCCCGGATAAGTCGTCGGCATATACATCAAGTCGCCTTCATCCAGTGGCGGGATGAACTCGCTACCCATTTTCTGCATTGGGTAGTAGGCAGAAGCCATCAAAGCCAGTGCAATAACAATGACTGTTTTAGGGAAAGCCAAGCTGAAATTGAGCAGGGGACGATAAAGCGCAATCACCAAGCGGTTGATCGGGTTTTTGTGCTCAGGCATCACCTTGCCACGGATCAGGTAGCCCATTAGCACCGGTACCAAGGTGATCGCCAAACCGGCAGCGGCGGCCATGGCGTAGGTCTTGGTGAACGCCAGTGGCGAGAACATCTTGCCTTCCTGGCCTTCCAGGGCAAATACCGGCACAAAACTCAAGGTGATGATAATCAACGAGAAGAACAGCGGCGCACCGACTTCTTCTGCAGCATGGCTGATCACCTGCCAGCGGTTTTCATCTGTCAGCGGGGTTCGCTCAATGTGCTTGTGCACGTTCTCTATCATCACGATGGCACCATCAACCATAGCTCCTATTGCAATGGCGATGCCCCCCAGTGACATAATGTTGGCGTTGATCCCCTGCCAGTGCATGATAATGAAGGCCGACAGGATACCGATCGGCAAGCTGATCATGACCACCAATGATGAACGGAAGTGGAACAGGAACAGGGCACAGACGATGGCAACGACAATAAACTCTTCGATGAGTTTCTCGTATAGGTTATTAACCGCATCGTCGATCAAGCCTGATCGGTCATAGGTGGTGACGATCTCCACCCCGTCAGGCAGGCTGCGTTCGAGATCCGCCAGCTTGTCTTTGACTTTGCTGATCACCTCTTGGGCATTTTCGCCAAAGCGCATGACGACAACACCACCAACCGCTTCGCCTTCGCCATTTAGCTCTGAGATCCCGCGGCGCATTTGTGGCCCAAGGTTGATATCGGCAATATCACCCAGTAGCAGCGGTGTGCCTTTTTCGGTGACTTTCAGCGGCAGGTTCTTGAGGTCGTCAATGTTGGAGACATAACCCGTTGCGCGAACCATATGCTCCGCCTCGGCAAGTTCGACCACAGAAGCCCCCGCTTCCTGGTTGCCGTCCTGGATAGCCATATTTACCTGTTGCAAAGTCAGGTTGTAGGCACGCAGTTTGTTCGGGTCAATCTGCACTTGGTACTGCTTGACCATGCCGCCGACAGTGGCGATTTCCGATACGCCTTCAACCGTTTGCAGCTCGTATTTCAGGAACCAGTCTTGCAGGCTTCTTAGCTCGCTTAGCTCGTGCTGGCCCGTTTTATCTACCAATACATAGCTGTAAATCCAGCCTACACCGGTCGCATCAGGGCCGAGTGTGGGCTTGGCGCTATCCGGCAAGTTTGGCGCGACCTGGCTCAGGTACTCCAGTACCCGCGAGCGTGCCCAGTACATGTCGGTGTCATCATTGAAGATGATGTAAACATAGGAGTCACCAAAAAACGAATATCCCCGTACCGTTTCTGCCCCCGGTACTGCCAGCATGGCGGTGGTCAGCGGGTAGGTAACCTGATCTTCGACCACCTGTGGCGCTTGGCCCGGATAACTGGTTTTGATAATGACTTGTACGTCAGACAAGTCCGGGATGGCGTCAATCGGGGTTTGCTTAACGCTATAGATGCCAGAGGCAACCAAAAAGGCGGTGGCAACCAAAACCAGAAAACGGTTTTGTATTGACCACCGGATAACGGCACTGATCATTGTTCAGCCTCCTTGCTCACAGGAGCCTGATGGCTGTGATCCATACTGTCGTGACCCATGGCACTGTGATCTATAGTGCTGTGGTCCATGCCACTGTGATCCATGCCATTGTGATCCATATTACTGTGATCGACGGCGCCACTTGGCCCATCATCGACTTTGACATCTGACACGGTATATTGGCCGTCATCCTGCTTAGTCATTAGAAAACGGACTGACTGGCCGCTGACGAACTGGCTAAGGTCGCTGTCATCACTGACGGTGAAATCCATGGTCATTGCCGGCCAGCCCCATTCTGGAATAGGCGGGTGATCCAGGGTCAGCATTTTATGCCCCAGCATGATATTCCGGATCACTCCGGTGGTGTGGACTTGGCTGACGGGCTCGGCTGGAGTTGGCGTATTGATCCGGCTCAGGTCAGCACTTTGGCTTGATTCAGAATCCAACATGAAGTGGGCTGAAGTGACCACAGTGTCATTGGCAGCCAGGCCATCAATGACTTCTACCATGCCTGCGGCTGTCCGGCCGGTTTCAATGCGGGCAGAACGGTACTTCCCTTCGCCGAGGGCAAGGACAACCCGTGCCATGCTGCCGGAGCGGATAACGGCTTGCTCCGGTACGACTAACACCGATTCCTTGGTTTGCGGGATCAGGTTGAGGTTGGCAAACATGTTGGGCTTGAGGTTGGCGTCAGTGTTGCTGAATTTCAATCGCACCCGCAAAGTACGGGTTGCCGGATCGAGGATCGGGTAGATATAGTCGACCTTGCCTTGCCAGCTTTTACCCGGCAGGGCATCGACCCACATATCCGCACTGGTTCCCGGAGTGATCCAGTGGGCTTGGCGTTCAAAGACTTCGGCATCCACCCAGACATCAGACAAAGACCCACCGCTGATAACCGTTTGCTGTGGCGATAAGTAAGCACCATTGCGGATGTTTAGGGTGGCGATAACCCCGTCAGCAGGCGCTTTGATCGCGATGTATTGGCGGGTTTTGCCGCGGCGGAGGATATCGTTGATTTGGCCGTTATCCACCCCTAATGAACGTAAGCGATCCTTCGCACCATTGACCAGTACGGCCTTGCCCATACGCTTGGCATTAATCAGCTCTTCTTGCGCCCTGACTAAATCCGGTGAATAGATCTCGAACAATACCTGGCCGGCCAGAACGCGCTCACCGATGGCATTGACGCTGAGGTTTTTGATCCAGCCGCTGACACGGCTGTTGATTTGCCATAGCTGGCTTTCGTCGAAGCTGACATAGCCGACGCTATCTATTTTCGGTGCAAGTTGCTGGCGTTTGACCTGGGTGGTTTTGACGCCAAGGTTATTTTCAACAGCTGGGCTGATGGTGACAGTGCCTGCCGGGTCATCATTGCCACTGGCAAGATCTTCTTCGTAGACAGGAATTAAATCCATCCCCATTGGTGACTTTCCGGGCTTGTCGCGTTTGTAGTTCGGATCCATCGGAGCAACCCAGTACAGCGGCTCATTGCTTGCTTTCCCACTTTGCCCGTCAGAAAAATCACCGCTTGCAAAGTAGGTGTTTGCATAGAAACCCAATGCGCCACCAATGGCGAGAGTGATGAAGACAACAGAAAATGACTGTTTCATGGTATCCCTTAATATTTGTTCAGCAGGTAAGCCAAATTGTTATTTGCTTGTTGTAGGTCGGCGGCAAGGCGTGCCTGCTCCAGCTCGATAGTCAGCTCTTCACTGGCGGCACGGATATACTCATCCAATTGGCTGGTGTTGTTTTGATAGCCCCGCTCGACAGCCTGGGTTTTTTCTTTGGCTTGTTTGAGTAACGTCTTGCGGTATCGCTCCAGACGTTGCTGAGTATTGTCACGGTCGATAGCTGCAGCACGGATTTGCGCATTCATCTGGCGCAACATCAGATCACGCTGGGTTTTGGCGGCACCAACCTGATGCTGGGCGGCAGAAAGCTTTTTGTCCTGGCGTTTTTCGGTGAACAACGGGAGATCTACGGTGACAAAAGCACTCACGAGATCCGGTGCAGGAGAGCCGTCCATTCGGTCTGCCTGGCGGTGGGCATACATCACCTCGACACCGAACTGCGGCTGGTAGGATTCATTGGCGAGCTCAACACCTGTTTCGTTGCTCTTGATCATCTCATCGGCCACCTGAATGCTCGGGTGGCTAGCAAGGGCTGGATAATGCTCCTGTGGTGATGCCGCAAAGTAAGTACTCAATGCCTGCCATTGCGGATAGGCATGGGGTTTTACCTGCCATGCTTGCTCGCCCAACCACTCGGATAGCTGGGCACGAAGGCGTTGCTGCATCTGTTGGTTTGACTGCAGTTGCTCATCAATTTTGTTGACTTGCAGCTCAGCCTGGATCAAATCCTGGGCCTGGCTGGCTCCGACACCGTAGTTAGTACTCAGGTAGCGGGTAAGCTCGCGGAACAAGTCTTGGTTTTGCTTAATCAATCTATGGCTTTGTTCGAGGTAAGCCAACTCGATCCATGATGTGGTGATGGCTTTGGTGACATCCAGCTTGCGTACATCCGCTTGCTTGCGGACACTCCCTGCCTGCTGCTGGCTTTGCTTTTGCTGCAACGACAAGCTATTGCCGCGGCCGAATTGTTGCATCAGCCCCACAGAAATGTTGGTCATGGGATCTTCATCGAAGGCAAAGCTATCGACGGGCAAACCTCCGATACCAACTTTCATTTTCGGATCCATCAGTTGGCTGTTGGCGATACCCATCTCGCTGATGGCATCTGCCTGATACTGAATTTGCTGTTGGGCAACATCGTGTTCAATAGCCCAGTCAATGAGCCCATGTAAAGTCGCTGGTGCTGCCAGGGTGCTGGATGGTACCAGCGTTTGGCTTGGTTTTGGGGTATTGACTGGTTCACTGCTGGCCCAAGAGCTAGCCGCAAAACCAATCAACGATACCACGCCTAACGCACGGTATATCTTATTGTTATGCATGTTTTTTCACTTATTCGACATTGATAACGGCTGAGCACAGACATCAATAGCTACCGTACGGATAACCGCAGGTATCACTATGCCCAGATATGGCAAAGTGCGATTAGTGAATAGGAGGGCGGAGGCTGGTCTCTTGGCGTGAAATAGGGGCACTCACCAGTAAGCGCTGAGGAGTGTCTTTATCTGATAAATTGGATTGTGTGAGATAGAAAACCGGCAGGGCAGAATACTGGCAGTGGCTGCTGTTGCAGCTTTTACAGTGTTGATTATCCCCATCACTGCCGCAATGGTCCGGGTTCATCATCTTGCCTTCGCCACAGTCTGCACAATGTGAGGCGTTCGATTGTTCGAGCTGATGATGGATATGGGGTGATTCACTACCCGCGCTGTGCACGGCATGGTGATGAGTGTTGGTGCTGTCTGGCGATGCTGGAAGAGAGGTGGTTTGATGACCGGACATAGTAAAGACTGGGTTGATAATTAGGCTTATCATCAACACCACCAGTAATGCTAAAAAGTTTTGCGGTCGGCGCAAGGTCATCAATAGTTAAAAGATTTCTTAATACTTCCACTAAGTGTAAACCTTACCCCTAGGGAAAGGTCAATAAAAAAGAAGTGGCTAATTAGCCACTTCTTATGTTTGGTACACCTTTAAGGATTAACCTGCAGTATCGGGTTCAATGTCTGCCGTCAGTTTTTGCGGTGCTGCTTCTAGCTCAACAGCCTCTAGATCAACAGCTTCTAGTTCAGCAGTTTCAGCACCAACTGTCTCTTCAGCGATTTGCTCTTCCTCGGCAGAGGCAGTCGTTGTTGCTTCGGTGCTTTCTTCGTTCGCATCTGCGATGGCTACAGCCTCTTCAGCCTGCTCGCTCGCTTTGGTGTAAGCGGCCACTAGAGAAGCGTTTAGCTCGGCAATCTTGGCTTCAAGCTGTTTTACTTTCTCGCCAGACTGAACATTTACCTGCTTTTCGTCAGTAAGAGAAGCTTCCAGCTCACTCACTTTATCTTGCTCATCCGATAGCTGGGCAAGAAGGTTCTGGAGGTTTTGCTCGCCTTCGCTCGACATGGCTTTTTGCTCTTCGATCAGGGAAACAAGCAGTTTGCCCTGCTGGTTGAGTGGGTTATCACGCAGGTCATCGCTGCCTAGCGCCTTGGAAATATTAACCAGCAGTTTTTCGAAGTTCAGTACATGGCGCTCGTAGTCATTCTCTGGCAGTGCTTTGAGCTTCTCTACAACATCGGCGATATGCTCAGCATGCTTAATTGAGAACATGGCCTCTGCGGCTTTGTCTTCAATTTTGTTGAATGAGCGAGGCTCCGCACTGATAAAGGCTTCGGCTGCGGTCACACGGGTTGATGCCACTGCCAGGGTATCTGGTGCATGGAGGGCGGTATTGCTATTTTTCAGGCGAGCCAGTGCTTTCTGTGCATCGGAAAGGTAAATACGGGTAACCGTTCTGACTTCAAGTGCACGCTGGCGGCTAACCAACTCCGGCTGGCCACTGGTGGCACGTTCAGTTCTGTCATTGGCAATATGGTTTACCAATGTTTTCAGTTGGGTCTCTAAACGTTCATTGGTCTTTGGATAATATTTTTCGACATCTAGAGACTGTAGTTGAGCGCGGTAAGAAAAAGCTTCATCCAATACAGTGAGTGCTTTTTCGCGGATCATTTCAGCTTTGGCAATATTCAAATTGAATTGATTCAACGCTTCTTCAGTGGCTTGGATATTGGTGCGAGAGCTAAAGAAACCGGTGCTGCTATGGGCTTTGCTAGGGTCTGTTTCAAATACGGCATAGTACCCTTTGGCATCGGTCAGTGCTTTGTCGGCATCTTGGAATAGTGATGTTGCAAACCATTGAAGTTCATCAGCTTTTGCTTGGCTCAGTTTATCTTCAGCCTGACTGATTGTTTGGCCAATAGCATGGATCTGAGTGGATACTTCAGATTGGTTGCTTTCTAGAGGAAGTGCTTTAGTGGCATCTGAATCCGATGCACAGCCCGATAGAAGTACAGTAACAGCAATGGCTGTTAGTGTTAGTCCCTTTTTCATTACGGCTCCAAATTGTGTATATATGAGTAAAAATATGTTCCGGAAATATAATTAGTTTTTAAAGCCGAAAGATTGTAGAACGTTATAAAAAACAATTAAATACCAATAGGTTAATTATTTATTTGAAAATATGTCAATTGCATCAAAATACATTTTATTGACGTAGTGCATATATTTCATCGTCATTTTATTGGCGTTTTTTTTGTGATTTGTGATTTGTGATTTGTGATTTTGGGGAGCGTAAGATATGGACGGTATAAAACGGTTTTACCTTAGTTGCCTTCCCGGGGGAAGGCTTGCTTGGGTTTACTGGCTTTGGTTGGCTTTCAGCTTGGCTTCCAAATCACTTTTTACGATGTTAATTGCCGATAATGCTGTCGCGGGATCGACGTCATTGCTTTCGAGAAGGTAGATAAGATCCACTGCAAGCTTGATGTCGTCCGGCGCGTTGTCGAGTGGTGATTGGGCTGATTGTGTCATAGTTGATCATTTTCTCGCTGAAGTGAGTAGGGACTAGCGCTCTGCCAGCATATCTAAGGCTGAGTATATAAGCTGGGCATGCAGGTTGACCAGATGCTTGTGCTCACTACGGTAACCGCCACCAACCACAGCCGCGACGGGGATACCCATATTGCGGCATTGGCTCAGTACGAGGTGATCGCGCTGGTATATGCCCTCGGTACAGACTTTGAAATAGCCCAGCTCATCGTGCTGGTGGATGTCGACACCGGCATCATAGATCACCATGTCCGGCTGGTGCTGCGCGAGCGCGAGGGGCAAGATACCCGCGAAAGCCTCTATATATTCCTCGGTAGTCGTATCGCGTGGCAGGGCCAGATCGATATCCGAATCGGGCTTGCGGGCAGGGAAGTTTTTGTCGCAGTGGACGGAAAAAGTGATGATATCCGGGTCTTCTGCCAGTAATGTTGCAGTACCGTCACCATGGTGGACATCGCAATCAATGATCATGACTTTTTCTATACCATCAAGCGTAACGGCATG
Organism: Photobacterium sp. ABD4_091; assembly: GCF_056160145.1. Lineage (NCBI taxonomy): Bacteria > Pseudomonadati > Pseudomonadota > Gammaproteobacteria > Vibrionales > Vibrionaceae > Photobacterium > Photobacterium sp. ABD4_091. Next base: position 646,494 of record NZ_JBSWWQ010000001.1, on the reverse strand, counting down.
GCGGGCAGCCAGGGCCAGATCATTGACGAGGCAAAAGCCACTGCCAAAGTCGTGGTGGGCATGGTGGTAGCCACCGCTTAGGTGGATCCCAATACCGTGCTGATAGGCCAAATCGACGGTCAGTTTGGTGCCCCCGGAAGAGGTCAGCGTCCGTTCGATCAGCTGGGGGCTCCACGGGAAGCCAATCCGGCGCATTTTCGCTGCTGGCAACGTATTGCCAAACAAAGCGTCGATATAGTCAGGGTGGTGGAGCTGTTTGACCTCATCAACGCCAACCGGCTGCGGTTGGTGTAATTGCAGCCCAGCATGCGACTGAAAATCTAACTCATGATCCAGGTGCTGATACAGCATCCGGTACTTGTTGATGGGGTAGCGGTGCTCCGGAGGAAGCGCCAGCTGTGAATATATCGGATGGTAAACCAGATGAAGTGCCATTAGCCTTTGCGCTCCCGCGAGCTGATCTGTTTTTCAATTTTGGCCAGCGCAAGCCGGCAGCGGTGAAGGCGCTCTGCCAGTGTTGCGGCTTCGTTTTGCAACGCCTGTTGCTCATCGGCCGAACGGCACTGGATCAGCGCTCTTTCTTTGTTCCGCTGCATGGCCGCAAGGCGCCTTGCCCATTCCTGGTGCTGGGCGAGATCTTGTTTGAGCTCATAAATCGGCTTTTGCCAGTGCCTTGTGCGCTGGGGCTCATTCTTGCGGATATGCTGGGTGGCGAGCTCCCGCTGTACCGCTTGGATTTGCGAGACGATACGTTCACAAACATGCTGGGTACGGCTGGCAGCCAGTGTGCCTTGGTCATGCTCACGGCGAAGTGCAATGATCTCTGCTGTTATTTCTTCGATACAAGGTGCCAGCAGTTTACCGCGGCAATGGAATAGCTGCTCATCAAACAACGGGCGCGGGGCTTCCCCTCGAGTGTTATCAACCTTGCTAGCCTCAATGGCTAATTGAGCAGTGATATCTTCCAGTCGTTGGAAATCGAGCATGGTCTGTGACTCCAGTTTCAGGGCAGGTTAAACCCAGGCCTGCAGGGCCAGTTTAATGGCAAGAATAACAACAACGGTAACAAATACGGGCCGGATAAAGCGGGCACCGAAACGAATCGCTGAATGGGCACCAATATAGGCGCCAAGCATTAGGCAGACACCCATTGTCAGCCCCAACACCACATTAATATGCCCCAAGATAGCAAAAGTCACCAATGAGGTCAGGTTGCTGGTGAAGTTCATGGCTTTGGCGAGGCCGGATGCCATCAATATATCCAGTCGGTAAAGGGCCATATTGGAGACGGTCCAGAATGCACCGGTACCGGGGCCAGCAACGCCATCATAGAAGCCCAGGGTTGTGCCTTGCAGCCATTGTTTTTGGCTTAGTTTGGCTGATTTTTCCGGCAGGCTATGCCTATCCCCTTTGGGGTGGGGATGCCAAAGCGTGTATACCGCGGTTGCGAGGATGATCAGCGGCAGGGCTTTTTCCAGCCACTCAGTCGAGAGTATATCCACTACCAAGGTGCCGCCTATGGCACCAATGAGTGTGGCAATAAAGGATTGGCGCCAAAATGACGGCGAAAAGAGCTGCTTCTTGTAATAGGTCCAAGCTGCCGTTGAAGAGGCAAAGGTTGCAGCCAGTTTGTTGGTGCCCAAAGCAATATGCGGAGGCAGGCCGATCGAGAGCAGGGCGGGAACGGTAAGCATGCCGCCGCCGCCCGCCACCGCATCGATAAAGCCTGCCAGCAAGGCAACCATTCCGAGCAGGAGCCACATTCCTGGCTCAATCATCTCAACCATCACTGATCACCGCCTTAGCCGCGTTCGATGACACGTTCAAAAGGGGGCAGGGAGTCAAGCAAAGCCTTGCCGTAGCGTCGGGTGATCACCCGACGGTCGAGCAGTACGACCCGTCCAGTGTCTTCTTCTTTTCGAAGCAGTCGGCCGACGGACTGGATCAGTTTTTTGCTTGCCTCCGGTACTGAAATTTGTAAAAACGGGTTGCCGCCACGGCTCTCGATATATTCGGCATGGGCTTCTTCCACAGGTGAGGTAGGAACGGCGAACGGAATTTTTGTGATGATCAGGTTTTTGAGTAAATCCCCTGGTAAATCAAGTCCTTCAGAGAAGCTGCCGGTGCCAAACAAGATGCTGGTTTTACCTTTTTCACAGTTTTCTTTATGTTTTTTTAGAATGATGTGGCGTGATTCTTCACCTTGAATGAGCAGCTCCCAGCGGTTTTTCTTCGCCAACGGCCGCAGTTTGTCTGCGACTTGGTTCATCTGCCAATAGGAAGAGAACAACACCAGGCTGGCGGTCTCGCCTTCGAGGTATTCCGGTAATGTGTCGATGAGCAGGTCGGTAAATTTTTCTGCCTGAGGCTCAAGCGGCAAGGCCGGGATCACCAAGCGTGCGTTGTTCTTGTAGTCAAACGGTGAAGCCAGCGCCAGGAAGCGGGTGGCCTCTTTTTCGAAGATACCGGCCTGGCGGCAGAAATAGTCGAACTGGTTCAGCGCGCGGAGGGTTGCTGAAACCAGTATTGACCCCACAGCACGACTCCACAGCAGCTGGTCGAGGCGGTGGCCAACTTCCAGCGGCGAGACTTCGATGATGTAATCATTTTCCCTGTCAGGGCTTTTCTCGATCCAACGTGCCAACGGTGCGCCTTTGTCCTTGTTAGGCTGGGCCATTAAGGTCCAGACCTTTTCAAGGTTTTCAAGCCGTTGCAGGTAAAAGCCGGATTCGGTAAGTGCTTGCTCACCCACCCTTGGCAAAATTTCATTTTCCTTGCTGCGTTCGGAAATCAAATCGTGAATTTTTCCCAGCGATTGCAGCGCTTTTTTGCTGGCTTCTTTGCAGCCCTTGGCTTCTTCTTGTAGCCAAGTTGGCAGCTCGCCATGCTCAAAGCGGTAGACGCCGTCTTTATTGAACTGGGATTCGTCGATATTGTTGGCGATTTGACGCAGCGACGGTATCAACTGGGCGATGTTCTCGCTCAACGTCGTCTGGAAACGGCCAGACTTTTTATAGTCGGCCAGCTCTGCCAATTTGCCGACCGATTGGTTGAGTTTTTCCAGCCAGCTAGCGGCACCTTTTAGGCTTGCAGCGGCAGAGGAAAAGTCACGGGCAACCTGGGGCAGGTGATGTGCCTCGTCAATGACATAGATAGTTTTTTCCGGCTCGGGCAATATGATCCCGCCACCCAGTTCAATATCGGCCATGAGCAGAGCATGGTTGGCAATAATGACATCGGCTTTTTCCAAGTGCTCTCGGGCCTTGGCAAACGGGCAGTCGCGGTGCTTTGGCAGCCCAGAATGGCAGCTGTGCTTGTCGGCAACAATCTGTTGCCACACTCGATCGGGAATAGTCGTTGGCCAGCTATCGCGGTCGCCATCCCATTTACCGCTCTCGGTTGCGGTCAGCATCCGCTTCAAAAGATCTAAATCAGACTTTTTAGGTTTTTCTTCCCACAGGCTAACTTGTTGATTTTCATCGCTACTACAGCTGGCTTCCAATTTATGGTTACAACAATAGCGCTGACGGCCCTTGGCGAGGATAAAGCTGAACTCTTTAGGGTAAATACGGTTGAACAGCGGCAGGTCTTTGTTGATGAGCTGCTCCTGCAGGGCAACTGTTGCGGTTGAGATCAACACTTTTTTGTTATTGAACACGGCAAATGGGATAGCGCCCAGAAGGTAGGAAAGTGATTTACCGATCCCTGTGCCCGCCTCACCAACCAGCATGCGGTGTTTGGCGTGGTATTCACCGCCAAGTGTCTTGGCTATCTCGGCAACCAGATAGTTTTGAGCCCTTCTAGGTATAAAGTTATCGAGCTGGTTGCCCAGGTTCTCATAGCACTGCTTGATATCACTCTTTATCTGGTTGTGTAGCATATCTGAAACTTCATCGGGACAGGGGCGCGCATTATAGCACGAACATCTGAATGTGACCGCTCGCAGGTTTTTGTTATTTCCCTTTTAAAAATGAGAACTAGTTCACGAAATAAGATTGAACTAGTTAGAAGCGGATCTGTGCAACCTGTTTTCAATGGGTTTTCACCACAAATAACTGCTAGGCATGGTTATTTGTGCTGCTATATGCGCAATTTTGCTAAATTTGTAGTTTTTTGTGTTGATAATTTGCGGGTTACTTTTTTATGAATAGACATTTTTTATATAAAAACAATGCTCAATTAGCATCCATGTGCTGTGCAAGTTATTGAATTTAATGGGTGTTGATGTTTTTTTAGTTTGGCTTTAGAAGATTTGACACGAAGAGGAATCTTCTGTCAGGATGAGTTCCATAAATTTCGACTCTTTAGTTTTCTTGTTGCGTTATATGTTTATAAGGCATGGAAAATTTGGGATAAAAAAAGAAAAGGAATTCTGGAAACAGGAATTCCAGTCTAATATAAGAAAAGGCAGTGGATATCATGAAAAAGACTCTTCTAGCACTATCAGTACTAGCAGCAGGTTCAGCACAAGCTGGTGTTAACCTATACGACGGTAATGGCGTAATCGTTGACCTTAACGGTGCAGCTGAAGTTCAGTACATCCAGGAGTACGCACCAAACAGCGACCCGTTCCTACGTTTGGATGACGGTGATCTAGCGCTAAACACAACAATCGCCGTATCTAGCCAGCTTAACGCTGTTGCTGGTATCGCTTTCAAATTCGAAGACAGTGACGTTCAGAATGATGAGCTATGGGTTGGTCTTGGTGGTGACTTCGGTACGCTAACTTTCGGTCGCCAGCTACTAATCGCCGATGATTCAGGTATTGGTAAAGACTACGAGCTTGGTGGTGACGGTCTAGATTTCGTTCAGGCTGAAGGCGATCAAACTTTCAAATATGTTTACGACAACGGTCAGTTCTACGCAGGTCTTTCTGGCGTTATCGCTGAAGACAACAACGATGCGACTAATGACACAAGCATCATCGATGGCCGTCTAGGTGCTCGTTTCGGTGACTTCGACGCTCGTGTCTACCTATACTCTGGCGATGATGTAAGCGGCAACTTTGTTAGCTTCTTCGATGGCGGCGTAATGGACATCGATGGTTACAACCTTGAACTTGAGTACTACATGGGACAGTTTGCTTTTGCTGGTTCATTTGGTCAGGTTGAATATGAAGATGCTTCTAACCTGAACGCAGGTAAAGTAGAAGCTGATACAGGTGCTATCGCTGGTTCTTACACTATGAACCAAACTACTTTTGCTCTTGGTTATACTTACCTAGGTTTTGACAAGAAGCCTACAGCGGGTGCAAAAGAGTCTGATGATATCAACACTTTCTACGGTAACGTTACTCAGCAGCTACACAGCAATGTTAAAGCTTACGGTGAAATCGGCTACACTGATGCTGATGACGCAGAGTTCGGTTACGTAGTAGGTATGGAAGTAATCTTCTAATCGACTTATTCGGTTAAGAAACTCTCCAAAAAAAGCCGCCTTCCCAGGGCGGCTTTTTGTTATCTTAGTGATGACAAAATTGTGTTATGAGACAACTAAGGGATTAACGATGAAACAATGGTTAGTGACCCTCGGGCTATTGGCATTGCCGATGGGTCTGCAGGCGGCCACATTGAGTACCGGCCAGAATATCAAACTGCTGGTGGTGGATGGAAAAAAAGTCGAATCGTCGTTTTGGTCTGAAACTGACAGCATCGAGCTGAGCGAAGGCCGCCACCAAGTGGTGGTGCGTTTTGACGGTGAATTGAAGGACGGCTCGAAAAGCAAAATGTACACCACGCGTCCATACCTGTTTGAGATGGATGTGCCAAAGCAAGATGCCACAATTGTCTTGCCGCGATTATCGAACCTGAGCCAGGCCCAATCTTATTTCAAACGCGGCCCAGAATGGCAGCTTGAACTGGCTGATGGTACGACCCGAACGCTTGAATATGTTGAACTGCAAGGCAAGGGCGTTGCCGCATTTAGTGATATGGAAGGCTTGGTTGCCGATTACAACCGTGAGCACGGCATTACCTTTGAAGAGGGGTATGCGGTTGATTTAGAGCAGGCAGCAGTTGAAGTGAGTGACAAAGGGGAAGTCAGCATTACTGGCGATGCGTTTGTCCAGCTTAAACTTTGGTACAGCAAGGCCAATGCGGAAGAAAGAGCGGCGTTTGAGCAGTGGGTTAAGCAGCAGTCTGCGCCTTAAAAGCCCTTTGGTATCAAGACAAAGATTGATACTCAATAAAGCTGTTCGAGTAAAACAATAGGCGGGAAGTCCCGCTTATTGTTGGATTAGCTGTCGTGGTGGTAGCGGCTGTGCTCGCAACAACTGCTGCAGCGCGGCTGGGCTGGGTCTTGCTCGAGATCATCAATCGCAATTTCTTCTTCGCAATCAACGCAAAGCCCATACATACCGAGTTTTACCGAGCATACAGCGGCATCTACCCGCTCCATCCGTGTTGCCAAATCGAACAGGTTGGGAATAAAGGATGATTTGGCCATCACAATTAACTCACTGAGCTCTGCATTCTCAATTGCTGTTGCCGATGGCACCAAGGTGTTGAGCAGCATCTCGTGCTTGAGCTCGCGTGACAACATCCCGTGCTCTTGCTCCAGGCGCTGTTGCAGCTGCTCGTAAACTTTATCTGACGTTGTCATAAGCCTTTCATTGTTGTTATTAGTGATTATTTCAGTCTAAGACGATTCTTGATAACGATTGTGATTTGAATCAAACAATTATGGGGTTGTATGACAATAACCTTAAATTCTCTCGGTTTTTGTCACTGCATGATTCCGCTATATTGGCTGCACCAATAAATGCAGGCCTAAGAGCCGCTAATTTCAAATCAGTCAATAAAAGGAAGTCTACCATGGAGCAGGGATTCCAAGATCCATACAACGTTAAATATTTCTTCGGGTTTATCGCTGTGCTGGCGCTGCCGACACTACCCGCTATACTGACTTGGATTGGCATGCTTTCGTCATAAGCCTTTGGTCATAAGCCTTTGGTCATAAGCTTGACGAGTTCCCCCTAGCATGACACAAATACCAACAATCTATATCGATGTTGGTATTTTTCTTTGCACCTACATAGATATAAACTCGTAATAAAGGTAGAAAGCGGTTTTGCCTTAGTAAGCAATCATGCTTATGTTGAATGTTTTGGTATTGAGTGCTCTGGGTTGAGTGCTTTGGGTTGAATGGTTAGGATGCATGGTTAGAAAGACACTGTTGTTGTTATGCGGCTGGATGTGTGTCGCCCTAGGCTTGCTGGGTGCCTTTTTGCCGCTGCTGCCGACCACGCCCTTTTTGCTGCTCGCCAGTGCTTGCTTTATGCGAGGCTCGCCTAAACTGAACCACTGGTTGCTCAACCATCCGCAGTTCGGGCCTACTCTGCGCAACTGGCATCAACACCGTGCCGTGTCCAAGCATGTTAAGCGGCGGGCCAATATAATGATTGTGGCGAGCTTTGCCCTGTCGATTTACCTTGTTCCCCTCCTGTGGCACAAAGTGATGCTGGCCACCATGCTGGTGGTATTGCTGGTGTGGTTCAACCGCCTGCCTGAAAGAGATAACCCCACGCCTCAAGGTTAGCTGGCAGGGTGGCTCTTGTGCAGAGTCGTTCTATTGATGCCAACTGGATCATCCTATTTGCAGTGAGTGTGCCTCAATCCTTGCCCCGCTAGGGGAAAAAAACTACTATTTGAACCAGTTTTTCGGCAGCCTGTTATCACGCTGCTGTATTGTTTATTGGAAAAATATTATGACTCAAGAAAAGCTCGCGTTGATCAAAAATAGCATCAAGTCCATTCCTGATTATCCAAAGCCGGGGATCTTGTTCCGCGATGTGACCAGCCTGATGGAAGATCCAGAGGCCTACCGCGCGACCATGCAGATCCTGATCGATCGCTACAAGGATAAAGGGATCACCAAAGTGATCGGCACTGAAGCTCGCGGCTTTTTGTTCGGCGCACCACTTGCGCTTGAGTTGGGTGTGGGTTTTGTTCCGGTTCGTAAGCCCGGCAAGCTGCCGCGTGAAGTGATTGGCGAGAGCTATGAGCTTGAATACGGTCAAGACACCCTGGAAATTCACGTTGATGCGATCAAAGAGGGTGACAAGGTATTGCTGGTTGATGATCTGCTGGCAACTGGTGGCACCATTGAGGCGACAACGAAGCTGGTACGTCGTTTGGGCGGTATCGTTGAAGATGCAGCTTTCGTGATCAACCTGCCGGATATCGGTGGTGAAGAGCGCCTGAAAGGCATTGACCTGAATGTATTCAGCATCTGCGACTTTGACGGCCACTAATTTTCTGTCGCTGATTTAGCCATACCCTGTTCCTCTGGGTCATACTTTCTTAGGGGAACCTGGCTAATCATTGGGCGCTCGTTGGAGCGTCCTCTCGCCCAAAAATCCTCCCTGTGCTAGCATTGAGTTCTTGATTCTGTAAGGTTAGTTAACATGAGTTATCAGGTTCTGGCACGTAAATGGCGCCCGCACCAGTTTGATGATGTGGTCGGTCAGTCCCATGTCTTGACGGCACTGGCAAATGCGCTTTCCCATAACCGTCTCCACCATGCTTATTTGTTCAGTGGAACACGTGGGGTAGGTAAAACCACGATCGCCCGTATTTTCGCCAAAGGTTTGAACTGTGAGCAGGGCGTAACGGCATCGCCGTGTGGCCAGTGTGAAACCTGCCGTGAAATCGATGAAGGTCGCTTTGTCGACCTGCTTGAGATCGATGCGGCATCGCGTACCAAGGTCGAAGATACCCGAGAGCTACTGGATAATGTCCAGTACAAGCCTGCGCGTGGACGCTACAAGGTTTACCTGATTGACGAAGTGCACATGCTCTCGCGTCATAGTTTTAACGCCTTATTGAAAACCCTTGAAGAGCCGCCAGAGTATGTGAAATTTATTCTGGCGACCACCGATCCGCAGAAACTGCCGGTGACGATACTTTCCCGTTGTCTTCAGTTCCACCTTAAGCATTTGGATAACAGCCAGATCCAGGCTCAGCTGGAAAAGGTATTGGGTGAAGAGGACATCGCGTTCGAATCCCGTGCTCTGGGGCTGTTGTCCCGAGCAGCTGAAGGCAGTATGCGTGATGCGCTGAGCCTGACCGATCAGGCCATTGCCTTGGGTAATGGTCAGGTGCAGGCCGACCCGGTATCTGAAATGCTGGGTACACTGAATACCGAGCAGGCCCTTTATTTACTCGAAGCCGTGGCGGGGGGCGAAGCCCAGCCTGCGATGGCTTGCCTTGAAGAGTTAGCCTCTGTTGGTGTCGAGTGGGATAGCCTGCTCCGTGAAATGGCCACCCAATTGCACCGAGTTGCCATGCACCAGGCACTGCCTGCCTCTTTGGATGACAGCGCACCGGACGCCGAACGCATCACCCAGCTGAGCCAGTCGGTCTCGCCGCAGGAAGTGCAACTGTGTTACCAGATTGCGCTGCAAGGACGGCAGGATTTGGCCTTCGCACCAGATGGTCGAACCGGGCTGGAAATGGTCTTGCTTCGCATGCTGGTGTTTAGGCCTGTGTCGGTCAATGCTGTTACGCCGCAGCCGGTATCTGTGCCAGCGGCACAGCCGGCCGCACCGTCCCAGCCGACGCCAAGCCAGGGGCAGGGTATCCAGCGGGTACAGGCTCTTAAGGCGCAGATGAATGGTGGCCAGGCTGCCAATATGCAGCCGCAACGAGCGCCACAGCCAAATCAGGCACCGCAACAGCCTGCCAATGGGCCAGCGATGCCGCCTTCATCTATGCCACCCCAGGGGCAGCCTTACCAAGGCCAGCCCCCGGTAGGTTATGAACCGTCAATGCCAGAGCATTCAGGCTATGGTGCAAATCAGGCTGCAAGCCAGGCCCCGGTACATCATGCACCGCAGGGTTCGGCGCCAGGTCAACAGCAGGTACCTGGCCAGACTCAGGCCCAGCCGGCTTCTGGTTCGGCGGCATCGGGTTTGCTGGCAGCAAGAAACCAGCTTCGCAGCAAAGCCAAGCGCGACGGCAGTGCGTCGGATAGCGGAAAAAAGGTTGAGCCGGTACGGGCTAAAAAGGTTGCAACCACCAGCGTACTAGACCGTATTGCCAACAAGCAAAACGGCCTGGTCAAGACGACTGGAAATGCAATGCCGGTACCGGGTATTCCGACAGCTGCGGCGCAGGCTGATAACGCAGGCCAAGCTAGCGATAAAACTGCCGAGTACCAATGGCGCCCGACAATGCAGCCAGAGCAGGCAGAGGAGACGCCGCAAGTTGTTGCACCGAAGCTTTTGAAACAAGCTTTGGAGCATGAAAAAACACCGGAAATGGTGAAATTGCTTGTCAAGGAAGCAGCAAATCAGGATAGTTGGTCGGATTGGGTGACTAAGCTCAATGTTGGACGTATGGTTCAGCAGTTGGCACTTAATTCGGCGTTTGAAAGAGAAGGTAATCAGGTAAAATTATGTCTTCGCCCTTCTCAGCAGCACCTGAACACACCCAAGGCACAGGAACAATTGGCGGTCGCAATCAGCGAGCTATTCGCCGAGTCGGTGTCGTTGGAAATTGAATTGAGTGATAAAGGCCGCTCACCGCTCGAATGGCGAGAGGCGATTTATCAGCAGAAACTGGAACAGGCCAAGCAGAGCTTGCTGTCTGATCCGCACGTGAATTTCATTTGTCAGCGGTTTTCTGCTGTACTTGATGAAGATAGCGTAAGACCCTTATAGATTAACCAGACCACAGAGAGAGAAGATATGTTTGGTAAAGGCGGTATGGCTAACATGATGAAGCAGGCGCAGCAGATGCAAGAGCGCATGCAGCAAATGCAGGAAGAGATCGCGAATATGGAAGTGACCGGCGAGTCTGGTGCTGGCCTGGTAAAAGTGACTCTAACTGGCAGCCACAGTGTACGTCGTGTTGAGCTTGATGAAAGCTTGATGGAAGACGACAAAGACATGCTGGAAGATTTGATTGCGGCGGCGTTCAACGACGCAGCTCGTCGTATCGAAGAAGCGCAGAAGGAAAAAATGGCAGGCGTAACTGGCGGTATGAACCTACCTGCCGGCTTCAAGATGCCATTCTAATTAATGCGTACCAGTCATTTACTGGAACAACTGATGGAGGCCTTACGGTGCCTGCCTGGGGTTGGCCCCAAGTCAGCGCAGCGTATGGCCTTCAGTTTGTTACAGAGAAACCGGCAGGGTGGCCTGCTGCTGGCCGACGCCCTGAGCAAGGCAATGACCGAGATCGGACATTGCCGTGATTGCCGTACTTTTACCGAGGAAGAAGTGTGCGCAATCTGCTCTAACCCACGCCGTCAGGAAAGCGGTGAGATTTGCGTGGTGGAAACCCCGGCAGATATTGTTGCGGTAGAAGCGACAGGCCAGTTCTCAGGCCGTTATTTCGTACTGATGGGGCATCTATCGCCACTTGATGGCATTGGTCCTTCCGATATTGGCTTGGATACCTTGGAATTCCGCTTGCAGAATGAGCAGATCAGCGAGCTGATCCTGGCTACCAATCCGACAGTGGAAGGAGAGGCGACCGCCCACTACATCGCCGAGCTGTGTAGTGAGTATTCGATACCGGCCTCGCGCATCGCCCACGGCGTTCCTGTCGGCGGCGAATTGGAGCTGGTAGATGGAACGACCTTGTCCCACTCCCTCGCAGGAAGGCAAAAGCTTTACTGATAGATATAAAACTCGCTTTATATAAAGTTATTTCATAAAAATACCAACGCCTAGCGTTGGTATTTTTTTGCCTTTTTATCACTTTCCTGTCTTATCAATCACTTAAAAAGCCAAATTTAGCCACTTTAGAGTGTTAAAGATTAATTTAGTTTTTAGCCAAAGTTGTTTTCTAATAATTTCTATCAAAATATTCTTTAATAGAATTTTTGTTCCTAACTGATTGTTTTCATGTATTAAATATTAGCGTTACTTGCTCGGTGGCGGTTGTTGATAGTTGTTAATGAACGGTCGTCACCGGCGTATCACATAAAAAATTAATACCAAGTTTTCGACTGTTTAAAGGTCAGGGAACGATTAGGAGTGAACATGAAAAAGACAGTAGTTGCAGCCGTAATTGGCTCGGTAGTGGCTAGTGCGTCAGCAATGGCGGCAGAGGTTTATCAATCAGATGATCTATCTGTAAACGTGTACGGTAACCTGCGTGCCCGTTACGAGACGACAGATAACGGTCATATGGGCGCAGACAGCACTTTCACTGGTGAAGGTACTGAACTTGGCCTGAGCATTAATTACTTCATGGACAACAACATGTACATCAACGGTGATGTACTGAAAGAATTCAACATCATCCCTGAAGATGGCGATGGTTCTGACGATGACGACTTCTTGAAGTTTGGCTCGGTAGCTATCGGTGGCGACTTCGGTGAATTCCGTATGGGTCGTATGTCAGCGGTTCAAGATACATTGGCTGGCCAGTACGATATCTCTTGGGAGTACGGTGGTACGGCCAACATCAAAGATGATGCTTTTGCCACTGACCGCTTAACCAACGGTATCCAGTACAAGATTGATGTAAACAACTTTACGGTAATGGCGCAGTACCACACTGGAACGGAAAGCAGCGGTGTCGATATTGACCAAGCATTTGCATTGGGTGGTGCGTGGACTTCTGACTTTGGCCTAGGCCTATCGGGTACTTACACCCAGTCAGAGCGTACGGAACGAGATGCTGAGTTTGGTGGTGACAAGGACAAGTCTTGGACTCTGAACGCCACCTACGAGTGGCAGGCGCTATCTCTGGCAGCAATGTACTCTGATTACGACCTATCAGGTGATGAGCGGACAGGTGTTGGTGCGATGGCACGATACGACTTCCCAATGGGCTTCGGTGTGTACGGTGTGTATGACTACGTAGATTACGACACTCAGAACGACAAGCTGAATCAGTACACTATTGGTGCTGACTACTGGCTAACTAGCCAAGTGGTTTCTTACATGGAATACGCTGACCAAGACTTCGATAAGGCTAACGCCGGTCAGGATGACAACGCATTCACCATTGGTATGCGTCTGTACTTCTAATTTTAGATAATTGCTAGACTGTTCATTGTGTTTGGGGGAAGCTTGGCTTCCCCCCTTTTTTGTTAAAGTGGTTCTATGGATAGAGCGGTGCAATGATCCATATAAGAACACAGAACCACTCTTCAACGTCTCATCATCAAAACGCTGTCTACCTTGTGAGAGATCTCTTACAAGCACGTGGGATATTAAGGTTATAAACATAGGCTGAAATCACCTTGTTGTTGTTTAAATTACTGTATTTATTGATTTTTAAATTGTAATTGTCATATTTCAATAGTTTTGCAGGTGAGAGATCCGTTAGGAGTTGCTACTTAAATCGGTTCATCAGCGTATATTTATAAGTGTCGGAAGGAACTGACGGAACGGAACAGGAACCACCCAAGGATTCGGGGAGTCTCAGGATGAGGACGGTGTACTAGGACGGTATATCGAACAAGGACTGTGAAGGGATAGCCGAGGAACGGCAAAACGGTAACCTGGACGTTTACCAGTCAGGATGACACAAGGACCACTTCAGGACGAAGTCAGGGACACCTCCAGGAAGGATGTTGAGAGTCAGTACAGGATATGCTGACGGGTCAGGATGGCCAAGGGACAACTTCAGGACGAAGAATAAAAGGAATCTGCTGACGGATTACAGCAATTCAACGGAATGATGCAGGGAGCACCATAGTAGCGGGAATGCTGCATGTAAGACCTAAGGGCGCAACGAAAGTTGCGCCCGTTCTTTTATTGGTTTCCAGCCAACCACTCCGATTACCCTCAAGATACGCTTCACTAAGCTCACTTGTCTTCCAATGCTTCACATAGACCCTAGGAAAAGCAGATCCTAGTTCCTAACAAGAGCAGGATTTGAATCTGTGCTGCCATCCTTTTCAATGCTGCAGGATCTAGGATCTAGAGCCCCATTGCGTCTCAGTGCTAATATTCTATCTAGCTTGTGAGAGATCTCTTACAAGCGCGTGGGAAATTAAGGTTATTGAGGTAGGCTTAAGTCGCTCTTGTTGATCTTAAGTTACTGTATTTATGGTTATTTTATTGTTTTGGTTATCTTTGCAATATTATGGCGGATAAGATATTTGCCAGGAGCGGCTACTTAAACCGGCTGATCGGCGTATATTTATAAGTGTCGGAAGGAGCTGACGGAACGGAACAGGAAATACCCAAGGATTCGGGGAGTCTCAGGATGAGGCCGGTGTACTAGGACGGTATATCGAACAAGGACTGTGAAGGGATAGCCGAGGAACGGCAAGGCAAGCAGGACGTTTGCTAGTCAGGATGACAAAGGATCACTTCAGGACGAAGTCAAGGACCCCTCCAGGAAGGATGTTGAGAGTCAGTACGGGATATGCTGACGGGTCAGGATGGCCAAGGGACAACTTCAGGACGAAGAATAAAAGGAATCTGCTGACGGATTACAGCAATTCAATGGAATGATGCAGGGAGCACCATAGTAGCGGGACTGCTGCAAGTAAGACCTAAGGGCGCAACGAAAGTTGCGCCCGTTCTTTTTGCGTCAAGCAAAACACTTTCTATCTCCCCATTTAAGCGCTTTAGCTTTATCACTTATCTTATTGAATATCGCACTGGCCCTAGGAAGAGCTGGCCCTCGGACCTAGGAAAAGCAAAGTCAAAAGCTTGAAGTGATTGACTTTATTGCAAATGCGACTGCATAACCCAGATGTATGGACTCCCTCTCCCTGAGGAGTTACGGTCTTAATCCGACGAAAGATTAGCCAAAAGGAGTCCATACATGAACGACCTTAATACATTGGCCATCGACTTAGCAAAGAATGTTTTCCAAGTTTGCAAGCGAAGCCCGCAAGGCAAAGTATTCTTCAATCGGGAAATGACCCGGGCAAAGCTCAAGGAGCTGCTTGCTAACGAGAAAGTGGCTTTAGTCGCAATGGAAGCCTGCAGTAGTTCCCATTATTGGGCAAGGTATGCTGCTGAGCTCGGGCATGAAGTAAAAGTCATCAATGCCCGAGCTGTTAAGGCTTTCCAAATCAAGCAGAAAACGGATAGGAATGATGCATTGGCAATAGCTGTTGCTGCTGCTCAAGCCCATATCCCTAGTGTCCGTGTCCAATCGGCCGATGAACAGGCACTGCAATCCTTAGAGCGAGCCCGCCAATTAGCAACGTCCCATCAAATTGCACAAAGTAATCAAATTAGAGGGCTATTAGCCGAGTTTGGTATCGTCGCTCCAAAAGGCCTCAAAAGCTTGAGAGAGAAAATACCCTATATTCTCGAAGATGGGGATAACCGGTTACCTGGTAGTTTTAGGGAAATGTTACACCGATTATGGGAACACCTCCTTGCCCAGATTGAACATACCGAAGCCTTAGAAAAGCAGCTTGAAGCCACGGTAAAGTCGAACAATGTTTGCCAAAAGTTGATGAAGCTTGAAGGCGTTGGGCCGATATGTGCAATAGGTTTAGCCGTCAAACTAGGACGAGGAGAGAGCTTTGCCAATGGCAGGCAGGCTTCAGCCAATATAGGTCTCACCCCAAGGCAGCATAGTTCTGGTGGCCAAGAACGGATAATCAATATCTCAAAGTACAGTGCAGACAAGCGACTTCGTTCAACACTTTTTCAAGGAGCGCTTTCAGTCATTACTCAGGTAATGAAACGTCCAGCGAGAACGCATAAAGAACAATGGCTCCAAGCATTAGTCATGAGAAGGGGACAGAAGATAGCCGCGGTAGCCCTTGCCAATAAGACAGTGCGTACAGCGTATGCGATATTAAAGAATGACTCAGTGTACCAGCCAGTTGAGTTGACTTAGTACACTGCTCATAATCTGCAAAGAGCGATGTAAAACAGGTAAGACCGACCAGTAAAAGCTAGATGGGTTCTGAGGTACCTAAATACCGCTTCCTAGAGTTAGCTTACTGGTGCGACTACATTTTAGGGCGGGGTAGCTCCCCAAAGAAGCCCGTATATAAGTGCGCATCTATACCTTGTTTTGGTTTTTTTCTTTGTTGATTTCCCAAGGGAGTCCATATAAGAACCCAGGATCCAGGCCCCTAGAAAAACCAAAACCGCCCATTGCTGAGCGGTTTGGAATTTATCTAGCTGCGAATACTTAGCTTACAGCGAGTAGAGGATATGCGAGCCGTAAGACAAGCTGGTGAGCAGTATCGTCTTCTCGTCGATGATATCCATCCGGCGGCTCTGCTGGGCATCCATCCGGTAGATTTGGTTGATGATCTTCAGGTGTTCCGGCTTGAAGTCTTCGTTAGTACCAGAGGTGATATCTTTGAATTCTTTCGGTTCGGTTAGCAGGTACTTACCGCTGACATCCCAGTTGCCAGATTCAGAAATATGAATGGTTAACGGCTGCTCATGGTCACTGAACAATCTCATCAAAGTGATTCGTGAATACGTCATGTTCGGCAGGTAAACGACATGACTGGTCTGTTCAACACGGCGCAGCATACCCAGCTGCTCCAGTTCCGTTTCCTCAATACGGCTAACCGTTCTCGATTGCCATTCTCGGGAGATCAGCAGCTGTTCTTGCTTGTAGTCGCTGGAAAAATAGAGCCAAGCGCTGAAGGCAACAGACAGGCCTAGCAGGATAAATGCCCAGTATTTGTAGATGAGGTGCTTGATTGACTGCTTGTGGGTATTTACTGACATATCGCGGTATTGTCCTTGTGGCTAGTCAACAAACGAAGGGTGACATTCTCTGCTGGGTTCTCGTACGAGTGAACGTAATTAACCCAAAGCTGGGAGTTTTGACCACCGGATACGATAATTTCCATTGGCCGCTTCAGATCTGAGTGATAATTCAGATAACTTTCAACGCACTGGGTGATCATGCTCTTCCATTGGATGAGGGATGGATGATTGGTAGGGGTTAATACCGGTACATCATTGACAACGGTGAATTGATCGAAAGCGGCTGACTTTGGCGGCATGATGAGATTGACGACTACTGGAAGCAGCAGTGCAATAACGACCAGCATACCTGAAATGATCGGCATTGGCAGGATTGGCTGCTTGCTTTGGCGGTGTGTGGCCGCCGGCTTATGAGGCGTCGACTGCTGGCTGTGCTCGAACAATTCGCGCTCTAGCTTGGAAGGCTCTTCGAATTGTTGCGCAAGGATATCGTCTTCTTCGGTACTTGGGCTTGGGACCGACTCCGACAAAGGCTCAACCACGGCAATCATCTGGTAGCCGCGTTTAGGCACCGTTTTGATGAACTCTGGTGATTTCGTCGAGTCTTTAAGCGCTTTTCGCAAAGTAGAAATAGCTTGGGTCAGGCTTGAGTCATCGACCTCAAAGCCTTGCTCCCGCCAAACGAAGTCATGAAGGCGGTTGCGGGTAATGATGGCGCCCGGATCCTCGATCAACAAGCTGAGTGCCCGGCTTTCATTGCTACCTAGGCGGGTAAGCTCATCATTTTCATTTTGGTCAATTAAGCTGTTGTCATAGGGGTCAAACAAAAATCGTTGACCAATAAGGAATTTATTTTCTAATTTATTCATTTTTAGCACCAAGGGTACACTATCTGCGCATATCATACGCATTTACCCTGAATCTCTTCTGAATATAAAAAGTATAAAAATTGGTTCTGAAAAAATATCAAAAACATAAAACGTGTATTTTAGGTTGAAATCGCTGCGTTTGACCACATGTATAAAAGGAAATGTAGGGAGTGGCTGCATGGTGCGGCTGTTTTTAGATCCCCGAATGTTTATTGATACAAGTTTCGGAGTTGAAATGAGCGAACAAACTACCCACAACAATAAGGAAACCCGTGGTTTTCAGTCAGAGGTGAAGCAGCTGCTGCAACTGATGATCCATTCTTTGTATTCCAACAAAGAGATCTTTTTGCGTGAGCTGATTTCGAATGCGTCCGATGCGGCCGACAAGCTGCGTTTCCGTGCGTTGTCTCAGCCAGACTTGTATGAAAATGACGCCGAGCTCGGTGTGAAGCTGTCGTTCAACGAGCAGGCAGGTACGTTGACGATCAGTGACAACGGCATTGGTATGACCCGTGATGATGTGATTGAGCACCTGGGTACCATTGCCAAATCAGGTACTAAAGATTTCTTTGCCAAGCTAAGCGAAGATGAATCAAAAGATTCACAATTGATCGGCCAATTTGGTGTTGGATTCTATTCAGCCTTTATTGTGGCGGATGCTGTGACAGTGAATACCCGTGCGGCGGGTATTTCAGCTGACCAAGCTGTTAGCTGGCAGTCTGGCGGTGAAGGCGACTATACAGTTGAAGATATCACCAAAGAAACCCGTGGTACTGACATCGTTCTTCACCTGCGTGATGAAGAGAAAGAGTTCCTGAGTGAGCACCGCCTGCGTGACATTATCGGTAAATACTCTGACCATATCGGTATCCCAGTTCATATCCAGACTGTGGAGCGTGACGAGGAAGGCAAAGAAACCGGCCGCAAGTGGGAGCAAATCAACAAGGCGCAAGCGCTTTGGACCCGCAATAAGTCAGATATCTCAGAAGACGAATATAAAGAATTCTACAAGCATGTCTCCCATGACTTTGCTGAGCCGCTGACGTGGAGCCACAACCGTGTCGAAGGTAAGCAGGACTACACCAGCTTGCTATATATCCCATCGAAAGCACCGTGGGATATGCACAACCGTGACAGCAAGCATGGCCTTAAGCTATACGTCCAGCGTGTATTCATTATGGACGATGCCGAGCAGTTCATGCCGTCTTACCTGCGTTTCATGCGCGGCCTGATTGATTCCAACGATCTGCCACTGAACGTATCGCGCGAAATCCTGCAGGATAACAAAGTGACCCAGTCTTTGCGCAAAGCCTGCACCAAGCGCGCCCTGACAATGATGGAGCGTTTGGCAAACAACGATGCTGGCAAATACCAGACATTGTGGAATGAATTCGGCCAGGTGCTTAAAGAAGGCCCGGTAGAAGATTTTGCCAACCGCGAGAAAGTCGCCAAGCTGCTGCGCTTTAGCTCGACCCACGCCGAGACGGTTGAACAGACAGTATCGCTAACCGATTACATCGAGCGCATGAAAGAAGGCCAGGATAAGATCTACTTCCTGACTGCCGATAGCTTCAGCGCGGCGAAGAACAGCCCGCACTTGGAGCAGTTCCGTGCCAAGGGGCTAGAAGTTCTGTTGATGCACGACCGCATCGACGAGTGGTTGATGGGCCACCTGCCAGAGTTTGACGGCAAGCAATTCCAGGCGATCACTAAAGCGGATCTTGACCTTTCTGCGTTTGAGCAAGAAGAAGAGAAAGAGAAGCGCAAGGAAACAGAAGAAGCCTTCCAGTCTGTGGTTGAGCGCACCAAAACCTACCTTGGCGAGCGTGTGAAAGATGTACGTACTACGTTCAAGCTAAAAGACACCCCTGCGGTGGTCGTGACTGACGAAAATGAAATGGGCACCCAGATGGCGAAACTGCTTGCTGCGGCTGGCCATGACGCGCCTGAGGTACAGTACATCTTCGAGCTGAACCCAGAGCACCCGCTGGTGAGCAAGATGGCAGACGAAGCGGACGAGGAAGTGTTTGGCCGCTGGGTAGAAATGCTGCTGGGCCAGGCGATGCTGGCCGAAAAGGGAACGATGGACGATCCATCCCAGTTCCTGGTTGCCGTCAACAAGCTGCTGGCATAATAAGCAATAATATCGGCCGGGGCAGGGTAGGACTAAGGTCTAATCGCCGGCTACCGGTGTCAAATTGTATTCTGATAAAGCATGTAATCGCTGCCCAGTCGGGGACTGGGCTTGCGACTGCGGCGTAATCAGTGTATTTTTCACTTCTTTGAAAACTCCATTCAAATCTAAAGGGGAACAAGATGCGCATCATTCTTCTGGGCGCTCCAGGTGCAGGTAAAGGTACTCAGGCACAATTCATCATGGAGAAATTTGGTATTCCACAAATCTCTACTGGTGACATGCTACGTGCAGCAATCAAGGCAGGTACTGAGCTAGGTAAACAAGCGAAATCCGTCATTGATGCTGGCCAGCTTGTGTCAGACGACATCATCCTTGGTCTGGTTAAAGAGCGTATTGCTGAAGACGACTGTGCAAAAGGCTTCCTGCTTGACGGCTTCCCACGCACGATCCCTCAGGCTGACGGCCTGAAAGAAATCGGCGTTGACGTTGACTACGTGATCGAATTCGACGTAGCTGACGATGTGATCGTTGAGCGTATGGCTGGCCGTCGTGCCCACCTAGCTTCTGGCCGTACTTACCACACAGTTTACAACCCGCCTAAGGTTGAAGGTAAAGACGACGTAACAGGTGAAGATCTTGTTGTTCGTGATGACGACAAAGAAGAAACCGTACGTGCTCGCCTGGGTGTATACCATGATCAGACTGCACCTTTGATTGCTTACTACAACAAAGAAGCAGAAGCTGGCAACACTAAGTACCTGAAATTCGACGGTACTCAGCCTGTAGCCGCTGTAAGCGCAGAGCTGGAAAAAGCACTGGCTTAATTGCAAGCTGCTTAGCAAGTTCATAACGGGCTGGCCATTGGGCCAGCCCGTTTTTTTATGCGGCAGAAAATTGATCCAAATAATGCCACATAAGGTATAACCGACTGAAAAGAAAACTGATACAGTTATACCAACCTATTAATGAGTTGATTGATCGATACCGCCAAAAGCGGGAAGGATGATATGAGCGAGCAAAGCACAAATAACAATAATCAAACCCGCCCGTATGGCGTGCTGCTGGTTAACTTGGGTACGCCTGATGAAGCGACGCCTGCAGGGGTCAAGCGTTTCCTGTCTGAATTCCTCCATGACCTCCGTGTGGTTGATATGAGCCGCTGGTTATGGTGCCCGATCCTTCATGGTGTGATTTTGCCAATCCGCTCGCCGAAGGTGGCGAAGTTGTACCAATCGGTCTGGATGGATGATGGGTCGCCGCTGATGGTGTATTCGAAGCGTCAGCAGCAAGCACTGTCTGAAAAGCTGGGTGTACCCGTTGAGCTGGGGATGACTTACGGCAGTCCGAGTATGCTCGATGGCCTAGATGCTCTGAAACAGCAAGGTTGCGAGCGGGTGCTGGTGCTGCCGTTGTACCCTCAGTATTCACGTACTACGACGGCTGCGGTATTCGACAAGGTGGCAAAAGTACTGAAAGCGAGGGCTGATATTCCCGAGCTGCGCTTCGTGAACCACTATTATGACCACCCGGGGTATATTTCTGCGCTGGCTGAGTCAGTGAATGATTTTTGGCAGCAGAATGGCAAGGCCGATTATTTGCTGTGTTCTTACCATGGTATCCCGAAACGCTATGCTGACAATGGTGACCCATACCCTGAACACTGTAATGGCACCACGGCTTTGCTCGCTGAACAGCTTGATATGCCGCGTGAGAAAATGAGCATGAGCTACCAGTCTATTTTTGGCCGGGAGGAATGGCTCAAGCCGTATACCGAAGGCACCATTCGTGAACTGGCTCAGAAAGGGGTTAAGCGTCTGGATGTCATTTGCCCAGCATTTTCGGTGGACTGCCTTGAGACCTTGGAAGAGATTGCCGAAGGTTGCAAAGAGGTCTTCCTTGAAGCGGGAGGGGAGAGCTTCAACCTGATCCCTTGCCTGAATGATAACCCTGCCCATATTGATTTGATGGCTTCTCTGGTGCAGCAGCATAGCCAAGGTTGGTCGGTTTAGCGCTTTGGCGGTAGGGTGTCGACAATGGTGAACACCCTGTATGGGAATCTTGCCTGATTGACGATGGAGCTCTCACATTCTGTGAGAGCTTTTTCTTTTTTGTTCTATATTCTGTGATAGAATTCGCAAAAATTTCTCAACAGACAGCTCATTGACATGAAATTTCCAGGCCAACGCAAATCTAAGCATTACTTCCCGGTCCATGCTCGTGATCCCCTTCTTAGCCAGGCTAAGCAAGACAAGCGACTAACACGCACGCATATTGTCGGTATTGACCAAACACTGGTTGATATTGAAGCATGTGTCGAAGATGAATTCCTGGAACGCTATGAGCTAAGTAAAGGCCACTCGCTGGTTATCTCCGATGAGAAAGCAGAAGCTCTTTACCGTGAGCTAAAAGAAAAAGAACTGATCAGCCACGAGTTCGCTGGTGGCACAATCGGTAATACCCTTCATAACTACTCTGTGCTGGCTGATGATAAGTCAGTGCTGCTGGGTGTGATGAGTAAAGATATCGAAATCGGCAGCTACGCCTACCGTTATCTGTGCAACACCTCTAGCCGCATGGATATGAACCATCTGCAACCGGTCAATGGCCCGATTGGCCGTTGCTTTGCCCTGATCTCCAAAGAAGGTGAGCGTACCTTCGCGATCAACGAAGGCCGTATGAACCAGCTTGAGCCAAGCAGCATCCCGGAAGATGTGTTCAAGCGCGCTTCTGCGCTGGTACTGACAGCTTACCTAGTACGCTGTAAAGACGGCGACCCAATGCCAGCGGCAACCATGCAGGCGATCGAGTATGCGAAAAAGCATGATGTACCTGTGGTACTGACACTGGGCACCAAGTTTGTGATCGAAGACGATCCGCAGTGGTGGCGCGACTTCCTGCGCGATCACGTCACTGTGGTAGCGATGAACGAAGATGAAGCAGAAGCGCTGACCGGCGAGTCTGATCCATTGATCGCCTCTGAGAAAACCCTTGAGTGGGTTGATTTGGTACTGTGCACAGCTGGCCCTGTAGGCCTTTACACCGCTGGCTACACGGAAGATGAAGCCAAGCGTGAAACCAGCCTGCCGCTGCTACCGGGTGAAATTCCTGAATTCAACCGCTACGAGTTCAGCCGCCCGATGCTGAAAACCGAGTGCCAGAACCCGATCAAGGTATACTCGCACATTGCCCCTTATATGGGTGGCCCAGAGCGTATCAAGAACACCAATGGTGCCGGTGATGGCGCACTTTCTGCATTGCTGCACGATATGTCTGCCAACCGTTACCACAAAGATAATGTGCCGAAATCAAGCAAGCACCAGTTTGACTTCCTGACTTACTCGTCGTTCTCTCAGATCTGTCTGTACTCGAACCGTGTGAGTTACGAAGTGCTGGCCCAGCACTCACCACGTTTGTCTCGCGGCCTGCCTGAGCGTGAAGATAGCTTGGAAGAAGCATACTGGGAGCGTTAATTCGCCGTTGCTTGTTTATCAAGCCTTGGTAGAAAGTCATAAAAAAACCGCCGGTGCCGGCGGTTTTTTGTTATTCGCTCTGCATCTATCAGCTTATCAAGCTTGTGTTTTTGCCTCGTAGGCTTCGTTGTGTACGGCTGCTACCGCACGGCCTGATGGGTCAGCGCTGTTCTTGAAGCTCTCATCCCATTCAATCGCCTTGGCACTTGAACATGCGATAGATGGACCACCCGGTACACATTTCGCCGCATCTTCCAATGGGAACAACTCTTCGAATATCTCACGGTAGGCGTAAGCTTCTTTGGTGGTTGGCGTGTTGTATGGGAAGCGGAACTTCGCCGTCTCGAGTTGCTGATCTGACACTTTCGCCTCAGCCACTTCTTTGAGGGTATCAATCCAGCTGTAGCCTACGCCGTCTGAGAACTGCTCTTTTTGGCGCCATGCTACCGATTCTGGCAGGTAATGGCCGAAGCATTCGCGGACAATGTGTTTTTCCATCTTGCCGTTGCCGCACATTTTGTCTTCAGGGTTTAGGCGCATTGCCACTTCCAGGAACTCTTTGTCGAGGAACGGCACTCGAGCTTCGATACCCCAGGCGGCCATCGACTTGTTGGCACGGGCACAGTCAAACATGTTAAGTGCCAGTAGCTTACGAACTGTTTCTTCGTGGAACTCTTTGGCGTTTGGCGCCTTGTGGAAGTACAGGTAGCCACCGAACACTTCATCGGCACCTTCACCCGACAGCACCATCTTGATGCCCATGGCGCGGATTTTACGCGACATTAGGTACATAGGTGTAGAGGCGCGGATAGTCGTTACATCGTAAGTCTCGATGTGGTAAATCACATCGCGAATAGCATCTAGCCCTTCCTGAACCGTATAGGTCAGCTCGTGGTGAACGGTGCCAATACTGTCGGCAACAACTTTCGCCGCTTTTAGATCTGGTGCACCTTCCAGGCCAATGGCAAAGGAGTGCAGGGTTGGCCACCATGCTTGCGACTGTTCATCATCCTCAATACGCTTTGCTGCGAATTTCTTGGTGATTGCAGAAATAACGGATGAGTCCAAACCACCGGACAGTAGTACACCATAAGGAACGTCAGTCATTAGCTGGCGCTTAACAGCTCCTTCAAGGGCTTCAGTTAGCGCCACTTTATCCGTTTTGGCATCCGCCACTGAATCGAATTCCATCCAATCACGCTTGTAATAGCGTGTCGGCTCGCCGTTTTTGCTCCATAGGAAGGAACCTGGAGGGAATTCGCTGATTGTTTTACAAACAGGTACCAGTGACTTCATTTCTGACGCGACATAGTAGTTACCGTGCTCATCGTAGCCATGGTAAAGCGGGATGATACCGATATGGTCACGGCCAATCAGGTAAGCGTCTTCCTGCTCATCGTAAAGAATGAAGCCGAAAATACCGTTCAGGTAATCAAGCAGCTCTGGGCCTTTCTCTTTGTAAAGCGCCAGAATAATTTCACAGTCAGACTCGGTCTGGAAAGGGTAGTCAGGTGCAAATTCAGCACGCAGCTCTTTGTGGTTGTAGATCTCGCCATTGACAGCAAGGGCATGTGTTTTGTCAGCATTGTACAGAGGCTGCTCACCGCTGTTCAGGTCGACGATAGCCAGACGCTCGTGAACCAGAATGGCTTTCTCTGATGAATAAATACCAGACCAGTCAGGGCCGCGGTGGCGCATTTTTTTAGACATTTCCAATGCAGTGTGACGCAATGCTGCTGCATCACTCTTGATGTCTAGGATCCCAAATACTGAACACATACTTCCTACCCCAAAATTAACTAATGTTGCTATCCATGAAAAATGTCGGAATCAGCGTGGCGGTGAAGATAACCTGTTGTGTTGGTTTGTTTCTTCGATGCGTTAGCACTTTGTTATGTGCTAGGCAGATCTTGGCCACGTCATCGCTGTCCTTTCGTTAATTGTTAAAATTGCGTATTCGATAATAAATTGCAACCATCAATTTCAAATCAATAAACAAAAAGAGCTTTGACTGAATATTATTTAAAATAAATAAAAATAAACGAATAAAAGTTAAAGGTGGGCGATATTTTGCGCATAAAAACAAACGGCAGCCGAAGCTGCCGTTTGATCTAGGAGTGGAGAAAATTAGTTGGACTTAATTTGTGGCGTCAAATGTTCGCACACATGGCGGGCGAAACCACTACCGGCTTCATGGTAGATATTGAAGGCGGCATCGACCCCAAGAGCTTTCAATTCTTCCTCTTCATCACCGTACTTGGCGATGGCGGCAATTTGGCCCTGGTAATTGCGCTCGCGGATCTGCTCGAGAGCGAAGCTGTTGGCCTGGCTGTGTGGCATTGCCAAAAGGATCAGCTTGATATTCTGCTTGGAAATTACCCTGGCCCAGAAGTCCGGGTCGGTCGCATCGCCGTGGATAACATGGCGGCCTTGCTCTTGGTGTAGCTCGACAGAGTCTTCACGGGCTTCGACACCAATGATGTTGTTGCCATAGGTTTCTACTAGCTCGTCGTAGGCGCCGCTGCCGATGCGGCCCATACCAAGGATCAGGACTTGTTTTTTACCCAAGTCAATCAAGCGGTCGCTGGCGTTGAGTTTCTCCGGCTCGAACTCTTTGAGCCATTTTGAAGCATCCTTGTATAACTTATGGCCCAAGCTGTTGAGCGGCGCAGCCACTAGGAAGGAAAGGGATACTGCAATGGCAATAGCCACGAGGAAGCTGCCCGGCAGCATGCCCATCTTGTAGGCCAGGCCGCCGACAATCAGGCCGAATTCACTGTAGTTGAACAGGGTCAGGGTACCGAGCAGGGA
Organism: Photobacterium sp. ABD4_091; assembly: GCF_056160145.1. Taxonomy (NCBI): domain Bacteria; kingdom Pseudomonadati; phylum Pseudomonadota; class Gammaproteobacteria; order Vibrionales; family Vibrionaceae; genus Photobacterium; species Photobacterium sp. ABD4_091. Next base: position 620,598 of record NZ_JBSWWQ010000001.1, on the reverse strand, counting down.
AGTCCGGACGCGGTAGCGGAATAGGTTGAAGATGACGTAGTAAAGGATCCCCTTTAGCGGCAGCATCACCATTAGCAGCAGCGCCATCAGCAGGCCGTCGAGTGTCGGCTGCTCTGCCAAACCAATATTGAGGAAGAAGCAAACTAGCAGTAGCTCTTTGAAGTTGAACAGCGATTTGGACATTTCCGATGACTTGGGGTGGGCAGCAAGCATCATCCCCATAATCAGTGCCCCGAGATCACCCTTCATACCCACCAGTTCAAACAGGCCGACTCCGGCGACTAGCGCAAGGAAAATACCATATAGCACCAGCATCTCGCCATGGCCGGCACGGTCGAGGATTTTAAACAGGGACGGGCGCAGCAGCGGCAGGGCAAACAGGGCGAGTGCGGTAATTTCAGGAACCTTACCGGTTGAGACGGTCAGGAAGAGCACTGCAAAAATATCCTGCATGACCAGGATACCAATGGCGAGGGTACCGTAGGTGGCATTGAGCTCGCCTTTTTCCTGCAGGGCCTTGATGGCAAAAACGGTGCTTGAAAACGACAGGGCAAAGGCCAGAAGCGCGAGCTGTGCCACATCGAGATCGGCCATCATGCCTATGCCGAGCTGTTTTAAGATCAGCAGGGCCAGGGTAAATATTCCGGTTGTTAGCAAGTTATGCAGGGTCGCTCCGCCCCAAATCTCCTTGGCGAGAAGGGTTTTGACATCGAGTTTGAGGCCGATGGTAAACAGCAGCAAGGTGACACCGAGATCTGCCAGCGTCGATAATACCGGCGTTGATTCATAACCTGCGGTATTGAGGGCGAAACCTGCAACCAGAAAGCCCACCAGAGGGGGCAGTTTGCACCGGAGTGCGATAAAGCCAGCCAGAAAGGCGGCGATGATATAGATAAGTTCCATGCTAGGCTGACTTCCTTTATGGTGCTTTGCCAGGCCCGAATGTGGATGAATTATAAGTGAGGGCTGGCTGTTGGATAGGTACCTCTATCAATGAGGGTACTTTATTGATTGGCGAAATATAACATAAAGGGCAGTCACCTGTCTGGAGACTGCCCTTAATATTTTGTAACAGGATGAATAACTTAGAAAGCTATTCAAAGCGTTTTACATTGTTTCTTATTCTTCAAGCAAGCGTTGCAGCAAGACACCGTTGAGCATTGCACGCTTGATCATGGAGAAAGCACCGATGGTCGGCTGGGTGTAGAGCTGAGACTCAACGATCGGTAGATCTTTGTGGAAAGTCGACAGCGATTGAGTTTCTACACAGCGGCGGATAGCCGGGAAAACCACATCCTTAGCATGGGTAATGTTGCCCGCCACAATGATCTTCTGTGGATTGAACAGGTTAATCGTCATTGCCAGGGCTTTGCCTAGCTGGTTGCCCACCTTGATAAGCGCTTGGCTGGCTAGCTCATCACCTTTGTTTGCTGCTTCACAGATGGCAGGCATAGTGACGTCTTCTAGCTCCTGCAGTGAGCTAGGGTAGCCTTGGTCCAGCAGTGCCTGAACATGGCGAATAATCGCCGGATCGGCTGCGACGGTTTCAAGACAACCGAAGTTGCCGCACTGGCACTTGTCGCCTAATGGGTCGATCTGGATGTGACCGATCTCGCCGACATTGCGGTTATAGCCCAGGAATACCTGGCCGTTGACGATGATCCCGGCACCTGTACCGTGGTGAACGCTGACAAGGATAGAGTCTTTGCAGTCTTTGCTCGAACCGAAGTAATGTTCGGCCAACGCCAAGCCGCGGATATCATTGCCAACAAAGCAGGCAACGCCATACTTTTCGGTAATAATTTCTGACAGTGGCAGGTTGTCGACATCGATATGCGGCATGTACTCAACCACACCGCTTTCTGGGTCAATCAGGCCCGGAAGGGTAATACCAAAGGCAACCAATTCACGCAGCACGTTCTGGTTGTCTGCAATGAACTTGCGGATATGCTCTAGCAAGCCATCGATGAGTTCTTGCTGATTGGTATAGTGGAAAGGATGCGCAGAGCCGACAATGTGTTTGCCGCTGAGATCATAAATAGTTTGCTCGATGTAATTTCGCCCAAGACGAATTGCGATCGAGTGGAAAGGCGCTGACTCAGTCGTCAGCGAAATTGCACGCCGGCCTCCGGTGGAAGCCTGCTGCGCGACCTCTTTGATCAGGCCGCGCTCCAGCAGTTGGCGGGTGATTTTAGTAACACTTGCAGGTGCAAGCTGACTGACATCAGCTACCTGGATTCGCGATATAGGGCCTTGCAAGTCGATGAGCCGGTAAACAGCTGCACTATTTAGCTGCTTTACCAGATCAACATTACCAATTTGTCCGCCTGTCATAGTTAATTCTGCTCGTATTCACCGTTAACAACAGTCGCCCGAACCTTGTAGTCACGATCAAAAATAGCCAGGTTTGCTACCATGCCTTTTTTGATGGCTCCCAACTTCTGATCGACGCCAATCGCGCGAGCAGGGTAGAGGGTTGCCATACGGACCGCTTCGTCCAGGGCGATACCTGCATGTTCGACACTATTCTGAACCGCTTCGATCATCGTCAGTGCCGAACCACCAAGTGTGCCATTCTCATCAACACACTTGCCATCTCGGTAATATACTTTCTTGCCGACAAAAATAAAGTGATCCATGTCTGCTCCTGCAGGTGCAGTTGCATCGGTGACCAAAACAAGTTTGTCGCCTTTCATGCGGTGTGCCATACGGATATTGGCATAATCGACATGGAAACCGTCGGCGATCACGCCAGTATAGACTTCTGGTGTGTCGTAAATGGCGCCGACCATACCTGGCTCACGACCAGCAATTGGCGTCATCGCGTTGAACAGGTGGGTAGCAAACGTAATACCGGATGCGAAGCCTTTGCGGGCTTCCACATAAGTTGCATTGGTGTGGCCAGCTGATACTACGATACCGGCTTTAACCAACTGCTCGATATGGCTATGGTCGTTCTGCTCCGGCGCCAAGGTGACCTTGGTAACCACATCAGCGTTTTCGCAGATAGTGTTGATCATCTCGTTGTCAGAGCGGCGGATATGGTCAACAGAGTGAATGCCTTTCTTCATCACGTTCAGGTATGGACCTTCAAGGTGCAAGCCTAGTGAGTGATTGTTGTATTGGCTCTGGTAGTCACGCTCGGCAGCGATGGCTGCTTTCATATCTTCGTCTGAAGAGGTGATCAGCGTTGGCAGGAAGCTGGTGCAGCCTGATTTCAGGTTGGCACGGTGCATGGTGTGGATAGTGTCGGCGTTGATTTCGTCATTGAGCATGACACCGCCACAGCCATTTAGCTGGAGGTCGATGAAGCCTGGAGTCAGGTTGGCTCCATCTAGATCGCGGGTTTCGATATCAGAAGGCAGCTCTGATTCGTGGCAGACAGCATGAATGTTCACGCCGTCAATAATGACGGCGTGGTTATTCAGCACATCGCTACCGGTGTAAATGCGGCAATTGGTTAGCGCGTACATGAATAACTCCTTAATTACAGGTGCTTGATATTTTCAGCTTCTAGCTCTTTGAAGTACTTCACTGTCTTCACCTTCAACTCTTGTGTTGATGGCTCATCACACACAATCAGAGATTTAGGGTGAAGCTGAAGTGCAGAGACTGTCCATAGGTGGTTTACTGAGCCTTCAACCGCAGCCTGTAGGGCAAGTGCTTTGTTGTGGCCGGTTACCAGAATCATGATTTCCGCAGAATCTAGCAGGGTACCCACACCGATAGTCAGTGCGTACTTAGGAACCTGGTTGATATCGCCATCGAAGAAACGGGAGTTTGCGATGCGGGTATCTTCAGTCAGGGTCTTGATACGGGTGCGAGAAGCCAGTGAAGACGCTGGCTCGTTGAATGCAATGTGGCCGTCGTTGCCCACGCCACCCATAAATAGGTTGATTTTGCCGTAGGACTTAATTTTGTCTTCGTAACGCTGGCACTCTGCTTCGTGGTCTTCAGCATTACCATTCAGCAAATTGATATTTTCTTCTTGAATATCAATGTGGTTGAAGAAGTTGTTGTACATGAAGCTACGGTACGACTCTGGGTGGTCAGCCGGAATACCAATGTATTCGTCCATGTTGAAGGTTACAACATGCTTGAAGCTTACTTCGCCGGCCTGATAAAGCTCGATTAGGCGCTTGTAAGTCGCTAGCGGGGTGCCACCTGTTGGTAGGCCCAGGACAAAAGGACGTTCCGCTGTTGGCTCAAATTTGTTAATACGATCAGCAATATAGCGAGCTGACCACAAACCTACATCTTTAGCTTCATTCAGTGGGATTAGTCTCACAGTGACACCTCATTCCAAAATTAAATTACAGTTAAATCATAGCGTGATATCGCATTTGTTTTGCATGATAAAATAAGTTTTATGATCGAGCTAGCAAAATCGCCTGCCAATTGCCAATACTGGTGACTAAGATCACAAATGATGACGTTTTAATTTGCGGGGCGAAATAAAATTCTTAAACTGCAAGTAACTTAATCGGGTAGCTAAAATAAGTTACCTAACATCGAATCTAAGAAAACCATAGGGGGAACTAAGGGTGAACATTCTTGGATATTTTCAAAAAGTAGGTAAAGCATTGATGGTGCCTGTCGCCACGCTACCTGCAGCAGCAATTCTAATGGGTATTGGTTACTGGATTGATCCGAACGGCTGGGGTGCGAACAGTGCACTTGCTGCCTTCTTGATCAAAGCAGGTGCCGCGATCATCGATAACATGTCAGTACTGTTTGCAGTGGGTGTTGCTTACGGTATGTCTAAAGACAAAGACGGTGCGGCAGCACTATCTGGTTTCGTTGGTTTCCTTGTTGTTACCACTCTACTTTCTCCGGGTGCTGTGGCTCAGATCCAGGGTATTGACGCAAGCGCAGTACCAGCAGCCTTCGGGAAGATTAATAACCAGTTCGTTGGTATCCTAGTGGGTATCGTATCGGCTGAAATCTACAACCGCTTCTCACATGTTGAGCTTCATAAAGCGCTAGCATTCTTCTCTGGTAAGCGTCTTGTACCTATCTTGACTTCTTTTGCCGGTATCTTTATCGCGTTCATTCTGATGTACGTATGGCCAACTGTTTACGGTGGCCTAGTATCATTCGGTGAAGGTATCCAGGGTCTGGGTGAGCTAGGTGCAGGTATCTATGCATTCTTCAACCGTCTACTAATCCCAGTGGGTCTACACCACGCACTGAACTCTGTATTCTGGTTCGATGTAGCAGGTATTAACGATATCCCTAACTTCCTAGGTGGTGCGAAGTCAATTGCTGAAGGCGTAGCGACTCCAGGTGTAACGGGTATGTACCAGGCTGGTTTCTTCCCAATCATGATGTTTGGTCTACCAGGTGCAGCGCTAGCTATCTACCACACTGCTAAAGCGAAGAACAAAGAAAAAGTTGCTTCTATTATGATTGCAGCAGGTTTCGCATCATTCTTCACCGGTGTAACTGAGCCGCTAGAATTCTCATTCATGTTCCTAGCACCAGGCCTATACGTACTTCACGCATTCCTAGCGGGTATCTCTGTATACATCGCAGCGTCAATGCAGTGGATTGCTGGCTTCGGCTTCTCTGCAGGTCTAGTTGATATGGTTCTATCAACGCGTAACCCGCTTGCAACAAACTGGTACATGCTGATTGTTCAGGGTCTGGTATTCTTCGGCCTATACTACGCAATCTTCCGTACCGTTATCGTTAAGTTCAACCTGAAGACTCCTGGTCGTGAAGACGATGAAGAAGCTTCTTCAGAGGTAGGTGGTTCACAGGAAACTGGTGAGCTAGCGAAGCAATACATCGTTGCACTAGGTGGCGTATCTAACCTAGAAAACATCGATGCATGTATCACTCGTCTACGTCTAACACTGAAAGACAGCAGCCTTGCTGACGAGAAAACGCTGAAAGCACTAGGTGCAATGGGTGTGGTTAAGCTTGGTTCAAACAACCTGCAGGTTATCCTTGGCCCACTAGCTGAAATCGTTGCTGGCGAGATGAAAAAAGTTTCTCCGAACGAAGACCTATCAGCGGTAAAACTTCCTTAATGACTTCATCCTAAGTCATAGATAACGACCCTATCGGCCTCCATTCGGAGGCCGATATTGATTCAGACTCAATAATCACCTGATACCACACGCTTTACACTGCCTTCCAACCTTGCCGGCGATGCCGGGATTTCAAGGGGACTCTTGGTGCGTGCGGTTTCAGATCATTGTTATGTTTGTTTGCCCGGGAGGGCACCAATGGTTGGTGCTGCCTCGGGGTTTCGGGATAAGGAGTTACTCGTGAGAACATTCAAATTAAGCCTACTGGCCACTGTTGTTGCAATGGCAGCAACAGGTTGTGCTTCAGATTCAACCCGCTCAAATACTCAGGCCGATCAGCAAGTCGCCGATGCATTGGCTGCTAACTTGGGAATGAATTACCAAGTGGTCACCAATCATGGGGCAAACGAAGGACTGAAATGCCGTGAACTGGCCGCTGAGTGGGCATCGTGTGACTTGATCAACCTGACGCTGACCAACAATGGCCCGGCGCTGAATGATACTGACTGGAAAATCTACTTCCACAGTATCCGTATGATCTTGGATGTTCAGAATGAGCAGTTCAAGGTGACTCATATCACCGGTGACTTGCATACCTTGGAGCCGACAGACAAGTTTCAGGGCTTTGCGGCTGGTGAAAGCGTGGTGATCCCATACATAGGTGAGTATTGGACGCTGTTTGAAAATGACTACATGCCACGGGCCTATGTCGTGGCTGGCGATTCCGAGCCGAAGACACTGCAAAGTATGGAAAGCGAAGACCCATCGGCTTACCTATCGGTCATTGATGGCGAGAACTGGAAGCGTACCCCGGCAGACAACAATATCCTGGCAACGGCCCAGTCGCGCTTCGAGAAAAACAGCGATGTAGACTTGATTGCCAAGGAAGAGCTAGCGGGAACCATAATCCCGACACCGCTGGAAACGCGCTTGACCGGCAGTGCAGTGTCTCTTGCCAGCGGGATCCGTATTGATAACCAGGCAATCCCAACCCCAATGCTGGCAGCAGCCACTGAACGTATGGCAACCCTGGGGGTAGACACCCAGGGCCAGTACCCGGTTAAGCTGGTGCTGGACCCACAACGCTTTGATAAAGCCCATAAGGTCTCTGGAGCCTACCAACTCGAAGTCAGTAAAGGCAGCACAGTAGTTACTGGTTATGATTACCAAGGGGCCTTCTATGGCTTGCAGTCGCTGATGTCGCTGATGGGAACCGGCACCGAGCAGACAATCCCAACCTTGAAGGTTACGGATGCGCCTCGCTTTGACTACCGTGGGGTGATGGTCGATGTGGGCCGGAACTTCCACTCAAAAGAAGCGATATTGCGTACGCTTGACCAGATGGCAGCGTACAAGATGAACAAGTTCCATTTCCATCTGACAGACGATGAAGGTTGGCGTATCGAGATCCCGGGCTTGCCTGAGCTAACGGATATCGGCGGCCAGCGTTGCCATGACTTGTCGGAAACAACCTGTTTGTTGCCGCAGCTGGGCTCTGGCCCGGACAACAATAATTTCGGCTCGGGCTTTTACAGCAAGCAGGACTACCTCGATATCCTGGAATACGCCAAGGCCCGCGGTATTGAAGTGATCCCAGAAATCGACATGCCGGCCCACTCACGCGCTGCGGTGATTGCGATGGAAGCACGCTACCAGCGCTTGGCCGCTGAAGGTGACTTGGCGGCAGCCAACCAGTACCGCCTGATGGATCCTCAAGACACATCCAATGTCACGACGGTGCAGTTCTACGACAAGCGCAGCTTTATCAACCCATGTATGGACTCTTCGCTGAACTTCGTTGATAAGGTGATCATTGAAGTGGCAGCGATGCACCAGCAAGCAGGCATGCCGCTCAATACCTGGCATTTCGGTGGTGATGAAGCCAAGAACATCAAGCTAGGCGCCGGTTTCCAGGATATCAATGCAGCGGACAAGGTCGAGTGGAAAGGCGACCTGGATCTGTCCCTACAAGATAAGCCGTTTGCTAAATCGCCAATGTGCCAGCAGGCTATCGCTGATGGTGTCGTGTCCGATTACGCCCACCTGCCAAGCTACTTCGCCGAGAAAGTCAGCAAGGTGGTGGCAGAGAAGGGCATTGCTAACTTCCAGGCATGGCAGGATGGCCTCAAGTATTCTGAGGGCGCCAATGCCTTTGCCACCGAGAATGTCCGCGTCAACTTCTGGGATGTACTTTACTGGGGCGGCGGTGCATCCGCATACGACTGGGCAGCCAAAGGCTACGATCTGATTGTCTCTAACCCGGATTATGTCTACATGGACATGCCTTACGAAGTTGACCCGCAAGAGCGTGGCTACTACTGGGCGACCCGTGCTACTGATACCCGCAAGATGTTCGGTTTTGCGCCGGAAAACCTACCGCAGAATGCCGAAACCTCGGTTGATCGCGATGGTAACGGTTTTGCCAGCAAGGGGACTGCCGGCTTTGATGGCTTCCACGGTTTGTCCGCCCAGCTTTGGAGCGAAACGGTCCGTACCGACGAGCAATATGAATACATGGTTTTCCCTCGAGTACTTGCTGCTGCCGAGCGTGCTTGGCACCAGGCAAAATGGGAGCGTGACTACCAACCGGGAGTCGAATACAGCCAGTCTACCCAGTATGTTGATAAGGCTGCACTGCACGGCGATTGGGCGCGGTTTGCCAACCTGCTAGGCCAGCGAGAACTTGCCAAGCTGGATGCGGCCGGGATCCAATACCGCGTTCCGGTACCGGGTGCCAAGGTTGAGGCAGGCAAGCTGCATATGAATATCAGTATGCCGGGCCTGGCACTTCAATACTCAACTGATGCTGGGGCTACGTGGCAGACCTATGATGCTAACCGCAAACCAGCAGTGTCGGGTGATGTAGAGGTGCGGGCTGTGAGTGCCGATGGCAAGCGCTTTAGCCGCTCTGTTTCGCTATAAATTGTTCGCTAAAAATCACGACTGGGCGGGGTAAACCCGCCTGTTTCGGCCGATTCTATTTGAGACCCCGCGCGATTGCGGGGTTTTTTTATTCATATCGACAAACAATGTACACTATTTGTTGAGTCGGCCCCTATATTTATGGATCATAGGGGACTTAAAAATCCTGTAAGCACACGAGGTGTAATTGATGAGTGAATCTGAAGCTCGTCCAACTAACTTTATCCGCCAGATCATTGATGCGGATTTAGCAAGTGGCAAACATACAAGCGTACATACCCGATTCCCGCCGGAGCCAAATGGCTACCTGCACATCGGCCATGCGAAATCTATTTGTTTGAACTTCGGTATTGCTCAGGACTATCAGGGCCAATGTAATCTTCGTTTTGATGATACTAACCCTGAGAAAGAAGACATCGAATACGTTGAGTCTATTAAGAACGATGTTAACTGGTTGGGCTTTGAGTGGAGCGGTGAGATTTGTTACTCATCGAACTACTTCGATAAGCTGTACGGGTTTGCTATTGAATTGATTAATAAAGGCTTAGCGTATGTTGATGAGCTAAGTCCAGAGCAAATGCGCGAATACCGCGGCACCCTTACCGAAGCCGGTAAGCACAGCCCATACCGTGATCGCAGCGTAGAAGAAAACCTTGAGCTGTTCGAAAAAATGAAGAACGGCGAGATCGAAGAAGGCAAGATGAGCCTTCGCGCGAAGATCGACATGGCTTCACCGTTCATGGTGTTGCGTGATCCGGTGATCTACCGCGTACGCTTTGCAACTCACCACCAGACTGGTGACAAGTGGTGCATCTACCCGATGTATGACTTCACCCACTGTATTTCTGATGCGCTAGAAGGCATTACGCACTCTATCTGTACATTGGAATTCATGGACAACCGCCGCCTGTACGACTGGGTACTGGATAACATCACTATTGATTGCCAGCCACGCCAGTATGAGTTCAGCCGCCTGAACCTGGAATACACGGTGATGTCCAAGCGTAAGCTTAACCAGCTAGTGACTGAGAACTTGGTTAGCGGTTGGGATGACCCACGTATGCCGACTATCTCCGGCCTGCGCCGCCGTGGCTTTACGTCAGCGTCAATCCGTGAGTTCTGTAAGCGTATCGGTGTCACCAAGCAAGACAACACTATCGAGATGAGCTCGCTGGAGTCTTGTATCCGTGACGATCTGAACGAGAACGCACCACGTGCGATGGCTGTACTTGATCCTGTAAAAGTCGTGATCGAGAACTTCGAGGGCGACGCAGAAATGCTGGATGTTGCCAACCATCCGAACAAGCCAGAGATGGGCAGCCGCACAGTACCGTTCACCCGCGAACTGTACATCGAGCGTGAAGACTTCCGCGAAGAAGCGAACAAGAAGTACAAGCGCCTGGTACTAGGCAAAGAAGTTCGCCTGCGTGGCGCGTACGTGATCAAGGCTGAGCGCATCGAGAAGGACGAAGAAGGTAACATCACCACTATCTTCTGTACTTACGATAACGAGACGCTAGGTAAGAACCCAGCTGACGGCCGCAAGGTGAAAGGCGTAATTCACTGGGTATCTGCAGAGCAGGGTATCCCGGCTGAAATTCGTCTATACGATCGCCTGTTCACAGTACCAAACCCAGGTGCTGCGGATGATTTCGTTTCTGTTATCAACCCTGAGTCACTGGCCGTGATGAACGGTGTTGTTGAGCCATCATTGGTTGACGCAGAAGCGGAGAAAGCATTCCAGTTCGAACGTATGGGCTACTTCTGTGCTGATAGCAAAGACTCTTCGAAAGAGAAGTTGGTCTTCAACCGTACAGTTGGCCTACGTGATACTTGGGCAAAGATTGGCGACTAAGCCTGATTTAGCCTGATATGAAAAAACCAGCCGCAAGGCTGGTTTTTTTATTGGTGTACAACAACAAACGCTAAGCTGGATGAGTGGCCAAGTGTTGAGCTCCCGGCCTTATTGTTTTTTACTTGAGCTTAATTATTTTTTGTCGTGCAGTGTGCTGTCTTCTTGGCAGTTACCTTCGGCGCAGTGACCATATAGGTATAGGCTGTGATTGGTAAGGCGGACATTGAAGCTAGCAGCGATTTCTTTTTGGCGCTCTTCGATGATTTCATCAGAGAACTCAATAACTTTGCCGCAGTCAAGGCATACAAGGTGATCATGGTGATGCTGTGTCGCTAGTTCGAACACAGATTTACCACCTTCGAAATGGTGACGCGTAACAATGCCGGCATCGTCAAATTGGTTTAAAACGCGGTATACCGTCGCCAAGCCAATTTCTTCACCGATATCGATTAGCTTCTTATACAAGTCTTCAGCACTGATATGCTGGCAATCCGGCTGTTGTAACACTTCCAGGATTTTTAGGCGTGGAAGCGTTACTTTTAGGCCAGCTTGTTTTAGTGCATGGTTATTATCTGACATTGGAGTTTCCTATTGGCTACCCGCACCCTCATGGTACAGTAGTCTTTCTCTTCTATCCTCATTATAAGTGACCACAAGGTAACAATAAACCATAAAACAGGTCAATCTTGCTGATATCTAACTTTTCTTTGTGTTGCAATATTGTTGTGAAATTGTACGCTTGCGAGTTAGAATAGACTCATCGTACCAGTTTTGAGGGATTATGGCCGTGTACCGATTCTACCGCCCGTCAATTGTGAAGTTTGCCCTGAATTTATGGCCTCCCTTCTGGGGAGCGGGAATACGTATTGTTCGCATTTCTGATGATTTTCGCGAAGTGCAGATAAAGCTAAAGTTAAGATGGTGGAATAAAAATGCTAATCGTACTCAATACGGTGGTAGCATTTTTTCGCTGACCGATCCTGTCTATGCTTTGATGCTGATAGGGATCCTCGGCAAAGAATATTTCGTCTGGGACAAGCAGGCAGAAATTCATTTTATCAAGCCTGGCAATACTGATTTATATGCTGACTTTGTGATAACGGAAGATCACCTTGAACAGATCCTCCATGCGACAACAAGTGGGGAGAAGTATTTTCCTGAATTTGTGGTGCAGGTAAAAAATACCCGTGGTGATGTAGTGTCGCAGGTTAAGCGGGTGCTATACGTGCGCAAAAAACCGCAGTACCGAGAAGCCGAACAGCACGATGGGGAAGAAACCATTGATGATGGGCAGGCAGTCTCTTGATGAATGGCTGATGGCAGATAAAAAAATGCCGGGCATTGAGCCCGGCATTTTGGTATTCCGACAAATGAAATGATTAGTCAGCAAGCTCTGCTAGGCACATTTCATCGTAAATTTGGTTAACCCAGCTCTGAACACGCTGTTCAGTCAATTCAGGCTGGCGGTCTTCGTCAACACATAGGCCAACAAAGTGGTTGTCATCGACTAGGGCTTTAGAGGCTTCGAACTCGAAACCTTCGGTAGAGAAGTGACCCACGATAGTTGCGCCACGGCCTTCAACGATTTCACGCACTGTGCCCATCGCATCACAGAAGTATTCTGCGTAGTCTTCCTGGTCACCACAGCCAAAGATAGCAACTAGCTTGGTTGAGAAGTCTACCTGCTCTAGCTCTGGGAAGAAATCATCCCAGTCACACTGTGCTTCACCGTAGTACCAAGTTGGGATACCTAGCAACAGTAGGTCAAAGTTATCGATATCTTCTTTGCTGCACTTCGCGATATCTTTGACTTCAACTAGCTTTTTGCCCAGTTGTTTCTGGATCATTTTAGCGACCGCTTCTGTGTTACCAGTGTCGCTACCAAAGAAGAGTCCTACACTTGCCATAGTAGAAATTACCCGTAATTAATGTTGACCGTTAGCTTACTTGCCAACGATAGAAATAGCCTTGTCAGGAGTATACCCTGATGATCATTGAGTGCGTTTTTTAAGTCAGCGCATAACTGCTTATGGCAATCAATGACAGTATTCGTTCAATTTTAGCCGATGCCTGCGCCTTCCCAGCTGATTTGGATAAGACCTTTGGTAATAAATCCGGCACATCCAAGGAAAAGAACCAGCCAGACGATTTTTCGGCCAAAAGGCGGTACATTGCCTTGTTTTAGCACATCTTTAATGGCCATGCCGATAAAGAAAAATATCGCGGCAAAGAGCAAATCCAGCCCAATAGATTCAAGCAAATCCATGTGCTCATACAACATTTGTGTCTCCTTTCCACATTATCGTCATTCTTGAGCTAGGCGCGCACTATATCATAGACAATACCCGCCTGTTAACGCTAAGCACCTTGCAAGAAGTTCAAAATGATGCGATTGACCGTTTCTGGCTTCTCGGCATGCAGCCAGTGGCCGGTATTCGCCACCAAGTGCGCTTTGGCATTGGGGAACTGGGTGCCGATAGCCATACGGTGTTCCGGTAGAATGTACTCAGAATCCTGCCCTTTGATAAACAGGGTTTTGCCGGTAAAGGGAGTGATATCCTGCCAACCCATGATAGTGGCATAGTTGGCGATCAAGCCTTCGACATTGAAACGCCAGTCGAACAGACCGCTGTCTTGTTTGGCAAAGGATTTTAGCAGGAACTGGCGTACCCCTGGTTCAACCACGTGTTTTGCCAATAGAGGTTCGGCTTCACTGCGCTTGGTGACGGTATGGCGAGTAACCTCGCGCAGACCGTTGAACACATTTTCATGGCGGTGGACATGGTAGTGAACCGGGGCCATGTCCAACACTAAGAGATGGTTGATACGGGATGCGGCAAGTTCCGTTGCTGCCATTGCCACCTTGCCGCCCATAGAATGACCAATCAGCGAGAAGTGCTCGATGTCGAGTTGGTCGATAACCGTCAGGACATCCTGTGCCATTTCGCGGTAGGTAAATTGATCACTGTGTGGTGAGCGGCCATGGTTGCGAAGATCAACGCTGATCACTTTATATTTATCTTTCAATGATCTGGCCATGAGGCCGAGATTGTCGGCACTGCCGAGCAGGCCGTGGATCAAGACGATCGCATCGCCCTGACCGTCGACTTGGTAATGAAGATTCACTGACTATTTTCTCTTGTTGTTAACGCTTTACCGTAGAGTATAACTTCGGATCACGTTATAATCTCTCGGTGATTTTTAAACGGAACGATAATGAACACTACGATGAAGACTATTGAGGTAGACGAAGAGCTATATCGTTATATCGCAAGCCAGACCCAGCACATTGGTGAAAGTGCTTCGGATATCCTGCGCCGCTTGCTGATGATGCCAGACCAATCTGTAGCGACCTTGCAGCAAGAGGTAGTAATGCCAGTACGCCCGAAAGGCGTAGTGGTAAGCAAAGATGCTGGCAATGTGGTACCAAACAATGATCGCGTAAAAGAAATGCGCTCTTTGCTGATTTCTGACGAGTTTGCCGTGCAGGAAAAGGCGATTGGCCGATTTATGCTGGTATTGACCTCGCTTTATCGTATTGATCCTCAAGGTTTCTCTGAAGCGGCTGCTATTAAAGGGCGTACCCGAATTTACTTCGCCGACACAGAAGAGAAACTGCTGGCCAGTGGTAAAACCACTAAGCCTAAGCAAATTCCGGACACGCCTTTCTGGGTGATCACAAACACGAATACTGATCGTAAACGTCAGATGGTTGAGCAACTGATGGTCAAGATGAGCTTCGGTGGCGATATCATTGAAAAAGTTTGCGGTGAAATTTAACTGGCAATATGCCTATTTAGTTTTTACAAGGATACGTTAATGGCTATTCATCCTCGTGCGGGGCAGCGTGCCCAGCAAGAAGATATGCATAATATTCCCGCGTTGGTGGCAAATTATTTCCTGATTGAGCCTAGTGCTCAAAATCCGCAGCAGAAGGTCGCTTTCGGCACTTCTGGTCACCGCGGTACTGCCGACAAAGGAACTTTCAACCAGCACCATATCTGGGCTATTGCCCAGGCGGTAGCTGAAGTTAGAGCGGCCAATGGCGTAACAGGCCCACTTTTCCTAGGTAAAGATACCCACGCTCTGTCAGAGCCAGCCTTTACTTCGACGCTTGAAGTACTGGTGGCGAACGGTGTGCAGGTGGTGATCCAGCAGGGCCGTGGTTATACCCCGACCCCAGGTATTTCACATGCTATCTTGTGCCATAACAAGGTGCATGAGGACAAAGCTGACGGTATTGTTATCACGCCATCCCACAACCCACCTCAGGACGGCGGTATCAAATACAATCCTGTCCACGGTGGCCCGGCGGAAGGTGCACTGACAACAGCGATTGAAACTCGCGCTAATGAGATCATTGCAGCGGGTATGGCTGATGTTAAGCGCGTATCAATCGAAGACGCTTTTGCGAGCGACTTGGTTGAAGAGCGTGAGTTAGTTGCACCATATGTTGACGATTTGGTTAATGTCATCGATATGGCCGCTATCCAGAAAGCCAACCTGAAAATCGGTGTTGATCCACTAGGTGGCTCTGGTATCGAGTACTGGCGTCAGATCGCGGCACATTACGGTCTGGATCTAACGCTTGTAGATGAGTCTATCGACCCGTCTTTCCGTTTTATGTCGCTAGACAAAGACGGTGTTGTTCGCATGGACTGTTCATCGCCTTACGCAATGGCTGGCCTGCTGGCGCACAAAGACAAGTACGACTTGGCTTTCGGTAACGACCCAGATTACGACCGTCACGGTATCGTCACGCCTGCTGGTTTGATGAACCCGAACCACTTCCTTGCGGTATGTATTGATTACCTATACCGCCATCGTCCAGATTGGGCACAGCAAGTCGCTGTAGGTAAGACCTTGGTATCAAGTGCTTTAATCGACCGTGTGGTGGCTGATCTTGGTCGTGAGCTTTGCGAAGTACCGGTTGGCTTCAAATGGTTTGTTGATGGCCTGTACAGCGGTGAGCTTGGCTTCGGCGGCGAAGAAAGTGCGGGGGCTTCATTCCTGCGCATGGACGGTACGCCTTGGTCAACCGACAAAGACGGTATCCTGCTTTGCCTAGTGGCTGCTGAAATCACAGCGGTAACGGGTAAAAACCCGCAGCAGTACTACGAAGAGCTGGCTGCTAAGCACGGCGCTTCTGAGTACAACCGCCTGCAGGCCGTGGCAAACGGTGAGCAGAAAGCGGTACTTAGCAAGCTATCTCCTGAGATGGTTGCAGCTGAGACGCTGGCTGGTGATGCAATCACGGCACGCCTAACCCATGCACCGGGTAACGGTGCGGCTATCGGCGGCCTGAAAGTAACCACTGAAAACGGCTGGTTTGCTGCGCGTCCATCAGGCACGGAAGATATCTACAAGATCTACTGCGAGAGCTTCAAGGGCAAAGAGCACTTGGCTTTGATTGAGAAAGAAGCACAGGAAATTGTCAGTAAGGTATTTGCCGACGCTGGCCTGTAATCTCTCGGGACTATTGATGAAACGTCTGCTCTTTAGAGCGGGCGTTTTTTTATGCCTGTAGCTTTGGCTATTGGCACCTTTTTCATTGAAGAATGAGGCCAGTGCTCGGGCATCACAAACCACACCTGGCCATCAGGGGCGACAGCCATCGTCGGGTTGCTGACTGAGGTTAGGGCGGGCTCTTCGGCAATTTGGCCGTAATGGGGTGGAGCTATCCACTCAGGCTTGGCGATAGGCCTTAAGTTGAGCCGAGCGGCTTGCCCCGAATAGCACCACAAGCCTTTAGCCGCCTCTGCACCAAGCTGGATCCCTGACCCTGCATAATCAGCAAAGGCGGGGAAAAAAACACGCCCCTGCATGATCAGCCGGCGCTGACTGATTTGGCCAAATTGTGCTTGGTACTGATCTATAAAGGCCGGGTGGTCAGACAGCATGAGCTGGTGGCTGAGCATTTTGTTGGCTTTTTTATCCAGATCGTCACGGGCATTAGGGCCGGGCCACCTGTCTTCAAACGCGAGGTAAAACTTGATGGCGACTTCCCAGTGTTCAACTTCACCTGTCCTCAAGTTTTTAACCAGGAAATCAACCGCGCCGAGCGTGCGCTTGTCGACACTGAGTTGGATCTCCTCTGCCAGTAGTTCATAGCATGGGTGGTGCATGATCAGTTGCTGCCATAGCCATTGGTAGAAAAAGCCCAAACGACGTCCACCTTGGTACTCGATACCTTTTGGGATAATCGCATTACTGGCAAATTCATCCAGCCAACGCTGGTCAGCAATGAATGGATGGCCACCTAATAGTGGCGGGAGGGTAAGTATAGCGTTGAGGCTGTTATCGGCATGTTTGATGGCTGTGTTGTTATTGTAAAAAGTAGACATTTCGCTATAAAGCCCTTCTTTTTATAATGATATTGACTATGAAATAGCCTGTTTTAGAGTGTTGACTCTAGGTTATTTCAATAGATTAGAACAATAAGACCAGTATGTTGTTCTGCTTGGCCAAGGAGGCGTTATGTATACTCGCTATTCACCGTTGCGTATTTTTGTTCGCCGTGCGTTTGTAGTCACTGTCGGTGTAGTGACCTTTCCCGTCATGATGTTCACTCCAGTGGAAACACGCTCAAAGCTATATAGCTACCTGCACCGGGTATGGCTGAAAACCAGTACCAAACCCGTTTGGCTGACCCAGACCGAGCTGGCGGCTCAGCACCTTTACTAACTGCTAGCGCCTTCATCATTATGACCTGATAAAGCTGCCGTTCGGCAGCTTTTTTGTTGCTTAACTTGTTCTGAGTATAGGGTACAGGAAAAGATCAACAGCTACTGGGGTTTGGGTATAGAATATCGCTATTGAGGAGAAGGAAATAGACGATGAACAATATCCAACTTGAGTCAGTGCTTAACGAGCTGCTGAGTCCCCATCAAATCAAAGATTACTGCCCGAACGGCCTGCAGGTTGAGGGTAAGTCTGAGGTCAAGAAGATCATTACTGGGGTAACCGCCTGTCAGGAGTTGATTGACCGCGCGATCGACGAGCAGGCCGATGCGCTGCTGGTTCATCATGGTTACTTTTGGAAGGGAGAGCCGGCAGAAATTCGCGGCATGAAATATCGTCGCATTAAAGCCCTTATTGAGAATGGTATCAACTTGTATGCCTACCACCTGCCGCTGGATGTCCATCCAACATTGGGTAACAACACAAAGCTGGCTGAACTGCTGGACATCGAAGTGTTAGGTGGTTTGGAAGAGGGCAACCCGAACTCTGTCGCTATTTATGGTCAACTTTCCCAGCCTTTGAGTGGCGAAGAATTGGCGGCAAGGCTGTCAATTACCTTGCACCGTGAACCATTGCATATTGGCGATAATGCGACAAAGGAAATTAAAACGGTGGGATGGTGTACTGGTGGCGGCCAAGACTTTATAGAATTAGCAGCAAATAAAGGTTTGGATGCTTTTATTTCTGGAGAAATTTCCGAAAGAACAGTTCATATTTCCCGAGAATTAGGTATTCATTATTTTAGTGCTGGCCATCATGCAACTGAGCGTTATGGAATAAAATCATTAGGTGAGTATTTAGCCGATAAACATAATTTCGACGTCATGTTTATCGATGTGGATAATCCGGTTTAACGGTTTTTTTAACCAAAATAAACGCACAAAAAGGCTTAATGCGAGCGCGTTAAGCCTTTTATTTTGTGTTGTAAAATTTCATAATTCGATATTTCGGAGGTATTAATTCTGTTAGAACTGGGTCTAATTCATACTTTGTTTCAACTTCATGTCTGAAATTGTGACGCATTCGGTCTGAATCTTGATATTTGTCAAAGATCCATCCTGAACTATCGTATGGCCCTACGAAATATAATTACAACCCACCATTTTTTCGGTTAATTTAAATTTACTCGTTTAAATGAACTCGAATGCTTTATTCAGAAAGTATTCAGGAATGTGAAAAAAATTAATTGGCATGATGCCTTTAATAACGAGTTTTAAATTACTTTGACCTATTCAGCGAATGCTTTTTATCAGTTTGAATTTGTACTGATGTCGACTGAATGTATTTAATTGGAGATTCCCCCCATGACTAAAAAATGGTTTACCGAAACGGTTGCCAGTACTGTGTCCAATTTGGGTACGTCAACCGAGAATGGTTTATCTTCTGAGGAAGTGAAACAGCGCCAGGAGCAGTTCGGCTCCAATGAACTGCAGGAGCAGGCCGGCAAAACGGTACTGGAGCTGCTAGCGCATCAATTCAAGAACCCACTGATCTTCATCCTTGGGATCGGTGCAATTGTTTCCTTCTTCACTGGTCACTTGATTGATGCCGTCGCTATCGGCGTAATCATTGTCATCAACGTGCTGATTGCTTTTTGGCAGGAGTTCAAAGCCCAGAAAGGTATGGAAGCACTACGCGACATGGCTGCCCCTATGGCGCAGGTCCGTCGTAATGGTGAATGGGTAGATATCCCAGCCCGTGAAATTGTTCCGGGTGATGTATTGAAGATCAGCACCGGTGACATTCTGGCTGCCGATGTTCGTATTATTGAAGCGAACCGCCTGTCTATCGACGAAGCAGCGCTGACCGGTGAGTCAGAGCCAGTTGATAAGACGGCTGACGCACTGGAAGATGGTCATATTGGTCTTGGTGACCAGATTAACATGGGCTTCATGACCACCATGGTAACTTCAGGTACTGGCCTTGGTATTGTTGTTGGTACCGGCATGCAGACAGAAGTTGGCCATATCGCCGACATGATGGCGAATACCGAAGAAACCAAGACACCGATGCAAGAGCGTATGGACTTGATTGCCAAGTCGCTGATGGTTGTTGCGCTGGGCGTTGTAGCCGTTGTGTGTGTGATCGGTCTATACCACGGTATGCCATGGCTTGAAATTCTGAACACAGGTATTTCACTGTCAGTTGCTGCTATCCCTGAAGGTCTACCAACAGTGGTAACTATCGTATTGACCATGGGTTCAACCCGTATGGTTAAGAGCAACGCGCTGGCAAAGCAGCTTGCGGCTATCGAGACCCTAGGTTCAACCACCGTTATCTGTTCAGACAAGACAGGTACTCTAACCCAGAACCAGATGCAGGTAATGAAAGCCTACGATGCATCAGGCCGTAACTGGGAAGTCAGCGGTAAAGGTTTCTCTCCAGAAGGTGAGTTCAAGCCGCTAGCCCACGGTACAGATGTAATAGACAGCCCTGAGATGATGAAAGGTCTGGTTGTTGCAACTCTGTGTAATGATTCTGAATACATTCAAGACGGCGACAAGTCTTCTGTACGCGGTAATCCAACCGAAGGTGCACTGATTGTTGCTGCCGCTAAAGCTGGTCTACAGCAAGCAGAAATGCTATCGACTGGCGGCTACTCAATTGTTGAGAAATTCCCGTTCGACTCTGCGCGTAAGATGGCTTCGGTTATCGTTAAAGACCCACAGGGTAAGCACTTCCTAGCTATCAAGGGTGCGCCAGATGTCGTACTACGTAATGCGTCAGGCTTTATGGTTAACGGTGACGTTGTGGCATACCAGCCAGCAACGACTGAAGGTAACCTAGCGGTTGCTGCCAACCCAGCAGAAGAGATGGTTGCAAACTACGAAGCGGCTATCCAGGACTTTGCCGAGCAGGCGCTACGTACCCTGGCGGTAGGTTTCCGTGAGCTGTCTGAAGATGACTTGAAGCGTGACCATACCGAGCTAGAGCAGGATGTGACTATCCTTGGCCTATACGGCATCATGGATCCACCGCGTCCAGAAGTACGTGCAGCAGTAGACAGCTGTTACGATGCGGGTGTTCGCACCGTAATGATCACGGGTGACCACGCCCTGACAGCAGCCGCGATTGCACGTGACATCGGTATTATCCGTAGCGAAGAAGATCTAGTCGTTACTGGTAGCGAGCTAGATGACATGGACGATGAAGAACTACGTCGTATCTGTCCGAATGTTGCAGTATTTGCCCGTGTAACGCCTGAGCACAAGCTACGTATCGTACAGGCTCAGCAGTACAACAACGAAGTTGCTGCAATGACTGGTGACGGTGTGAACGATGCACCAGCACTGCGCCGCGCAGATATCGGTGTTGCCATGGGTATCACTGGTACCTCTGTTGCTAAAGATTCAGGTGACCTGATCCTGCTGGATGACAACTTCAGCACTATCGTTAAAGCGGTACGCCAGGGTCGTCAAATCTTCGATAACCTGCGTAAGTTCATCCGCCAGGCTCTGACTGCGAACGTGGGTGAAGTATCGGTAATCCTGTTTGCATTCCTGTTCATGGGCCCAGAAGTGGCACTACCACTGACGCCGCTAATGATCCTATGGATTAACCTGGTATCAGATGGCCTGCCAGCACTGGCTCTGGGTGTTGACCCTGAAGAGAAAGACCTGATGGAGCGTAAACCGCGTAAGCGTAACGAGAGCTTCTTCAGCGACCACCTAGGTACCCGTATCGTTATCCGTGGTCTAGCACAGGGTGGCATGAGCTTCCTGGCATTCAACTGGGCAATGAACGCTGGTCTAAGCGCTAACTACGCACAGACAATGGCGTTTGCAATGCTAGTGTTCTGTCAGCTATGGCACATCTTTGATTCACGTACGTTCAGCACGCTGTTCCGCAAGAATCCATTCACCAACAAATCATTGTTGGGTGCGGTAGCGCTGTCAGCATCACTGTCTCTAGGTGTGATTTACACAGGCGTTGGCCAGTTCATCTTCAGCACTGAAGGTCTAACAGCTGGTCACCTAATCACTGTGTTCCTAGCAGCATCTCTTCCAACGCTGGTTCTATCTGGCTTGAAAGAAGTGACCAAAATCAAGTTTGTTTAATCACAAACAGTTGATAAGACGATAATAAAAAGGGCCTTCGGGCCCTTTTGTCGTTAAAAGCAGGGGCGGGATTAAGAGCGATCCTAGTTCCTAGGAAAAGATTAAAAGCCAAAAGCTAAAATACAGTGTGCTAGTCCTTAGATTTAATCTGTAGAGCCTAGTTTTCGCTCTTTGCTCATCCTAGGAACTAGGATCTCGTTACTAGGTTCTGCTGTTATAACAAAAAAGGGCCCGAAGGCCCTTTCAATAGTGAATGCTAACATTACTCACGTTCGTGCAGCGGGCTGAACTCGCGCTGGTTGTAACCAGTGTACAACTGACGAGGACGGCCGATACGGTTGCCCGGATCGTTGTGCATTTCGTTCCAGTGGGCAATCCAGCCGATGGTACGAGACATCGCGAAGATAACCGTGAACATGGACACCGGGATACCAATTGCTTTCAGGATGATACCTGAGTAGAAATCGACATTCGGGTACAGTTTCTTCTCGATAAAGTACTCATCAGACAGGGCGATACGCTCAAGCTCCATTGCAACATCAAGTAGCGGATCTTGAATGTTCAGCTCCTGAAGAACCTCGTGGCACGCTTCACGCATTACCGTCGCACGTGGGTCGTAGTTCTTGTAGACACGGTGACCGAAGCCCATTAGGCGGAATGGATCATCCTTGTCTTTCGCACGCTCAACGTACTCTGGGATCTTATCAACACTGCCAATCTCTTCCAGCATCTTCAAGCAGGCTTCGTTAGCACCACCGTGTGCAGGGCCCCACAGTGACGCGATACCCGCCGCAATACAGGCAAATGGGTTAGCGCCTGATGAACCGGCAAGACGTACAGTCGAGGTCGAGGCATTTTGCTCGTGGTCAGCGTGCAGGGTGAAAATCTTGTCCATTGCACGAGCCACTACTGGGCTGACGTCGTACTCTTCACACGGCGTTGCGAACATCATATGCAGGAAGTTTTCTGCATAGTCTAGATCATTGCGCGGGAAGATAAATGGTTGACCGATAGAGTACTTGTAACACATTGCTGCTAGTGTCGGCATTTTCGACAATAGGCGGAACGCAGTGATTTCACGGTGGGTATCGTTATTGATATCCAGCGAATCATGGTAGAACGCAGCAAGTGCACCCACCACACCACACATAACAGCCATCGGGTGAGCATCACGGCGGAAGCCGTGGAAG
The DNA here is from genome assembly GCF_056160145.1 of Photobacterium sp. ABD4_091. Classification (NCBI taxonomy): domain Bacteria; kingdom Pseudomonadati; phylum Pseudomonadota; class Gammaproteobacteria; order Vibrionales; family Vibrionaceae; genus Photobacterium; species Photobacterium sp. ABD4_091. The sequence continues at coordinate 597,797 of NZ_JBSWWQ010000001.1, read as the reverse complement.
AAGCTTGAGATCTGCTCATGCACCATGGTGTGACGCGTCACTGTGGTACGGAATGTTTCGTACTGCTCGCGGGTCGGAACCTCTCCGTAAAGAAGGATGTAACACACTTCCAGGTAGTCGGCGTTATTGGCCAATTGGTCAATCGGGTATCCGCGGTGAAGCAGAATACCTTTATCACCATCAATGTAAGTAATTTGAGATTCACATGATGCAGTGGCTAGAAAACCAGGGTCGAATGTAAAATAACCGTTAGCTCCAAGCTTACGTACATCAATTACTTCAGGCCCTTCAGTGCCCCCGATAATCGGCAGTTCGACGGGTGCTTTCCCTTCAATGTGAAGAGTAGCTTTCTTGTCTGCCATAACAATCTCCTTTGTTTTTTATAATCCTAATCCAAGGCGGATGTACATTTGTTGTACCGATCAGACGCCCAAATGTCAATTTTTGTGCTTGCTTGTGTGCGCTTGTTAATAAGTTTGCACAAAATAGTGCAAATTTCTAAAAGCGTGTTAGAGGTCATGTAACGGGGTTTGTATTTGATTGTTGCGAGGCGTATACTCGCGGCAGGTCTCTGGTTCTGCCGCCGCCAGACGCAAATGCCAAAGTTATCAATAATTAGAGTAAGTTAGGGAAGGCACTGTTTTACATTTGCATGTAGAACATAATTGCAACCTCGAGTTACAGTTATGTTAACGCACTTGTTCGGCGTCAGTAGAAGCAGGGAGTGATAACAATAACATTGCTTCAATGGAGCTGAGTGGGCAATCACCGTGAAAGTAAATAAGCCAAGACCTGTCAACCTCGACCTACAGACGATTCGTTTTCCCCTTACAGCGATAGCGTCTATCTTGCATCGCGTCTCCGGCGTGATCACCTTTGTTGCCGTGGCTATCTTGCTATGGCTGCTAGGGCTCTCCTTATCCTCTCCAGAAGGTTTTGCGAGTGCTGCTGCTATTGTAGACAGCTTTTTCGTGAAATTGGTGCTGTGGGGCATCCTGACGGCGCTGTTCTACCACATCGTGGTCGGTATTCGCCATTTGATAATGGACATGGGATATTTTGAAGAAATGGAATCCGGGATCAAAAGTGCCAAAGTGAGCTTTGTCATCGTCGGTGTTCTGTCTCTGTTTGCAGGAGGCCTGGTATGGTGAATAACGTCTCAACAATTGGCCGCAATGGAATTCATGACTTCATCCTGATCCGTGCTACCGCCATCATTCTTACGCTTTACACCCTTTATATGGTGGGCTTCTTCGCCTTTGGCCCGGAATTAACCTTCGACACCTGGACGGCTTTCTTCGGCAAGCTAAGTACCAAGGTCTTCACTATGTTGGCTTTGCTGTCGATCTTAATTCATGCATGGATCGGCTTATGGCAAGTGCTGACCGACTACATCAAGCCAGCCGCGCTTAGAGCGGGTATCCAGTTTGGTGTTGTTGCTGTTCTTTTTGTTTACCTGTTCTCAGGTTTCTTTATTGTGTGGGGTGCGTAAGTGAGCATTGCAGTTCGTGATTTTGATGCGGTAGTAATTGGTGCAGGCGGTGCAGGTATGCGCGCGGCACTACAAATTTCTGAGCAGGGCCTAAAGTGTGCGCTGCTATCCAAAGTTTTCCCTACACGTTCCCACACCGTTTCTGCGCAGGGCGGGATCACCGTTGCGCTGGGTAATTCCCATCCGGATAACTGGCAGTGGCACATGTACGATACCGTCAAGGGCTCTGATTATATCGGTGACCAGGACGCGATTGAGTACATGTGTAAAAATGGCCCTAAATCAGTGATTGAGCTGGAAAAGATGGGCCTGCCGTTTTCTCGTTTTGATAACGGTACTATCTACCAGCGCCCATTTGGCGGCCAGTCGAAAGAGTTTGGCGGCGAGCAGGCTGCGCGTACTGCGGCGGCAGCTGACCGTACCGGCCATGCCTTGCTGCACACGCTTTACCAGCAAAACGTGAAGCACAAGACCACGATTTTCTCTGAGTGGTATGCCTTGGACTTGGTGAAGAACCAAGACGGCGCCATCTTGGGTTGTACCGCGCTCTGCATGGAAACCGGCGAGATCTGCTACTTCAAATCGAAGGCAACGATTCTTGCGACGGGTGGTGCAGGCCGAATCTACGCTTCTACCACCAATGCCCACATCAATACCGGTGACGGTGTTGGTATGGCGCTGCGCGCCGGTGTACCGATGCAGGACATGGAAATGTGGCAGTTCCACCCGACAGGTATTGCCGGTGCCGGTGTTCTGGTGACCGAAGGTTGCCGTGGTGAAGGTGGTTACCTACTGAACAAAGACGGTGAGCGCTTCATGGAGCGTTATGCGCCGAATGCCAAAGACTTGGCAGGCCGTGACGTCGTTGCCCGTTCAATGATGGTAGAGATCCGTGAGGGGCGTGGTTGTGACGGCCCATGGGGTCCACACATTAAACTGAAGATGGATCACCTTGGCAAAGATGTGCTTGAGTCGCGTCTGCCGGGTATCTGTGAGCTGTCCCGTACTTTTGCCCACGTTGATCCGGTCAAAGAGCCAATTCCAGTTATCCCGACCTGTCACTACATGATGGGCGGTGTGCCGACGCAGGTATCGGGTCAGGCAATCAAGCAGACTGCCTCAGGCAGTGACGTTGAAGTACAGGGCCTATTCGCCTGTGGTGAAATCGCCTCTGTGTCTGTTCATGGCGCTAACCGTCTGGGCGGCAACTCATTGCTTGATTTGGTGGTCTTTGGCCGTGCAACTGGCCTGCACTTGGGCGAAACCCTATTGGCACAAGCCGAAGCGCGCCCGGCAACCGACTCGGATATCGAGGCGTCCTTGGCTCGTGTTAACCGCTGGAACAACACCCAGAAAGGTGAAGATCCGGTTGAGATCCGCAAAGATCTGCAAACGTGTATGCAGAACAACTTCTCGGTATTCCGTGAAGGTGACGCAATGGCCACTGGCTTGGAAGAGCTCAAAGTGATCCGTGAGCGCCTGAAAGAAGCGCGCCTTGACGATACCTCGACGGAATTCAATACCCAACGTATTGAGTGTCTGGAGCTAGAGAACTTGATGGAAACGGCCTACGCAACGGCGGTGGCGGCAAACTACCGTACCGAAAGCCGTGGTGCTCATGCCCGTTTCGACTTCCCTGAGCGCGATGATGAACAATGGCTATGTCACTCTATCTACAACCCAGAGACAGAAGAGATGTCCAAGCGTGACGTCAACATGACACCAATTCATCGTGAGGCATTTCCGCCTAAAGCGCGTACATACTAAGGGGAGGATAAAACTATGAAACTGAATTTCTCGATTTACCGCTACAACCCTGATGTAGACAACGCGCCGCACATGAAGGGCTACACCCTAGAGGTGCCTGAAGGCTCAGACATGATGGTGCTTGATGCGCTTATTTTGCTAAAAGAACAAGATCCGACGCTGTCGTTCCGCCGTTCCTGCCGTGAAGGTGTCTGCGGCTCTGACGGTATCAACATGAACGGTAAGAATGGCTTGGCGTGTATCACCCCGCTGTCGGCATTGACCGACCAGAGTACCATTGTGATCCGCCCGTTGCCGGGCTTGCCGGTTATCCGTGATCTGATCATCGACATGGAGCAGTTCTACACCAACTACGCCAAAGTGAAGCCATTCCTGATTGATGACGGTGCCCAGCCGCCTGCACGTGAAAACTTGCAGATGCCGGAAGAGCGCGCCCACCTTGATGGCCTTTACGAATGTATCATGTGTGCTTGCTGTTCAACGTCATGCCCATCGTTCTGGTGGAATCCGGATAAATTCATCGGACCAGCTGGCTTGCTAGCAGCTTACCGCTGGCTAATTGATAGTCGTGATACGGCAACTGATGAACGTTTATCCGATCTGGACGACGCTTTTAGCGTTTTTCGTTGCCATGGCATCATGAACTGTGTAAATGTTTGTCCTAAAGGGTTAAATCCGACGAAAGCGATTGGACACATCAAGTCGATGTTACTCAAGCGCGCGGTATAAATATAAGTATTATCGATATGCTGGCTTCATGATTCGCTCTCTGGAGTCAGCCTCAATTCCGGTCACCGAACCGGGAAAATGGCGATAACTAGTGGTTAAGGGAAAACAATGCAGAACGGCGTTATGAAGGCTTGGCTTGAGTCTTCACACCTGGCTGGCGCCAATGCAACTTATGTAGAGGAACTCTACGAGTTGTATCTTAGCGACCCAGATTTAGTAGATGAAGAATGGCGTCACGTATTCAGTGATCTGCCTGTCGTGAATGAGACTGTTGTTGAGCAGCCTCACTCGCGTGTTCGTGACTACTTCCGGCGTCTAGCGAAGGAAACAACCCATCTAAGTGCTACCGTCAGCGATCCAGATGTTGATGCTAAGCAGGTGAAGGTATTGCAGTTGATCAACGCATACCGTTTCCGCGGGCATCAGCATGCAAACTTAGATCCGTTGGGATTATGGCAGCAGGAGCGAGTATCCGACCTCGACCCTGAATTCCATAACCTGACCGTCGATGACTTCAACGAGACATTCAATGTCGGTTCTTTTGCCATCGGGCAGGAGACGATGAAGTTATCAGAACTTTATGATGCGCTGAAGAAAACCTATTGTGGTTCTATCGGTGCGGAATACATGCACATTACCAATACCGACGAAAAACGCTGGCTTCAGCAGCGTCTTGAGTCTGTAGTTGGGCGTGGCGACTTCTCCAAGGAAGAAAAACTCACCTTCCTCGATGAGCTGACAGCGGCAGAGGGGCTGGAGCGCTACTTGGGCGCGAAATTCCCGGGCGCGAAGCGATTCTCGCTGGAAGGGGGCGATGCCCTGATCCCTATGGTCAAAGAGCTGATCCGCTACGCCGGTACCAACGGTGCCCGTGAGGTAGTGGTCGGTATGGCTCACCGTGGCCGGCTGAACATGCTGGTCAATGTACTGGGTAAAAAGCCTCAGGACTTGTTTGACGAGTTTGCCGGTAAGCATGACGATACTTGGGGTACCGGTGATGTGAAATATCACCAGGGTTTCTCGGCTGACTTTGCAACACCGGGTGGCGACGTGCATCTAGTGTTGGCATTCAACCCGTCGCACCTGGAAATTGTCAACCCTGTGGTTGTTGGCTCGGTTCGAGCAAGGCAAGACCGCCTGGGCGACAAAGATGGCTCGCAGGTACTGCCAATCACCATCCACGGCGACTCGGCCATTGCTGGCCAGGGGGTAGTGGCAGAGACATTCAATATGTCCCAGTCACGTGGCTACCGCGTGGGCGGTACAGTGCGTATCGTGGTGAATAACCAAATTGGTTTTACCACATCCAACCCGAATGATACCCGTTCGACCCAATACTGTACCGACATTGCCAAAATGGTACAGGCGCCAATCTTCCATGTTAACGCTGATGATCCAGAAGCCGTTGCTTTTGTTACCCGCATTGCCCTTGATTTCCGTAACACCTTCAAGCGCGACGTAGTGATTGATCTGGTGTGTTACCGCCGCCATGGGCACAATGAAGCGGACGAGCCGAATGCGACTCAGCCGCTGATGTACCAGAAAATCAAGAAGCACCCGACACCACGTAAGATCTACGCGGATGCCTTGACTGATAATGGTACGGTCGATCTGGAAACGGCTACATCATTGATCAACGAATACCGTGATGCCCTTGACCGCGGTGAATGCGTGGTTAAAGAGTGGCGCCCAATGAAACTTCACTCGGTGGATTGGGAACCGTATATCGGCCATGACTGGACGGTTGATTGGAACAATAAGGTTGACTATGGCCGCTTGCAAGAGCTGGCTCAGCGAATCTGCCAATTCCCTGATAGCCACAAGCTCCAGAGCCGTGTCCAGAAGCTATATAACGACCGTATGTCGATGGCTGAAGGCGAGAAGGCCGTTGACTGGGGGATGGCTGAAACCTTGGCCTATGCGACCTTAGTTGATGAAGGTAATCGTATCCGCATCACCGGTCAGGACTCAGGCCGTGGTACTTTCTTCCACCGCCATTCGGTCCTGCATAACCAGGGCGATGCCAGTACGTATATCCCGCTTGCTAATATCCATGACAAACAAGGCCCTTTCCAGGTCTTTGACTCGGTATTATCCGAAGAGGCAGTGCTCGCGTTTGAATACGGCTATGCAACCGCAGAGCCAAGCGGCCTGACGCTTTGGGAAGCCCAGTTCGGTGACTTCGCCAACGGTGCCCAGGTGGTGATTGACCAGTTCATCAGTTCTGGTGAGCAGAAGTGGGGCCGTATGTGTGGCCTGACAATGCTATTGCCGCATGGTTACGAAGGGCAGGGGCCTGAACACTCATCGGCCCGCCTTGAGCGTTACCTACAGCTATGTGCTGAGCAGAACATGCAGGTGGTGATCCCATCGACGCCGGCTCAGGTCTACCACATGCTGCGTCGCCAAGTTGTTCGCCCGATGCGCCGCCCGCTGGTGGTAATGTCTCCTAAGTCTTTGCTGCGTCACCCGCTATGTACATCCAGCTTGGATGAACTGGCAAACGGTACGTTCCAGCCAGCGATTGGTGAGATTGACGATCTTGATCCGAAACAGGTCAAGCGCGTGGTCTTCTGTTCGGGCAAGGTGTATTTCGACTTGCTAGAGCAGCGCCGCAAGAACGAGCAGACGGATGTGGCGATTGTTCGTATCGAGCAACTTTACCCATTCCCTAAAGAAGACGTTGAAGCTGCCTTGGCAGACTATCAGCACGTTACAGATTTCATTTGGTGTCAGGAAGAGCCTCAGAACCAAGGTGCGTGGTACTCCAGCCAGCACAACTTCCGTTCTGCACTTCCGGCCGGCGCCCAGCTTGAATATGCAGGCCGCCCGGCTTCAGCATCACCGGCTGTAGGTTACATGTCGGTTCACCTGAAACAGCAAAAAGCGTTGATTGAAGACGCACTAACAATAGATTAATAAGAACTGGAACAAAAAGGACAAAGCCGATATGACGATCGAAATTCTGGTTCCCGATTTACCTGAATCAGTTGCAGACGCAACAGTAGCAACTTGGCACAAGCAGCCAGGCGATGCTGTCACCCGTGATGAAGTTCTGGTTGATATCGAAACAGACAAAGTGGTGTTGGAAGTACCAGCACCGGAAGACGGTATTCTTGAAGCAATTCTAGAAGACGAAGGTACCACCGTACTGACCAAGCAGCTGATCGGCAAGATCAAAGCGGGCGCAGTAGCGGGTGAACCAACAAAAGATGTCCCAGCAGAAGCAGAGTCGTCGCCTAACAAGCGCAACACTGCGGCGCTGGGTGATGAGACCAATGAGGCATTGAGCCCTGCGGTTCGCCGCCTGCTGGCTGAGCACAATATCAGTGCAGCCGATGTGAAAGGCACCGGCGTTGGTGGCCGTATCACGCGTGAAGATGTCGAAGCGTTCGTGAAAGAAGGCAAGCCGGCTCCAGCGCCTGCGGCACCTGCTGTAGAAGCGAAGGTTGAAGCACCGATTGGCCATCGAAGCGAGAAGCGTGTGCCAATGACCCGCTTGCGCAAGCGTGTGGCTGAGCGTCTGCTTGAAGCGAAGAACAGCACAGCGATGCTGACAACGTTCAACGAAGTCAACATGAAGCCAATCATGGATCTGCGCAAGCAGTACAAAGACATCTTCGAAGAGCGCCACGGCATTCGTTTGGGCTTCATGTCTTTCTATGTGAAAGCGGTTGTTGAAGCACTGAAACGCTTCCCTGAAGTGAATGCTTCTATCGACGGTGATGACATTGTTTACCACAACTTCTTTGACGTCAGCATTGCAGTGTCCACACCGCGTGGCCTGGTGACACCAGTCCTTCGTGACTGTGACAAGCTAAGCTTGGCGGAAATCGAAAAAGGTATCCGCGAGTTGGCTATCAAAGGCCGCGACGGCAAACTGACCGTTGATGAACTAACCGGTGGTAACTTCACTATTACCAACGGTGGTGTATTTGGTTCATTGATGTCGACACCAATTATCAACCCGCCGCAGTCAGCGATTTTGGGTATGCACAAAATCCAAGACCGCCCGATGGCCGTGGATGGCAAGGTTGAAATCCTGCCGATGATGTACCTGGCGCTATCTTATGACCACCGCTTGGTTGATGGTCGTGAGTCAGTGGGTTACTTGGTTACCATCAAAGAGTTACTTGAAGATCCAACACGTCTGCTTCTAGACGTGTAACCCTGCAGGCAGGTCAGTGAGGCTCGACAGTTGGCCTGCCACTTTTGCAGTTACAATCGAAGAAGTACCAAAGAGTACTTTACATGGATATAACGATTCCCCAAGGGATATGAAAACGGATAGAACATCATGAATTTGCATGAATATCAGGCGAAACAGCTGTTCGCCGAGTACGGTCTGCCAGTTCCAGAAGGTTACGCTTGCGACACGCCACAAGAAGCAGCAGAAGCTGCAGGTAAAATCAGTGGCGACAAATGGGTCGTGAAATGTCAGGTACATGCCGGTGGCCGTGGTAAAGCGGGTGGCGTGGAACTGCACGACACCAAAGACGGTATCAAGGGTTTTGCCCAGAAGTGGTTGGGCAAGAATCTGGTAACCTACCAGACTGATGCAAATGGCCAGCCGGTAACGAAAATTCTGGTTGAAGAAGCCTCTAACATCGCCAACGAGTTGTACCTAGGCGCGGTTGTTGACCGTGGTACACGCCGTATCGTGTTCATGGCATCGACTGAAGGCGGTGTGGAAATCGAAAAAGTCGCTGAGGAAACCCCTGAGCTGATCCACAAAGCAGCGATTGACCCTCTTGTTGGCCCTCAGCCTTACCAAGGTCGTGAGCTGGCATTCAAACTGGGCCTGGAAGGTGACCAGATCAAACAATTCACTAAGATCTTCCTGGGTCTTAGCAACATGTTTGCTGATTACGATCTTGCTCTGCTAGAAATTAACCCATTGGTGATCACCGGTGATGACAACCTGCTTTGTCTAGACGGCAAGATCAACATTGATTCCAATGCCCTTTACCGCCAGCCTAAACTACGTGAAATGCACGATCCTTCACAGGAAGACGAGCGTGAAGCACATGCGGCACAGTGGGAGCTGAACTATGTAGCACTTGATGGCAACATCGGCTGTATGGTCAATGGCGCAGGCCTTGCTATGGGTACCATGGATATCGTTAACCTGCATGGCGGCCAGCCAGCCAACTTCCTAGACGTAGGTGGCGGTGCAACCAAAGAACGTGTGACTGAAGCATTCAAGATCATCTTGTCTGATACCAATGTTAAAGCGGTATTGGTTAACATCTTCGGTGGTATTGTTCGCTGTGACCTTATTGCCGAAGGCATTATCGGTGCGGTCGAAGAAGTCGGTGTTGAAGTGCCGGTCGTCGTTCGACTTGAAGGTAACAATGCGGTGCTAGGGGCGGAAACCCTGGCGAAGAGTGGTTTGAACATCATTGCTGCGACTTCCCTTACTGAAGCAGCGGAAAAAGTTGTTGCTGCAGCGGAGGGTAAATAATGTCTGTTCTAATTAATAAAGATACCAAGGTGATCTGCCAGGGCTTTACTGGCGGTCAGGGTACATTTCACTCAGAGCAAGCGATTGAGTACGGAACGCAGATGGTCGGTGGTGTTTCTCCGGGTAAAGGCGGCACCACGCACCTAGGCTTGCCAGTATTCAATACGGTACGCGAAGCCGTTGAAGCCACTGGCGCAACAGCAACAGTCATCTACGTACCAGCGCCGTTCTGCAAAGACGCGATCCTTGAAGCGATTGATGCGGGTATCGAGTTGATTGTAACTATTACTGAAGGTATCCCAACGCTGGATATGCTGGATGTTAAAGTACGCCTTGATGAAGCAGGCGTGCGCATGATTGGTCCAAACTGCCCGGGTGTGATCACGCCGGACGAGTGTAAGATCGGCATCATGCCGGGCCACATCCACAAGGCGGGTAAAGTAGGTATTGTTTCTCGTTCGGGGACATTGACTTACGAAGCTGTTAAGCAGACAACAGACGAAGGCTTCGGCCAGTCTACCTGTGTGGGTATCGGTGGTGATCCTATCCCGGGTTCAAACTTCATTGACGTGCTGGAGCTGTTCGAAAAAGACCCTGCTACTGAAGCAATCGTGATGATCGGCGAGATCGGCGGTACCGCTGAAGAAGAAGCTGCTGCCTACATCAAAGAAAATGTCACTAAGCCTGTTGTGTCTTACATTGCCGGTGTTACTGCACCTCCTGGCAAGCGTATGGGCCATGCCGGTGCGATTATCTCTGGCGGTAAAGGTACTGCTGAAGATAAGTTCCAGGCACTGGAAGCGGCAGGTGTTAAAACCGTGAAGAGCCTTGCTGACATAGGTAAGGCACTGCGTGAAGTGACTGGTTGGTAAGCCAAAACTATCGCATTTTAATGAAACCCGCCAAATGGCGGGTTTTTTATTGCCCGCTTTTGTCTGGGCCTTACGTGAGGCTGGCAGATAGGTATGGGTATATGCTTAACGGAGGTAGTTGACCAAGAGGCCTGACAGTGAAAAAAGTGACCTTGCTGCTGCTAGTCGCGTTAAGCTCCGCGTTTAGCTTGGCCAAAGAAGACAAGGAAGGTTATGAAACCTGCATTCTCGAACATGTGTCATTAGCTGAAAATGGCACGTCGGCCAACCTGATGACCAACGCCTGCCACCGCCTGTATATCGATAACTTCATGCTGTCAGACAAGGATGAGGCGTATTTCCAATGCCTGCTTGACTACCTACCAGATACCAAGCATTTACGCACAGCAATGCAAGTAAAAAGCACGTGTAACAGCCGGCATCGAAGCTTGTTTAACTAGAAGCTTGTTTAACAATAGAGCTGCGTGATCAGGTTATATGGAAAGGTACTATGTCCAGCAACCCTCAACGGGCTGCTGGAGATTCGCTTTCAAATCAAGCTTCGCTGCGCTTGAATTGGCTGAGCAAGAACAAGGAAGCGGCAGCAACGACCACAGAAGGCCCTGCCGGAGTGTCATAGTGCCATGACATGGCCAAGCCACACATAACGGCAATAATACCCAATCCCGAGGCTAATGCCGCCATCATTTCCGGGCTGCGCGAGAACTTGCGGGCGGTTGCGGCTGGAATGATCAACAAGGAGGTGATGATCAGGGCGCCGACAAACTTCATCGCTACCGCAATTACCATACCGACCATTAACATCAATAGCAGGCGCATCAGGTCGACGTTGACACCTTCAACTTGGGCCAGCTCTTCATTGATGGTCATGGACAGCAGTGGACGCCACAATACAAGCAGCATGGTCATCACGATAACGCCGCCGCCGTAGATCCACAGTAGATCTGAAGGGGTGACGGCAAGCAAGTCACCGAACAGATAGGCCATCAGATCGATACGGACATGATCGAGGAAGCTGACTGCAACCATACCCAACGATAGGGCGCTGTGAGCCAAAATACCCAGCAGGGTATCGGTTGCCACATACTTTTGTTTCTGCAGGCTGACAAGGATCACCGCAAGTGCCATACAGCAAATAAGCAGCGCAAGGTTAAGGTTGATATTGAAAAGGAAGCCAAGCGCAATGCCCAACAATGAGGCATGAGATAGGGTATCGCCAAAGTAAGCCATTTTTCGCCAAACCACGAAAGAACCTAGTGGGCCGGAAAGGGCGGCGATGCCAATGCCCGCAATCAGTGCGGGAAGCAATAAATCAAGCATTGTTGCTCTCTTGTTGTTCGTTGTTTTGGTGTTCGTGCTGGCATGGGCCGACTGGGTTACCAGACAAATCATGCTCATGGTTGTGATGGTGCTGGTAAAGTGCCAACTGCTCACATTGGTGGCGGCCAAACAGTGCCACATATGATGGGTGATTGGTGATCATTTCAGGTTCGCCTGAACAGCAGATGTGATGGTGTAAACAAATCACATGGTCGGTTTTAGCCATCACTAAGTGCAAATCGTGGGAAACCATCAAAATAGCGCAGTTGAGTTTGTCACGTAGCGTTTGGATCAAGCTGTAAAGCTCAAGTTGGCCATTGACATCAACCCCTTGTACTGGCTCATCAAGCACCAGTAAATCAGGCTTTTGCAGTAGGGCGCGGGCAAGCAGTACCCGTTGGGTTTCACCACCTGATAGAGAGTGCATATTACTGTGGTGAAGGTGTTTGCCACTCACAAGTTCAAGGGCTTCGAGACGCTGGGACTCGTTATAGCGTCCAGCCAAGCGCATAAAGCGATCAACCGTTAGCGGCAGCGTGGTATTGAGTGCCAGTTTTTGCGGCACATAGCCAATGCGAAGTCCTTTTTGGCGAATAATTTTCCCAACGGTTGGCTTGTTTAACCCCGTAATGACTTTGACAAGGGTTGACTTACCGGCACCATTTGGGCCGATGAGTGTAGTGATCTGTCCTCGCTCTAATTTCAGCGAAACCTGATCCAGTACGTGCCGCTCGGAGAACGTAACGGTAACCGACTGTAATTCAACTAAGGAATTCATAAATTTATTTGCTTAGATATTTGCCAAAGTGAGATGTTATAATATAACATTCTTGGCAATTGTTGTAATCAAGAATTATTCAGGGAACCTATTATGCGCCGTTTACTCCTCACTTGCAGCACTTTAGGGCTTTTAGCCGCGCCTGCATTGCACGCCGAAGAACTCAAAGTTGTTTCAACAGTCAAGCCTATGACGATGATTGTCCAAGAGCTGACGCGGGGAGTAACGTCAACGGAGACGCTGCTGCCAGCAGGAGCATCACCCCATGATTATGCGCTGCGACCTTCTGATGTACGTAAGCTTAATGAAGCCGATCTGATAGTATGGGTTGGTCCAGAGCTTGAGCGTTTCTTGACTAAAGTAATTGATGGTAAAGAAAATGTACTGACTTTGACGGCTCAAGACAGTATTAATTTCCGTCATTATGGTGATGTTCATGACGACCATGAAGGCCACGATCATGATAAGCATGCTCATGATGACCACGAAGACCACGCTCATGACAAGCATGCACATGATGACCATGAAGGCCACGATCATGACAAGCATGTTCATGATGACCACGAAGACCATGATCATGATAAACACGCCCATGATGACCACGAAGACCATGATCATGACGAACATGCCCATGATGACCACCATGGTCACAGCCATGATGGTATTGACCCGCATTTATGGTTAGGTCCAGAGCAAGCGGTTCAGGCTGCACAGGTGATCACCGAGAAACTGATCAGTGTCGCGCCGGCTCATAAGGATATCTTTGAGCAGAACCTAGCCAACTTTTCAGCAGAGGTTCGTGCTACCGTCGCCTCTATTGAACAAACGCTGACACCGGTTTCCGATCGTGGCTACTTTGTCTTCCATGATGCATATGGTTACTTCGAAGAGCAGTTTGGCCTCAATAATCTTGGTCACTTTACTGTTGAACCGGATCGTCGACCTGGCGCCAAAACGCTGATTTCGATTCGTAACTCGTTAAAAGATCAGCACGCCAAGTGTGTCTTCAGTGAACCGCAATTCTCTCCAGCGGTGGTTGACAGTGTCGCCCGTGGCACCGGCGTAAATATTGGTACCCTAGACCCGCTAGCGACTGACATTGAGTACGGCAAAGGCAGCTATATAGAGTTTTTGAACCAAATGTCAAGAAGCTATAGCCAGTGTCTGAAATAAGCATTAGGGCCGCCCGCGAGGCGGCCGCTGTTTTTGGCCAGCTGCCGCGCCCTCATCGAATAGGGCTGGTGGTATGCTCGACTATCGTACTGGCTGCCACTATTTGCCACCCAGGTTCGTATGTGGCGCAAGGAATTAATACTCGGGTCGAGGTAAATATTCCCTCGACAGGCCGGGAGCTGTTGTCAGAAAGAAACAGCGAACCTTTGGGAGCGGTTATTGAGAACAATGACCCAGCTTTTGATATCCCTGAGGATGAGCTTGAGCAGCAACTGACCCAATACGCACAGCGCAACCATCGTCATACCGTTGCTAGCGGAGATACATTGGGAGGAATATTTGGTCAATATGGCTTGCCTCTTGCAGACATGTATCAAATGCTAAATGCTGAACCTAAATTGCAGCAACTTGGGGTCGGTCAGCGCCTGGAGTGGACACTCGATGATAATGGTAGGGTAGAAAGCCTAACGGTCCTCCGCAGCGCCAAGTTTGCTGACCACTATCAACTCGCTGATGAAGGTTATCGTCACCACCGCTCAGAAGAAACCGGGGAACTTAAGCCTGTTAGATACGCTGGCCAGGTCTCCGGGAGCTTCTATAATTCTGCCCTTGCTGCAGGGCTGACACCAAACCAGATCCAAGAGTTGGTACAGGCCCTGCAGTGGCGGTTTGATTTTGGCCGCCAGGCTCGCCGTGGAGACCGTTTTGCAGTGACGGTCGAACGCGAGTTTATTGATGGCAGAGCGGTCGGGCGTGGAGAGGTTAAGTCCCTTCTATATCTTAATGGTAATCGCGAAATCTTTGTCAGCCGGCACCGCAATGGTCTTTTCTATGATGAGGATGGTAACAGCTTGGATCGTGCCCTGCGTCGTTATCCGACGGCCAAGCGCTTTAGAATAAGTTCTCCTTTCAATCCACGTCGTAAGCACCCGGTAACAGGTAGGATATCTCCTCATAACGGCACTGATTTTGCCACACCGATTGGAACCCCTGTGCTGTCAGCGGGTGATGGGGTGGTAGTAAAGGCGCAGAAGCACCCGTTGGCCGGGAATTATGTGGTCGTGAAGCATGGTCGGGAATATGTTACCCGCTACCTTCATTTGCACCGGATACTGGTGAAGCCCGGTGAGCGAGTCACGATGGGGCAACGGATTGCTTTGAGTGGTAATACAGGTCGTTCTACGGGGCCGCATTTACACTACGAGTTGATCAAGAAGAATCGCCCAGTTGATGCAATGAAAGTACCATTGCCAGAGGCTGCTCCAGTGCCTGCTGGAGAAATCGTCGAATATGGAAAAATCGCGCGTGAAGAAAAATCTGATCTGCATCAGAAGCTGAATAGTTGACGGAGCACTATATCGCCCACGTCTCCTGCTGGCTATTGGTTGTATAAAAAACGCACTGATGTGCGTTTTTTTATGCATCCTGCCTCATTTTATAAATGTAAATCTATATTCGATCGGTCAATACTGCATAATAAATGAGGTTTTTTAGGGTAGAGATAACATTTACGCTGTATGGGCAGACGAATATTATTGGTGGCCTTCATCTTTGTTTTTGGGATGTTTAAGGCTGTGCCAACTTTTGCATCGAGCTATTTATTTCATTCGATGTCTGAGGTTAATGGGCCGAGTACGCTGTCCGTCCAAAAAGTGGTCAACGCAGCCGAGAAGGGTCTGTGGCTTATCGATACTCGCGGCCAGCTATTCTTTTATGACGGGGTGAACTTAAAGCCGGCTCTCGACAGAAAAGGCAAGCCAATATTGGGCGTCACCGATCTGGCTGTTGCCGCAGGCCAGGTGTGGTTGGTGAAAGACAGCCATGCGTATTCTTACTCCCCGCAATTAGCCAAGCTCGAGCGATATAGTATTAGTCAGGTGCCGATAGAATCGGTCGTGGCGTGGGACAATGAGCCGGTGTTTGCTAACCGCCGTGGCTTATATCGCCTAGTTGACTCCGAGCTAGATGCAGAGTTCTTTCCCTTCCCCCATCCGATCAAACTATCAGGCCTCCATGTTGTCGATGAACATCTCTTTGTTGCGGCTCAGAAAGGGGTGTACGAGTATCTGTCCACGACGGCATTACCCACCAAGCTTCTGGCCGACCAGCACGTCACCGCTGTTGAGCAGGACTCTCAAGGGGAGCTGTGGTTTGGTACACGGCATGGTGTAATCAAGGGTAGAAATGGTGAGTTACATCCGGTTGGCGGGCAGGGGCATGCGGTATTGAGCCTTCAGGCCACTCCTGAAGGGGTGTGGGTGGGAAGTACTGTAGGGCTCTACCTGATGGCAACAGATATGGCGATTAAGCAGTATTTTATGCCTTCCGATTATGATAGGTATGCGATACCTGGGCGTAGGGTGGAAGGGCTTCACCAAGATAGGCTTGGTAACCTTTGGGTTTTGACGCCGCAAGGGATCAGCCAGTTACCGTCAGGCTCCATGTCCCTCAACAGGCTCCGGTTTGGCAGTGCAGAAGGGCAGCTAAATGCCTCTTTGATCACCGGTGTCGCTATGGCAAACAGTGACCACTACTGGCTGGCAACCGATAACGGCTTGTTTGAGCTCTCCCCGATGTTCGATATTGTCCAGCACATACCGGAGCCGGGAGCGATAAAACAGCTGTACCTATCTAATAACCAGATCTGGATCCTCAATGCTAGGGGGCTATCGCTGTACGATATCGCAAGCTCTCAGTTACGCCCCATTGCTATGCCAAAGGAGTTGCAAGGCCACTCGGTCGATCGCATTTGGGGCGATCATTTTGGCTCGGTCTGGGTGGGTGCAGAAAATGGATTGTACCGATACTGGCTTGAATTCGGGGAGTGGATGCCGTTTGGTAACCACTGGCTTCGTGATCCTCTCGGTGGCGAGCAGATCACTAATATTGTGGCAGACAGTGAGCAGCAAGTTTGGATTGGAACATCTTACGGCTTGTATAAGTTCGATGCCGGAATGCTGCAATTTGTCCCGGGCTCAGCCAAATTGGGAGGGGTTGTAGACCTCTATGAAGACCGTATGGGGCAACTGTGGGTAGCAACCCACTCCGGTTTGTGGGTCTCCCAGGGGCTCAAGCCGCTCAAACTCCAGGAAGTGCAGCTATCCTCTGAGTTTGTCCAGCCCTATTGTATTGCAGGGGGAGGCAATGGCATATGGCTTACCTCCAGTAGAGGTCTGTCGTTTGTCAGCTACTATGCGGAATTAAAGCAGCACCTTGGATTTAATAGTGGCTTACTTCCCGACGATATAGGTTCCCAGGCCTGCCTGCTGGATAATATGAATACCTTGGTGCTGGGATATAGGCGCGGTGTATTGGCTATTCCCGATGAAGCCCTATTCAGTAAGCCTGCTGACGAGCCTGAATTGGCTTTGAGTGCGGTATGGGTTGATGATGATATTTGGCCGTTGGGGGATACGTGGAGCCAGCTCCGGCGCTTGCCCTTCGGCGCGTCGATCGCTTTTAAGCTTGATACTTTGCCATCGCATTCAACCTTGTACCAATACCGGGTCGTCGATGAGAATGAGCATGCTGCAGAGTGGCAGATCGCTACGCAGCCCCTGCTGGCCGTTGGGGCTTTGTCCGCAGGGCGTTATACGTTGGAAGTCCGTCGGGTGAGGGCATCAAACAATGAAAAAGCAGAGTTACGGTATGTCTTTCGGGTTCAGGCCGCTTGGCGGGTGTACCAGGCGCTGATAGGTTTTGTCATTGTGTCAGCCTTATTATTGGTATTACTGCTCTTTTATTGGCGAAGCAGAGTTTTTCGCGACCAGGCCCAGCAGCTCAAACAGGCCGTTTTTCAAAAAACCGCAAAAATCGAGCTGCAGAAAAAAGAACTCAATGCCAGCAATGTTCATTTGCAGCGTATTTTGGATGTGCGGCAACATATCATGGCACATCAATCGCATGAACTGAGAACCCCATTGCAGCTATCGCTTGGTTTACTGTCTGATCTGCGGCCATACTGCCAGGCACCGAGTAAAATCGATATTGCCGAACGCAACGTTGCCCATGCTTTGTATATTGCCGAGCAGCTGCTAGCTCGTGATGTTTTTGCTTTGGTCGAGCCAGATAAGACATGTGAACAGCTGGTGGCGCCGATCATTCAGGCTTGCTGCCTAAGCTGGCAGGCTGAAGCCGAGAAAAAACAGATCGCCTTGTGTCTTGAAGACCATATACCTGCGGACACCTGCATTGACCTTGCGCCTTATCACTTGGAAATGATATTGGGTAACTTATTGTCCAATGCCATGAAATACACCGATAGCAAAGGTGGGATCACGGTCAATGTTAAGCAGCATGAAAAGCAGCTGGTCATTTCGGTCAGTGATACTGGGCGTGGAATGTCTGAACAAACCAAAGCCCACCTGTTTGATAGCTATTACCAAGAAGAAATGCAATATACGGCTGAAGGAGGCTTTGGTCTTGGGCTAGGTACCGTCAAGCAATTGGTGGAGCAGTACAGCGGAACCATTTCGGTGATCAGCTACCAGGGGGTCGGGAGTGAATTTATTATTCGCTTGCCGCTCGTTGTTGGGATGTTAGAGCAGGGCGAGCAGTGTACTGGCCAAGAAGCCTCTGATTTACGTCGCTGGGTAATGGTAATTGGCGATGAAGCGGATGCCCAAAGTGACTGGAGTAAACAGCTTTCTGAACACTGTCATGTGAGCCATACCCGGGGCGACTATGAAGACCTGATGTTGCTTGAAGACCCGTTGCCCGAACTGGTGATGGTTGACAGAGATGTGCTTGAGCCAAGCGATGAAGAATTGCTACAGGGGCTGAAGGATGAATTTTTTAACAAGAAAGGTCCGGTGATCGTTGCGCTGTGTAGTGCCAGCGAGGGCAAACGCCCTCAAGCTGTTACTTGGGCAGATCATACTTTGCAAAAACCGCTACTCCCTCATACTGTGGTCGCCGAGATCGGATACTTACTCAGCCTGCAGCAATCGTTAACGGAAAATGGAGGGCAGCAAAACAAAGATTGGCAGGACAATGTCCAGTCGCTTGTGACTACCCAATTTCAGCATACCGGTTTTGGTACCTCGGCAGCAGCCAAAGCCTTGTATATGTCCGAGCGGACATTCCAGCGCCGCTTCAAGCAAGAGTTTGGCTTGTCTTTCAAGGACTACGTAACCCAATTTCGTTTCGAACAGGCCACGGTGATGCTCAGACAGGGAGACGACGTCTCTGATGTTGCCTTGGCGTGTGGCTTCAAGGACCCTTCCTATTTCAGCACTCGCTTCAAAGCCTATTGTGGCCAGACTCCTACCGAATTTGCCGCCAGCTCGGCGGCAGCTGATTAACAAAGCGCGATATGGCTATCTGGCCATATCGCGATTTTTAATTAATCATCTGTTTTTTCTGACTTTTTAATTGCTCGGTGTCGATGGTTAGCCTCACGCCCTTTTCGCTATAGCTGCAAAATGTGCCGCGTGTCAATAATGCAAACAATGAATGCAAAAATGAGAGTGATTTATTGATTTAAAACAACACTTAATGTGTTTCAATCTGTAACATTGAAAGTATTAATGCTAATTATTCTTATTTAGGGTAGCGGTTTAGAATGAAACTGTCAGAAATGTCATGCGGAGCTGAAGGAAGGGTAGCCAGTTTAGCTGGCTTACCAGCAGCTACCCGCAAAAAGCTTATGGTCATGGGGATGCTGCCGAATACACCGGTGAGTGTAATTCGTGTAGCACCGCTTGGGGATCCTCTTCAGGTGCGAGTACGCGGCGTGGATATCGCCCTGCGTAAACAACTTGCAGAAAGCATTGATGTGGAGGTGAACTGATGCAATACAGTATTCTGACAGTCGGTAACCCGAATAGCGGTAAGACGACGCTATTTAATGGCCTAACAGGTGCCAAACAACAGGTGGGTAACTGGGCCGGTGTCACGGTTGAGAAGAAAACCGGTCGTTATGACTGCGCAGGCGATAGCTTTGCGCTGACAGATCTTCCCGGCATCTATAACCTGGACAGCGCCAACGATGTAAATAGCTTGGATGAAGCGATTGCCTCCCGTGCAATCTTGACCATGCCAGCAGACGTGATTATCAATGTCGTGGATGCATCGTGCCTAGAGCGCAGCCTGTACATGACGTTGCAGCTTCGCGAGCTGGGCCGCCCTATGGTGGTGGTGCTGAACAAAATGGATGTGCTCGAGCGCCAACGCCAGAAGTTGGACATTAAAGGGTTGGAAAAAGCCCTGGGCTGTCCGGTAATGAGCCTGTCGGCGAATAACCTCAAGCAAGTCGCTGAATTCAAAACCCAGCTGCACAAGATGCTGGCGCAGGGTATCGCAGTCAATGAACTGACGCTGGATTACGGTACCCAATTTGAGCAAGCCATTGCCAAAACTGAAACCTTCTTTACCGATGCCCAGCTAGATAGCCGTGCCCAAGCAATTCGTGCTTTGGAAAATGATACCTTGGTGATCAACCAGTTGTCAGAAGAGCAAAAGAATCAGGTGTGCAATGTCCGTAATACCCTGATGGTGGATGTTGACCCTGATATCCAGGTGGCCGACGTACGCTATAGTTTCTTGCACCAGCTATGCAGCAAGGTTCGCCGCCAGGAAGGTAAGCTGAGCCGAAGCCTGAGCGATAAAATTGATGCAGTATTGCTCAACCGTGCTTTTGGTATCCCATTCTTCTTTGTGGTGATGTACCTGATGTTCATGTTCTCCATTAACATCGGTAGTGCATTTATCGACTTTTTCGATATCAGTGCCGGCGCTATCCTTGTCGATGGCGGCCATTACTTGCTTGATGCCCATCTGCCTGTCTGGCTGGTCACAGTCATTGCAGACGGTATCGGCGGCGGTATCCAGACCGTAGCAACCTTCATTCCTGTTATTGCCTGCCTGTACCTATTTTTGGCGATGCTTGAAAGTTCAGGCTACATGGCTCGCGCGGCGTTTGTGCTTGATAAAGTGATGCAGAAAGTTGGCTTGCCAGGTAAAGCGTTCGTGCCATTGGTGTTGGGCTTTGGTTGTAACGTGCCGGCTATCATGGCGACTCGTACACTGGAGCAAGAGCGTGAGCGTAAGCTGGCTGCGGCTATGGCACCGTTTATGTCTTGTGGTGCGCGCCTACCCGTGTACGCACTGTTTGCTGCCGCTTTCTTCCCTGAAAATGGCCAGAATGTCGTATTTGGTTTGTATATCTTGGGTATTGCTGCAGCGGTACTGACGGGTTTGGTATTGCGTCACACCATTTACCCGGGTAACAGCGATAGCTTTATCATGGAAATGCCGGATTATGAAATGCCAACACTGCGTAACGTTGGTATCAAAACTTGGCAGAAACTCAAGAAATTCGTACTGGGTGCCGGTAAGACAATCGTGGTTGTCGTGGCGATCCTGAGCTTCTTTAACTCACTGGGTACTGACGGTTCGTTCGGTAACGAAGATACCCCTAACTCAGTATTGGCGAAAACTGCTCAGATTGTTACGCCTGTGCTTTCTCCGATTGGTGTGAAAGAAGATAACTGGCCTGCTACCGTGGGTATCCTAACCGGTATCTTTGCCAAAGAAGCGGTAGTCGGTACTTTGAATAACCTTTACGCACCAGCTTCTGGTGAAGAAGAGGCCGAGTATGACCTGATGGGCAGCCTTCAGGAAGCCGTAGGCAGTATCGGTGCTAACCTAGCTGACCTTAGCTACTCTGATCCTTTGGGCATTACTGTTGGTGAACTGGAAGATAAAGCTGCGGCTGCTGAAGAGCAGGAAGTGGATGCATCGATTTTCGGCAATATCCAAGCCCACTTTGTCAGCTCAGCAGCGGCAATGGCATACCTAATCTTCATTCTGCTTTATACACCATGTGCAGCAGCGATGGGTGCCTACGTACGTGAATTTGGCCAGAAGTACTCGGTGTTTATTGCGGGTTACACTATGTTGTTGGCGTATACTTTCGCAACTTACTACTACCAGATCGCTCATTTTGCTGACCACCCGGCAACGAGCATGATGTGGATTGGTCTATTCACGGCTATCAATGCTGGCTTGTTTATTACCTTCAAGCGTAAAGGCCAGCAGATGCAAGCGAAGGAGCTGGTAACACAATGATCCTGCAGCAGCTGAAACAGTATATTGAGCAACACGGGCGTGCCAGTCGCAAGGCTCTGGCAATGCGGTTCGGGATGTCCGAAGACGGCGTCGAGGCCATGCTGGATGTATGGATCCGCAAAGGCAAGTTGGGCAAGGAGCTGGTCGGCTGCGACAGTGATGGATGTTGCCAAGGTGCCAAAGAGATTTGGTACCGACCGCTAAAATCTGATGAGCTTTCTATTACGGTAATGCGTGGATAGCAGGCATATCAATCTAGAAGAAAGGCAACCTTAGGGCTGTCTCTTATACACAAGTCCCCCGCCTCATGGCGGGGGCTTTTTTTGAACTCTTTTTCTTTATTGCGATCCGATCTTACACAATATGAGTAAAGGTCATCATCATGATAGGGAATTCTACTTTAGAATGGGCTCAACAAACCTTTTCGCATGCCAAGCTTGGCGACTCTAGACGTACACAACGACTAGTCCAATTAGCCAGTGATATGGCATCTAATGTTGGAGTGTCTATTGTGCAAGCCTGCCCTAATCCCGCCTCTATTGAAGGGGCATATCGCCTCATCCGTAACCCTGATGTTGAAGCCAATGCGATAGCTGAAGCCGGTTTTGTGGCAACAACTAACGAGGCTGAAGCGCATGACTTATTACTTGCCCTTGAAGACTCCACCGCTCTAACCTACACGCATAAAAGCCTCTCCGATGAACTTGGTCACGTGAACTCGGGAAATCGAACCCGGGGGATGCTAGCTCACTCTGTTCTGTTGTTTGCACCACGCGAGCAAAAGGTTGTGGGGCTAATCGAACAACAGCGGTGGACGAGGGATATTGCGACTCGAGGCCGGGGACATAAGTTCGCCAAGCGACCGTATGAAGAGAAGGAGACCTTCAAGTGGCAACAGGCATCAACCGCAATGTCTGAACGTTTAGGTCAACTCCAAGCCCGAGTCATTTCAGTGTGTGATAGGGAGTCAGACATCTACGAATACTTACATTACAAGCTGACCAACCAGCAGCGTTTTGTTGTGCGCTCGACCTATAGTCGCTGCATTGAGGAAAGTGGTTATAAGCTCCATGATTATGCAAAGGAGTTATCCCCATCGGGACAACGAACTGTCCATATTGCTCAACGGGGTGGTCGCAAAGCGCGTAAAGCAACATTAGATGTATGCTTTGCTCCTATTACGATTAAGGTTCCAGCCAATAAGTGTGGCAAGTCACTTTCTCTGTATTATGTTGGTTGTAAAGAGCGAGGTGACAACAACGAAAAATTGGAGTGGCACTTACTGACTTCAGAGCCAGTGACAACGTTAGCGAAAGCCCAGGAGATAATCAGTTACTACGAACAGCGCTGGTTGGTTGAAGAGTTCCACAAGGCGTGGAAAAGTGATGGAACCGATGTCGAAGCACTGCAACTTCAATCAAAGGACAACCTGGAGAGAGTTGCCGTCATTCAAGCGTTTATCGCTATCCGCTTGTTACAACTTAGAGCAGAAAGCCGCGGACAAGAAACCAGTAGCTGTGAGTCTGTTCTACCCGGAATATGCTGGAAATTATTATGGGTCAAACAAGAAAATAAGCCCTTACCAACAACAGCTCCAGATCTGAAATGGGCTCGAGTTACATTAGCAAGGCTAGGCGGATGGTATGACAGTAAGCGAACAGGGCGGCCCGGTTGGGCCGCCCTATGGCGAGGCTGGTATAAATTAGCAGCAATTCAAGAAGGATACCTTATAGCCCAATCCTTTACCTCTGATGAGATGTGATCAAGAGACAGCCTTAGGGTTGCCTTTTTTATGCGTTATTCAGTCGCACTGAAGCCGTCGATATGGCTCAGCTCAGCCCTTAGTTCTTCGGCTAATGCTTGCTGTAGGGCTTCGTCACGCTGGGTGCCATCGGTATTGCCCCAAACCGGGCCTGGCCAAGCGACATCATCTTTGAAACGCGCAATATGGTGGACATGCAGTTGCGGCACGAGGTTACCCAGCGCGCCGACGTTGATTTTGTCGGCTTGGTAATCTGTCTCCAGAACGGCAGCGACAGCGCTGGACTCTTTGATTAACTGAAGCTGCTCTGCATCAGGAAGGTGGTGGATTTCGCGCAGGTCGGCTTTGCGTGGCACCAATATTAGCCAAGGGCCAAGGGCTTCTTTGGAGAGTAAAACCCGGCACAGAGGAAGGTCACCAACAACCGTAGTATCTGCGGCCAGTCTCGGATGAAGTGTAAACTGCATGGGATGATTCCTTTTTTGTATTGTATAGCTCACATGATAGAAGATTTGCCAACAGCCAAAAATTCGCTTTGGGTTAGGATAAAAGGAGCTGCAATGATGACAGTAAGATAGTGCGAATATATAGCAGTAGCAATGCTTTCTGCTGCGGCAGCCAGCATTTTTTGGCAAGTTATGGTTTATAGGTTGTGATCAGGCAGTTGTCTTGGATTCGCCGCTGTGTGGAAGTTAGCGGTATCGTGACGAAGTTCTAGGTGGGAGTGATTCATGGTGGCTCAATATCAAGATGTACTGGACTTTTGGTTCGGAGAGATTGGTGAAGAAGTAACGATCAGTGATCGTAACAAGTTGTGGTTTAAAGGCGGTGAAGAGACTGATCAGCTTATTGCTGAACGTTTCCGCCTCCAGGTCAGCCAAGCAGGAGGGGGGCAGCTGAGCAAGTGGACAGAGGAACCTCGAGGTACCCTAGCCCTGATTATTCTGCTCGATCAGTTTACCCGCAATATTTACCGAGGGCTCAGCGCAGCCTTTCGTTATGACTCATTGGCTTTGGCCTTGTGCAAGCGAGGCTTGGCGAAAGACCAGGACTTGGAGCTTACGCCGATAGAGAGAGTATTTTTCTATTTACCCCTTGAGCATTCCGAAGCGATTGAAGATCAGGAGGAGGCCGTATTCCGCTTTGATCGCCTGAAGCAGTCGGTTACCCCGGCACATGCTGATACCTTCAAAGGCTTCTATCAGTACGCTGTCAGCCACCATGACGTGATAAAGCGCTTCGGTCGCTTCCCACACCGAAATGCGGCCTTCGGTCGTCTATCCACCCAAGAAGAGCTGGATTGGCTCAATAAGGGGGGGCAGCGTTTTGGCCAGTAGCCAGGACGGGTGTGCGCCGTCACCAGCCAAGCAAGCTGTCAGGAAATAGGCAGTACGCGGTTGCGTCCCAATTGTTTAGCTTGGTTGAGGTAATGGTCGGCACGCTCGATCAACACTAAGCTATGTTCATCGTCTTCAGAGCTGCTTACACCAAAGGAGGCTGTTATTGAATTGATCCTCTGCCCAGATTTTTTATCAAGGACGGAGATCTTTTCTATCGCACGGCGCATCGTTTCGGCTTGCTGCCGTGCTGATGGCAGGGATTTATGCGGTAACAAGACGGCAAACTCTTCGCCTCCGAAGCGGTAGGCTTTGGCATAGTCCCGGCAGCATTCGGTGAGCCTCCTCGCCACCATTTTCAATACCTGGTCACCCATCAGGTGGCCGAACTCATCATTGAAGTACTTGAAGTGGTCGATATCTAATAAAATCAGGCTTGTCGGGATCTGATTATCAAGGTAGCTCTGGATGTCCTGGTCAAATGCCCGGCGATTGTAGAGCATGGTCAGGGCGTCTTCGTTGGCTTGCTGCTGGCTCTTGCTCAGTGCCGCGCGCAGGGATTGGATTTCCTGCTGGGCAGAATCCAATTGGCCTTTGAATAAGCCTGTGGACTGGCGCATCTGCTGCGATCCCCGGATAAGTTCTCGCACCAAGCCAATGGTTTCCTCAAGAGAAATCCCATCCTTGCCAACCTGTTCTAGCCGGCCGAAGGTCGTTTCCAGTGCATTGTGGAAGTTGTTGGTGTCCGAAAGGGTGTCCGCCATGCTATGTGACAGTTCCTGCATCATCGCTGTGAGGCTGAGCTTGAGTTGCTTGACGTCGTTGTCGGTTTGGCTTCCAAGGTGATCTTGGTAGATATGCTCGCAAAGGGTTGGGGTGCAATGGCCAATAGACTCAATACCGCTATCCAGGGCCATATTGAGCTGGGGGGTTTGCTGAGAGCTATAGGTATACCACAGGGCATAGTTGGTCGGGGTCGTGGGTACCTTGTGCTTAATCATCAGAGGAACGGCCTGTTTCAGGATCTCCGTTGATTTCGCAAAGCTATCGTTATTCATGCCTAACATCCATTATTACAGGTCATCTACACTAAAGGCTATTATTTCTGGTTGTATTGCTTCTAGGACAATTTATTACTTTAAATAATAAAAAGCCTTCTAAGGATACCTTAGAAGGCTTTTTATTTTTAGGTATTTATCGAATTATGTCAGCGTTTTATTACATGCGCTCAAGGGTTTCGATACCTAGAAGATCCAAGCCTTGCTTGATGGTCTTCGCGGTCAGTAGCGCCAGTTTCAGGCGGCTCTGCTTAACGTCTTCTTCAGCATTCAGGATTGGACACGCTTCGTAGAAGCTAGAGAACTTACCTGCCAGCTCGAATAGGTAGGTACACATTAGGTGAGGCTGACCTTCGCGAGCAACACTCTGTACAGCTTCTTCAAACTGAAGCAGTGCAGAAAGCAAGGCTTGCTCTTTCTCGTCGTTAATCACAACAGGTTGAGTCAGATCAGCAAGCTCAACATCAGCACGCTTGAAGATAGAAGCAACACGGGTGTATGCGTACTGCATGTACGGTGCCGTGTTACCTTCGAATGCGAGCATGTTGTCCCAGTCGAAGATGTAGTCAGTGGTACGGTGCTTAGACAGATCCGCATACTTAACCGCAGCCATTGCAACGGTGTTGGCAATGTTCGCTTTCTCTTCAGCGTCAAGCTCTGGGTTCTTCTCTTCGATAAGCTTCGCGGCACGTACTTCCGCTTCGTCAAGAAGATCTGCTAGGCGGACAGTACCACCGGCACGGGTCTTGAATGGGCGGCCATCTTTACCCAGCATCATACCGAAGGCGTGGTGCTCCAGGCTCACATCTTCTGGCACATACTCTGCCTTGCGGACAATAGTCCATGCCTGCATCAGGTGCTGGTGCTGGCGAGAGTCGATGAAGTAAAGTACGCGATCGGCACCAAGCTGCTCGTAACGGTATTTTGCACACGCGATGTCAGTCGTGGTGTACAGGAAGCCGCCGTCGCGCTTCTGGATGATCACACCCATAGGCTCGCCGTCTTTGTTCTTGTACTCGTCAAGGAATACAACCTGAGCGCCGTCATCTTCAACTGCAAGACCTTTCTCTTTAAGGTCAGCAACGATGCCAGGCAGCATATCGTTGTACATTGACTCACCCATTACGTCATCACGGCTTAGTGATACGTTCAGGCGATCGTAGTTACGCTGGTTTTGGATCATTGTAACGTCAACCAGCTTCTTCCACATTTCAGCGCAGTATTCGTCGCCGCCTTGCAGCTTAACCACGTAGTTACGGGCGCGCTCGGCGAAATCTGCATCTTCGTCGTAAAGTTTTTTAGATTCGCGGTAGAAAGCTTCTAGATCAGAAAGCTCCATTGAGACTTCGCCAGACTCTTTCTGTACACGCTCGAGGTTTGCGATAAGCATACCGAACTGAGTACCCCAGTCACCGATGTGGTTAGCGCGGATCACTTTGTGGCCTAGGTGTTCAAGAGTACGAACAACGGCATCACCAATGATGGTCGAGCGAAGGTGGCCAACGTGCATCTCTTTTGCAACGTTTGGTGCAGAGTAGTCAACCACGATAGTTTTTTGCTCTTCTTTAGCCACACCCAGACGAGCGTCTTTTAGGGCGCTCTCAGCTTGTTCGGCAAGCCAAGTTTTGCTCAGGAAAATGTTGATAAAGCCAGGGCCGGCAATTTCAACTTTCTCAGCAATACCGTCAAGGTCTAGCTGCTCGATAACTTTTTGTGCGAACTCGCGAGGGTTGGTACCCAGTTTTTTGGCTACGCCCATAACACCGTTGGCTTGGTAGTCACCAAATTGTGCTTTCGCAGACTGGCGAACTGCAGCAGGGCTGCCGGCAGGTGCGCCTGCGGCTTCTAGCGCCTGAGAGACTTTGTCATTAATGAGTGCTTGAATGTTCACACGCTTATCCTTTAAATCGTTTGTAACGCCAAATGAAATGCATATTGGCGAGGCAAAAACGGCACCGTATTCAAGGGATATGACCGTCAAAAATAATCACGACCATTGGCCTATAAAGATAGCACCAAGTGATAATTTTATAACGTGAGTATTTTTGACGGGGCCGCCTCAGGAGTGGGTAGAGGGGAAACATCTTGAATACGCTGGTTGCATTGCCCTAATAATACCCACAAATTTAGGTGCTTTGGCAAGCCGTAAAGGCAATAGATTGCGATTTTTTTTAAATATCCATAGCAGGGTGAAAATTATGCAGGAGTCTAGCAAGCACAAGGGCTTTGCCGATGCGAATAGGGCTGTTGTCAAGCCGAAAACTATGGATAATTATGCGTTCAAACGCTCAGCGTGAATAATCGGAGAAAAGAGATGCACAAGCTAGAACAAAAGGGCATGCTACCCGAGCAAATGTTGGCCGCGTTGCCAGCCTTTATGGCGAAAATTGAGCGCCTTGCTGAACAGTTGGGCCTATCGCTTGCCGGTTACCAGGCTGATCATATTGCCTTGCGGGTTAACGATTGGGAAACCGCCGAACAATTGCACCAAGCCTGGTTGGTTTATGGCAAAGAATGGTCGACCAACGAAATCAACGGCCGCCCGATTGTGGTCATCGGTTTTGATAAGCCGCTAAGCTGCGGCCCATGGCAAATTGAAGCGCTGGAATTGCCATACCCGGGCGATAAAGCCTACCCACAAGAAGGCTGGGAACATGTCGAGTTTGTCATTCCATCAAATGCTGCTGATACAGAAGCGCTGAAAATCACGTTGGGTCAAGCTTTTCCACAACTGGCTGAGCAATGGGGGGATTTAGCAGGGAAGGGCATCAAGGTCAAAGCCAGCAGCCCGTCAGGCGAGAAAGAGCGCCTGTCTAACCCAACGTATGCATTCAAACATGACGGTGTATGTATCAAGCTGCATCCGCATTCGTTGAAGGATGTTATTGAGAGTGAAGCTGAGTAAGCAGCACTTATAGAGTTATGTATTTAGCAGGGTAAAATTTCAAAAACGCATGAAGACATCCCTGTCGCTCCGACCCGCCGTCCTTGGCGGGTAGGTTTTGAAATCTCACCCTTGCTAAATACAGTCAGCCAACATAGTAAATGTGTTGGTATTTACAAAATCACAGTACGGTTGCCGTAGACAAACACCCGGTCATCAATCACCAAGCCTAGCGCTTTGCTCAGCACTGACTTTTCAACATCTCTTCCCGCCCGTGCCATATCCTCGGCACTGAAGTTATGGTCTACCGGAATAACGTTCTGAGTAATGATCGGGCCCTCATCAAGATCGTTGGTCACAAAGTGGGCTGTGGCACCGATAATTTTCACCCCGCGCTCAAACGCTTGCTGGTACGGTTTGGCACCAATAAACGCTGGCAGGAAGCTGTGGTGTATATTGATGATTTTATGGGGGAACTGGGCGACAAAGTTTGGCGTGAGGATCCGCATGTACTTGGCCAGCACCACATAATCCGGGTTGTACTGTTGAACGGCGTCTAATAACAGGGCTTCATGCTCATCACGGCTAAGCCCTTCGTGGCTGACATGATGGAAGGGAATATCAAATTTGGTGGCCAAATCCGCAAGGTGGTCGTAGTTGCCGACAATGGCGGCAATCTCGATATCCAAGGTGCCATCGAAGGTCTTGACCAAGATATCCCCCAAGCAGTGGGCTTCCTTGGTGACCATAATCACCACCCGCTTGCGATCAGAACTGATCAGGCGGCGGTGGCTGCCTTCTGGTAGCGCGCGGTCTAAATCGTATAGGAACGTCTCATCATTGAAGTAGCCTTCCAGTTCGGTGCGCATAAAGAACTGGCTGTGCGAATGATCGACAAACTCATTATTGTGCACAATATTGAGTTGGTGCTTGTAGCAGATGTTAGTGATTTTGCTGATCAGGCCCATTGCATCCGGACAGTCGGTCAGCAGGGTTTTCTTTTCCATGGTGCTCTTCCTTGAACTACTATTTTTTACAAATCGGTTTACCTCTGGCTAGAAAATCAAGCATTTGTGTAATCCGGTTTAATAGTATTTACCTTGGATTGCTTGCGGGGTCAAAGGCTAAATGTTGAACGGGAATAAATCATGGCTGCTCGCTAGGAATATTGGCATAATACGCGGTCAACCAACGGCCACGCCCAAAGTCCGTTTTTCTAAACCCCAATAGTTGAAAGCCTAGAGACTCAAACGTCTATGATAGCCAAGTTTTTTGCCTCC
The DNA here is from genome assembly GCF_056160145.1 of Photobacterium sp. ABD4_091. Lineage (NCBI taxonomy): Bacteria > Pseudomonadati > Pseudomonadota > Gammaproteobacteria > Vibrionales > Vibrionaceae > Photobacterium > Photobacterium sp. ABD4_091. Next base: position 567,811 of record NZ_JBSWWQ010000001.1, on the reverse strand, counting down.
GGTGGTGCACTGGACAAAGCCATTCCCGGGTTCCAGGCCCGCCAGCCGCAAATAGATATGGCGCAGGCCGTGGCCGATGCCATCAAGTCCGAGAACCAGCTTGTTGTCGAGGCAGGAACCGGTACCGGCAAGACGTTTGCCTACTTAGTGCCAGCCCTGGTCAGTGGTAAGAAAACCATCATTTCGACCGGCTCCAAAAACTTGCAGGAACAGTTGTTCCACCGCGATCTTCCCCTGATGGCTGATGCCCTTGGCTTTACTGGCCGGGTGTCCCTGCTCAAGGGACGCTCAAACTATCTGTGCCTTGACCGCCTCAGCAGGCAGATCACCGAAAGCCATGGCGTCCATACCGATCCGAAATTGCTTAGCCAACTGGTTCAGGTCAGAAGCTGGTCATCGTCGACCAAAAGCGGCGACCTGGGTGATTGCGAAGATATTGCCGAAGATAGCCCGGTGATCCCGATGATCACCTCGACCAATGACAACTGCCTCGGCCGCGAGTGTCCGTCCTATGAGGATTGCTTTGTGGTCAAGGCCCGTCGCAGGGCGATGGAAGCCGATGTCGTGGTGGTTAACCACCACCTGTTTTTAGCCGATCAGGCAATCAAGGAAACCGGTTTTGGTGAGCTTATCCCCGAAGCTGAAGTGTTCATCTTTGACGAGGCGCACCAGATGCCGGATATTGCCAGCCAATACTTTGGCCAAAGCTTGTCCAGCCGCCAAATCCAAGAGCTGGCCAAAGATGTCGAGATTGGCTACCGCACAGAAGCTAAAGATATGCGCCAGCTGCAAAAAACCGCCGACAGGCTGCACCAGGCCGCTGCCGATATGCGGATTGTGCTGGGGGAGCCAGGCTTTCGCGGCAACTGGCGCGAAGCCATTGCCAGCCCGACGATTCAGCGTGAAATCACCCGCTTGAGTGATGCCTTGGACTTGACCCATGAAGTACTGAAGCTGGCCTTGGGCAGGAGCCAGTTACTGGATGCTGCTTTCGAGCGGGCGACGCTGATCAAGGCGCGCTTGGAGCGGGTCTGCGATACCAGCATCATCGGCTATTCCTATTGGTATGAGTGTACCCCGCGCCACTTTAGCTTGCATATCACGCCATTGTCGGTCGCTGATAAGTTCAGCGAACAGATAGAGCAGCAGGGCGGGGCATGGATTTTTACCTCGGCAACCTTGGCGGTAAATGATGATTTCAGCCACTTCAGTGAGCGGTTAGGGCTCAAACCCAAACAGCAATTTTCACTGGAAAGCCCGTTTGATTACCAGCAGCAGGCTCTGCTTTGCGTGCCCCGTTTCTTGCCTGAGCCCAATAGCTTCGGTATTGCAGACCGGCTGGTTGAGATGCTGGCCCCGGTTATTGAAGACAATAACGGGCGGTGTTTCTTTTTGTGTACCTCACACCAGATGGTCCGGGATTTAGCCGAAGGATTCCGTGCCAAACTCGACTTGCCCGTGTTGGTGCAGGGCGAAACCACCAAACAAAAGTTGCTGGCAGAATACCTCGAGCGGGGCAACGCCTTACTGATAGCGACCGGCGCCTTCTGGGAAGGGGTCGATGTTAGAGGACAGGCCCTAAGCTGTGTTATCATTGATAAATTACCCTTTACAGCGCCGGATGACCCGCTGCTGAAAGCGCGTATTGAGGACTGCCGCTTACGCGGTGGCGATCCTTTTGCGCAAGTACAGATCCCGGATGCGGTGATCACCCTCAAGCAGGGGGTTGGCCGACTGATCCGCGACAAGCAGGACAAAGGTGTTCTGGTGATCTGCGACAACCGGCTAGTGACGCGCCCTTACGGCGCCGTATTCCTTAACAGCCTGCCGCCTATCCCGCGTACCCGGGATGTGATTGGCGTCGGGCAATTTTTATCTTCGGTGAATGGTCAGCAAACGCCTGCCGCCACCGAGGAACAGCATTCAGAGGCTTGAATGAGCAACAAAATTCTTGCAGTAGATACTGCCACCGAAAACTGTTCCGTTGCCCTGCTGGTGGGCGATGAAGTGATTTCTCACTGTGAATACGCACCGCGAGAGCACACCACCAAAGTGTTGCCTATGGTTGACAGCGTACTGGCTGAGGCTGGCCTGAAGCTAAACCAGCTAGATGCGCTTGCCTTCGGCCGCGGCCCGGGTAGCTTTACTGGCGTGCGCATCGGTATTGGTATCGCTCAGGGCTTGGCATTCGGTGCGGATCTGCCGATGTTGGGTATTTCGACGTTAGCGGCGATGGCGCAGGGAACATACCGCCAGCATCAGGCTGAGCAGGTGATGGCAGCCATTGATGCGCGCATGAATGAAATTTACTGGGGCCAGTATCGCCGTCAGGCCGACGGCGATTGGGCGCTGCAGGGTAGCGAGCTGGTTATCAAACCTGAGATGCTGATCACCCAACTACCGCAAAGTGATGGCCAGTGGTTAACGGCTGGTACAGGTTGGGAAAGCTATGCTGAGACATTGGCACAACTGCCTGTCGAAACGGTATCAGGTTCGGTTCTGTATCCTGATTCGGCCGATATGGTGCATTTGGCCAAATATGCATTTGCACGTGGCGAGGCTGTTACAGCCGAAGAAGCGAGCCCTGTGTATCTTCGCGATACCGTAACCTGGAAAAAACTACCAGGCCGCGAATAATACACTTGCCTCATTGCCGTGTATGCATACTATTGTATTAGCATACCCGGCAATTATTTGGATACTGGACGTTTCCTATGGTTTCTATTCAGCGCCTCCCCGTCACCATCCCCCAAACACCGTCGAAGACGAAAGTCACCCGCACCTCCGTTCAGGATGCCAGTGAACCAACACCTGTTGCCAAAGCCGTTGCCCAATCTGTTCGTGATCCTGAATTGCTAAACGCAGCCCACTCCCATATTCAGTACGATCAACCTGAGGGCAAGAACCGCCAGGCACTGGAGAGTTACTTGGGGGTGATGCACCAGCAAAAGCGTGATGAACTCTCGATGTTGGTTGGGGTCGATGTATATGTTTAAGCGTGATTAGTTATCGGAAAACCGGGAAGTTGCGCGGATATTCATCATTTACAATGGAGTTAGCAATGTTTAGGACGCTAATCGCTGGGTTGCTTGCTGCGACTATGGTAGGCTGCGCCGCGGTGCCCGAACCCCTTATGACCGATAGCGAAAACCCTATCACAGATGTGGCGGCTTTGAGCGATCCTGCTGGCCAGGATTTGGGTCAGGCTATCCGCCTCGGGGGCGTGATTGCCGCCATAGACAACGGGGAGCAGAAAACCCGGTTGGAGATTGTCGCCATGCCGATTGGTAGTGACGGCAAGCCTAAACTTGGCAGCGGCACCCAGCAGCGCTTTGTTGCTTATGTTGATGGCTTTCTCGAGCCGCTGGAATACCACCCTGGCCGGTTGATTTCTGTTGCTGGTCATGTCGATGGGGAAGAGCAAGGCAAGGTCGGCGAATTCAATTACCGCTTCCCTGTGGTGGCTGTTTCGGGATCCCAGCTGTGGCAAGTGAGGCAAGAAGTCTGGATTGATGATTTCGACCGCTATAGAAGCTGTATTGGCATGCACTGTTCACCTAGCCTAATTAACAAAGGGTTTTCCCGGGCTGAGGTCAGGGAGAGGGTGACCAAGTAGGTAGCCATGTACCAGATTGAGTTTCAATTGTCCCAGCAGCGGTTGTCAGGGCTTGCTTCGTTTGCCAGCGGGCAACCTATCACGTGCAAATCTCAGTTAAGCGGTGTTTTGTCGCTCCGGCCGGTGATGGTTATGCTACATGGCTGGCAGGATAATGCTGGCAGCTTTGAGCCCCTATTTGGCTACCTCTCTGAGCATTTCCATGTCATTGCGGTTGACTGGCCCGGCCACGGGTTATCGGCACCCAGAGCGAGCGATAATTTCTATCATTTTGTCGATTATGTTGATGACCTGGCCCAACTGGTCGATCTGTTGGATCAGCCACAGGTAATACTCGTCGGTCACTCCATGGGTGCCTTGGTGTCTGTCTGCTATGCAGCGGCATTTGCCGAAAAGGTGGCCGGCCTGGCCTTGATAGAAGGCTTGTCGCCGTTATCAGAGGCGGCAGAGAATGCCTCGCAGAGGTTGCGGCAGGGTATTGATAGCCGCCAGCGCTACCGGGCGAGGGCACTGCAGAGGCAGCGCCGCTCTATGGCCTCTTTCCAGCAGGCGCTAGCGCTTCGTTGTTCGGTTAATGGTTTGGCCCCTGAGCAGATCAAACCCGTCGTTGAGCGGGCTGTATTCCAGCAAGAGGGGCGCTGGTACTGGCGCCACGACCACCGTCTGCGTTGTGATTCGTTGTACCGGATGGCACAGGAGCAGGCGGATGACATGGTGGCATCGGTTACATGCCCGGTGCTATCCATTATTGGCGAAGCGGGCTATCGTTCGCTGAAGTTGGAAAACCCTCAGCAACACGGCTGGCAACAGCTTGAGCAGGTCGTTATTGCAGGTGGCCATCACTGCCACCTCCAGAGCCCTGGGGCGGTCGCCGGACAGATAGTGTTGTTCAGTTCAAAATTTAATGCATTGGCCAAATAGGCCAGTGTTACTTGTATGTTAATTGTGCTGTAATTGCGGTGTAAACACATGTTTTAAATACCCGTTAGCACATATAGGCACCATGCCAATTTCAAGAAGGAGAGTGCAAAGTGGATAAGGTTTGGCTTAACCGCTATCCGGAAGATGTACCGGCTGAAATCAACCCGGATCAATATCCGTCGTTGGTTGAAATGTTTGAGCAGTCAGTTCAGAAGTATGCTGATCAGACTGCTTTTATCAATATGGGGCAGGTGATGACCTTCCGCAAACTGGAAGAGCGAAGCCGTGCTTTTGCTGCTTACCTGCAAAATGAGCTGAAGCTGAAGAAGGGTGATCGCGTTGCCGTGATGATGCCGAACTTGCTTCAGTACCCAATTGCCCTGTTTGGTATCTTGCGTGCCGGTTGTGTGGTGGTGAATGTTAACCCACTTTATACTCCGCGAGAGCTGGAACACCAGTTGAACGATTCTGGTGCCAAGGCGATCGTCATTGTTTCTAATTTCGCCCACACTCTTGAGAGCATCGTTAAAAATACCAGTGTTCAGCATGTGGTATTGACCAGCCTAGGTGACCAGCTATCTCGCCCTAAAGGCACATTGGTTAACTTCGTGGTGAAATATATCAAGAAGATGGTGCCAAAGTATCACCTTCCTCACGCCACATCTATGCGTATGGCGCTGCGTAAAGGCCGCCGCATGCAATATGTGAAACCATTTATGTCGGGTGAAGATACCGCATTCTTGCAATATACAGGCGGTACAACGGGTGTTGCTAAGGGAGCGATCCTAAGCCACCGTAATATGCTGGCAAATGTAATGCAGGCGAAAGGTGCATACGGTCCGGTACTGACCGAAGGCCGCGAGCTGATCGTGACCGCATTGCCGCTATACCATGTTTTTGCCCTAACCGTGAACTGCTTGCTGTTTATCGAAATGGGTGGGCGTAACCTGCTGATCACCAACCCGCGTGATATCCCGACCTTTGTTAAAGAGCTGCAGCGCTACCCGTTCACCGCGATTACGGGTGTAAACACCTTGTTCAATGCGCTGGTCAACAATGAAGATTTCCATGAAATCGACTTCAGCCAGCTGCGCCTATCGGTAGGCGGTGGTATGGCTGTCCAGCGTGCAGTTGCTGACAAATGGAAGCAAATTACCGGTAACTACCTGCTGGAAGGTTACGGCCTGACAGAGTGCTCGCCATTGGTAGCGGCTTATCCGTATGATCTGACCGACTATAATGGTTCTATCGGTTTGCCGGTACCCTCGACAGACGTGCGTATTGTTGATGACGAAGGTCAGGTATTGGGTAACGATCAGACCGGTGAACTGCAGGTGCGTGGCCCGCAGGTAATGCAGGGCTACTGGCAGCGCCCAGAGGCGAGCAAAGAAGTGCTGACCGAAGACGGTTGGCTATCGACCGGTGATATCGTTCGTTTTGATGAAGATGGCTTCCTGCATATTGTCGACCGCAAGAAAGATATGATTCTGGTGTCGGGCTTTAATGTCTATCCGAATGAAATTGAAGATGTGGTCGCCCTGAACAGCAAGGTGCTGGAAGTTGCGGCGATTGGCGAACCGCATGAAGTCTCTGGTGAAGTGGTGAAGGTCTGTGTCGTCAAGCGAGATGCCAGCTTGACGCGTGATGAACTGCTTGAGCACTGCCGTGAGCACCTGACCGGTTACAAGATCCCTAAGATTGTTGAGTTCCGTGACGAGCTGCCGAAGACCAATGTCGGCAAGATCCTCCGCCGTGCTTTGCGTGAGGAGTCCACCCAGCAAGCTCAGGATGCGTAACCGTATCCTCAATGAAAACTCAAAATGCCGGCATCAAGCCGGCATTTGATATCAAGCTGAGTAATATTCTGCCTTATTGGTTTTGAGCTCAGTTTGGTATTTATGGTGAGATAACTGTGAATTTTGAAATGATCACCAGCCGCAACCGGTTGGAAACAATCTGCCTTCAGGCGCGTCGCCAGTCGGCAGTCATGCTCGATACCGAGTTTGTCAGAACTCGTACTCTTTACCCTAAGCTTGGTCTGATCCAGCTATTCGATGGTGAGTCGCTGGCTCTGATTGACCCGTTGGCCATTGATGACTTGGAGCCGTTGTGGGATCTGCTGCGCGACCAGTCGGTGATCAAAGTCCTGCACGCGTGTGGCGAAGATTTGGAAGTCTTCCAGTACTACGCGGGCTGCTTGCCGGTGCCGATGATTGACACCCAGGTAATGGCTTCGTTCCTCGGCTACGGGGTGTCTGCGGGTTTTGGTACCCTAGTCAAAGACTTCTTGGATATCGAGCTTGATAAGGGGGAGGCACGAACCAATTGGCTGGCCCGTCCTCTTACTGATCGCCAGTTGGATTATGCGGCGGCTGATGTCTACTACTTGCTGCCGTTGTACCAAAAGCTGATGCCGCAAGTGGAAGCCAAAGGCTGGCAAGAAGCCCTGGCACAGGAGTGTGCGGGGTTGATGCTCAAGCGTGTGAAGACCGTAGATCCAGATAAGGCTTACCTTGATATCAAAAATGCCTGGCAGCTGAACCCGAAGCAGCTGGCGGTTTTGCAAAAAGCGGCAAAATGGCGGGTACTGGAAGCACGTAAGCGCGACTTGGCCCTGAATTTTATCGTCAAAGAGCTCCACCTGTGGAAGCTGGCCCGTTACGGTATCAAGTCCAAGGCCGTGATGGTCAAAGAAGGCTTCGACAACATGGAGATCCAGCGCCACGCCAACCGGTTGCTGAAAATGGTTCATGATACCGATGACATGCCGGAAGATCAGTACCCAGAGAAAATCACCCGTTTAGTTGATTTGCCTGGCTACAAGCAAAAGGTTAAGCATATTAAAGATGTGGTCACGGTGGTAGAGCAAGAGACTGGCCTGATGGCTGAGTTCCTGGCGTCGAAGAAGCAAATCAACCAGCTGATTTCATGGGCGTGGAAAAAAGAGCGCTCGGCGGATCATATGCCGGATATGCTCAAGACATGGCGCAAGCCGCTGTTTGAAGCCAAAGTATTGCCTTTGCTGAAATCGAAGTAAGTACAGCGACAGAGAAAAAGAAAAGCCCCGCCCAATTTTATTGGACGGGGCTTTTTGCAACTGACCCAGGTTATTTCTCTTCGTCTGGCAGGGTGACGTTGAGCTCTAGCACAGAAAGATCTTCTTCTTTCTGGTCAAGGTTAACGGTAACCTGCTCCGGGCTGATCTCGACGTATTTGCGGATCACATCCAGGATATCTTGCTTCAACTGCGGTAAGTAGCTAGGTGCACCCTGATCGGCAGAGCGGCGTTCAGCAACGATAATTTGCAGCCGCTCTTTGGCTACACTGGCAGTCGTTGGTTTCTTGGGGCGGAAGAATTCTAACAATGCCATCGTGTATTACCCTCCGAATAGACGTTTTAGGAAGCCTTTCTTCTCTTCTTCAAGGAAGCGGAATGGGCGTTCTTCGCCAAGCAGGCGGGCAACCGTGTCTTCGTAAGCGATACCGGCGTCAGACTCTTTGTCGAAAATAACCGGCTCACCTTTGTTTGAGGCATTGAGTACCGCCTGGCTTTCAGGGATCACCCCCAGAAGTGGGATATGAAGGATTTCCTCAACATCACCGACGCTCAGCATTTCACCCAAGGTAACGCGAGCCGGGTTATAGCGAGTGAGCAGCAGGTGAGTTTTTACCGGCTCTTCGGCTTGCTCGGCACGACGTGACTTGGAGTCAAGGATACCGAGAATACGGTCAGAGTCACGTACAGAAGAGACTTCAGGGTTGGTGGTGACAATGGCTTCGTCGGCAAAGTACAGAGCCATCAATGCGCCGGTTTCGATACCTGCTGGCGAATCACAGATAATAAATTCAAAGCCCATTTCAGCCATGTCATTGAAGACGCGCTCAACGCCTTCACGGCTTAGTGCATCTTTGTCGCGGGTCTGTGACGCGGGTAGGACATACAGGTTGTCGACACGCTTGTCTTTGATTAGAGCCTGGTTAAGGTTGGCTTCACCATTGATGACGTTGACGAAGTCATACACCACGCGGCGCTCGCAGCCCATGATCAGGTCAAGGTTACGCAGGCCGATATCGAAATCGATCACCGCTGTTTTCTTGCCGCTAAGCGCAAGCCCCGATGCAATAGCTGCACTCGAGGTAGTTTTACCAACGCCACCTTTACCTGAGGTAACAACGATAATACGAGCCATCTTATAAATTCCTTATTAAACGTTATAGAGTCATTTGCTCTATGTTCAAATTGTTTTCAGCAAGCGAGATAACGACATTTTTTCCCCAGAACTCTTGTTGTATTTTGTCGCTCAACCAGTAGTTCCCTGCGATTGAGATGAGTTCTGGCTGTAAGTTATGGCAGAAAATCTTTGCCTCTTTTTGACCGCTGGCCCCAGCGATAGCACGGCCTCTTAAGGTTCCGTAAACATGGATGCAGCCATCAGCAATGATCTCGGCAGCCGCACTAACATGTCCAAGCACTATCAGATCACTATTTTTAGCATAAATTTGTTGGCCTGACCGAACCGGATTTTTAATGATTTTTGTCGGTGTCATCACAGGTTCAGCCGCTTTGGCCTGTTTAGCCGCATTCATAATCGCGAATCCAGCTTGTTTGGCCTGCTCTTGACGCTCACGCTGCTTACAGCCACTGATCCCGACTGGGATCATCCCTGCCTCGTGGACTTGGCTTTTGAGTAAAGCGAAATCTATGTCATTACCGACTTGGCTGACATCAATGACGATAGGGGCTGCTGAAAAGAAATTAGGCGCCTGTTCAACTTTCTCTTTGAGGAAGTTGACTGCTTGCGATATGTCGCCATCCACCAGGTGGAGGGCAGAGAGGGTAAAAGAGCCTCCCTTGAGTTCTGCAGATTTGGTCATGTGTGCTGATGACTGTCGCTAAATTAGTCGTCCGGGAACGTTATCTCTTGGGTAACTTGCATGTTATATTCCAAACCGTATATCAGCAAGCTATCCTTGCTTTTGCGTTGGAAATTCAGACAACCGTCTCATCAAGTAGGCGATCCCCCTTTAGCGAGGGAATGATTCAGTGGATTTGTTGTCTGACAAAATAGCGAAATTAACGAACAGGTTACCGACAATATGTTGTGTTCAATTTATAAAAGCCCGAAAAAAGACAACACCTATCTTTATATCAGCAACAAAGATGACTTCTCCCCAGTACCTGAAGCGTTGTTGAAAACATTTGGTACACCACAATTTGTCATGGTACTTAAGTTGGATGAACGCCATAAGTTGGCACAGGCGGATATCGAAAAAGTAAAAGCGGAACTCAAAGGCAATGGATATTACCTGCAAGTACCGCCACCCGTGCCAAACTTACTGGAGCAGTACAAAGCGGACAAAGCCGCCAGCAGCCAAGGATAAACTATGCATAAGCGATTGATATCGGCCTTTGTGGCCTTAGGGTTAGGATTATCATCGGCAGTTTATGCTGATGAAGGGTTTGATAACTATGTCGATGGACTGAAAGTAGAAGCCCGGGAAAAAGGAATTTCAGAGTCGATTATCAACTCTGCTTTTGATGGCATTACTTTTGTTGAACGCGCCGTTAAAGCGGATAAGAACCAACCAGAGCGAAAGCTAACACTGGACGAGTATATTCCTCGTGCGGTGCCGGCCTGGAAAGTAAAGCAGGCTAACGAGCTGTATCGTAAACATAAAGCAACACTGGAAAAAATTGGCTCGCAATATGGTGTACAGCCGCGCTTTATCGTCGCCCTATGGGGCGTTGAAAGTAATTTCGGTCGTTTGATGGGAAATTATAATGTGGTTGAAGCGCTCTCGACTCTCGCTTATGAGGGGCGTCGCGAAGCTTTTTTCCGTAGCCAAGTGATGGCTGCATTGGAAATATTGGATGCGGGTCATATTAGCCCTGAAGATATGAAGGGATCGTGGGCAGGAGCAATGGGGCAGCCCCAGTTCATGCCGACATCTTTCTTGTCTTATGCTGTGGACGGCAATAATGACGGTAAGATAGATATCTGGCAAACCGAGGCGGATGTTTTTGCCTCTGCTGCAAATTATTTAAAGAAGGCTGGCTGGGATGATGAATATACCTGGGGCCGACAAGTCTCTTTACCGTCTTCTATCGATGCTTCATTGATGGGCGTTGAAAAGAACAAAGCCAAAACCTTGGCTGAGTGGCAACAGGTTGGTGTTCGCAGATTAAACGGTCAGGCATTGCCTGGTGTTGATATTGATGCTTGGCTTATTCAACCAGACGATAAACAAGGTAGAGCTTACTTAATTTATGGTAATTATCAGTCTTTGCTCAAGTGGAACCGGTCGCATTACTTTGCTCTTGCTGTAAGCCATTTGGCCGACCAGATCCGATAAAGGAACGCAATGACAAAAAAGCCAGACCGAGAGGTCTGGTTTTTTATGCTTCAAAGGGTGCGAGCGGATTTTTATAACCATAATGACAGTTTTAAGCCATGCCCATATTAAGGGCTTTAGGCGGCTCGGTTTCCCCTTGGTCGATTGCCTTGTTGGTGCTCTTTGATTTAATTATCCTTTTAAATCAATAGTTTGAATTATTACTTGATGATATTTTATATAAATAAAAAAACCCGGCAAAAGCCGGGTTTTTAAAGGTGTTTTCAATAGTACTTGAATTACTTGATTTCAAACTCTTCTAGAGATTTACCTTCATCAAGTGCTTTTTTCAGCGCGCTTGGAGTACGGCCTTGGCCAGTCCAAGTTTTCTCTTCACCATTTTCGTCAAGGAAACGGTATTTTGCAGGACGCTGTGCACGTTTTGCTTTAGGTGCTTTATTTAGAGTTGCTAGAAGCTCTTCTGGGTCAATACCGTCGGCTAGAAGCATTTCACGGTATTGCGCTAGTTTTTCTGTACGTTCTTTTTCTTTAGCAACTTCTTCAGCTTCAGCTTCTTCACGCTCAGAAACTACAGTTTGAAGCTTTTCTAATGCTTCTTGTAGTTGCTCAAGAGAATATTCACGAGAAAGTGCGCGAAGGCTGCGAAGGTTAAGTAGCGCTTTCATTGCATCAGACATTTTTAATTTCCTGTAGGTCCAAAACTATAAAATAATAATAGCAGTGCCAAATCAATAATTGCAATAATAATACTTTTAGTACGGCGATGCCAAATAAAAAATGAAGGGTATATTTATTTTTTTGCAATTTATCGGGTTCATTTCTCATTTGCAATAAAATGTAATGGTCAGGCTAAGTAAATATTCTTATCCAAAATCATCTTTTGTTGATAAATATTTGCCATCAATTTCATATGTGAAAGGTATAATAAACTGCTTTTAAGTGGGTGTTTTTTGTACTGAGCAGCAAGACTATTCACTATTTTTGTCATTTTTTTCATCTTAACTTGTTGCATTTGGATATCTATTCCGTAGAATTGACCAGACCTAGACTAAGGGTAGAGGCGCATCGTCTATTAGTAGTAAATCGGAGGGTGATTCCGATGAGGATTTACGAAAGGAGCCGTTGCCGAAGTAAGCTCGGATTATCAAGCCAGCTTGCTGGGGTTGTCACCGAATAGGGACAACACTGCCATAGTATATAATTACATTAACTATGGAGCGCTACTGTGAAGTCGGGAAAGGGTAACATCTCTTCCTTATGCACTTCTATACACGACACGATGTCGAGTAAACAGTAGATCTCCAACCAGGATCGGTTGTAGTCGAGATCATGAATATTGTAGATTTTTCACACTCCGCCATGTCGTTGTTGCCACCTTTGGTTGCACTTGGCCTGGCTATCCTTACACGTCGTGTTTTAGTTTCATTGGGTGTCGGTGTCCTACTGGGCGCATTCCTGCTAACTGATTTTTCAATCGGTGGCACGGCATCTTATATCGGAACCACAGTGACTGGCCTGTTTATTGACGATGGTGCCATCAACAGCTGGAACATGAGTATTGTCGCCTTCCTTATTTTGCTGGGTATGACCACAGCGCTACTGACACTTTCTGGCGGTACTCGTGCTTTTGCTGAATGGGCGCAGACTAAAATCAAGAGCAAGCGCGGGGCAAAGCTGCTGGCTGCTTTCTTGGGCGTGTTCATTTTCGTCGATGATTACTTTAATAGCCTGGCTGTTGGCTCTATTTCCCGCCCAGTGACGGACCGTTTCTACGTGTCTCGCGCTAAACTGGCGTATATCCTTGATTCCACCGCAGCGCCAATGTGTGTATTGATGCCAGCTTCTAGCTGGGGTGCATACATTATTACCCTTATCGGCGGTATCTTGGTGTCGCACGGCGTAACTGAATACTCCCCGCTTGGCGCTTTCATGCAGCTGGCACCAATGAACTTTTATGCAGTATTTGCACTGCTGATGGTATTCGTGGTGGCTTGGTTCCAAATTGATGTGGGCCCAATGAGAAAGCACGAGCTAGAAGCAAGCCATTGCCGTGGCTTTGATGAAGGTGACGAGGATAGCCGTGCAAAAGACCTAAACGACGAGCTGGAAATTGAAGAGAGCAAGAATGGCCGCGTTGCTGACCTTGTGATGCCAATCGTCACCCTGATTGTAGCGACCTTCTTCTTCATGTTATTTACCGGCTACCAGGCACTAGCGGCTGACGGCCTTGACTTCAGTATTTTGGGCGCCTTTGAAAATACCGATGTGGGTATGTCTTTGGTATACGGTGGCCTGGTTGGCTTTGCCGCAGCACTTATTCCTGTACTGCGCCAGCGTATCCCAATGGCCGATGTATCATCTACTTTGTGGATTGGTGCCAAGTCGATGTTTGGTGCGATTTTGATCCTGCTGTTTGCTTGGAGCATCGGTACTGTCATTAGCGACATGGCGACAGGTAAATACCTATCGACACTGGTTGAAGGCAGCATTAACCCAATGCTTCTTCCGGCTATCCTGTTCTTGCTAGCAGGCGTGATGGCATTCTCTACCGGTACCTCATGGGGTACGTTCGGTATCATGCTACCAATCGCGGGTGATTTGGCGGCGGCAACAGATATTATGCTAATGCTTCCTATGCTGGGTGCAGTATTGGCTGGCTCGGTATTCGGTGACCACTGTTCACCAATTTCAGATACCACGATCCTGTCGTCAACGGGTGCACGTTGTCACCACATTGACCACGTATCGACACAGCTACCATATGCATTGTCTATGGCTGTAGTATCGACGATTGGTTTCTTGGTACTGGGCTTCACCGGCTCGCTGGCGGTGTCGTTCATGACTGCAACGGTGGCGTTCATCGTGGCTTGTATCCTGCTATCTTGGCTTTCTCGCCGTCCTCAGGAAGCAACTGCCAACGCGTAATACTGCCAACGCAAAATCATGTTTTGATGATGAAAAAGCCTGTATGTGATACAGGCTTTTTTTGTTTTTGTGGCAAATCAATCAGATTGGTGTTTTTTATCTATTTCAGGGTGATTTGGTAACAAAGAAGATGAGCTTGCTCCTTTCAATCTGGAGGGCTTTTCTGTAGCATTCCGGCTGATTTTTCACGCACCAATCGTATTACTAGGGAAGCTTAATGGCCCAGATGTATTTCTATTACTCTGCAATGAATGCAGGTAAGTCGACAACATTATTGCAGTCATCATTTAATTATCGTGAGCGCGGCATGACACCGGTGATTTTTACCGCTGCGATTGATGACCGTTACGGCAAAGGCATGGTCAGCTCGCGTATTGGTTTGCAAGAAGAGGCGGAGCTATTTAATGTTAGCGACGATCTTTATGCGCGTATGCAGGATATGAATACGGCGAAAAAAGTCGATTGTGTGTTGATTGATGAATGCCAGTTCTTGACCAAAGAGCAGGTATACCAACTAACCGAAGTGGTCGATAAGCTTAATATCCCTGTACTTTGCTACGGCTTGCGCAGCGATTTCCGTGGCGAGCTATTTGACGGTAGCCGTTATTTGCTAGCGTGGGCAGATAAATTGGTTGAATTGAAAACCATTTGCCATTGTGGCCGCAAAGCCAATATGGTTATTCGCCAAGATGCCAGCGGCAAAGCCATTGCTGACGGTGACCAGGTTGAGATTGGCGGCAACGACCGTTATGTCTCGGTTTGTCGCAAACACTACAAGGAAGCGCTTGAGCGTTAGTTCTTTGATATCAAATACTAAAAAGCCCGGCTATTTAAAAATAGCCGGGCTTTTTTATTTAATTGCCCACGATACTAAATTGAAGGGAATTATTTATGGCGTTCCTGCAACTTAGCAGTGACATCCGAGAGTGACTTGCCTTGGTCTTGTAGCAGTACCAGCAAGTGGTAAATCAAGTCGGCTGATTCACAGATCAGCTCCTCCTTGTCACCCGACGTTGCCGCAAGCGCGACTTCAACCCCTTCTTCACCCACCTTTTGCGAAATCCGCTTGGTGCCACGGGCATAGAGGCTTGCAGTGTAGGATGATTCAGGATCGGCACCTTTACGAGAAGCCAGGACCTGCTCAAGTTGATGAAGGAACACCAGGGCAGGCTGCTCGACCTGTCCTTCTTCAGCCGTATCGTTGCTAAAGCAGGTCGGGGTGCCCAAGTGACAGGTTGGACCGATAGGATCGACTTTAACCAGTAGCGTATCCTGATCACAGTCTAGCTTGATGCTTTTCAGGTGGAGCACGTTGCCCGAGGTTTCGCCTTTGGTCCATAGCCGCTCTTTGGTACGTGACCAGAAGGTGACTTGCTTGGTCTCCAGGGTTTTACTTAGGGCGGCATCATTCATGTAACCCAGCATCAGTACCTGGCCGCTGGTGTTGTCCTGGACAATCGCCGGAACTAATCCGTCTACTTTGTCCCAATTAATACTGCTTGCTAGGCTCATAGTCGGCTCTCCACATCTTGTTGTTTCAGGTATTGCTTGAGTTCGCCAATATTGATGATTTGTTTGTGGAATACCGAGGCAGCCAAAGCGCCATCGACATTCGTTTTATTGAAGGCATCGGCAAAGTGCACCATTTCACCGGCACCGCCTGAGGCGATAAGCGGTACATGGCAGACTTCTCGTACCATATTGAGCTGGGTGAGATCATAACCGTTACGGACACCGTCCTGGTTCATCATGTTAAGCACGATTTCACCGGCACCACGGCGTTGGACTTCCTGTACCCAGTCACGGGTTTCCCAGCGGGTTGCCTTGGTGCGGCTTTCATCCCCGGTGAATTGGTAAACTTGGTATTTACCGGTGTCGGCGTCGAAATAGGAATCGATACCGACCACAATGCATTGGACACCAAATTTATCGGCCAGCTCGGTGATCAAGTTAGGATCAGCTAGAGCTGGGGAGTTGATTGACACTTTATCGGCACCAAACTGCAAGATGCGGCTGGCATCTTCGGCAGATTTGATGCCGCCGGCGACGCAGAAAGGAATATCGATCACTTCTGCTACGCGGGCAACCCAACTTTTATCGACCACACGGCCATCGCTGGACGCAGTAATATCGTAGAAAACTAGCTCGTCAGCACCTTCTTCGGCATAGCGTTTGGCAAGCGGGACGATGTCACCGATGATTTCGTGGTTGCGGAACTGCACCCCTTTGACCACTTGGCCATCTCTTACATCAAGGCAGGGAATAATTCGTCTAGCTAACATGGTGGTTTCTCCTTGCCTTATTCTGCCCAGCAAGCAAAGGCTTGCTCAGCGGTGAATTTGCCATCAAGCAGGGCACGGCCAACGATCACGCCAGCAACACCTGAGCCTTTGAGGGCTGCAATGTCATCCAGCGAGCCAATGCCGCCAGATGACTGGAACTGAACTTGCGGGTACTGGGCGCACAGGTCTTGGTACAGCTCGACGTTTGAGCCTTCGAGCGTGCCGTCACGGGAAATATCGGTGCATAGCACATGCTGTAGGCCAACGGTTAGGAAGTCATCCAGCAGGGCTTCGATAGTGACACCTGAATCTTCCTGCCAGCCGGAAACCGCTACATTGCGTTTGCCGGTGGCATCGATATTGATATCGAGTGCCAGCACAATGCGCTCAGGGCCGTACTTTTCCATCCAGCCTTTGACCAACTCTGGCTGCTTGACGGCGGTCGAGCCGATCACCACACGCTGGGCACCGGCATTGAGCAGATCGGCGACATCCTGCTCGGTGCGGACGCCACCACCGATCTGAATATTGGCCGGAGTGCTAGCCAGCAGCTTGCTGATCAAATCAAGTTGGCGGGCGGAGGTATCTTTGGCACCGGTCAGATCAACCAGGTGCAGCCAGTCCGCGCCGGCTTGGTGGTATAAATTGAATTGCTCGGCAGGATCGACTTTGTATTCGGTCACTTTGCCGTAGTCTCCTTGAAACAGGCGGACAACCTGGCCTTCAATTAAATCGAGAGCGGGAATAATCATAACAAGTCCTTTTGGTGTCCTTACATTTCAAGAAAGTTTTTGATCAACTGGGAGCCAGCTTTACTCGAGCGTTCAGGGTGGAACTGGACGCCGAAGTAGTTGCCGCTCTGTACCGCTGCGGTAAACGGTTGGCCGTATTCGCAGCGTGCAATGGTGCGGCCAGCATCTGGTTCGTCAAACACCGGCATCGCATAGCTGTGCACGAAATAAAAATAGCTGTCCGCTGGGATATCTTTAAACAAGGGATGGCCCGGCTCGGCGGTGACGGTATTCCAGCCCATGTGGGGCAATGGTAACTCACCGGTTTGCATCTTTTTCACCGGTGCGCCGCATAGGCTAAGGCAGTTCACCTGCTCAGTTCCGTTTTGGCCTTGCTCTTCAGAAAGCTCACCGAGCAGCTGCATGCCAAGGCAAATGCCAAGCAGTGGCTTATCGACCTTTTTAACCAGGTTGATTAGGTCACGTTCCTCGAGGTTTTTCATTGCCTCACTGGCGGTGCCTACGCCCGGAAGGAACAGCTTGTCTGCCGCCAATACCACCTCGGGATCTTTGCTCACGGTAACCGGGTAGCCCAACCGCTCGATGGCAAAACGTACCGATGACACATTGGCACAGCCGGTGTCGATGATGACGACTTGCTGGTTAGATGCGGTCATTACAATACTCCCTTGCTGCTCGGCAGCTCATTACCTTCAACGCGAATCGCTTGGCGCAGAGTACGGCCAAAGGCTTTGAACAAGCTTTCGACGATGTGGTGGTCATTGTGGCCATCTGATGACAGGTGCAGGGTGCACGCTAGCGTATCGGTCAGCGAACGGAAGAAGTGCGACACCATTTCTGTCGATAGGTCGCCAACTTGCTCCCGGCTGAAGGTCGCATTGAATTTTAGGTACGGGCGGCCGGAAAGATCCAACGCGCACTGGGCCAGGCATTCGTCCATTGGCAGGCTGAAACCAAAGCGGCCAATTCCGCGCTTATCGCCGAGTGCTTTTTTCAAGGCATCACCCAGTGCCAGCGCGGCATCTTCCACGCTGTGGTGGTCGTCGATGTGCAGATCGCCGTCCACAGTCAGCTCCATGCGGAAGCCGCCGTGGGTTGCGATTTGATCCAGCATGTGGTCAAAAAAGCCAAGGCCAGTAGCAATGTGGTTGCCGCCGGTTTCGTCTAGGTTTACCTTGACGCGGATATCGGTTTCCTTGGTGGTACGCACGACCTCAGCGATCCGTGGACGGGTAGTAAGATCTTTAACGATCTGTTGCCAACCCATGGTTTGCGGGTTGTACTGGATGCCGCGGATGGCCATGTTTTCCGCCAGTTGCAGATCGGTTTGGCGATCGCCAATCACGGCCGAGGTTTCAAAGTCGACCTTGCCTTGCTGCAGGTAGCCTTTGACCAAGCCAAGCTTAGGTTTACGGCAGCTGCAGTTGTCTTCATCGAAGTGCGGGCAGATCAGGACATCATCGAATTTCACCCCTTGAGATTCGAAGATTTCCATCATCATATTGTGCGGGGCGTCGAAATCTTCCTGCGGGTAGCTGCTGGTACCCAGGCCGTCCTGGTTGGTCACCATCACCAGTTTGTAGCCCGCATCCTGAAGCTGCAGCAATGCCGGGATCACAAAAGGCTCCAGCTTGAGCTTGTCGAGACGGTCAACCTGGAAGTCGATTGGTGGTTCAACGATCAGAGTACCGTCACGGTCGATAAATAAGATTTTTTCCTTGCTCACAGTGTTGTCCTTACTCTTAATTTTTTGCTAGCTGCTCTCGGATGAAGGCCAGTGTTTTTTCGCATTCGTCGCGGCTACCGATACTGATACGGATACAGTTCTCGATCGGCGAGCGGCGCAGGATAATGCCGTGATCCCACAATGCACTGAATAGTGCGTCGGCATCGGTGAATTTCACCAGTAGGTAATTACCGTATCCCTCATACACGGTGACATCTTCCAGCATACCGAGTCCAGCCTGAAGATAAGCGCGGTTGGCGCTGATATCCAGCACCTGAAACTTGGTCTTGGCACGCCCTGCAGGGGAGAGCGCTTGAACCGCAATATCTGTTACTGGTACAGGTACCGGGTATGGGGCAATGACTTTAAGAAGTAATTCAATTACTTCTGCATTGGCTAGGGTAAAGCCACAGCGCAGGCCGGCAAGGGCAAATGCTTTTGACAGGGTGCGAAGTACCACTAGGTTCGGGTACTGATCCAGCATATTCGCCGTGGTTTCTTCAAGGCAGAAGTCAATGTACGCCTCGTCAACCACGACCAGTGCCTTGCCCTGGGTCATATCCAAAAGGGATTCGATATCCTGGCGTTTGATCAGGTTGCCAGTCGGGTTGTTCGGGCTGCAGACAAAAACTAGCTTCACACCGACGAGATTTTCGCGGATACCTTCAAGATCTAACTGCCAATCAGCCGTCAATGGAACGGTTTTGGTGTTCACATCGAACGTTTCCGCACTGATGGCATACATGCCGTAAGTTGGAGGACAATAAAGAATGCTGTCTTGGTTCGGTTCGCAGAAAGCGCGGATCAGCAGCTCGATACCCTCATCGGCACCGCGTGAGGTCAATACCTGCTCAGGGCGTACCGAGGCATAATCGGCATAAGCTTCAATTAGCTCTGATGGCTGGCAGGTGCTATAGCGGTTAAGGCGATCGCACTGGATGTTGTATTCGTTGGCAAACGGTGACTCGTTGGCATTGAGCCAGATATCACCGCTGCCGCCCAAGCGGCGGGCTGACTGGTATGGCGTCAGCTCGCGGACAGTTTTGCGTGCCAGTTGGTCTATTTTCATCTTATGCCCCTTTCGATACATCTTGTGCCGCGGCCAGTTTTTCAACTCGGATAGTCACCGCACGTTTGTGGGCATCGAGGCCTTCAGCTTCGGCGATAGCGACGACGGTCGGTGCTAATTCTTTCAAGCCGTTAGCACTGAGTTCTTGAACCGTCATGCGCTTGCTAAAATCAGCCAGCCCAAGGCTTGAATAGGTACGGGTATAGCCGTAGGTCGGCAGTACGTGGTTAGTGCCAGAGGCATAATCACCAACCGATTCCGGAGACCAGTTGCCAAGGAAAATAGAACCGGCATTGTCCAGTTGCGAGACCAGGTCACGCGGGTTGCGGGTCTGGACAATCAAGTGCTCAGGGCCGTAGTGATTGGAAATCGACACACACTGGGTCAGACTTTCCGCAACAATCAAAATGCTTGAACCTAGCGCCTGGCGCGCAATGTCAGCTCGCGGCAGGGCTTTGAGTTGCTGCTGAATGGCATCCGCTGTGCGATCGGCAATGCTTGGGTCTGGAGTGACCAGCACTACCTGCGAATCTGGGCCGTGCTCGGCCTGGCTAAGCAAGTCCGCAGCAATGAAATCAGGGTCGGCACTGCTATCGGCAATTACCAAAACCTCTGAAGGGCCCGCTGGCATATCAATCGCCGCGCCGCGGAAGTCATTGCTGACCTGGCGCTTGGCTTCGGTGACAAAAGCATTGCCCGGGCCGAAGATTTTATCGACTTTAGCCACGCTCTCGGTGCCGTAAGCCATTGCAGCGACAGCCTGTGAGCCGCCAACATTATAGATTTCGCTGATGCCGCACAGTTTAGCAACATAGAGGATTTCATCAGCGATAGGCGGTGGCGAGCATAATACAACCTGACGGCAGCCTGCGATTTGGGCTGGTACGCCTAGCATCAATACCGTTGATGGCAGCGGTGCACTCCCGCCTGGGATATACAAGCCTACAGAGTTAATTGGACGCGTAACTTGTTCACATACCACACCTGGCTGAGTTTCTACTCGCAACGTCGGCTGTTTTTGTGCTTGGTGGAAAGTGGCGATGTTCTGGTAAGCCTGCTGCAGTGCCTGCTTCATCTCATCACTCAACCTTGCCGAAGCCGCAGTGACTTCTTCTTCACCGACTTTGATGCTGTCTGGCTTGATGCCATCGAATTTCTCAGTTAGCTCAAGCAGGGCTTGGTCGCCACGGCTACGAACATCACTAATCACGCCTTCGACAATCGCAGTGATGTTGGCACCCTCGGTGATCGCAGGGCGCTCAAGCAGACTTTCTTGTTGGTTCTCGCTCAGGGATTGCCACACAACGGTTTTCATTGCTTACTCCATCATCTTTTCGATAGGCAGGACAAGGATTGAGCTCGCGCCCAGTTCTTTGAGCTGTTCCATGGTTTCCCAGAACAGGTTTTCAGAGCTGACAAGATGTACTGCAACGCGGCTCTTGTCCTGAGACAGCGGCAATACTGTTGGGTCTTCGGCACCTGGCAGTAGGGCTTTGATTTGGTCAAGGCGCTCAGCCGGCGCGTGCAGCATGATGTACTTGGACTCCTTAGCCTGGATAACGCCCTGCATACGGG
The DNA here is from genome assembly GCF_056160145.1 of Photobacterium sp. ABD4_091. Classification (NCBI taxonomy): domain Bacteria; kingdom Pseudomonadati; phylum Pseudomonadota; class Gammaproteobacteria; order Vibrionales; family Vibrionaceae; genus Photobacterium; species Photobacterium sp. ABD4_091. The sequence continues at coordinate 546,591 of NZ_JBSWWQ010000001.1, read as the reverse complement.
TCAGCAAACGATCAATCAGAGCTTGTTTGTCGTCAGATAGCTCACCGGTTTGCTGAATAAGTACTGCTTTGGAGCGCAGGATCACTTCAGCTTCTTTGAGGCCATTGGCTTCAAGTGTGGCCCCCGTTGATACTAGGTCACAGATGGCATCGGCAAGACCAGCACGTGGAGCCACTTCCACCGAGCCGTTGAGCATACAGGTGCTGAACTTCACGCCTTGCTCATCCATGTAGCGTTTCACTAGCTGCGGGTAGGTCGTAGCAATACGCTTACCTTGCAGATCTTGCGGGCCGTTGTACTCGGCATCCTTGTCGATGGCAATGGACAGGCGGCAGCCCCCGAAGTCCAGACGGCGTAGTTTGATGTAGTTGGCAGGCTCGCCGCGGGCTTCTCGCTCAAGGCCGACTTCTTCTAGCTCGTTCTCACCGATGACACCGAGATCAACGACACCGTCCATGATCAGACCCGGGATATCGTCATCACGAACCAACAACAGGTCGATCGGCATGTTTTCAGAGTGAACCACCAAACGCTCACCCATCATGTTGAACTTTACGCCACAGCGCTTGAGTAGCTCCTGGCACTCTTTGCTCAGGCGTCCTTTCTTTTGAATTGCAATTCGTAGTCGTTGTGTCTGCATTGTTTTAATCCCTGTACTCGATGTTGAGCCTGAAAACGAAAAAACCCTCGGAAGATGTCTCTTCCGAGGGCCTTGTAATCTGTGCTATCACGACCGCTGGAAGAGTATTTTTGCGTCTTCCAGAGCGAGGCGTATCCTCCCGAAAGACTAATCAGGATGATGATGGTGATGTAGGTTTACCATTTGGATACGCATAGATATGTACTCTGTATAAATCATTATTAACGCTTGCTTGTGATTCACACTAACGAAGCTGGATTTATTTTGCAATAGCAATTTTACGGAAATATTAAAATTTTATCGGTGGTGTTTTTTGTTGCGTATAAATCGTAGTCAATTAGGGGTGTTGTGAGAAGATTTCAAACGGTTTTCTGCTTTTATAAAGATAATGGTGAATGCGGCTTGCAACAGCAGACTATACGATTTGTTAACGATTGATGGGAGGAGGAAGTGGCTGGAGCAGGGCGCTTTATTCGGTTGGGTGAATAATGTTTCTTAGTGCCAATACTCCCCTAGGTTGATAGGGGAGGTCTGCTGGGAAGTAAGGCAGGTGAAGGAACCAGCGTTAAGCGCAGCACTTTTTGAATTTCTTGCCGCTGCCACACGGGCACGGATCATTGCGGCCCACTTTGTCGCTGATGGCAGGCGACGGCTTGTTCTCTTCTTCTGCCGGCGGCTCCGGGTACTCGCCATCGATGTAAAACCACTGCGGTTTGCCATCGACCGTTTCTTTGAGGAAGCGTGAGCGTTCGTGCAGGCAGTATTGATCGTCGCCGTCTTGGTAAAACGCTTTGAATTCGACAAACCCTTCGGTGTCGGTCGCCACTTCGCTGCTGATCACTTCTAGTCCCTGCCACTGGCTGTGCACCGAGTCAGTAATGGCTTCACGGTGCTGCTCTGCTTCGCAGTCTGGATGGTACGTGGCCACAACATAGTCTACCAACCCCAGTACATGGGCGCTGTAGCGTGAGCGCATCAGTTGCTCGGGGTGGAGCGCTAGGCTCGGGTTCTGGTGGATCGGTTGGCAGCACTCAGATAGCTGGCGCTGGCTGCCACAAGGACATGACTGGTTTTGTTGGGTCATGGTTTACTCGGTAAAGTTTGCTCAAACACAGTGGCCCATTTTAAAGAGTCCATGTGGGTCTGTGCAACGACTGATTCCTTGACGTTTAGGGCTTGGCACAAGCGTTTGATGTTATGCCAATCTGCTTGGTCATGGGCGATTGCCAAGCGAAGTATCCCACCGAGGTAACCCTGACGGTTGATGAGGGCATGTTGCACTGGCTTTTCCAGTGGCAGTTGGTCGATCAGCGCTTCAATTGGCTGCTCGAGAATACTGTCGAGCAGGGAGAACAGCCCGGTCAGGAAAGCTTGGTTGCAATCAAGCTTTGATTGCATTTGCAGGCTTAGCTGTTCGCAGAAGCGGGCTCTTTGCAGTGACAGAAAATAGAGCGATTCCGGTTTGTCCTCGATGGCGTGAGATGTGGCGACAAAAGTAACAAACCGGCGTAATTTCTCTTCGCCTAAGTACACCAGCGCCTGTTTGAACGAAGAGATAGGCTTGGCACGGGTATAAGTCATGTTATTGACGTGGCGCAGCAACTTGTAAGAGAGCGTGACATCGGTAGCGATGATTTTTTCGATTTGTGTGAAATTCACTTCAGAGCGGCTGATCTCTTGGTATAACCTCAGGGTCGTTAGGGCCGAGGGCTTGAGGGCTTTTTTGCGGACGATTTCAGGGCGGCTGAAAAAGTAGCCTTGGAACAGATCAAACCCGGCTTCGCAGGCTGCCATAAACTCTTCGTAAGTCTCGACTTTTTCAGCCAAGAAGGTAATCCGGCTGCCTTTTTCCTTAAGTCGACGAATAAAAAAGCCGGCCTTTGCCAAGGGGGTCACACGAAGATCAAACTTTATGATATGGACAAAAGGGATGAAACGATTCCACTCCGGCGAAGGGATGAAGTCATCCAGCGCCAAAGTATACCCTGCTTGGTAAAGTTCCATGACAGCTGCCAACAACTCCTCATCAGGTTGGCAGGTTTCCAGGATTTCGATGATGAAGCTTCTTTTTGGGAATAGCAGCGGTATACGGTTTATCAGGCTACCATGCGGAAAATTGATAAAGGCTTTTTTGCCGGAGGAGACGTCACTGTTGCCGGTACTGAGGAAGTTGTCAGTCAGCAGGCGATGCGTGGCATGTTCTTCATCAACATCAGGGAAACTGTTGTTTGGACCGTCTCGGAATAACAGCTCATAGCCGATGGTGTCTTTGTCCCTGTTTAAGACGGGCTGTCTGGCAAGATATGAATTCATGTAAGTAAATAATCGAGCTTACGTTGGTGATGCCATTATTAATGTAGTTGCATTTGACGATTAATGTATGGCTTATCGTACAAATTATGACAAAATTAAGCCTAATAAGACAGTGTTACGTTTTTTGCCTATTAACAATGATACTGAACATGGAATTATTCGTGAGCATAATGGATAATCCGCGGCTTTCCGAAAAAATTTTGTGTAACTCATGACAGTATTCACAGTCATACAAGCGGGATTGCTTGTAGGTGGACTGATTTTTATCGCTATGTTGCTTTTATCATGGCGGAAAAATCGAGAGCAGGAAGCACAAACAAAAATCTTACCGATTGGCCTTATTGGTGGCTTTGCCAACTTCTGTGACACCCTAGGAGTGGGTAGCTTTGCTATCAAAACCGCAGGCTATAAACAGTTCAAGCTTATTGATGATCAGTTGCTGCCGGGCACACTCAACTGCCAAGCGGTATTAGCGACCGTGGTTCAGTCACTGATTTTCCTCACCGCTGTTGATGTCGATCCGACGACTATGGTTTCCATGGTGTTGGCTGCCTGCTTAGGGGCAACCTTTGGCGCCCGCTTGGTATCAAGCTGGGATCGTCAGTTGATCCGTCTGGTGATGAGCGGTGCCTTGCTGGTAGTTGCGAGCCTGATGCTGGCCGGGCAGCTTAAGCTGTTTCCGCTCGGTGGGCTTGAGCTTGGCCTGACGGGGTGGAAGCTGGCGGTGGCGGTTGCAGGTAACTTTCTATTCGGCGCCCTGATGACCGTCGGTATCGGCCTTTATGCCCCGTGCATGACCATGGTCTATCTGCTGGGCATGCACCCGCTGGCGGCATTCCCGATCATGATGTGCTCGTGTGCCTTCCTGAGCTTCTTCTCGGCAGGTGGTTTTATCCGTATGAACCGCATCAATAGCCGCGCGGCGTTGGTGGTGGCGATTACTGGCCCAATTGGCGTGGTGATTGCTGCGTATCTGGTGAAGTCGCTCGATTTACATCTGCTGGCGTGGCTGGTAATTGGTGTGGTGCTTTATACCTCTATTACGATGTACCGTTCATGGTCAAAAGAACGCGCGCTTGCTGGCACTGAAGCATTGGCAGGCTCTGCCAAGTAGGGTTTATACCCCATTAGGTGTGAAAAAAGGTACGCATGGCGTACCTTTTTTATTGCTTGCGTATGGCCGGGCGTACCTGTTTTGGATGTAGCTTAAAGTTGACTACGGCTGAAAATCGCGCGTTTCAAGCTGGCAGTCTTGCGGGGTACAAACCAATACAGAGCCATGATCATACCAGTCGCCAAGTACAATTCGGCGTGCGTCTTGCCCGTTGACTGACAGGGCATGAACGTTAGGTCTATGGGTATGGCCGTGGATCATATGCTTGACCCCAAGCTCTGCCATCACATGGACGACCTCTCCGGGGGTGACATCCATGATCGCTTGACTTTTGGCCTGGTTGGTCTCGTTGCTGCCGCTTCGCATCTTTTCACCGATTCGTTGGCGGTAGCGCAGGGGCAGGCGGAAAAACAGCCATTGAATGAAGCGGTTATGAACCTTCTTGCGGTATCGCTGGTAGCCTTCGTCGAGCGTGCACAAGGTATCGCCGTGTAGGAGCAGGGTTGGCGTGCCATAGAGATCAATCACCGTGTGTTCGGGCAGGAGCTCGACGCCGGTTTCTTGGCTAAAACGCTTGCCAATCAAGAAGTCCCTGTTGCCGTGGATAAAATAGCAAGGCACACCACTATCGGTGAGCTGGCGGAAGGCCAATTTTATTTGCTGGTGGAACGGGGAGTCGTCATCATCGCCAATCCACATCTCGAACAGATCGCCCAATACATAAAGGGCATCAATGCCACGGGCTTCGATGGACATAAAATGGAGGAAGCAGGCGGTAATGTCTGGCCTGTCGGCACTCAGGTGCAGGTCGGAAATAAAAAGTGTGGTCATAGGAGGGAAGGGTGGCACAACGGCCACCCTTTGTGAAGCATTACTCTTCGATAGTCACGTTGTTGATAACAACTTCTTCTACCGGTACGTCCTGGTGAACGTAGCCCCAGTTGCCAGTTGCAACGGCTTTGATCTTGTTCACTACGTCCATGCCTTCAACCACTTCAGCAAACACGCAGTAACCCCAACCGTCAGGTGTTTCTGATTTGAAGTCCAAGAATTTGTTGTCGTTCACGTTGATGAAGAACTGAGAGCTCGCTGAATGCGGTTCCATAGTACGCGCCATAGCCAGTGTACCCACTTTATTGCTTAGGCCGTTGCTAGCTTCATTTTTGATTGGTGCACGAGTTTCTTTTTCTTCCATGCCAGAAGCCATACCGCCGCCCTGGATCATGAAACCATCGATAACGCGGTGGAACAAAGTACCGTTGTAGAAACCGTCACGGCAGTACTGTAGGAAGTTTGCACAGGTCTCTGGTGCTTTTTCAGTGTTTAGTTGGATTTTGATGTCACCAAAAGTAGTGTGAAGCGTTACCATGAGCTTGTCCTTTAAATAGGTGTATATTGCTTTAAACGTTGGATTCTATCTTACCCAACATAGGCGTCAATATTAACTGTTGCCGACGGCAAACTCTGTGATATATAGGCGAAATATTGACCTTTTGCTTAACTATAGAATAAGTGTGAAGGCTTGGCACCATGGACGTTCGTCGTAGAGGCAGAGTGATGGCGGCAGGATCCCTAGCGATATTGTTGCAGAATCGTCCCGAAGGCGTGATTTTCCTTGCCATAGGCGGCCAATAAAGGTGTAATTACTTTCTTGAATTGTAACCCCACCAAATGAGTATCGAAGAGACATGTTGAAGATCTATAACTCACTGACAAGACAAAAAGAGGAATTTAAACCCATCCAGCCAGGTAAAGTTGGCATGTATGTCTGTGGGGTTACCATTTACGATCTCTGTCACATCGGCCATGGTCGTACGTTTGTGTCATTCGATGTGGTTTCTCGCTACCTGCGTTACTCGGGTTACGATCTGACTTTTGTTCGTAACATTACTGATATCGATGACAAGATCATCAAGCGTGCAGCGGAAAATGGCGAAAGCTGTGATTCACTGACCGAGCGCTTGATCGGCGAAATGCACGCTGACTTCGATGCACTTGGCATGAAGCGTCCGGATATCGAGCCGCGTGCGACGGAATTTATTGCTGAAATTATCGCAATGTGTGAGCGTCTGATTGAGCGCGGCTTCGCTTACGTAGCGGACAATGGCGACGTGATGTTCGAAGTGAGCAAGTTTGACGAATACGGCAAGCTGTCTAAGCAAGACCTTGACCAGCTTCAGGCCGGTGCCCGCGTTGATATCGAAACAGCCAAGCGTAGCCCGCTTGATTTCGTGCTTTGGAAGATGTCTAAGCCGGGTGAGCCAACGTGGGAGTCACCATGGGGTGCAGGTCGTCCGGGCTGGCACATCGAATGTTCTGCAATGAACTCGGCTATCCTGGGTGATCACTTCGACATTCACGGCGGTGGTTCTGATCTGCAGTTCCCGCACCACGAGAATGAAATTGCTCAGTCTTGCTGTGCAACTGGCTCCCAGTACGTGAATACTTGGATGCACAGCGGCATGGTAATGGTTGACCGCGAGAAGATGTCCAAATCGCTGGGTAACTTCTTCACTATCCGTGATGTACTGGGTTACTTCGATGCTGAAACCGTGCGTTACTTCCTGATGTCTGGCCACTACCGTAGCCAGCTGAACTACAGCGAAGATAACCTTAAGCAGGCTCGTTCAGCGCTTGAGCGTCTGTACACGTCACTACGTGGTCTTGATACTTCGGTTGCTGCTGCCGGTGGCGATGAGTTTATCGCACGTTTCAAAGAAGCAATGAACGATGATTTCAACACCCCAGAAGCTTACTCTGTGCTGTTTGACATGGCTCGTGAGATCAACCGCCTGAAAGCGGAAGATATCAATGCCGCTTCTGCACTGGGTGCGCGCATGCGTGAGTTGGCTGATGTACTTGGCCTGTTGGCGCAAGAGCCGGAAGCCTTCCTGCAAGGTGGCGCAGGCGAAGATGAAGACGTCGCGGAAATCGAAGCACTTATCCAACAGCGTCTTGATGCCCGTGCTGCGAAAGACTGGGCTGCGGCTGATGAAGCTCGCGACAAGCTGACCGCGATGGGTATCATCCTGGAAGACGGCCCTCAAGGTACGACTTGGCGCCGTAAGTAAAGAATAACTTTCTTTGAAATAAATGAGCCGGAGTGAAAACTCCGGCTTTTTTTATGTCTTATAATCAAAAATCACACCAAGATCACCATTCGAAACTAATACGTTCAATTTCGAGCGTTGTTGATCACACATAACGAAAGTCATGCTGCTGAAATATTAGCGAATCATTATTATGCTTATACAAAACAACACAATAACAACGTATGGACTAGGACATAATAATGAAAACAGCTTGCCTTGCTGCCGTAATAGGCAGTGCCCTACTTGCTTCCCCAAGCTTTGCCCAAACCAGCGCGACTGACACACAGGCAGATAAAGTGGTAGTTGCTCACCGTGGTGCTTCCGGCTACCTGCCTGAGCACACACTGGCAGCAAAAGCATTGGCTTATGCCATGAAGCCAGATTACATCGAGCAGGATGTGGTCATGACCAAGGATGATAGGTTGGTCGTGCTGCATGATCACTACCTTGACCGTGTTACCAACGTTGCCGAGGTGTTCCCAGATCGCGCCCGTAAAGATGGCCGCTACTACGCCATTGATTTTACTCTGGCTGAAATTAAGCAGCTGAGCGTAACAGAAGGTTTTAAGCTCGAAGAGGGTAAGCAAGTGCAGGGCTTCCCTGAGCGCTTCCCGATGTGGCAGTCAGATTTCAAGGTGCCGACCTTTGAAGAAGAGATTGAAATGATCCATGGCCTGAATAAAACCTTGGGTTATGACATCGGTATCTATCCAGAAATCAAAGCGCCATGGTTCCACCGCCATGAAGGTAAAGACATCAGTGCCGCAGTACTCAAGGTACTCAAGCAATACGGCTATACCAGCAAAGACAGCAAAGTGTATTTGCAGACATTCGACTTCAATGAGCTCAAGCGAATTCATGATGAGCTGATGCCGGCGATGGGAATGGATGTCAAACTGGTTCAGTTGATGGCTTACACCGATTGGAACGAAACCATGGAATACGGCAAGGACGGCAATGCGACGCCTTACAGCTATGACTGGATGTTCGAGCCTAACGGCATGGAAATGGTCGGCAAGTATGCCGATGGTATCGGCCCTTGGAAGCCGATGGTGGTGTCCGATGAGTCAACCAAAGGCAATATCAAGCTGACGGGCTTGGTCAAGGCTGCCCATGAGGCGGGCATGCAGGTCCACCCTTATACCTTTCGCTCAGATGAGGGGCGTATCCCAGCCTATGCCAGTGACTTTAACGACATGCTAGATATTTTCTACAACACTGCCGATGTTGATGGTGTGTTTACCGATTTCCCTGATAAAGCGGTGAACTTCCTACACAACTAGCGTGAGCGATTAACACGTCGATGAGATTTGAAAACGGCACCCACATTGGGGGCCGTTTTGTTATGCGGTGCGCTTAGTCGTAATTACCCCTGAGCCTCAGAGGTGCTCAGGTAACTCGGTGCCGCATTTCTTGCAGAAATTGGCATCACTTTCATGACCGCTGGCCGAGCAATTGGTACAGCGGGTCAGTTCACGCTGTGTTCTCATTTCCTGGCTGAGTTCGGCGGTAATGATCCCGGTGGGTACTGCCAATATGGAGTAACCCAGCAGCATGGTAAAAGAAGCAATGGCTTTGCCGAGGTCGGTCTGCGGCACGATATCGCCATAGCCAACGGTGGTAATGGTGACGATGGCCCAGTAGATACTGGTGGGGATGCTGGTGAAGCCGTTGTCCGGCCCTTCGACGATATACAGCAGTGAGCCCAGAACGGTTACCAATATCGCCACCGTGCTGAAGAAAACCAAGATCTTGCGCTGTGCCATGAGCAGGGAGCGTAGCAAGATATTGGAGTCTTTGAGGAAGCGGGCAAGCTTGAGGATCCGGAAAATCCGCATGACACGGATAAGTCTTACGATAAGCAGGTAATTCGAACCCGGGAACAAGAAAGCCAGATAGCTTGGCAATACCGCAATAAGATCGATGACACCATAGAAGCTACGTGCATAGGCCCAGGGTTTGGGGGAGCAGTACAGGCGTAAGATATACTCGATGGTAAAAAGCAGGGTAAAGACCCACTCCAGCACGGTCAGTGCTTCGCTGTATTTGAAATCGACAGAGCGGATGGTCGACATGATCAACACGACTTCAGAGCAGAGGATGGCTACTATCAGTGCAATATCGAAATTCCGGCCGGCTTTGGTTTGGGTGCCGAAGATGATCTGGTAAAGGCGTTGTTTACGGGTCAGGGTAACCAAAGCAATCAATTCCAAGTGATTAAGTTAAGTGTATAAATAATAAACCAAATTGTTTACAGATGACACTGAGTCTGCCTGCAAAGGGCTTTACAGCGCAGGCTAAGGATTAATAAGAAGAGATAGAAATGAATAATGGCCGGTGAAGCATCCGGCCATTTGAAAGGGGAGGTTGGGTGAGTTAAGCGAGGCCCGGGAACAGGGCCCGCAGACCGTTGGCGATGAACTCGATACCCAATGCCGCCAGAATCAAACCCATAATACGGGTGATGACGTTGATGCCAGTCTGTCCGAGGAAGCGCACGATGATTGGTGCGGCACGGAATAGCAGCCAACAACAAAACGCGAAAGCAACGATGGTCAGAGCAATGCCAACCGTGCTGCTCATTCCCGGGTAACGAGAGCCGTAGACAATAGTCGAACTGATGGCACCAGGGCCAGCCATCAATGGCATGGCCAGTGGAACAACACCTATCTGTTCACGGCTAATGGATTCGGACTTTTCCTGCTTGTTCTGTTTATCCTCACCCAACTTACCGCTCATCATCGAAAAGGCGATAGTCAACAGCAGTAGACCACCGGCGACACGGAATGAGTCGAGGGAAATACTGAACATATCCAGCAAGAGCTGGCCAGCAAGAAGCGACACAGTCAGGATAACAGCAACGGCCACGTTGGCTGTCAGGGCAGTTTTGTTACGTTCTTCCGGGCTCATATGGCCTGTCAACGAGACAAAGATAGGCATAATCCCAATCGGGTTGACGGCTGCAATCAGACCGACGAAAAATTGCAGAAAAATGGCTAATTCAAATGGTTGCATATGGGGTTTAGTGCTAATTATGGGAGTTTAAAGCCCAACAGGAACTCAGTGTAGCCAAAGGTCGGGAAAATTGCGTGACGGGAAAATGCGGCTTAGTCAGCAAGGCTTGTTCTTCCAATGATCTAACCTTCGATTAAAACAGTATAAACCTGTTGATCGGCGATACTTTAAGCCAAACGTTTGTATTTCACCAATTAAAAATAGTTATATCTTTCCCTATTTAAAGTTATTTATGAATATCTTGTTGCGGTGGTGTAAAACCGCCTGGTATGGGTTACTCTTTGATGAGTGAATCGCGTGCTACATTAATGAAACAAAACTGAATGATGACGCTCAGAAAACTGTGATTTGGCTCTCGTTATGACGCATATATGACAAATTGTGTAGCTTTATTACGTAATATTATGGCTTGATGTTCATGTGATTTAGCTTCACTTCGATGCACTTCAAGCGATCTGGTCACAAATCAATCGCTTAGGTTATTGTTTTTGGGTGATATGCGTCAAAAAATAACAAAGTGTAACTCTAAATGGTTACAAGTGATCTAAATCAATTTTTTTCGCGGTGTGAAAGAATATAATCAGTTTTGAAAGCAATTTACTAAGTATGTGTGTTACCGGTTTTTTCGAGCAGGATGGCTCCCGGATAACCTCCAAGGATGTGAACGCATCCTTACTAAAAAGTTTTCAATCTTAAGTTAGGAGTTAACTATGCCTGTTACTAATATGGCTGAACTAGATGCAATGGTTGCACGCGTTAAAGCGGCTCAGAAAGAGTTTGCGACTTACTCTCAGGAGCAAGTGGACAAAATCTTCCGTGCTGCATCTCTAGCGGCTAACCAAGCACGTATTCCTCTAGCGCAACAAGCGGTAGAAGAGTCAGGTATGGGTATCGTTGAAGATAAGGTTATCAAAAACCATTTCGCTTCAGAATTTATCTACAACAAATACAAAGATGAGCAGACCTGTGGCATCCTAGAAGAGGATGACAACCTAGGTACTATGACTATCGCAGAGCCAGTGGGCATCATCTGTGGTATCGTACCAACCACAAACCCAACCTCTACTGCTATCTTCAAATCTCTAATCTCTCTAAAAACCCGTAACGGTATCATCTTCTCACCACACCCACGTGCGAAGAACTCTACTAACGATGCAGCTAAATTGGTTCTAGAAGCGGCTATCGCAGCTGGTGCACCAAAAGACATCATCGGTTGGATTGACCAGCCATCTGTAGAGCTTTCTAACGCACTGATGAAGCATGACGACATCGCACTTATCCTTGCGACTGGTGGTCCAGGCATGGTTAAAGCTGCTTACTCTTCTGGTAAGCCAGCAATCGGTGTAGGTGCGGGTAACGTTCCTGTTGTTATCGACGAAACTGCAGACGTTAAGCGTGCTGTTGCTTCTATCCTGATGTCTAAGACTTTTGATAACGGCGTAGTTTGTGCTTCTGAGCAGGCTGCAATCGTTGTTGACGAAGTATACGACGAAGTGAAAGAGCGTTTCGCTTCTCACAAAGCTTACGTTCTATCTAAGGCAGAAGCTGAGAAAGTACGTAAAGTACTGCTTATCGATGGCAACCTAAACGCGAAAATCGTAGGCCAGCCAGCTCCAGCTATCGCTGAAATGGCAGGCGTTAAAGTTCCAGCTGACACCAAAGTACTTGTAGGTGAAGGTCTGGGTAAAGTGTCTTACGACGATGCATTCGCTCACGAGAAACTATCTCCAACTCTAGGTCTATTCCGCGCTGACAACTTCGAAGACGCTGTTGCTCAGGCTGTGACTATGGTTGAGATTGGTGGTATCGGCCACACATCTGGTCTTTACACTAACCAAGACGTGAATGCAGACCGCATCCGCTACTTCGGTGACAAGCTGAAGACTGCACGTATTCTTGTAAACATCCCTACTACCCACGGTGGTATCGGTGACCTGTACAACTTCAACGTTGCACCGTCTCTAACACTGGGTTGTGGTTCATGGGGTGGTAACTCTATCTCTGAGAACGTAGGTCCTAAGCACCTTATCAACAAGAAAACTGTAGCTAAGCGAGCTGAAAACATGTTGTGGCACAAACTACCTAAGTCAATCTACTTCCGTCGTGGTAGCCTGCCAATCGCGCTTGGCGACCTAGAAGGCAAGAAACGTGCATTCCTTGTAACTGACCGTTTCCTATTCAACAACGGTTACGCTGATGAGGTAGTTAAGCTACTTAAAGCTCAGGGCATTGAAGTTCAAGTATTCTTCGATGTAGAAGCCGATCCTACTCTATCTGTTGTAGAGAAAGGTGCAGCTGCAATGCAAAGCTTCCAGCCAGACGTTATCCTAGCGCTTGGTGGTGGTTCACCAATGGATGCTGCGAAGATCATGTGGGTAATGTACGAGCACCCAGAAACGCACTTCGAAGAACTAGCAATGCGCTTTATGGATATCCGTAAGCGTATCTACAAGTTCCCGAAAATGGGTAAGAAAGCAGAACTAGTATGTATCACTACTACTTCTGGTACAGGTTCTGAAGTAACTCCATTTGCGGTTGTTACCGATGACAAAACTGGTGCTAAGTACCCTCTAGCGGATTACGAGCTGACTCCACAAATGGCTATCGTTGATGCCAACCTTGTGATGAACATGCCTAAGTCGCTAACAGCGTTCGGTGGTTACGATGCAGTAACTCACGCCCTAGAAGCTTACGTATCTGTTCTTGCGAACGAATACTCTGACGGCCAGGCTCTACAAGCTCTTAAGATGCTTAAAGAGTACCTACCTTCAAGCTACGCGAACGGTGCTAACGACCCAATCGCACGTGAGAAAGTACACAACGCAGCAACTATCGCCGGTATCGCGTTTGCTAACGCCTTCCTAGGTGTTTGTCACTCAATGGCGCACAAAGTTGGTGCTGAGTTCCACGTACCTCACGGTCTAGCGAACGCTCTACTAATCTCTAACGTTGTTCGTTACAACGCGAACGACAACCCAACTAAGCAGACTGCTTTCTCTCAGTACGACCGTCCACAAGCACGCCGTCGTTATGCAGAAGTTGCTGACCACCTAGGCCTATCTCAGGAAGGTGACCGCACTGCACAGAAGATTGAGCGTCTACTAGCATGGTTGGATGAGCTAAAAGTTAACCTAGAAATCCCAATGTCTATCCAGGCTGCGGGTGTTGCTGAGTCTGACTTCCTTGCGAAGCTTGATGAGCTAGCGGTTGAAGCGTTCGATGACCAGTGTACTGGTGCGAACCCACGCTACCCTCTAATTGCTGAGCTAAAAGAAGTACTACTAGCTTCTTACTACGGTAAGGCGTTTGTTGAAGGTGAAACTTTCGAAGGCACAACGGTCATCAAGAAAAAAGAAGACCAGGAAGCTGTGAAAGCACCAAAAGCTAAAAAAGAGAAAGCTGAAGCTTAATCATTGTTTAGCTAGCGCACTTTAGACTACCTATTTAGCCCGCCATTTTGGCGGGCTTTTTTCGTTTAGCGCTTATGTAAAAAGAAAAAGTGATGGGGATAGAGGGAGTTCAGCTGACTTCTGCCTCAATCATCCTGCCGTTGAAATAATCATTGGCAACAATGTACTCGGCGCTGCGGGCGATTTCGTATTGCAGAGGGGAGCTGAGCTTATGGTGGTGGCTATTGCAAGGGCACTCGATAGTAAGTGGCACCACGCCGCCAACGCGGATATTGAACTCTGCCAACTCTTTGGCCCAGCTCTGGGTTAAGCCCGAAACAATGGCTTTGGAGCCAGAATGGACTGAGGTGTGCAAACAGTCTTCATTGGCAGCCAGGTTGATGATAACCCCATGGCAGTTATGATCCCGCATGTAATGGGCGGTTTGTTTGCCGAAGGTAAAGAAAGGGGTCGCTTTTTCATTCATCGAGCGGCTGAACTGGTCGACTGAAGAAGGGCTCAATAACGAAGGCAGGGCAGAATCGACCCAACAGTTCACCAGTACTTCTATTTTGCCAAAGTGCTGGTGGATGTTATTGATGAGGGTGCCGATGGTAAGCTCGCTCTGGTCTGGAATCAAATAGGATTGGCAAGATGCCCCTACCGCTTGGCAAGCTTGCAGAGTATGTCCCAAGGCATGCTGGCGTTCATCAACCAAGGCCAGTTTTGCCCCCAGGGAGGCAAAATGGAGCGATAGGGCTTTGCCCAATGGGCTACCTGCCGCGGTGATGATAATGACTGAATGTGCGATATTCATAGCTCTTCCTATATTAGGCTGCCGACACATTGTTACTGTCAAAAAGCCAACTTACAAATCATAGACTTAGGTTACTCAGTCCCACTGAGGCTGTCTGTGAATAATCCCCCAAACTTGCACCCCAGCATTAAAATGTTAGTGAACTGTGATCACTGTGCAGCATAAAGGTGACAAAGCTATGAAGGCGGTCACGAAATTAAATTTGTAATGATAATCATATCAACGTAATAACTAGAAAATTGGCTCATTTTGACTTCATAATTAGGCAAAATCACTAAATTGAGCGAGATCAGATCCCGTACATTTCGGCAAAACGCTTGGCTTGTACCAATGACAGGTAAAGATCCTGGGGGGATGCCTTGATGGTAGCATCCTCGGTGGGTGGCAACAGGCGGCGTTCATGGCCTGACAGGTTGTGGTAAACCTCTTCTGGCATGCCTTTGGTTCCCTGTGGCGGGTAGGTGAGCGGGGTTGGTTTTAGACTATCGAGCAGGCGGGCATCGGCTAAGCCGCTTTCATGAAAAGCTTGGGCTTGCAGGGCGGCATTCTGGTAACTGCTTTCTGTGGTTGATAGCGGCTGTGGGGCGGGTAATTCGAAATAAGCACGCAGCTCACTTTCTGTTTTTCCTGCGGCAGGCAGCGCATCAACTGGCGTGGTTTCTAGCTGCTCGGGAGAGAGCAGGGCCAGCATCAGGGCAAAATCAGCACGACGCCCGCCTTCAACCGCATGGCTGAGCTGGCTGCCTAGCTGAACTTCATTGATCAGCTGCGCTTTGTCGAGTGAGTGAATTTGCATTAAGTGCTGTACCGAGAAACCAAATCAGTGTGATGGGATCTGTATCGGTACAGCTTCTAATATCTTTAATAAAAAAAGAGCGATAGCGAGCAACTGGCTACTGTTTAGCCATTTGTTCCTGTTCTAATGCTGTAATAGCCTTTTCCATTCTGTTGAGTGCCTCCAATAATGTTTGATGGCGACAGGCAAAGTTGAGCCTGACAAAACCGGGATCACCGAAATCTGCGCCGGGCGACAGTCCCACACCCGCTTGTTCAAAAAACTTAAAGGGAGACGCGACAGGCATAGCGCTTGCGTCAATCCATGCTAGATACGTCCCTTCAATAGGATGGAGAGTGAGGTAGGACATGCTATTGATAGCCTGTTCAACTGTGGCTTTGTTTTGCCTCAGATAAGTAAGCTGCCGGTCGAGCCAAGGCTGGCCGTGTTGATAGGCAGCTTGGGCGGCAGTATAGGCTAGCACGTTAACGTCAGGTACGATGCCGGCTTTAGCCCGGATAAACTCGCGCCGTAATGCCGGGTTGGGAATAATTGCCATAGAGGCGCCGAGCCCGGCAATGTTGAAGGTCTTGCTAGGTGCGATCAATGTGATTGAGCGCTGTGCAGCATCCTCATTGAGGCTGGCAAAGGGGATATGCCGGCAGCCAGGCTCAAGTAGCAAGTCACTATGAATCTCATCGGAGCAAACAATTAAGTCCTGCTGCTTGGCAAAATCAGCAACCGCTTCCAGTTCATCCCTGCGGTATACCGTACCGCCCGGATTGAGCGGGTTGCAGAACAACAGCAGCCTCGTATCGGGCTGCAAAGCCTTGTCGTCCAGCGCCATCAGCCAGCGCTGATCTTCAAGCACCACCGGTAATTTGCTCAAGGGGCGCTTGGCCAGCTTGGCCGACGATTTGAACGGCGGGTAGATAGGGCTTGGGCTGGCAACACCTTGTCCCTCGCCACAAACAGAGCGGACCGCGAGGTTGATACCACAAACCAGCCCTGGCAGGTAGACAATCCACTCCGGTTCGATGTGCCACTGATAGAGGCGCTGCATCCGCTCGGCAATGAGCTCGGTCAGTGCCTTAGGAGCACTGCCATAGCCAAAAATACCGTGGTCAACATGGCTATGTAGGGCATCAGTAATGGCTTGCGGCACTTTGAAGTCGCTGTCGGCAACCCACATCGGCAAGATATCCTGCCCTTGGTACTTCTTCCATTTGATACTGTTGCTGCGGCTGCGGTCGATGTGCTGATCAAACAAGGGATCGGTCTGAGGGTGAGTTGAATTATCTGATTTAGCGGGCTGCATGAAGAATCCTTTGCGCAAGTGAATTAGCCTATTATTGCCACGTAGCAGCTGAATAAAAAAGCCCCAGTACAAGATTGGGGCTTACATCACGATAGGCTAGTGATACTGGCGCTAGAACTTTGATTTTACACCAAATTGATCTGCCGCGTAGGCGACTCGCTCTTCCGGTGTCGGTGGCTTGGATGGCACACCCAGGTTTTCGATATGCTGCAGGCGAGGCAGTAGGCCGGCGCCATTGGCGGTCTGGATAGCCAAGCCCGGTCGGGCATTGAGCTCGAGTACCATAGGGCCATAAACCTTATCCAGAACCATATCAGTCCCCATGTAACCCAAGCCGGTCATCTCCCACGCACTAGAGGCGAGAGTAAGCAGCTTGTGCCAATTGGGTACCGCTAGTTCACTCAGCAGTCGGTCGGTATCTGGGTGGCGCTCCACCGGTTGGTCGAACTGAACGGCTCTGATAGCTTTGCCGGTGGCAATATCAATACCTACGCCTACCGCACCCTGGTGCAAGTTGGCCTTACCGTCAGAGGCGGCGGTCGAGCAGCGCATCATCGCCATCACAGGGTAGCCCTTGAAGACAATAACCCGTACATCCGGCACACCTTCGTAACTGAAGCCATCGAACACATCGTCAAACTGGATCAGGTTTTCAACCATTGCCACATCGTTTTTGCCACCCAGCGAGAACAGTCCTGCCAGGGTGTTGGTGATGTGTCGCTCGACATCCTGCTTGTTCATCTCGGCACCGGACGGTTTTACATACACGCCATCCTTGTGCTTAACCACAACCAGAATGCCTTTACCGCCAGAGCCCTGAGCAGGTTTGATAACAAAACCCGGCCAGTCTTTGACCATGTCATGAACGCGCTTAACGTATACCTGGCTGTCGATAACGCCAATCAGTTCCGGAACCGTAGCCCCGGCTTGCTTGGCAATCAACTTGGTTTTGAGCTTGTCATCAACCAGTGGATAAAGGCTTCGGTCGTTATAGCGACCGATGTAGCTGTGGTTGCGCTGGTTCATTCCCATGATCCCGCGCTCGCGCAGCTTGAACGGGGACGTAAACTGTGAAAACAGTGACATAGTTTAGTCCTCCGCTAATGGCTTGAAGCGGCGTAGCTCACTCAAACGGTAGCCGGTGTAGTTACCCAGCATTAGGATCAGTGCCAAAATAATCAGCTGGATACCGATAAAGTTAAAGGTCAGGTGACGGATCAATGGGTTAGTCATCGCAAGGTATACGAATACCGCAGTAAGCAGCGAGCCGCCCCCCTGGATCAATACTTCTTTCGCCCCTTCCTCTTCCCATAGGATGGACATACGCTCGATGGTCCACGATAGGATGATCATCGGGAAGAAGGTAATGGTTAGACCCTCAACCAAGCCAATCTTGAAGGCAACAACGGTGAAGACCGAGATAATCATGATAACCGTGATGATCACCGCGGAAATCCTGGCTACCAGCAACAGGTTGAGCTTGGAGAGGTAACTACGGATCACCAAACCTGTGCCGACAATCAGCAGGAAGCCGAGAATACCGGTGATCAGCTGGGTCTGGACAAATGCGACCGCGATAAGGACTGGCATGAAGGTACCGGAGGTTTTCAAGCCGACAATAATCCGCAGGAATACCACGATCAGGGCACCGATTGGAACCAGCATGATGGTTTTGAACATCGCTTGTTCTTCAACCGGCAGGCTGTGGATCGAGAAGTTCAGCAGGTCTTCAGCCTGGACTTTCTCGCGAGTTGCCTGCTGCGGGGTGATGTCCTGGGCAATGATCGAGAAACTGATGTTGGAGTTGCGACCACCGATGACATCCAGCAGCGAGTGGCCTTGCTGGTTCCAAAGCAGGATATTGTCTGGTTTGCCTTCCTGGCCGGTTTGTAGGTCAAACAGCTCCCAAACGGTGCCATTCCACACTTCAACCATCGGGGTGATGCTCTGGCGACGGCGGCCATCTTCGAGCTGCAGGCCGCCAACGATGCGGGCGTGAATTTTCTCTAGCGATAGCAAGTTGATAATCGCTTGCTCGCGACTCAGGCTATTGAGCAACAAGGCCGCATTCTGGTTGTTGCGGTCGTTGAACTGCTTGATAAGCTCTCGGGTCAGGGTGACATTGTCGGAAGACAGGCTGCGGGCTTGGTCAAGCAGGGCAGTAGCTGCAGTCTGCTGTGGGTTGTCTAGGCTGACTGCAACCGTATCGCCCTTAGGCGGCATCATATTGTAGCTCGCCTGGTCGTCAACCAGCATCTGGGTTTTGTAGTACAGGATCTGCTTGCCGGTCGCTTCGCGGATAGACCATTCAGCGCGGCGGCCTTTGTTGGTATCAATCAGAGCGACGCCATAACCCGGGGATGAGGTACTCTCATCAATCTGGGTAAACCCCTGTTGGGTTTCCGGCGCAGCCATGGACACTTTGACCGGGTCACCGATGGCATCGAATTCGATCCGTGCCTCGAGTTCCCAAAGCGCGCGCTCTTCACCCGGCGTCCATGGCACCCCGTAGACATCGTGGCGGTACATACTCAGTGCCGCCCCTGCGATGACTAGTAGGGTAATAAGAAAATAAAACGGGATTCTTGATGTCATGACGTCCTCATCATTTGTTATTAGTTTTGTTGTACTTGTTGTTCATTCATTCCCTGAACAAACTTTTTACCTACGTCAACAAGCGCTATGTCTTTGAAAAACTCTCGCCCTAATAATACTGGATAGGTCATTTGTGTGCGATCTGCCAAAGTAAATTGTGCTTTTTCATGAAGCTGGCCGAGTTTTACCCATGCTTCAATCACTGGTCGGCGATTTACACCATTCGCACTGGCCTGACGGATCTTGACCCAGCGAACCACTGGCGCCTCGACAATATCTGCCTCGCTCGGGTTTTCATCCGACGTATGGTTCATGTTAAAGCGTGCCCACTCTTTGCCATCACGCTCGAAAATCTGGATGTTGGTGGCACTAACCGATGAAGTCGTTGCGCCAGTATCAACTCGGGCTTTGTAAAAGCTCTGGGTCGCGTCCAGCCATACCCACTCTTCTTCACCCAGAATCACCTTGCCGTGGGCAACGCGCGGATCGTTATCAACGATAACAGGGATAGGAGTCGCCTCTTCTTCCTCTTCGGTGTAAGTCAGCAGGGCAGAATCCGTATAGCGCTGGCTCATATCATCCGACAGGGTAGATATTTGCTTCTCTAACTTGTCAATATTAGCGTTTTGGTCATCAATTTGTTTGATCATTGTTGCAAGCTGGAAATTTACACGATCTTCCATGACGTTAATCGCTTGCATAGTTTGCTCATGGTCTTGTTGTGGCTGGGTAAGGCTACAGCCTGAAAGGATGGCAAAGGTCAGTAATGGTACAAAGCGGCGAAGCATTATATCTCCCGGAGGTACTTCTAATTTTTTCTTAGGCGGCAATATTTTAACTTACAAAAAGGGATGCGAACAGCACCCCCTTGTCAGTAGTTAGTCAGGATTTCGTGCAATTAGCACGGCACGCTTAGGTGCTGGGTATCCTTCGACCGTTTTCGATGGGTCGTTAGGGTCCAAATATTCCGGTAGGGAATTATTGGTCATCCAGCCTGTCGAGCGCTGTTCGTCAGTGGTGGTGACGCATTCATCGACAATCTTCACATCAACAA
This sequence comes from Photobacterium sp. ABD4_091, assembly GCF_056160145.1. Classification (NCBI taxonomy): domain Bacteria; kingdom Pseudomonadati; phylum Pseudomonadota; class Gammaproteobacteria; order Vibrionales; family Vibrionaceae; genus Photobacterium; species Photobacterium sp. ABD4_091. Next base: position 526,469 of record NZ_JBSWWQ010000001.1, on the reverse strand, counting down.
GGCCACATTTTTCCATCCATACCTTCAGCGCTTTGGCTGACGGGAAGAAGTAGACATTGTGCATCTGGGCGTAGCGGTGGGTCGGCACCAGTACATCGTTCTCGTCACCGTCAATCACCAGGGTTTCCAAGATCATTTCGCCGTCTTTGCGTAGCTGGTTCTTGAGTTGGATGATGTGATCAAGCGGTGAGCGGCGGTGGTATAGCACACCCATCGAGAATACCGTATCGAAAGCCTTCAGCTCGGGTAGCTGTTCGATCCCCAGCGGCAGCAAGTAAGCGCGATCGTCCATGCCCATCAGGCGTTTGATGGCCTCGAATTGGATCAGGAACAGGTTTGACGGGTCGATACCGACAGTTAGCTTGGCTTCTTCACCCAGCATGCGCCACATGTGATAACCGTTACCACAGCCGACATCCAGCACCGTACGGCCTTTCAGCGGGGAAATATGCGGCAGTACGCGATCCCATTTCCAGTCTGAACGCCACTCGGTATCGATATTAATACCGTGCATTTCATAAGGACCTTTACGCCATGGGTGCAGCAAACGCAGCAGGCTCTCTAGGCGCTTTTGCTCACCTTCGGCAATACCGTCTTCATTGCGTACGCTTACCGCATTTTTCAGGTCGATAATGTCGGGCTTGTCGGTTGGGAATTTCTTCAGGGCTCGCATCCAGCGTCCCATGTCACCGTGGGCTTGGTCTTCCCAGTCATTCAGCTGCTGAGGCAGGGTATTTAGCCACGGGCGCAATGTTTCATGCTGGGCGAGGAGCTGATAAAACTCAGCAAAAGTAAAGATAGACATTAGAAACCTTATTTAATGGCAAACATCGAGCCGAAGTTGAAGCATTGGAACCAGACTTCCGAGCTGGTGAAGCCAATTTTTTCAAAGCGCTGCTTATGGGTATCGATGCTGTCTGGCAGCATGACATTTTCAATGGCACTGCGTTTCTGGCTGATTTCCAGTTCGCTGTAACCGTTGGCGCGCTTGAAGTCGTGGTGCAGGTCGATAAGCAGCTCGTGGGCACGCTCATCGTCGAAGATATATTTCTCCGACAGGATCAGGATACCGCCCGGGCGCAGGCCAGCGTAAATTTTCTCCAGCAGGGTCTGGCGATCATCGGGTGCTAGGAACTGCAGGGTAAAGTTCAGTACCACCACCGAGGCATCGCTTATTTCGATATCACGGATATCGGCTTCCACGACCTGCACCGGGGTGTCTGAGCGGTAGGCATTGATGTGCAGGCGGCAGCGTTCCACCATGGCGCTGGAGTTATCGACGGCAATGATTTCACAGCCTTCCTGCTGGATATGGCGGCGCATTGACAAGGTTGCTGCGCCCAGCGAGCAGCCCAGATCGTACACTTTAGAGTGCGGTTTGGCGAAGCGTTCGGCCAGCATACCAATGGCTGAAATAATGTTGCTGTAGCCCGGTACCGAGCGCTGGATCATATCCGGGAAAACTTCGGCTACGCGTTCGTCAAATGTAAAATCACCGATTTTATCTATCGGTGCCGCAAATATATTGTCGTGACCGGCCATCTTCACGAACCTCATCTATACAAAAAAACAGGGATCCCAAATGATAAGTATGAACTTTTCTGCGCTGTTGGCGTCAATCTACATACTGGGGTGATCCGTCACCGCTGAAAGGTCGCGTATTGTAGTGAAAATCACGCCATTTGTCTTTACTGATTTTGTGACGGCTTGAAGATCCCCAGCAATCTATGTTTGAAAATCTCCCTCCAGAGTTCAGCGGCTTTTGCCAAACGATGGCTTGCTAAGCTGTAACAAAATATTTGTTGCGATAGTGTAGAAAAATAACATTTACTCGGTACAACTGCATCAAACTGCTTATTATTTGGCTAATGGTTGTTAAGGTAATGTTTTATCGGATAAATCAATCAGCCTTTACGCTTTTTTCAATTGGAAACGTGATTAGCTAGCTTTTATTTTCCCCCGCATATTTAGGGGGAGTAGTAAATGCGTAAATTTTATTATGCGGTCGGTGTGGGCCTTGTCGGCTACCTGGCCTCAGTCTACATGGTTGATAAGTTTGACCAGCAGCTGGCGGTGACTCGCTACCATGAGCTTGCCAAGCAGGATATCAGCCCGCTTTCTACAGCGGCGTTTGATGTACTGAACAAAAATGGTTGTTCATACTGCCACACCAGCGACAGCGAAATGCCGTTCTACGGCAACCTTCCGGTTGCCAAGCAATTGATGGACGCCGATGTCACCCGGGGTATGCGCCATTTCAATATCGAAGCCATGATGGAGCAGGTTCGTACCGGTGAGCTGGTTTCCGAAGTCGACCTGGCGAAGCTGGAGTCGGTGATGGAAGACAACTCGATGCCGCCGGCGTTGTACCTGACTATGCACTGGCGCTCTAAACTGTCGGAAGAAGAGTCGGCTACGCTGCAGGACTGGGTGAAGCAGGAGCGTTTACGTCACCACCAAGGCCAAGCCAAGATCACCGAAGAATTCAAATACGAGGCGGTACAGCCTATTCGCACCACGTTTGAGGTTGATATGGCAAAAGTGGAATTGGGTGACAAACTCTACCACGATACCCGCCTTTCTGGCGATGACACGGTTTCGTGTGCGAGCTGTCATGGCCTTGAAACTGGTGGTGTTGACCGTTTGGTAAGCTCGGTTGGTGTCGACGGTGCCATTGGCCCAATTAACGCGCCAACGGTATTCAACTCGGTGTTCAATACCCACCAATTTTGGGATGGCCGCGCCCATGACTTGCAGGCACAGGCTGGTGGCCCGCCATTGAACCCGTTGGAGATGGCTTCTGAGTCTTGGGAGCAGATCATCGACAAGCTTGCAGTCGACGAAGAAATGAATGCTGCCTTTGCTGCGATTTATGCCGAGGGCATTACCGAGCACAGCATTACCGATGCGATTGCCGAGTTCGAGAAAACCCTGGTGACACCGAATAGCCGCTTCGATCAGTTCCTGCGTGGTAACCATGAGGCACTGAACGACGAAGAGCAAGAAGGCTACGCGCTGTTCAAGCAGTACAAGTGCAGCACCTGCCACGTCGGTGAAGCTATGGGTGGGCAGAGCTTTGAAGTCATGGGTCTTAAAAAAGACTACTTTGCGGATCGTGGCAATGTTACCGAGGTAGATAACGGTCGCTTCAATGCCACTGGTGATGACAGTGACATGCACCGTTTCAAGGTGCCAACCCTACGTAATGTTGCACTTACTGCGCCGTACTTCCACGACGGTAGCGTAGAGACCTTGGCAGAAGCCGTTGATAAGATGGCGTACTATCAGGTGGGCGTGAAGTTGTCGGAAGCCGAGATTGGTAAGATCACGGCTTACCTAGAGACGCTGAACGGTGAGTACAACGGCCAGATTTTGCAGTAATAGCCATACGCTATAGTTGCAAAATAGAACACCCCGTAGTTTAAGCCTGCGGGGTGTTTTTTTGATCTTAAAGTAATGTGATCTGCGGATCCGGCTCTGCTTTCGGCAGTTCGACATCCGGCAGGTTTGCCTCTGCCGCTTTTTGTTGTAGCAAGCGGTAGAGCCGGGTTGCTAGCTCAGGGGCATGGTTGTTGTCCGGGGTATGGATGAACAGGTATGGCTGCTTGCCGTCGCGAAGCCACTGGGGCAGGCGGACTAGCCAGTTGGCAAAGAAAGCGTCGTTGCTGGCGTCATCGGGATGACCGATAAAGCGGATCATCGGCGAGCCCGCGGTAGAGATAGCATGGACCGGCACCTTTGGTTTTTTCTGGTGGGCATCGATCACAGCCTCAGTTGTCGGCGGCGCGGCAAACACCGGGCGGCTATCCATAATAATGCGGTTGGCGCCGTGTTCGATGAGCAGGCGGTTAAGCTGCTTTTCTTCTTCCCCCTTGGCAAAGAAGGCTGGATGGCGTACCTCGACCCCGACGGGATAATTGGCTGGTAGCCTTTGGAGAAACTTTTCCAGGGCCGGCAATGCAGCCGGGCCGAATTGGGCCGGTAGCTGGACTTTCCATAGCCCGATTTTGCCTTCAAGCGGTGCCATGGTGGTGAAGAAGTCAGCCAATAGCTGATCACAGTGCACCAACTGGTTCTGGTGGGTTATCGCTTGGGGAAGCTTGAAGGTGAAACGGAAGTTGTCACCTGTGGCGTCATGCCATTTTTTTACTGTCGGGAGCCCCGGCGTGGCATAGAAGGTGGTGTTACCCTCGACGGTGTGAAATACCTCTGCATACCTTGCCAATCTGTCGCCAGCTTTGCAGCCGCTGCCATACAAGCTCTGCTGCCAGTGGTTATGGGACCACATGGCAAGGCCGAGGCGAACATGGAGATTGGCATGAGCTGATGGCATAGCAAGGCTTCCAGATTAAAAGTTAAGGGAGCATTGTGCTTAGGCTTTGTGTGCTAGGTCAATCTTTTAAGTCCTTGATCTTGGATTTTCCCTTGATCTCATTGGGTACTTTTCCCTAAAGTGGTATTTCGCATTATTCCCCCTGCTTTTCAAAATATAAAGTGCTACGCCAGAGCTTGGCTGCCAGCTCAAGTGTTTTCGCTTGGGGCGGATTGCCAATTTATTCTCGCGGATCATGTATGTTGAAGGCGCTTGGGTATATAATGCCTCGTTATTTTTGTCTCTCGGCCTGATTGAGCACAATAGTTGTGCAATGTTTAATCAGATTGGCCGGGAAGGATTCAGCTTGTGTGTGGCCGAGTGCTTCGGGCATTGCCATACGCACAGGAAAGTTAGTAAACAGATCGGGAATTTCATATGCGCACCCAATATTGTGGTCACCTGAACAAGTCCCTAGCAGGGCAAACAGTAGAGTTATGCGGCTGGGTTAACCGTCGCCGTGATTTAGGCGGTCTTATCTTTATTGATATGCGAGATCGTGAAGGTATTGTTCAGGTTGTTGTTGATCCGGATATGAAAGATGTATTCGAGATCGCTAACCAACTGCGCAACGAATTCTGTATTCGCCTAACTGGTGAAGTACGTGTACGTCCAGAAAGCCAGGTAAACAAAGACATGGCTACTGGTGAAGTTGAAATCTTGGCTACTGGCCTGGAAATCATCAACCGTTCAGACGTGCTACCGCTAGACTTCAACCAGAAGAACACTGAAGAGCAGCGCCTAAAGTACCGTTACCTAGACCTACGCCGTCCAGAAATGAGCGACCGCATCAAGCTACGTGCAAAAGCATCTAGCTTCGTTCGCCGTTTCCTAGACAGCAACGATTTCCTGGATATCGAAACGCCAGTACTGACCAAAGCGACACCAGAAGGTGCACGTGACTACTTGGTACCAAGCCGTGTTCACAAAGGTAGCTTCTACGCTCTGCCTCAGTCACCTCAGCTATTCAAGCAGCTGCTGATGATGTCTGGCTTCGATCGCTACTACCAGATCGTTAAGTGTTTCCGTGACGAAGACCTACGTGCTGACCGTCAGCCAGAATTCACCCAGATCGATATCGAAACCTCATTCATGTCTGCCGAGCAGGTACGTGGCGTGACTGAGCGCATGATCACTGAGATGTGGCAAGAGCTACTAAACGTAGACCTAGGCACGTTCCCAATCATGCCATTCGAAGAAGCAATGCGTCGTTTCGGCTCTGACAAGCCAGACCTGCGTAACCCGCTTGAGCTAGTAGACGTTGCTGACATCCTGAAAGATGTTGACTTCAAAGTGTTCTCTGGCCCTGCGAATGACGAGAAAGGCCGTGTGGCAGTTATCCGCGTACCGGGTGGCGCTAAGCTAACACGTAAGCAAATCGACGAGTACACCAAGTTCGTTGGCATCTACGGTGCGAAAGGCTTGGCATGGATGAAGGTGAACGACCGCGAAGCGGGCTTCGAAGGTGTTCAGTCTCCAGTGGCTAAGTTCCTGAACGAAGAAGTGGTTGCACAACTGCTTGACCGTACTCAGGCTGAGTCTGGCGATATCATTCTGTTCGGCGCAGACAAGAAGCGTATTGTTGAAGAAGCAATGGGTGCACTTCGTCTGAAGCTAGGTACTGACCTTGAGCTGACGGATACGAATGCTTGGGCACCGCTATGGGTTGTTGACTTCCCAATGTTCGAAGAAGACGACGAAGGTAACCTGCACGCGATGCACCACCCGTTCACTTCTCCACTAGGCGTAAGCCCGGAAGAGCTGAAGGCGAACCCAGCAGCAACCAACTCTAACGCTTACGACATGGTTATCAACGGCTACGAAGTCGGTGGTGGTTCTGTTCGTATCCACAACGCTGAAATGCAGTCTGCAGTATTTGACCTTCTAGGTATTGATGCAGAAGAGCAGCAGCTGAAGTTTGGCTTCCTGCTTGACGCACTGAAGTTCGGTACGCCACCGCACGCAGGTCTGGCGTTTGGTCTTGACCGCTTGGTGATGCTGCTTTGCGGTACGGAAAACATCCGTGACGTGATTGCCTTCCCGAAAACAACAGCAGCTGCGTGTCTTCTGACAGACGCACCAAGCCTGGCTAACCCAGCCGCGCTTGAAGAGCTGGCGATTGCAGTCAACTTGGCGAAAGAAGAAAGCGCCGAGCAAGAGTAAGCAACAACCTTGATTAAGACTGGCCGAAAGGCCAGTCTTTGTTTTAGGGCTAGATTTTCCCAACCTTTACTTGCAAGCCGGTTCCGGCACTTATCAGAATATTTTTAGGTTGGTTATTTGTGGAACATTCGCCAGTTGGCGAGCAACAAATTGGAGTGTGATATGGCAGGTCATAGTAAATGGGCCAACATCCGACACCGTAAAGCGGCACAGGATGCTAAGCGCGGTAAGATTTTCACTAAGTTGATCCGTGAGATTGTCGTGGCAGCAAAAGAAGGCGGTGGCGACATTGACAATAACCCTCGCCTACGCGCAGCTATTGATAAAGCACTATCAAACAACATGACCCGTGATACGGTCAACCGTGCTGTCAGCCGTGGTGCTGGCGGTGAAGGTGACGACAACATGGAAACCGTGATCTACGAAGGTTACGGTCCGGGTGGTACAGCAGTCATGGTTGAGTGTATGACTGACAACCGTAACCGCACTGTATCGGGTGTTCGCCATGCGTTCTCGAAAGCCGGTGGTAACTTGGGTACCGATGGCAGCGTTAACTACCTGTTCGACAAGAAAGGGGTTATCTCATACGCGGCGGGCCTTGATGAAGATGCAGTGATGGAAGCGGCATTGGAAGGCGGCGCGGATGATGTCGAGACCAATGATGACGGCTCTATCGATGTCTACACCACACCAGCTGATTTCGGCCCGGTAAAAGATGCTTTGGATGCTGCAGGCTTTGAAGCCCAGAACGCCGAAGTGACTCTAGTGCCGTCTACCAAAGCAGAGCTAGATGCCGACACGGCACCGAAACTACTACGCCTGATTGATGCATTGGAAGATCAGGATGATGTCCAGGAAGTCTACCATAACGGCGATATCTCTGATGAGGTTGCGGCTCAGCTGTAACGTCTCACGAGAATGTCTATTATTTTGGGGATCGACCCCGGCTCAAGGATCACCGGCTACGGTGTGATCCGCCAAGTCGGGCGGCATTTGGAATACCTCGGCAGCGGCTGTATTCGCACTTCTGTCGAAGATATCCCGGGCCGCCTCAAGCAAATCTATGCCGGGGTGAGCGAGGTTATTACCCAGTTCCAGCCCGATGTGTTTGCTATCGAAGAAGTCTTCATGGGCAAGAATGCCAGCTCGGCGCTGAAATTGGGCCAGGCCCGTGGCAGTGCCATTGTTGCTGCGGTAAATGCCGACTTGCCGGTCAGTGAATATGCCGCCCGCTTGATAAAGCAGGCTGTGGTCGGGACTGGTGGAGCCGATAAGTCACAGGTCCAGCATATGGTCTGCTCGGTGCTGAAGTTGCCAGGCAAGCCACAAGCCGATGCCGCCGATGCCTTGGCAGTGGCGATTTGTCATGCCCATACCCACAAAACCCTGGTGGCGATGGCGGGCCAAGCTCGCGGTGCTCGTCGAGGGCGTTATCGATAATTTCCATTATTACAAAGTGTTATGTCGGTACTACGATATATGCATAATGAGTGATTGATCAAAAAAGCAGCCTTTGGCTGCTTTTTTGTTTTGTTGCGATATTGTTTCTTGGCATATATTGGTCGGAGGTCATATGACCTTGTGATGGTGACAGTGACATATCAAGCTCGAACATACCTGACAATAATAATCTAGACACAACAAGGAACGGACTCCATGACGCCATTGGCATTTTGGCGGGCGATGTTTTTACCGCCTTCTACTAGTTGGCAGGGCGAAGACGCGCGCTATGTCGACACTTTTTTGTTCTTCACGCTAACTTCGTTTTTTGTCGGCATCTATAGCCTGTTCAAATGGTATGAGCATGACCATAGCGCCTTGGTGACCACTTCAGTGCTGCTGGTGGCCCTTGAATGTTTGGCAGGGGTAATGTTTCGCCTAACCCAACGGCATGATGTGGCACTGAATGTCGGTTTCCTCGGGATGGTGATCCATGCCGTCAATATCATCTACCAAACCGGTGGCATCGTTGAATCAACCCAGGCTTTTTGGTTACCGCTGCTGATTGTCGCCTTCTACTTATCGGCCCGCTTGCTGATGGCATCGGTATGGGCGCTTGCCGTGGTGGTGGTGGCCGGTTGGATGGTGAATGGCCACCTGTCTGGCAATACCTACCCGAATGTTGCACTGAGTCCAACCTCCCAGGCCATTGAAACCTGGTCTGGCTTTCTCTTGCCGCTAGTTGTGATTGCTCAGGCATGGTCGGCAAGACAGAGGCAAAACGCAATAGAGCAAGCTGAGTCAGCCCATCAGGTAAGCGAAGCTATCGCAGAACAAGCCAAGCAAGGGGCGACCCAGCTTGCAGAGGTGTTGGATCAGGCCAGTGGCAATGCTGCATCCTTGAGTGATGTTTCAGCCGTGATAGAGCAGCAGTCAACCGAATTGCACCAGCAGGTGGGTACTCTCAACATCAATTGCGAATCACAGGCCAGTGCTGCCGAGCAAATGAGCGAGCAGGTTCAGCACCTGAGCCAAGGTATGGAAGCGTCTGATCAGTTTGTGACTGAGCTGAAACAGCGCAGTGACATTATTCAGCGTCAGGCAGAAACCAGCTCCGATTCCTTACAGGCTTCGAAAGAAGCGATTGCCCGTATCCTCAGCAGTAATGATGAGATCATGTCGGTGGCCGATGTGATCACCTCGGTGGCTGAGCAAACTAATCTGCTGGCACTCAATGCTGCCATTGAAGCCGCTAGGGCCGGGGAGCAGGGCCGGGGATTTGCGGTCGTTGCCGACCAAGTACGTGAGCTATCGGCCAAGAGTAATAGTTCGGCAGTAGATATCCGTGCTTTGCTGGAGCGCAGCCGCCGCGAGGTATCACAAGGTCAGGCGGTGATCGAAAACAGCACGGCCGAACTGAGCGGGATCATCGAGCAGGTAAGCAGTGTATCTGTGGATGTTACCCAGTTGGCCGTGACAATTAGCCAGCAAGTTGAGGCTCTCAGGGAGTTGACTTCAGCCAGTCAGGCTGTGGCGAGCAGCGTGGTGGAAACCAATCAGGTATCTGATGCTGTCGCCTCTCAGGGAGCGTTGCTGGCCGAGCAGGTTGAGCGGCTAAATACCCTTGCCGAGAGCCTCAATCAAGTCGTCGGTATGCGCCAGCAGATGGCATAGTATTGGGCTTGATGACATTGCTGGAAATGAAAAAAGAGCTGGATATACATCCAGCTCTTTACTATCCTAGAGCCAATTTTGTGGATTGAGAAAAGAGATCTTGCTGTGATTGGCCGACTACGTGGAATCATCATTGAAAAACAACCACCTGAAGTATTGCTTGAGGTGAATGGCATAGGCTATGAAGTCCAGATGCCGATGAGCTGCTTTTACGAGCTGCCGGAAGTTGGCCGTGAAGCGGTTATTTCTACTCACTTTGTAGTGCGTGAAGATGCGCAGTTGCTGTATGGCTTCAACAAGAAAAGCGAGCGTGATCTGTTCCGTGAAGTGATCAAGGCCAACGGCGTCGGTCCTAAGCTGGGCTTGGCTATTCTTTCCGCAATGACAGCGAGCCAGTTCGTGCTGAGTGTTGAAAACGAAGACGTGACCACCTTGGTGAAAATTCCGGGTGTCGGTAAGAAGACCGCTGAGCGCTTGGTGGTAGAAATGAAAGACCGCCTCAAAGGTTGGGGTGAAGGTGACTTGTTCACTCCTGCGCTTGATACTGCGGCGTCGAATGCACCTATTCAGGATACGGCCTCTCAGGCCCGTGTCGAAGATGAAGCGGTCAGCGCCCTGGTTGCCCTTGGCTATAAACCGCAACAAGCCTCTAAGGTGGTAGCTCAGGTCGCCCAGCCAGAGATGACCAGCGAAGCCATTATTCGCGACGCACTGCGATCGATGGTTTAAGTGCTGTTTTTATTGATTTTGAATGTAGGTAAGGCTTGATGATAGAAGCAGACAGACTGGTCGCCAATGATTATCCGACAACGCGTGAAGAAGACATTATCGATCGCGCGATCCGTCCCAAATTACTTGAAGACTACAAGGGACAGGATCATGTCCGTGATCAGATGGAAATCTTTATCAAGGCTGCCAAGCTGCGTGATGAAGCCTTGGATCACTTGCTGATTTTTGGTCCGCCGGGATTGGGTAAAACCACGCTGGCGAACATTGTTGCCAATGAAATGGGCGTGAGCATTCGCACCACGTCTGGTCCTGTTCTGGAAAAAGCCGGGGACTTGGCAGCGCTGCTGACCAATCTGGAAGAAAACGATGTACTGTTCATCGATGAGATCCACCGTCTCAGCCCGCAGGTTGAAGAAGTCTTGTATCCGGCGATGGAAGACTACCAGCTGGATATCATGATCGGTGAAGGGCCGGCGGCGCGCTCTATCAAGATTGACCTGCCACCCTTTACCCTGATCGGGGCAACGACCCGTGCAGGTTCACTGACCTCGCCGCTGCGCGACCGTTTTGGTATTACCCAGCGCCTTGAATACTACAAGGTGGAAGATCTCAAGGGGATCGTCCAGCGCAGTGCGAACTGTTTGGATCTCTCGATGGAAGAAGCCGGTGCGTTAGAAGTGGCGATGCGTGCCCGAGGCACGCCGCGTATTGCTAACCGTTTGCTGCGCCGGGTGCGTGATTTTGCCGAAGTGAAGGGCAATGGTCATATCTGCCCGGATGTGGCTGCCAAAGCCTTGGATATGCTCGATGTCGACAGTAGCGGCTTTGACTACATGGACCGCAAACTGCTGATGGCTATTATCGATAAGTTCATGGGCGGGCCGGTTGGACTGGACAACCTTGCTGCGGCGATCGGTGAAGAGCGCGATACGATCGAAGATGTGCTTGAGCCATACCTTATTCAGCAGGGTTTCCTACAGCGTACCCCGCGTGGTCGTATTGCCACCCACCGCGCTTACCTGCACTTTGGTTTTGATGTGCCTGAGAGTAAATAAGAAATAATCTTTATCTTTGAAGAGCACATAAACAAAAACGAGGCCATTTGGCCTAATGCATGTAAGTTAAGATAACTTAACGCCTTTTTGGGGGCCTGGTCGTATAGCGGCTAGGCCTTTTCTTTACTGCTCTTGGGTAGCTTCTTTCCCTTCTCTCCGGCAGCGTAAAACTTTCTGCCATATCTAATATGTAATTCATCACCTCCGGGATTCTGCCAGGAGCCACCGCGGGCAGTAATTGAAGCTGGCCTACTAGGAACAAAGAGGCTTGTTTGAACCCGATTTGGTATGGCATGACGCTCTTCTGGTCATAGGCCATTTGGCACATCAAAAACCTTAATAGGTTGTAAGCGAGTAGCATTCCCCATAGTTCTTGGGTCACTAGTTCTGGTGTTTTGCTTCTTAAGGTAAGGTTATTTTGGAGCATGTATTGCTTCATTTCTCTGTAACCTAGCTCTATTTCCCAACGGTGGCTGTATAGCTCTGCGATGTCTGCGCCCGGGTATCTTAATGGGTCTGTCATTGATGTAAGCAAGCGAACTTCTTTACCCTTGATGTTCTTCGTGATGAGCCGCGCTTGCAGTGTTTCCGGCGCATCCGACCATTTCTTTCTGGCTTGAGGTGATAACTTGAGTTCAACAAGTTCTTGCCCACGCCCTAACTTGGCTACTGTCGTGTATTGAGCTCCTTTACGAAGCGGGATTAACCAATGCTTCTCATCTCCACTGCTTCGCCAACGATGAAGTAGACCAAGAGCATAAAAGCCTCGGTCAAAAATGGTTAGGCTGTTTGACGGAGAACGGTCGACAAGCTGAGTGGTTAAATCGATCTCACTGCTTGATACTGAGTCGAAAGCGGCACTTGTCAGTAAATGGCTGGTGAGTTCCATATGGCAGACCATACGAACTTGCGGGTAGTCCGATATGGTTGTTTTATTTCCTGTGCGACCAAAGTGCTGGTCATTATCTGGTGTCTCAGGAGTGCGCCAAACAACACCATCGACAGCGTGTAATGTTAAGCCGTGCCAATCTGGGTGGGGCGTTTTCGCATGCCATAACTTCTGGGTCTTGTTAAACACCGCTTTGACTACATTTGAACCCAGACGTTTTCTCGCTTGGATAACCGCACTCGGTGCGACAAAAGGCTTTTTACCCGGAAGGAGAATATCGAGTTGAGAGACAACTTTTTCCATAGATAAGTGCCGATATAAAGACATACCGACAACACTCCATACCATCATCTCCATCGGTAAACGGCGTTTTCTGATAGTAGCGATACCAGTATCTTTGAGGCATTCATCAATCATTTCTGGAGAGAGAAGATCGGATAGTCCTGAAAGCTGTTCGGTTGAGAAGTTATGAACAGTATTGAGTGCTTGTCTGAGAAACATAAAAAAATCCGAGTGCATTGAATACACACGGATTTTGACATGCTCCAAGGATCGTTCAACCGATCATTTTAGGCTTAACTGATCGGCATTAGGCCATTTGGCCTCGTTTTTGTTTTTAACACCTAGCACAACTTTTTTGTTTAACGGCTGTTTCTATCGTTACAAGTCTGTGACAACTCGAGCAGCTGCCACAGACAGAAAATATTGGACATTAAACCGCCGTCAGAGCACTTGCTTGCTTTGTGAACAGTTGTTAGCAGTTGCTTTTATACATTTCCGCAAAGCTTGGTTGGTAAAGCGCAACGATTTTTTCAAAAATACGAGCCATATCTACTTCCTCAATCTAAATCAAAATGGTTGGGGAAACAGTCTACAACCCGCCAAAAAGATAACTTTTACTCTCTGGGCGGCCTTATCTGTTTCTGGGGCTGATTATAGGCAGTTTTTAGTAATTCAAAAGCGAGTTAAATTTTAAATTCGGATTATTTTAAATAATGCGAAAAAGTGCTTATTGAGCACTGTAACGATTGATTTATCAGTAGGAGAGCAGAATTAATGATTATTGAATGACCTGTTAAAGCATATTCAATCCTCTTTTTTCTAAGGATAAGTAGGGTATATATGACGGGATAAAACAGAATGTGAAGTGGCATTAATACGGCACTTCGTGATTTGTTAAACCGAAGATTTATTCCTGTCGCTCCAGCAGCATGTAAGGTTCCAAATAGTTTGATCTGGGTCAACCAAGATGCGGGTGATTAATAAATGAGCAATGTTTATTGATATTTATCAAAGCAAATTGTGCGATAAATCCATTGAGCCTGAGAGCGAATGCCAGTAATATTAGCAATGACTTTATTAGCTGTAGCTTAACAACAAATTAACTAATTTGGTACAGTGTCGCAACATATCAGGGATGCCACTGATTATTTAAATAATGGCAACCAGGAAGGTGACAAAATTGCGACGACGTTTGGCTACATTTTGCTAAGCCCAACCATAAGTGCACTGTGTTGTACTGTCGTCAGTCAGCCTGGCGAAAGAAGGAGTTCTCAATGTTCACTGATATCGTCGAACTATCGCGGTTACAGTTCGCATTAACTGCGATGTATCACTTTTTGTTCGTCCCACTGACTCTCGGTATGGCTTTCCTACTAGCCATCATGGAGTCGGTTTACGTAATGACCGGAAAGCAAATCTACAAGGACATGACCAAGTTCTGGGGTAAGCTTTTTGCCATTAACTTCGCCCTTGGTGTTTCCACGGGTCTTACCATGGAGTTCCAGTTCGGTACGAACTGGGCGTATTACTCCCACTACGTAGGTGATATTTTCGGTGCGCCGCTGGCTATCGAAGCACTTATCGCTTTCTTCCTTGAATCTACCCTAGTCGGCCTTTTCTTCTTTGGTTGGGATCGTCTATCCAAGCGCCAGCACCTTGCTGTTACTTGGTTGGTTGCTCTTGGCTCAAACTTCTCGGCGCTATGGATTCTTGTGGCAAACGGTTGGATGCAGAACCCTGTAGGTGCAGAGTTCAACTTCGAAACCATGCGTATGGAAATGGTGAGCTTTGCAGAAGTGGTACTAAACCCGGTTGCACAGGTGAAATTCGTTCACACTGTAGCGTCTGGTTACGTAACAGGTGCGATGTTCGTACTAGCTATCAGTTCTTACTACATCCTTAAAGGCCGCGATATTGCCTTTGCCCGCCGTTCATTCGCGATTGCTGCTGCATTCGGTATGGCGTCAATCCTATCTGTAATCGTGCTTGGTGATGAATCAGGTTACGAACTAGGTGACGTGCAGAAGACCAAACTGGCGGCTATCGAAGCGGAATGGCACACAGAAGAAGCGCCTGCCGCGTTTACTGTGTTTGGTTTGCCAAACCAGGAAACGATGGAAACGGACTACGCGATCAAGATCCCTTACGTAATGGGTATTATCGCAACGCGTTCTTTCGATACCGAAGTAACAGGCCTGCGTGACCTGAAAGCTGAGCACGAAGTACGTATCCGTAACGGTATGGTAGCTTACGGCCTGCTAGAGAAATTGCGTGCCGGTGACAAGACACCAGAAAATATCGCAGCGTTTGATGAGGTTAAGCATGACCTAGGTTACGGCTTCCTGGTTAAGCCATATGCCGAGAACGTTGTTGATGCGACAGATGAAGATATTGCACGTGCTGCGGATGACTCAATCCCAACAGTATGGCCGCTATTCTGGAGCTTCCGTATCATGGTGGCGTGTGGCTTCCTGATGCTGGGTATTATCGGTGCGGCATTCGTTCAGTCTTGCCGTCATAAGATCACCGAGAACAAGTGGGTACTGAAAGCCGCGCTATACGGTCTGCCACTTCCTTGGATCGCAGTAGAAGCGGGTTGGTTCGTTGCAGAGTACGGTCGCCAGCCATGGGCAGTGGGTGAGATCCTGCCGGTATCGATGGCGGTGTCTAACCTGGCACCATCCGATATCATCACTTCTTTGCTAGCAATTATTGCACTGTACACAGTGTTCCTGATTGCTGAATTGTACCTGATGATCAAGTTTGCTCGTCTAGGTCCTAGCAGCCTGAAAACTGGCCGCTACCACTTTGAAACTAATGATGCACCACAGAATGTTGTTGCGCGTCAGGTTGAAGCATAATCAGGGAGAGTTAAGCAATGTTTGAATATGAAGTATTGCGATTTATCTGGTGGGTGCTGATCGGTGTGCTATGCATCGGCTTTGCAGTCACAGATGGTTTTGACATGGGTGTAGGTGTACTGTCCCGCATTATCGGTAAGACAGACAGCGAACGCCGAGTAATGATTAACTCTATCGCCCCGCACTGGGACGGTAACCAAGTTTGGTTGATCACCGCTGGTGGTGCACTGTTTGCTGCATGGCCTCTGGTTTACGCAACAGCGTTCTCGGGTTTTTACTTCGCGATGATCATCACACTGGCGGCACTTTGGCTTCGTCCTATCGGTTTCGACTACCGCTCGAAGATTGAAGATCCAAAATGGCGTGAAGCGTGGGATAAAGCCATCTTCGTCGGTAGCTTTGTACCACCTGTGATCTTCGGTGTGGCGTTCGGTAACCTGATGCAGGGCGTTCCGTTTGAGCTGAACGAGTTCCTAATCCCGACTTACAAGGGTTCGTTCTTCGGCCTGCTTAACCCGTTTGCATTACTTTGCGGTATCGTGAGCATTCTGATGATCACGACCCAAGGTGCAGCATACCTGCAGATGAAAACTACTGACGCTATCCGCGAGCGCGCTCGCCGCGTAGCGATGCTAACTTCAGTAGGTACAGCGGTTTGTTTTGCTATCGCTGGTATCTGGGCTCAGAGCATCGAAGGCTACATCGTGACCTCTGAAATCATGACCAATGCGCCTTCTAACCCGCTGACTAAAGAAGTTATGCGCCAGAGCGGTGCCTTGTTTGCTAACTTCGACGCTTACCCACTACTGTGGATTGCTCCGGCGCTAGCTGTTGCGATGCCTGCATTGACGGTACTGTGTTCTCGTGCGAACCGTGCTGCACTGGCTTTCATCACATCTAGCCTAACCATGGCGGGTGTGATCCTGACTGCTGGCTTTGCACTGTTCCCATTCATCATGCCTTCAAGCCTGGTTCCAAACCACAGCTTGACCATGTGGGATGCAACGTCTTCTGAGCTAACGCTGAACATCATGACCGGTGTTGCAGCGGTGATGGTTCCGATTATCCTGGCGTACACCTCTTGGTGTTACTACAAGATGTTTGGCCGTCTTGATACCAAATATATCGAAGACAACAAGAACTCACTGTACTAAGGAGACAGACTATGTGGTATTTCGCTTGGATCCTGGGTGTGCTACTTGCTTGCTCATTCGGTATCATCAACGCGCTGTGGCTTGAAGCGACAGAAAATATGGATAAAGAGGATACCGGTGAGTAATCTCGATCACTGGGTGAAGCGTGCCCACCAGTGGGTAGACTTCGGTCTGCTGCGCGTAGCGTCACTGCTGATGTCAATGGCATCGGCAGGGTTGGTGGTTTGGGAACCCACACTCTTCGCTCAGGCGATTGGCGGATTTGGACCGGTTGTCTCGCCGGCCTTGATTTGGGCAACGTGTGCAGCCATGGTCTTCGGTGTTGGCTTTGTGCCTCGCCGTTGGTACTGGCAGGTGTTTTTCACCCCGTACATCTCGTTGCCAATCTTGGCTTACATTTTGTTTCTGCGTTTAACGTAACGAATTGATTTCGAACTGTTCACGCTGATACAAAAACATACAATTGAAACAGCCCATTGCAATTGAGTAATGGGCTGTTTTTTTATAACTGGATAAAATGCCATCAGATAGGGTGCAAGTAGAAGAGTACAGGCAGTGACAAGATCATCAAAAAGTAAAACTCTGCGTGTTAACTGGTAATGCATGATTCCAATCAGGTAGCCAAGTTAGGTATAGTAAGCGATTGAGTTTAAGCCTTAATCCATTGGCGAGAGTGATTGAACACCAAGGTTGGAATGATAATGACCGAAGAGCATCCATTTGAATGGCCGATCAGGGTCTATTACGAAGATACTGATGTAGGTGGCCTGGTTTATCATGCTAACTATATTAAGTTTTTTGAGCGGGCGAGGACGGAACTCTTCCGTTCCATCGGTGTCAGTCTTAACGACTTGTTCGCCGACAAAGTCAGTTTTGTAATTCGGCACTTAGAGATTGATTACCTCAAAGGTGCCAAGCTGGATGATCAACTCGTTGTACGGACCTGGCCTAATACTATACGCCGGGCATCGATCGAATTTTGTCAGGTTTTAGTTAACACTAGCGGGCAAACCTTGTGTAGTGCATCGATTCAGGTAGCCTGTGTCCACCCCGATACGTTGAAACCTATCAAGATCCCAGAACATATTTTATCGGAGATAACTAAGTGACTGAACTTTCGATTTTAGACCTATTCCTTCAGGCGAGCCTGCTAGGTAAGGTCGTTGTAATCATTTTGATGTGTATGTCCATGGCATCATGGACCATGATCATCAAACGTTCCCAGGTCTTGTCACGGGCAAAAAACAATGTGGAGCGATTTGAAGACCGTTTCTGGTCGGGGGTCGATTTGTCTCAGCTATACCAAGAGGTAGAAGCGCGCAAAGACAGCCTGACCGGCACTGAGCAAATTTTCCATGCCGGCTTCAAAGAATTCGCCCGCTTGCACCGCAACAACGGCAAGGCGCCGGAAGCGGTGATGGAAGGCACAGGGCGTGCGATGCGCGTTGCCATGTCTCGTGAAGTAGAAGAGCTTGAAACCAACCTGCCATTTTTGGCAACCGTCGGTTCAATCAGCCCATATATTGGCCTGTTTGGTACGGTGTGGGGGGTTATGCACGCCTTTATCGCGCTAGGTGCGGTGAAGCAGGCCACGCTAGCTATGGTTGCTCCGGGTATTGCTGAATCTTTGATTGCAACGGCAATTGGCCTATTTGCGGCAATCCCTGCCGTTATTTTCTTTAACAAGTTGACCAACCAAGTGGCCAAGCTTGAGCACTCTTACGCCACGTTCATGGAAGAGTTTTCTAGCATCCTGCACCGCCAGGCATTTGCTGCTCAGCAGGAGTAAACGCAATGGCTTATCAACCGAAAAAACGCAAGGTTACTTGTGAGATAAACATTGTTCCGTATATCGACGTGATGTTCGTCTTGCTGATCATCTTTATGGTAACAGCCCCTTTTATTACCCAGGGTGTTGATGTTGATTTGCCGGGCACCACAACGGCCAAGACGGCAGCTGAACTGGTTGGTGAGAATAACGAAAAGCCACCGATTATTGTTGAAGTTGACCAAGACGGTCACCTTGGGATCAGTGTTGATGATCAGGAAATGCAGCGCGGGTTGGGTCTTAACGACCTGCTTACCCGTGTACGTGCCGAATTGCAGCTTAACCCGGAATCCGCTGTATTGGTTGGTGGCGATGCACGTGCACCGTATGCATACATCATCGAAACCCTCGATGCCCTTAATCAGGCAGGTGTTGGATCAGTAGGTCTGATGACTGAACCGCTAGAGCAATAAGCAGGCAGGCAGGATGAAGAAAAGAGAATACAGTGCTGCCTTCATTATTTCGTTACTTATGCATGGTTCACTGGTCGTAATGTTGTTGTGGGGAACGGATTTCATCATGACAAAACCCAAGCCATCGGGAAACATCGTTCAGGCGGTGGTCGTCGATCCGGCTTTGGTGAACCAGCAGGCACAGCGTATTCGCCAGCAGCGTGAAGCAGCAAAAGCTGCGGAGCAAGATAGGCTGAAACGTTTGGAGCAGCAAGCCGATGCATTGGAAAAAATGCGTCAGGAAGAAGAACAGCGGTTGCGCCAGCTCAAGGCGGATAAGCTGAAAGCTGAAAAAGAAGCCCGTGAAGCCGAGCAAGAGCGCAAGCGCGTGGCGGCAGAACGAGCCAAAGCGGCGGAAGAGAAGCGTAAAGCGGATGAAGCAGCACGTGTAGCCCGTGAGCAAGCCGCTAAGGCTGAAGCTGAGCGTAAAGCGAAACAGGAAGCAGCCAAAAAAGCTGAGCAGGAGCGCCAGCGTCAAGTCGCGGAACAGCGTAAAGCAGAAGAAGCGAAACGCCAGGCAGAAGCCGCTGCTGCCAAAGCAGAAGCAGAGCGCCAGGCACAGATCGCTGCCAAGAAGAAAGCCGAAGAAGAAGCTCGCAAGGCGGAGGCTGCCCGTAAGGAAGCCGAACGCAAAGCGGCCGAGGCTCGCGAGCTTCAGCGCCAGCAGGAAGCGGCACTGAATGATATGTTCGCCGGCCTTGAAGCTGAGTCTGAGCAGCGTGGCGGTGCCCGCGGCCAGTTTGTGGCGGATGAAACACAGCGTTATGGAGCCATCTATACCCAGATGATTCAACAGAACTTGTTGGTAGAGCAAAACTTTATCGGCAAGGAATGTGTGATCCGTATGCGTTTGTCGAGCAATGGTTTGGTGCTTGATGCGTCGGAAGATGGTGGCGACAGTGCCGTTTGCCGTGCTGCGAAAGCGGCGGTGGTGAAGGTTAGCCAGTTCCCGATGCCGGAAGATCCAGCCGTTGTCGACCAGCTTCGCAATATCAGACTAACAGTAAGCCCGCAATAAGGAAGGAGTAATGATGAAACGTTGGTTAATGGGGTTGTGCGTGGCTCTGTTGAGTTTCAGCCAAATCGCACAGGCAGAGTTGGAATTGGTGATCACCGAAGGGGTAGATTCTGCTCGTCCTATCGGTGTCATACCTTTTAAGTGGGAAGGTACCGGCAAAATGCCGACTGATATCTCGGCTGTCATTGCTTCTGACTTGCGTCGAAGCGGTAAGTTTTCACCGGTGTCGACCAGCAATATGCCGCAAACACCTTCGAGTGAAGAGCAGGTAGACTACAACGCCTGGACGTCAATGGGCGTTGATGCCCTGGTAACCGGCACGGTAACCATGAACGAGCAGGGCAACTATGTCATCAACTACCAGCTGATTGACGTGGTGCGTGGCCAGCTTACCAGCGGCCAGAGCCGTGGCTTAGAAAACGGCGAGTTGGTAATGACCAAAGATCACGTGATGATCAATAACCGAGCAACGATAAAAGAGTCGCGTCTACGCCATTATGCTCACCGTATCTCAGATATCGTTTACGAGAGACTGACAGGTGAAAAAGGGGCGTTCCTTACTCGCATTGCCTATGTCGTGATTGATGACAAGGCACAATACCCTTACCAGTTGCGTGTGGCCGATTACGATGGCTTCAACGAGCGCTTGGTGCTGAAATCCCAGCAGCCACTGATGTCACCATCATGGTCGCCGGATGGCAGTAAGCTGGCCTACGTGAGCTTCGAGAACCAGCAGGCCCAGATTTTTATCATGGATATCTACAAGGGTACCCGTGAAATGGTGTCGTCGTTCCCACGTCATAACGGTAACCCGCGCTTCTCGCCTGATGGCAAGAAGTTGGCCATGGTACTGTCAAAGAGTGGTAGCCTGCAGATCTACATTAAAGACCTAGAAACCAAGGAATTGAAGCAGATCACCCGTGGTCGAGCGAACAATACCGAGGCATTTTGGGATCCGAGCGGCGACTCTTTGATCTTTACCTCAGACAGAGGTGGTAACCCACAGATTTATAGAGTAAATTTAGCTGACGGTTCGACTAAGCGCCTGACTTGGCAAGGAAGTCAGAACCTCGGTGGTCAATTGACGCCTGACGGCCGGTACTTGGTAATGGTGAACAAGTCCGATTCTGGCTACAACATTGCCAAGCAAGACTTGAAAACCAATGCAGTGCAGGTACTGACCAAGACATTTTTGGATGAGTCACCAAGCATTGCGCCAAATGGCGGCATGGTGATCTACAGCTCGGTGAATAATAAGTCTAATGAGTTGTCGCTAGTGTCGATTGATGGGCGATTTAAAGCAAGATTACCTGCCACTAACGGCCGGGTAAGGGCTCCGTCTTGGGGACCTTTCCTTTAAGTTAGTCGCAACAAGCAATAAAAAAGGAAAATAAAATGCAACTGAACAAAGTTTTAAAGGGTTTGGCAATTGCGCTGCCAATGTTCACTCTAGCGGCGTGTAGCTCTAGCGAAAGTACTGATAGCTCAGCAGCATCAGAGAGCAACACAGGTTCAACTACAGAGCAATCTACTGTAGTAACGTCTCCGGTTGAGCAAGAGCCAGTACTTTCTGAGCAGGAGCTACGCAGCCAGCAGCTACGTCAAGAGCAAACTATTTACTTCAAGTTTGATAACGCTGAAATCCAGCCTGACTACCAGGACATGCTGACAGCTCACGCTGAATACCTACGTGACAACGCTGAAGTTAAAGTGATTGTTGAAGGTCACGCTGATGAGCGTGGTACGCCTGAGTACAACATCGCGCTAGGCGAGCGTCGTGCTAACGCGGTTGCTAAATACCTTCAGGCACTAGGCGTATCTGCAAGCCAGATCTCAATTGTTAGCTACGGTGAAGAAAAGCCTCTAGTTCTAGGCCACACTGAAGCTGACTACGCCAAGAACCGTCGTTCGGTTCTGGTTTACTAAGCCATATAGGTAATTACGATGAACAGTAACACAATGCGAAAGCTCGCATTAACGTTGCTGGTTGGTGCGGCGACCCAGGTGGTCGCCGCACCTGCTCCTGTTACTGAAATTAGCGGTAACAGTGCGCAGGGCGATAGCCTGGAACGTCTGGAAAGGATGATTGAGGCTCGCAACCAGGTGCAGTTGGATATGCAACGGCAACTGGATCAGCTGGCAACCGAAATGGATGAGCTACGAGGGATCGTAGAAAGAAACAGCTACGATCTAAGCCAGATGCTTGAGCGTCAGCGTGAGCTATACCGCGAGATAGACTCTCTCAGTCGTCAGCCTCAAGCTAAGCCGGCTGAAGAAAAAACCTCAGAGAAGGCGAGTACCGAAGTATACTCCAGCAATGTGAGTGAGAACGAAGCGTATGAGTCGGCGGTGAACCTGATCTTAAAAGAGAAGGACTACACCGGTGCGATCACGGCGTTCAAGAGCTTCCTTACTACCTACCCTGAATCAGGCTACAAGCCGAATGCCCATTACTGGCTTGGTCAGCTTTACTTCACGCAAAACCAACTTCCTGATGCGGCAGAGCAGTTCACCGCTGTTGCCAGCTTTGAGAAGTCCAACAAGCGCGCCGATGCGTTGCTGAAGCTGGGTATCATTGCCGAGCGGAGCAAGAAGCCGGAAGAAGCGAAGAAATTCTACCAGCAAGTTATTTCAGCCTATCCGAACTCAACCAGTTCGCGACAGGCACAGAGTAACCTCGACAAGCTGTAAGCCATTGTGCGGATGGTTGCAAAAAGGCCGGTTTATCCGGCCTTTTTTGATCCATGATATTTGAACGTTTGCGGTGTATAATGCGCGGATTGTACATGGACAGCAATAGAGCAACCGAGCTATGAGTCTTACATTTGATCCCTCTGAAATGGTCTATCCGTTTCCACCTAAGCCAACGCCGCTATCTGTCGACGAACAGCAGGCGTACAAGGCAAAAATCAAGGCACTGCTAAAGGAAAAAGATGCAGTGCTGGTGGCCCACTACTACACCGATCCTGAAATCCAGGCTCTGGCGGAAGAGACCGGCGGCTTTGTTGGCGACTCGCTGGAAATGGCCAAGTTCGGTAACCAGCATCCAGCGAAAACGCTAGTGATTTGTGGTGTGCGCTTTATGGGCGAGTCAGCCAAGATCCTGACCCCGGAAAAACGTGTTTTGATGCCGACTCTCGAGGCCGAGTGTTCACTCGATCTTGGTTGTCCGATTGATGAATTCAGCAAATTCTGTGATGCCCACCCTGATCATACTGTGGTTGTATACGCCAACACGTCGGCAGCGGTAAAAGCCCGTGCTGACTGGGTCGTTACCTCAAGTATTGCGCTGGAGATTGTCGAGCACCTTGATAGTGACGACAAGAAAATCATCTGGGGCCCAGACCGCCACCTAGGTTCGTATATCCAGAAGCAAACCGGCGCTGACATGCTATTGTGGCAAGGTGAATGTGTGGTGCATGACGAGTTCTCGGCCAAGGCACTGCGTGACATGAAAAATGTTTACCCGGATGCGGCTATTCTGGTGCACCCTGAATCACCAGCCAGCGTAGTGGCGTTGGCTGATGCCGTAGGCTCGACCAGTCAGCTGATCAAAGCGGCCAAAGAGCTTCCTAATCAGCAGCTGATCGTTGCCACCGACAAAGGCATCTTCTTCAAGATGCAGCAGATGGTTCCGGGCAAAGAGCTGATTGAAGCGCCGACAGCCGGTGCTGGTGCAACATGCCGTAGCTGTGCACACTGTCCGTGGATGGCGATGAATGGCCTTAAGGCTATCGAGCAAGGTCTGCGTGAAGGCGGTGAGCAGCATGAAATCTTCGTTGATGAGTCGCTGCGTGAAAAATCACTGATCCCACTGAACCGAATGCTGGACTTTGCTGCCCAGCTTCAGGTGAGTGTAAAAGGTAACGCGTAGATCGTACTGCCTACCAGCAAAGAGCGACCTTGGGTCGCTCTTTTTCTATGTGCGATAAGCCTAGGTGGATTACACTCTAGGTTTTACAAAGGAGGTTTTGAATGGGACAGACAATGCTCACAGTTGCTTTGCCCATCGCGTTGGCTTGGATGATGTACTGTGTTGGCCTGACACTGTCTGTGGCTGACTTCAAGCGGGTTGGCCGTTATCCGCTGTTTATATTCTCCGGCCTGGCAGCCCAACTGGTTGGTTTGCCGCTGATTGCCTTGGCTTTGATTCATTTTCTCGGCCTGCCGGAAGTGGTTGCTGTTGGACTATGGCTATTGGCGCTGGCACCGGGCGGAGCATCGTCTAATGTCATCACGCATCTATGTGGCGGTAATACCGCGCTGTCCATTTCCATGACGGCCGTAAGCAGTTTGATCATCCCATTTAGCCTTCCTTTGCTGTTGCCTGTGGTACTGAGTGATACCCAATTGGTACTGCCTCTGAAAACTGCCATTTTACAGCTAGTCATGGTGACGCTGGTACCCGTGACAATCGGTATGGCTTGCCATCATTTCGGTCAAGGCAAACGTTATGCGAGCTTTGCCAAGTGGGCAGGGCGTTCTTCGATTTGGGTGTTGATGTTTACGGTAACCATTACTCTGGCGGCTAATACTCAGGTATTCCAGCAGCTGTTCTCTAGTGCATCGATTGTTGCGATTGCTTTGTGTTTATTGGGAATGGCGTTAGGTGTGGCCGTTGCCCGTTTGCTCAAAGGCGGGGAGCAGTTGACCAAGACACTGGCTATTGAAGTCGGGATCCAGAATGCAGGAACTGCAATTTTTGTGGCAGTGGTACAGCTTAAGCAACCCGAACTCGCACTGACGCCGCTGTTGTATGGGGTGTTAATGAATATCCCGGTAGTGGTGATGATCTACCGCCATCAGCGCGGGCGGTTGCGAGCTTTGTTTGCCCGCGAGCCAAACTGATCTCACCGTGATATAAAGCCGTGATACAAAAAAGACGGCCACTCAGTACGGGTTGTACTGGTGGCCGCCTTTTTTTTTGTCTGCTATATATTAGGCTTCTTCTGCACCTTCGTTGACCAGCTGGTAGCCACGAATAGTCAGTCCGCACAGCATCGTTGGTAATGAAGTGAAGATTTCTTCAAATTGGGCCAGGCCGTCAGCGCCTTCTTGCGAAAGGGCCTCCATCGCATTCTCTGGATCATACAGCAGGCTGAAGCATAGCAGTACACCACCCAGCAGTGCGTTGTGCTCGCTCTCTTCCGGCATAATCGTTTCCCAGTCATCGCGGGAAAGCTGCCAGCCCTGAAGTATACCTTCAGAAAATTCGCGGGCATCGCTTGAGACCAGCTCTTTGTCATCGAGAGCACAACCTTCAGGCCATTGCCAGCTACCTTCTAGCAAGGCTTGGCGGCTCTCGTTCCAAAGGTCAATAATGGCATTGGCGTAGCTTTCAAGCTCTTCTTGGCTAGTGAAAGGCGCAGACTCTTCGCCACCCCACATGAAGGCTAGCCACTCGGACGGGTTGATAAGGTGAGGAGCCGCTGCCATTGCTGTCACAAAACCACGGGTCTGGGCTTCGGAAAGCAACTGTTGGGCCAGCTGCGGGTTCTCCAGCAGTGTGCGTAAAGATGAAGACATAATTCGCTCTCGTATATTTAGTATCAGGGGTGATCCAACGCAACCTTGCCGCTGGAAGAACACGATTTTATACGAAGTATTGTAACAGGGTAGTGAAGAAGGTGGCACTGTTCACCGGTATTTCGGGAACTTTGCTGCAATAGTAAACACTCGATTGATTGTGCTATGTTTTTTGTTGACCTTTGCCGCCCCAGCCACTATAGTAGCGACCCTGTTGAGGCGACATGCCTTGGCAATACAATTTGGTGAGGTGTCCGAGTGGCTGAAGGAGCACGCCTGGAAAGTGTGTATACGGCAACGTATCGAGGGTTCGAATCCCTCCCTCACCGCCATATTTCATGAAAAAGCCCGTTGATTATCAACGGGCTTTTTCGTATCTGATAATTGGTCAATTTTATCTTGGCCCCCACCATTATCTAATGGGCAAATGCGCCTTGCTTTTCGTTCTTGCCTTAGCGTTTTTGACCCGTCCGGGAACCGTTTATCGCACGGCTGAGTGCCTTGTTCATTTGCTTGATCCGCATAACAATTGCGGCATTGATACTATGGGGCGGATAGTGGCTTTTGGTATTCGCTCTTCCCATCTGCTGGTCGGTGAGCAGTGCCATTATCTGATTAATATGGTCAACAGCCCATATATGAAACTGGCCCTTGGCCACTGATTGGCGGACCTGTTGGCTGACCATTAAGTGGACAGTGTTGGTTTTCGGAATGATCACGCCTTGTTTCCCAGTCAGGCCACTAGCGTTGCAGATATCAAAGAACCCTTCAATTTTCTCGTTGACCCCTCCAATTGCTTCGATATTGCCATGTTGATCGATGGCACCAGTTACGGCAATACTTTGTTTTAGTGGAATTTGTGCAATCGCTGATAAGAGTGCACACAGTTCGGCGGCTGATGCACTGTCACCATCGACCATACCATAGGACTGCTCGAAGGTGAGGGTGGCCGAAAAGGCGAGTGGTTGCTGCTGCTCGTACTGTTCGCGCAGGAAGGCGGTCAGGATCATTACTCCCTTGGAGTGGCTCGGACCGCTGAGATCTACCTCCCGCTCAATATTGATAACGCTTCCTTGGCCGAGGTGCACGGCTGCAGTGATCCGGCTCGGATGGCCGAACAGACAGTCGTCAAGGCTGATCACCGACAGGCCGTTTATTTGCCCGATGGTTTCTCCCTCAATCGCAATCTGGCTGATCCCGCGATGAATATTATCCGTTATGCACTCTTTAAGGTAGCTACTCCGAACGCGGCGGGTGTCAATTGCTTGTTCAACTGTAGCGGCGGTGATCATCTTAAGTGTCTGTTGCTCTGCCCAGTAGTTTGCCTCGACTATGATCCCGCTGATCGTGTCCCGGTGCAGTGTCATCTTTTCGCCATCTTCAACCAGCCGAGAAGCATGCTCAATGATCCTTGCCACCGCACTACGGTCGAGTGGCCGTGCCTGTACCTCTGTTTGCAGTGCTTTGATAAACCTCGAGTAGAGCCTGCATGAGTCCGCTGTACGGCTAATCTCCTCTGAGCAGTCTGCCTGGATCTTGAACATCTGGCCGAAGTCGGGATCGTAGCGCTTGAGCAGGTAGTAGGTCATACGGTCGCCGACCAAAATAACTTTGATATCGATAGGTATTGCATCCGGCTCCAGCGTGGTAAGCGCTGTGACACTGAGCTGCTGCTCGAGCGGTTGGATCTTGATTTCTTCAGATAGCAAAGTGCGCTTGAAGACATCCCAAACAAAGGGCTTGTTGAGCAGTTGGTTCACGTCGATGACTAGGTAGCCGCCGTTCGCTTGATGAAACGCCTCTGGCTTGATTAGGGTAAAATTGGTGATAAAAGTACCGAGCTCACCCTTGTGTTCGATTCGGCCGATTAAATTGGTATAGGTCGGGTTGTCTTCATATATCACCGGGGGAGAACGGTGCTGACTGTTGTCGACAATGATATTGACTTCATAGATGGTGAAGGGGCTAAAGCTGAGTTTTTGTCCGGTATATTCGTTCACCTCTGTCTCAAGGCTACCGTTGAACAGGGGGATGTTACTGAGGATGTGCTGTTTGAGGTTTTCGATATGCCGCTTGATACATTCGATAGCCATGATATCGGCAGGGAGTTGCCCAACAAGATAATCGAGGGTACTGGCGACAAATTCTCTTTCCAACTGCTCTTTTTTGCCCCTCATCTCCTGATCCCAAAACGGCACTTGCTTGATCAGGTTGACAAGCATCAGCCTGAGCTCTTCGACCGACTCATCGATTACTTTCCGTTCGTCTTCTGGGAGCTTCTCGAACTCCTCTTTGCTGATGATTTTGTCTTTTTTGACCGGGTGAATAACATAGCCTTTATGAGAGCGCTTTAAGACGCAACTTTTTTCTTTGGCTCGGGCTTCGATAGCCTGGAATGCCGCGATCTCTTTGTCGTTGAGCTCATTTTGCAGCTTGTCGATGTTATGGATGAATTTGTCGTTTTGCAATAATGAAGGCACGTTTTTTTTCAGCCCTTCAATGAGTATTTGGAGGCTCTCCTTTAGTCGGATTCCCATTCCCGCAGGCAACTGAAGAGCAACGGGTCTGCTGTTGTTGCCGAAGTTATTGACGTAACACCAGTCAGAGAGTTTTTTGTCAGTATCGAAATGCTGGGATAGTAGCTGTTTGGCCATCGAAAGCTTGCCGAGTCCCGCTGAACCCATGACAAAGATATTGAATCCCTTATTAGGGATCCCGATGCCGAGTTTGATGGCCTCTGCGGCGCGCTTTAGCCCCAGGGGAGTATCCGTCGAGTCTATTTCTTCTGTCGTCTCGAAGTCGAAAAGAGCGGGATCACAAGGATGGAACAGTTCGGTTGCTTTGAGTTTGGCCGCAGTTGTCACTTGGTCGGTTTGCGCTGAATGGCTGGATGAAGCCATCGCTTTGCGTTGTTGATTGGCCTTAGAGTGTGAATCCTTCATGGCATCGGCTTTTCCGGCATATCGATATATCGCTAAGTATAATAACCATTGGGCAATTGGCAGCTTCAACTGTTAGAGCGAAGCTTAGAAAGTGCTATTTTCGGGCCTATCAAAGCTGAGGATTTCTCCTATCTTTAAGGTGGAGGGGACTATGATTGAGTTTGATAAGCTTTCCAGTTTTTTCTCTGGCTATTTTCAATTTAAGCCTAGAGATAAGTTTATATATCTTGATTTCCATCTGCACACTGTAGCCGCAGAGGGAGCAACGATAACGCCTTCGGTCGTGTCTTTTCTGTTGGAACAACCCCATTTGATCGCGGTGACAGACCACAACGATATCAGGGGTGCTGCTGCAATGTGTGAAATTGGTATGAACAATATTCCGAGTATAGAGCTGGTTTGCGAGGATGGTTTTGAATTGCTCGTCTATTTTAACAGCCTGCAAGACCTCGAATCTTTTTATGCAAAGGAAGTAGAAAAGAGCAAACATCGCTACCGGATGGCGAGGACGGATAAGGGGATCGATTACTACCTAGATTTGTTGCAAGAAAGGGACTGTTACCTATCAATCCCGCATATCAATGGGTTGGCCGAGAAGAATTACTTGAAAAATATGCCTCAGATGAAAAGTGTGATTAAGAGGGTCGATGCTATCGAAACTTATAATCATGCACTTCCCAAGAACAGAAATGTTAATGCACAAATTATCAGGCGTTTTTATCAGTTAGAGGCAACGTTTGGTAGCAGCGCTTTCATTAGACATGAGCTGTTGTCTTTTTGCCGTTTTCTCGGGCAAGAAGAAAGGCGCCATCGGCGGCTACTGGGTAGCTTATACCAACGTCCTTCGAGGGTGGGGCTTGCCCAGCGCCGGGCTGGGCAATGAGCTCGCTTAGGCTTTCTTATTGCCAAGGATCTGCGCAATCACAATAACCGCAACAGCCACCAAGTTGGCCGCGAAGATCACTTCCAGCCATTGAGGCATGGATAGGCCGAAGAACTGCCATACGATTTTGCCGCAGTCGCCAGAGGCTTCAAACATCCAAGGTACCCACTGGTTGAGCGGTGCCCAAGCCGGGAAGTTCACGTCCAGCGCGCAGGTTGCAGACCAAGGGAACTCAGGGAACTGGTAGCCGATATGTTCCTGGGCCAGTGCCAGACCTTGGTAGGAGCTATAGGCCCAGCCAGCTAGGCCTGCCCAGCGAACCACGTTGTTCTTCGGTGCAATCATCCCCACGATTGCTGCCACCGCGATCCCCATCATGGCAACACGCTCGTAGACACACATCACACACGGGTCGAGCTTCATCACATGCTGGAAGAACAGGGCGCAGGCTTCAAAGAAAATGATGAAAGCCAGTAAGATAGCCCACGAAAGGCGGCTTTTTGAAAAAGTATTTAAAAAATACATACGGTGTTCCCGATTGAAAGGTTAACTGCTAAACCGGCTCGCTCAGGCTTGTATCAAAAAGCGTGAGCCGATTTAGCACTTAGCCATAGCATTATAATGACCAAGAAAATGCTAATTTCTGTCAGTAATTTGCCTTATGAAATAAATCTTAGCACCAATTAATGACGAAAAATACAATAAAGCCCTGATGATTCAGGGCTTTAATACAGACAATCAGAGATTGAAAAAATTCAATTAATGGCCAACTGCAGGCGCAATTTGTGAAGCAGCCTCCACCGTGCCCTGGGTGATCCAGCCTAGGTCATAGAACCACTGTGTCATTGGTACCAGTGTGAATTCGATACAGGCAAGGCCGACCAGCGATAGCACGATAGTGTATGGCAGCGCCATGTATACCATGCGGCCGTACGACAGGCGGATAAGCGGTGCCAGTGCAGACGTCAATGCAAACAGGAAGGCAGCCTGGCCATTCGGCGTTGCCACTGACGGTAGGTTGGTACCGGTATTGATAGCAACGGCCAGCATATCGAACTGATCACGGGTAATGATGCCGTCTAGCAGTGCTGCTTTTACCTCATTGATGTAGACGGTACCCACGAATACATTGTCTGACACCATGGAAAGCAGGCCGTTTGCGATGTAGAACATGGTCATCTGCATGCTACCTTCAAGGCTCAGCACCATCTCGATGATAGGTGCGAACAAGTGCTGGTCGATGATCACCGCAACAATTGAGAAGAATACAGCCAATAGCGCGGTAAAAGGCAGCGCCTCTTCAAACGCTTTACCCAGAGCGTGTTCGTCAGTAATACCGGTGAATGAAGTTGCCAGGATAATAACAGTCAAACCAATCAGGCCAACCGCAGCTAGATGCATGGCCAGGCCAACAATCAGCCAGATAGCAATGACAACCTGAACGATGAGCTTAGCGTAGTCCAAGTTGGTACGGCGCTTGCGCTCTTCGTTGTCAAACTCAACCAAGATGCGTCGTACGTTTTCCGGCAGACGGGCACCGTAGCCGCAGATCTGGAATTTTTCAACCAATACACAGGTCACGAGGCCGCACAGGAACACGGGTAGGGTGACAGGCAGCATCCGGATAATGAACTCGCCAAACAGCCAACCAGCCTGGTCGGCAATGATCAGGTTCTGCGGTTCGCCCACCATGGTCATTACACCACCCAGCGCGGTACCGATACCGGCATGCATCAGCAGGCTGCGAAGGAATGCACGGTAGTTTTCCAGGTCATCACGGCTGACTTCCAGGATATGCTTGTCCGACGTATGGTCGTGAGAAGAATGGGGCTCCTGGCCCGAAGCCACTTTGTGGTAAATGCTGTAGAAACCAATGGTCACACTGATCACAACGGCGATAACCGTCAGGGCATCAAGGAAGGCTGACAGGAAGGCCGCCATCACACAGAATGACAATGAAAGCAGGGTCTTGGACTGAATGCCGATCAGTATTTTGGTGAAGATATAAAGCAGCAGCTGCTTCATGAAGTAGATACCAGCCACCATGAAGATCAGCAGCAGCATAACTTCGATGTTGGCAACCAGTTCATGCTTGACCATCTCGGGGCTGGTCATGCCAATAGCGACCGCCTCGATTGCCAGCAAACCACCCGGCTGTAGCGGGTAGCACTTCAGTGCCATGGCCAGGGTAAAGATGAACTCAATAACGAGTAGCCAGCCAGCCACGAATGGGTCGACAAAGAAGAAAACAAGCGGGTTGATGATCAGGAAAGCAATGATGGCGACTTTGTACCAGTCGGGTGCTTTACCTAGGAAGTTTTTTATAAAGGCGTTCCCTAGCGAAATTGCCATTTGTTCGAGTCTCTATATACGCAAATACTAAAAAAACGAGCTGCGTTGCTATCTTGCCTTTTGAAGTCCGAGAGCAGGATAACCATTATATTGTTGTTCTGGTTAAGTGTTCTTTTGAGACCCTCTAAGCTAAAGACCATTTCCTTGATGGTGTTTAACTTAAAGCAGGCAGCAGCATCCATTCAGCTCCCAGAGTGAAAACGTGCTAACTCTACCGCGTGATCCATCGCAGTCAAGTGCTTACAGATGAAGTTATTTAAGATTGTGAAATTTCATCGCAAAACAAGGCTTGTACGGGTATTTTTCACGTAGCTTTGAAATATATGCTTACAATTTTCATTTTACGTTGAGCTTCGTCAAGTTTTGGTTCGACGAATCTTTGAGCTGAATTTTGCGTGCGCCTTGTATGCTAGGTGCATATCAAGCTCGCTGGAGTGAATGGTTATAAATAGACAGCCGAGATACTTCTTTTGGTAATTAGGTAGGCATTAGGTAAAGACTGGTGGTATGATGAGTTAATAAAAATAGAGCAAGAAGCAACTGGAAAACTGATCAGATGGTTATAAAGGCTGATAGCCCAGCAACATTTGCTGAGAAATATATTATTGAGAGTATCTGGAATAATCACTTCCCACAGGGCTCAATCCTTCCCGCAGAACGAGAGTTGTCTGAATTAATTGGTGTTACTCGTACGACTCTTCGTGAGGTATTGCAGCGTCTGGCGCGTGATGGCTGGTTAACCATTCAACACGGCAAGCCGACCCGGGTGAACAATTACATGGACACCTCCGGCCTGAATATTCTCGACACCCTAATCACACTTGACGGCCAAGATGTTCAGGGCGTTCTGGAAGATTTGCTTTCAGCCCGCACCGATATCAGCAGCGTCTACATGCGTTATGCTGTTAAAGGCAACCCTGAAGAGTCTTCAGCGCTGATCAATCATGTGATTGAAGAATGCGAAGCCTTGTTGAAAGCCGACAGCTTCTCTGACTACATCGAGCAAAGCGAAGACAAAGCAGAGCTGATGCAGGAAGTGAAGAAGATTGTTGATAAGTACGGCAAAGATGATCCCCAATTGTGTGAGGCGATTTCCCGTGCCCGCGCATTCAACTACTTTGATTACCGTATGTTCCAGGGCATGGCCTCTAAGTCGGGCAATACCCTGTATGTACTGACTATCAATGGCCTGCGCAAAATCTACACCCGCGTTGGAGGCTACTACTTCATGTCTAAGGAAGCCTGTGAGCTTGCTCTCGACTTCTACCGCGACATGAAGGCATATTGCGATAACAGCCAGCCCGAGTTGGTCGCAGACCGTATCCGCAAATACGGCCGCGAAAGTGGAGCGATTTGGTATGACAACCGTATTGAAATTGCTCGATACTTGTACGAAGAAGAGCAGTAATCGGGTTTTCTAACCGCGGACAGAAAAAAGGAGATGCCTAGGCATCTCCTTTTTGTTTCTAAATGTTAGTATTTATGTAAGCGATGGTGGGCTAGATCTCGGTATTGTACTGTGCCCGGTTAGGGCAGGTTCCCAAGATATGCGAGCGGCCGTCTGGTAGCTCTTCTTCCAGTGTGACATCAAAGCCCCATAAACGGTGCATGTGCTTAAGTACTTCCTGGTGGCTGTCGGCTAACGGGATACGGTTATGTGGTACATAGCGTAGGGTTAGCGAGCGGTCACCTTTGAGCGCGACATTCCAAACTTGGATATTCGGTTCGTTGTTGCTGAGGTTGTACTGCGATGACAGTTTCTCCCGGATCATCCGGTAGCCTTCCTCATTGTGGATCGCACTGACCTCGACGTAGTTATGGCGGTCGTCGTCATTGACGGCAAACAGCTTGAAGTCCCGCATCACCTTAGGAGACAGGAACTGGCTGATAAAGCTTTCGTCCTTGAAGTTCTCCATGGCAAAGTGCAGTGTATCCAGCCAGTCCTTGCCGGCAATATCCGGGAACCAGTATTTATCCTCTTCGGTTGGGTTTTCGCAAATCCGGCGGATATCCTGGAACATGGCAAAGCCCAGAGCATAGGGGTTGATCCCACTATAATACGGGCTGTTGTAGTCCGGTTGGGCCACCACGTTGGTATGGCTGTGCAAAAACTCAATGATGAACCGATCCGTCACCAAGCCCTCGTCATAGAGATGGTTGAGGATGGTGTAGTGCCAGAATGTTGCCCACCCTTCATTCATGACCTGGGTCTGTTTCTGCGGGTAGAAGTACTGGCTGACTTTACGTACGATCCTGACCACTTCACGCTGCCATGGCTCCAGTAATGGGGCATGCTTTTCAATAAAGTAGAGGATATTCTCCTGTGGCTCTGCCGGGAACCGCACCTCTTCGGCTTCGACTTCTTCCTCCTGTGTCACCGGAATGGTTCGCCACAGTGAATTGACTTGCGTTTGTAGGTAATCTTCCCGGGCTTTCTGGCGCGCTTTTTCCTCGACCATAGAAATCTTCTGCGGTCGCTTGTAACGGTCGACGCCATAGTTCATCAGCGCATGGCAAGAATCCAGCAGCCTCTCAACTTCATCGACACCGTATTTTTCTTCACACTCGGTGATGTATTTACGGGCGAACAACAGGTAATCGATGATTGAGCTGGCATCGGTCCATGTTTTGAATAAGTAATTGCCTTTGAAAAACGAGTTGTGGCCGTAACACGCGTGGGCCATAACCAGAGCCTGCATGGTGATGGTGTTTTCTTCCATCAAGTAGGCAATACAAGGATCTGAGTTGATCACAATTTCATAGGCGAGGCCCATCTGACCGTGTTTATAGCCTCGCTCAGTTTCGATAAAACGCTTACCAAATGACCAGTGATGGTAGTTGATAGGCATACCAATACTGGAATAAGCATCCATCATTTGTTCGGCAGTGATGATCTCGATTTGGTTGGGGTAGGCATCAAGCCGGTAGTGGTCAGCTACCCGCTTGATTTCCTTATGATACTGATCCAACAAATCGAATGTCCAATCTGGACCGTCACTGAGTGTCTTAGATTTGGCGACTGTCTCCATAGCACATTCCCCCTAAAGCGATGTTAACTGACTTGCTTTTTAAATAGCTCCCGGAATACAGGGAAAATGTCTTCCACACTCCTTATGTTCTGCATCGCAAAGTTACTGTGGCTGGCTTGTAGCGCCTCATATTCCCGCCATAGTGTTTGGTGTGCCCGGCGTGTGATTTCGATGTATGAGTAGTAACGGGTGACTGGCAAGAGCTCTTTGTCCAGCAGCTCTCGACAGCCAGGTGAATCATCCGCCCAGTTATCCCCATCCGACGCCTGTGCCGCGTAGATGTTCCATTCGGCAGGGGAGTAGCGTTTTTTCACAATCTCATTCATCAACCGCAGTGCACTCGACACTATGGTGCCCCCAGTTTCCTGGGAGTAGAAGAACTCGTGCTCATCCACCTCTTTGGCTTGGGTATGGTGGCGGATAAACACCACGTCGACATTTTTGTATGTCCGGTTTAGGAACAGGTACAGCAAGATATAGAAGCGTTTTGCCATATCTTTAGTTGCCTGATCCATCGAGCCCGAGACATCCATCAAGCAGAACATCACCGCTTGGCTGCTTGGCTGAGGTCGACGTTCATAGTTTTTGTAGCGTAGGTCAAAAGTATCAATGAACGGTACGCTGCTGATCTTTTGCCGTAGCGCTTGGATCTCGTCTTTCACCCGCTCTTCCTCGAAAGGCTGAGCTGGTTCGGTGTTCATAAGCAGATCCAGTGTTTTCTCCAGCTCGCGAAGCTGACGGCGTTTGGCTGCTGTCATTGCGGTGCGTCGCGCCAGGGAATTCTGGAGCGATTTCACAATCGCAATATTGGCCGGTACGCCTGACGACTTGTAGCCCGAGCGGAAGGTTTTCCATTCAACAATTTTGTTGAGCTGGTTCTTCTCAAGGTTTGGCAACTCCAAATCCTCAAAGAGCAAATCGAGATACTCATCTTTGGAAATTTGGAATACGAATTCATCCTGGCCTTCACCGTCTGGGCTTGCCTGTCCTTCACCGGCGCCGCCTTGTCCGCCCCCTCCTTGGGGGCGTTCAATACGGTCTCCGGGGCTGAACTGGTCGTTGCCCGGGTGGACAACTTCACGTTGTCCACCACGGCCTTGGTGAAAGCTTGGCTCGCGGATGTCACGGTTCGGAATCGTAATATCTTCACCGCTTTCCACATCGGTAATCGAACGTTTGTTTACTGCATCAGCAATAGATTCTTTGATCTGCTGCTTGTGGCGACGCAGGAAACGCTGACGGTTTACCGTGCTTTTGTTTTTACCGTTGAGCCTTCGGTCTATGAAATGCGCCATAAGCTCTCCCCTTATTCATCCCATCCACGCCAACTTAAGAAGACTTACGTACGCGTAGGTACCACTCGGAAAGTAGACGTACCTGCTTGCGGGTATAGCCTTTCTCCATCATACGAGCAACGAAGTCATCATGTTTCTTCTGCTCCTCGGTAGATGTCTTGGCATTGAATGAAATCACTGGAAGTAGCTCTTCGGTGTTGGAGAACATTTTCTTCTCGATAACCGTACGAAGCTTCTCGTAGCTGGTCCAGTTCGGGTTCTTGCCGGCATTACTTGCACGAGCACGCAGTACGAAGTTGACGATTTCGTTTCGGAAATCCTTCGGATTACTGATACCGGCAGGTTTCTCGATTTTCTCTAGTTCGTTGTTGAGTGCGGCGCGGTCGAATAGCTGCCCGGTCTCTGGGTCACGGTACTCTTGGTCTTGGATCCAGAAGTCGGCATAGCTGACATAGCGGTCAAAGATGTTCTGGCCGTACTCAGAGTAAGACTCTAGGTAAGCAGTCTGGATTTCTTTACCGATAAACTCGACGTACTTCGGAGTCAGGTAACCTTTCAGGTGCTCAAGGTACTTCTCGGCCAACTCTTGCGGGAACTGCTCACGCTCAATCTGCTGCTCTAGGACATAGAACAGGTGGACTGGGTTAGCGGCCACTTCGGAGTGGTCGAAGTTGAATACGCGAGAAAGGATCTTGAACGCGAAACGGGTAGATAGGCCGGCCATACCCTCATCGACACCGGCATAATCGCGGTATTCCTGGTAGGACTTGGCTTTCGGATCGGTATCTTTGAGCGTTTCACCGTCGTAGACGCGCATCTTCGAGTACAGGCTCGAGTTCTCAGGCTCTTTCAGGCGAGAAAGCACCGAGAAGCGGGCAAGAATTTCCAAGGTAGAAGGTGAGCATGGTGCCGACGATAGTTCAGAGCTCTGCAGCAGTTTCTCGTAGATTTTGATCTCTTCGGAAACACGCAGGCAGTATGGCACTTTGACAATGAAGACACGGTCAAGGAAGGCTTCATTGTTCTTGTTGTTACGGAATGACTGCCACTCGGATTCGTTGGAGTGTGCCAAGATGATGCCGTCAAATGGCAATGCGGATAGTCCTTCGGTACCGTTGTAGTTACCTTCTTGCGTTGCGGTAAGCAGTGGGTGTAGGACTTTCAGTGGTGCCTTGAACATCTCGACGAATTCCATCAGGCCTTGGTTGGCCTTACAGAGTGCACCGGAGTAGCTGTAAGCATCTGGGTCATCCTGAGCGAAGTGCTCAAGCTGACGGATGTCGACCTTACCAACCAGTGACGAGATGTCTTGGTTATTTTCATCACCGGGTTCGGTTTTGGCAATACCGACCTGGTCAAGAATAGAAGGGCGAACCTTGACGACTTTGAATTTAGTAATGTCACCGCCGAATTCATGCAGGCGTTTAGCGGCCCAAGGCGACATAATGGTGTTTAGGTAACGATCTGGAATACCGTATTCTTTTTTGAGAATATCGCTATCTTCGCCTTTGTCGAACAGACAGAACGGATGGTCGTTGACTGGGCTGCGCTCACCATTGGCTGTTAGCACATAAACTGGCACCTTCTGCATGAGGCTTTTCAGTTTTTCAGCCAAAGATGATTTACCGCCACCTACCGGACCCAGTAGGTAGAGGATCTGTTTGCGTTCTTCCAAGCCCTGTGCAGCATGTTTTAGGTAGGAGACGATTTGCTCAATGGCCTCTTCCATACCATAAAAATCTTCAAAGGTTTTATAGCGGGAAATAACGCGGTTTGAGAATAGTCGGCTCAAGCGTGGGTCTTGAGCGGTGTCAATCATTTCGGGTTCGCCAATAGCCATCAGCAAACGTTCTGCTGCATTGACGTAAGCGCTTCGGTCGTTACGACAGATCTCAAGGAACTCTTGCAATGAAAGCTCTTCATCCTTGGATTCTTCATAGCGTTGACGATAGTGGTCAAAAATACTCATGGTATGCCCCCTGAATCGTTCTTTAATCAATTAGAAAGGACGAAAACACAAATCTTTCACATCCCCCATATCTTAAGACTAGACCTAACTGATTAAATTGCTTGACTGAGTTGTTGGTTTATAAACTAAATTTCCTTTTTCGATATTCCTTACAAGCTGAATGTTTTTTGCTCATTCACTTACTATCCTCCTATAAATCGCGTTCTGCAAGAGTTGGTGTTTAAAAAAAATCACGATTTTGTTGAGATATTGTGATAGCGAGGCCTTGTGTAAATGAATAGTCAGATATGATGAATTTTATTTCCAGTGCAGAGCTATTTGCTGAATGCAAAGGATTTCATTGCTGCAAGATGGTGAAAAGTTAGGGTAGGGGAGGTCATGATGGCTTTTTTGCAAAAAAAGCGATTTAGCGACTTCATTTTTGCAAATAAGCGAAGAGTCAGACAACAATCTTGAACACCATTTGTGTCAAACCCCGGTGTCAAAAAAGTGCGAGGCGGAGTTATTTTGTGCGCTAAATCAAAAACTCTGGCTTAAGCTAGAAATGTGCCGATATTTGGGGGGAGCATAATTAATGAGTATTTCTCGTGTTGATACTGTATCTATCCCGGTTTCTGATCAAAACCTAGCGTTAGCATTTTACCGGGATATGTTGGGATTTGAGCTAATCCGCGATCACCAAGCTGACCAACATAAACGTTGGATTCAGCTCGCGCCCAAAGGAGCAGAAACGACGATTAGCTTAGTTATGCCTTTTGGCGGGATGAAAGCTGGGTCAGTGCAGGGGCTAGTGGTTCAGACTGACGATATTCACTCAACCCATGATGAGCTGTCAAGCCGGGGGGTGCCACTGTCAGAGATTGTTACCTTGATCGGTGGACGCTTTGCGACCTTTGCCGATCCCGACGGCAATGGCTGGGTGTTGATAGAAGCTAACACCCAGATGCTGGCATAACGGTGTATGGCCCTATTCGGCGGGACGCACCCAAGCAACGAGGCGTTACCCGGGCGATCCCTGCTTGAAACCAGCTTAACGTTTAACGCTGATCTCTGTGGTCAAGGTATGTGACTCACCAGGCGCAAGCGCTACACT
Source organism: Photobacterium sp. ABD4_091 (assembly GCF_056160145.1). NCBI lineage: Bacteria > Pseudomonadati > Pseudomonadota > Gammaproteobacteria > Vibrionales > Vibrionaceae > Photobacterium > Photobacterium sp. ABD4_091. The sequence goes on along the minus strand of NZ_JBSWWQ010000001.1, from coordinate 487,463 downwards.
CGTGTCGTTATGAATGGTCGACTCGACACATACCATTGTTTCGAAGCTATCGTCTGCCATATCAGCCATGCTGACTGACAGGTCTTGCCAAGGGTTCCAGATCACTGCAGCATTGTGGCCGCTGTTGGTTACGGCAATTTGGCGGCGCTGGTGGTCATGGATCATCACTGTAGATTCTGGTTGAGTGTAAACACGGTCCACTTCACCTTCAAAGCTCAGTTGTTCACCGCCATGGCAAACTTTGCCGGCCTGAGTGCTGTCTTGGTATTCGCTACCCATTTGGGTGATGGCCGTGTTATAGATGCTTTCCACATTGAAATAAGTATGAAGGGCACCCGAGAAGCTCCACTCGGTGTCGCCAGTATTGGTCGAGGTCAATGAGACCTTCAGAGTGGTGCCAATTTCGAACGTCAGCACATTACTGAACTTGTGCGGCCATATTGCACGGGTCGCTTCAGAGTCCTCTAGGGTTAAGGCAACAATCACGCCATTGTCGTTCTCGCGATGCTCTTTGAGAGCCCATTCGCTGTTGCGGGCAAAGCCGTGTGATGGGGTGGCAGCTTTGCCGAACCAAGGCCAGCATACAGGGATCCCGCCGCGGATTGCTTTTGTAGTATCGAATTCCGCTTTTTCGCTGAGCCAAATTACCTCATCTTCACCTTGGGGCTTGAACCAAACAAGATGCCCGCCATGCAGTGAAATACCAGCCTCAGCCTGGGCATGTTTGATTCTTACAATCTTGATCCCTTGGTGCTCGCAGATAGTGACAGCATCTGATAAGGCCGCCACAGTTGGAAGAGTATTGAAGTCCATCAGACTATCCTTTGGTTGTAGCAATGTATAAATGATTGCCACCTTGGTGGAAAAGTAACAGTCAATTCTACACTTATTTTTATTTAAAAAATAACCAAGCCTATTAAAAATTATTTGTTAAATTTGTAATTATTTTTTAGCTGCATTTTCATGCTTTAGGCTTGTGGCTTCTTTTTTAAAGCTTCTTATTGGGAAATAGTGGTGCAAGTTTGAAAAACAGATACAAAAAAGGCGACACCGCAGCGTCGCCTTTTATCATCTAGCTAAAAGCTTACATTACTTAGAGATGTGAGCGATTAGGTCTAGAACTTTGTTTGAGTAACCGATTTCGTTGTCGTACCAAGATACAACTTTAACGAATTTGTCAGTTAGAGCAACACCAGCTTTAGCATCGAATACTGAAGTCTGAACTTCACCGATGAAGTCTTGAGATACAACCTGATCTTCAGTGTAACCAAGAACGCCAGCCATTTCGCCTTCTGAAGCAGCTTTCATAGCAGCACAGATTTCGTCGTAAGAAGCAGCTTCTTTAAGGTTAACTGTTAGGTCAACTACAGAAACGTTAGCAGTTGGTACGCGGAAAGCCATACCAGTTAGTTTGCCGTTTAGTTCTGGAAGAACAACGCCTACAGCTTTAGCAGCACCAGTTGATGATGGGATGATGTTCTGAGAAGCACCACGGCCACCGCGCCAGTCTTTAGCAGAAGGACCGTCAACAGTCTTCTGAGTAGCAGTAGTAGCGTGAACAGTAGTCATAAGACCAGATTCGATGCCCCACTTGTCGTTAAGAACTTTAGCGATTGGCGCTAGGCAGTTAGTAGTACAAGAAGCGTTAGAAACGATGTCTTGACCAGCGTAAGAGTCTTGGTTAACACCCATAACGAACATTGGAGTTGCGTCTTTAGATGGACCAGTTAGAACTACTTTCTTCGCACCAGCTGTGATGTGCTGACGAGCAGTCTCGTCAGTTAGGAAGATACCTGTTGCTTCAGCAACAACGTCAACACCGATTTCGTCCCACTTAAGGTCCGCTGGGTTACGCTCTGCAGTTACGCGAACTGTTTTGCCGTTAACGATTAGGTTACCACCTTCAACTTCAACAGTACCGTTGAAGCGGCCGTGAGTTGAATCGTACTTAAGCATGTAAGCCATGTACTCAACGTCGATTAGGTCGTTGATACCAACAACTTCGATGTCGTTACGCTCTACAGAAGCACGGAAAACAAAACGTCCAATACGGCCAAAACCGTTAATACCTACTTTGATAGTCATTACAGTTGCTCCACAACTTAATTTCTAATGAAAGATAACTGGTAGTAAAATTACAGAATCTAATGTGATGCTGCAAGTGAAAAACGAACTTAAATTGCGTGAGGTCAAAAAAAAGTTCGGATCTTTTTTACATTCCCACTACAACGCTGCAAATTTATACAGAAGTTGTATGAATATCCATCATGGCTGTTATTAACTTTTAATATCAACACGAAGCCCACCCAAAATATGCTTAAATGAGCAGTGAAGATGTAAAATCCTTTCGAGCAGAAAGTATGTGCCACAGTTGACGCAATTGGCAACCATTTTTCAAAATTGATAACGTGAATATTAAAAAGGGAAATATAATGTCAGCCAAATCAGACTCTTATTGGCGTGAGAAACTGACGGAAGAGCAGTATCACATCTGTCGTGAGCAAGGAACCGAAGCGCCATTTTCAGGTAAACTGCTCCATAACCGCGAAACAGGTGTTTATAGCTGTACCTGTTGCCAGGCGCCATTGTTCCACTCAAGCGGCAAGTATGACTCAGGTTGTGGTTGGCCGAGTTTCGACGCCCCTATCGAGCGGGATGCTATCCGCTACCTGGAAGACAACAGCCATGGTATGCACCGGATAGAGATCCGCTGCGCCAAGTGCGACAGCCACCTGGGCCATGTGTTTCCAGATGGACCGAAAACGACAGGAGAAAGGTATTGCGTGAACTCGGTCTCCTTGATCTTTGATAGCCAACCGGACGATAAGTCTTAAAGGATGGCTTGATTAAGAATGGCTTGATTAAGGATGCTTCATCAAAATGCTTAGCCCTGCTCTGCCAGCAGGGCTTTTATTTTGCCATCGCGGCGTCGAAGTTACCGTCATGGAGTGCTTGGGCAATACGTTCAGCCTGGTCGTTAAGCGCACTGCGGCGTTCGTCGCTTATTGGGTAGAACGCATTCAACTTGTCTTGGCTGGCAACAGGCAATGCCAGCTCGCTGCCTACTCTGGCCCAAAGGTAGGCTTTCTCCGCTTCGCCACTCTGGTGGGATAATGTCGCTAAGCTTTGGATGATTTCTGGCTTAATCTTCGGTTGCTTGCCGTAAAGCTCCAAGGCGCGTTTGAGCAAGGTAACCGTCTTCTCCTGATCTTTTGTCGTATAGAAGGTCGCCAGCGCTAGCTGCATCTCAGGTGTGTCCATTTCAGGTGTGCCTTCCAGGCGCAAAAACGTTCTCAGCGCTTCCTTGTCTCCCTGGCTCCATCGGAAATAGAGGATTTCTGGATCATTGGATTCACTCAGTTCGTTGTTTAGCCGCTTGATTGAGGCATAGGCACTGAGCATGGCTTGTGTCCGGTGGGTTTTGCGCTCTTTTAATTCTGTCGGCTCTATGCGGGCGGCATATTCCAGGCATTTCTGATAGTCGTACGTGTACTTGAGCTCTTTAAACTTCTCTTTATCTGACGGGTTTTTTAGCACATCGTACCGTTGCCAAATGAGATTGACCCGTTGCAGGCGGCACTGGCCATCATTAAGGTTGGTATCAGCACAAAGCTGTGGCTCGGCCTGGCACAAGCTGTCTGTAGAGCGGTGGCGCTCGAAGCAACCGCTAAGCAAGGCCAAGCAGGCCAGCAAAAGTGTGAGTTTTAGCGCGGGTTTTCTCATTTGGCTTATCAGTGACTGTAATAAAGTGAATCTTGTTAACGAGTTTATCAAAATAGAGATAAAAGACTGCGGCGGGCCGCTGATTTTCAGCAGTGTGATCCCCCAAGCATTTTATCGACGTATTCTTGGCGAGCTTTAGAGGAAACTGTTATTACTGCGGGCAAGAAATGCTAATAAAAGGAAAACAGAACAGCCATGGAACTAGACACTCTGCTTAACGCGATGACCCCAGAAGTTTACCAGCGCCTTGCTACCGCTGTTGAGATTGGCAAGTGGCCTGACGGCACGCCGCTGACCCCTGAGCAGCGCGATTCTTCTATGCAGGCCGTTATGCTCTACCAGTCCCGCCATAACGCTGAAGCTGCCCATATGACAGTGGAGAAAGGTGGGGAGATTAAATTTAAGTCCAAGGCGGAGTTGAAAAAAGAGTTTTCGGGCAACGATACGTCAGTATCAGAGAGGGCGCCTGATGACATTGCCCGTTTCGAACATGACCAACTGTAAATTTACCCCCTTGCGCACTTACTCTCTTATTTAATCGTACCCAATACCACGGGCGGGCAATAAAAACTTGCCAGCTCGTGGTCTTCTTCAGTGACTAAGTTAGCTACCCACGGCTCCTGCTCGATACGGGCCAGGAAGCTATCTAGCGCTGGGTAGTGGGAAAAACGCAAACCTGCCATCCAGCCACTTCGCAACACGCTCCACAGGCTGATTTCCGCCATCGACAAATGATCGCCAATATAGCCCTGTTCGGGCAGTTGTTCTTCTAAATACTGAATGGCTTTTGGTAGGTGTACCTCAAGGCATTGCTCAACGGCCTCTTCATCAACCTCTTTGCCGAGCATCTGACCCCTGAGGATTTTCTGGTAGAACAATACGCCACCAATTAGTGAAGTGAGCCGGGTGTCTGCATACTCTTCCAGCCAACGGATTTTCGCCCTGGTCAATGCACTGCCGGGGTACAGCGGAGGAACCGGGTACTGATCGTCAAGGTAGTGGGCGATGACCGTCGAGTCCATGATGCTGTGCTGGTCGATTTCCAACACAGGAACTTTCCCTAGCGGATGGCGCTTTTGGGCCAGCTCTTTCTCGACGTAAGGGTTGAGTGGCTGAAGCTCGTAGGTGATCCCTTTATAGGCAAGGGCTAGCATGATTTTTCTGACAAAGGGTGAAATCGAGGAGCCGTGTAGGATCATAATGTACGCATGGCCTTTCGCTGACGGGAATAGTCAAAGTGTAGCCGAGTAGTTGATTTTGAGAGAAGAACAATAAAAACGGCAGCCAATGGCTGCCGTTTTTGATATTGGGGGGGATGCAAAGTGGAGACTTAGAGAGTAAGCTCGCCACGCAGATCTTGTTGCATCAGGCTGCGTACGTTTTCTACTGGAAGCTCTTGGCTCAGTAGGAAATGCAGCTTGGCCAGTGCAGCTTCCGGCGTCATATCGTAACCACTTAGGACACCGGCATCGGCCAGGGCACAACCTGTGGCGTAGCCTCCCATGTTGACTTTGCCTGACAGGCACTGGGTCAGGTTCATCACAATCACACCACGGTCGCTCGCTTCCTTGAGCTGCTCCAGCAGTTCAGGGTTCTGCGGGGCATTACCGACACCGAATGTCAGCAGGATCATCGCATTGACTGGCTGGCGCAGGGTGTTGCGGATCACTTCTGGTGAGATCCCCGGGTACATGGTGATCACGCCAATTGGCTGTGGGGTAATGTTGTGAACCTTGAATGCCCCTTCCGGCTTCTTGTCGATTTCAACATTGTTGAGTTGGATGTTGATACCGGCTTCCAGCAGCGGTGGCAGGTTAGGTGAAATAAAGGCACCGAATCCGTCTGCATGGGCTTTGGTGCTGCGGTTGCCACGGATCAGTTTGTTGTTGAAGAACACTGTGACTTCATTGATCGGGTAGTTCGCGGCAACGTGAAGGGCATTGAGCAGGTTGCTCTGGCCGTCGGAGCGCAGTTCCGCAAGCGGGATTTGCGAACCGGTGACAATAACAGGCTTGTCGAGGTTTTCGAACATGAAAGACAGGGCAGAGGCGGTATATGCCATGGTATCCGTACCATGCAGGATCACAAAACCGTCGTACTTGTCGTAGTTCGCTTTAATATCATCAGCAATGCGCTGCCAATCCGCTGGCGTCATATCCGACGAATCGATCAGGGGATCATATTCGTGGATGGTGAACTTTGGCATTTCTGCACGATGGAATTCTGGCATGCTTTCCAATTGCTGTTCCATAAAACCAGCAACGGGTACGTAGCCATGGTCTGACTTCTGCATACCAATTGTGCCGCCCGTGTAGGCGATGTAAATGTGTTTTCTTTCCATATGAAGGTACAGAATTATCGGTTTGGTGGGCGCATTATACGGGGTATGTAGCGTAAAAAAAGCCCAGCGATGCCGGGCTGATCTCACTTTTAAAGATCTGGGCAGTTTACACAGAAGGCATATTGCCCTTTTGGATCATTGAAGTTACCAAGGGTAGAAAGGTCTGTTACAACTTTTTGTGTAACAGGTTGCATTGCCTCTGGCAGCTCCCCCCATACCATTTGGTGGAAGTAGGCTTTGGCTTCAGCGCCGAACTGTTGCATGAACATTTCAGCCGTACTCAATGGCTTAGCCATCCAGCGCACCTCGTAGTCTTCACCCAGCGTCGCCAGCTCAGCGGCACTGGCAATGGCATCATCGAAGTCACCGAGCTCATCGACCAGACCCAGGGCAAGGGCATCCTTACCGGTCCAGACCCGGCCCTGCGCCACGCTGTCAGCTTGCTCGAGTGTCATATCTCGGTATTGGCCGACCAGGCCGATGAAGCGCTGGTAACCGTTTTCGATACCTAGCTGGAAGATCTCAGCGATACCTTCCGGCAGCTCGCGGGTTACGCCGACACCGGTGAATGGCGTCGTGCCCACACCGTCGCTGTAAATGCCCATCTTCTCCAGGCCTTTCTCGAACGTAGTCAGGATGGCAAAGATACCGATAGAGCCGGTAATGGTGGTTGGCTGGGCCATGATCTTGTCAGCAGAAGCCGAAATCCAGTAACCGCCTGATGCCGCAACACTCGACATGGATACCACCACCGGCTTGCCAGCCGCTTTCAGGGCATCAACTTCGTTGCGGATCACTTCCGATGCAAAGGCGCTACCGCCCGGGCTATCGACCCGGAGAATGACCGACTTCACTTTGTCATCAAGGCGAGCTTCGCGCAGCAGGGCCGCCGTGGTATCTCCGCCAACGTTGCCTCTTTGCTGAGGACCGTCCATGATGGCACCGCTTGCAACTACGACAGCGATTTGGTTGTCGCTTGGCAACTGGGTATCACCAATGGTGGGCTGGTAATCGTAATAGCTGATCTGGTTGAAGCTGTGGTCGTCGTTCTCGCCAAAGGCTTCGATAAGCTGTGCCCGCAGCTCAGGACGGTTCACCAGTTCATCGACCAAGCCCATCTTCTTGCTTAGCTTGGCGAAATCACCATCTACGCTTTTCAGCTCAGTGACAAATTTATCTAGCTGTGGGGTCAGTGTGCTGGCGTCAATTTGGCGATTGTTAGCCACATCAGAGGTATAAGCGCCCCAAAGCTGGTTTAGCCAGGCAGTGTTGGCCTCACGGGCTTCGTCAGACATACCATCAAGGGTATAAGGCTCGACAAAGGATTTGTAGGTACCGACACGGAACACATGGGTGTTGACGTTAAGCTTCTCGAACAAGCTCTTGTAGTAAAGGGTATAGCTGCCGTAACCGGTTAGCATGACGCCGCCATCCGGTGACATGAACACTTTGTCAGCGTAGCTCGACAGATAGTACTGGCTTTGCTTGTAGTGGTCGCCAATGGCGTAGACAGGCTTGCCCGACTCCTTGAACTCTTCTAGTGCTTTGGCGATATAGCGTAGCTTGGTCAGGTTGGTTTCGCTCATGTCACGCAGGTTGAGCACCAGGCCGGATATCCGCTCATCGGTGGCGGCGGTACGCAGGGTCTCGACAATGTCGAACAGCACGTTTTCTTGGGTTTGTTCACCGCCCAGTGCACTGCTAGTGAGGCTGTCTAATGGGCTGGTATTGCTACGTTGCTCGACGATAGGCCCCGACAGATCCAACACCAGTGCTGCCTGCTCCGGTAGCTCCGGCTCTTTGCCGCTCTCGGTGAAGGCGAAGAACAGCGCGCCAATGATAACGAGGAATAGTAAGTTGATGATCAGCTGGCGGGTAAAGCTGATCAGTTTCCATATCCAACGGAAGAGTTTGCCAATTCCTTTAAAGATCACTTTCATGAAGTTTCCTGATTTTTCGCCAAGGCTCTGAGCCTGCTTATTTCACAATCTATATAAGATTGGACGTAATAATAATGATTTAGTTCTGTATCTAAATGTATATGCTAACCGAGTAATAGAGGAAATACAGTAATTAATAGAATTAGGTGAATGGCTTAGGGATACATATGCGGAGCAGTTATCACCTAAATGAACAAACACCGTGCCGTTACTTTACGATACGTTTTTATACATGGAGTTAGATCTAAATCAATATATTGTTGCGTTTATGTAAACGATTGTTTGAAATATGGTTGGTCGCTTCGTATACTGGTCAGACCATAACAACATAAAGAATGGAAGCCATGGACGATAAATCTTACCCTCATCTGTTATCACCGCTAGAACTTGGTTTCACTCAATTACGTAATCGTGTGTTGATGGGATCGATGCATACCGGTTTGGAAGAATCCCGTGACGGGTTCAAGAAACTTGCCGCTTTCTACGCTGCCCGTGCCAAAGGCGGTGTTGGCCTTATTGTCACCGGCGGATTCTCGCCGAATTTTCGTGGTCGCCTTCACCCGCTGAGTGCCGAATTCAGTTCCGGCCGCGCAGCGCGGGCACACCGTGTTATTACCGATGCCGTGCATGATGAGGGTGGGAAGATCGCCTTGCAGCTGCTCCATGCCGGGCGTTATGCCATGCATCCTTTTGCCGTCAGCGCTTCCGCCATCAAGGCGCCTATCTCGAAGTTCACTCCCAAAGAGATGAGTACCCGCCAGATCAAGAAAACCATCGAAGCGTTTGCCCGCAGCTCAGAGCTTGCCAGAGAAGCAGGTTACGACGGGGTCGAGCTGATGGGCTCGGAAGGTTACCTGATCAACCAGTTTATCTGTAAGCGTTCGAATCACCGTTACGATGAATGGGGCGGTAGCTATGAGAACCGGATGCGCTTCCCGCTTGAGCTGGTCAAAGCGGTGCGAGCCCGGGTAGGGAGGGATTTCATTATCGTCTTCCGTCTGTCGATGCTCGATTTAGTGGAGCAGGGCAGCACCCATGAAGAAGTGGTGATGCTGGCTAAGCAGCTTGAGCAAGCAGGCGTGACTATCCTCAATACCGGTATTGGCTGGCATGAAGCTAGGATCCCAACTATCGCAACCCAGGTACCGAGAGCGGCCTTTGCCTGGGTAACAGAAAAGCTCAAGTCGGAAATATCTATTCCGCTGGTGACCTGTAACCGAATCAATACTCCCCAGGTCGCGGAAGATATTCTAGCGAGCCAGCAAGCGGATATGGTGTCTATGGCGAGGCCGTTCTTGGCCGATCCGGATTTCGTTGTCAAAGCGGAGCAAGACCGGGCTGATGACATCAATACCTGTATCGGTTGTAACCAAGCGTGTTTGGATCATGTGTTCGTTGGCAAGCGAGCAAGCTGCTTGGTCAATCCGCAGGCTTGTTACGAAACCGAATTAATTTTGTCGCCATCGGCGAGCCAGCGCCGCATTGCCATCGTCGGCGCAGGGCCTGCCGGAATGGCAACCGCTGTTGCAGCGGCTGAAAGGGGCTTCGAGGTGGATTTGTTCGAGAAGAATGATCACCTTGGCGGCCAGTTCAACTTGGCGATGCAGATCCCCGGCAAGGAAGAATTCAAGGAAACCATCCGTTATTTCACCCGCCGCCTAGAGCAGACCGAGGTGAATGTGAAGCTTGGGCATGCCGTGTCCGTGGATGACTTGCAAGGTTATGATGAAGTGATCGTTGCAACTGGCGTCCAACCGCGTCGTCCGCCAATTCCGGGCATAGACCATGAGAAGGTCATCGATTACCAGACGCTGATCCGCGACAAAGTCGAACTGGGCCAGCGAGTAGCTGTCATCGGTGCTGGTGGGATCGGAGTGGATGTCTCTACCATGCTGACCGAACCCGATCATCAGAGCTTGGATGACTGGCTCAAGGACTGGGGGATCGACAAGTCCATTGAGCATGCTGGTGGGCTGTATCCGTATGAGGAATACGTTAGTCAGCGCCAGGTATGGTTGATGCAGCGCCGTCCGGGCAAGATGGGTAAAGGGCCGGGCAAGACGACCGGGTGGATCCACAAGAAAGTATTGGAAAAACGAGGCGTTGAACTACTGAGTGGCGTGAGCTACGACAAAGTCGATGACCAAGGTTTGCACATCACGGTCGAAGGGCAGACGCGGGTCCTGGAGGTCGATAACGTGGTGCTGTGTGCTGGGCAAACTTCGGTGGATGAACTTTCCGATGCGCTCAAGGCCAAGAACATCAATGTCCATGTGATTGGCGGCGCGGATGTCGCCGGCGAGGTCGATGCCAAACGTGTGATCCGCCAAGGGGTTGAGCTGGCGGCGAAGCTCTAGAAGCAGAAGCGAGTACCTAGATCCTAGTTCCGAGGAAGTGCGAAGCCGGTTCTTCAACCTCTAGGAACCTGGATCTAGGTTCTAGGATCTCAATCTCCGAATCTCACACTTTTCCCATGGACTTACCGTATTAAAACTATGCTATCGTCTTAATTAGGATAGGTTTTAACGAGGTTGTTATGGACGCACTTACCTTATTGCTCAACCGCAGATCACTGCCGAAAATGGTTGCACCCGCCCCGCAAGGGGAAGCGCTGGAAGCGGTTCTTCGCGCCGGCTTGCGCGCACCGGACCATGCGGGTCTGACTCCGTGGCGGTTTATTGTTTCTCAGGAGGATGGCTCTAACGGGGATGGTAGACAGAAGCTTTCAGATATTTTAGTAGAAGCGGCCAACAGCGATGGAGCCGATGAAGCGACTATCGAGAAAGCGGGCAAGTCACCTTTCAGGGCGCCGATGGTGATCACCGTTGTGGCTAAGGTTTCTGAGCATGACAAGGTACCGGTGATTGAGCAGCACCTCTCAGCAGGCTGTGCCGTACAGGCGATGCAGCTGGCAGCGGTGGCACAGGGGTTTGCTGGTTTTTGGCGTACTGGGAAATGGGCCTACCATCCGGTTGTGCGACAGGCTTTGGGCGTGGAAGGGAATGATATGATCGTTGGCTTCTTGTATTTAGGGACGCCCGGTTGCCGTGATGCCAAAGCACCAGAGCGGGATTTGACGCAATTTGTTGAGTACCTTTAACCTTATAATCGACGTTCTTTAGCCGCACATAACGCTAAAACAAGAAGGGAACCATAGGTTCTCCTTTTTGATCCAGGTGGATGACAGGATCTGGTTGCAGGAGTAGAATCCATCGCTCTTGTAAATTTTCGGAGCGTGTCATGGAAAATGTTCGCCTTACCCAATACAGCCATGGAGCAGGATGTGGTTGTAAAATCTCCCCTCAAGTTCTTGATACTATTCTTCGAACGCAGCTCGCTCCGTTTGCCGATCCTAACCTACTTGTAGGTAACGAAAGTAAAGATGATGCGGCGGTCTATGACCTTGGCAACGGTACGGCAGTGGTGAGCACTACCGATTTCTTCATGCCGATTGTCGATGACCCGTATGATTTTGGTCGCATTGCGGCAACAAACGCAATCAGTGATATCTACGCCATGGGTGGCAAGCCGATTATGGCGATCGCGATCCTGGGCTGGCCGGTAAATGTATTGGCACCAGAAATCGCCCAGCAGGTGATTGAAGGCGGCCGTGCCGTCTGCCGTGAAGCAGGGATTTCTCTGGCTGGCGGCCATTCCATTGATGCGCCAGAGCCAATTTTCGGTCTTGCCGTGACGGGGATTGTCGATACTGACCGTGTTAAGCGAAACAATCAGGCAGAAGCGGGTTGTAAACTATACCTGACCAAACCATTGGGTATTGGTGTGCTGACGACTGCTGAGAAAAAGTCAAAGCTACTTGATGAGCATCGCGGTCTGGCCCGAGACTGGATGTGTCAGCTGAATAAGCCGGGTGCAGACTTAGCCAATGTTACGGGTGTGAAAGCCATGACCGACGTGACTGGTTTTGGCTTAATGGGCCACCTTAACGAAATCTGCGAAGGCAGCGGCCTGAAAGCAACCATCGATTTCTCCCAGGTTCCTCACTTACCGGGTGTTTTTGAGTATATCGAGCAAGGCTGCGTACCGGGTGGCACCGAGCGTAACTTTGCCAGCTATGGCCATCGTTTGTGCGCCATGACAGATCAGCAGAAAGCGCTGCTTTGTGATCCGCAGACATCAGGCGGTTTGCTGCTGGCGGTGGTACCTGAAGCCGAGCAAGAAGTAAAAGCCCTGGCTCAGCAGCACGGTATCGAGCTCAATGCGATCGGTGATTTGGCTGCGGCTGCAGCTGATGAAACTGTACTGATTGAGATTCGCTAAATATGTCACGTCCGAATTGCCAAGATTTTCGCCAGCTGTTTATCAACGACACACCGCTGATGGACATGCGTGCGCCAGTAGAGTTTGAGCAAGGCGCTTTCCCAGCTTCTATCAACCGCCCATTGATGCTCGATGAGGAACGGAAGGCGGTTGGTACATGCTACAAGGAGCAAGGGCAGGAAGCGGCGATTGCACTAGGCCACAAGCTGGTACATGGTGATATCAAAGCCGAGCGAGTAGCCCAGTGGAAAACTTTTTGCGAAGCGAACCCCAATGGCTACTTGTACTGTTTTCGTGGCGGGCTGCGTTCGCGTATCACCCAGCAGTGGCTGAAAGAAGCAGGTATCGATTACCCGTTTGTCGAAGGCGGTTACAAAGCTCTGCGCCGCTTCTTGATAGATACTATCGATGAGGTGGCGACCAAGCCAATGACATTGATCGGCGGTAATACTGGCTGCGGCAAAACCATTATGGTGAATGAAATTGCCAACGGTATTGACTTAGAAGGTGCTGCCAACCATCGCGGGTCATCATTTGGCCGTTATGTGACGGCGCAGCGAACCCAAATTAACTTCGAGAATATCCTGGCAATTGCCATGCTCAAAAAGCAAGCCGCCGGCGCCTCGCATTTTGTCTATGAAGATGAAGGTAAAATAATCGGCTCGGTCAGTGTCCCTCTGACGATCGTCAAAGCGATGCAACACGCCCAGATAGCCATTGTCGATGATCCGCTGGATGTACGTTTGGCGCGATTGCTGGAAGATTATGTCGTAAGGATGCAACGTGACTTCTGTGCTAAACACGGAGAACAAGAGGGTTGGGTGCTTTTTGCCCAGTATCTTGAGCGCGGCTTGTATTGTATTCGCAAGCGCCTCGGCTTCCAGCGCTACGAAGAATTGCTTCAGGTACAGCAGCAGGCAGTGAAAGCGATGCAGGCAAATGGTGATTTGTCAGGCCACTATGATTGGCTGAGCTTGCTGCTGGAGCAATACTACGATCCTATGTACACCTACCAGCTTGGCAAGAAGGCTGATCGTATTGTTTTCCGTGGTGAGTATGCCGATGTAAAAGCGTGGTTGGCTGAAAAAAGTGCCTAACTGGCTGGTTAGATAACCCAAATGCTGAAAGCCCGGCTCGTAAGACCCGGGCTTTTTTGGATATAGCGCAGTACACCATTTCTACGGAGCTGTGTTTATATCCAGTATTTTCTTGTCCTGTGTGGACTTTTTTCATATAGTTCAGCCAAGTCTTTCCAATGCGATCCAACTTAACTTCAGCCATGTCTCGTCTTTATATTGCAGAAAAACCTAGCCTTGGGCGTGCGATAGCCGCTGTATTGCCTCGACCTCACAAGAACCACGACGGTTATATCGAGGCGGGCAACGGTGATATCGTCACTTGGTGTATCGGCCATTTGCTCGAGCAGGTTGAGCCGGACGCCTATGACGAAAAATACAAAAAATGGAATATGGCAGATTTGCCGATTGTGCCCCAGCAGTGGCAGCTAGCGCCGCGCAAATCAGCTAAAAAACAGTTGGGGGTGGTACGCAAGCTGTGCAAGCAAGCCAGTGAAGTGGTTCACGCCGGAGACCCAGACAGGGAAGGGCAGTTGCTGGTCGATGAGGTGATTGATTATGTCAATCTAGCCCAGGGTAAAAAAGCGGCCATGCAGCGGCTGCTGATTTCCGACCTTAACCCGTCTGCAGTCAAGCGGGCGCTCGGCAAACTGCGTAGCAACCGTGATTTTATTCCGTTGTCAGTCTCGGCACTGGCCCGCTCCCGTGCTGATTGGCTGTATGGCATGAACATGACCCGGGCTTATACCCTGCTGGGCCAGAAAGGGGGTTACCGGGGCGTATTGTCGGTAGGCCGGGTGCAGACACCAGTATTGGGTTTGGTTACCCGACGTGATGATGAAATTGCCAATTTTATCCCCAAGCCATTTTATGAACTGTTTGCGCTTATCCCTTACCAGCAGCAGGAGATCCGCGCCAGATGGAAGCCGAGTGAAGCGTGTAAGCCATGGCTGGATGAAGATGGCCGGATAATGAACCGCAAACTTTGCGAGAACGTTGTTAGCCGTATCAAGGGGCAGCCTGCCGAAGTGACGGCTTCGGAACGCAAGGAAACCCGCCAGGCCCCGCCATTGCCATATTCTTTGTCGGCGCTTCAGATTGATGCTGCCAAGCGCTTCGGTATGAGTGCTGCCGATGTTCTGGCCACTTGTCAGTCGCTGTATGAAAAGCATAAGGTGATCACTTATCCGCGTTCAGATTGCCGTTATTTGCCGATGGATCACTACCGACAGGCTGGCGATGTGTGCCAAGCGATTGCCAATACTGACAGCCAGCTTGGTAAGGCTGTGGATGGGGCGGATACCAGCCTCAAATCAAAAGCATGGAATGATAAAAAAGTCGATGCCCACCATGCGATTATTCCCACCCCCAAGGCGGTCAATGCCGCGAGCCTGAGTGGCAGCGAGCAGAAGGTGTATCAACTGGTTGCCAGACAATACCTGATGCAGTTTTACCCGGCAGCCATATACAGTGAAGCCAAGCTGGAGTTCACCATTGCTGGGGGGCTTTTTGTCGCTCGGGGGCGCCAGTTGATGTCGTCAGGTTGGCGTGCCTTGCTTGGTCGCGATGAACCGGCGGACAAGGAAGCTGATCTTGCCGACAAAGTACCGCCGCTTGAGATAGGCACGGTGCTGACCTGCCGCGATGGTGAGATCCTCGATAAAATGACCGAGCCACCAAAGCCATTTACCGAAGCGACGTTGTTGCAGGCGATGACGGGTATTGCCCGTTTTGTCTCTGACAGCTCGCTAAAAAAAATCCTCCGTGACACTGATGGCTTGGGCACGGAAGCAACCCGGGCAGGGATCCTCGATATATTGTTCAAGCGACAGTTGCTGATGCGTCAAGGTAAAAGTATCCATGCTACCGAGGCTGGAAAGGGGCTTGTCTATGCCTTGCCGGATGAGGCTACCTATCCGGATATGACAGCCCACTGGGAGCACCAGCTACAGGATATGGCAGATAAGAAATGTGCCTACAAACCTTTTATGGATGCGCTGGAAGTGCAGGTGACCCAGTTGATGGAAAAGGTGAAAACCAGCGAGGTTCCGCAAAGCCTTCGTGATTTGAAATCTCCCGAGCCGTTTAAACAACGACGCTACAGTAAAGGTGGTGGTAAGGGGAGTAGTAAGGGCGGGAAGCGATCTTCTGGCAATAGCAGCCGAAGTTCCGCGGGCAGCTCACGTGCCCCCCGCCGGCGTAGTGCGAAAAAACCTGACTAAGTGAATGGGGTAGAAGGGTTATTCGTTGATCATGAATATCTGGTTGCGCCCGCAAGATTTGGCCTCGTAAAGGGCGGCATCGGCGAGCTTGAAGAAGGCGTCAGCCGTGCTGCTCCCAGAGGGAGTCTGGGTACACCCGCCGACACTGATGGTGACAATACTGGCACTATCTTGTGATGACGGGTTTCTGGGTAAGGCCAGGTCACGAATGGCACTGAGCGCACGCTCGGCGGCATATTCCGCGGCTTGCTGGTCTTGGCCCGGCAAGAGCAGGACAAACTCTTCGCCGCCGTACCGGGCAAACAGCGCTCCAGCACGGCGCTCAAGCGGCGCGAGTGTTTGGGCGATAGTTTTTAGGCATTGATCGCCAACAGCATGGCCGAAGCTATCGTTGTACGTTTTGAAGTGGTCGACATCAATAATCAGCAGTGAAATGGGCAGGCAGTGGCGCTCTGCACGCCGCCACTCTTCGGCAAACCGCTCGTCAAACTGGCGCCGGTTGGCGACCTGTGTCAGCGGGTCTTCACGAGAGACTTTCTCCAGTTTTTCGTTGGCCTGCTGTAATGCCTGTGTGCGTTCGGCAACCCTCAGCTCTAGTTCGGTATTAAGCTGGATGAGCTTTTCCTCGGCTTGGCGTCTTACCAAATGCTGGGAGACAATGAAGGCAAACTGCTTGAGCAGCTGGTGCAAGTGAGAGGGCAGTGGCATGCCGCTGAGTAAGTTGTCGCAGGCGATCCAGCCTATCGGTGTATCTTCATCCCAAAGCGAAATATAGGCGCTCCAGCCAAACCCGACCACCTTGAGGTTATGGTAAAGTGGGGTGTTTTCCTCAATGGCCAAATACTCTTCATTCTTCTGCAGGGCATGGACCGAGAACCATAGATCCGGTATTTCCGTCTCAAAATAATGCTCATCGACGGTATTGCCATGGATATCGGTTCCATATGTGCCTTGCATACGATTGTCAGAATTGAACAGGAAGATAGCCATCCGGTCGATATTGAGCTGTTTTTTGGCTTCGTCGACGGTGGTAAAAAGCATGCTGTTGATTGAGTCAGCTCGCCATAGCTTGAACGAGATATCGTGCAGCGCCTGAAGCTGTTTCTGCAAATTGATCTGTTCATGCTGGCGAATTTTCAGCTCGCGCTCGGCAATACAACGGTTACTGTGCTCATCTTGGATAATGGCATCATTCACCGAGGTATTAAGCTCAGAAGCGAGCAACACACCCAGGAAGCGAAAGTCATGGGTATCCAGCTCTTGCGTGGTTGCTGTTTTGGGAAAATCAGCAATAAAGCAGCCAATGATCCGCGAACGTTTTTCCAGTGGCAGAACAAGGCGGATACTTCCCCCGTGCTCGAAAAGCATCGCGCTTTGTAATTTGACTGCCTGGTTTACCTGGTCAAAGGAGAAAACCTCACTGTTAGCATCAGAGGGGGTGATAGCTGGGGAGAAATAGTTGATCCCTGTGTTATCCATGATCAGGAACGTCTTCCAGTTTGAGCCGTCAGCAACCACCAAGATGGCATCTTCCACAGCGAAGCCTAGCATCAGATTCCGGCAAATTTGCTCGCAGGTCGCCCTCAAGTCGTGTGACTTGCCCGAAAGCGCTAGCACCCGGTCGTAGAAGTCTTGAATATGAAAACCTTGAGTCAAATGACCATCCCAAATATTGATAGTGAGCCCGGTACGTAACTAAGTTAAAACCGCAGAGGGTGCGCCCGGAGGCAGTGGATAGGAGCCAGTGACAACGAAAATTAATCAGCCACATACCATTGTTACGAATTTTTTTCGATAAAAGGCATATGGATACAGCAAATTGGCCGTTTTTTATCGTTTGGTTGCAGGAAATGCGACGGGATACACAATGGAGTGTAACTGGCTAATTGCTCAGCCAGTCAAAGTAAGAAGGTGCTCTTAAGTGGGGCGAATACTAGGCACTAAGTAGAATAATCACCAAGCTAAGTAGTTCCCCTGGTAATCCATAAACAGCCCAGAGTCAGCGGGAGTCAAATTATCAATCACTTTCTTTAGACTGGCAGCTGCGGTGTGACTATCTATCAGGGCATTGGGCCCGCCCATCTCGGTTTGGACCCAGCCAGGGTGAAGGGCAACCGAAATGATGCCTTCGGGTAGCAGGTCATTGGACAGGCTTTTGACCACGGAGTTGAGAGCGGCCTTGGATGAGCGGTAGATATACCCGCCACCGCTGGTATTCTCGGCCATACTGCCGACTTTCGAAGACAAGCAGGCTATCACGCCAGGTTCGCCTTGTTTTAGCTGGGGGTAAAACGCTTCAGCGAGCTTGAGTGGGGCAATGGTGTTGATCTCAAAAACCTTGCGCCATTCCTCTGCATCGGTATTGCCAAACCCATAGCCTTTGGGGCCATAGTAACCGGCATTATTGATCAATAAATCGAGGCTGGTGGACTCCATCGTCTGGGCTAGCTGCATGACAGCTTGGTGATCGGTAACATCGAGCTCTGCAATCATCAGGTTGGGAAAGACATCTTGCCGGCGGGTTAACTCATCGGCACGGGCTATATCGCGACAGGTAGCAACGACTTGCCAGCCTGCTTCCAGATAAGCGACGGTTAGCGCCAGCCCCACGCCACGGTTAGCTCCGGTAATTAAGACATGCTTGCTCATTTTATCCCCCTAACATACTGCTGTGAGGTATAAAGATAGCGGATGTATTGAATCTAAGACAGCCCTAAACAGCGGGCTCCGCTACATTTTAGGTGTTTATTTTCATATATGGATGTTTATGACTCTTTCACCTAAGTTTGCAGGGGTAGCCATCATCGCTGGCCTCTTCAGCGGGTGTGCGGACACGCGACATGAAACCCTGTCCGAGCTGGGTTTCACCCGGCCTTACTTGGATGGCTACCAAGATGGCTGCTACAGCCGCAAGCACGAACCCGCTACGCATTTGGACGGCTTCCGCCAGGACCCAGAAAGGATGGAGGCTGACAATAAATATGCCTATGGCTGGCAGGATGGCTATGAGCAATGCTATGCCGACAACAAAGATTACTTATAACAAAAAAAGGGCAGCCGATGTGGCTGCCCTTATCAGATCACTCTGGATTACTCGGACTGATTGAAGCGTTTCATCTCGTGCATGGCTTGCATCAAGGTAGATAGCTTGGGCTTGGCTGAATCCAAGCGCTTGTAGTTTTGGTCATAAACCAAATAATTGCCGTATTTGTCGATGACAGTGGTTGATTCCGGCTGGATCATCACAATGTCTTTTTCGTTACCTGCCAAAATCCAGCGGCGCTTCGTCGAATTGGTAAACAGGCTATTGCCGCTGCTGTAAGCGGACGACGGTGTCGTAGTGTTGAACAGCGATTCCATCAGCGTCGGTGCAATATCAAGGTGGCTCGTTAGCCGGTCACTGACTGATGTAACGCTGCCCGGCCAATGGATGACGAGGGGAACTTTCAGCTGGTACTGGCTATAGTTGCTGTTGGCACCCCAGCTGTTGCTGCCTGTCTCGTTGAATTCTGTACCGTGGTTTGCCGTAATAATGACGATGGTATCGTCCATCAGGTTCAAATCAACCAGTTGGTCAAAGATGCGGATTAATTGCTCATCTATGTAGTAAGCCGCATTACGGTAGCTGTTCTTCAGGATCAAATTAGTGTTTTGCCCTGATACATTGCTCGAACCGAGTGATGGCTCAAATTTCGGCGAGTAATCGCCGCCTTCCTCGAAGTTTTGTACCGAGGTCAGTTCAATGTAGCTGAACCAAGGTTCATTATCAGTTTGGGCTTCAAGCCATTTGCTCCAGTGATCAACGGCTTCGCTATCTTGATTTGTGCTGACCAGCTCATCCAGCGGCAGGCCGCTGAAAATCGCCTCGCTGTAGATAGGATCTTCACTGATGTTGTCTGCGCCAAACAAACCAAACTGGTAGCCGCGTTTTTCAAGCGTGCTGATCAGTAGCGGCTTGGTGCCTGTAGAGCGGGCACTGTTGATATAGCTGTTCGGAAGGCCATAGAACAGGCCGAAAATCCCGGCAGTATTTTCATTGCTGCTGCTGTAATGGTTATCGAAGTGCATATTCTGGCTGGCAAACGCAGAGAGGTAAGGCATGGTTTCAGCCTCGACCATATCACTACGCAGGCCATCAATCATCACGACCAGGAGGTTTTGTCCTGTGCCAGGATCATCAAATGCAATTTTTTCCAGCGGGTAGCGCAGCTGCTCGCTGGTTTCGACCCCTTGGGCATTGAGGCGTTCGGTATACTCTTCACGATCAAGCAGGCCATGCTTCTCCATGAAGGTCTTCGCGGTCATTGGGTATGACAGCGGGAAATTAGAGCGCTGCACGGTGATAGGGCGATACAGTTTAGCATCAGCCCAAATGTACATCAGGTGGCTGCTGATAAAACAGAACCCGAATACCATGGCGATTGGCACACCGACATGTTTGCGAGTGAGTTTTCTAAGTTTGCGCCACAGCCACTCTGACAACACGAGTTGCAGCAGGAAAATCACCGGAACGGTCACAAACAGGTATTGCCAGCGGGCATTGAGCTCGGTTCGCTCACCACTCAACAGCAGATCCCATACCAAGGGGCTCAGGTGGAGCTCAAGGGTTTCGTAGGCATGGGTATCGAGCAACAGGGCTGTGAGGCCGGTAGTAGCAACCAATACCGCAAACAGTCGCATCAGGCGCTGTGACGGGATCAGGAAACTGGCCGGGAAGAGGATCAGTATATAAAAACCAAATACCAAGAAGCCAAAATGGCCTACCCAGCTGAATAGCAGGTAGAACTGGCCAACCAGCGAGGCTGGCCATTCGGAATGGGCAATATACCGCGTACCCAAAAGCATGGCGGCGATAATATTGAAAAAACTGAACCAGTGTCCCCAGCTGATAAGCTGAGAGACTTTCTCTTTGTAATTGTTACCGCTGGAGACCATAGATGTCAGTATTTCCCAGTCCTATATAGCTGTAGCACAAGCAAACAAGATTAATCTTCTTTGATAGAAGACTGCAGAGCGTGTGCGAATTTATCTGCAATAGCTTTCCTTTGCGATGCAGGAACATCTGCATTGATGATATTGGTGGCGATGTTGCCAACGATCATCAGAGCAAGTTCTGCAGAAGCATCATGCTTCTCTAATACATCGAACATATCTTCAATGATTTGTTCAACTTTTTTATTGGTGTATTTTGAAGTAATTGGCATAGGAAGTCTTGTTTAATCTTGTTTAATGTTAAGGAAAGCGACTTATAATAACCTACACATTAGAATTACTGAAATTTTTCCATTATGAGTCTCACGCTTTCCAACGTCATTCTTCACCAATTAGTCAAGAATGAAAACGATGAATTGGAAATTCATCTACGAAAACAATCTCTTGAGAACAATACAGCGACCGAAGAGCTGGTTTCCGAGCTACATCGGGTATACAGCAGCAAAGGAGCCAAAGGGTTCGGTCATTTCTCTGACGATAGCGAATTTGGCCACTGGCTGAAACAGGCTCGTCGTGGTGAGTTGGACTTTCTTACATTTTCTAACCAATCGGCCCAGCGTTTGCAGACTGAACTGGCGAAATACCCGTTTGCAGAAATGGGGACTTTGGTCATTGCCGAATACCAATCGCTGGCGACCGACTACTTATTTATCGGCCTGCTGCCAACCTGCCACAGTATGAAGGTGACAGAGCAACTGGATATCAGCGCAACGGATTATCTGGATGTGTCCAAAATGGATATCGTAGCCCGCATCGATTTGTCTTCTTGGGAAACAGATGCTGAATCGAACCGTTACCTGACGTTTATCAAAGGACGAGTGGGCCGTAAGATCGCTGATTTCTTCCTTGATTTCCTCCAGGCGGAAGTGGGGCTGGATGTTAAAGAGCAAAACCAGGTGCTGATGCAGGCGGTGGAAGATTTCTGTGCAGACTCGCGCATGGATAAAGAAGAGAAGCAGGAATACCGCAAACAGGTATATGACTACTGCAACAGCCAACTTCAGGCTGGCGACGAAGTAACAGTCAAAGAGCTCGCTGCTGAACTGCCTGAGTCGGATGACGGTACCGATTTCTACCAGTTCACTTCGCAGCAGGGTTATGAGCTGGAGGAAAGCTTCCCGGCAGATAGAACGGCGATGCGCAAGCTCACCAAGTTCGTTGGCTCGGGGGGCGGTGTTACAATCAATTTCGACGGCATGCTGCTTGGCGAACGTATTTTCTATGATGCCGATACGGATACCCTGACATTGAAAGGTACGCCACCAAACTTGAAAGACCAGCTATTGCGCAGGCTCAATAGCGACAGTTAAGTTAATGATTAAACGGGTAACTCGAAGAGTTACCCGTTTTTTGTTGACCGTTTTGCTGGCAATTTTTTGAACCAGCCTCTGATTTGGGTTGTAACTCTCTAATTATTTTGCCTACAGTTTTTGTATAGGGTTTGTATGTTTTTTCATACTTACCTGATCGTTTTTGCATACCAAGGTTTGGCTATAGGCCATTGGTAAATGGATAGGAGTGACCATGAAACGCACATCAGGCACAGGTTCTATTTCCCCCAGACCACGCCATAACACGATGTTAGGCTATATCGGCGCCGTGTGTATTTTGACAGCGCTACCCTGCCTATACCTTGGTGTCTCTATGTCTGGTGTGATGGGCTATTCATTGGTCGCTTTTTCCATAATGGCATTGGTGGCAGCATTGGGGATTGGTCATAGCCTGCTGGTCAAGTCAAAGAATGAGGCACTTCTCAACCTCGAGTCTTCACCGGAGCCTGTGGTGGAAAATGAGCCCTTACCTGAGTCCATATCCAAGCCATTAAGCCTTTCTACTGACGTTGAGGCTCTGGCGGTATTTGATAGTGATTACCTACTTGATACCATGGATGGTGATCGCGATATGGTCACCATGCTACTGGAGGTGTTTGTAGACGAGCACCTTGATGATGGCCATAAAATTGTAAAGGCGCTCCGGGACGGTGATTTAGATCAGGTTCAGATGATTTCGCACAGCTTGAAAGGGGTGTCGGCAAGTTTGGGCGCCGAGCAAATCCAGGCTTTGTCTGAGCAGGTTGAACGCCAAGTGATCACACAGGCTGATCCTGTGCAACTGGAAAAACTCTGTGAATTACTGAAGATGGTTTTCACGCCTGCTGCCCTGGCAATCCAAGCATTCCTTGATGAAAGCGAAGAGATCAAGCTCCGTGAGCTAAGCCAGGAAGGTAATATCCATAGTGAACAGCCACAAGCTGGTGCAGCAATGGCTGAACCTGTTGGGAGCCCTGTAGCGGAGACTTCTGAAACGCAAGCAAACAAGCCAGTTGTTACTTCTATTGGCCAGCCGAGTAAAGATGAAGGCGCTGAAACTGACTCTGAGACGAGTCCTGAAATTGCAGAGGCTTGCGAATGGCTTGATGTGGATGCCTTGAGGGATGCGATGGACGGTGATGAGGAAACTGTTTGTATGCTTCTCGAAATTTTCGTAGAAGACAATGCCGGGAAAGGGCAAGTCTTGGTCGCGGCGGCTTCAGAGCCCGGCCAACAAGAGCATGCGCTTAATATTGTCCATGCGCTGAAGGGGGTTGCAGCAAACCTCAGTGCGAGGCCATTGCGTGAATGCACTGGTGTGGTTGAAGCGAAATTTAAACAAAATGAGCCGGTTACCGTTGAAGAGTGCCAGAAAGTAGAGCGAATTTTGAACTATACTATTGCAACAGCAGAGGCTTACCTTACCAAAGCGGCCATAGGGGCATAGCGCTGGGTTTGATCGAGATCATATAAATGCTGCTGCTTGAGTGGATAATAGCACCACTATGATCGTTCAAACTTCTGGTCCAGCTCGTCAGCAGCGTGAGTTGGATACCGCAAAGGCGATGATTCGCCTTTACTGCAAAACGCTGCACCGTGGTGCCATTATGTGCCCTGAGTGTGAAGGGTTAATTCAATATGTTGAACACCGCGTAGAAAAATGCCGGCTCGGTAATGAAAAACCGAACTGTATCCAGTGTAAAAGCCACTGTTATCAGCCAGCCAAGCGCCTGCACTTCAACCATGTGCTGCGTTGGGCTATGCCAAAAATGGCCTGGCGACGTCCGCTGCAAACCCTGAAATTCAAGATCGACTGCTTACGCCGTGGCGAGCAGGTTGATACCACTTCATCATCCTTACAGCAGTAATCTTTTCTATCACCCCCTAAGCTGTATAGGCTGATCTTAGTGATTAAGTCCCAACAAAAAGGGCTGCGGTGTGCAGCCCTTGTCACTCTTTTTTCGATGCCTAACGGCTTAAAGGCCTAGCGTTGATAGCCAAGTGGCAATGCGATCATCTGTCAGTTCAGGCTGGCGGTCTTCATCCAGCGCAAGGCCGACAAATTTCCCGCCTTTGACTGCACGTGAGTCATTGAACTCGTAGCCATCTGTTGGCCATTCGCCGACGAGCTCACCACCTGCCTCTTCTACCATTTCAGCCAACTCACCCATCGCATCCAGGAAGCTATCAGGGTAATCAACCTGGTCGCCAAGGCCAAACAGAGCCACCTTTTTGCCATTGAGATCGGCATCTTCCAGTTCAGGAACAAAGTAATCCCAGTCAGGCTGCATCTCGCCGTAGTTGGCGGTGGGTGTACCGAGGATCAGCAAATCGTAGTCATCAAAGATATCGCTGCTGTTGCCCGCGATATCCTGCGCGTCCAAAGACAGCTTGGTTGCGATCTTTTCTGCTACTTTTTCTGTGTTGCCGGTATCGCTACCGAAGAAAATGCCGATGTTAGCCATATTGTATTCTCCTAACTATTTTCGTGGGCTGGCCGCCGGGGGATTGATCGGCCAGCCGCTTTGTAATGCGGTTTGAAATAAACAGGGTTAATTGTTTGTGTCTTTCGCCGGTTTCCACTGTGCTAGCTGTTCAAGCAGCTGGTGTTTGTGGTTAACCTGTTGGTGAAGGCGGCTGAGGTTCTGCTCGTAGCGCTGCGGATCTTTGCGCTTGATTTGGGTGAAGCGTGCTTCACGGCCAATCAGTTCCTCGATGTCTTTCTTAGCTGGTTTTGAGTCCATCTGCAGCGCGGCACGGCCTTTGGCAACCCGGCGCGGGTCAAAGCGGAACAGCGGCCATAGGCCAGAATCGACCAAGAGTTGCTGATGCTCGACGCCTTCTGCCATGTCAAAGCCATGGGTAATGCAAGGTGAGTAAGCAATCACCAAAGATGGGCCAGGGTAAGCTTCTGCTTCCTGCAGGGCCTTGATGGTCTGGTTCATGTTGGCACCCAAAGCGATCTTGGCGATGTAGACATTGCCATGCATCATCATGTTAAGCGCCAAGTCTTTGCCTTGGCTGGTTTTGCCCTGGGTGGCGAATTTGGCGAACGCGCCGGTTGGCGTCGCTTTTGACTGCTGGCCACCGGTATTGGAATATCCCTGGGTGTCCATGACGAGTACGTTGACGTTATCGCCGCCGGCAAGGACATGATCCAAGCCGCCATAACCGATGTCATAGGCCCAGCCGTCACCACCAACTATCCAGTTGCTTTTCGCCACCAAGTCATCGGCACAAGCATCAAGCTGGCGCATTGAATAAGGCAGGGCGGCACGCAGACGGGTAAGGTTGCCACGTTGGCGGACCACGGCTGCTTCGCTGCTGTCAAAGGCATCCACGCGGATCTGCTCAATTAGCTCTGCCGGAATAATATCGCGCGCGGTATCAAGCAGCGTTAGGGCATTGTTGCGCTTGCTGTCTAGTGCCAAGCGCATGCCCAAACCGAACTCGGCGTTGTCTTCGAACAGCGAGTTAGCCCAAGCCGGGCCACGTCCATCACTGTTAACAGCATACGGTGTGGTTGGTAAGTTACCGCCATAGATTGACGAACAGCCAGTTGCATTGGCGATCAGCAAGCGGTCACCGAATAGCTGGGTAAGCAATTTGACATAGGAAGTCTCGCCGCAACCCGAGCAGGCGCCAGAATATTCGAACAATGGCTGTAGAAGTTGGCTGGTACGGGCATCGAGACGTTTGATATCAATGCGCTCCACTTCAGGCAGTTGCAGGAAGTACTCGTAGTTTGCGCTCTGCTGTTCAATGACTTGCTGTTTCGGCACCATATTGATGGCCTTGCGGGCTGGGTTGTCTTTGTCACTGGCAGGGCATGCAGTGGTGCACAGGTTACAGCCGGTGCAGTCCATAGGTGACACTTGCAAGGTATAGGCCTGGCCTTTGAAGTCACGCTGTTTGTAGTCGGTATGCTTGAAACCGTCAGGGGCATCGATCAGTTCGCCCGGGGATACGGTTTTAGCGCGGATAGCTGCATGTGGGCACACCAAGGTACAGATATTACATTGGGTACACAGATCTTCTTCCCAGACTGGCACTTCCTGGGCAATGTTACGCTTTTCCCACTGGGTCGTGGCTGTCGGCCAACAGCCATCAACGGGGAAGGCACTGACTGGTAATTGATCGCCTTTGTCAGCCATCATCATGGCGCTGACACGCTTGACCAAATCCGGTGCATTTTCACTGACTACCGGTGGACGACGGAAAATACTGGTGACTTCATCCGGAATAACGATTACCTGCAGATGGGCAACGGCGGCATCCACCGCGGCATGGTTGGCTTTAACAATCGCCGGGCCACGTTTGCTATAGCTTTTCTCAATGGCGGTTTTGAGCTGAGCGAGTGCGTCTTCAAGAGGCATTAAGTTGCTAAGGGCAAAGAAACCGGCCTGCATAATGGTGTTGATACGGTTTTTCAGCCCCAGTTCACGGGCAAGTTTGACAGCATCAATCACATACAGCTTCAACTGGCGGCCAATGATTACCTGCTGCACTTCCCGTGGCAGGTGTTGCCAGACACTGTCGGCATCATGGGGGCTGTTGATGAGCAAGGTTGCTTTAGGCGCTGCTTTCTCGAACATTTCAAGTTTGTTGATGAACTGGAACTGATGGCAGGCAATAAAATCAGCCTGCTCAATCAGGTAGGGAGCTTCTACGGCTTGTGGGTCAATGCGCAGGTGCGAGGTGGTGATCCCGCCAGATTTTTTCGAGTCGTAGACAAAATACCCCTGGGTGTGCAGCGGGGTATTTTCACCGAGGATCTTGATGGTGTTCTTG
Organism: Photobacterium sp. ABD4_091; assembly: GCF_056160145.1. Classification (NCBI taxonomy): domain Bacteria; kingdom Pseudomonadati; phylum Pseudomonadota; class Gammaproteobacteria; order Vibrionales; family Vibrionaceae; genus Photobacterium; species Photobacterium sp. ABD4_091. Next base: position 460,787 of record NZ_JBSWWQ010000001.1, on the reverse strand, counting down.
TTGGCACTGACCGTCCCGTCGGCTCCCAAACCATAAAACAGTGCACGCAATCGTCCTGCCGGCTCAATGTCGATAGCTGTTGGCTGAGGAAGCGATAAGTGGGTGATGTCATCGACGATCCCCACGGTAAACGGATGCTTGATCTGATTTTCCAGCATGGCGTTGAAAATGCCAGCCGCATGCGATGGGGTAAATTCTTTGGAAGACAGGCCATAGCGACCACCGACAATCGCAGGCATGTGCGGGAATTGCTGGTTGGCAACGGCCTGCTGCAAGGCAGCCATGACATCCAAGTAAAGTGGTTCGCCCAAGGCACCCGGCTCTTTGGTGCGATCCAGCACTGCGATACGTGCCACCGACGTCGGTAATACTGCAATCAGATGTGATAGCGAGAACGGGCGGTACAAGTGAACAGTAACAACACCGACTTTTTGGCCGAGGGCTAGCTGGTGGTCAACGGCTTGCTTCACAGTCGATGAAGCCGAGCCCATTACCACGATCACATCATCAGCTTGTGGATGACCGTAGTAGTCAAACGGGCGATACTCACGACCTGTCAGTTCGGCAAACTGGGCCATTTTCGCTGCGACGATATCAGGGCAGGCTTGATAGAACAGGTTTGAAGCTTCGCGGGCCTGGAAGAAGGTATCTGGGTTTTGGGCGGTTCCGCGGATACTCGGGGCATCTGGAGTCAGGCCGCGTTCACGGAAGGCGTTGACCTGCTCGTTGTCTACCATGGCATGTAACGTCTCGTCATCAATCACTTTGATTTTGTTGATTTCATGCGAGGTACGGAAGCCATCGAAGAAGTGCATGAAGGGGACACGGCTTTCCAATGTGGCTGCTTGGCAGATCAGCGCAAAGTCATGGGCTTGCTGCACACTGCCAGCGGCCAGCATGGCAAAGCCTGTCTGGCGAACTGCCATCACATCTGAGTGATCACCGAAAATGGACAAAGCATGGGTTGCAAGGGTACGGGCGGCAACATGCATAACGAACGGAGTCAGCTCGCCTGCAATCTTGTACATGTTAGGGATTTTGAGCAGCAACCCCTGCGATGAGGTAAAGGTGGTCGACATCGCGCCAGCCATCAGGGCGCCATGCACGGCACCGGCGGCACCGCCTTCGGATTGCATTTCAATAACCCGAGGGACCTGGCCCCAGATATTTTCCTTTTGCTGCGATTCCCATGTCTCGCACGCTTCCGACATCGGGGAAGACGGGGTGATAGGGTAGATACCGATCACTTCATTACAGCGGTAAGCGACTGATGCGGCGGCTTCATTGCCGTCCATGGTGACAAACTGCGATTGGCTTTGTTGATGAGTAGACATGACTGGCTCCAATGGGCAAGCCCTGTTTAACAGGTGCAGGTAATCGACACAGGCAAACATGTTGCTGTGTTATTGTTTTAATTAAGGGTGGGCCGACCCCTAGTGGGTAGCAGAGGGCCGGCCCGAGGGCATGGTTGCCGTATTACACTTCAACCACGTCTAGCTGTGGCTGAGGGTTCAGCATGCGAGCCAAATCTTCTTTGGCGTTGCCAGTCAGCTGCAGGTTGAACTGCTGCTGCAGGAAGGCGAAGATATCTTCGTTAACAAACTCTGGCGGGTTAGGGCCAAGGTAGATGTTCTGGATACCCAGGTTGAACAGTGCCAGCAGGATCAATACCGCTTTTTGCTCCATCCATGACAGAACGATGTTTACTGGAAGATCGTTCACAGGCACGCCCATCGCATCGCTTAAGGCTAGTGCGATCATCACCGCACCGTAGCTGTCGTTACATTGGCCGAGGTCTAGGTAACGCGGGATCTCTGTGCCCGGAACGGTACCGAAGTCATGGTCGTTGAAACGGAACTTACCGCACGAAGATGTCAGAATAATGCAATCGTCCGGGATCGACAGGGCTAACTCGCGGAAGTAGTCATTAGGTTTACCAGGCTTGTCACAACCGGCAACAACGAAGAACTGCTTGATATTGCCTTCGTTCACCGCTTCAAGGATCTGCGGAGCCAAACCAAGAATCGTCTTGTAGTTGTGGCCAGTCATCAGGGTTTCTTCGCTTTCGAAACCTTCGATGTCCGGCAGGCTTAGTGTCTGCTCGATCAATGGACCGAAATCGTCCTCAAGCTGGCGACAGTTATCGATACCCACAATGCCGTAGCTGTACAGGCGGTCTGCATAATCAGCACGGCCTGTTGGCGGTACAATACAGTTGGTGGTAACGATGATAGTACCGTTCCACTTCTGGAACAGTTGCTTTTGGTCGAACCAAGCTTTACCGATATTACCCTTAAGGTGGCTGTACTTACGCAGCTCAGGATAGCCGTGGGCAGGTAGCATTTCTGAGTGGGTATAGATATTAATGCCTTTGCCCTCGGTGGCAATCAGCAAGCGCTCTAGTAGCTCAAGGTCGTGACCGGTAACCAGGATGCCTTTACCTTCCGCTTTGTTCTGCGGCACACATACAGGAGTAGGGATCCCTAAGCGGCCATGGTGGGCTTCACCGAGGCGAGACATCATCTCGCTACCGGCACCACCGATCTTCATTAGCTGTTCGATATGCTGATCGAAGCTGAAGTTAACGTTAGTCAGCGTGAAGTATAGGGTTTCGGCAATCACGTCATCGACTGATTTGGTGTCTGCACCCAGATCATCGGCATGAGTACGGTAGGCAGAGAGGCCCTTCAGGCCGAAAATCATAATATCTTGCAGGCGGGAAAGGTTTTCGTCTTTACCACAAGTGCCTTGGGTTTTTCCCGTGCTACCACAGCCGCCAGTCTGGGCCATAGAGCATTGGTGACAGAACATTGCTAAGTTCGACATTATTGCATTCCTTTAAAGGTGTATTTATATTGCAACTTATGAGGCGAGGATAGAGGCAAAGCGCAGTAACGTCATTGATCAAGATCAGTTTTGCTAAAAACATCCATATAAAATACCACTTATGTGGACTAGATAGGATAATTGTATCGAATTGTATTGATTGAGCTTGCGCTATTGAACGGTGTTTTGTATGCCTGTAGCCTATCGCATCTCGCTCAGCTATATGGATTTGTTATGGCTACCTCTATGAAAGTAAAGGCACAACTTGCTCAGGCGCACTTAGCCAAGGTGCGGAAGAAATATCTAGAGGCTTACCAAGCAGATGAAAAGAACCGGATGCGGTCAAAGGGATAAGCCGGAGGGAGTTGCTCAGAATGCAAACAGAGCAGAATGAAAAAGGGCGCCGATGCGCCCTTTTGTCTAAAATGGTGAGTTAGTTTTGATTAATCCGCGATTTTAGCCAGTACTTTTTTCAGTAGCTGGATACGAGGCTCGATAGTCTCAAGCTCAAGGTACTCGTCAGCACTGTGGAAACCGGCACCGGCCGGGCCAAGGCCGTCTAGTGTCGGGATACCAAGTACCGCAGTCAGGTTAGCGTCAGAACCGCCGCCTACTTCTTGCCAAGTAATGTCGATACCTAGCTCTTTGCCTGACTCTTCAACCAACGCCATCAGCGCTTCTGTTTTCTCAGAAGGAACCATCGATGGTTTGTGCGCTTCGCGGTCAATAGTGATCGCAACACCGTCAACGAATGGCGTTTCTGCCATCGCACGGATCTTCGAATCGGCAGCAGCGTATTCGTCGTTGTCCCAGAAACGAACGTCAACCACAGCTTCAGCGTGGTCAGGAACGATGTTGGCACCTGCGCCACCTTTAACAACACCGACGTTCAGGGTAGTGCCGCTTTCGAAGTTAGTCAGCTCGTTAATAGCTAGGATCCAGTTGGCCATTTCAGTGATAGCACTGCGGCCGTTTTGTGGTTCGTTACCTGCGTGTGCTGCTTTACCAGCGAAAGTCATGCGGTAGCGAGCCATACCCTTACGGGCTTTTACCAAAGAGCCGTCTGCACGGGCAGCTTCTGCTACCAATACATTTTTCGCGTTAACTGCAACGCTCTTCAGCCATTTTTCTGAGTGTAGCGAACCGATTTCTTCATCTGGGTTCATGCATACACAGATAGACAGCTTGTCCAGGGTTTCCTTGTCCATTTCACGCAGGGCGTAAACAACGTTCAACAGGCCAGATTTCATGTCAGAAACGCCAGGACCGTAGGCACGCTTGTCATCAAACGTCATTGGGCGAGCAGCAACAGTGCCAACAGGGAAAACCGTATCCATGTGGCCGATTAGCATTACGTCAATCTGCTCTGCTTCAGGCTTGTTGCGGACTTCAAGGCCAGTACCGGCAATGCCACAGTCAATGCGCTTAACATTCCAGCCCAGATCAACGTATTTTTGCTCCATCTGGTTGGCAATAACTTCAATGCCTTCTTTGGTTAGCGTACCGCAGTCAACATCGATCAGCGGGCGTAGTTCTTCCAAGTAATCTTGCAGTGAGAAACTCATATTAGCTCCTGAGAGAAACCCTGTAGGGTATGAATAGCGACAGGAAAAAGGGGGCAATACGCCCCCTTAAAGGGAGTGATTTACACTAGGATGTTCATCACGAACATCGCAACGAATGCATTCAGAACAGAGATTGCAACCATCACTGGGATGTGGCGGCCTTCTGTGCCGATAACACCTAGGATACGGCCAAGGTACTGAACCTGAGAGCCCATTAGGTAGATAGCAGGGGCTAGGATAGCGATGTGGTTACCGTCAAGGATACCCGCGTCAAATAGGGTGATTACCACACCCACTGCACCACCCATAGACATCCAAGCACCGATAAGTACGGCTGCTGCTTCACCCGGTAGGCCGAAGATGCCCATGATAGGTGAGAACAGAACGCCCATTGCGTCTAGTGCACCGGTTAGCGAAAGTACTTTGATGATCACGAAAGCCATCAGTACGTTTGGAATCGTTGAGCTGGTAGAGATTGCCCAGCCTTTCTTCGCGCCTTCTACGAAGATGTCAGTAACCATTGGTTTTTTAGTTGCTTGAGACATTATGCGGTCTCCTTCTCAGTAGAAACGTTGTTTTTCTTGTCAGTGGCTTTTAGGTATAGGCGGAAGATGTTCGCGCCAACAATCTTCATCACGAACATGATGACGACTGCCAAACCGATTGAAGAGGTTACTGCGTTGCTGCCGTCAGCGTAGGTTAGGGTGAATAGCACCGCACCTGAAGAGAAGAAGTTAACAATGGTTGCACCGGCAGAGAACTGGAACATCGCGAATACATCGGTTTCACGCTGAGTGATGTGGCCGCCTTCCTGAAGCTGGCGAGTCATTGATGCGCCTGAGTCAGTGTTCTGCAGAGAAGCGATTAGCGCCAGGCCGGTATCGCCTGGTAGGCCAACTAGCGGACGTAGTAGTGGAGTCAGTAGCTTACGTGCTGCGTCAAGGGCACCGTAGTGCTCAAGAACGTTGATCATACCCAGTGCGAACATAACAGTAGGTACAAGTGTTAGGGCGAATAGGAAGCCGTCACGTGCACCGCTACCGCCAGTACCGCGCATAGTGGTTTGCGTGACTTCGATGGCACCGTCTGCCGTAGCAGTTACTGTGTTCGCCATTGTACCGAAAGAACCGTTCAGGGTGTTGAAATCAAATACACCGTACCACTCGTTGGTTTGTAGTAGACCTGAAAAGAACACAAAAGCGAACGCTAGGGCAATGTATGCACCTATCGTTACCTTTTGGTTTTTCTCTGCTGGATTGCTCATATGTAACCTCTTAGGAATCAAAAAGGCCGATTGGCCAAAATAAGGAATCTGTAACAATTCTTCACAGCTCTTCACTGCAAATTGAGCTGTTACACAGCCCTCAAAATAAGAAACGAGGTCATTGTCCCTGATTTATGGGGGAAATAATTGACGGGGGTCAATATGTGCTACTGAATGCTAATCCAAACGGGTTAATGGCTGGTATTTGTGATCATGATCTACATTAATATCTCATTCACATATTTTAATATCGTTCATGGATGTTTTGAAGCATGATTAATTGTTTTTTTATTATTAATTAACCATTTTCAAGTTGTGCTTTGTATGTTTATTTTGATGGTTTCTGTGCTTTCAGGAATGATAAATGTGGGTGTTAAGAGGGCTTAGTTAGTATAAGTTCAATTAATATTTGTTTACAACTATATTGTTGACTCCGGGATAAGAAAGAGCGCCATAGGGCGCTCTTTGAAGTCTTTATAAGTGGCAGTTATGCAAATTATGCGGTTTGTTGCTGTCCTTGAGTGGATGGCAGTGCTGCATCATCAGCCTCTTCGCTTGCTGCTGTTGGTGGGCAGCGGTCAACGAACCAACCCATGTAGGAAGAAACAATGGTGACGATGATACACACGAAGCTCAACCACATGAACGGTGCGTAGGAGAAGGTCGCGACACCCAGAATGCTCGCCATGTAGATACCGTTATCACTCCACGGCACCATGCCGGAAGTCAGGGTACCGCCGAACTCTGCATTACGTGATAGGTTCTTACGCTGGTAGCCAAGGCGGTCGTAGTTCTTGGCACAGATTTTTGGTGTCAGGATCAGTGATACGTACATTGCAGAGCCGAAAACGTTACCTAGGAAGGCGGTAGCAATCGTTGATACCGATAGGCTACCCGCTGAGTTAACGCGTTTCTCGAAGATCTTGGCAATAGTCTGCAATACACCGACTTTGTCCAGTAGGCCACCAAAGCCAAGGCCGAAGATGATAACAGCGACTGAGCCCAGCATGGACGACATACCGCCACGATTGAGGATGGCATCGATGAAATCAACACCCGAATCGATGGAGAAAGGTGCCCAGGCAGTATTAAAGGCAACGAGTGGGTCCATATCCTGAACCATAACCGCCCATACGATACCCAGCAATGAACCTAGCGAAATAACTGGGAAGGAAGGCAGGCGCAAAGCCAGAAGGGCAAGCACAATGATCACCGGAACAAACGAGAATGGCGAGATTACGAACTGCTTGTCCATGGCCAGGATAACAGACTCAACCTGAGACATATCGACATTGCCGGCGTAGTGAATGCCAACACCAGTAAACAGTATACCGGTAATGATGTAGCTGATCAGGGCAATCGGCAGCATGCCTTTGATATGCTCAACAACTTCTACATTCGACATCGATGAAGCCAGAATCACCGAGTCTGATAGCGGTGATAGTTTGTCACCGAAGTAACAGCCAGACAGGACTGCACCGGCTGTCATTGGCGCAGGAATACCAAGACCCTGACCGATCCCCATCATTGCGATACCGGCAGTACCTGCCGCCCCCCAAGAGGTACCCGTTGCCAGCGCTGTCATCGAACAGATCAGCATTGTCGCCAGCAGGAAGATGGATGGGTGGATAGCCTTGAGGCCATAATAAATGATGGTTGGCACAATACCACCGGCAATCCAGGTTCCGACGAGGGCACCGACTGCCAGTAGGATTAGGACAGCACCTAAGCCGTTGGCAATGCCTTTGGTCGCTGCTGTTTCCAGCGATTTGTAATCATGACCAAGCTTGATGCCCAGTGCGATGATCACGAACCAGCCGATGTAAAGCGCAAGCTGGATAGGTAAATCGAGTTTCGCAGTAAAAGAGAAAGCCAGCGCAAGAAAAATACCGAGAGCGATAAAGACCTGAGTCAGCGACGGTAGTTTTACAGTCTGTTTGTTCATACTTCTAACCTTGTAAGTTCGAGCCTGTAAATTGTGAATAGCCTTAGGACAGGAAATATCGGTCCTAAGGGATTATTTTCTAATAGTTTTGATGACCTGATAGGTCTGCTAAAGGGTACTAGCATTGATTCGCCGCTACTCTAGCGGATAGCTTTCGAGCTCACGATAGAAAATGTCTCTAGATGTGATCTCATCCAAAATGAAGTTGTAACCCTTTAAAAAAGCACATTTGTATTTTGAATTATTGTTAATTTTGCGTGCTTAATTTGTGTTTTGTTTGTTTTTTGACTGTTCTTTCATGTTGTTTCCATTTGTGTGATTCCATTAATAGATAGATGATACCACCGCAATTGGGGTGGTATTCTAGAATTAAGCGTTGTGCTTGCGAGTTTTGGTAGGTTATCAATGTGTGGCGAAATGATCAAAATAAGTGATAGTGGAAGTTAGCTGTGACTTAACTGATTTTTCATCTTTTGGTCTTGTTTTTGAACATTTTGTTGGCTTCTGTCTGCTCTTTGTTCGGTTTTTGGTTGTGTTCTAGCCCGAAATTTCACCAAAAATAATGTGGGGATTTAGCATTCTGTGCTGACGGGTGTAATAAATATCGGCGGTTTTGTTTACAGGGTGGTGATTTTTTTTACAGGATTTTTGCAACTTATGCTTGAGTTTCGTTGCTGAAATTACTATAGATGGGGGTCTGCCTGTCGCTATAACTATCGCGGGTTAACTGGGGTTAGGTCTTACCAGTAGGGGCCTTTCCATGCCATATATTAAACGCGATAGTTATACCGATAGAACAATGAATCAGGGAGTGTAGTGCACATGATGAAAGTAGGATTAGTGGGTTGGCGAGGCATGGTGGGCTCTGTCCTGATGCAACGTATGGTAGAAGAAGGTGATTTCAACGTGATTGAGCCTGTATTCTTCTCTACGTCCCAAGTGGGGATCCCAGCTCCGAATTTTGGTAAGGATGCCGGTGTCCTTCATGATGCGTTTGATATTGAGCGCTTGAAACAGTTGGACGCGATTGTCACCTGCCAAGGCGGTGGCTATACCGAGAAAGTTTACCCAGCACTACGCCAAGCAGGCTGGAAAGGGTATTGGATTGATGCGGCTTCTACTCTGCGCATGAAGGAAGAGTCGATCATTGCCCTTGATCCGGTCAACTACGAGCAAATGAAACAGGGTCTGCATAATGGTGTAAGTACCTTTGCCGGCGGTAACTGTACGGTTAGCTTGATGCTGATGGCTGTAGGTGGCTTGTACCAAGCAGGTTTGGTTGAGTGGATGACATCGCAAACTTACCAGGCTGCCTCTGGTGCGGGAGCGAAAAACATGCGTGAGCTGATCAGCCAGATGGGTGTGATCAACGATGCGGTGTCTAGTGAGCTGGCTGACCCTTCAACGTCCATTTTGGATATCGACCGTAAAGTTGCGGAAACCATGCGATCTGAAGACTTCCCAGCTTCTGAGTTCGGTGCGCCGCTTGCGGGTTCATTGATCCCTTGGATTGATGTGAAGCGTGAAAATGGCCAGAGCAAGGAAGAGTGGAAAGGCTCGGTAGAAACCAACAAGATCTTGGGCTTGGATAATAATCCAATTCCAATCGATGGTACCTGTGTGCGTATCGGTGCAATGCGCTGCCACAGCCAGGCGCTGACACTGAAGCTGAAGAAAGCCGTACCGATGGATGAAGTCGAAGAGATCATCGCATCGCACAATGACTGGGTTAAAGTGATCCCGAACGACCGTGATGTGACTGTCCAAGAGCTTAGCCCAACGAAGGTAACAGGGACGCTGTCTGTTCCTGTCGGTCGCCTGCGTAAACTGGCAATGGGTGATGATTACCTCAATGCGTTTACTGTTGGTGATCAGCTATTGTGGGGTGCGGCAGAGCCACTGCGTCGTACACTGCGTATTATCTTGGCTGAAAAGCAATAAGAATCTGATTTATTAGAAACAAGGCCTGCATGATGCAGGCCTTTTTTATTGGTGGGATTGTTAGTTTGCTGGGGCCTGTCGTTGACGGCGCCAAATCGCGAGAACATCTTTCTCTTTCAACTTAGCCATTGCCACATAGGCTACAGGCACCACGAATAGTGAGAAGAATGTACCTGCGACTAAGCCACCAACCAGCACCAGACCGATGTTCACCCGCCCTAGAGAGCCAGGACCGTCGGCAAAGGCCAGTGGCAGCGAGCCGAGGATCATGGTGAGCGAGGTCATCAAGATTGGGCGCAGACGAGAGCGGGCACTCTCCAACGCCGCTTTGATGGCGCAGGCACCCTGGCGTCGCTGCTCGTTGGCAAATTCAACCAGCAAGATGCCATGCTTGGTTACGAGGCCAACCAATGTCAGCAATCCGATCTTCGAGTAGATATTCAAGCTCTGATCAAACATTGCCAAGGTTAGTAACGCACCCACGATACACAGAGGGACCGTCAGCATGATAACTAGCGGATCGATGAAGCTCTCGAACTGCGCAGCCAGGATCAGATAAACAAAGATCAGGGCTAGCAAGAAGAGTAACTGGGTACCAGCTTGGGAATCATCCAACAGTTTGACCGTGCCATTGAAGTCGTAGCCTTGGGCACTGCTGAGCAAGGAAGGAACTTCTTGATCAATGTAAGCCTTGATATCGCTGGCCGTATAGCCGGGCATTAAATCTGCGGTGATTTCAGCACTGTCTTTGCCCATGAAGGTCTTGAAGCTCGATTCCGCCGTGGTTTGTTTGATAGTGACAAACTGCGACAACGGCAGGCTCTGACCTGAGTCTGAGCTGACATAGAGCTTATCAAGTACGTTAAAGCTTCCGAGATCCCGGCGGTTTACCTGTACCTGGATAGGGTAGGTGAAGCCATCATCTGCCTGCAAGTCTGCCGCTTTGACCGAGCCGAGGAAGGTTGATAGGGCATTGGTGACATCGTTGTAACTGACGCCCGACAAAATAATCGCGTTACGGTCAATTTCCAGATCATAGGTTAACTGATCACGCAGGGTTGAGTTCTTAACGTTGGTCACCCCCGGGTACTGCTCTAGTAGTTTAGTCACTTGCTCAGCGGTTTTCGCCAAAGTATCAGTATCACGATCGACCGTTGTCAGTTCCAACACTAGATTCGTTGCGATGCCAAGGTTATCCGCAGAGCGCACGGCGAACGACATGTCGTAGGCTGAAACCGTACGGTTAGCCTTTTCAGTAAGGCTTGCTATGACCTCATCCGCTGTTTGCTGACGCTCCCCCCAAGGCTTGAGTAATACATGGTTGGTTGGCGTACCTTCAATGTATGACAAGTTGGCTTCGATAGCGCGTTGGCCAGCCATCGCACTGTTGAGTTCATCATTATGCGAAAGGTGGTACTGGCGGCCGACACCGGTCGGGGCGGTTGAGGTGACTTCGATGAAACCGGAGTCTTCAGTTGGCAACAGTACCTGCGGCATTTTGATGAAGGCAAACCCAGACAACACTAACAGAAGGCATGACAACCCTGCCATGACTGCCTTGCGGTTAAACCACTTTTCAAGTTCAAGGGTGTACCTGTCGGCCAAGCGGTTGAGCTGGTGGTCGATGCGGGCAAACCACTTTGGGTGTTGCTCTGTTGGCTTGATTAAATAAGCGCTCATCATCGGCGACAAGGTAAGGGCGACCACCCCCGAGATGATCACTGCCGCTGCTAGGGTAAAAGCAAACTGACGAAAGAGATCAGGCGTTAGTCCGGACATCAGCCCGATCGGCAGGTAAACCACGGCCAGGGTGAGTGTCATCGCAATCACCGGGAAGATGATTTCCTTGCTGCCTTTCAAGGCGGCATTGAATGGTGTTTCCCCTTGTTCGATATGGCGGTAGCAGTTTTCTACCACCACAATGGCATCATCGACCACCAAACCAATGGCGAGGATAATCGCAAGGATAGTCAGGACGTTGATGCTAAAGCCAAGCATTGCCATCACGGAAAACACACCGATCACGCATACTGGGATGGTAATGATCGGCACCGAGGCAACGCGAAACGAGCCGAGAAACAACATGACTACGATAGACACCAATATTACCGCTTCAACCAAGGTAGCAAAGCCTTCATTAATAGCAGATTCGATGAAGTCGGCTTGGTTGTAAACCATCTTCATCTCGATACCGTCAGGGAGCTTACTTTGCATCGATTCGATAGCAGCCTTGACCCGCTCGGCGACGACGACGGGGTTTTCTGTTTTTAGTGGTAGAACCTGCAACGACATGGCTTGATTACCATTCACCGTGAGCAAGCTCGGGGTCAGGCTTTCTTCGCCCATGACAACATCGGCAATGTCTTTGACCCGGATGATCTGACCATTATCAACCCGGATGACGAGTTCTTGCACATCTTGCAGCGAAGTGACTTGGCTCACAGGGTTAATCGAGAAGTCTCGAGCTTCACCTTTGATGGTTCCGGCAGTGAAAGTACTGTTGTAGGTGCTCAGTGTGCCGACGACATCAGCGGTTTTGATGTTAAGCGCTTTCATACGCTCCGGTTTGAGCCATACCCGCACGGCTTTCGAAGAGCCCCCATATGGCCCCCAGACACTGCCCACTCCTTGAATGTGACGGAATTGCGGCACAAGCTGTTGGCTGATGTAGTCATACATCTCCTGCTGCTCAAGGCCACCAGTGTTGACGAATGTGATGACGTTACTGGTGGTGCTGGTATCTGACGAATTATCCGTTACCGTTGGCTTGTCGGTCATACTCGGTGGAAAATCACCAATCGTTTCGACACTGCTGCGTAACTTGTTCATCAGGTTGGTGTATTCAACATCATCGACATCATCGCTGAAGTTGATTTTCAGGGTACAGCTACCTTCAACACAGTCGGTGGTCATGGTATCGACACTGTCGAGGCCTGTTGCGGCATCAATCAGTTTATCGGCGACGTTACGAGACATGAACTCGGCACTGGCACCGGTGATATTGGCACTGACGGTCGCGGTCGCGGTTTGATGCTCCGGGAAGTATTGGATGGCCAGCTTCTGGAATGACAAGACCCCCAAGAGTACGACGGCGATACTCAGTACAGAAGCAAAAACCGGATGGCGGATACAAACTTCAGGCAAGCGCATTATCCGGCCTCCTTGTTGGTAACGTCTCCGGCATTATTTACCGATTTTGACAGGTTTTTTTCAGGCTGCTGGGAGGAGAGCACATTAACAGAGCTCTCATCTGTGAGCTTTTGCTGGCCAGTGGTAACGACCTTCTCTCCTTTTTCCAGGCCATTGGTGATCACAACGTAACCATCATTGGTATTGGCACCCAGCTCAACCTCTCGGCGCTCGGGCTTGTTCCCCTCTATGACCCAGATATACCGCTGCTCGTCATTGGCCAGCACGGCATTTTGCGGGATGACCAGTAGAGGCTTGCCTCGTTGCAACTGCTGGCTGACATTGGCAAACATGCCCGGTGCCAGGATCAGCTGTTGATTCTCGATAGTGGCATGTACCTCAACTCGGCCTGAGCTTTCATCGACGGCGGGAGCGATATAACTCACTTCACCGGTGAAAGTCTGTTTTGGATAGGCGGATACTGTCACATTCACTGTCTGGCCGATTTGTGCCATGCCGAGATCTTCCTGGCTGATGGCATAGGTCACGCTAACTGGGTCTAGCTTGTATAAGCTGACCAGGGCACTAGAGGCGTCGATATGGCTACCGATTGAGTGGGTAAAGGTGGTAAGCCGACCATCGAATGGGGCAACGATGGTGTAGTCTTTCAGGGTTGCTTCTTGCTGGCGGAAATCAGCAGCGGCGAGATTGACCTCTTCTTGCAGCTCGTCGACATCCTGGGGCGATAGCGCATCAGGCTGCTTGGCGAGTAGATCACGGGTGCGCTGAAGTTTAGTTTTAGCCAAATTCAGAGTGCTACGGGCTTTATCCAGATCGGCTTTGGCTTTGGTGTTATCGAGTTCGGCGATAACATCGCCTTTTTTTACCGCATCACCATCGCTGAAGGCGATTTTTTCAATCTTCGCCCCGGCACTGAAAGTGAGGCTGGCGTTATCAAGTGCCGTGATCTTTCCTACCTCCTCGATTTTTTGCGCGATATGCCGGGTGGATACCGGCTCCACGGTAACCGGAACCGCTGAAGGCTCAACATCATTGGCTAACACCATCGCAGGGGCTAGGCAAAGGAAAGAAGTGGCAATCTTTTTGCAGGCTGAATGTCTGGTCATAGGAGTATCTTCTTGCTGAATACCCCCGCATTTTTACTTTCATCTGTTCAGCGAATTGTCAGGAAAGCGTCAATCAACTCTATGAAATACCTATATTTTATATTTTTTATAGTTTTTTTAGAGAGCTTGGGATGACGCTGGGTTTTGGAATGCTGTTAGATATTAGAGGCATAAAAAAACGCCTGCATCAGCAGGCGTTTCAATTCGATATAGGGGGAGTTTTAGCGCGATTAAGCTGCTAGGTTCTTCGCTACGAAGTCCCAGTTAACCAGTGCCCAGAAACCGTTCATGTAGTCTGGACGTAGGTTGCGGTAATCGATGTAGTAAGCGTGTTCCCACAGGTCAACAGTTAGAAGAGGAGTCACACCTTCTTCTGTTAGTGGAGTGCCAGCGTTAGACGTGTTAACGATGTCTAGAGAGCCGTCAGCTTTCTTAACAAGCCAAGTCCAAGAAGAACCAAAGTTGTTGATTGCTGAATCAGTGAACTTCGCTTTGAACGCTTCGAAAGAGCCGAATGCTGCGTTGATTGCTTCTGCAACTTCACCTGTTGGTTCGCCGCCAGCGTTTGGTGCTAGGCAGTGCCAGTAGAAAGTGTGGTTCCAGATCTGAGCTGCATTGTTGAATACACCACCAGTTGAAGTCTTAACGATCTCTTCTAGTGATTTTTCTTCTAGCTCAGTACCTTCGATAAGACCGTTTAGCTTAACCACGTATGTGTTGTGGTGTTTGCCGTGGTGGTACTCAAGAGTTTCTTGAGAGATGTGTGGCTCAAGAGCATTTTTTTCGTAAGGTAGAGCTGGTAGTTCGAATGCCATTGCTCGATTCTCCATTTTGGTTAAGGGGCGTTTCCCTTGACATTGCTTCCAGTCGGCTAGGGCCAACTTATTATTTGAAACTGACTATTGTCACTGAATTACTATACCGCGAGGTATGGGTCTAAATTGTGACGGTGAAATCATTTTAGCAAGTTTTTTCTTTATTAAAAGATCTGAAGAGCAAAAAGAGGTGAAAAATAATATCCTTACTTTCTTTAGGCATTTTTTTCCTGCGCGTGACCAAGTAGAATGATGTCTGAGATAGTCAACTTATAAAGCAAAGTCGTAAGAGGAAGCTATGGAAACCATCGACAAAATTAAACAGCAGATTTCTGAAAACGCAATTCTGTTGTACATGAAAGGCTCACCAAAACTGCCAAGCTGTGGTTTTTCTTCTCAGGCGTCGCAAGCGCTAATGGCGTGTGGTGAAAAGTTTGCATATGTCGATATCCTGCAAAACCCTGATATCCGTGCTGAGCTTCCAGCCTACGCACAATGGCCGACTTTCCCTCAGCTATGGATTGAAGGTGAGCTAATCGGTGGCTGTGACATCATCCTTGAGATGTTCCAGAAAGGTGAGCTACAGCCAATGATCAAAGAAGCGGCTGAGCGTCGTGACGGCGAAGCTGCAGAATAATCGCCTGCAATAAACCTGGTGGACACCATGTTCACTGGTTAAGCGACTGGTAGATTAGGCTGAGCCAAAAGCTAACAGAAGCTTTAGCAAAACACCCCGGGAAATTGCTTTCTCGGGGTGTTTTCGTTTTAGGGGCATGGCTACAACAGCTCGCTGAGCAATCTTAACTTCTCAATGGAAGGTTGCGCCTGTTCGATATTCTCGCTATTGGCGTGTTGTTCTATATCAGCCAAGGGCTCTGCTAGCGCTTCACATTCCAGCATCTTTGAGGCTCCCTTCATTCTGTGGGCAATATCGGCGGCTAGGCGTTGATCTTGTTGAGCCAGTGCCGTTTCCAATAGTGCGAGATCATGCTGGTGGGTTTGCTTGAACTCAGCAATCAACTTCTCGGCCAGCTCCCGGTCATTGAACATGCCGACAAGCTTTTGCCTGTCTAAAAGGCTTGAGCCGTTAAGGTTCTCATCCGTGACAGTTGGTTCTGTTACCGCCTCGGACAACACGGAATTGTCTGTATAGCTCGCTTCACCGAAGCTATGTTCATTGCCGAAACTGTGTCTATCAGAACTGGGCTCACCGCCGTTAAGGGCATCAGAAATGTCGCCAAACAAGGCACCAAAATCATCGGCTAGGAAGCCGGTGTCTGGCTGAACCTCAAGCTCCGGAGAGGTGGGGGCAATGTTATGCTGAGCCTCTTTGGCTGGGAGCCAGCGTTCAATGAGGCCTTTGAGCTGTTCAATGGAAACGGGTTTGACCACGAAGTCGCTCATGCCGGCATCAAAACACCGGCCATCTTCCCCCTGAACCGCGTTGGCGGTTAGCGCAACGATCGGGAGCCCTTCATGCAAACACGTATTGGCAATCGTCACCCCTACCGTTGACGTCAATCTTGCCATCATGCCCTCATTGCTCTCTTCATATTGTTCAAATTGAGTATAAAGATCGTAGGCTTGTTGTTCTTTTTGGCGAATAGTCGCCGCAAGGTTATACCCATCCATTTCCGGCATATGGCAATCAGAAAGCAGTAACCCGTATTTATGCTTTTCAAGCGCTTGCAAAGCTTGGATCCCGTTGTCGACAATGTCGGCAACCACGCCTAGCTTTTCTAGCTGTTTGGCGATCACTTGTTGGTTTATCGGGTGGTCCTCGGCGACCTGGATTAAACGGCCTGCCAACTCAGCCTGTTCGCGGGTTTCTGCCTCTTCCTGGTGCTGTGGGCTATGGTCGGAGTGGAACGAGCCCGGTGTGATCTGCTGGGTCATGACATGCCGCAAATTATCAGGGAAAAGCGGATTGACCGACAGGCACCAGTGTTCATCCATGGGCTCCGGCGACAGCATCGGGTTTTGATTAATGATGATGACTTTGGAGGCCGGGGAGTGCCGCTTGAACCAATTTGCTGACAATGCCAGCTGTTGCCATAGGGATAGGGTCAGGAAGACGTAGCTAGGCTGAGATTTACGTATTTTCTCACAAGCAGAAGATGGGCTATCAAGGGTGACTAACTCTGGCTCGACGCTATGGCTCTCGAGGTAATGACATAGTTCTTCCCGTTGCAAGAAATAGCCAAATACCACGGCACTCTGCTGCCCGGCAAACAGGCTTGGTTTGGTTTCCTCTTTGGCAACCACTGGCAGCGGAAGAGTGACACTAAAGGTACTGCCTTTGCCTTCTTCGCTATCTAGGTGGATGCTACCGTTCATTTGCTCTACCAGCTTGCGGGCAATCGCCAACCCGAGGCCAGTGCCGCCAAATTGCCGGCTAGTGGATTGGTCCGCTTGGGCAAATGGCTGGAAAAGCGCCTTTTGCTTTTCTTTTGAAATCCCAATCCCGCTGTCTTTGACGCTGAACCGGACAGTTTGAATGTGTTGGCCTGTACCATCTTCATGATTGTCCAAGATATCAATAGCAAGGGAGATGGTGCCCTGCTGGGTGAATTTTATGGCGTTGTTGAGGAAGTTGTTCAATACCTGCTGCAGGCGAATGTCATCGAGGTAATGGTAAGAGGCCAGGGTAGGGTCTTGCCAGTAATGGAACGCCAACGACTTTTGCTGGGCGTGGATCGACTGGGGCTGGATGATCCGGGCCAGGACATTGCCAAGCTCAACCTCTGTTGGGTTTAGGTCTAACTTGCCGGCTTCTATTTTGGAAAAATCCAATACGTCGTTGACGATATGCAGCATATTCCTTGCCGACTGGGTGAGCCCCCCATGCAGGTTGCGGGTTTCTTCGTTAAGCGGTTGGTCTGCCATCAGCTCGAGCAGGCCGAGAATGCCACTGATCGGGGTACGCACTTCGTGGCTGATGGTCGCGAGGAATTGGGATTTCGCCTCGGTGGCGCTTTCCGCTCTCTGCCGGGCACTCTCGAGTGCCAGCTGCTGCTGTTTGAGCAGAGATATATCGGTGATGACGGTATTCCAGTAAAAGCCGCCATGTTCACTGGGGGTGATTCGGCTCTTGAACTGCACCCACATCGGGGTGGATGTGGACGTTGTAATGGCTTGTTCATGATCCCAATGACCCTGTTGGCAGGCATTGAGCATGCTTTGTTCCAGCTCGCCAATGTTACTAATTTCCATTTTATCAAACAGTGAACGGGGAGCTTGAAATAGCTGGCTTGATGAAACATTTAGCAGATCACGAATACTGGCACTGACAAAGGTGAACTGGAATTGCAGCGGCTTAGCGGGATCGGGCTGGATATGCTGTAGCACGATGCCATCGAGGTTATCGGCTAGATGCTGGAGGCGCAGTTCGGCATTTTTTGCCCGTAGCTCAGCTGCTTTGCGTTGCAAGATTTCCTTGGCCATCTTGCGGTTCCAGCCAATGATGCTGGCTATAACGACGATACCCAGGGTTGAAATGAGCCCGGCCCATTTGGCGACTTCCATCGGGGCTAGGCCTTCTTGGTAATCAAAGGTAAGCCATTGGTGCTCTAACCTTGAATAATCGTCTTGAGGAATAGAGGCCAGGGCCTTGTTGATTATATTCAACAGGATAGGGTGGCGGTAGTTGACCGCAAAACGCAAAGGTACCAAGTTGTCTGGCAAGATCTGGCCTTGCATCCGAAACTGCCCGATATAGTCACTTTGCAGCAGCGGGGAAGCGTGGTGCAGTGATGTGAGGACTTGGTCGATATCCCCGGCTTGCAACGCCTTAAAGGCCGTTTTCTGGTCGGGGTAATCGACCGCACTGCAACCCTTGCACAGTTCTGGTAGCAAACTCTCCCCAGCGGTACCGTTGATGATACCTACCTCCGAGCTGTCTTGGCTGAGTATCTGCACGTAGGCGGAATCGGCATTGCCGAAGAGTACCCAAGGCTCATCGACATACGGGGTGGAAAAATGCATTTGCAGGGCGTCTTCGGGGGTTTCTGCCAACGCTGACAACATCATGATATCGCCATCGATAAAGGCTTCTCGCAACTCGCTGTACGAAGGCTTTGAAATGATGTCGAATTTTATCCCTAGCTCATTGGCAATGATCTTCAGTAGATCGGCAGTGAGCCCAGCGTGGTGTGCTTGCTCGCTGATGAAATCATAAGGCTCCCAGTCACGGTGGACACCAATGGAGATGGTCGGGTTGGCTTCGAGCCAACTGCGCTCCTCCTGGCTCAAGTTGAGATTACCGAAATGGGCAAACATATTGAGTTGATCGGGCGTCAGCCATTGGTTGTAGATGGCTTTGAGGCGGTCAGCTTTAATGTCTTCTAACGCAAAGTTGATTCGGTTGAGCAGCCGGTGCTTGCCTTTCTGGGTTGAGAAATGGAGGTGATTGGTGGGTAAGTCGGGCAAGATGGACAAAGTTAGCTGTTTGTCACCATGTTGCTTGATCAAGTTTGACAGTACGACAGCATCGCCGATATAGCCTTTTGCCTCTTTATCCAAAATGCTTGAGAGGGCCACCGCGCTATCTGGTACGGGGCGGAGCTGAGCCCAGGGCAAAATGGCCGGTAGCAGCTCCTGCAAGGCGAAGCCCTGCTCGATAGCGATAACTTCGCTGTCGAGTTCATGGTAGTGATTAATGGGCTTGTTCAGGGTCACTACGCCCCGGCGCAGGGAAAAAATCGGCTCACTAAACGACATAAACTCCTGCCGCTTTGAGGTCGATGTTACCCCTGCCAGCAGATCCAAATCACCCGCCTTGAACGCATTGGTCACATCCTCAAATGTCGGGTAGAAGACCACCTGATAGTCAAAATCAGCGAGGTGGGAAACCTGCTGGAGCACATCCATCAGCAGCCCGCTGTAACTTTGTGGGCTAGCAGGGAGCCCCTTGGCTGAGATATGCTGTTCGAGTTCTTCATCAAGATAAACGTAAGGTGGAAAGTTAAACCCCGGAAAACCGACTCGAATCAGCGGCCTGGGTTCATTAATTGAGCTAGCCTCAGTGCTAGGATCCAGTCCTGGTGCCACTTGAGCTGCCTGTATATTGAATATTGATAAGAACAACCAAACGGTAAAAATGGCTCGAAAAAGGAATAATGGTTGTGAGAAAGGCGGCATACTTTACGTCCTTGTAAAGAAGTGGGCTAGCAGGGGAGGCAATCCACTATGTGGCCTCGCCTAATTCGATTTTGGCATGCTCGGCAGAGGTTTTGGGCTTGACCATATTAGAGACGGCAATGCGTTGGAGGGTCGCCAGCCCTTCGCTGCTAGGCGCTTGGCTATTAAGGGCAAGCTGCTGGTAGCGAGAAATCTTTTCTTGTTCATCCAAGAAGTTATACGCCCAGCAAACCAGGTAGATTGTTTCGGTATCACTGACTTCTTTGTCTTCAACCATCGCCATAATGGCCCGTGCCTTTTCCTCATCCCCTATCAGTAGGGCTTGGATGGCGAGCAGCGCTTTTTGCACCCCTTTGCTGCGAAGCCTGCTTTTGGGATCATTGCAAAGCCGGCTCCACGCCCCGTCGAGGCGCCAGTTCTTCAGGCCATTGCTGTCTTTTTTATGCTGGAGCGATAACAGATCGGCAAACAAAATCATCCCCCTACGGCCGGGGGTATCCCACATTGAGTGGGGAAGTAGCTGCGCGGTCTTGAATAAAAGGGGGATCGCTTTTTCAAGATCTTGGTGAATAAGGTGAACCCAAGCCAGGGTGAGTGTCTGCTCAATATTCCCGCTGTGGAGTTGGATATGGCGGTGGATGGACTCTTCAACCTCCTCCCATTGCTCGGTAAGGGTGCAGATTGTGGTCTTGAGCTTGAGCAGGCGAATATTAAAGGGGTTGAATTTGATTAATTGGTTAACTTTCTCTAATGCCTGTTGGTAGTTTTTCTGCGCAACCTGAATTTCGGCCTGTTTGATTTTGGCTTGCAGGACGTCATGAACTTGCAGCAAGCCGGCAAGCATTGCCTGAGCATCATCAAATTGCTCCTGCTCAGTGAGCAGATCAGCAACAAATAAAATGCCACTTTTAAGGGCGGCAGTATCCGGTGCTTGGGCAAACAATGGCTTAACGCTGGCAAGCCCGTCGTTAACATAGGCTTGCTGTAATAGTTCGCAATACTCCCGTTTCTGCAACCCGGCAGCAACGCGCTTGATAATATCTTCCGAGCGGATCGGTTTGATCAGGTAGCCATCGGGCTCATGCTGCGAATAACCGAAAAAGACTTCTTGGCTGTCGTTGCCTGTCACAATAAAGACCAGTGCTTGACGAGGGATCAGGTTTTTATAGTGGAGGTATTCGAGCAACTGCAGCCCGCTGCTGCCAGTACCGAGATTATGGTCGATCAACAGGATATCAAATTTGCGCTTGCTGCAGGCAAGCACAGCACCTTTCGCATTGGCGGTACTGATGATGTTGTTCATCGGCACCCCAAGCTTCATGAGCAATGCACGGGTTGCACTTTGAATAATATTGCTGTCGTCGATGATCAGAAAAGAGGATTGCGCAATTCTGTCCATATACCATCCCTGATATAAAACACCTTGAATAACTATAGGACATAAAATTTCGATGTCCAAACACGGTGATGTGACCTATAGCTAATTAAGCATCTAATTTAGCAGGAATTATTGGACAACAAAAAAGGCCAGCCGTAACGCCGGCTGGCCTTTGAAGTATTAGGTGAAAAAGGTATGAACCCGTACTACAGCATCATAGAGGCAAGCCAGCCGAAGGCAATCAGCGGCAGGTTGTAGTGTAGGAATGTTGGAACAACAGAATCCCATACGTGCTCGTGCTGTCCGTCTGCATTCAAGCCTGCTGTTGGGCCTAGCGTAGAGTCAGATGCAGGTGAACCGGCATCACCCAGTGCTGCTGCCGTGCCAACCAGGGCAACGGTTGCCAGAGGAGAGAAGCCGAACGTCAGGCACAGTGGTACGTAGATGGTCGCTAGAATTGGGATGGTCGAGAATGAAGAACCGATCCCCATAGTCACAAGCAGGCCAACAACCAGCATTAACAGTGAAGCCAGTGGCTTGTTGTCACCGATAATATCAGCCAGTGAGCTAACCAGGGTTTCAACCCCGCCTGTGGCTTTCATTACAGAGGCAAAACCTGCTGCGGCAATCATGATAAAGCCGATCATTGCCATCATGTGTACACCCTTGGTGAACACGTCATGAGTCTCTTTCCACTTGATCACGCCTCCAAAGGTGAAGACCATAAAGCCGATCAGGCCGCCAATGATCATTGAGCCACTGTATAGTTGCGCGCCCAGTGCCGCCACAATCGCACCCACAGCAATGTAGACATGCTGCATGTTGATTTCTTTGTGCTCAGGCTCTGCTGCCAGGATTTGCTCTTCTGAATACTCGCGAGGTTTGCGGTAGGTAAAGAAGGTGGCAACCAGCAAGCCGAAAATCATTCCGAGCGCAGGTAGCAGCATCGCAAACGGTACTTGGCCCGCGGTGACATCAAGGCCATTGTCGTGCAAGTTCTTCAACAGAATATTGTTGAGGAAAATACCACCGAAGCCAACAGGAAGTACCATGTATGGTGTTACCAGACCGAATGTCAGCACACAGGCAATTAGACGGCGGTCAATTTTTAGCTTGGCGAATACGTGAAGCAGAGGCGGGATCACAATTGGGATAAATGCAATGTGAACCGGGATCGCATTCTGAGAAGAAATGGCTAGAAGCACAAGAATGATTAAAACAGAATACTTTACGCCCGTGGCAGCCGCTGCATTGTCATGGCCACTGATACGCTTGATCACTTTTTGCGCCAGGACATCGGTAATGCCAGAGCGTGAAATCGCAACGGCAAACGTACCTAGCATGGCATAGCTCAATGCTGTGGTGGCGCCGCCACCTAAACCGCCTTCGAAAGCTGAAATGGTTTCCGAAAGTGGCATCCCGCCAATCAGGCCACCAAGAATGGCACTGAAGGTAAGCGCTACTACAACGTTTACTCGCATTAATGCGAGTAAAAGCATAACGCATACCGATATAACTACTGGGTTCATAAACTTAAGATCCGTCCATTGTGTTATGTCGTGAATTGCATGAAGCTTGCACCTTATGTGCAATGTTTCTTATTTGTTTTGGCTGCTTTGCTCAAAGGAAATCAATTTACAACATGTAGAATAAAAATTCATGTAGTGAAGGAATTTTCTTTTATTGTGCTGCATGTCTAAGCCTTGTCACCTTACCCTGTCTATACTGGTTTTTGCCTTTTTGGTATGAATATTCGGCAGTAGTACATAGGTATTACTGTATGATCTTATCTTGGCTGTGAAATTCTTGGTAAAAGAAAGCACCAGCCAAAAACATGGAGTTTGTTATGAGTGTTCTAGTTGGCCGTCCGGCCCCGGACTTTACTGCTGCTGCAGTGCTTGGCAACGGTGAAATTGTTGATGCCTTCAACTTACACAGTCATCTTGCAGGCAAGCCTGCAGTGCTGTTCTTCTACCCGCTAGATTTCACCTTTGTATGTCCTTCAGAACTGATCGCCTTTGACAAGCGCTTCGCTGACTTCCAGGCCAAGGGCGTGGAAGTGATTGGGGTGTCTATCGATTCCCAGTTCTCGCACAATGCATGGCGTAACACTGCAGTTGAAGATGGCGGTATTGGCTCTGTTCAGTACCCACTGATTGCCGATACTAAGCATGAAATCTGCCAGGCTTATGATGTTGAGCACCCAGAAGCCGGTGTTGCTTTCCGTGGCTCATTCCTAATCGATAAAGAAGGCGTGGTTCGCCACCAGGTTGTCAATGACCTACCGCTAGGCCGTAACATCGACGAAATGCTACGCATGGTTGACGCACTTCAGTTCCACGAAGAACACGGTGAAGTTTGCCCAGCGCAGTGGGAAAAAGGTAAAGAAGGTATGGATGCATCACCACAAGGTGTTGCTGCGTACTTGTCAGAGCACACTGACGACCTATAAGGGTTTCTGTTATTGCCCGCTGCTGAAAGATTTGGTGGTGGTTGATATAAAAAGAAGGCTAGCCGTTGGCTAGCCTTTTTGGTTGATACTTTTGCAGTTGAGATTATTCAATCAGTGTTTTATTACCAACCACAACCCCTTGCCCAGCATTTGCCGAGAAGGTAGCGACTTGTAGCTGAGCTTCATCAGTTGCTGCTTGAGCTTCAGATGGTGTAATAGGGTTGCCTTCACCGTCCACAAGCTGTGGACCAATTACCGTACTGTGCTGGGCTTTAGAAACTTCAGCATTGAAACGGGCGACGTGTCTCACTTCACCTGCAACGCTATCGGTAAGATCTGATAGACCACCCGACTCCGGATCAAACTGCTTCACCAGTGGTTCAGTGCCGCCGATACCGAATAGGCCGGTATCATTCGGTACTACACTGTCTCCTTCAGCCTGCATTACATAAACCGGACCATTGACACCGCTAGCTAGGTTATAAGGATCGACGGTATCTAATACGGTTTGCGCCGCGTAAGCGAACGAGGTGAAGGTACTGTCAATCTTGGCTTTGGTTGTATCATCTAGGCTTTCGTAGAAAGTGGTGAAACATGCGCCACCGTCTTCAGCATTGCCACAGGCTGCCACATACGCCGCCTCATCAGCACCAATTAACAAAGAGTGCTTGATGGTCGGGCCAAAGGTTAATGACTCAAGCAGCAAGGAAGGGATGCCACCGCCCGGGTTGGCAAATGCCCCTGATGTGAAGTTAAACATGGCATCCGCTGCTGGAATACCCATTTCATCGTTACCTAAACGGTAAGTACCAATACCGGTAATCGCGCCCAGTGAATGGCCGAAGAAGCTGACATCCATGACATTCAAGCTTGGGAAGGTTGGCAAGCCACTGCCAGCCATCACAGTCAGTGAGGTGCGAAGACCTAGATCATCAATGATGCTCTGGCGGATATTGTCACGGGCAACATTGAGGTATTCGAGGTTCATGTACACATCAGCGGTTTCACCGGTCGTTACCGTGCCATCGGCTAGCGCACGCTCACCGTGTAGAGGGTGGTCGATGGCGACAATAGCTTTAGATTTCATGCTCGAAGCTGCTATACCGATGTGCTGTGCGCCAAACAGGTAGGCTGTTTCTTTTACTGAAGTAATACCGTGCTGGTAAATCGTCACACCAGGATTTGAGGCAAAGGCTTCTGGTGGAACAATCATCAGCATAGGCACCTGATCGACCGATTGGATTTGCGGTAATGGACTGTATTGGGTGACTAGGCGTTCTTCATCCAATTGTGAACCATCAGCCAGCGTGACTTTCAGGCCAATCAGCTTGATGAACTCAGCACTGTCACCATCAAGCAGCTTGGCAATATCGATCCCATCCAAAGAAGCCTGAACCGCCGCCTTGTCAGCATCAGAACCGTTGGTCATAACATTGCTGATTTTGGCAAGGCTAGGTACCGCGCTCTTCCAAGGGGTTTTCTTCCAAGCTTCACCTTCGGTGTTGCTGTTGAGGAAGTTCGGCAGGCTGACCGTACCGGTGTAGATTTTGGTACCCGGGAGAGTAATTGTATAAGCAGTAACGAGTTCATCAATAGCCCCCTGGTCATTACCAACCAAGGCTCTTAGGGTTACATTGTTATTAAAGAATGTTTCAATATCAGTTACTTCACTGATATTCATCTGGTACAAGCCCGACAAGTCCACATTGTTCGGGTTGGCTTCACCCTTTAGGACATCTTCAGCTTTACCGCCTGCTTGAACAGTGCCGATGGTCTGGGCAATGATGGCTTTTGTAGTATCAAGCACATCACCCACAGACGCTGTTGTGAACCAGCTTGAGTAGATGATTGACTTGGCATCGATGCTTTTAGCTGCTGCAATAGTGGCTTCAATGGCATGGGTGACTTTTTGGGCATCAATCAGGTCACTGCTTGGTGGCTTAACGGTGGATTTCAATACCGCGTATGATTCCGACATGCCCACCGGTTCGCCTTCGCCATCAACCAAGGTATCAGTGACCGCAAACATGTATTCAGACTTTGGATTCAATGGTTTTTTCGGGAAAACGGTTAAGTTGCCATCCAAGGTCACAACGGTGAAGTCTTCGCCATTGATTAATTTATCTTTGACCTGCAAGTCGCCAGAAAGCGGGCTGGTAGTTTCAATGAGATGGAAGGCACCTTGCGCACTCATCATATTCAAATCGCCATCGAATGGCATGACGATCGGCTGCGACACACTCCAGCCGTCGGTTTTACCCAGTGCCGTTAGCGGATCGGATAAATCGGTGTTGTAGTTCTCGTCACCCACGCTTCCTTCAGTCGAGAGTGTCCCGTCAGTGCTGTCCATAGCCAAAAACGTTGGCAGGATTGGGGCGGTCAATACATCAAATTTGATTTTGGTATCGGCCTGAAGGCTCTTGACGATGTGATCTTCGTAGCTGACTTTATTTTCGACTTTGGCGTCGTTACCACAACCTGCCAGTGCCAATGAGGCTGCAATGCTTAGTGCTAAAATACTTTTTTTCATTATGGTGTTCCCTTAACTGAATTTATGTCTACCTAGCGGTTTAGAAGATGTAATTAATCTGCGCAGAGGTTAGGTACGCATCATTTTCGGCATGGAAGGTCTCGCCGCTTTCTTCGAAGCTATTGCTCTTGCCGTAGAGGTAGGTAAAGCCAAAGTCGAACGTCATCTGGTTGCTGTAGGTGTAGGTAAAGCCCGCCGAGTACCAGTAACGGTCGGTATCAGGGATACTTAGGGTTGATTTGCCTGCTTGCTCATCGAATGCAAAACCGGCACGTAGGATCCAGTCAGGGTTTAAGTTGTAAGTGGCACCAATGGAGTAACGGAAATTGTCGTCGAAGTCTTCTTCCTTAAGCAGGCAAGTGTTGTCCACACACTGGTCGCTGGTGGCACGCAATTCATCAAACTTGCTCCACTGTATCCACTGCACACCATAGTGAACCGCCCACTGGCTGTTTAGCTGGTGGAAGCCACCAAATTCAGCGATGGCCGGGGTAATCACGTTCAATTTACCCGGTACGGTATCGCCAGCGTTACCGTCTTCCAGGAATGCACCTGTGTAGTCAGTGAAATCACCATCAAATTTCAGTTCAACTTCCGAGCGGTAGCTCAGGCCGAATCGGTTGTCTTTGTTCACTTCATAAAGGAAACCGATATTCCATCCCCACTCCCACGTATCTCCCTCTAGTTTTAGGAAATCGGCACTTGGGTTAGATGGTTGAAGACCACCGTAGTGGCGAAGCAATTCGGCATCGGCATAAACCAGGTTAACCCCTGCACCAATACTGAAATTGTCATTGATGCGGTAAGCAATATTTGGGTTAAGGTTCAGGGTCAAAAGGTCGGTCTTACCTGCATCGGTGCCATAGGTGAAATCAGTAGGGTACTCGGTGGCAAAACCGTAGTTGGTAAACATTGCCAGCCCCCATGCAAACTGGTCGTTAATTGGCTGGATAAAGTAGCCAGCGGGAACTACGGCAGTAGGGGCAACATCAGTGGCCTTTTCACCGCTTGATTGTGCTGTGATATCGATTTGTGGGTCAATGTAAGAGATTGCACCGGAAAACTGCATCCGGTCGAACATGGTCATTGCCGCTGGGTTGCGGGCGATGACGGAGGCATTGTCTGCGATGGCAGCTTCCCCAGAGAATGCACGCCCAAGGCCGGAGGCAGAATGTTCGTTAACTTGGAAGCCGGCAGAGTGAGCATTGATACTGAGTAGCGCAGCGGATACGGCGAGTGCCGTCAGAGTAATTTTCTTAGTCATTATTATGCGTGCCTTTTAGAGTGGGTTACTTCTTGTTCTTCGATCCATGAATGAAAAACGCAAAAAGGTGTTACTGAACCACGGGGTTTCGGAAGGGGCCCTTGACGACAGGGGAACAGCATATTTGTTCACACGAAGGGGGCGCAGCAACGACAAATAGCCATGGGTTATCGTTAATGCGGTGATACCACTTGAAACAATATGAAACAGTTGGGGCAGTATACGGGCGGAATTTAGAATTGTTAACCTAGTGTAACGCATTGTTTTTGAAAAACATGTCTAATTGACCAATGTTTAATTAGACTGTGTTTAAAACAATCACTTAATTTGGAACGCTTGTTTGAATAGAAGTGTGACCAAGCCCAAATTTAAAGGGCTTGGTCAGAGGTCTGATGAGTCTGTTTTGTTTGAATTATTCGGCGTCGGTGCTAGCTTCTGTTTGATTTTCTAGCAGTGGCCACCCGCCCAATTTTTTCCATTTGTTAACAATCTCACAAAATAGTTCTGCCGTTCTTTCTGTATCGTACAGCGCAGAATGGGCTTCTTTGTTATCAAACGGGATCCCTGCGGTGGCACAGGCTTTTGCCAGTACAGTCTGCCCAAAGGCAAGCCCGCTTAACGCTGCGGTGTCGAATGTCGCAAATGGGTGGAACGGGTTGCGCTTTAATTTTGCACGCTCTGAAGCGGCCATAACAAAACTGTGGTCGAAGTTGGCGTTATGAGCCACCATGATAGCGCGAGAGCAACCCGCCGCTTTTTGCTCTTTGCGGATCTGCTTGTAGATTTCCTTGAGAGCTGCTTCTTCCGACACCGCGCCGCGCAACGGGCTGAATGGGTCGCGGATACCGTTGAACTCAAGGGCTTCTTTATGGATCACAGCCCCTTCAAATGGGGCGACATGGAAATGCAGGGTCGTCGCCGGTTTCAACCAGCCTTCTTCATCCATCTGTAGCGTTACGGCGCAGATTTCTAGCAATGCATCCGTCTTGGCATTGAAGCCTGCAGTTTCTACATCAATGACGACTGGAAAGTAGCCGCGAAAGCGACTTTTCAAAGTATTTAGTTCGTTATCTTGGCTCATAAAACGGCAAATCAATGTAAAATAGTCGGCCATTATGTCAGATTCGACCGATGAGCTAAACCTTTCCCTGTCTTGGAGCAAAATCGTGCAACAGAAAGGGAGGATTAAAGTTTTTTCGGTATTTTCCGATACAATAACGAGCCGTAAATATTTCTCGTGCTGAGTGGCAGTGTGAGAGGGCAAGACAGCAACAATGGGTGGATGAATGGCTATCTCGAAACTTCAATATTGCACGTTGGCATCCATGCTAAGCATGGTGGTGACCAGTGCTGCGAGCGCAACGCCGGTTTATGTCGCCCAGCCGTCACAGTCAACATGGAAAGTGGCAGTGGATACTCCATTGGAATGCCGTATGCTCCATACTATCCCTAATTATGGCGAAGCCCAGTTTACGTCGAAGGCCAGCAAGAAAATTAACCTTGATTTCGAGCTGAAAATGCGCCGCCCGATGGGAGAAACCCGCAACGTCAACCTAGTTTCAATGCCTCCGCGCTGGATGCCGGGCGATGCGGCACAGCCGATCACCAACTTGACGTTCTTCAAGCAGTTTGATGGCTATGTGGGGGGCCAAATCGCCTGGACGATGCTGTCCGAGTTGGAAGGCGGACGTTACCCGACATTCAGTTACCGGGACTGGCAACAGAGCAACAAGCGTATTGATGTGGCTTTGTCGGCAGTGACTTTCCGCCCTGCCTATGATCAGTTCAGCCAGTGTATCAACAACCTTCTTCCTTACAGCTTTGAGGACATTGCCTTTACCGTACTGCATTATGATCAGGGCAGCGATCAGCTGAATAAGTCCTCGCAGCGCCGGTTGTCCCAGATTGCTGACTTTGTCCGCTACAGCGACGATGTTGATTTGGTGCTTGTTGCGGCCTATACCGATGGCCAAGGCGCGAAAACGGGCAACCAGGCGTTGTCTGAGCGCAGGGCCGAACGCCTTGAAGAGTATTTTATGGCGATGGGGCTCCCAGAAGACAGGATTCAGGTTGAAGCCTATGGTGAGCGCCGCCCTATTGCTGACAACAGCACGCCGATTGGGCGAAACAAGAACCGCCGTGTGGTCATCTCATTGGGCCGCACTATTATCTAGATTAAACATCTAGAGGCAATACCTAAATTGAACTGATGCGGAGTAATATTCGCGATTATGGATTCCTTGGCTAACTTTATAGGGTGTAGTCAACAACAGGTAGTCAATAATGAAATCCTTGCTATCCATTGCTCTTTTTGCCGCTTTTCCCCTGATGGCGGAAGACTGTCATTCTGTCACTCAAGTGGATGGTGTGCCTCACGAAGTCAGTGTCGACAAGGCTCAAACGATGGGCTTGAATCGTGCTGACTCATTTACCGTGTATACGGTGTCGGGGAAATCCAAACTTGAACAGTTGGTTTATAACAAACTCAAAGAAAAAAACATTGAATATTACTCTGTCGCCTACGTGGTTCCGCGCAGCGACAACAGTAACTATCAGGCGATAGTAACCAGTTATTACGATAAAATTGAATAACCTATTTTTCTTAATTTTGATGCTGAATTTACTGCTGAAGTGGCTAAGTTTTAGTGTGAACAATAAAACTAAGTAGGGTAGTGGTTATGAAAAAAATGAATTGGCTAGTGGCTTTGAGTTTTTGTTTCAGCGCCGGGTTGGCGACAGCATCTAATGATGTGGTGGTAGATAGCAGTGCAGAGAAAGTGGATAGCGAACTTGCTGCGCAGGTTAAATCTCAGCGCATTACCTTGGAGCAGGCGAAAGAAATGGATCTCAATCGTGCTGAAACCTATGAAGTCGTCAGTACGGTTAGTGTCGATAATTTGGAAATCCAAATTGCGGAAAAACTAAAAGACAGCATTATGCCTTACTACTCCATCGAGTATAACGACCCAACCAGTGATGATGAGTCTTTCGTTGCAACTGTTACTGAGTACTTTGGTAAAGTTGAATAGAGAATAGTTCGATATATGCTCAGTAGTCACGCCCGCTTGTGCGGGCGCTTCTGACTCAGTGGCAGTCTGATTCTATCTGGTCTTTCAGTTTCAACCATTCAAGAGGCGTTTGGCTGTGCTCACCGCAGTAAACCGGGTTGAAGAATACCTTTAAGTTCCCTTCCTCATTGCGGGCATCAATACGGGCGAAGTCACCGTCAGATAACGTCAGGGTGAAACTAACTTCCGCGTTCGCAATCTTTTCAACGACCTCGCCATTGATAATAAGTTGCCATGTTAGGCTTTGCTCGCTGGCGCCATTAAATTGGATAGCGGTATGGGTATCCAATCTTTGTCCCCACAAGACAGGTTTACCCGATAGTTGCTCATAGAATTGGAACTCAACGTCACAATCTTTGGTGATGAAACTATGGCCACTATTGAGTGCTGCTTTTACCGAGCTAGGGCTCGTGGAATTGGCCAAAAAGTGCGTGATAGGCTTTCCTGGGCGGATATATTCAGATCTTGCCTTGGCATGGAAATCACTGCCGCCAACGGCAAAAATGCGATAACCATGGTTCCATAATACATCGAAGGCTTTAACGGTTCTGACATCATCGATACTGAGCTTACCCTCACGGTAAGGGCGGCAGACTTCAATCGTATCAAACAGGGATAAATCGAAGTTATATCTTGCGCCGGTATGAGGGTTGAACGGGTGGTTGAGTGAGATCAGGGCGCCTTGCTGCTTTGCTGCCTTGATACATAACTCTGCACTTTCGTGGACGGTGCCAGCCCCCTTAGTGATGGAATGGATATCCAATGGCTCTGTTAAGCCGATGAAATTGATATGGCCGTTATCATCCAACGTTAGTTCCATCGAGTAGGTCGGGTGTTGATCATCTCGTAAAGACCGTACTGCCAGGTTGTGATCGGTGATGGTGTAGAAATCTAAACCGCCTTGGCGGCACAGTTCATCAAGATGCGCCAGTGACTCGTTGCCATCAGAAACATAGGTGTGCATATGAAAGTCCCCTTTGTACCACTGAGGTGCACTGCTTTTCACTGTGCCGGGGGAGCTGTTGAAATCAAACGCCATATTGAAACTGTCAGTTTGGATACCAGCTTGATCAATCGACACCTTGCCACACCCGTTTAACGGATGAAAATGCGTAAACACAACTTCCCATTCTCCTGACTCATCGATCAGAGGCAAATGAAAGTGCGCCAACTTTGATTTAAAGGTGACTGCACAAGCAAACTGGCCCGATGGACTGTAAAGGCTGACCAGCACATGCTCAAAAGGCACCTCAATCAAATGGATATTTAGAGGTTGTCCGGCATTGGCATTAAAGCGGTAGACCACCGATGCAGGGGTATACGGTTCAAGGTTATTCCTGATCGTCTCGGGATCATTGAATTGAACATCAAGGGTCAGTGGTAGAGTTGGCGTGGTTACGGTATTCACAGAGTTATCCATAAGTCTTCAATAGTATTGGTCAATTAAGCGATTAACTGAACGTGCTTTTCTTGTCGTTAAACATAATGCGGATATACAAAGCACCGACGACAGATGAGATAGCAAAGATAATGACCGAGAGTGCTGCTGCCCTTGAGTAGTCCTGATAGACAGAGAACTCCTGGAACAGGTTGACCCCAAGCATTTTCACCGCATTTTCTCCCATCAGGAATGGGGTGGTAAATGCACCCATGGTACTGATGAAGACGAACGTAGCCGCAAGGTAGATAGTATTTTTGATATGCGGGATCACAATCTTAAATAAGATGTCCAGGCTTTTAAGGCCAATATCCCTGCCTGAGTCGATTTGGTTATTGCTGATTTTGTACAGCGCACTCATTAGCAATAAGGTCGCAAAAGGGATGTTGAACCACAGGTTCATGATAATGATCCCGGTATCGGTATGGAGCAGCTGTGGTAGGAATCGCTCACCGGTGAGCTGGTAACTGATACGCGTCAGGCCACCACCATTGCGAATGACTGACATAAAGGCAAAGACGGCAATGACCCCGGGTACAAACTTTGGCAGCAGGATGATCTTGCCAATCCAAAAAGCATTCTTGGAAGAGGAAAAACGCAAGTAGACCGATAATATCAGGGCAAACAGGATAGTCAGTGCGACAGTCCACAATACGATCGAAACCGTATAGCGGATGTTGGTTTGGACATTGCTGTCAGTTAACAGGCTGATATAAGTATCAAAGCTGTAGCCGCCAGCTCCGTCAGAGAGGCTAGTCACAAAAGAGGAAAATACGGGATAGGCGACAAAGCATAACAAAATGGCCATTGCTGGCATCATTAGACTTATTCCCAGTACTGCTTGTTTGTCAAATTTCTTCATTAGCTTATTCATGTCACATATCCCGATTGTTATTACTTGCTTAGAGAGGCAATTTTATTGGCCCACTGGCGCTTAAGTTGGTTTTCAAGGTTACCCAGTGAGTAAGTGCGGTATTCGCTGACTTCCAAACCACTCAGTGAATTAACAACGTCTTCATCTAGCTGGGAGTTGGCGATAACCGGAATCGCTTTTTGCTCTTTGACGAACAGGTTCTGTGCTTGTGCTGAAACCACGTAGTCGACAAACTGCTTAGCAGCACCCTGCTTGGCAGAATCTTGCGGGATAGCGATAGAGACCAAGCTACCTGTGAAGGCTGGTTCTAGTTGGGTGATGGCAATATTGTCAGGGATCAAACCACGGGACTTCTGATCCAGTACCATATCTGCCCACATAGGCGTCATGTCAATTTCGCCGATAGCAAGTAGGTCAAGGGCACCTTGGTTCTTGAACGGGTAATGGACACGATTGGCCGTTTGGTACATGAACGGGTGAAGTTCTTCCAGTAGCTCAAAGCCCTGAGCCCATTGCTGTGACCACTTCTCGTCACCTGAAGTCATCGCTTCTGTTGGTAGCTTGTTGTAGACCGAGCTGACTAGGAAGGAGTCACACGCGCCGCCAGTACCCGGCTCGCAGTAGCCGAAACGTTGCGGGTTTTCTTTGATCCAGTCATACAGCTCTGCCGATGTGGTCGGGACGTTCTTTACATCTTCTTGGTTGTAGGCCAGCACCACAGTCGTACCACGGTAAGGGATAGCATAGCCCTGAGAGCCGGCATTATCGGCAATAACGTTTTTCAGGTTAGGGATAGACGCCTCGTCCATCTTGACCAAAGCCTCAGTGCCCGCCTGAGACAGAATGTTGTTCAGCTCGGACTGATTGACTTCCAGAATGTCGATACCAGAGCTGCGGCCTGCTTTATGAGAAGCAATAAGGCGGTCAGCACCGACCATGCCGCCAGTACCTGATGGCAAGAACTCGAGATTTACCTTGATGTTAGGGTGGCTTTGCTCGAAATCTTGGATCACTTTATCCCAAGTCGATTTAACATTGTCGGAGCCGCCAGAGTACAGGTTGATGGTTTCAACATTGCTCGCAAAAGAAGCGCCAGAAGCTAGCAGGCTGATAGCGACTGCCAGGCGAGATACGGTAGATTTCATCGGAATATTCCCTTAGATATCGATTAAATTGACATTGAGTGATTAATTTTCAAACCAACGGTTTCATTGGTTTGGAGGTGCGGATATTCGTTGGAGGTCATGGCCACACGAATTTCGCCATATTGGGTGTCAAGGATCAGTTTCGAGAACAAGCCGAATGACATTTTCGACTGTACAACGCCGGTAAAGTCATAGTTTTCCTCGGCAACTGAAATGTGCTCGGGCCTGAAGGCAATGGTTTCGGTACCTTTTTCAATGAAGTTCATCTCACCGATAAACTCAGCAACGAAGCGGGTTTTTGGCTGGTGGTAAATTTCATCAGGGGTACCGATCTGCTCGATGTTGCCCTTGTTCATCACAATGATCCGGTCAGACAGGCTGAGGGCTTCTTCCTGATCGTGTGTCACGAACAAGATAGTGATGCCCAGTTGGTGCTGGATCTTGCGCAGCTCTTCACGCATGTAACGACGGATCTTGGCATCGAGTGCCGAGAAAGGTTCATCCATCAACAATACTTTGGGTTTGAGCAGCAGTGAGCGGGCAATTGCGACACGTTGCTGCTGACCACCTGAAAGTTGATCAGGGTATTTGTCGATGTGATCTTCCATCTTGAGGATGGTAAGCATCTCGCGGACCTGAGCTTGGATGTCCAGTTTGCTAACTTTGCGGATCTTAAGACCCAAGGCCAGGTTCTCGAATACTGTCATATGCGGCCATAGGTTATAGCCCTGAAATACCATCGAGGTTGGTCGGTCGTCTGGGGTCAGTCCAGAAATGTCGTTGCCATCGATATTGACTTCACCGGAGTCGATATCGTTGAAACCGCCAATGGCACGCAGAACCGTGGTTTTGCCGCAGCCCGACGGGCCAAGTAAAGAGACGAGTTCACCGTCGCTAACATGGAAGTTGACACCTTTGACGCCATCGCCACTTGAGAAAACTTTCTTTAATTCATGAACTTTTAGTTTATGAGCAGGCATCTTACATCCCTTTACTTTCGAACATTGATTTAAACAGAACGCTGCGTTTCGCAACGAAATACACGATGGTTAACAGCAGAATAATTGGCACGATATATACCATGGCAAACGCGGCTGCTGCCGGCATTGGGGTATCGAAGATAATGCCGTACATCGCTGTGGGTAGAGTTTTGTAATTAGGCATACCGACAAGGAGCGTACCGGTTGATTCTTCCAAGGATTCCAGGAAGGTAAAAATAGTGGCAACAGCAATACCCGGTGATGCCAGTGGTAGGGTAACCCACCAGAAAGTTTGCAATCGGCTCGCTCCGACATCACGAGCAGCTTCTTCTTGCGCTCGTTGGATGTTCTTGAATGCGGCACTGGTTATCCAAGTCATAATGGTTAACGAGTTGATGATGTGAATAATCATCACCCCGGTTAGCGTGCCAATGAGATCGAATTTGTAGAACACAACCCCGATACTGATGTACAAACCCATTTTCGGGAACGCGTTCGATAGCAGGAACGAGAACAGGAAAAAGTGTTTGAATGGGAAAGACAGGCGGGCTAACGCGTAGGCTGCTGGAATGCAGACCAATAATGACAGTGCGGTAGAAACAATGGCGATCATGTAGGAGTTGTAAAAGGCACTCGTAACGCCATCGCGTTCAATAATAAACTGGAACCAGCGCAGGGACATTTGCTCTGGAACATAGTTTCGCTCAAACGCGTTAAACCGAAAGGCTTCCATCACCATATTCGTCAACGGGCTAATAAAAAACACTACAAAGGAAATAAGCAGGAGTAACTCTAACCAGTTGGTGTTCCTTACGAAGTAAAGTGTTGCTCTATAAAATTTCATCGTGCCAGACCAAATAAAAAAGTTCGGCAATAATGACGATGTAATATTTATTTTTTGCTACAGGCAGGTTAAGAAATGATGCTAGTTGAATTACAGCCGTTGAAATAACTATGACTGGTATATTTCAAACAAAACAATGAATATTTTTATGCCCTTGTATTTAAATGGTTTTATTGGTTGCTAATTATTGCTTTTTGGTTGCGTTAAATTGCATTGCTGAATGGTTTGTTCTGTTTTACTAAATTATTAAATTTAAAAGAATGGTATTTATATACCAGGGGTTAATTTTAATTTTCATTGAAGATTAATCTGTATTTTATTGACTTTAGATATTTGCAATTGTTTTGCAATCTTGCAGACCTCTAATTATATCTAAATTAAATCGTATTAAATGAATCTAGCGTGTGAAATGATAAAGTACTGCCAGCTTAGATGCTGGCAGTGAATGGATATTTAGCTAGAGACTTTATAGCTCTGTCTTTTCTTTTGGTGGAGAGTATTCACAAAGATCCTCGATGATACAACTTCCGCAGCGTGGCTTGCGCGCGACACAGGTATAGCGTCCATGCAAGATCAGCCAGTGGTGGACATCGACCTTAAATTCTTTTGGCACGACTTTAAGCAGCTTTTCTTCGACCTGATCAACATTTTTCCCCATCGCAAACTTGGTGCGGTTCGAGACGCGGAAAATATGGGTATCGACGGCGATGGTCGGCCAGCCAAATGCAGTATTGAGAACGACATTGGCAGTCTTGCGGCCAACACCCGGCAAGGCTTCTAGTGCTTCACGGCTTTCAGGGACTTCGCCGCTGTGTTTATCAAGTAGGATCTTACAGGTCTTGATAACGTTTTCGGCTTTGGAATTAAATAAGCCGATGGTTTTGATGTACTCCTTGACGCCGTCCACACCAAGGTCAAACATGGCTTGTGGCGTATTGGCGACAGGGTAGAGCTTGTCGGTGGCTTTGTTGACACTGACATCGGTGGCCTGCGCTGAGAGCAGCACTGCGATTAACAGTTCAAAGGGCGAACTCCAGTTCAGCTCGGTTTCGGGGTGGGGGTTCTCCGCACGTAAACGTTCCAGAATCTGGACGCGTTTTTGATTATTCATACTAACTTCCGGCGTTGTCTACTCAGCAGCATCAAGCAAGGAAAGGCCGGTTGGTGCTACATGAGTACATGTCATTATAATTGTATTTTCTGCTGGCGATCCCTCACCAGCAGCTTACTTCATTGTCTTAATTGGTGGTCGTGACGCGGGCACGCTCAATTGCAGGCTTGTCCTGCGACTTGGCAGCTTTCTGTTCACGCTTACTATCAATAGCATTTTTCAAGGCAATCATAAAGCCAACACCGATAAAGGCACCCGGTGGCAGGATTGCCAGTAGGAAGCTGCTGTCGAAGCTGAAGACTTCAATGCGCAGTGAGGCAGCCCAGTCACCGAGCAGGCGGTCAGCACCGTCAAACAGGGTACCGTTGCCTAAAATTTCTCTCATCGCACCGAGCACGACCAAAGCGGCAGTCATACCCATCCCCATCCATAATCCGTCCAGTAGGGCAGGGACAGGATCATTTTTGGAAGCGAAGGCTTCGGCACGGCCGATGATGATACAGTTGGTAACGATCAGCGGGATGAAGATACCCAGTGATTGATACAGGCCATAAGTGAAGGCGTTCATCAGCAATTGCACGCAAGTTACCAAGGAGGCAATGATCATCACGAAAACCGGAATACGGATCTCCGACGGTACCCACTGCCTGACCAGAGAAACAATCAGGTTCGAGCCAACCAATACGGCAGTGGTTGCCAAACCAAGGCCAAGGGCATTGGTCACCGTTGCAGAAACGGCAAGCAGCGGACACAGCCCGAGCAATTGAACAATTGCCGGGTTGTTGTTCCACAAGCCATTTTTCATCAGTTCTTTATTCATCATCTTCACTCACCCTGACAGTTCAGTGGCTGTTCGAATAGGCGCTGTTGGTTGGCCTGGTAATACAGCGATACGTTTTTCACTGCGCCCACGACGGCACGTGGGGTAATCGTAGCACCGGTAAACTGGTCGAATTCACCACCGTCTTTGCGTACTGCCCAGCGGGGATCCTTATCGCCGTCTACGCGCTTGCCGGTAAAGCTGTAAATCCAGTCACTGATACGGGTTTCAATCTTGTCACCTAGCCCCGGAGTTTCGTTGTGGCTCAGGATGCGAACACCCGTCACGGTGCCTTCAAGATCCAGGCCGACGATCAGCTTAATGGCACCGCTGTAGCCATCGGGTGCAATGGCCTCGATTGCCATGCCCACTTTTTGACCTTCTTTCTCGGCAATATATGCCGGCATAGGGCTGTCGGTCCCCAAATATTGCTCGCTGGTGATCAAGGTACAGCTCTTGTATAGCTCATTATCATGGCTTTCTGCCGGTATGACTTGATTAAGTACCTTCAATAGCTCTTGTTGCTGCTGTTGCTCGATTCGCCCAGCCGTCAGCAGGTTGGTTACCGAGACTAAGCTGGTGGCCAGAATGGCAAAAATAGCCAGGATGCCACCATTTTTCTTCATTGCATTGATCATGGTTGCTTCCTTAGTGGCCGAAGGTGCGTGGTCGGGTGTAGTAGTCAATCAGCGGTACGCACATGTTGGCAAGCAGTACGCTGAAGGCAACACCGTCTGGGAAGCCACCAAAGGTGCGGATCAAAAATACCAGCACACCAATTAATGCACCGAAGATCAAACGGCCTTTGACTGTTGTCGACGCCGACACCGGGTCCGTCGCGATAAAGAAGGCACCCAGCATGGTTGCACCGGAGAACAGGTGGAACAGCGGTGATGCGGTGTTGTCCGGGCTGATCATAAACGCGATAGTGCTGATGACAAACAGTGAACCCAGCATACCCGCAGGGATGTGCCACTGGATCACTCGCATCTTCAGCATGATCAGACCGCCGATCAAGAAGCCGAGGTTAACCCACTCCCAACCGATTCCACCAATCAGGCCGAAGACAGGACCTGATAGGATCTCTGTTGCGGTATGGCCTGTAGTCAGTGATGTTTTCAGCGTATCGAGTGGCGTTGCCATCGTGACGCCATCGACCGACATGCGAAGTTGGTGGACGCTAAACCCGTCCTGAGTGAAGCCTGTCAGAATAGCGCTAACACTATCCATCAATGTGGCTGGCTCGGCTGCTAGAGATTGCGGAGGCAGCCAAGTTGTCATCTGCAACGGGAATGAAATCAGCAGGACCACGTAGGCCACCATGGCTGGGTTGAACAGGTTCTGGCCTAATCCGCCATAAAGGTGTTTAGCAATAACAATGGCAAACAGGCAGCCGATAACACTGATCCACCAAGGCGCCAGAGGCGGAATCGATAGGCCAATCAATACACCCGTTAACAGCGCGCTGTTATCTCGCAGGTAGGGTATCAAAGGACGTTGGCGTAGCTTCAGGATCACGGCCTCTGTGGCAACACACAAAGTTGCGGCCAATGCGATTTGGAGCAATACGCCCCAGCCAAAGAAGTACCATTGGGCAGCTACGCCCAATCCGGTACAAAGGATAACAGTGCGCATTAAGCTGCTGGTGCTTCGGCGACTGTGGGCATGGGGTGAGCTAGCAATATTAAAAGCCACAGTTAGTTTTCCTCATTTTTTTCTTGTGCTTCTTTCGCAGCTTTGCGTGCCTTAGCGCGGGCAACAGCTGCTGCGACAGCGGCTTTCTTCGGATCAATTTCAGTTTCGTCTGCTTGAGCTGGTCTAGCTTCTAGAGCAGGCTCTCCCGCTTCTGCCTGTGCCTGTTGGGCTGCTTTTCGTGCCTTAGCACGGGCGACGGCAGCAGCAACTGCAGCTTTCTTCGGGTCAACGTCAGTGTCGTCAGTTTGCTCCATCTTGGCTTCTTCAGCCTGTGTTTCTGCTTGTGCTTGCTGGGCTGCTTTACGTGCCTTGGCGCGGGCAACGGCCGCAGCGACAGCGGCTTTCTTCGGATCAACGTCAGCGTCGTCAGCTTCTGCAGCAGGAGCTTCCGTTACGGTTTCCTGTGCAAGGGCTTCTTCCTTCGCCTGCTGGGCAGCCTTGCGTGCCTTAGCACGGGCGACGGCAGCAGCAACTGCAGCTTTCTTCGGGTCAACGTCAGTGTCGTCAGTTTGCTCCATCTTGGCTTCTTCAGCCTGTGTTTCTGCTTGTGCTTGCTGGGCTGCTTTACGTGCCTTGGCGCGGGCAACGGCCGCAGCGACAGCAGCTTTCTTCGGATCCGCGTCAGTATGTGCTGCATCAGCGGATTGCTCAGGCTCACCGCTAGTGCCCTGTGCGGCTTTACGTGCTTTTGCTCGTGCTATAGCGGCAGCAACTGCGGCTTTCTTAGGATCGGACTCAGCGTTGGCTGGTTGCTTATCTGTTGACTCTCTCTGAGCATCAGCTTGCTGGGCAGCCTTGCGTGCCTTGGCACGGGCAATCGCGGCGGCGACCGCATCTTTCTTGCTATCGGCGCTTTGCTCTGCTGGGCTTTCTGCTGTATCCGTTTCTTCAGCTAGTTTCGCAGCCTTGCGCTCACGGGCTTGACGTTTGCGCTCTTCACGCAGCTTCGCCATTTCACTGTTGTCAGGCACCGCGCTGGTGATTTTAGGTGCTGCGTTACCTGCATTTGCCGCTTCTGCTTGCTTGGCTTTGGCACGGGCAATGGCCGCGGCAACAGCCGGTTTTTTGTCAGCGGTTTCTGATGTTGCAGCAGCTTGTTTCGCTTTTACGCGGGCAATGGCTGCAGCAACAGCATCGTCTCCGCCTTTCGCCGCCATATCTTTACGGCGATCTTCGGCAGCTTTCTTGAAGCGGTTTTCCCTTGCGGCTTTATCGCGCTCGAAACGGGCTTGTTTGGCTTCGAAGCGCTGTTTGGCGCGCTCTGCATTGGCCGCTTCTTGCTGGTTAGCCCAAATCTCGGCTTTAGCCTTGCGGTAGTAGTTAACCAGCGGGATTTCGCTTGGGCACACATAGGCACAGGCACCACATTCGATACAGTCGAACAGGTTGTACTCTTCACATTTGTCGTAGTCTTTGTCCTTGGCATACCACTGCAATTGTTGCGGTAGCAGCGAGGTCGGGCAGGCATCTGCACAGGCACTACAACGGATACACGCCATTTCA
This sequence comes from Photobacterium sp. ABD4_091, assembly GCF_056160145.1. Lineage (NCBI taxonomy): Bacteria > Pseudomonadati > Pseudomonadota > Gammaproteobacteria > Vibrionales > Vibrionaceae > Photobacterium > Photobacterium sp. ABD4_091. Next base: position 419,934 of record NZ_JBSWWQ010000001.1, on the reverse strand, counting down.
TGAGTATGCAGCGGCAATTCACGGCGCTTTGGCGTTAAGATACAGTTGGTGATCTTGGTAATAGGCACATTGGCATGCGGCAGAGTGAAGCCCATCAATGAGCCACCGATAATCACACGCGGGTATTTGCGGTCTGGTTTGTAACCGTAGTTATCGAGCAGGTAGGAAATAGGGGTTCCCAAACGGGCAAACACGTTACCACGCTGCTTGAAAGCCTCTCCGGTTAGGGTGACGACACGTTCAATCAGCGGCTCGCCGTCGATAATGGCACGCTTAACCGCAAATGCGGTACCGACATTCTGTACCACAACACCGACAGCTGAAGAGCGAGACTGGCTTGGTACTTCACGGCCGGTCAAGACTTTTACCAATTGTTTGGAGCTACCCGAAGGGTACTTGGTCGGTATCACGCGGATGATAATGTTATCTTCCGCAGACACGCATTTTTCCAACGCCTTGATGGCTTCTGGCTTGTTGTCTTCAATACCGATCAGGGTGAGTTTGGGTTTGACGATATGGCGCAGGATCCGGATCCCTTCGATCACTTCCTCTGCACAGTCCTGCATCAGACGATCGTCGGCAGTAATGTAAGGCTCACACTCCGCGGCGTTGATGATCAGGATATCGGCCAAGCCCAAACTGCCTTGTAGCTTACGCCCGGTCGGGAAACCCGCCCCACCAAGGCCGGCAATGCCGCTCAAGCGGATCGCATCAATTAGCTCAGCAGGCTCAAGGGATTCATAATCAGCAATCTTGTGCTGGGAGCCCCACTGGTCTTCGCCGTCACTCTTGATAACAATGCTGAGATCGCTCAAGCCTGAAGGGTGGGCAGTGGTTCTTTGTTCAATGGCAGTGACAGTACCTGAGGTCGGCGCATGAACCGGAACACACATGCTCATGTCGCTTTTAGTCAGTGGTTGGCCTTTTAGCACTTTATCGCCAACGCTGACCAAGATCTCACCTTTAGTACCGATGTGCTGCTTTAGTGGCAGGATCAATTCATCGGGAACACCAGCATGAGTGATCGCTGTACGGTTCGACAGGGTCTTATTCTCGGCAGGATGGATGCCGCCCGGGAAGTCCCACAGCTGACCTTGTTTGATTTGTTCAATAATAGACAGCATGTTACTTCACCGTGCTTTCATTGTTATCTGCTGGGATATTGACGACTGGGATCTGGTTTAAATCCCATTGCCAGTTCTCAGGCGTTGTTTCTACCGGGATCATTTCAATACAATCAGTCGGGCAAGGTGCCACGCAGAGGTCACAGCCGGTACACTCGTCCTTGATGACGGTATGCAGGGCTTTCGTTCCCCCAACAATCGCATCAACAGGGCAAGCCTGAATACACTTGGTACAGCCGATACACATGTCTTCATGGATAAAGGCGACCTTCTTGATGCTTTTCTCTGCATCATGGGCGGATTCTTGAACCTCTACACCCATTAAATCGGCAAGCTTTTCGATTGCCTGCTGGCCACCCGGAGGGCATTTGTTGATGTCATCGCCGTTGGCGATAGCTTCGGCATAGGGGCGGCAACCCGGGTAACCACATTGCCCACACTGGGTCTGGGGCAAAATAGCATCAATTTGCTCGACGATAGGGTCGGCTTCGACCTTAAAACGGATCGATGCAAAGCCCAAAATCAAGCCGAAAATGGCGGCTAGGGCTGCAATGGCAATCACAGCAATGATTAATCCACTCATGTTACAGTTTCACCAATCCAGTAAAGCCCATAAAGGCCAGTGACATCAGACCTGCGGTGATCATCGCAATCGAAGCGCCTTTAAATGGAGCGGGAACATCTGCTGCGGCGATCCGTTCACGCATAGCAGCAAACAGGATAAGCACCAAAGAGAAACCGGCAGCCGCGCCGAACCCATAAATCACTGATTCAATGAAGTTATGGCGCTCGTTGATGTTGAGTAAGGCAACACCCAAAACAGCACAGTTCGATGTGATCAATGGCAGGAAGATGCCCAGTAGGCGGTAAAGAGTTGGGCTTGTTTTGTGAACCACCATTTCAGTGAACTGTACAACAACCGCAATCACTAAGATAAAACTCAGCGTTCTGAGGTATTGGATGCCTAAGGGGACAAGAATGTAGGTTTCGACTAAGTAAGCACACACTGACGCAAGTGTGAGCACAAAGGTGGTAGCCAACCCCATTCCGATGGCCGTTTCCAGTTTTTTGGAAACCCCCATGAAGGGACAAAGTCCTAAAAATTTAACCAGTACAAAGTTGTTGACCAACACTGTACCTACGAGAAGGAGTAGGTATTCAGTCATACCGCCGCATTACTATTTGCAAAAGATCCTTATATTATCTTCCTTTGTTGCATCTATAACAACTCCCCATGAGCAGGGTTTTTCTTCTTCGGCGAGCTTTTCGCCATTCATTGCTGCAAAGTTAATGCAACTTAATCTGTCATTAACAATTTTGTACCCACTCAGTTGGCTACTTTACACATGATCTTGATTGATGATTTAGCCAGTATATCTGGACAAACATGTATGGTATTGCCGAGATAAATTTCATTTTCTTTATCTTTTGGTCGTTTTGCAACCATTCAGGTTTTAGTACGCAGAAATTTCCTTCAATAGCCAATTTGGAACTAAAAAAAGGCTTGATTTCCGCTAGCCCAGACAACACAAGGGTTTAACTCACTTATCCACGGAAACTGTGGATAACTGTGTTGATGGATGTTTGGAAACTAGGGTGTGGGCTCAGCATTGTGCCATTGCGATTAAAATTTGAGCAAGATCGGATGTGCAATAAACCACTGTTATAGAGGGAATGACAGAGGGGAATTATGTGCTGGTTAACAGAGTTAGAGCGTTTACTTTAGAGGTTTGGTAGGCGTAATTTCGCTGTGAATTGATATAAATCAAAACTTGGATAAGTTGTGGAAAGGGTGTACCGAGTAAGGCTTAGAAATAGTTGGGAATAAAATAAGCTGACCGAGAGGTGAACAGCTTGGGTTTGTTGCGTGGGCGGTGATATTACGGCGTTATCAAATTACCGTCAAGAACAAATGGTGATTATTTTGGCATCTTATTGACAAGCTCGATAGCTGCTGCACAATGTTATGTACACTGATCATATAGCCAGTACGGAATCATGATGGACAAGTCTAGTTCTAAAACCTTTACGCTCTCTTCCCGCTATTCCCCTTCTGGTGACCAGCCTACGGCTATCAATCAGCTTCTTGAGGGGCTGGATGCCGGGCTTGCCCATCAAACCTTATTGGGGGCAACGGGAACCGGTAAAACCTTCACTGTGGCCAATGTCATTGCAGAGTCTGACAGGCCAACGCTGATCTTGGCTCCAAACAAGACCCTGGCAGCGCAACTGTATGGCGAGATGAAGGAGTTTTTCCCGGACAACGCCGTAGAGTACTTTGTCTCTTATTATGACTACTACCAGCCTGAGGCTTATGTGCCCACCACGGATACGTTTATTGAAAAAGACGCGTCAGTGAATGCTCACATCGAGCAAATGCGCCTTTCGGCAACCAAGGCGCTGATGGAGCGGCGTGATGTGGTGATTGTGGCATCGGTATCGGCGATTTATGGTCTGGGCGATCCTGATTCCTACCTCAAAATGATGCTGCATGTGCGCCGCGGCGATATTTTGGATCAAAGGGATGTCCTGCGCCGGTTGGCTGAATTGCAATATACCCGTAATGACGTGGCGTTTGAGCGCGGCAATTTCCGGGTAAGGGGAGAAGTCATCGACGTTTTCCCAGCCGAATCGGAAAAGGAAGCGGTACGGATCGAGCTGTTTGATGATGAAGTCGATTGCATCAGTATGTTTGACCCGCTGACTGGCGCTATCCTGCAGCGTGATTTGCCCCGTTGCACTATTTACCCTAAAACCCACTATGTAACACCAAGGGAGCGCGTGCTTGAAGCGATAGACGGCATCAAAGACGAGCTTGAAGTGCGCAAAAAGCAGCTACTGGAAAACAACAAGCTGGTAGAAGAGCAGCGGATCAGCCAGCGAACCCAGTTTGACATCGAAATGATGATGGAGCTGGGTTTTTGCTCCGGGATTGAAAACTACTCCCGCTACCTCAGTGGGCGTGCCGAGGGTGAGCCGCCACCGACCTTGTTTGACTACCTGCCACCGGATGGCCTGCTGATCATTGACGAGTCCCATGTTACCGTCTCGCAGATTGGTGCCATGTACCGTGGTGACCGTTCACGCAAGGAAAATTTGGTGGAATACGGTTTCCGCCTACCCTCTGCGCTGGATAACCGGCCACTGAAATTTGAAGAATTCGAATCCCTGGCACCACAAACGCTGTATATCTCGGCAACGCCCGGCAACTATGAAATAGAGAAATCTGGTGGGGATATTGCAGAGCAGGTAGTAAGGCCGACAGGTTTGCTAGATCCGCAAATTGAAGTTCGCCCCGTTGCGACTCAGGTGGATGATCTGCTGTCAGAGATCAGGATCCGCGAGGCAAAACAAGAAAGGGTGTTGGTAACGACCCTGACCAAGCGAATGGCTGAGGATTTGACCGAGTACCTGACTGAGCATGGTGTGAGAGTGCGCTACCTGCATTCTGATGTCGATACCGTTGAGCGCGTTGAGATCATTCGCGATCTGCGCTTGGGTGAATTCGATGTACTGGTGGGGATCAACTTGCTGCGTGAGGGCTTGGATATGCCAGAGGTCTCGCTGGTGGCTATCCTCGACGCTGATAAAGAAGGCTTCTTGCGCTCAGAGCGATCGTTAATCCAGACCATTGGCCGTGCAGCTCGAAACTTGGAAGGTAGGGCGATTCTATACGCAGATAGGATCACCGGTTCTATGGAGCGGGCGATGAATGAAACCAATCGCCGTCGTGATAAGCAGATTGCCCATAATGAAAAGCACGGCATCGTGCCTAAGGCGCTCGAGACCAAAGTCTCGGATATTATGGAGTTAGGTGCGCCGGGCAAAGGCAATAAAGCCAATCGTGCAGCGCAGCTTCATAAAGTGGCCGAGAAGAAAGGTACGTATACCACCATGTCACCTCAGGAGCTGGAAACTGAGATTTTGCAGCTGGAAAAAGAGATGTACGATGCGGCCCAGAATTTGGAATTTGAAAAAGCGGCGGAGCTAAGGGATAAAATCCATACATTGCGAGAGCAATTTATTACCAATAGCTAACGGTAATCAGTCCAAGCTGGTGGCTGGGTAAATCGCAGGCAAAAAAAAGCCAACCGATAATAGGTTCGGTTGGCGTCATTGTTTTAGTGAAATAATTCCACAAACAACGTCAGTTGGCTAGGTTGACTCTCAGGAAGAGTCATAATTATTAAAGCAGTATGTGTGCCAACTTTTTCTAGTCCTCTTTAATTGCACTTTTTTAGGGGGTTAACAGCAAAAATAGTCGTTCATTGAACTTATTTGTGAACGTGTATTTGCATTTTGCAAAGCAATATGCGATTCATATTGCTAATAGCAAAATACTTGCTATGACTTGAACAATAACTATGAAAAAGTCACATCGTTTTTTTTCTTTTGTTTACAATTAGTAAAGATTGATAGGACTTGGAGGGGCAATGGAAAGCAGATCACACCAACGCCGTATTCTGATGGTGGAGGATACGGCCTCAGTCGCAGCGTTATATAAGTCATACCTCAACCCATTGGGCGTTTCTGTGACCATTGTAGGTACAGGAACAGAGGCACTTGAGTTTGTCAAAGAAGTCACTCCTGATCTTATCCTGCTCGACTTACGCTTACCTGATATGGAAGGTATGCAAGTCTTGGAAGTGGTAAAGCGGGATAATCCGGCGATCCCTGTCGTTATCATGACTGCCCATGGCTCCATTGATGTGGCGGTCGAAGCGATGCGCTACGGCGCGAAAGACTTCCTTATTAAGCCCTGTGAGGCGGATCGCCTCAGGGTGACAGTCAACAACGCCTTGAAAGAGGAAGACCGGAAAGCGAAAGGGGAAACCTCCCAGCCAACCTCTAAGCAGTCTGGTGCCCAGTATCAGGGGTTTATAGGCAACAGCCTGCCAATGCAGGCGGTATACCGGGTGATTGAATCGGCAGCGGCCAGTAAGGCGACAGTCTTTATCACTGGGGAAAGTGGTACCGGCAAGGAAGTGTGTGCCGAGGCGGTGCACGCGGCCAGCCCTCGTAACGACAAGCCTTTTGTGGCACTCAATTGTGCTGCAATCCCCAAAGAGTTGATTGAAAGCGAGTTGTTTGGCCATGTCAAAGGGGCTTTTACGGGGGCGTCGACTGAGCGTCAGGGGGCCGTTGAGCTTGCCAACAAGGGGACGCTTTTCCTCGATGAGCTTTGCGAAATGGATCTGGATTTGCAAAGCAAGTTGCTACGTTTTATCCAAACCGGGACATACCAAAAGGTCGGCTCTTCCAAAACCAGCACGGTCGATGTGCGTTTCGTCTGTGCAACCAACCGCAACCCTTGGCTGGAAGTCCAGGAAGGGCGGTTCCGGGAAGATCTTTACTACCGCTTGCATGTTATTCCCGTGACTCTGCCTCCGCTTCGGGAGCGTGGAGGGGATGTGATGGAAATCGCCCATGCCTTGCTGGCATTGATGTCTGTTGAGGAAGGCAAGGATTTTACCCGCTTTGCACCAGAAGTTAAGGCGTTATTTGAACAATACCATTGGCAAGGTAATGTTCGTGAATTACAAAACGTTATTCGCAATATTGTTGTGCTAAATTCTGGTGAAGAGGTTTCCTTGGAGATGGTGCCACCGCCAATAAACCAAGGTGGCGTTAAAATTGCATCACAGTTATCTATTGTGAATGAAGCCGATGAACTTCCGCGGGAAGGCAGCGCTGCGATATCAACAATAGATAAGTCGCAGGTCGAACCGTTATGGATTGTTGAGAAGCGCGCAATCCAAGCTGCTATTGATGCTTGCGATGGCAATATTCCACGTGCAGCGGGTTTGTTGGAAGTCAGCCCGTCAACAATTTACCGTAAATTACAAACCTGGCAGGACGCGCAAGGTTAGCTGTAGGGAGAGAAATACATGGCAATGACAATAAATGCTGAGACCATCAAGCGCATGGCAGATGAAGTCGGGCAGGAAACACTGACATTACTCCTTAATGTATTTAGCGATGAATTGGAACAATACCAGCGTCAGCTCTCTGAGCACCCATCGATAAGTCAGGTTAGAGAGATCAGCCATTCCATCAAGAGCAGTGCTGCGAGTTTTGGTGCTGACGATTTGGCTGACATGGCGCAGGAGTGTGAGTCACGGGTCAAGCAAGGGCAGGATGAGTGGATTGTGAACCACCTGCCTGAATTCAGGCAGATGGTAGAAGGTACGGCGATTGAATATAAGCGCCTAGCCAGCCACGACAATCCCGTGAATAGCCTGCTTTAATTTTTCCCTATCGTGACGCCATTGATGGTTGTTCGATGCTAACGAGGTAACATGCTGGTTGTATTTTTCATCCAGCTCCTCACATCGCTGGTCTGTCAGTACAACATCAATTTGGCGGCCGCCCATCGAACGTTCGCACCAAATGAGCATCTGCGACAAGCTCATCATTCCTGCCGGGCCATGCTCCTTATCTAGGTTCGTAACGAAGACAATTCTTGCATGGCTGTTCTTTAGAGCTAGCTCAATTTCTTTCAGTAGCAATGGCGGCATCACACTGGTCAGGAAACTGCCCGGCCCCAGCAAAATAATATCAGCCTGCTGGATAGCGGTAACAGCCTCTTTGGTTGCTGGTACTGCTGGCTCGATGTAAAGCCGCTGCGGTACATCTGCCAATTCATCCACGCTGGTCTCACCGCAGATAACTTCCCCCCCCGTCGTCATCGCCGATAAATCAGCAGGATGCTCGGTCATTGGCACGATATGAGTTTTCACCTTCAGCATATCGCGGATCAAATTGATTGCTTCGAGCGGGCGGACAGAGAGGTTATCGAGCGCTTTGAGCATCAGGTTACCAAGGTTGTGGCCGTTTAGTTCCCCGTTGCCCCGAAAACGGTATTCGAAAATCATCGAACCCACAGACGGTTCGGTGATTAGCTGGTTGATACAGTTGCGCATATCCCCCCAGGCTATCCCTCCCTGGCAGGCACGGATCCGGCCTGTTGAACCCCCGTTATCGGTTGTTGTCACTATTCCGGTCACATTCTCGCCAAATTCTGATAGGGCTGAGAGCATGCGACCGAGGCCATGACCGCCACCGATGGCAACAATTTTGGCCTCTGTAATGTTTTTGACTGTATTGGAATGCATCATGAACTGAAAAATGTGAACTTGGTATATGTAAGAAGTGTACCGTGTAAGCCGTAATGAATACAGAGTATGTGCTTATGGTGGTATATCGGTCACGGAATGGGGGCGTAGCTTGAATAAAAAATGCCCCCAATGACTTTTGGGGGCTAACAGGTTAGTACGGCAGTTGAAGCTGGCAGTTCAGTTGGAAAAGTTGAAAAAACAGTTTAATGCGGCTTCTGCATAATGCTGATCAGGTAATCATAGGTGTCTAAACAACTAGGCGCAGAGAGTAGTAGCTGTTTTTCGCTGGCTGGCACCGGCAGCAACTCTAACCAACGCTGGCAGAGCCAGCTGAGGTTGTCGAATTGCTTTTTATGATGCAGCTCTCCAAGTTCAGGGTGCTTGGTGAACATTTGCTTGAGCTTTTCGGCCAGGATTTGCTGGTCTTGGCGAACTTCGGTTTCGGGCCAAGGCGGAATGTACTGACACTCACCGCAGAAATAACCTTCGTCAGTTTCTTCCATATGATCAATGGTAAAGTTCTCGTGGCCCGCTACTGTAACGATTAGGCAGCCATTGTTAGGCGAGACATCAAAGTCCTCAACAGTGACACGGGTACCGATTTGGAAAAAGTGATGGCCGTGTTCGTCTTGGTCAAACATGCAAACACCAAAACTGTTGCCTTCACGTAATGCAGCCTTGAAAGCTTCCATCTGAGAGCCTGGGGCAATGCGAAGGGGAATACGTCCACCGGGTAAGACGTGGCGTTTTTGGAATAGTAGCGGTATGTAAGTATTCATAGTCTCATCCGGTTATTGTTTGTCTGATGAAATAGACATTGCAAATGGGATACCAAGTTTTACATACCGCTTTAAATGGTTTTTCAGCGCTTTTGACTCATTTTTTTGTTGTAAAATGCAAAAAAGTACCAGAACGCAATTCGCATTTTGCGAATTATTTCTGATTCGCAATGATTTTCATTGCATTATCGCTAGGCAGTAACTCCAGATGGCTTTGTTCGTCAAAGTACCAGCCTTTGATTAATCCTTTCTCCTGCATATCTATAAAACCGTTGATGACAAGCTTGGCCTGCTCCCGGGCATTGGCCATGTCGAGCCCTTCTTCGCGTTGTAAGTAGAGGGCAATATCATCGATTGTCGCAGATTCAATAATATTGGACATAATATCCTCACTTTTAGTAAGAAAATTTACGGGTATTCCCTTTAGTAGTATTGTCGTGAAATCAGCTGAAAGGTAGAATGCAGCACGAAAAACCTGTGAGGTTTGCCCATTTTGCAATTCCTCTGATATTTTTATAAGTAATACGCTGTTGTGCGCATTTTGGTTTTATCCGGTGCTGTACAATTGCCATGCTCCGAGCTTTCTTCACTAAGTTCCTTTCTATAAAGGGATAAGTGACTAAAGCCAGTGACAGGTTGTCACCAGGGTCGACAAAGAAATGCGTCGGCCTCCCGTACTTGGAAAGGTGTTCCGTGGCGAAACAATTTGAAGATAATTTCGATCGCAAGTTCTATTACTTGCGTTTGTCGGTTACAGACGTCTGTAACTTTAAATGTACCTATTGCCTTCCTGATGGCTACCATCCTCAACAGAAGAAAAAGCCATCCTTCCTGACGCTTGAAGAAATCCAGCGTGTAACAGGCGCGTTTGCTGAATGTGGCACGTCAAAAGTGCGCATTACTGGCGGTGAGCCAAGCCTGCGTCGTGACTTTACTGATATCATCAGTACCGTTGCGGGGCAACCTGGTATCCGTAAGGTGGCTACCACCACCAATGGCTACCGTATGGCCAAGCATGTCCATGAGTGGCGAGAAGCGGGCCTGACCCATATCAATGTGAGTGTTGATAGCCTTGATCCTAAAATGTTCTACCAGATCACGGGCGAGAACATGTTCAACCAGGTGATGGATGGGATCGATGCTGCGTTTGATGCTGGCTTTGAACAGGTCAAGGTGAATACGGTCTTGCTTAAAGACCTTAACTCTCAGCAATTGCCGCAATTCCTTAACTGGATCAAATCTCGGCCAATCCAGTTGCGCTTTATCGAACTAATGCAGACAGGCGAAATGGACGATTTGTTCAATAACCACCATGTCTCTGGTGTCAGTATTCGTAATTACCTCATTGCCAATGGCTGGGTATTAAAGCTGAAAAGCAACAATGACGGCCCTGCACAAGTCTTTTGTCACCCCGATTACCAAGGTGAAATAGGTTTGATCATGCCTTACGAGAAAGATTTCTGTAAGAGCTGTAACCGCCTACGCGTCTCTGCTCTTGGGAAATTGCATCTCTGTTTATTCGGCGATCACGGTGTAGAACTACGTGATTTGCTGCAGCAGGATGATCAGCGTGATGAGCTCATTGCCCGCATTCAAGGTGGCCTGGCTGAAAAAGCGGTGAGTCATTTCCTCGATGAGGGGAATACCGGTATGACGCCAAACTTAGCCTCTATTGGTGGCTAAACGCCACCTTTCTACATTTTATTTTTCCTGTTTTGGGACGGACGGATGAACCAATTTACCCATATCAATGCTTCTGGTGAAGCGAACATGGTCGACGTGTCGGCAAAAAATGACACGGTACGAGAAGCACGTGCTGAAGCTTTTGTGCGCATGGCACCGGAAACACTACAGCTGATCGTTTCAGGTCAGCATCACAAAGGCGACGTGTTTGCCACCGCGCGTATTGCCGGTATCCAGGCAGCTAAAAAAACTTGGGATTTGATCCCGCTTTGCCATCCTCTGTTGCTATCGAAAGTAGAAGTGCAGCTGGAAGCGATTGAAGCTGAAAACATGGTTCGTATTGAATCATGCTGTAAACTGGCCGGTAAAACAGGCGTTGAAATGGAAGCGCTAACAGCGGCTTCAGTTGCTGCGCTGACCATTTATGATATGTGCAAGGCTGTCCAGAAAGACATGGTGATTGGACAAGTTCGTCTGCTGGAAAAAACAGGCGGTAAGTCTGGGCACTTTAAGGTGGAATCATGATTAACGTATTATTCTTCGCTCAGGTCAAAGAGCTCGTTGGCGTAGACCGCATTGAAGTCGCGGCAGATTTTGCAACAGCTGAATCTTTGCGTCAGCACCTAGCTCAAAAAGGCGACAAATGGCAGTTGGCACTGGAGCAGGGCAAGCTGCTGGTGGCCATCAACCAAACTATTAGCTCGCTTGAGAGTGAAATCAAAGACGGTGATGAAGTGGCCTTCTTCCCGCCAGTAACCGGGGGCTAATCATGATCTCTGTTCAGTTCGAAGATTTTTCTGTCGCAGAAGAGTATGCCCTGCTGTCACAAGGTACAGATGCCGGAGCGGTGGTGACTTTTGTCGGTAAGGTGCGTGATTTTAACCAAGGCGATGCGGTCACTGGTTTATCGCTGGAGCATTATCCGGGCATGACTGAAAAGTCACTAGAAGAGATTGTCGAGCAAGCTCGGGAGCGATGGCCTTTGCTCAAAACCCGAGTGATCCACCGTGTGGGTGATTTAGCGCTTGGTGATCAGATTGTCTTTGTTGGTGTGACCAGTGCCCATCGTGGTGCGGCGTTTGAAGCCTGTGAATTCATTATGGATTACCTGAAAACCCGTGCGCCGTTCTGGAAGAAAGAGCAAACACCAGACGAGTCTCGTTGGGTAGACGCTCGTGAAACCGATACCTCTGCAGCCGATCGTTGGCAGCAAAAATAATTAAGTATTCTGGCACCTGTATCAAGCAGGTGCCAATATTACCCCGCCTCACGCCTCACGCCTCACGCCTCACGCCTCACGCCTCACGCCTCACGCCTCACGCCTCACGCCTCACGTGCGCATAATCTTTCTTTGTTATTCAGCTATTTTTTCACCAACCTCTATGCTACTTTGAAATTAAGGGTATAAATAACCATTTAAAATGAATGGTTATGGTTTTACAAGTAACAGAAGGAGTATGCTTATGATCAGGAGCGATCGACTACTCTACGAATTAGAACCTGATGGTTTTGGCGGACGGCATTGTGAATCTTGGGACGAGTGGCAGCCAAAAGCCAGTCAGGCCCTGCCAAATTTTCCTGATGATGTGCTGAAACAGTGGTTATACAGGCACTGGAAAGGCGTTGTATGTAACTGGGGCTGGTTGGATTTTCAGTCAATGCGATTTGAGCTTCAGTCTTGGAGCAGTGAGCAAATTCAGTCACAGATCCGAACCCCACATCAAGAGGTCATTGATAAACTATCACGTCGAATGACCAACCCGATTTTTCAGCGTAGTTGGCTTGTACAACAAATGCAGGAAAGGGGGACTTGGCCACAAGCACCTATTGTTTTGAAGTATGAGCGCGACATTCCGATGGTTAATGGCAAGTCTCTAAGAGCGCCGTATAATCTGCTGGAAGGGCACCATAGATTGGCGTATTTGAATAAGATTATTGAGCAAGGTGCATATCATCAAAAGCAGCATGATATTTGGTTGGTTACCATTCCGCTGCACTAATAGGTTTTAACACTTCCTTCCGTACTCCCCATAAAGGAAATAGCCATGTGGCTATTTCCTTTTTTTATTATACAAGTTTCTTATTGGTCTATCGTGTTGTAGCTCGAGAGTTACGTATTAGATGTTGCAAATTTGTTTCGTTACTAGCTCAAAAAATGAACTCTTGGTTGTTTTTTTTATACTTTTTTCGCTTTTATTTTGACTTCTTATTCCATATGGTTATTGATAGTGTTGTTATTTGTGAAGGGCGAGACCTGAATAAAAGCTTAACGAATGCGCAGGTATTATGAGTAAATATTGGTTTTTTTTAGCTGTTTTTTGATTTTTTATGCTGCATTTTAGGTTGTTTTAGGTTGGTTTTTTATGTTGTTTTATTTTTTTGTGTCAGTTTTTTGCTCTGTTGATGTATTTTTTTGTTGTTGTTATGTTTCATTTCGGCTCGGGACGAGTCAGCAAGATTAAAAAAAATTATTACAGGTAAGTAAAAATGAAAAAAACACTTTTAGCAGTAGCAATCCCAGCAGTACTTTTCGCTCACTCGGCATCCGCCGTAGAAATCCTAAAATCTGAAGAAGCATTGGTCGACTTTTATGGCCAGCTTCGTACTGAACTGAAAAAGAATGAGGGCACGGACGCCACTCTAAATGCGGGTTCTTCACGTGCAGGTGTACAGGCACAGTACGCTGCAACAGATTCAGTAGATATCTTCGGTAAAGTTGAGTTCGGCCTGAACTATGACACGGCATCTGAAGATTACACCATGAAAAACCGTTTACACTTTGCCGGTGTAGATTCAGACTTCGGTAAAGTATCTTTTGGCCGCCAATGGATTGTTTCGGATGACTTTGGTGTTGCCGATTACTCATACTTCAATGGCGGTACTGGTAACCTATCAAGTACTTTATCTGGCGCTCGCCACGACTCATTCATTAAGTATGCTTACGAAGGTTCAGACTTTATCGTAGCTGCAGGCTATGGTCTTCCTGAAGACGATACCAATCAAGAACTTGCTGAGCTTTATGCTGGAACTAGCGTTGGTAACTTTAACTTCCACGTGGGTGGTGGTGTAAACCGCGATAAATCCGTTGTACTGAAGGATGATGCGAAAGCAGAGCTGGAAGCTGACATCGAGAATACCTACTTTGAAGGTACTGTTGAGTACACTGTGGGCGCTGCTCTAATTGGCTTTACATACTACAATGCCGAGCTAGAGGAAAAATCTTCAGGTATTAGCATTGATCAAGATGCATTTACTGTTGCTGGTACATACAGCTGGGCAGATAATGCTACAGCATATGCTGGTTACGAGTATGTAGAACAAGAATCTGCTGACCTTTCAGAAGATGGAGACGGCAAAGTATTCTACATCGGTACCGACTACCATTTTAATAGCTGGTCTCGTATCTACGTTGAATATGCGTATAAAGATGGTACAACGTTGGGCTACACCAAGAGTGATAACGATGCCACTATTAAACCAACTACCGTTGATGGCGATAACTACTTCGCAATCGGTGCTCGCGTTTACTGGTAAGCGCCCAAACGTTCATTGTCTTATTTATTTTTTGCCCGGCCTAGCGCCGGGCTTTTTTGTGCCTGAGAAAGTGAATACTCATAAGAAATATCTAGAAGATATAAAGGAGGGGTTAATCAAATTTCTTTAGGTGCTGGTAGCATTTGCGCTCTGCTGCATTGAGCTCCATCATCAGCCGGTTGATATCAGCTTGTTGCTGTTTCAGTTTTTGCTGGCGTAGTTGGATGGTCTGCAGCATGTGCTGCACTTGAGAGTGGCTCTGAGCGCCGGAATCATAAAGCTGGAACAGCTCCTGTACCTCCTGCAGGCTAAATCCCAGCCGCTTTCCACGCAGGATGAGGATAAGCCTTGCTCTGTCATGCCTGGAGAAGATCCGCGCTTTACCTTGCCGCTTAGGAGTCAGCAAGCCCTGATCTTCATAGAAACGGATACTGCGAAGGGTAAGCGAAAACTCTTCGGCGAGCTGGGAAATCGTATACGCCTCTGCTTGCTTGTGACTATCCATGTTTTCCTTCCTTGTTGGTTCCAGATGTCAGATCATTCCTTGATCTGGCATGATCTTTTCATAATAGGCTGGATACCTCAAGTTTTTAACATGCCGGATCTGTGGGAGGTATACGAAAAAAGAAAGCCCCTCGCAGAGGGGCTTGTATGCATGTCTATCAAGTTTTAGTTGATACGCTTATTCCGCTTTGGGCTTGCGTGACTTAGGTACGTAGCCGTGGCGGACGCGGGAAGGGCTTGGACGTGAAAAGCAACCAGCTGGTCTCATATTTTCTTTACTCTCAAGGACAACGGAACGGGAACGGAATATTGGGTAAACCAAAGGCTTAACCAACAAAATGATAGTAGCGTTAATAAGAGGTGAGAGAAACGTATCAAAGTTGAAAAGTTCAGCCATGTGAGAACTTAATCTATAAACCTTGTTTTATATATGGTTTGGTTATTAAAACAGCGTGCTATTACGTGGGTTGGAAGGCAGAATGGCCAATCCTGTGCCATAGTTAATGACGTGCCTAAGGCACAGCAAACAATTAAATTGTGGGTCAACAGTGCTGTGGTTAACAGCGGAGGGTTCCATGAAGCATAAAAGAATGTCTAATCGCCGAATCAAACAGATGCTAGAAGATATCAACCATGATGGTTTATTCGACGAAGCAATCAGTAACGAACATAACAGTATGGTTGAGGGTAAAGAACAATCAATAAACGAAGTCCCCCCAAACATCAATATGGATAGCGAGAACAAATAATCAGCGCCGAAAGGCGCTTTTTTTATGGCTAAGTATCATGTTTTTGCATTTATGTTATTGACATATTGAGTCGATGTGAAAAATAAAAGATATTTCTGCTGTATATTTATTCAATCTTACAATTATTTATTCAAGTTTTACTTTTTTTTGGCTTATTTGGCGGATTTTTCTCTAGCTCGTGGTTTTTGTGACAGATCTAGCTGCAACAAATCTGTCATCTAGTTGGTTGTGCTGGTGGAGTATTGAATATTAAGAATTATGTCGGTTTTTGTAATCAAAATGTGGCAAATTACTTCAATGCCTGATAATGTTTTGACCAATTCTTCGGTTTGCTTTGCATTGTTTAGGATTAACGATGCAAATATTGTGAGATGGCACCGGCTGGAGAGCGCAAGGACGTATTTAACGATGTATTGGAGCTAATGCATGTATAAGAATAAAATTACCCAGGCGATTCTTCTGGGTGCTGGTATGGCTGTAGCAGCCACCTCTTTCTCCACTATTGCTGCTGACGTACCGGAAGGGGTAAAACTTTCTGCTAAGCAAGAATTGGTTCGTGGTAACGGTACTGAAGTTGCCTCCCTTGACCCACACAAAACGGAAGGTGTGCCAGAGTCACATGTTATCCGTGACCTTCTAGAAGGCCTAGTGAACCAAGACGAGAACGGTAACACTGTTCCAGGTGTTGCTGAGTCTTGGGAAACCACTGACAACCGCTCATTCACATTCCACCTGCGCAAAGATGCAAAATGGTCTAACGGCGACCCAGTAACTGCACACGACTTCGTGTACAGCTTCAAGCGTGCTGTAGACCCTGCCACAGCATCTCCTTACTCATGGTACCTAGAAATGACTACCATGAAGAACGCAGATGAAATCATCGCGGGTAAAGCAGACAAAGAAACACTGGGTGTATCTGCAAAAGATGACTACACGCTAGTTATCGAGCTAGAGCAGGCAGTACCATACTTCGTTAAGATGATGGGCCACACCACAGTTAAGCCAGTTAACCGCAAGGTTGTTGAGAAGTTCGGTGATAACTGGACTAAACCAGAGAACTTCGTTGGTAACGGTGCTTACACCCTAGACAACTGGGTAGTTAACGAGCGCATCGTGCTTACTCGTAACGAGAACTACTGGGATAATGCCAACACTGTTATCAACAAGGTTACGTTCCTACCAATCGAAAACCAAGTTGCTGAAATGAACCGCTTCCTGGCGGGTGAGATCGACATTACCAACGAATTGCCAAATGAGCATTTCCGTCGTCTGCAGAGCCAGCACGCTGATTCTGTTTCTATTTCTGGTAACCTGTGTTCTTACTACTACGGTTTCAACAACCAAAAAGCACCGTTTGATGATGTTCGAGTGCGTAAAGCGCTGTCTTACGCTATCGACCGTGACATCGTGACTAAAGCGCTATTGGGCCAAGGCCAGAAGTCAGGCTACTTCCTAACGCCTGAAATCACAGCCAACTTCAACCCAGTTACGCCTGAGTACGGTCAGATGACTCAGAAAGAGCGTAACGAGAAAGCGAAAGAGTTACTGGAAGAAGCGGGCTTTGGTCCAGGTAACCCACTGAACTTCACGCTGCTTTACAACACATCTGAAAACCACAAGAAGATTGCGGTAGCGATTGCTTCTATGTGGAAGAAGAACCTGAACGTAACTGCAAACCTGGAAAACCAGGAGTGGAAGACCTACCTAGACACGCGTCGCCAGGGTAACTTCGATGTAACACGTGCAGGCTGGTGTGGTGACTACAACGAAGCATCTAGCTTCTTGTCACTAATGCAGAGCAACAACAGCTCCAACGACCCTAAATACAATAGCAAGGCATACGATGCAATCATGGCGAAAGCACTGGAGTCTACTTCAGATGCTGAGCGTGAAGAGCTATACATCCAGGCTGAAAAACAGCTAGCGGAAGACATGCCAATTGCTCCTATCTACCAATATGTGAAAGCACGTCTGGTTAACCCGAAAGTGGGTGGCTACCCTGCGAACAATGCAGAAGACAAGCTCTTCACCAAAGATATGTACATCATTGCTGACTAATAACCAGCAAGAAGCATGATAATAAGCGCTGCTCTCAGGACGGGAGCAGTGCCCTTTCTGGTATTTCACGCCAGTAATTTTCGACTGTCACAGACTAAATAGAACGGTGGAGTTTATGATTAAATTCATCGCAAAACGGATTTTTGAAGCAATCCCAACCCTGTTGGTGCTAATCACAATTTCCTTTTTCCTGATGCGCTTTGCACCAGGCAACCCATTTTCCAGCGAGCGTCCGCTTCCTCCGGAAGTCATGGCGAACATCGAAGCCAAATACGGCCTAGATAAGCCAGTATTCGAGCAATACACCACTTACCTTGGCAATATCGTGCAAGGTGATTTTGGCCCTTCATTTAAATACAAAGATTTCACCGTAAACGAGTTGGTCTCTAAAGCCCTGCCTGTATCGGCGAAAATCGGTTTCTTTGCCTTTATTTTTGCATTGGTGATGGGGGTCACCGTCGGCACCATTGCCGCCTTGAAGCAAAACAGTTGGATAGACTACTGCATAATGTCGACGGCCATGGCCGGGGTGGTGATGCCGTCGTTTATCCTCGCCCCGGTACTGATCTACATCTTCTCGATTAACCTAGGCTGGCTACCTGCTGGTGGCTGGAACGATGGCGGCCTGAGGTTTATGCTGCTGCCAATGATGGGTATGTCACTGCTTTACGTGGCAACTTTCGCTCGTATTACCCGTGGTAGCATGATTGAAACCCTAAACAGTAACTTCATCCGTACCGCGCGTGCCAAGGGTTTGAGCTACGGCTATATCATTATCAAACACGCCCTAAAGCCTGCTTTGTTGCCTGTTGTATCCTACATGGGCCCGGCTTTCGTCGGTATCATCACGGGTTCGGTAGTTATCGAAACTATTTTTGGCCTGCCGGGTATCGGTAAGCTGTTCGTTAACGCCGCCTTTAACCGTGACTACTCTCTAGTATTGGGTATCACTATCCTGATTGGTTCTTTGACCATTATCTTCAACGCCATTGTCGACATTGTACTGGCGTACATTGATCCGAAAATCCGTTACTAAGGAGCCCAACCGATGATGCTGACTAAAAAAGAAAATGTAGACGCGGTTGAGAAATTCTCCGAGCAATTGGAAATTGAAGGCCGTAGTTTGTGGCAGGATGCCCGTATCCGCTTTATGCGAAACAAAGCGGCAATGGTGAGCTTGACGATCCTTTGCTTGATCACCCTGGCGGTTATCTTTGGCCCAATGTTCAGTAACTATGCATTCGATGATACCGACTGGTATGCATTGCACGCCGCACCAAGCTTTGGTGCAGAAGGCCACTTCTTCGGAACTGACAGCCTTGGCCGAGACCTCTTTACCCGTACCCTGGTTGGCGGCCGTATCTCCCTGATGGTAGGTATTATGGGTGCATTGGTCGCGGTGTTGATTGGTACCTTGTATGGCGCAACCTCCGGCTTTGTTGGTGGCCGTACCGACCGTGTGATGATGCGTATTTTGGAAATCCTATACTCGATCCCGTTCATGTTCTTCGTGATCGTACTGGTGACTTTCTTCGGCCGTAACATCATGCTGATTTTCGTCGCGATTGGTGCGATTTCATGGCTCGATATGGCACGTATCGTTCGTGGTCAAACCCTGTCATTACGCAGCAAAGAGTTTATCGAAGCGGCACGTGTTTCTGGCGTGAGCCAGTGGCGCATCATTACCCGCCATATCGTTCCTAACGTATTGGGTATCGTAGCGGTTTATTCAACCTTGTTAGTGCCATCTATGATCCTGACAGAGTCATTCTTAAGCTTCCTTGGCCTGGGTGTTCAGGAGCCAATGACCAGCTGGGGTGCTTTGCTTCAGGAAGGTTCACAAACGATGGAAGTGGCCATTTGGCAGCTGATGTTCCCGGCGGCATTTATGGTGGTTACGCTGTTCTGCTTTAACTATGTGGGTGACGGTTTGCGTGACGCACTGGATCCAAAAGACAGATAACAAGAAGACCTAGGTTTACCGCCAGAATCTGGCGGTAGTCCAAGGGTAGATAGATTATAAGGAAGTACTATGAGCTTATTAGATGTCAAAGATCTACGCGTAGAATTTAAAACTCAAGACGGCATTGTCACCGCGGTAAATGATCTAAACTTTTCGCTCAACCAGGGTGAGACTCTGGGTATCGTAGGAGAATCCGGCTCAGGTAAGAGCCAGACTGTTTTCGCTATCATGGGCCTACTGGCTAAAAATGGCATGATTGGCGGCAGTGCCAAATTCGAAGGCCGTGAAATTCTAAATCTGCCAGAAAAAGAACTTAACCGGATCCGTGCGGAGCAAATCGCAATGATTTTCCAGGATCCGATGACGTCACTGAACCCTTACATGAAGGTAAGCGATCAGCTGATGGAAGTACTGATGCTGCACAAGGGGATGGGCAAGGCTGAAGCATTCGAAGAAAGTGTTCGTATGCTGGAAGCGGTGAAAATCCCTGAAGCACGCAAGCGTATTACCATGTACCCGCACGAATTTTCGGGCGGTATGCGACAGCGTGTAATGATTGCGATGGCACTATTGTGTCGTCCGAAACTACTGATTGCCGATGAACCGACAACAGCGTTGGATGTTACGGTACAGGCACAGATCATGGAGTTGTTGAACGAACTGAAAACTGACTTCAATACTGCGATCATTATGATCACCCACGATCTGGGTGTCGTTGCCGGTAGCTGTGACAAAGTATTGGTAATGTATGCAGGCCGTACCATGGAATACGGCAAGATTAACGAGATCTTCTACAAGCCATCGCACCCTTATACCGAAGGTTTGCTGAAAGCTATTCCTCGCCTTGATACTGAGGGCGAAGAGCTGCCAACGATCCCGGGTAACCCACCGAACTTACTGAGTTTGCCAGTCGGCTGTCCTTACCAGGAACGATGCCACCGTGTATCTAGCCGTTGTTCGCAAGAAGCGCCTCAATTAAAGGCATTTACTGAAGGTCGCTTGCGCGCGTGTTTTTCTGATATGGGGACGTGGTAATGGAAGCTCAAAAGAAAGTATTACTTGATATTCATGATCTGAAGGTTCACTTCAGCATTGCTCAGAAATCAGCATGGCCGTGGACCAAACCATTGAGCTTGAAAGCGGTTGATGGTGTTGATATTCGTCTCTATGAAGGTGAGACGCTGGGTGTGGTTGGCGAATCTGGTTGTGGTAAATCAACCTTCGCCCGTGCGGTTATCGGTTTGGTTGAAGCTACTGACGGCAATGTGGTTTGGTTGGGTCAGGATCTGACCAAACTTGATCACAAAGAGATGCGTGAGAAGCGTAAAGATATCCAGATGATTTTCCAGGATCCTCTGGCATCGCTGAACCCGCGTATGACCGTCGGTGAAATTATCGCTGAGCCATTGAAAGCTTACTTCCCGGAGCTTTCGGCAGATGATGTGAAACAGCAAGTTAAGGCCATGATGGCCAAAGTAGGTTTGCTGCCTAACGTAATCAACCGTTACCCACATGAATTCTCAGGTGGTCAGTGTCAGCGTATCGGTATTGCCCGTGCACTGATCCTTAAGCCAAAAATGATCATTTGTGATGAGCCAGTGTCGGCATTGGACGTATCGATTCAGGCACAGGTTGTTAACCTGCTTAAATCGCTACAGAAAGAAATGGGCTTGAGCTTGATCTTCATTGCTCACGACTTATCGGTAGTGAAACACATTTCAGACCGAGTGCTGGTGATGTACCTGGGTAATGCGGTAGAGATGGGCGAGGCAGACGCGTTGTTCAGCGAGCCAAAGCACCCTTATACCAAAGCCTTGATGTCGGCTGTGCCTATCCCTGATCCGGATCTGGAGCGCACCAAGCATATCGAGCTGCTGGAAGGGGATTTGCCTTCACCGATGAACCCGCCTTCAGGCTGTGTGTTCCGTACACGCTGCCCGGTTGCAACGGCCGAGTGTGCCAATAAAAAACCAACGCTTAACGGCGATGATGTTCATGCAGTTTCTTGCCTGAACGTTCAATAATTCAAGCCTGTGACAGGCTTTGGGCGCGGTGTAAAAGCCGCGCCTTTTTTATATGTAAATCTGCGCCTTCTGATTAAAAATCCCATTAAAATAAGCAGTTATGCTATTGATGGGGCTGTAATTAACATGTAACAATACAAACTCTCCAGCCTTAATGCCCACGGTAGGGCAAATTTCAGAAAAGGCTGGTGAACATGGAAAAGCAGAACAAGGATTGTTGTATGCGCTCATTATCCGTCAAATGGAAGATAGCCCTGATGGCCGGGCTAGGGCTACTGGCGACAGTAGTGGTATTAACAGGGCTGTCATTTTATTTTGCCTCCCAAAGTCAGCAACTCGTTAGCGAGCAGGTTTACTCCACTCTCAGGGAAAAGTCTCAACTGGTCGTTCAGGCCCAAGCAGAAAAGCAAAGCACCACTGTTCAGCAGTATCTTGATGAGGCGACTCATCGCGCCGAAATGCTGGCGCAAAGTGTATTGTTCCTCAAGTACAATGCGGAAGAGAATTACACCAATAGCTCGGAGTTACGTGGTTCGATCAGCGAGTTATTGCGCCGTACCGTGAATGAGTTCGAGAATATTCATGGAGCCTTTGTGGTATTCAACCCTGATGCTCTTGATGGTGAAGATCGTAATTATACTGGGGCTGATTACGTGGGTGCCAATGAACAGGGACGCTTTGCGCCATATTGGACGAAATCGCCGTCCGGTGAAGCTGAACAGTTTATTTACTCTGAGCAACAACTGCACGTTAGCCAGAATGTGTGGGCACAGTGCATCAATAATCAATCAAGTATGTGTGTGTCTAATCCGCTGTTGGCAGGTTTTGGCCAGCAAGCTCCGGTTGTCAGTACAATTACTGTCCCGCTGGATATTGATGGTGAAGTCTTAGGGGTGATGGGGATTGATATTCAGTTGTCTCCATTACAACCGTTAATTCAATCTGTGGACCAAGCACTGTTCGACAGCGCGGGTAATGTCAGTTTGATCAGTCAGAACGGTACCATTGTCGCTTGGGATCAGTCGCCGAGCCGAATAGGTCAGATCTTTAATCAAACCGACGGGTTGCCTAAGGAGCTAACCCGCTGGTTGCAAGGAAGCGAAGAGCAAATCCTTTGGACCGATGATCAGCAGTGGCTATATAGCTATACGCCAGTCCTGCTCGGCCAGATGAGCTGGGGGGTAGTGATACAGCTGCCGGTAGATCGGGTATTGGCAGAGGCGGTTAAGCTTGATACCGATATTTCCCAGCAGCGTGACCAGTCAGCGTGGGTGCAATTGCTGGCAAGCTCAGTCGTTGCTATTTCAGGCTTGTTATTGGTTATCATTGCGGCTTCTCGTTTGGTGGCACCGATCCGCCATGTTGCGGAACGACTCGAGGATATTGCGACGGGCGAAGGGGATTTAACCCAGCGTTTGCATGTTGCACAAAATGACGAAGTTGGCCAACTTGCTCTATGGTTCAACCGCTTTCTAGATAAGCTCCAAGCCACTATCGGCGATGTTGTGATAGCGGTCAATGATGTAGGGAGTACTTCAAAACAAGCGGCAGAAGTCGCCAATCATACTCGGGACGGCAGCCAGGCCCAGTTCCGTGAAGTGGATATGGTCGCTACTGCGTCGGAAGAGTTGGCACAGACCGCCGAGCAAGTTGTGGGCTATACCGAAACGGCGGTTGTTGCTGCCGGCCAGGCTGATAGTGCGGTGCGTGATGGCCATCAGGTGATCAAACAATCTGCCACATCGATGGATAGTTTGGTGGCTCGGATGGAACATGCCGTGCCGGTTGCCAAGGAGCTCGAAACCAACAGTGAAGATATCAACCAGATCCTTCAGGTGATTGAAGGTATTTCAGAGCAGACTAACTTGCTAGCCTTGAATGCTGCGATCGAAGCGGCCCGGGCCGGCGAGCAGGGGCGTGGTTTTGCCGTTGTTGCCGATGAGGTACGCCAGTTAGCGAGCCGGACACATGATTCGGTTGGTCAGATCCGCACTGTGATTGAAGTACTGCAACAAGGTACACGTGATGTGGTCGTTGCGATTGAAGAAGGTAACCAGTTGGCGGGAGAGACTTCATCCCAAGTCGGTCAGGCGGTGGTGAGCCTTGGTCAAATCACAGAGGCGGTGGCATCCATCCAATCTATGAATGAGCAAATCATGCATGCGGCGCAAGAGCAGCAAGCAGTATCGGCTGAAGTAAACCGAAATGTCTCCAATATCCGTGGTTTGAGTGAGAATATTCTTGAGCAGGCGGAGAGGTCTGCAGGCATAGGCGAGCGGCTAGCAGAGCTATCTAAACACCAGCAGTCGTTAGCGGGTCAGTTCAAGGTTTGAACGAAGGCCTAGCAATGTATTCCATCAAAACACCGAGCAAATGCTCGGTGTTTTTTAATAAAAAGACTTTACTCAACTGGATACCAGTATCCGTGATTGACCAGCTGGGTCAGCAAGGCAATAAATGCCGGGTGGTCGATGAGTTTGCCCAGCATGCCTTGGCTGATGGATTCGGCATCACACAGGTAGGTGGCCGCTGGGCCGCACTCTTGTGGTAGTTCGTAGCTCTCGCCGTTGATGTAGAGCTGGTGGGGATGTTCGGGGTAGTAGAATGCTCGTAACCCACCCAGTCGTTTGAGCACCTCACCGCTTTCGAGGAACTGATAGACTTCGGCAGCTTGCCATGGCGGCTCGGCAGCAATGAGGTCGAGTTCATGGCGGCTTTGGCTGAGGTGTTCTCCCATCCATTGTTTCATCATCTCTGGGTGATCGAGCAGGCTGCGCATCATCGCTTCCATGTCAGCAAACTCGCTAGCCATAATTGCCCCTGGTGTATTGCGGGCGGGCAAGTCAGGGTTGTGGTAGTGAACATCACCGATCTCATTGGCAATGACATAATCAGCAAAACTGCTCAGCAGCTCTTGTTTTTTAGGCGAGCGGAAGCCCATAGAAAAGCTTATCGACGTTTCGATGGCGGTGCCATCGTGTGGGAAGCCCGGCGGAATATAAAGGATATCACCCGGCTCTAGTATTTCATCGATAATCGGATCGAAATTTTTGATTTGTCGAAGTGCCGGATGGCCAAACTCTTCTTCATAGTTGTCTTTCTTCGGCCCTACCCGCCAATGGCGCCTGCCCGATCCCTGGATGATAAATACATCATATTGATCAATATGGGCTCCCACCCCGCCGCCTGGGGTGGAGTAGCTGATCATCAAATCGTCAAACAGCCAGTTGGGTAGCTGGCGAAATGGTGTTACTAGCCTTGCTGCCCCCTCGTGCCAGTGATTGGCTGCCTGGACAATAAATGACCAGTTAGCTTCCGGGACGTCATCAAAGGAGAGGGGGCCATGTTTGACTTCCCATTGGTCGCCATGCTTGGCAATGTAGCGGGAATCGACATCTTCTTCCATGGCAAGCCCTGCCAACTCGTCAGGGCTAATGGGGTCGATAAAATTCATGAATCCACCTTTGATGATGGTTGGCTTCTTTTGCCAGAACTCGGCCAAGAACGTTTCGAGCGAAAAAGTGAGTTGGTACATGGCTTTGCTTTTAATGCTGATAATGATGTAGATATTATACCCAAGTTACCTCAAGTTGCAGGATTCAGAGTCTTCTAAGCTCATATACAGCGTTATTGTTTCTAGATTTAGAACCACTAGAACTTCAAAACAATGCCTTGTTTAAAGGCGCATTTTCGTGAGGTGGGCCTTCGTTTACGGGTTCGTAAAGTGATAGGTTGGACAATTCAATCTGTTACAGCGAAATTGTTGATACGAGTATTAAGATGAAACCAGCACCTATTAAAGAACTAATCGCGTTTGATGACTTTGAAAAATTGGATATCCGAGTGGGTACGATCACCGCTGTGGCTGAAGTAGAGAAATCAAGGAAGCTGATGAAGCTGACAGTAGACTTTGGCGATCATGTTCGTTCAATTCTTGCTGGTATCAAACAAGAGCGGGAGAACCCTTTCGAAATAGAAGGTAAACAAGCTTTGTTCGTAGTGAATTTGCCGGAGCAAAAAATGGCCGGTGAAGTCTCTCAGGGGATGCTGTTTGATATTGGCTACGCCGATAAGTTGACACCTTGCCTTGCTGTACCGGAAGCCAGTATTCCGAATGGCAGTCGAGCGGGCTAGGTATCAGGTACTAGGTATCAGATAATAAGCCAGCTAGAAAGAGGAACCATATGACAGGAAAACTCTATTTTTTCTGCGGCAAGATGGGGGCGGGGAAGTCGACTGAATCTAAGCAAGTTACCATAGAGCGAAATGCGGTCTTGCTATCGGAAGATGAATGGTTGGCAGTGCTTTACCCGAACAAGATTGCCTCGTTTAACGATTACATCCACTATTCAAGCTTGATGAGGCCACTCGTCCGGAGCCATGTTCAACGTATTCTCTTAACCGGCACCAATGTGGTCATGGATTTCCCTGCTAATACCAAAAAACAACGGGCTTGGTTCCTATCACTAGCCTCTGAGGTTAATGCGGCTCATGAGTTGATGTACCTAGCGGTGAGTAATGAGCAATGCCTCAAGCAGATAGCGAAAAGGCGAATTGAACAGCCGCAGCGGGCAGCGTTTGATAATGAAGAGGTGTTTAATCATGTCACTCAGTATTTTGAGGCTCCAGACAGCAACGAAGGCATCTCGATAACAGTTGTTTCAAACGGGTAACGCCATGATGGCAAGCTACAAAATTATTATTATCCGTTAGAATACACTCGCATAGACCCAACTGAGCCATTACCATATACGGCAGATTCATTAATAGAAGAAGTCATGTATGTCTTTCCCACCTTGCCCTGTTTGTAACTCTGAATTTGTGTACCCGGATCAAAACCAGCTGATCTGCCCTGAGTGCTCCCATGAATGGAACCCGTCTGAGCCTGCTGGTGAAGAGGCGTTTACCGTTAAAGATGCCAACGGCACCTTGTTGGCCGAAGGGGATAAAGTCACGCTAGCTAAAGATCTCAAGGTAAAGGGGAGCTCTATGGTGATGAAGATTGGTACCAAAGCAGTCATCCGCCGAATCGTTGAAGGCAAGGATCATCAGTTGGATTGCAAAGTGGATGGTGCGGGCGAAATGATGGTAACAGCGAAGTTCGTGAAAAAAGCTTAATTAAGCGCCTCGCAACAAAAGCCCCTCAACAAAAAAAGGCCAGCTTCAGCTGGCCTTTCAATAAGCGGGATATAACCTTGCGATTACAGCTTGTCAGTTAGTTTAACTGCGTCACCGATGTAGTTCGCTGGGGTCATTTCTTTAAGGCGTGCTTTCTCGTGCTCTGGTAGTTCCAGACCATCGATGAAGTTACGCATGCCTTCACCGTCAACACGCTTACCACGAGTTAGCTCTTTTAGCTTCTCGTATGGCTTCTCGATACCGTAGCGACGCATAACAGTCTGTACAGGCTCAGCCAGTACTTCCCAGTTTTGGTCTAGCTCAGCTTCTAGAGCCGCTTGGTTAACTTCTAGCTTGCTAATACCTTTCAGAGTTGAAGTGTATGCAATGATTGCATAGCCACAGCCAACACCTAGGTTACGCAGAACTGTTGAGTCAGTTAGGTCACGCTGCCAGCGAGAAACTGGTAGTTTCTGTGCTAGGTGGCCGAAGATAGCGTTCGCTAGGCCAAGGTTACCCTCAGAGTTTTCGAAGTCGATTGGGTTTACTTTGTGCGGCATCGTTGATGAGCCGATTTCACCCGCGATAGTCTTCTGCTTGAAGTGACCTAGTGCAATGTAGCCCCAAACGTCACGGTCGAAGTCTAGAAGGATCGTGTTGAAGCGAGCGATAGCATCGAATAGCTCAGCGATGTAATCGTGCGGCTCAATCTGAGTGGTGTACGGGTTCCAAGTTACGCCAAGAGATTCAGTGATGAACTCTTCGCTGAACTGGTGCCAGTCAACTTCTGGGTAAGCAGATAGGTGAGCGTTGTAGTTACCTACCGCGCCGTTGATTTTCGCAAGAATTTCAACGTTAGCGATCTGCTTGTACTGGCGTTCCATACGGTATGCAACGTTAGCCATTTCTTTACCCATCGTTGATGGAGAAGCTGGCTGGCCGTGAGTACGGGAAAGCAGAGGCACTTCGCGGTATTCGTTAGCTAGGGCTTTGATCGCATCGATAACGTTGCGGATCTCAGGCAGGATAACTTGCTCGCGCGCTTCATGTAGCATCAGTGCGTGAGAAGTGTTGTTGATATCTTCAGATGTACATGCAAAGTGAATGAACTCGTTCACTGCGTGTAGCTCTGGTACTTCTGCAACTTTTTCTTTCAGGAAGTATTCAACCGCTTTTACATCGTGGTTCGTTGTGCGCTCGATGGTCTTGATGCGCATTGCGTCTTCTTCGCTGAACTCAGCAGCAACGCGATCTAGGAAGGCATTGGCTTCAGCGCTAAACGCAGGAACTTCCACGATAGCATCAGTAGCGGCAAGTTTCTGTAGCCAGCGGATTTCAACGATTGTACGGTACTTTAGCAGACCAAATTCACTGAAAATGCTGCGAAGTGCAATCGTTTTACTTCCGTAGCGGCCGTCTACTGGGGAAACAGCAGTCAATGCTGACAGTTCCATGTTGCTCTCTCCTGAATCAATTAAGGTTTAAACAAGGTGTAACTTTCACCCTTGCCAAGATTTGGTAAGGGGGTAAAAAAGTGCCAGCAACGCTGGCACGAAATATATTGTTAGCAGCGGGCTAGCAGGATTTTCGCCTGCTCAACCATCTGTTTGCGCCCGAAGATCAAGTGGCGGCGCTTACCACCAACTTGACGCCATAGTACCGCGGAGCGGATCGCGGCGAGAAGTAGGGCACGTACTTTATGCTGCACACTCTGCTGCTGGAGCTGAGCTGGCGTACCGGTTACTTGAATACGAGGCCCAAGTGGGCTGATGATATCCAAGTAGATGCTTGCCAAGTTGCTGATCATTTGGTCTTCAAGCAGTTCAAAATGATCCATCTGGCGTTGGGCTGTGCTGATACGGTCGCCCAGTTGCGCCATGCTATCGCGGCGGCTATCCAGCTTGCGTTCCAGCGCCATCACACTGACCAGGTAGCGAGTGATCTCATTACCGGAGGGTGTGTTATCAATTTCAGCGGCCAGCGCCTCGAGACCCACCTTTAAGTTGGCTTCATTGCCAAAAATCTCAATGGTGTTTGACGGGTTAGTTGCCATGATGCTACGCAGGCTGGCTTCCAGTACGTCATGGTCGCAATGGCCATCTCGGGCAATTTTCTGAACCAGTTTGACTGCCTGGCAAATACCGGCAAAAGCAATGGTACGGTCATATACAGTGTGTGCCACGTGCCTCAACTCCCTTAGATACGCTTCTCAATAATACCGCCGCCAAGGCAGACTTCACCGCTGTAGAAAACAGCAGACTGGCCCGGCGTTACCGCAATTTGCGGCTCGTCGAAGATAACCTTGATGGTCTCGTCATCAACCGGGATAACGGTACAAGGGATATCTTGCTGGCGGTAGCGTGTTTTAACCGTGCACTTGAACGGTTCGCGAATAGGCTGGCGGTCAACCCAGTGTAGCTGGGCAGCAACCAAACCATCTGACTTCAAGCGAGGGTGATCTTTACCTTGGCCTACAATCAGAACGTTACGCTCTACATCTTTGTCGACAACGAACCACGGCTCTTCGTTACCACCGCCACCTTTCTGGCCTCCGATATGAAGACCTTTACGCTGGCCTAGGGTGTGGTACATCAGACCCTGGTGCTCGCCAATCACTTTGCCTTCTTCGGCCGTTTCAATGTTACCAGGCTGAGCCGGTAGGTACTTGCTCAAGAACTCCGTGAACTTACGCTCACCGATAAAGCAGATACCGGTTGAATCTTTCTTCTTCGCAGTGATCAGGCCTTGCTCTTCCGCAATGCGGCGTACTTCTGGTTTTTCCAGCTCACCGACAGGGAACAGGCTGCGAGCGATTTGCTCGTGGCTCAGTGTGTACAGGAAGTAGCTCTGATCTTTGTTGTTATCAACACCGCGTAGCATTTTCGGCAGCTCGCCTTCAGTACTTGGGAAGCTGCGACGGGTGTAGTGGCCCATGGCAATGTAGTCGGCTTCCAGTACTTCATCAGCGAAGTCCAAAAATGCTTTGAACTTGATTTCTTTGTTACAAAGAATGTCTGGGTTTGGTGTACGGCCTGCTTTGTACTCTGCTAGGAAGTACTCGAACACGTTGTCCCAGTATTCTGCCGCAAAGTTGATGGTGTGCAGGTGGATACCCAGTTTGTCACATACAGCTTGTGCGTCAGCGAGATCTTCGGCTGCAGAGCAGTACTCATCGTTGTCGTCTTCTTCCCAGTTTTTCATAAACAGGCCTTCAACTTGGTAGCCCTGTTGAAGAAGAAGGTACGCGGATACCGAGGAATCTACACCGCCGGACATGCCGACAATGACTTTTTTCTGGCTGTTATCTGACATTTTACTCTTCAGTCGTTAATAAAAATTAAGAGCGTGATTCTAACAGAAACCATCTGGGCGAAACAGAGCGAGAGCGGAATCACACTTTAATAATTTTACCAACGTCATTTTTTCATTTGCGCAAACGTTTGCTTTGTGGGGCAATGATAGATGAGGGCGAAGCAAAAGTGTAGTGTTTTTAATGTTAAATTGGTAAAAAACCAGTAGGTAAATGTATAGGGATTACCAGCAGCGGAAAACCGCTGGTAACCTGATTCATGAGGCGTCGATTTTGACTTCCTTCCATTCCCCCGGAGCCAGGTCGCTGACGGTCCAATCAGCCATCTTATAACGGATAAGGCGAAGGGTAGGGTAGCCGATATGGGCGGTCATGCGGCGGACTTGGCGGTTGCGCCCTTCTTTCAAGGTGATGGCGAGCCAAGTGGTCGGAATATTTTTCCGCTCACGGATAGGCGGGATGCGATCCCAAACAATAGGGCTGTCGATCACTTCAACACCCGCTGGCAGGGTTGGCCCGTCTTTGAGGGTAACACCGCGGCGCAGTTGCTCCAGTTCTTCCTCGCTAGGCGCGCCTTCTACCTGTACCCAGTAAGTTTTGGGTTGTTTCGACTTAGGTTGGGTCAACCGGGCTTGCAGGACACCATCATTGGTCAAAACCAGCAATCCTTCACTGTCTTTATCCAACCGCCCCGCAGGGTAGACATCCTTTACTGGTACGAAATCGGCCAGCGTTTTGTCCCCTGGCTCACCGCTAAATTGGGTAAGAACGTTAAAAGGTTTGTTAAATAATATGATCTTTGTCGGGCCGCGGGGACGTCTTGGTTTATTGCGCATTCTTGACGGTCGGCGCTCATTATTGGCACGTTTGGGTTGACGCGAAGTGGTGTTTGGCTTCATAAATAGCGAGTTGTACAAGGGAAAAGTAAATTGACACGCCTATTATACGCGAAAAATACAATGAGTGGCGTATCGATAAAATTTCAAGTATGATTTGCGCGCATCTTACAAAAAGATAACAAATGGACGCTAGGAGATTTAAATGGATAGTAAAGTAGTTGTACCAGCTGAAGGTCAGAAAATCACTCTGGATTCTGAAGGTAAACTGGTCGTTCCTAACAACCCTGTCATTCCTTACATTGAAGGTGATGGTATTGGGGTTGACGTAAGCCCTGCGATGATCAAAGTCGTTGATGCCGCTGTCGACAAAGCCTACGGCGGTGACCGTAAGATTGCCTGGATGGAAATCTACACCGGTGAGAAATCAACGCAAGTATATGGTGAAGATGCTTGGTTGCCACAAGAAACCCTTGATTATATCCGCGACTACAAAGTTGCAATCAAAGGTCCTCTGACTACGCCTGTAGGTGGCGGTATCCGTTCATTGAACGTTGCGCTTCGCCAAGAGCTAGACCTATACATCTGTGCCCGCCCTGTTCGCTACTTCGATGGCGTTCCAAGCCCACTTAAGCAGCCTGAGCTGACTGATATGGTTATCTACCGTGAAAACTCGGAAGATATCTATGCGGGTGTTGAGTTTAAAGCTGGCACCGAAGAAGCTGATAAAGTTATCAAATTCCTACAAGATGAAATGGGCGCAACTAAGATCCGCTTCCCGCAACAGTGCGGTGTGGGTATCAAGCCTGTTTCTGAGGAAGGC
Organism: Photobacterium sp. ABD4_091; assembly: GCF_056160145.1. Taxonomy (NCBI): domain Bacteria; kingdom Pseudomonadati; phylum Pseudomonadota; class Gammaproteobacteria; order Vibrionales; family Vibrionaceae; genus Photobacterium; species Photobacterium sp. ABD4_091. The sequence goes on along the minus strand of NZ_JBSWWQ010000001.1, from coordinate 388,311 downwards.
ACCAAGCGCCTAGTACGTGCTGCGCTTCAGTACACTATCGACAATGACCGTGACTCGCTAACGCTGGTCCACAAAGGTAACATCATGAAGTTCACCGAAGGTGCCTTCAAAGATTGGGGTTACGAAGTGGCGGCGAAGGAGTTCGGTGCAGAGCTGCTAGACGGTGGCCCGTGGATGACGCTGAAAAACCCGAATACGGGCAAAGAAATCATCATCAAGGACAGCATTGCTGATGCGTTCCTACAGCAAATTCTACTGCGCCCAGCAGAATATGATGTCATTGCGACCATGAACCTGAACGGTGACTATGTGTCTGATGCATTGGCTGCACAGGTTGGTGGTATTGGTATCGCACCAGGTGCAAACATCGGTGATGGTGTTGCCCTGTTCGAAGCCACTCACGGTACTGCACCTAAGTATGCGGGCCAGGACAAGGTGAACCCTGGTTCATTGATCCTGTCTGCAGAAATGATGCTTCGCCACCTAGGCTGGACTGAAGCGGCTGATCTTATTATCAGCTCGATGGAAGCAGCGATCAGCAACAAGACAGTTACTTACGATTTCGAGCGCCAAATGGAAGGTGCAACACTGCGTAAGTGCTCAGAGTTTGCTGATGACATGATTGAGCAGATGTAATTCTGTGTCACTCTTGCGATGAAAGTAAAAAAAGCCCAGCTCATGCTGTAATGCCGATCAGTTAAGCCTAAAATGATCGGTTGAACGATCCTTGGAGCATGTCAAAATCCGTGTGTATTCAATGCACTCGGATTTTTTTATGTTTCTCAGACAAGCACTCAATACTGTTCATAACTTCTCAACCGAACAGCTTTCAGGACTATCCGATCTTCTCTCTCCAGAAATGATTGATGAATGCCTCAAAGATACTGGTATCGCTACTATCAGAAAACGCCGTTTACCGATGGAGATGATGGTATGGAGTGTTGTCGGTATGTCTTTATATCGGCACTTATCTATGGAAAAAGTTGTCTCTCAACTCGATATTCTCCTTCCGGGTAAAAAGCCTTTTGTCGCACCGAGTGCGGTTATCCAAGCGAGAAAACGTCTGGGTTCAAATGTAGTCAAAGCGGTGTTTAACAAGACCCAGAAGTTATGGCATGCGAAAACGCCCCACCCAGATTGGCACGGCTTAACATTACACGCTGTCGATGGTGTTGTTTGGCGCACTCCTGATACACCAGATAATGACCAGCACTTTGGTCGCACAGGAAATAAAACAACCATATCGGACTACCCGCAAGTTCGTATGGTCTGCCATATGGAACTCACCAGCCATTTACTGACAAGTGCCGCTTTCGACTCAGTATCAAGCAGTGAGATCGATTTAACCACTCAGCTTGTCGACCGTTCTCCGTCAAACAGCCTAACCATTTTTGACCGAGGCTTTTATGCTCTTGGTCTACTTCACCGTTGGCGAAGCAGTGGAGATGAGAAGCATTGGTTAATCCCGCTTCGTAAAGGAGCTCAATACACGACAGTAGCCAAGTTAGGGCGTGGGCAAGAACTTGTTGAACTCAAGTTATCACCTCAAGCCAGAAAGAAATGGTCGGATGCGCCGGAAACACTGCAAGCGCGGCTCATCACGAAGAACATCAAGGGTAAAGAAGTTCGCTTGCTTACATCAATGACAGACCCATTAAGATACCCGGGCGCAGACATCGCAGAGCTATACAGCCACCGTTGGGAAATAGAGCTAGGTTACAGAGAAATGAAGCAATACATGCTCCAAAATAACCTTACCTTAAGAAGCAAAACACCAGAACTAGTGACCCAAGAACTATGGGGAATGCTACTCGCTTACAACCTATTAAGGTTTTTGATGTGCCAAATGGCCTATGACCAGAAGAGCGTCATGCCATACCAAATCGGGTTCAAACAAGCCTCTTTGTTCCTAGTAGGCCAGCTTCAATTACTGCCCGCGGTGGCTCCTGGCAGAATCCCGGAGGTGATGAATTACATATTAGATATGGCAGAAAGTTTTACGCTGCCGGAGAGAAGGGAAAGAAGCTACCCAAGAGCAGTAAAGAAAAGGCCTAGCCGCTATACGACCAGGCCCCCAAAAAGGCGTTAAGTTATCTTAACTTACATGCATTACAGCTCATGCTGGGCTTTTTTGTGCCTGTTTAACACAAGGGAAACGATAAGAATGGTGGGTGTGTAACGGTTTTGTTAATTGCCGGGGCCGTCGAGCGTGTTCTTTTATGCATAACTTATTCATTTCTCCTCTTTGGGAGGAAGGCGAACTAATCATGCTTGGCTGGGCGGAATATTAACGGGGAATAAAAAAGACGAGCTAATGCTCGCCTTCAGAAAGAATCGTAGAAATGAAACGATTTATTTTACCGCTTCACCTTCCACGGGAACAATTTCCTTGGCATGGAACCCTTTCGGCCCGGTTTCAACTGTATAGTTGACCTGCTGGCCTGCTTTTAGTGTACGGTAACCATCCATCTGAATAGTTGAATAGTGGGCAAAAATATCGCCTTCGCCTGTTTCAGGGCAGATAAAACCAAAACCCTTAGCGTTATTGAACCATTTAACTGTACCTGTTGCCATGCTTACTTCCTTCTGTGCATTCAAGTTCCATTTTGCATTAGCCTGCAACTTCCTTTTTAACATGACTTGCATACTAATGCTAATTTGATGCAGTGAATATCTACTACAAGTTACACTTTAGTAAAAAGACTTAGGCAGTCAAGCTGGTTGCATAACATTTTGTTAAAATGTGGTGCCATGTTGAATTTTCAGCATATTTCTGCATTTTCTTGCTTTTCTGGCACATCTCTTATGCACATGTGGCGTTTTGGCCATATCTCCCAGTTTGGTTCAATTCGCCGCTAATTCCTCCGGATTGTCGGCTTAGTCATAGTCATCTCTGATTTGCTGGAATACAATGTGTGCATTAGTCTGAATATAGGGATAGGAAAAACAGAGGTCGGACGTACCGGGTAAGCATTGTTGAGTGATAACTCATTGTTTCTTGGTGGACTATTCCTATCGTACTGGTAAGTTAAGTTTATGAGTAAGTTATACGAATGGATAATTCCTGACTCTGATGTATTAGAGGAAGAGGAAGTCCAGGTCAAACCGCCATCGATGTACAAAGTAATTTTGAATAATGATGATTACACACCGATGGATTTTGTGATAGAAGTGTTACAGAAGTTCTTCTCCATGGATCTGGAGAAATCAACACAGTTGATGCTAACTGTGCATTACGAGGGGAAAGCGGTGTGCGGAACCTTCACCGCCGAGGTTGCCGAAACCAAGGTGGCCCAGGTGATGATGTATGCGAGGGAGCATGAACATCCGCTACTGTGTACGATGGAAAAGGTATAGTCCTTTTCCGGCACGCCATAATTGAGTGGTATTTAGGGGAGGTGCCTTATGCTAAACAAAGAACTTGAAGCGAGCTTGAATGCTGCTTTTGCGCGCGCTAGAGAGAAGCGTCATGAATTTATGACGGTTGAACACCTGCTGTTGGCGCTGCTGGAAAACCCAGCGGCACAGGAGGCTCTGGAAGCCTGTCGAGCCAACTTGGATACGCTGCGCAAGGAGCTTGATTCGTTTATTGAACAAACGACCCCACTGATCCCAGTGGATGATGAAAGCAGGGAAACTCAGCCTACACTCAGCTTCCAGCGTGTATTGCAGCGCGCTGTATTCCATGTCCAGTCATCCGGTCGCAGTGAAGTGACAGGTGCAAACGTACTGGTCGCTATTTTCAGCGAACAAGAATCACACGCGGCCTACCTGCTTAAGAAAAGTGATATCAGCCGTTTGGATGTGGTTAATTTCATTTCACACGGCACGGTCAAAGACAGCGACAACGACGATATCAACGGTCCGGATGTCGGCGGCGAAGAGCCTCGCGCAGAGCAGGGATCGGAAGACAAACTAGAAAACTTTGCCACCAACCTCAACCAACTTGCCCGTGCGGGTGGGGTTGATCCTCTTATTGGCCGTGATACTGAACTTGAGCGAACGGTGCAGGTATTGTGCCGCCGCCGTAAGAACAACCCGTTGTTGGTGGGTGAGGCCGGTGTCGGTAAAACGGCGATTGCCGAAGGTTTGGCATGGCGCATCGTTGAAGGCCAGGTGCCGGATGTGATCAAAGACTGTGTCATCTATTCGCTTGATATCGGTTCACTGCTAGCCGGCACCAAGTACCGTGGTGACTTTGAGAAGCGCTTCAAGGCAATCCTTAAGCAGCTTGAAAAAGAAGACCAAGCTATTCTGTTTATCGACGAGATCCACACCATCATTGGTGCGGGTGCGGCATCCGGTGGCCAGGTTGATGCGGCAAACCTTATCAAGCCGCTGCTTAGCAACGGTAAGCTTCGTTGCATGGGTTCGACGACGTATCAGGAATACAGCAATATCTTCGAGAAAGAACGTGCGCTGTCACGTCGTTTCCAGAAAATCGATATTATCGAACCGTCGCTGGATGACACCACCAAGATTTTGATGGGCCTGAAGCCGAAGTACGAAGCACACCACGAAGTTCGCTTCACAAACAAGGCTATCCGTGCTGCGGTTGAGCTATCGGCGAAATACATCAATGAGCGCCACCTACCGGATAAAGCGATTGATGTTATCGATGAAGCCGGTGCGCGTTGCCGCCTAGCACCTGCAAGCCGTCGTAAGAAGACAGTTAATGTCAGCGATATCGAGGCGATGATTGCCAAGATGGCGCGTATCCCTGAGAAGTCTGTTTCTTCCAGTGACCGTGATGTGCTGCAGAAGCTTGATAACAAGCTGAAGATGCTAGTCTTCGGTCAGGATCCGGCTATCGATGTGCTGACTGAGGCTATCAAGCTAAGCCGTGCTGGCCTGGGTGCAGAGAACAAGCCTGTCGGTTCATTCCTGTTTGCTGGCCCTACTGGGGTAGGTAAAACAGAGGTGACGGTACAGCTTGCCCGTACCCTTGGTATTGAACTGCTTCGCTTTGATATGTCCGAGTACATGGAGCGCCATACGGTGAGCCGTTTGATTGGTGCACCTCCAGGCTATGTAGGCTTTGACCAAGGTGGCTTGTTGACCGATGCCGTTATCAAGCACCCACATGCTGTGGTACTGCTTGATGAAATCGAGAAGGCCCACCCTGATGTCTTCAACCTGCTGCTACAGGTTATGGACAACGGTACGCTGACGGATAACAACGGACGCAAGGCCGACTTCCGCAACGTGATTTTGGTCATGACGACTAACGCCGGTGTTACCGAGACAGTTCGTAAGTCGATCGGCCTGATCCAGCAGGATCACAGCCACGATGCTATGGGCGAAATCAAGCGCGTATTCACGCCTGAGTTCCGTAACCGACTTGACGGTATCATCTGGTTCAACCATCTCGAGAAAGATGTTATTTCCCTGGTGGTCGACAAGTTCATTGTCGAGCTGCAGGCGCAACTGGATGCCCGCGGCGTGTCTATGGAAGTGTCGTCGAAAGCCCGTGAGTGGCTGGCCAACAAAGGCTATGACAAGGCGATGGGTGCCCGCCCGATGGCCCGTGTGATTCAGGATAACCTGAAAAAACCAATGGCCAACGAGCTGCTGTTCGGTAGCTTGGTCAACGGTGGCTCGGTGCGTGTCGATATCGTCAACGATGAATTGGACTTCCAGTTCAGCAGCGACCTTGAGCCAGCACACTAATCGCAATTATCTCGCTAATAAACAAGAACCGCCTTCGGGCGGTTCTTTTATTTGAATTGGCCCTAGGAGAGGCTGTTCCTAGTAAAGGCGGGAAGAAGCGATCCTAGATCCTAGAAAGAATAAAAGCGAGAGCTAAGACTTTGCTGGTTTTAGCAAGTAGTGAAAGCTTCTGCAGGGCCCAGGACCCGCTTTACTTCCTACTCGCGTACAAATGAAGCAAGTCTGTTGCAATGGTCGCCGCGGCCAAAGCGGTCATGTCGGCATGGTCATAAGCCGGTGCCACTTCTACCACATCCATACCCACCAGGTTGATGCCTTGCAAGCCGCGGATAACTTTCAGCGCTTTGTCTGAGGTTAGCCCACCACATACCGGGGTTCCGGTGCCCGGGGCGAACGCCGGATCCAAGCAGTCGATGTCGAAGGTCAGGTATACTGGCATATCACCGACAGTGTGCTTAATCTTTTCGACAATCTGTTCAACCGACCAGTCGTTGGTAGTGCCCGCATCCAAGACATTGAAACCAAGCTTGTTGTCATAGTCGGTACGGATCCCGATCTGGATTGATTGCTCAGGGTCAATCAAGCCTTCATTTGGTGCATGGTAGAACATGGTACCGTGGTCAAACTGGCTGCCCATGTCATAGGTATCGGTATGGGCATCAAAGTGGATCAGGGCCATTTTGCCAAATTTCTTGGCATGTGCCCGCAGCAACGGCAGGGTGACAAAGTGGTCACCGCCGAAGGTCAGCAGGGTTTTGCCGGCTTCAAGCAGCGATGTTGCATGGTTTTCCAAGCGTTCACACATTTGCGCAGCATCACCGCTGTCAAACACAAGGTCACCGCAATCAGCAATGGTCAGCTTGCTTTTAAGCTCAAATGACCAAGGCCAGCGCTTTCCCTCCCAAGCAAGGTGGGTTGATACCTGGCGGATTGCGTTGGGGCCCATGCGGCTGCCTGAGCGGCCGGTTGTCGCCATATCGAATGGGACACCGGTGATAATGACGTCGGCATCGCTAGAAAGCGGGTAAAATTCAAGCGGCTGGCGCAAAAAACCAAAGGCATTTGCCGTCAGCGAATAATCAGGGTGAGTTGCAAGGGTTGCCATAATTGGGTCCTGTTAAAGGGCCACCACTATGCTGGTGGCCACGTTTTGTTATTTTGCGTTGTTATGTCTTAACGCTGGCTCTGGACATCTTCCAAGTAGGTATAGCCATTTAGCCCTTCTTCGAGCTCGCTCAAGATGGCACTGTGCTCATGTTCAGGCAAGTGCTGCTTGACCATCTGTTCGTACTGGGCCAAGAAGCTGGCAGAATCAAGACGGACAGAGCGCAGCACGTCTTTGACGCTGTCGCCATGGTCTACCCGCTCAATTTCGTAGCCGCCGCCTGGCTGGGCACGGACAATCGCCGTATCGGTATCACCAAACAAGTTGTGCAAATCGCCCAAGATTTCCTGATAGGCACCAACAAGGAAAAAGCCCATCCGGTATGGTGATTCATCGCTCCAGGCCGGGACTGCCAGTGTTGTCTCGATCCCTTGTCCTTCGACGTATTGCTCGATGGCACCGTCGGAATCACAGGTAATGTCGAGGATCACCGCACGGCGCTCCGGCTCCTTATCTAGGTTGCTCAGCGGCAGGATAGGGAAGACTTGGTCGATCCCCCAGGCATCTGGCAATGACTGGAACAGCGAGAAGTTCACAAAGAACTTGTCAGCCAAGCGCTCATGAAGCTCGTCCAGTAACGGGCGATGGGCGCGGTTTTTCGCTGACAGCATTTTCTCAAGCTCGTAGCACAGCCGCAGGCTGATTTGTTCAGCCCAAGCCCGCTCGGTGAAACTCAGCATACCTAAGGCAAACTGAGTGTGTACTTCAGCCAGATCGCTCTGGTTGTCATGGTAAATTTCTATCAGCGAGCGTGAATCAGTCAGTGTCATCAACTCCCGCCATGAGTGCCACATATTGTGCAGGATCTGCGGGGCTGACTCCTCCGGCGGATTAACCGGCTCTTGTTTATACCTTTCCACTCCGATGACGTCAGTGATCAGCACCGCATGGTGGGCAGTCAGGTTACGGCCCGACTCCGAGATAATTCTCGGCATTGGGATATCGTACTCCTTGCAGATATCTCCAAGGGTATAGACCACGTTATTGGCATATTCGCGCAGGCTATAGTTCATTGAGCAGCTGCTCTGACTACGGGTGCCTTCATAATCAACAGCTAAGCCGCCACCGACATCAACAGTAGTGATACCTGCGCCTAGCTTCTTCAGTTCGGCATATACCCGGCCAGCTTCTCCGACACCGCTACGGACATCACGGATATTGGCTATCTGCGAACCGAGGTGGAAATGCAGCAGCTGCAAGCAGTCGAGCATATCGTTGTCACGTAACTGCTCGACCACAGATAGCACCTGTGACGCCGAGAGGCCAAATTTGGACTTCTCGCCACCGCTAGCCTGCCATTTGCCTTTGCCTTGGGATGCAAGGCGAGCACGTAAACCAAGGCGAGGGCGAACACCCAGCTCGATAGCTTCTTGCATAACGGTTTTAAGCTCGGAGAGCTTTTCCAACACGATATAGACATCGTGGCCGAGCTTTTCGCCGATCAGGGCAAGGCGGACGTATTCCCTGTCTTTGTAGCCATTGCAGACTATGACCGAGCTAGCTTGCTGTGCCATTGCCAGCACCGCCATCAACTCAGGCTTACTGCCCGCTTCCAAGCCTAATTGGCGCTGTTGCTTGGCATATTGGCTGGCCAAGATTTCACTGACAACAGCCTCTTGCTGGTTAACTTTGATCGGGTACACCGCCAGGTATTCACCTTGGTACTGGTAGTGGTCGATGGCTTGGTTAAAGACCGTGCAAAGGGTATCGACCCGGTGGTGGAGAATATCTGGGAAACGAACCAAAACAGGTAAAGATGCACCCTTGGCGATTAACTGATCCGCCAACTGTGACAAGGCTATGGTATTAAACGGGTCTTGGCTGTTTGGCCTAGCCACGACTTCACCCTGAGGGTTGATATCAAAGTAGCCCTGTCCCCAATATGGGATGTTGTAAACGTCACGCGCATTTTTAGTCGTCCAATCACTCATTACTTTTTCCTCGGGTAGTGATTGGGTACTGACAGTTGAATGACGGCTGTGGCAAGGCCCAGCCGCAAGACTGTAAGCACCAGGTTTGTTAATACTTATCAGGTAGGTGTGCGGAGCGATGGGAATGCAATAGGCCCCGCGAACATCCTAGGTGAACCAAATTGGGTTAGACGCAGCCAGCGAGCGTCCGTTGTCCCCGTCTTTGCGACATGCGTTTCTTACGTCGCTCAAGGTGCGGCGACGTGTTCAGCGGTCGGTCTTTTGGGTGGATAGTGGCTGCGATGTCGCACATGTGCAATAGGTTGATTTCTACTTGCATATCATGCATTGCGATACGTTTCATTGTCATTCCTAAACGGCCGTGCTGCAGACAGATTTCACGGTATGACAGAAGAAGGTGAGGGCGTACCCCTCGCATACACCTCGCTCGCTTATGGCCTTTGGGTGCAGGGCGATTAAACAACCGAACAGGGGGAGTGGCAAATAAAATAATTTTGCGGTGATGATGAGGGGTTTTTATCGAAAGAAGCAAGGGCAGGTAGCGCAAGGCTTCTTGGCATCAGAAAAAATAAAACCCGGCGAAAGGCCGGGTTTTATTTGTATTCTGTAATCTTGCGATAAGATTAACGGGCGCGGAAGACGATGCGGCCTTTGGTTAGGTCGTATGGAGTCAATTCCACAGTTACCTTGTCACCAGTAAGAATACGGATGTAGTTTTTACGCATTTTGCCAGAAATGTGAGCGGTAACAACGTGACCGTTCTCAAGCTCTACGCGGAACATAGTGTTAGGCAGTGTGTCTAGCACAGTACCTTGCATTTCAATTACGTCTTCTTTTGCCATTGAATCCTCTTAGGCTACCAGCCATTCATCTGATCGGGCTGGATAATGCCTTGAAACTGTTTGAGTGTAAAGTTTAGGCCGCAATTTTACATCTGCGAATGTGCTTTGTCAGCTACTCTGATGCATTAATACGTATTTTATCGTATTTACCTCAGACAGTGGTGAAAAATGCAGCTCAGTTTTCATCGAAATGTTGCCATCCATTGCCTAGCAGCTTCTGGTAGGGCTTGAAACGAATTTTATAATTCATGGCTTTGCATTGGTCTATTTGGTAACCGGGGTAGAGCCAGCGACGCCCTGAGCGCTGGCAATACTGGATCTGGTAGAGCACGCACAATGTACCGAGCGAAAGCGAGCTGCCTGGGTCAAAGAAGCTATATACCGCACTCATTGCATCCTCAAACACATCGGTCACTGCAATGGCTATGAGTTTTTCTTCCTCATAGACATGGAGGAATAAGGTATCCATCCAAGGGGCGGTGCAAAACTCAAAAAACTGTGCCTTGTTTGGTGGGTACATGCTGCCATCGGCATGGCGCTGGGTGATGTAACGTTCATACAGTGGGTACCAATCGGGATCCAGCTCAGATTTGAACTCCCAGCGTAGCTTGGCGACCTGGTTGAGCTGCCGCTTTTGGCTCTTCGACGGGCGAAAAGCTGGGCAATCAACTCGCAGTGGCACACAGGAGCTGCATTGCTGGCACATGGGCTTGTAGACCGCGCTGCCACTGCGGCGGTAGCCTGATGCCAATAAGACGCCATAGCCGGCCGGGGAAAGCCAGTGCTGATCCATAACAACCCCCAGCTGCTCGCTTTGCCCTGGAAGGTAGCTGCATGACGATTCCGGCGTCAAACCGATACGTAAAGGAAGCTTGTTTAAACTGCTCATATCGTCGAGAACGTTAGCTCCTGATTCTGGTAACAGGTCTCTCCCAGTATGGCATCTCTTTGCTGGTGGAGAAAATGGGTGAAGAGTGCCCGCTCCATTTCGGCTGCACCGAGGGAGGCGAGGTGGTCATTCATTATCTGGCAATCAATCAGCTGGCCACCATGGGTACTGAAATGCTCGCAAAAAAGCCACAGGGCAATTTTGGAGGCGTTGTCGGCCAGCGAGAACATCGATTCGCCGCAGAACACACCGCCGACACTGATACCATACAGCCCGCCAACGAGCTTGCCTTGCTGCCAGACTTCCACCGAGTGGCAAAAACCGAGATCGTGCAGGTGCTGGTAGGCTTGGATCATTTCTTGGGTGATCCAGGTTTCCTCGGCCTTGCGGGTACTGGCACATAGCTCAATGACTTCATGGCAGGCGTGGTTCAAGGTGACTTGGTAGCCAGATTTTCGGTAGAATTTGCGTAAGCTTTTACTGGGCTTGAACAGATCGGGCAAGAATACCGCCCTCGGGGCAGGGCTCCACCACAGCAGGGGCTCACCTTCAGAAAACCACGGGAAGATCCCTTGGCGGTAAGCACTGACAAGGCGCTCTGGGCGAAGATCGCCACCGAAGGCGAGCAAACCGTTCGGGTCTGCCAGTGCCGTTTCAGGGGCTGGGAAATCAGTATTGACCGGATCAAGTTCCGGAAGATAAATTGCCATAATTACACTAAATGTAGCTTATTTTACTTGGGAATAAAGCGTAATCCCAAGTGCTCAGGTTGCCGGGAAAGAGGATTATATGATGAGAAAATGGTTAGTGTTATTGTTAATTTTACCTTTGGCACTTTCTGCGGCACCGTATAACAGAAACCAGGCTAGAACGGTGAACCAGGTGGTGTTCGGGGCGGTGGACAGTGTTCGCTATATCACCCACCAGGAGGTGATAGAATCGCAGCGAAATGGCTGGGAAACCCTGTTGGGAGGCGTGATTGGCGGCTTGATTGGCAATCAGTTTGGTGATGGTACCGGTCGGGAAGTTGCCACGGCCGTGGGCGCGGTCGCCGGGGCAGGAATTGCGCATAACCGCCAGCCGACGCAACAGATTGTTCAGTACCGGTTGGTGGAGCTATTGATTAAGGCAGAAGACGGCACCCTGATTGATGTGATCCAAGATGTGAATTCCACCATGCTGTTCCAGCCAAAAGACCCGGTCAGGATACTCTATTTCGATAATGGGGTAAGGGTAGATAAAACGTACCCGTAGCAGGGTATTTAAAAACACAGGCATAAAAAAAGCGTGATGGTTAACACCATCACGCTTTTTTAAATCAGGCTATTGATTACTCTACAGTTAGGATACGCATGTTGTTGGTGCTGCCAACAGTATCCATTACGTCACCTTGGGTAACGATCACTAGGTCGCCAACAGATAGGAAACCTTTTTCCTTCAGGTTTTCTATAGCATGTTTCGCTGCTTCTAGGCCTGCGTCGCTGTCACGATCGAAGTAAACCGGAGTCACACCACGGAATAGCGCTGCGCGGTTTAGCGTGTTTTCGTTGCGAGACATCGCGAAAATTGGCTTGCCAGATGAAATACGAGACATCATCAGTGGCGTACGGCCAGACTCAGTCATTGAGACCATCGCTTTCACGCCTTCCATGTGGTTGGCTGCATACATGGTCGACATCGCAATCGTTTCTTCTGCAGACTCGAAAGTACGTGCTAGGCGGTGGTTAGATACGTTGATGCTTGGCTCTTTTTCTGCACCCATACAAACGCCAGCCATCGCTGTTACTGTTTCTACCGGGTAGCTACCGGCTGCAGTTTCAGCAGAAAGCATAACCGCATCAGTACCATCAAGTACGGCGTTAGCAACGTCCATCACTTCAGCACGCGTCGGCATTGGGCTGGTAATCATGGTTTCCATCATCTGGGTCGCAGTGATCACGGTACGGTTCAGGCTGCGAGCACGGCGGATCAGTTTCTTCTGAACGCCTACTAGCTCTGGGTCACCGATTTCAACACCTAGGTCACCACGAGCAACCATTACGGCGTCAGAAGCCATGATGATGTCATCCATCGCTTCAGTAGTTGCTACCGCTTCTGCACGCTCAACCTTAGCAACAAGCTTGGCTTCAAGGCCTGCTTCCATCGCTAGGCGGCGAGCATATTTCATGTCTTCGCCGTTACGTGGGAAAGATACCGCTAGGTAGTCAACACCCATCTGAGCAGCAGTGATAATGTCTGCTTTATCTTTGTCAGTCAGGGCTTCTGCAGAAAGGCCACCACCTTTCTTGTTGATGCCTTTGTTGTTTGATAGTGGACCGCCAACTGTCACTTCTGTGTGAACTTTGTTGCCTTCAACTGAAGTGACTTTCAATTGAACACGGCCATCATCAAGAAGCAGGATGTCGCCTGTCTCAACGTCTTTTGGTAGTTCTTTGTAGTCAAGACCAACAGCTTGCTGATCGCCTTCACCTTTCGCTAGATCACTGTCTAGGGTGAACTTGTCGCCGATCGCCAATTGAATTTTGCCGTCTTTGAATGTTGACACACGGATTTTCGGGCCTTGGAGGTCGCCTAGGATAGCAACGTGCTTACCTAGTTTGGCGGCGATTTCACGTACAGTCTTAGTGCGTTGGATGTGATCCTCTGGGCTGCCGTGAGAGAAATTCATTCGCACAACATTTGCACCAGCAGCGATAATCTTTTCTAGATTGTTGTCGCGGTCAGTAGCAGGACCCAAAGTAGTAACGATTTTAGTACGTCTTAGCCTTTCAGACATCGGAAACTCCATCTGTATCATTGGTTACCAACGAAACGATTGCTTGTAGAAATCTGCTTCATTGAATTGCGTGAAATTTTACTACATATAAAGGTAGAAAGAAGCTGTTCTTTATCAACAAACTGTAAGAAAAAAACATATTGTCGGACTAGTTATGCATGTTTTTTCATCATACGGTAGAAAAATTGCAGAATTTTAATGGGCAACATTGCCCATAACGGCGGAAGTTTGCTTTCTGGTTGGGATATGTGTAGTTGATGGGCTGTGCTTAAGATCGACTAATCGAGAGGGGAAAAGAAAAAGGCACGGCCGGAGCCATGCCTTATCAATCAAATCCTGAAGCAATAAATCAAGAAGCTTAAATAATGCCTTCTTTAGTGAAGCGAGAGTCTTTCAGAGATTCTTTAACACGCTTAAGGTTCTCGCGAAAGCCGGCACCTCGGCGAAGCGTAAAGCCTGTAGCCAGTACATCGATGACGGTCATCTGGACCACGCGGCTAGCCATCGGCATGTAGACATCGGTATCTTCTGGCACATCTAGGCAGATAGATATCGAGCATTCGCGATCCAGCGGTGAATCCTTCGCGGTAATACCGATAACTGTTGCACCGTTTTCACGCGCCATGCGGGCAACTTCGACCAAACTCTTGGTACGGCCGGTATGGGAGATCATTACCACTACGTCACCGTCGCTGCAATTGATCACGCTCATGCGCTGCATCACAATGTCGTCGAAGCAGACAATAGGGATATTGAAGCGGAAGAACTTGTTCTGTGCATCGTGAGCGACAGATGCTGATGCACCTAGGCCGAAGAAAGAAATTTTCTTGGCTTGGGTCAAAAGGTCAACGGCGCGGTTCACCTGCATTGGGTCTAGGCTGTTCTTCGCTACGTCCAAACATGCCATGGTCGACTCGAAAATTTTAGAGGTGTAAGCGTCTGGGCCGTCATCTTCTTCCACGTTACGGTTCACATAAGGCGTGCCGTTCGCTAGGCTCTGTGCCAGGTGCAGTTTAAAATCTGGGAAGCCTTTAGTATCTAGGCGGCGACAGAAGCGGTTAACGGTTGGCTCACTCACATCCGCCATTTTAGCCAGAGTTGCGATACTCGAATGAATGGCAGTCTGTGGCGATGCTAGGATAACTTCAGCCACTTTGCGTTCTGACTTGCTGAAGTTATCAAGATTCTTTTGAATTTTCTCTAGGGTATTCATGGCGGTTACCGCTCGTAACTGAATTTCGTTGCTGGCTTACTCATCGTATATAGAGCTTTAAGCCATTTTGATGAAACTATACTACTTTTCATGGATCTGCTCCTAGTAAATCCATGAATATCGCTTTCTATTTTTATTATAGTTTGACAGGGATCGAGTTTTTTCTTTCAAAACTGAAAAGATTTTTAGCCAAAATTACAGTTTATTGGGCTGATATCGTGTTTTTCTGTAGCTAATTTTCAATTCACGGGAATTAATTTACAGTTCAAAATAAATCAAGACGAAATAATAGACGGTCAAATGAAACCCACTTTCAGGGTTTTGTGATCTGGGAGAGGCTATGCAACGAGGCAAAATAGGGAAGGTCAGCCTTTGTGGTTGTGGGTGGTTTGGCTTACCGCTGGCAAAGCACTTTGTCCGTATGGGCATCGAAACCTGGGGAAGCAAGCAGTCCGCAGAGCAGGCCAAGATGTTGGGTGAATATGGCATACGCGGGGTTCCTCTAGCACTATCACCTTCACAGCAAGAGGCGGATAAGATTACTCCTCTTGTGAAAGCGTTCTTTGAAACCGATCTACTGGTGATTAATGTTCCTCCCGGCCGCCATGAAGGGGCAGCGACAGAGTGGGTCAGAAATATAAAATGGCTCTCAGACACGGCAAAACAGTTGGGCACTGGCAAGGTGGTGTTCATTAGTAGTACCGCGGTATATGGCGAGTGTCAGGGAAAGGTCGACGAGGCCACTGAACCCCGCCCTAATACCTTGTCGGGCAAAGCTCATCTTGAGGTAGAGCAGTACTTGTTGGCAGAGTGGGGGAAGCAGGCGGTAGTCATGCGCTTTGCTGGCTTGATTGGCCCTCGCCGGCACCCGGTCCGATTTCTGTCCGGGCGCGAAGGTATTGAGCATGGCAAGGATAGGGTCAACCTCATTCACCTGGATGATTGTGTTAAGGCAATATCACAACTGGTTAGCCGGTGGCCATCAAACCAAATTTTGCATTTGGCGTCGCCACAGCACCCTACCCGCGAGGAGTATTATTGCAAAATGGCGCAATTGGCCGGTTTGCCGCTGCCTGGGTTCTCGTATTCCGCTGACCGTAACAGCAAAGTGATTGATGCCGGTAATACTTGCCAGTGGCTCTCCATTTCACTTGATCATGAAAGCCTTCTTTCGCATAAACCTGATTTATAGGTATGCCGATCAGATAGCGGCGAATAAGCACGTAAGTGACTGGTTTTAATATGGGTATGGTAAACGTGTATAGGCATGGTTTAATTCTGAATAGGGTAAAAAAAAGCCCACTGACATTCAGTGGGCATAAACCTATATACACAATTAGGAGTTAAGCAGCAGTGGCATCACAATTAAAGGAAGGGGAGATAAACCTCTATGAACCGAACCTTTAATCTGAAACATGTAAATAAGACTGGCTGAAATCCAGATAGTTCAAAAAAAATTAAATTAATTTGAATAAAAAAAAGCCCACTCAAAGGAGTGGGCGAAAGCTCTATATACACAATTAGGAGTTTAGCAGCAGTGGCATCAATGATTAAAACCGCAAATATACGAAGATAAGAGTTAGCTTGTAATTTGCGCCTTTAATATGAATGTCACTATATATGACTGGCCAAAATTCGTTTGGTTCAAATAAATTAATATTTTTTTGAAAAAGGGATATTAGAACAGATACTGGCTATGAGCTATGAGCTATGAGCTATGAGCTATGAGCTATGAGCTATGAGCTATGAGCTATGAGCTATGAGCTATGAGCTATGAGCTATGAGCTATGAGCTATGAGCTATGAGCTATGAGCTACGGGTAAAAAAAAGCCCACTTTAATTAAAGTGGGCAACGCTCTATATACAATTAGGAGTTTAGCAGCAGTGGCATTGATAGATTAAAGAGTAAATGCAATTTGCGGCCAGCAATTTGTGAAAAGTCTTTAATCTGAATGTCACTATATATGACTAGCTCTTTTTTGGTTAGTTCAGAAAAAATGCAAAAAAAACGATAATTTTTTATAACTGTTTGATTTTATATCAACTAACAACGCTGTATGGGAAATAAAGGGCAAAATAAAGAAAACCCATCTCCATAGGTGGGGACGGGTTTCGAAGAATGTCTTCTAAGAAAAAGCAGTGGCAATAGTTATGACCCGCCAATGTGGGCTTTGTTCCATTATTTTTTCACTTTCTCAGTTTTTTTTTCTGTGCTCGATTCTCAAACTGTTTTTATGAGACGCCGGTAAGACAGATTTTTCCGGTAGCTGACCGCTTAAAAGCTCTCAAAAAATTGATCGCCTTCACGGCTTTTGCATCAAAAGGCCAAAATATCAATGTGTTACAACATGGTGTATATTTGCGACTTGTTAAAAATGTTTCTTAGATGTAAAGTTTAAACAAGTGTTTAATACGGGTGAATGAATATGGCTGGAAAGGGAGAAACCAAGGCACGTATCCTGGATGCTGCCGAGCTACTCTTTGCCGAACACGGCTTCAAAGACACGTCACTGCGAACCATTACCAGCAAAGCTGGGGTGAATCTGGCGTCTGTTAATTATCACTATGGCGACAAGAAAACCTTGGTCAGGGCGGTGCTTGGTCGCTACCTCGAGGCATTTATGCCTTCGTTACAATCAGAACTGGCAGTACTACTGACCCGCGACGACTTTTCGATGGAAGATGTCTTCCGCTGTATCAAAGATCCGTTGTTATCACTGAATGAATACCGTGCCAATGGAGCGACTGTGTTTATGTCGTTGATTGGTAGGGGGTACACCGATGTACAAGGTCACTTGCGCTGGTTCATCATGACCCGCTATGACCAGGTGTTGAACTTATTTACTACCGCGGTGTGCCGCGCCAACCCTTCTTTGGATCCTGAAACTTTATTCTGGCGTTTGCATTTCACACTCGGGGCATCGGTTTTCACTATGGCCTCGTCTACCGCACTGTGTGAGATTGCTGAAAATGACTTCTCCCGCAAGGTAAAGCCTGAAGATTTGATCGAGCGTATGGTGCCTTACTTGGCAGCAGGCGTTGCTGCACCAATAGAACAATCGCTTTCGCTAATCAGCGAACAGCCAACAGGAACACAGTAAAACTATGTAACAAACCATAAAACCAAAAACGATAAAAGTGACAAAAGGACCTGAAACATGAGTACGTTAACCAAGCTAAGAAAACGCTATCTCAGTGATCCCGCATTCAAAATGTTCAAAAAAGTGCTGCCGCCACTTTCCGACACCGAGCGAGAGGCCATGGAGGCCGGTAGTGTCTGGTGGGATGGTGAGCTGTTTGGCGGGAATCCGAATTGGAATACCCTGCTGACCTACCCGCAGCCTAAGTTGAGTGATGAGGAGCAGGCGTTCATCGACAACAAGCTAGAGCCGCTGTTGGATATGCTGAACGACTATCAGATTGTCCAGGAAGATAAAGATCTGCCAACAGAAGTGTGGGAGTATCTGCGTAAGGAAAAATTCTTCTCGCTGATTATCGGTAAGGAATATGGTGGTTTGGACTTTTCCGCCCATGCCAACTCAACCATCGTAACCCGCATTGCGACCAAAAGCTTGAGTGCTGCGGTATCGGTTATGGTACCGAACTCATTAGGCCCAGGTGAGCTCTTGACCCATTACGGCACCCAAGAGCAGAAAGACTACTGGCTGCCTCGCCTAGCTCATGGTGAAGATATCCCATGTTTCGCGTTGACTGGGCCTGAAGCAGGTTCAGATGCCGGTGGTATTCCCGATCAAGGCGTGGTGTGCTACGACGAATACCAAGGTGAGCAAGTGCTGGGTATCCGCGTGAGCTGGAACAAGCGTTACATCACCCTGGCTCCCGTTGCTACCGTGCTTGGCTTGGCGTTCAAGCTACAGGATCCTGACGGCTTGATTGGTGACAAGAAAGAGCTGGGTATTACCTGTGCTTTGATCCCGGCGGATCACCCTGGTGTAGAAATCGGTGAGCGCCATGATCCACTTAATCTTGCCTTCATGAACGGACCGACCCGTGGCAATGATGTCTTTATCCCGATGGATTGGGTCATCGGCGGACAGGATTATGTCGGTCGTGGCTGGCGTATGCTGGTGGAGTGTCTGTCTGCAGGCCGTGGTATCTCTCTTCCTGCGCTCGGCACCGCAGTGGGCCACCTGACAGCAAGAACCACAGGTGCTTATGCCTATGTGCGTAAGCAATTCGGTATGTCGATTGGTAACTTCGAAGGTGTAGCACAGGCGATGGGGCGAATCGGTGGTTTCACCTATATGCTAGAAGCATCCCGAACCCTGACGACGACGTCTCTCGATATGGACGAAACACCGGGAATCGTCACGGCGATTGCCAAATACCATATGACTGAAATGGCCCGTACCATCCTCAATGATGCCATGGACGTCCATGCCGGACGTGCAATCCAGCTTGGGCCGATGAACTATATTGGCCACCATTACTTCGGTATGCCGGTCGCGATTACTGTGGAAGGGGCCAATATCCTGACCCGAAACCTGATGATCTTCGGCCAGGGGGCGACCCGATGCCACCCATATGTATTGAGCGAGATGGAAGCGGCAGCCAACCCGGATAGCAGGGAAGGGGCCAAGGACTTTGACAAACTGCTGGCTAGCCATATCAGCTTTGCGGTAGGCAATGTCAGTAAGTCGCTGCTCAATGCCTTTAGCGGTTCGCGTTTCAATAGTTCGCCAGTCAGTGGCGAAACCGCGAAATACTACAAGCAGCTGTCGCGTATGAGCCGGGCACTGGCTGTTGCCGCAGACTTTGCCATGTTGAGCTTGGGTGGTGAACTGAAGCGTCGTGAGATGGTGTCGGCACGTTTGGGTGATGTATTAAGTCACTTGTATCTGGCATCTGCGGTGCTCAAGCGTTACGAAGACGAAGGCCGCCAGCAGCAAGACTTGCCGTTTGTTCATTATGGCCTGCAGCATTGTTTGCACCAGTGTGGCGTTGCGTTCGACGAAGTGCTGGCTAACTTCCCGCGCAAAGGCATTGGTCGCTTGCTGCGCACCTTGTTGTTCCCGTTGGGTATTCACTATGCTGCGCCGAAAGATGAGGTAGCTGTGAAGATTGCAGAGCTGTTGATGCGTCCTGGCAAGCAGCGTGATCGCTTGACCCACCTTTGCTACGTCGGCAAGCATGAGGACGATCCGGTTGGCCTGATGGAGCGTGCTTTTGTTGCCATGTACGAGGTGAAAGATCTTGAGCGTAAGATCGCCAAGGCCGTCAAAGCTGGTGAGATCCCGCGCAAGGTTTCGTTAACAGAGAAGTTACAAATTGCCCTCGATGCGGGGATCGTCACAGAAGCTGAAGTGAAAAAGATGCAGAATGCTGACCAGCTAAGACAGAGAGCGATCCAGGTGGATCACTTCTCTGCTGCCCACTTCAAAAAAGGCGGCTTGCAGCCGGGAAAAGCAGCCTAAGGCTTATGCCTTGTGAACAATAAACCTGGTGTCTCCCATGTGTCACGCATTCGCGTGGCACTTTTTTTGGTCTATTTCTGTGATTTTCCGCGCGGAACACCTCCAACCACTGCTGAAATTAGCGTTTTCGCTCATAAATTTAATGCGATTTTGTCATTTACCTTTTATCCTACTGTCAATTGTGTAAGGGAAGTTGAAAATGATCATCAAACCTAGAATTCGTGGATTTATTTGTACAACGACTCACCCAGTGGGTTGTGAGGAAAACGTCAAAGAGCAGATTGCATACACCAAGGCACAAGGCCCAATTGCCAATGCCCCTAAGCGTGTACTGGTGGTAGGTTCATCAAGTGGCTATGGCCTGTCTTCGCGTATTGCTGCTGCTTTCGGTGGCGGTGCTGCAACAATTGGTGTGTTCTTCGAAAAGCCGGGTACTGAAAAGAAACCGGGTACAGCAGGCTGGTACAACTCTGCCGCATTCGACAAGTTTGCCAAAGAAGAAGGCCTGTACTCCAAGAGCTTGAATGGTGATGCTTTCTCTCACGAAGCAAAACAAAAAGTGATTGACCTGATCAAAGAAGATCTAGGTCAAATTGACATGGTTGTTTACTCACTGGCTTCTCCAGTTCGTAAAATGCCAGACTCAGGTGAAGTGATTCGCTCTACGCTTAAGCCAATGGGTGAAACTTACACGGCAACGGCTGTTGATACCAACAAAGATGTGCTGATCGAAGCAAGCATCGAGCCTGCAAGTGAGCAGGAAGTGGCTGATACTGTTACCGTTATGGGTGGTCAGGATTGGGAACTGTGGATCAATGCCCTGTCAGAAGCCGGCGTTCTGGCTGATGGCTGTAAGACGGTTGCCTATAGCTACATCGGTACAGAAATCACTTGGCCAATCTACTGGCACGGTGCCCTGGGCCAGGCGAAGATGGATCTAGACCGCGCAGCAACTGAGCTTAACGACAAACTGTCTGCGACTGGCGGCTCTGCTAACGTTGCGGTACTGAAGAGTGTTGTGACTCAGGCGAGCTCGGCGATTCCTGTTATGCCTCTTTACATCGCTATGGTGTTCAAGAAGATGCGTGAAGAAGGTGTACACGAAGGTTGCATGGAGCAAATCCACCGTATGTTTACCCAGCGCCTGTTCAAAGAAGATGGCAGCGCACCTGAGCTGGACAGTGAGAACCGTCTGCGCTTGGATGACTGGGAACTACGTGAAGACATCCAGAAGCACTGCCGTGACCTGTGGCCTAACGTAACCAACGAGAACCTATTCGACGTCGCTGACTACCAGCAGTACAAAGACGAGTTCTTGAAGCTGTTCGGTTTCGGTATCGAAGCGGTTGACTACGACGCTGATGTGAACCCAGCTGTTGAGTTTGATGTCCAGGACATCTAACTGTGGCTTGAATGCCGGGTAATAAAAAACCGCCAACACTGGCGGTTTTTTTGTGCTTGTCGATAGCTGAAAGTCGGAATTAATCCTTCGGCAGTTCAATCACAAAGGCAGCCCCTTCAATCGATGCCGTTTTGACATGGATGGTGCCTTTATAGCTCATCACGATTTCATGGCAAACCGACAGGCCAATCCCTTGTCCGGGGTTGAGCTGGTCAGCACGGACGCCACGCTGGAAGATGGCTTCACGCATTTCTTCTGGTACACCTGGGCCATCATCTTCAATGATAATGATGTAGCGATCAGGCTTTTCCTGAACAATAACCCTGACCTCGGTAATACAGAAGCGGTAGGCATTTTCCAGCAGGTTGCCTAGCAACTCCATCAAGTCACTGCGGTTGACCGGTAGTGTCAATTTGTCGTTGAAGAAGCAACGCAGAGAGACATTCTTCTCGTTATACACCTTGCTGAGCAAACGGCTGAAACTGTCTGTCAGGGGCTTTAGCTCGGTCTTGTCTTTCTGCAGGCCCTGCTGTCCCATCATGGCGCGCTTTAGCTGGTACTGGACGAGTTCATCCATTTGGCTGATCTGCTCCATTACCCGCTGGTTTAGCTCAAAGCGAGGGATCTCTTTGTCGTCTAGCAGGGCATTGGTGGCTGCCAAACGGGTTTTCAGGCTGTGTGCCAAGTCATCCATCGCATGGCGGTAACGGCCTTTTTGCGCGTTGCTGATCTCAATCAGGCGGTTAAGCGCCAAGGTCACATCCTGCAGCTCCATCGGGAAATCGTCATCCAGCTTGTCCCGCTTGGAGTCGGTCATCTGATCGAGCTGTGCCGCCATTTTGCGCAGTGGCTGGAAACTCCAGTGGAAGGCAGCAATCAGGAATGCAATCGCGATAAGCACAAACAGCCCGAGGTAGAAGGTCGTTCGCTTGTGCAGCTGGTTGAGCGACGATACATAGGAATCGCCTGAACGCAGTACCACAAGCTGGTATACCGTGCCGCCTTCACGCTCTTGGCTCATGTTATAGGCAATATACTTTTCTCCCTCTTCGGTCTCTACCAAAGTCGGGACTGGGATATTGTCGGGAAGCTCGCGGCATATATTACCGATGTTGGCCTCTTTGGCCTCATCGGAAAGCCAAATAGTATGGTCTGACTTATCACAAACGACAGACATGTAATCGGTGTCGGAAGGGTCGACGGAGTCAATCCACTTGTCGACATCCTTGATCAAGCCTGCTCGGTTGAGCTGGGCCACTACCATTGGCATCTGTGCGACCAGCTCGGATGAATAAGCCGCCATGTAACTTTGGCTATACAGTTGGTTAATCACCCCCGCTAGGGCAGAGGTGATTAGCACAATGATCGCGACCGAGGTAACAAGTACCCGGCGGCGTAGCCTAGGCTGGATAATTCTCTTCATTATTGCGCTTGAAGTTCGAAAATGTAGCCCTGGCCACGGATAGTGGAGATTGGGTTTTCCTGACCGTTATTAGTGAATTTCTTGCGGAGGCGACTGATCATCACCTCGATAGTGTTCGGATCACCTTCCTGATCTTCGTACAGTACATCCAGCAGGCGCTGCTTTGATACTACCTGACGGCTGTGGCGCATTAAGTATTCCAGCAAGTCGTATTCGAACGCAGTCAGTTCAAGCAGGTTTTCCTGGATGAAGACTTGTTTCGCCAGTAGATCGACACGAATATCGCCAGCGGTCATTTCAGGCTTCACAAAGCCAGCACTGCGGCGAACCAGTGCGCTGAGGCGCGCGACCATTTCTTCTTTCTGGAAAGGCTTGACGAGATAGTCATCGGCACCGGCTTCAAGCCCGGTGACCTTGTCTTGCCAGTTAGAGCGGGCGGTCAAAATCAGGATCGGCAAGCGCAGGCCTTTCTCACGCATATCTTTGATCAGGCTGATACCATCGCGGTCGGGCAGGCCGATATCAACGATAGCCACATCGTTTGGGTAATCCTGGGCAAAAAATAAGCCTTCTTCAGCCGTTCCGGCACACTGAACCTGGTGGCCCATTTCACTTAGCTGAGATTTCAAGTGGTGGCTCAGAATCGGATCGTCTTCAACAATAAGGATACGCATAGTTTTGATTACCAATAGTTTTCTATCTATCCAATCAATATACTGAATAGAGTGTGAAGTGGCGAATATTTCCTAGCAATTTGTGGTGCTAATCAGGGATATACGGCGAATTTTAACTCTATATAGCTTAGATGAAATGGACTGAATATGTGCTGACTCGGCAGTGGCATATTAAGCAAAAAAATGCCCTCGCAGTTTGCTGCAGAGGGCACGTGATTTCGGGGAGGTTGCGACGCCCTAACTGAGGATCACAAACAGGGTACCGGCTATCGTCAGCAAGACGTTGGCTATGGCATAGGTACCAGCATAACCCAGTGCCGGAATGGTACTGCGGGCATGTTCGTTGATCATATCCATCGCCGGGGCACAGGTGCGGGCACCGATGATAGCGCCAAACAATAGGGCACGGTTCATCTTGAGCACATAGGCACCGAACAGGTAAGCCAGCACCACTGGGATCACGCTAACCATCAAACTGGCCGAGAATACGGCCAAGCCGACTTGCGACAGCGAGTCGAACAGGTTCGAACCTGCGCTCAAGCCAATTCCGACCATAAATACCATCAGGCCGAGATCTTTGGTCATATTCAGCGCACCCTGCGGGACGTAGCCGAAAGTCGGGTGGTTGGCTCGCAGGAAGCCAAGCGTGATACCTGCCACCAAAAGGCCGGCAGCACTACCTAGCCCGAAGGCTATTTGGCCGAAGGTCATGGTGATGGTACCTACCAGCAAACCAATAATGAAGAAGCAGCAGAACGCCAGCAGGTCGGCGATCTGGCTGTGTACCGAGATGAAACCAATGCGTTCTGCAAGCCCCATTACCCGGCTCTTTTCGCCACTGACCTGGAGGATGTCCCCTTTGCTCAGCAGGATATTATGATCCATCGGCATCTCGATCTGGGCTCGGACCACGCGGTTGAGGAAACAGCCGTACTCTGACAGGTTCAGCTCGGATAGACGTTTGCCGGCAATGCTGTCGTTCTTTACCACGATCTCTTCTTCGACGATACGCAAGTCAAGCAGGTCACGGTCGAAAACCTCTTTACCATTGCGGAAGCTCGGATCGAGGCGGGCATGGCTATCTGGGTAGCCGACAAGCGCGATTTCATCGCCTTCTTGCAAAATCGCATCACCATCCGGGTTGGCCAGAATGCCGTTACGGCGGATCCGCTCAATGTAGCAACCCGTTTGGCGGTAGATACCCAGCTCACGCAGGTTGCGGCCGTCAATCCAGTTAATGAGCTCCGGGCCGACGCGGTAGGCACGGATGATTGGCAAGTATACCTTTCGCTGGGCACTTTCACCGATGCCGCGCTCACGGGCGATCTGCTGTGATGATTCCGCAAGGTTTTGCTTTTGCAGCTTAGGCATCAGTTTCGCCAGGACAATCACGCTGACCAAGCCAATCAAGTAGGACATGGCGTAGCCGACACTGATGCTGTCGATGATTTGCTGGATACTGTCGGGATCGGAAATACTGGATAGGCCGCTAGCCAAGGCATCTTTCGCGCCAACTAAGACTGGTGTTGCCGTCAGGGAGCCTGCCATCAAACCAGTACTCAAACCTAGCCCGAGGCCAAGGTAGTTACTCATGGTGACGGTAATGAAAATCGCCGAGAGGATCACGACCATAGCCAGCATCAAATAATGCTTGCCATCACGGAAAAAGATACCGAAGAAGTTAGGGCCAGCCTCGATGCCGACACAAAAGATGAACAGCATAAAGCCGATGTTCAGTGCTTCAGCGTCAAAGGTAAAACCGGCGTTACCAAACAGGAGGGCAGTGATAAGAACCCCGATCGAGTTCCCTAATTGCATATTTGCAATGCGAATCTTTCCGGCCGACAGGCCAACAGCAAGTACCACAAAGAGCAACAGAATATCATTCTGATGAAGGAGTGCGGCGACATCGATATTCACAACAGTTTTTTCCGAGATGAGAGAGCAGCAAAAAGTGGTGAAATTCTAGCTGATTTTATGTTCTCGGCATACCGGAAATCATCGCTATTGACAGAAAAATTTCGAACTATTCTGCTGGCAAATAAAACGATAGGTAATAAAAAAGGCTGATATTTCAGCCTTTTTAAGAAAATGTTACTAAACTTGTTGCTTACAGCTTATTGGAACAAGCCTAGGTTTTCTTTTGCGTATGCTTCGAATTCTGTACAGCCTCCGATGTGCTCTTGGTCGATGAAGATCTGAGGTACAGTTTCTACTGGCTTGCCAACGGTTTTTTCTAGGTCAGCTTTGCTGATGCCTTCCGCGTGGATATCAACGTAACGGTAGTTAAAATCTTCGCGTTCTTCTTTTAGTTTGTCAGCAAGATCTTTAGCGCGAACACAGAATGGGCAACCAGGGCGGCCGAAAATAACAACGAACATGACGTCTCTCCTTAAATTTGATGGAGTTACTATAACGTGACTGGCAAGGATGAGAAAGAGGGATTTATCTCTTGGTGTGATAGACAAAACCGATTGAGGATAAAAGCTGCAAAAATACCGGGCTGAATGCCCGGTATGCATAATAAAGCGATGGTAACTTTTACCAGTGCGGCTTAACTCAACTTAGAAGTCGTAGCGAAGACCGGCCTGGAGCTCATCGTCTTTCTTGCTCAGATCATCAGTATCTAGCTGGTTGAATAGGTAGCCGGCGTAGACGCGGAAATTACCGTTGAACTTGTAGATACCCTCAATCGCAAAATAGTCAACTTCGTCGATTGATGAAGCGCCTTTCGGGTCGGTTTCCTGGTAGTTGTACACACCCTGGAAAGTGAACTTGTCGTACTGGTACGCTGCAGCCACTTCATAGGCTGTTAAGTCATCATCACCAGCAGAGCCGGCAGCGTATAGGCCAGAGATGTAGAAATCGTTGTATGTGTATGCTGCGACGAGGTTGTACTGGTCTGTATCAGTATCACCTTTTTTGCCATCGACATAACCCGCGCCAAGGTCAAGACCCATAGGCAGGGAGTAAACGAAAGAAATACCATAGGTGTCTGAATTGTCGGATGTGTCAGCAATGTAGTTAGCAGTGACAGTCAGGTCGTTGAATGAACCCGAGTAGACAAAGTTGCTTTCACGCTTGTCCTTGTTTCCGTCGATAAGATCAGCCGCATCGCCGCCGAAGGTCGCTAGGATATCGGTGAAGTCAGTCAAGATAACCTGGGCAGAGTCTTGTTGGCCGTAAGAGAAGGCACCGTATTCCGTATCAAGCCCGGCAAATAGGTAACGGGTCTCAACGTCAGTACTTTTGCCGTTATCAAGTTCCACCTCATAAGTACCAAATGCACCTAGGCCATCTGCGATTTGGGTTTTTCCTTTCAGGTTGACCCGCGCTCGGCTTTTGTCTTGGAAAGTGCTATCACCGTTCTTAACGGTAGAGTCTGTCACACCATCGTCGTACTGATTGTTATCTGACAGATTGAAACGTGCCTCTGCACGGCCGCCAACACTCAGTGAAGTTGAATCATCTTGGTAAACAGTAGCGGCGCTTGCGGCGCCAGACAAAAGTGTGGCTAAGATTGCTGATGCCAATGCTGCTTTTTTCATTTTAATCCCCTGGAAATAACCTAATGGCGTCATTGCCTTTTTATTAGCTGGGGGCAGCATGTCATTCACAAATGACGATAACATTTAAACTTTTGGTCACTTTTGTGACAGCGAAAAAATGACATTAAAATATCTCTGGTTAATGTTTTTCATGAAACATATTGGTAGCAATGATGATGTATTGGAGGTTATCTGGTTGATAGGTAATGCTTTTGCCGGCCTATGAGTATTTAGACATATTTGCTGTGCAGGTAGCACTAGAGTTGTGAAAAATTGATTGCCAGTTTGAAATGTGACACCTCGCAGAGTATCGCGACGAGGCTGCTATTCAATGGTGAAAAGTTGCTCAGAATCAAAAAAAGGAATGGGTAACGGGGCACACTCGATAATAATTAAACAAAAATACGGAATGGAGTGCCTATGTTTCAGTTTATGACGGCCACCCGGATAATTTTTGGGGAAGGTGCCTTGAATAACTCCCTGTCGACATTAAACCAGTTTGGCTACAGTGTATTGTTGGTTACGGGGCGTGACAGCGCCCGGGCTGAGCCGCTGATCAGCTATTTCAAGCAGCAGGGGATGCGTTACCAGCAAGTGGCCGTTCATGGTGAGCCGCTTATTGCCATGGTAGAAGAGATGGCTGCGATGGGGCGCAAGTTCCGCCCTGATATGGTATTGGCTATTGGCGGTGGCAGTGTGCTCGATGCGGGCAAGGCGCTGGCGGCACTGATCCCCAATCAGGGCAGCGTCTACGATTATGTCGAGGTGGTCGGGCGCAATGTACCGCTGCAGGCCAAACCCATTCCGTTTATCGCGGTGCCCACCACAGCCGGAACGGGCTCGGAAGTGAGTAAAAGTGCGGTGCTTCGCTCTGCCCAGGAAAATGTCAAAGTGGGGCTGCGTAGCCCCGATATGTTGCCGGATTTGGCCATTGTCGACCCAACCCTGACTTATGGCATGGATCCAGTAATGTCTGGCTGTTGCGGGATGGATGCGTTTACCCATTTGATGGAGTCGTATGTGTGTGGCGAGCCCAACCCACTGACCGATATGGTGTGTGAAGAGGGATTGCGCCGGTTGTCCGGGGCTATTTTGGCAGCCTGCGAGGACGATGATCCCCGTGCCCGATCGGATATGGCTTTTGCCGCGATGCTTGGCGGGATGGCACTGGCCAATGCCAAGCTGGGAGCAGCACATGGCCTAGCCTCGTCGCTAGGTGGCCGGCTCCAGGCTCCCCATGGCCTGATCACTGCCCAGTTAGCCCCCTATGTGATGCAGGAAAATGTGTTGGCTGCCCGCGAGGCAGGCAGAGCCGATGTCCTTAACCGCTACCGCCAGTTGGCTTGTATCCTGACAGGGCGGATGAATGCCGAAATCATTGACGGTATAGCCTGGACAAAAAGAACCTTGAAGCGGTTGAATTTGCCTTCGGTAACCGAATATGGGTTCTGCAATGTCATGTTTGAGGAAGTGGCGGAAGATGCGTTGTTGTCTAATTCGATCAAGGGCAACCCGCTGCCACTGAA
The DNA here is from genome assembly GCF_056160145.1 of Photobacterium sp. ABD4_091. Taxonomy (NCBI): domain Bacteria; kingdom Pseudomonadati; phylum Pseudomonadota; class Gammaproteobacteria; order Vibrionales; family Vibrionaceae; genus Photobacterium; species Photobacterium sp. ABD4_091. The sequence goes on along the minus strand of NZ_JBSWWQ010000001.1, from coordinate 359,817 downwards.
TAAAGAGCGGTTATTGAGTATCCTTAACCAGATCTGCCAATGTAAGGTTTCCGATGCTAAGTCGGTGGATGATTTGTACAGTCAGGAAAACTAACCGGCTATTACATAGTTGCTACTTAGCTGGTACTTAGTTGGCTAAATAGATATATCTGGCTCATATTTAGTGCTTATTTAACAGTGGGTCATGGTGCTGGCCTATGCTAGAGTGACTTCAGGCTCACTGTTACAGGGATATGTATGAACCAGACGATTGAAACTATTCTCCAGCACCGCTCTATTCGTAAGTTTACCGCTGAGCCCATCAGCGATAGCCAACGCAGTACTATTTTGGATTGTGCTATTGCGGCCTCATCGTCAAGCTTTATCCAATGCGTCAGTATTATCCGGGTAACAGATCATGATAAGCGGGTACTGCTTGCTGAATATGCGGGTGGGCAGGACTATGTTGCCAGCGCGGCAGAATTCTTCGTGTTCTGCGCTGATTACAACCGCCATCAGCAAATCTATCCTGATGCTAAATTGGGCTTTACCGAACAAACACTTATTGGTGCCGTTGATGCTGCGCTAATGGCCCAAAACGGATTGCTAGCAGCTGAATCGCTAGGCCTTGGTGGGGTGTATATCGGTGGTTTGAGAAATAACCCAGACAAAGTCGCGACACTACTGTCACTTCCGCAGCATGTCCTGCCATTATTTGGCCTTTGCCTTGGTCACCCAGCCCAATCCCCAGAGGTGAAGCCTCGCCTTCCGCGATCTATAGTTGTGCATGAAAACAGTTATATGCCGGTGGATATGCAAGCGCTGGAAAATTATGACCAACATGTGCGGCAATATTACCAAAACCGAACGGGTGGCAATAAAACGACCTCTTGGAGCGAGCAAATATCGGGCACGTTGAATAAAGAGGCCCGTCCATTTATGAAGCAGTTTATCGAGCAGCAAGGGTTCAGCCTGAAATAATTGCCTGATATCAAAATAGTCATTAGCCGAAATTGCTGAGAAAAGGCACGATTATGTCGGCCTTATGTCAAATTTTGTTCAAAACTGGATGATGAACTTTTTATAAAACAATGAGTCAGATAGAATATCGACAGAAAAGACAATAATAACCAGCCTGTTAATTTACCCAGGCTGAATAAGAACCGGAACACGTATCTATGAAGTATGTTGGGAAAGTAGCCAGCATGTTGGTTTTGGCTGCTTTGCTCGCTGGCTGTGCAAGCACGCCAGATGAAAACGGCGAATTATCAACGGAAGTGAATGTTGAAGGCGTACTTCATTCTGCCAGCAAAGTGCATCGCCATTGGCGCAATACCCTTGTTGATGCCGACGACCTGAAGCAGTATTCGCCAGATAGGTATGCCACGATGATGGAAAGCTGGCAGCGGGCGGATAACCTGTATAAAGATATTCAGTCGTCGCCTGAACTTGCCAATCAAAGCTATTCCCTTTTTTCATCGGTAACCTACCTTGACCGGTTTTACGGTGATATCGATATCGTCGAAAGTAATTATACTGAACTCGTCGATATCAAAAAAATAGCCAATAGGGTCCTGGAGCCTGCCATGACCCAGCTGGCATACCTAAATTCAATCGACGCCAATGCACATTACCGCAGTGAGTTCGTTCGCTTAAACCGGTTTTACAACAACCTTTTTGTGTTTGTTGCCCGGGGAGATTTGAATCGCGCCCGTGAAGAGCAGGCTGAATTTCTCTCGCGTGCTCACAGCTTGGAAGTGAGGGTGATCAAACGCATTTATATCACCCCGCAGGAAGAAGCACTGCGACAATTACGTCGTGATGATGTCCGCTATTACGCACCGCTTAGCTATGCCAAGGTTGAAGAGGAAATCAAAGCAGGAAAAACTTTGATTGATAATTATCCCCGTGCTTTTGATGCGATCAGCCAGGTGGTGTTTGCGATTGAGTTCGAACTCGCACATGCTGCCCATATTGCCGACGAAGTAAAATACCTTCGCGACCGAAACCGTGATGAATATGAAAGCTATATTCTTGTCATGGAGGAGAAACTACTGGGCATTTCCAAGGCGCTCAATGATTCGGACCTCCGTGACCAGCCCCTTGCTGAGCAAGCCAAGCGCCTAAGTGCTGAGGCGGCAGAGACGCGTGAGCAGTATGAACTGGCGAGCCGAAATGCAAAACCTGCTCTACAGCAGCCCCAGCTTGAAACCTTAAAAGGTTTGATTGAGGCGCAAAACCAACAGATTGCGGCACTTCAAGCTCAGTTGTCTGCTGTCGCCCCTCAGGCTCAAGCCCCAGAACTACAACAAGAGCGCCAAGACTCGCTAGCGGCAGGGCAGGAAAGTGACAATGCTCCAGCGCCTCAAGGCGAAGGTGTAGTAGAGAGCTTTGAAAGCCAAAACAATAGTGTGGCAACGACCGGCAATATCGAGGGTAATGAACAAGGGATCTGATTTTGCCTTCAAAGTGAGTGAACAATGAGTCGTGTTAAAAAGCAGCATTTAGGCTGCTTTTTTTGTGCCTGTATTTCCTGCTGTGGTGGCAAACGATGAGAAAAATCCACTTGTGACAGTTTGTGAAAAATCCTTACTTTTTCCTTTGCATTTAAGGTTGTGTTTTAATTGATTTTTTATTTATTTTGGTAAAGTGGTGCTCTTGTGTTGGGTTACAATTTCTAACACTTAGTTGTAGTTAAAGGTTGAAATTTGCTTTACACAAAAGAAGAAAATTCCAACTTTTTTTGAGTTTGGTTAAGTTTTGTACGGGATTTGGCTTGATTTGCCTGTCGGCGTCCTTTAGAATTCGCCGCGCATTGATTGATGCACCCAAATTTTAATCTTTATCATTTTTGTTGAATTACTCCTATTTGAGGAAAACATGTCTACGAAACTAGCTAACCCAGCACCACTAGGTCTTATGGGCTTTGGTATGACTACCATCCTTCTGAACATCCACAATGCGGGTTTTTTCCCAATTGATTCGATGATCCTAGCTATGGGTATTTTTTACGGTGGCTTGAGCCAAGTTATCGTAGGCATGATGTGCTTCAAGCGTGGTGATACGTTCGGTACGACTGCATTTACTTCTTACGGTCTATTCTGGCTGACGCTAGTTGGTCTAATCGTAATGCCTTACATGGGTCTACCAGCTAGCCCTGCTAGCTTCATGGGTTGGTACCTACTGCTATGGGGTATTTTCACTGGCTTCATGTTCATTGGTTCACTGTGCTACCCACGTGCTAAGCAGTTTGTATTCGGTTCTCTAACTGTGCTGTTCTTCCTATTGGCTGCGCGTGATTTTACTGGCAGCACACTGATCGGTACTATCGCTGGCTTCGAAGGCATCATCTGTGGTGCAAGTGCTATCTACTTCGCAATGGCACAGGTGCTTAACAACGAATACGGCCGTACTATCCTGCCGGTAGGCGAGCTGAAGAAAGATAAAGCGCTTAAAGCTGCTGCTTAATGAAAACATTTTGCTAATCGCTAATTTCTAAAACCCGCCTTATGGCGGGTTTTTTTATTCTTGCTCAGCCAGTTCATGGGAATGGGTATAAGCTTATTGCATTGCGTGTAGCTGATGAAAAGGATAAGAAAATGGCACAACGTTATGCAGCCCTGATGGGGGCGCTGGTGGCTGATGCAGCCAGTATGGGAACCCATTGGATCTACTCTCCGGAGCGTATCCGTACCCTCCAGTCTCTTCCGCACTTTCCTTTTATTGAACCCAATGCCCAGCACTATGAAGGGGTAGAAGGTTACTATGCCCATGACAAGCTTACGGCGGGGGAGCTGACCATTTACGGTGAATGGCTCGCGCTGTATATCCGGTTGCTTAGCGAACCCAGTATCGAGACTCACCGTGTACAGCAGGAAATTTTGGACTATTTCGGACCTGGCGGGGAGTTCATTGGCTATGTTGATAGCCCGACCAAGGCGTTGCTGCTGTCATTGTTCTCGTTGCCCCCGGAAGATTGGCCGGAAGACTCCGGCAGTGATGATGATCAAAACCCGGCACTGTGTGCCGTACCGGCTTTGGTGGCGCTTAAGATGCCGTCAGAGAAACTGGAAAGCGAAATTGACCGTATTGTCGGGGTGACCCACCAAAATGAACAGGCACTGGCTTGTGCCAAGGCGTTTGCCAGCGCCCTCAATGAAGCATTGCGCTCAAGGCGGATGGAGCCTGTCCTCAATGTATTGAAGGTCAAATGCCCTGAACCTATTATGGAAAAAATAGAGCAGGCAAGGGGGCTAAGCGGTGATGTCAATGATCTCTCCCATGTGCTGTCGATAGCCAACAGTGCCTGCCACCTGGCAGACAGCTTGCCGATGGCAGCGTGGGTACTGCAAAACAGTTCGAGTTATACCGAGGCAATTCTCAATAATATTGCCGTAGGGGGAGATAGTTGCGGCCGAGGGATCTTGGTCGGGGCGATTGCCGGGGCTTGCTATGGCTTTGGGGATACCCAAGGGATCCCGATTTCGTGGGTTACGACATTGCAATGCGGCGAAGCGCTGGCAGAAGATATCGAGCAACTGCTACACAGTGCAGGTGGGGCATTCTAAGTCACCCGCGCTTAATCAACAGGCATAAAAAAAGCTACCCGTTTGGGTAGCTTCAGATTGCTGACGAACCCCACTTTTTAAGTGGGGTTCTTTTTAGAGAGCGGCCGTAGGCCGCGATCGCGATTTTTTTACCTACCAGCTCGGTTGGAGGCTCCTTTGCTCTTCTCGCCTGATATTGACTCGTATTAACCTAATTAGAGCGTTTATAAGGCCTATTTTCTGTAAGCAGCCCAGCACCAAGGCCATCTTCTTGATATTTTGAGCAGCAGCGGCCAACCAACATTGCATCTGCACCTTGTTCAACCCCCGGAACCGTGCATATCGGTGACCATGATGCTGTTTCGCATCTGCGAAGCTTCTTTCTACCGTTTCTCCCCTTCGCCGATAGGTCCTTTTACCATAAGGTGTCAGCCGTATTTTGTTTGCTCGTTCCACAGCCTCCGCGTAGATATGCCGGGTTATCACCTTCTTCATTGTTTTGCTTTGGGTGCAGTCATTTCTCATCGAGCAGAGCTCACACTCCTTGGGGGCCGAGTGGTATTCTCTGTAGCCTTCTCTTGACGTGGTTTTATAGATAAGTTCCTGGCCATTTGGGCACAGGTAAGTGTCTGTTTCTTTGTTATAGATAAAGTGCTTCTTCTTGATAGCATTCTGGGTGCGAGGCGGCCTACGGTAACCAAAGAGGCCAAGGATTTCTCTTCGTTCAAGGCTCTCAGCAACAGGAGCCGTGAAGTATCCAGCATCAAGGCCTACGGCTATAGGATTCAGGTTGAACTGGTTGAGCGTGTAGTCTAGCCGATTGATATAAGGCTGGGAGTCATTGACGTTACCTGCGGTCGCATAGGTATCGACGATAATCCCATGCATGCCATCGACGGTGCGGTGGTCAAGGTAAAAGAACCCTTGCGGCTTGTTATCCCGCGTCATAAAGCCGCTTTCAGAATCAGTCGTGCTCACTTTGGTATTTTTGAGCTTAGGCTCTGATTTTCGCTCAGCTAAAGGTTTTTTCCCTTCGGCTTCCCGCTCCTTGGCCACATCTTCGTTGAGCATCTCAAGGTAGGCACTGGTGCGGACAGCTTGCTGTTCATTGGTAAATTTCTTCTTGTTAGCATTGGCTTTGAGGTGGGTGCTGTCGGTGAATAATTCATTCCCGGCGACGAGCCCTTTATCCATGGCCTGGAGTACGATATTGGTAAAGATGCGTTCAAAAATATCCGTCCCGTTGAAGCGGCGGATGCGGTTTTGGCTGAGCGTCGAGGCATGGATAACTTTCTCTGTCAGTGACATGCGAAGGAACCACCGATAGGCCACATTGACCTCGATTTCTTTGACTAGCTGACGCTCGCTCTTGATGCCAAAGATGTAGCCCAGCAGGATGATTTTAAACAAGCGGACGGGGTCAACAGGAGGCCGGCCATTGTCTTGGCAATATAGGTGAGCGACTTCGTCTCTAATAAATTCGAAATCTATAACTTGGTCGATTTTACGTACGAGATGATGCTTCGGAACCAGCTGTTCCATTGTGACCATTTCGAGTTCGTACTGTTGGGGTGAGGGTTCTTTTAACATGTCGAGATATCCATATTTCGATATCTCTATTAGATCAAAGGCCTAGCTTAAAAGCCAGACCTTTGTCATCAGTCTGAAGCTACCCGTTTGGGTAGCTTTCTATTATTCACTAAGTGCGATTAGCAAATTACTTTGATTGCCAGGCCACCCTGTGACGTTTCGCGGTATTTCGCGTTCATGTCTTTACCGGTTTCAAGCATCGTTTCGATAACTTTGTCCAGTGATACGCGAGGCTCAGAAGAGCGGCGAAGTGCCATACGCGAAGCATTGATTGCTTTAACCGCGGCGATACCGTTACGCTCGATACATGGAACCTGTACCTGGCCAGCAACTGGGTCACACGTTAGGCCAAGGTTGTGCTCCATCGCGATTTCAGCTGCCATACATACTTGCTCAGGGCTACCACCCATAAGCTCAGCAAGGCCAGCCGCCGCCATAGAACATGCAACACCCACTTCACCCTGACAGCCTACTTCAGCACCAGAGATAGACGCGTTACGCTTGTAAAGGCCGCCGATTGCACCAGAAGCTGCGAAGTAACGGGTGTATTCTTTCGGGCCAACAGGCTGAATGAATTTGTCGTAGTACGCAAGAACGGCAGGAATGATACCGCAAGCACCGTTAGTTGGTGCAGTAACCACACGACCACCGGCTGCGTTTTCTTCGTTAACAGCGAAAGCGTACATGTTAACCCAGTCAACAACTGTCATTGGGTCGTTGCTTAGCTTCTCGGTTGTCATTAGCTGCTGGCGAAGTGCTGCTGCACGGCGTGGTACACGCAGTGGACCAGGCAGGATACCTTCTTCGCTCATACCGCGATCCATACACTCACGCATGGTGCGCCAGATGTTGGCGAAGTAAGTGTTGATTTCGTCTTCGGCATTCATTGCACGCTCGTTGGTCATTACCATAGAGCTTACAGATAGGCCGTTTTCCTTACACTGGTTTACTAGCTCTTCAGCAGTAGTAAACATGTAAGGGACTTTTACCGATGATTCAGTTGATTTGCCGAAGTTCTCTTCGTCAACGATGAAACCACCACCGATAGAGTAGTAAGTTTTTGTGTACGCTTCTTCCTCGCCGATGAAAGCGTGGATAGTCATACCGTTTTCGTGAAGAGGAAGGTTAGTAGTATGGAAGTTCATACCGCCTTCACGAGGAAAATCGACAGTGTGGCAGTGCATGCCAACTGGCAGGCGTTCTGTTTCTTCAACACGGGCGATAAAGCCTGGGATGCTGTCGATATCAACATGTTCAGGACTGTTACCAGCCAGGCCCATAATAATTGCGATATCAGTGTGGTGACCTTTACCGGTTAGAGAAAGCGAACCGTAAACATCCACGGTAATTTTAGTCACGTCACGAAGCTTGCCCATAGCACGCAGGTCATCGATGAACTCTTTACCTGCTTTCATTGGGCCGACAGTGTGCGAACTGGAAGGACCCACACCGATTTTATAGATATCAAAAACACTGATCATTGCTAATACCTCAGTCAGGATAACTGTCTAGTTACCGTGAGACTGTATAGTTTTTATCATTCACGCCCCTTCCTTGGCGAGATAATCAAAACAAAAGAGCAGGGGCAAATGCGTCCTGCTCTTTAGTGGCTCTATTTTACGGAATTTGAGTCAGAAGACTATGCGTTGTAGCACATTTTCTTACAAATTCACTTAGCGCTGGTGAATTATCACTAAGTTGGTGATAAATCGCCTTATAGTGCACCGTAGATTACAGAAGTAATCGCTGCAATACCACATAGTGCTGTGAAAACCTGAGCAGCTGCAGATGTTTTGTACTTAGCCATTGCTGGTACTTTCTGCATTGCAAAGATTGGCATTAGGAACAGGATAGCGGCAATCATTGGCGCGCCCATTGTTTCAATCATGCCCAGGATGCTTGGGTTAACTACTGCAACAACCCAAGTGGTTACCACGATGAAGCCTAGAGAGATTTTCTCGATCTTGCTCTTTGGCATGTCAGAGCGAGACTTAACTAGGCCAACTAGACCTTCGTGAGCACCTAGGAAGTGGCCGAAGTAGCTAGAAGTAATCGCTGCGAATGCAACCAATGGACCCATTAGAGAAATCATTGGAGATTCGTGGATGTTTGCTAGGTAAGACAGTACAGAGATGTTCTGTGATTGTGCTTCAGCTAGCTGCTCTGGAGACAGAGAAAGCACCACTGAGAATACGAAGAACATTACGAAGCCCATCAGCATCATTGCTGCACCGCCAGTGATCATGTCAGTTTTCTGAACTGCATTGTCACCGTAAACACGACGCTGTTCTTTAGAGAACTGAGAGATGATTGGGCTGTGGTTGAACGAGAACACAATGATTGGAATTGCTAGCCAGATGATAGAAGGCATTGAACCCCAGTCTGGGCTAACAGACACCATTGAAGCGTTCCAGTCAGGAATCAGGTAAACAGATAGTGCTAGTAGAACGAATACTAGAGGGTAAACCATTGCTGAAGTCGCTTTCAGCATCAGTTCTTTACCGAATACAACACCTGCTGTCATTGCCATGATTAGGCCACCAGACAGGATCCAGCGTGGAAGAGATTCCATGCCTAGCTGGTTAACCATGAAAGAGTCAACAGTATTGGTAATACCTACACCGTAGATAAGAACGATTGGGTAGATGGCGAAGAAGTAAGCAAAAGTGATGATGTTTGCGCCAGCTTTACCGAAGTGCTCTTCTACAGTATCTGTAATATCTGCTTCTGGGTTTTTAGCAGAAAGAACGAAGCGAGCCAGGCTCTTGTGAGCAAACCAAGTCATTGGAAGAGCAAGCAGGGCAAGGATAACAAGAGGCCAGAAACCGCCAGCACCGGCTTTGATTGGCAGGAACAATACGCCCGCGCCAACAGCAGTACCGAATAGAGATAGTGCCCATGTTACGTCTTTATACGTCCATCCTGCTTTTGCAGCGCTAGTTGCTGCTGTGCTTGTAGATGTTTGCATGATTATATATCCAAAGTTAATTACGGAACGGAAATTAGGAACGGAGCGCATTTTCGTGATTTATTGCAGGAAAACTTTGATCGAGATCTCGTTCTGTAACGGGGCGAAATTGCAATACAATTTAGTGTGATCTTGATCACATCGAGTGGTGGGGTAAAATTAGGGAAATTATCGTGTCAGATTAGATTTTCTCATGCCAGAGCTGATCTGACAGTACTTTGAGCATCTGGGCGGTTGCCCCCCAGATTGAATACTTGCTGAATGGAACTGAATAAATATTGTGTACTTTTCCATCAAGCGTAACTTTCTGTGTCTTGATATTCATCGGGTTTAATACATGTTCAATAGGTGCCTCGAACAATTCATCAACCTCGTTTGGATCCAGTTCTGGCCTGTAATTAGGTGAGATAACCGATAAGTACGGCGTGACGATATAACCACTGATAGTGGGTAAGCTAGGTAGCTGCCCAACAATACTATCACGGCTGCATAAAATACCAGTCTCTTCATGGGTTTCACGCAGTGCGGTATCAATCAAATCAACATCTTGTGGCTCATAACGTCCACCAGGAAAAGAAACTTGGCCTGGATGATGCTTTAAATGGTCTGCACGGCGGGTGAAGATCATACTGAAAGACCCATGACGTGGCACAAGAGGTATGAGCACGGCAGCAGGCTTTAGGGCATGGCCTTCGCTAATATGTTGGCGAACACGACGGGTGTGGCTTTTATCGTAGCTAGCCTGTGGTGCTAGCATAAAGCGGGTAATGATCTGTTGTTGGCAATTCATAAACCTTCCGTGGTGTTACTGTTACGGCATACTATTAACTATAGATGTTGAAACAGCGACTTAGCGAATTGAATTTAATACTAGGCGGTTTTAATGCTGCGGATCCGTGCAGCACTTATTTGATAAGACTATCGATAAATGAAGGCCAAGCCAATAAAAATTGATTGGAATGGCCCTCACCTCAAGACAACAATTATCCAGTTAATTCTCTAGAACTGGCAAAATCCGGCTCAGTTTATCAAGCGTTTCCTGGTACTCGCTGTCAGCCTGGCTGTCTGCGACAATCCCGCCGCCAGCCCAAACATGGAGCTTTTGGTCGTTGGCAACCAAGGTACGTATAGTGATGCTGGTATCCATCTGGCCACAGCGGCTGATATAGCCGATGCTGCCGCAATAGGCACTGCGGCGATTAGGCTCTAGCTCTTCGATAATTTCCATTGCCCTGATCTTCGGGGCGCCGGTAATCGAGCCGCCCGGGAAACAGGCACGCAACAGATCGGTCGCAGTATATTGCTCATCCAACTCGCCCGTAACGGTACTGACCAAGTGGTGCACGGCAGGGAAGCTTTCTACATCGAACAAAAGTGGCACCTTGACCGAGCCCGGTTTTGCCACCCTGCCGATATCATTGCGCAGCAAGTCGACGATCATCAGGTTCTCCGAGCGATCTTTCTCGGTTGAACGCAGGTCATCAGCTAACGCTTTGTCACGGGCAGGATCATTATCTCGCGGCCGCGTACCTTTGATTGGCTTGGTTTCAATATAGCCTTCACGGTGCTGGAGGAACCTTTCCGGTGACACTGACAGTATTGCGCTGTCGCTGGTGCGCAGAAAGCCAGAGAAAGGCGCACCGTTACGCTCTTCTAACAAGCGATAGGCTTGCCACTCATCGCCTTGATAACTGGCTGAAAAACGCTGGGTTAGGTTGATTTGGTAACAGTCACCTGATAGCAAATACTGCTGGATACGATCGAATTTGTTGCAATATTCGTCTTTGTCCATGTTGGCTTGCCATGGTGATGTTAATGCAAACGCAGCAGGGTGTTGCGATTTGGTAGCAGCAGCGATTTGCTTGACGCTACAGCTGCGCTGTTGCAGCCAATGTTTGCGGTCACTGCCTTCAGGGGATACCAAATAAAGCTGCTCGGTTTGATGATCGGCAATTAACGCCCAGTCATAAATGCCAACAGCCATATCTGCAGTCGCAATATCGTGTTTGGCGGTACTGGCTATTTTTTCAACGCGCCTGCCGAGGTCGTAGCTGAACAACCCGACTGCGCCGCCGATAAAAGGCACATCTTTCAAAGGGCTTGTTGAAGGAACCAACTGTTGTTGAAGCGACTGGATCAGCGCGAATGGGTCATCACTGCTCGTCTTTTCATCACCATTTGAAAAATTAATATGAGTTGTTTCACCATATGTCTCTAAAGTGGCTAAAGGATCAGCAACTAAAATGTCGAATCGATTATCTGGGTGATCAGAAGCCGCCGAGCGTAATATCATAGCCCAAGGCTGGCCCGCAAACGATTCAAACCACGTTAGCGAGGCGTCTTTGTGGTAGTCGAGTTGTTCGATACTCAGTTCTGGATGCGATTTACAAATCATTTTCTTTTTTGTGACAGGTGTACGTTTGCCGCATGGCGCGAATTTATCCGCAAGAGTATCATAAACACAGAATTTAATCCGACGCCCAAGGACGTCCTGAGAGCATTATTTTTAGCTAGTAGCACTGAAATAGGCTTGATGGAGAAATGCCATGAGGATCATGGCCGCGTGGTTGCATTTTTCTACTGAAAATGTGAATCACACCCTACACTGGAAGCATAAAAATCGGGCGCCAGGGAATGATAAAAAATCAACGAGGGCAGATATGACCGTCATCCGTAAACAAGATGTAATTAGTAGTGTGGCCGATGCGCTGCAGTACATTTCTTACTACCATCCGCTCGACTTTGTCCAGGCTTTGGAAAAAGCTTACGACAAAGAGCAGAGCCAGGCTGCAAAAGACGCAATTGCTCAGATCCTGATCAACTCGCGTATGTCAGCTGAAGGTCGCCGCCCAATCTGTCAGGATACCGGCATCGTGACCTGCTTCGTCAAAATTGGCATGAATGTACAGTGGGATAGTGATCTAACTGTACAGGAAATGATTGACGAAGGTGTCCGTCAGGCATATACCAACCCGGACAATCCTCTACGAGCCTCTGTCGTAGCGGATCCTGCTGGTAGTCGTAAAAATACCAAGGACAATGCCCCTGCCGTTGTTCATATTGATATGGTACCTGGCGACAAAGTTGAAATTCAGGTTGCGGCTAAAGGTGGCGGTTCTGAGAACAAGACCAAAATGGTCATGCTCAACCCGTCTGATGACGTGGCTGAATGGGTCGAAAAAACGGTACCTTTGATGGGCGCAGGCTGGTGTCCACCGGGCATGCTGGGTATAGGTATCGGTGGTACTGCCGAAAAAGCGGCGGTATTGGCAAAAGAATCTCTGATGGAATCTATCGATATCCATGAGTTGCAGGAGCGCGGTGCGCAAAATGCAGAAGAAGAATTGCGTCTTGATATCTACAACCGAGTGAACAAACTGGGTATCGGTGCGCAGGGTCTTGGCGGTCTGACAACGGTATTGGATGTGAAAATCAAAACCGCACCGACGCATGCGGCTTCCAAACCTGTTTGCATGATCCCTAACTGTGCAGCAACTCGTCACGTGCACTTTACTCTGGATGGCACGGGTCCGGCTGATTTGTCTCCACCTAAACTGGAAGACTGGCCGGAAGTGACTTGGGAAGTGGGTGACAATGTTCGTCGTGTAAACCTTGATGAAATCAGCAAAGAAGATGTTCAGGAATGGCGTTCAGGTGAAACTATTTTGCTGTCAGGCAAAATCCTGACCGGCCGTGATGCGGCACACAAGCGCATCCAAGATATGCTGGCCAAGGGCGAAGACTTCCCGGTTGATTTCAAGAACCGCTTTATCTACTACGTTGGCCCTGTTGATGCGGTTGGCGATGAAGTGGTTGGCCCAGCGGGTCCGACGACTTCTACCCGTATGGATAAGTTCACCGACATGATGCTTGAGCAAGCTGGTCTTACTGGCATGATCGGTAAGGCTGAGCGCGGTCCTGCAGCGATTGAGTCAATCAAACAGCACAAAGCGGTTTACCTAATGGCTGTAGGCGGCGCGGCATACCTGGTGGCTAAGGCTATTAAACAAGCACGTGTGGTAGCCTTTGAAGATCTAGGTATGGAAGCGATTTACGAGTTTGAAGTCGAAGATATGCCAGTAACCGTTGCGGTTGACGCCGAAGGGGTCAACGCCCACCAGACTGGCCCGGATACTTGGAAAGTGAAAATCGCTGAGCTTGAAGGTTAATAGTTGCCTTAAAAGAGCAGTATGCTGATAGGTATCAGTTTGAAAAGGAGCCGACAGGCTCCTTTTTTATTGCCTGTTTATTGGGGTCGGTATCAGACAGCTTATTGAGTCATATAAAAATAGCTAAATCCCCCTCAAAAAATTACTCATTCTATGCGTTTGAGCGAGTTTGAGATTTCTTCATCTGATTATTACTGACTTCTCCTGATTTCCTGCTAGTTCCTATCGTTGTTGGAAATGTGCTCTGATAACGTCAGTGCCTTTCTTAATAACCTGTTTTTTGTTGTTTTTCTGCGCTTTGTTTAATTAATGTAGCGACATGTGGACTATAGTATTAACAAGCATTTTGGTGTCATGCGGTATCGCTCTGTGTGATTGGCGCCATAAATAAATACAACAATAATGAAGAATTACAGAGGATCTTATGGGACGCTTGATGTGGGCCCCGGCCTTGTTAGCATTATTGGTACAAGGATGCGGGGATAAAGAAAACGTCATTCCTGAACCAAACTCCCGGCCAGTAAAACTTGAAGCCGTATCGGTTGGTGAAAATGAGACTTTCCGAACCTTTCCAGCGGTTGTAGAGGCCGGTGACAAAGCAGTATTAGCTTTTCGGGTACCCGGACAGTTAGACAAGGTACACAGTAATCCGGGAGATATCGTAAAACGTGGCCAAGTACTGGCTCATTTGAATACCGATGAGCTGAGCCTCTTGCTTGAGCAGGCTAAGGCTGATTATGAATTAGCTTACGTGCAATATAAACGTGATAAAGAACTGCTCAAGACCAATGTCGTGTCAGAGCTGGACTTTGATCGTTCAGAAGCTGAGCTCAATCAGGCCAAAGCTGATCTCGACAAAGCTCAAGCAAATCTTAGTTATGCCAGTTTAGTTGCTCCTTATGATGGTACGCTCTCCCTATCGCTGGTGGAAAATTATGAATATGTCGCGGCCAAACAACCCGTGATGCATATCCAAAGTGCTGGGCTGATTAATGTGACCTTTCAGCTGCCTGACCAGCTCCTTGCTCGCTTCCAACATCAAGAAAGTGTGGAACGGGACCCTACCGTTAGCTTCGATACCATTCCAGGGCAAACATTCTCTGCTGAGTTCAAGGAAATCGATACTGAAGCGGACGAAAAGACCTCGAGTTATAAAGTAACTCTCTTTATGGAACGCCCCAAGGGCTTTAACTTGTTGCCGGGTATGGCAGGGCACGTTCGTGTCGCCATTCCGCATGTTACAAGTGGTTCTATACCGTCCCGGGCTATCTTGACCGAGGGGGAGGAGACATTTGTCTGGCGTGTTGATGAGCAAGGGATAGTCAGCAAGGTGCCAGTTCAGCTTGATGAGCGACGTAGAGTCCTGAACGGATTGAATGACGGTGACTTGATTGCAACATCAGGGGTATCGGAGTTACAGGAAGGGCAAAAAGTGCGTAAATGGGTAAAAGAGCGGGGACTGTAGGATGAAGATGTTAACGCTAATACCTTGGGTATTGGGTGGCACTATGGTGCTGGCTGGTTGTGAGAAAGCCGCTATTGAGCCACGTACCGTGGTAGCGCCAGTTTCAGTCGCTGAAGTAAGAATGGCAGATGCTGCACCTCAATTAACCTTTCCTGCAGTAGCCGCTGCTGCCGACAAATCGAGCTTGTCTTTCAGGGTACAGGGAGAAATCAGCTTTATTGCTGTTCGACCCGGTGATCAGGTGAAGAAAGGGCAGCTTTTGGCTCGTCTTGACCCGACTGACTATAAATTGGAAGTGGATGATGCCCAGGCTAAGTTCAATGTGGCCGATAGCCAATATCGCCGTTCGGCGAAACTGGTCAAGCAGGGCTTCTTGCCTCAGTCACAATTTGATGAGTTAAAGGCGGAACGCCGGATTGCCAAAGCCCGCTTGGATTACGCCAAGCTCAATTTAACTTTTACAGAACTGAAAGCCCCATTCTCTGGGGTGATTTCCCGTGTACCAGTTGAACAATTTGAAAATGTTCAGGTAGGGCAACTGGTTATGAACCTCCACCTTGCTGATCAGGTCGATGTCATTATCCAAGCGCCTGATATGATTTATTCGCAAAGCACGGCGGTAGAAGTTCAGGAATCAAAGCCTGGGGCGAAGATTTTGCTAGAGGATGGTGCGGCATACCAAGCATTTCTCAAGGAGTTTACCACTGAGCCGGATCCTGATTTGGGCTCGTTCCTCGTTACCTTAACCATGCCGATGCCTAAAGATCGCTTTATCCTCGATGGGATGGCAGTTGAGGTTAAAATTGATGCTCAGAAGCTTAAGGTTTACCGAAAAGGGGAGCCGGTTATCCCGCTCGAAGCCATTTTCAACGAAGATGGCGATGAATTGGCAATGGACAATAAATTTGTCTGGGTCGTCAATGATGACAATACAGTGAGTAAACGCAAAGTCGTCACCGATAAAGTGGTTCCACATGGTGTCAGGCTACTCGAAGGATTGGAGGCGGGTGAGCATATTGTTGTCGAAGGTGCGAATAGATTACGTGAAGGCCAGTCGGTCACCATAGTGGATAAGGAGGCGGGCTGATTATGAAGCAGGATATTGCGAGCTATTTTATTCGGAATAAAGTGATCAGCTGGATGCTGACATTGATCTTCTTGATTGGCGGTACCATGGCCTTCTTCGGGCTTGGGCGGCTGGAAGACCCGGCATTTACTATCAAAGATGCGATGGTGGTCACCGCTTATCCCGGTGCAACGCCGCTTCAGGTTGAAGAAGAGGTGACGTACCCGATAGAAAAAGAAATACAGCAATTGATCTATGTTGATGAGGTTAACTCGGTGTCTAGCCGTGGGCTATCCCAAATCACCGTGACCATGAAGAACAACTATGGGCCGGATGATCTCCCGCAGATTTGGGATGAAATGCGGCGTAAGGTGAACGATCTCAAGCCATCATTGCCGCCAGGGGTGCAGGAGCCGTCGGTTA
The DNA here is from genome assembly GCF_056160145.1 of Photobacterium sp. ABD4_091. Classification (NCBI taxonomy): domain Bacteria; kingdom Pseudomonadati; phylum Pseudomonadota; class Gammaproteobacteria; order Vibrionales; family Vibrionaceae; genus Photobacterium; species Photobacterium sp. ABD4_091. The sequence continues at coordinate 343,610 of NZ_JBSWWQ010000001.1, read as the reverse complement.
TCGATGATTTTGGTGATGTTTTTGGTATTTTGCTGGCGGTGACTGGCCAAGGTTATAGCTATAAGGAGCTTAGCGACTACGTTGACTACCTGCGCCGTGAAATAGAGTTGGTTGAAGGGGTCGGTAAGGTATCGGTTACTGGTACTCAGCAAGAGCAGGTTTTTATTGAAATCTCATTGCAGCGCTTAAGCAACTTAGGCATTTCACCACAAACCATTTATAGCACATTGGAGACTCAGAACCTGGTCACCAGTGCCGGGGCCGTGAGGATAGGAAGCGAATATATCCGAGTTCACCCAACCGGCGAATTCCAAAGCGTTGATGAACTCGGTGATTTGATTATTACCGAGAGTGGCGCAGAAGGGTTGATCTACCTAAAAGATGTGGCAGAAATCAAGCGTGACTTCAAGGAAGTGCCAAGTAACCTGATCAGCTATAACGGGCGCCAGGCACTGCATGTCGGGATTTCCGCGATTGAAGGGGTCAATGTGGTTGATGTCGGTAAGCGGGTCGAGGCAAGACTTCAGGAGCTCAAAGAGCAGCAGCCGGTCGGTATTGATATTGGTGTGGTATATAGCCAGCCAACCGAGGTAGACAAATCGGTCAGCGGCTTTATCATCAGCCTAGGTCAGGCGGTAGCGATTGTTATTGTTGTCCTGCTGTTCTTTATGGGGCTGCGTTCAGGCTTGCTGATTGGTTTGATCCTGTTGCTTACTGTGTTAGGCACCTTCGTCTTCATGAGCTGGCTCGCCATTGACTTGCAGCGGATTTCGCTCGGTGCCTTGGTTATCGCTTTGGGTATGCTGGTGGATAATGCGATAGTGGTGGTAGAAGGGGTGCTGATAGGCATGCAGAAGGGGAGAACCCGGATGCAAGCTGCCTCGGATATTGTGACCCAAACCAAGTGGCCGTTGCTCGGGGCAACCGTTATTGCAGTGATGGCATTTGCACCGATTGGCCTGTCGCAGGACTCAACCGGAGAGTACTGTCGTACGCTGTTTACCGTGTTGTTGGTTTCCTTGATGCTCAGCTGGTTTACCGCGATCTCCCTGACGCCGTTCTTCAGTGACTTGTTCTTCAAAAGTGTCAAAACAGGTAATGCTGATCCGGATGCCGACCCTTATGCGGGCAAGATTTTTGTTTTGTACAAGGCATTTCTTGAGTTCTGTATGCGCCGTGCTTGGTTGACGGTGATTGTACTGGTAGCGATGTTAGGGGCAAGCCTATACGGCTTTACCTTGCTTAAGCAATCTTTCTTCCCGTCATCGACCACGCCGATGTTTATGGTCGATGTTTGGTTACCTGAAGGGACGGATATCCGGGCAACGGATGCTACATTGGAAGAGCTAGAAGGCATTATTTCGCAGGATGAGCGGGTTGAATATATCAGTACCAGTGCTGGTAAGGGGTCACAACGTTTTATGCTGACCTATACCCCGGAGAAGAGCTACTCCTCTTATGGAGAGTTGGTGATCAGGGTTAAGAGTTTCGAAGACGTTCTACCTGTGATGGGGATGATTGGGGGCCTTCTTGATACCAAACACCCAGAGCTTGAATACAAGCTCAAGCAAATTATGCTAGGCCCATCATCAGGCTCAAAAATTGAAGCCCGTTTGGTCGGCCCAGACCCGACGGTTCTTCGTACGCTCGCTAAGCAAGTTGTGGATATCATGAATGCGGATCCTGGCGCGTTTAATATTCGCCATGATTGGCGTGAGCGGAACAAGGTCATTGAGCCGGTCTTTAATGAAAGCCAGGCGCGTCGTTATGGGATCACCAAGAAAGATGTCGATGACTTATTGCAGATGTCATTCTCTGGCTTAACGGTTGGGGTATATCGAGATGGTACCAACCTGATGCCGATTGTTGCTCGCTTGCCTGACGAAGAGCGCGTCGATATAAGTACCATCGAAGGGATGAAGATTTGGAGTCCGGCAACCCAGGGCTATATTCCGTTGCAGCAGGTGATCAACGGCGTGAATGTCATCTGGGAAGACCCGCTAATTGCCAGGAAAGACCGTAAGCGAATGCTAACGGTGATGGCAGACCCGGACCCATTGGGTGATGAAACAGCCGCAACGGTACAGGCACGGATCCAACCGCTTATCGAAGGGCTGGATTACCCGCCGGGCTATTCGCTGGAGTGGGGCGGTGAGTATGAGTCTTCAGCGGATGCTAAAGCCTCTCTGTTCCAGACCATGCCGATGGGTTACTTGGTGATGTTCCTGATCACTATCTTCCTGTTCAACAAAGTGAAGGAAGCATTGATAGTTTGGGCCACCGTGCCACTGGCGGTTATCGGGGTAACTACCGGCTTGCTATTGCTCAAGACACCGTTTGGTTTCATGGCCTTGCTAGGTTTCCTCAGCTTGTCGGGGATGTTGGTGAAAAACGGTATCGTACTGCTCGATCAGATAGAGATCGAAATTGCCAGTGGTAAGGATAAATACCAGGCGGTGGTTGACGCGGCGGTGAGTCGTGTAAGGCCGGTATGTATGGCAGCAATCACCACCGTGCTTGGTATGGTGCCGCTGCTACCGGATGTGTTCTTCAAGCCGATGGCAGTAACCATTATGTTCGGTTTAGGCTTTGCAACCGTGCTGACGTTGATTGTGGTGCCTGTGCTGTACCGCCTGTTCCATAATGTAGCATTGCCGGGGACGAGCCCTGTGGCACCGGAACCAGTGCACAGCTAGTTACTTATTTAACGGTAAGATAAAGAAAGGGGCGCAATGTGCGCCCCTTCATTTTTAGGAATAATATATCTCATCGATCCATACATCAGGATAAAATTTCAAAACCTACTCTACATGGATGTAGAGTTGGAGCGACATGGATGTCTTTTGCGTTTTTGAAATTTTCATACTGGTGTCATGGAAGTTCGTTTCTGACTTAACTTATGAACAAAGGGGCGCATATTGCGCCCCTTTATATTTGTCTTGATATACAGTGACAGGTTTTAAGCTGTTACTTTCCAAGTCATCTCTTCACCAGCGCGGATTGGCACAACAACATCATTGCCGAAGGCCATTGTTTCAGGCACTGCCCAATTTTCTTTGGTCAGTGTGATGGTATCTGCGTTGCGTGGTAGGCCGTAGAAGTCAGGACCATTGAAGCTGGCAAAGGCTTCTAGCTTATCTAGTGCGCCTGCTTGCTCGAACACTTCAGCATAAAGCTCGATGGCGGCGTGCGCAGTGTATGAACCTGCACAACCACAAGCCGATTCTTTGCGGCCTTGAGCATGTGGTGCTGAGTCAGTACCCAGGAAGAACTTCGGACTACCGCTGGTCGCTGCAGCAACAAGCGCTGCTTGGTGCGTATTGCGCTTTAGGATCGGCAAGCAGTAGAAGTGTGGGCGGATCCCGCCAACCAGCATGTGGTTGCGGTTGAACATCAGGTGGTGTGCAGTGATAGTCGCCGCGACATTTGGACCTGCGTTAGTAACAAACTCTACCGCATCTTTAGTAGTGATGTGCTCTACCACGATCTTCAGGTTTGGCATCTTTTCAACGATAGGGCCAAGCACGGTGTCGAGGAACTGCTTCTCGCGGTCGAAAATATCGACGTCGTGAGTGGTTACCTCACCGTGGATCAGCAGCAGCATACCTTCTTCCTGCATCGCTTCCAGCGTCGGGATCAGTTTGTCGATTGAAGTGACACCTGAATCTGAGTTGGTGGTTGCACCGGCTGGGTAAAGCTTGGCGGCATAGATATGGCCAGTGGCTTTTGCTTTGCGAATTTCGTCAGGAGTGGTGTTGTCGGTGAGGTAGAGCGTCATTAGAGGAGAGAAATTGCCTTGAGGCTTTTCGGCAAGGATACGGTCACGGTAAGCAAGGGCTGCTTCTGTATCGGTTACCGGTGGGACCAAGTTCGGCATGATGATAGCTCGACCCATATAGCGGCTGGTATCGCGAACAGTGTCATTGAGCACGTCGCCATCCCGCAGATGTAGGTGCCAGTCATCAGGACGTGTAATCGTAATAGTCGTCATTGTTGCTTCCCTCCCAAAAAAAATCGACCGATTCTAAAACCTCTACCAGTGCTTGTAAAGCGGCATGTTCAAACTATTGAATTAATTGGTGCAGATTAGAGCAAACGATTGCTTGGTGTGGGGCGGTAGTCGATATTTTAAGCAATAAACAGATGGTGCAATGAAAAAAGCCAGCCGGGAAAGGCTGGCTTAGGAGCGGTTTCAATGGTGGAAAACTTGAGTTTGACTAGAGTTTGAAACGGTGAACAAGATCATTTTGCTGGTGGGCAAGTTGATCGAGTTTGCTGCTGGCTTCTGCGACTTCTTCCATCGAACGGTAGTTTGAGTCGGCAATATGGCTGATATCTTCCAGCGAGCGGGCAATAGAGCCTGTCGTACTGCGCTGCTCTTCAGCCGCTTGTGCAATCTGTGTACTCATCTGACTGATCTCTAGGATGATGGCTTGGATCTCTTCCATCGCACTGTTGGCATCCGAGGCTTGGGTGATGCTGTTTTCCATTTCGCTGACACAGCTTTGCATCACTTCAACCGCCTGGCCTGAGCTGGACTGCAGGCGCTGGATCATCTGCTCGATTTCAGACGTCGAGTCAGTGGTGCGCTTGGCGAGTACCCTGACCTCGTCAGCGACGACGGCAAAGCCGCGGCCCTGTTCGCCCGCCCGGGCAGCTTCGATGGCAGCATTGAGGGCAAGGAGGTTGGTTTGGTCTGCGATATTCCTGATCACATCGAGGATGGAGCCAATATTACTGCTCATCTGCTGCAAATCAGACACGGCATGGACAGATTTGTCGAGCCGGGTTGAGAGTTGGTGGGTGGTATTGATATTGCGGCTCATCACTTCGCGACCGGTGCTGGAGGCTTTTTCAACTTCGTGAACCCGCTCCATGGTGTTTTGGGCACTGTGCGAAACATCAGTCACAGATTGCTCCATCTCTGTCATGGCAGTAGCGACCGACGCTGTTTGCTGGCGCTGCTCATGAAGCCGGTTTTTGGCTTCGGAAGTGGTTGTCTGGTTTTCTTCTGCCACCGAAGTCAGATCGCTGGAGGCTTGGCTGAGTTTGCCAAGGATTTCCTGCAGGTTATCTGCAAGGGTGTTGATGTATTTGCCTAGCTGGCTGAACTCGACAAACTGGTTGACCTGGCTACGCTTGGTCATGTCACCTTTTGCCAGGGCTTCAAGGGTGGCCAAGGTTGCCTTCAGCGGCTTGCGAACACTCTGTGCAATGTACCAGCCGATAAAAAGGGCAAACAGGGTTGCACCAATGCCGAGGATGGTCGCATTGCGGTAACCCTGGCTGTAGGTGCTGTCGGCATTGGTAATTGCCGCTTCCATTTGGGTACTGGCCTGGGCACTGAAGCTACCTAGCAGCTCCATCGCTTGGTCTATTTCATTGGCCAGGATAGCAATATTGTCATACAGGCGGTTACGCGCTTCGATATATTTGAAATGATCATCAAGTACCCCGCCGGATTGGCCAATATCCACCGTGTATTGGGAAATTGACTTGTCAAAAATTGGCTTGAGTTCAGGCATGATCGCAAGCAGCGAGCGGTAGGCATTGTTGAGGTGGTTGATATTGCGTCGGTTGCTCTTGATGGCATCATCGATAACCTGGATATCCTCTGTAGCCAGTGCATCAGATGTCACCACCTCGGTTTCCTGCAGCTTGACGAAGTAATTCTTGGCGATCATTTTGACCGAAATACTTTCCTGGTCATCGACATAATCTTTCATCCGGCTGTTAAGGCTACCGTGCAACTGTTGGAAGCGCCGTGCTGACTGCTGGCGCTCTTCCTGCGCCATCAGCTGGGCTCTGTAGTTGTCCATGGCATTGTGCGCTTCGCTGAAATACCGACTTTCAAGGGCGATAAGGGCTTCAAGCTGGCCACTCAGCGCAACATTGTTTTGTGCGGCCGTTTCAAGCTGCTCAAAGGCTACTTGGTATTGTTGGTGGGCCTGGCCGAATTGCTGCTCGTAGTTGTCCATTCGAAGCAAATCTTGGCTGGTCAGGAAGTCTTTGTAGATCTTATCTGCGGCAAGCAACCGAACGCTGACCTGGTTGGAAAGTGACACCAAAGGCAAGGATTGGTTAGTGACGATCTGGAGTTGTTGGTGGATCCGGCTTGTGCCGTCTAGCATCATCACCAGCGTGGCCACAAAAAGCAGCACCATAACACTTATGCCGGTGTACATACGCCGGATGACTGAGGTCTGTTTCGTTGTCTTCATAATATCCCTAAAAAAATACAAGCAAGCGACAGCAGAACTTACTTATTGCAATGTAATACGAAGTTGGAATTATGGTTTTGGTCTTCGTACAAAATGTGACGCTTAATTTTTTGACTTAAAAAAAGTGCGTCCAAATGCGTTATATTTGACCCCTAAGAACCATAACTCCTTGTTATGGTTCGTGAGAATCGTGCCAAATAGTAAATGATTTTGCGTGGTACATTCTTTGACCGCGGCATCAAAAAATAACTTTGTTACTAGAGCTTACGTTTTTTGCCGGGGCAATTTACGAGTGCGAGATTCGGTTGAGTAATAAAAAAGGCTGGAAATAAGATTAAAAACAATGTTCAATATTGCTCTTGTCATCGTTGTCGAGCATACTGCAAGTGTTGATTTGATAACGAGAAATGGAGCAAGACATGGCTGAAGAAACCATTTTCAGTAAGATTATTCGCAAGGAAATCCCAGCTGATATCCTCTATCAAGACGATTTGGTGACCGCTTTTCGCGATATTAACCCGCGTGCGCCTAGCCATATTCTGATCATCCCGAACAAGCTACTGCCGACGGTCAACGATGTCGAAGCCGAAGATGAATTGATGATGGGACGCCTGTTTACCGTTGCGCGTAAACTGGCTGAGCAGGAAGGTGTTGCTGAAGACGGTTACCGCCTGATCATGAACTGTAATCCGCATGGTGGTCAAGAGGTGTACCATATCCATATGCACCTGCTAGGTGGTCGCCCGCTTGGACCTATGCTTGTCGGTTAATTTACTGTCCTGATAGTTCTCTGTGAGGTTCGCAGACAAGTGAACTTCTGTTCCAAATTGAAGTCTGAGTGGCGTGTATTTCCAGCTTGTGTGCTGAAAAAGGTCACTCAGGTTTTTTATTAGGGTTAGCAAAAAGATGTTGAAAAATGCCGTCGTAGCGGTGTTGTCTCTGGGCTTGGTCGCGTGCGCGAATCTGTCCACCCAGAGCTTATTTAGTCATTATAGTGCGGCAAACAGCAAGACCCATCAGGCAATGCAACAGGGTTTGTATCAACAAGCTTTGGACGTATTGCCTGATGCGCCTGCAGGTGACATCCTTGACGGAATGGAAAAAGGGCGGGTGAGTTTTGTTGCTGCCCAGTATCCTTACAGCTTTGGAGCATTGCAGTCAGCAGACAGCGCCGTTAAGGAGCAGCAGCGCCAGGCCAGCATTCAGATTTCCGAGGGCTTCAACCAAGCCGGTTCGCTGCTGACCAATGACAATATGATCACCTACCGTCCTGCGGATTATGAGCTGGGCTTCTTGCACTTATATTTAGCGCTTAACTATCTCCAGCAAAGTAACCTCGAGGGAGCGTTGGTGGAAGTTCGAAGGGCTAACCAGGTGCAAGAGGCGGCCAAGAGGCAGCGTGAGGCCGAACTCAACAAGGCGGCAACAGAGGCGCGTCGCAAGGGGATGGATCAGAATCTCGGTGCGGTATTGGCCCGTTACCCTGATGTCGGCAGCGAGCTGGGCAATATTCAGAACGGCTATTTGTTTTTCTTGTCAGGTGTATTGTATGAAGCCGACGGGGATCTCAATAGCGCCTATATAGACTACAAACGGGCGCTGGCCGTGGCGCCGAATAACCCGTTTGTGGCCGACACCGTGTTGCGTTTAGCGACAAGGATGAGGATGGATCAAGATCTGCCTGCGCTGGAGGCCCGCTACGGCAAATACCAAGCACCTTCTGCCAATACTGGCCGGGTCGTTATCTTTGACGAGCAGGGTGTGGTTTCAGCAAGGGAAGGGTGGCGCCTGCCGCTCTGGTTGACGGATAGCCGTGGTGACGGGGTGATCTACAACCTGGCATTACCTTACTACCGTAACCCGTCCAACAAGAGTTACTCACCTTTGCAGCTTAATGGTAAACCATTGGTAGATAGCCAAGTCGCCAATGTTGAAGGAATGGCACGCTATAGCCTACAAGAAGATTTGCCGGTTATTGTGCTGCGCCAGGCGCTAAGGGTGGTTGCGAAGAACGAAGTACGCAAGACGGCGGCAAGGAAAGGTGATGATATCGGCAATGTATTGAGCAATATTTTCAATACCCTCACCGAGCAACCAGATACTCGAAGCTGGCAGAGCTTGCCAGCATCAGTGGCCATTGCCCAACAAGATGTTGCGGCAGGGCAGTATAACTTGGCCTGGAATGGCCATCAGATAGACGTTGACGTACAAGCAGGCAGAACAACAATGGTTTGGGTGTCACGTCAGGGAAATCAACTGACCGGTTGGTCAGTCTTACTTGGGAATAACTGATGAGAATATTACTAGTATTGGGGATGATCTTGGGCTTGGCGGCGTGCTCAACGACAACGTCGGGGATCAGTATTGAAAGCAGTAACCAGAGTGTAGTGATTGGCAACTCTCATTTGGCCAGCCGTCTGTCGATTGAACAAGCCTCTATCTCTGAGGTTAACGGCTTAATGAAGGCTGGCGTGCCAGTGACCAGTCAAATTGACTCGGATCTTAACCTCCAATACCGTTTCTATTGGTACGACGCCCAGGGCCTTGAGGTGAGCGGCAGTGATAGCCCATGGCGCCAGGTCGTACTGCACGGCAAAGATACAATGACATTACAAGCGGTTGCCAGAAGTCCTCAGGCAACGCAGTATCGAATTTATATCCGTAAAGCAGATTATTAATTGTGGGATTGGCACTCAAGTGAGTGCTGTTTGACTGATAAAGGTAAGACGATGAAAAAAAGCGTAATTGCATTGATGGGTGTGGCAGCACTGATGGGCGGCTGTGCCCAGAAGGTAAGTTATGGCGATGCCCAGCAGGCAGAAACAACAACGATTGAGTTTGGCTCGACGGATTTGCAAAAGATTGCCGGAGAGATGACGGACAGCATGCTGACATCAGGCTCGGTAGCTTACATTACCGGTAACGGCCAGCGTCCTATCATTATGGTTGATGGCATCAAGAACAAAACCAGCGAGCACATTGATACCGAGTCTATCACTGACTCGGTCAGCACCAAGCTGCTTAACTCTGGCAAATTCCGCTTCGTGGACATGACCCGAGTGGAGAGTGTTCGCAAGCAGCTGAACTTCCAGAACGATGATGAGCTGGTTAACCAAAGCACCGCGATCCAATTCGGTCAAATGGTCGGTGCCGAGTACATGCTGTACGGCAACCTGTCGAGCATCGTGAAATCAGCAGGCAGTGACAAAGATGTCTACTACAAGATGACCATGCGCTTGATGGACTTGAAGACAGGCCTTATCGAGTGGGCTGATGAAACCGAAATCCGCAAGCAGGAATCGAAAAGCCTTCTTGGCTGGTAATCCTGAGTATAAAGTCTGTAGCTAAAGGCGATCTGGTGCAATGAGTGTTGAAACATTACGAGCGTTACTTGCGCTCAGGATGCCGGATTATCATTTAGCCAATGCTGAGCCTTTCAGTGGCGGCCTTAGCAACCGTTGCTGGCAAGTGTCTCTTGAACACAATCAGACTGGTCGCCGCTATCCCTTGGTATGGCGGCCTCATTCAGCCTCTTCTTCGGCGTTTGGTATCTCCCGCCAGCATGAACATGAAATACTGAATTTAATTCCCGCCTCTTTGCAACCGTCACTTGCTCCCCGTGCCTTTGCCCTGTTCCCTGAAGGGTTGCTGGTAGAGTGGGTAGAGGGGGAAACGGCCCAACCTAGCTTTTGTTGTGGAAGCTTGATGGCGTTATTAGCCAAAATTCACCAGCTTCCTACACCATCCTGGCGGCTAGATTGCCGTAGTCGGGCTGCTCACTATTGGCTGTCGCTTGAGGCAATGGTCGATGAGCCTAAGCTGAGACAAATTCATACCCATTTTCAATCTGTGACGACGAAAAAGTGGTTTGCAGACACTTGCTGCCACCACGATCTTGGCTGGTATAACGTTATTATCGGTTCTGATGGGCAGGGCAGGGTGATTGACTGGGAGTATGCTGCGGCTGGCGATCCCTCGCTGGATTTAGCCCTGACGATTGCTGCCAATCAGCTTGAGCTATCCGAAGCGGTGCTCCTATATTGTCAATATCGAGGAATTGTCGATCCTGAGGCGCAGTCCCGGTGGCTGGAGGCGGTGAGTGACTGGCAGCCTTGGTGTGATTACCTGGCACTGCTGTGGTTTTATGTCGGCGCCCAACTTTTTTCAGCCGATGAACAGCCCGAGCAGGGGTACCTGGCAGAGGCTCACCGATTGCAGGAAAAGTTGTGGAATAGGCTGCAATTCTCTGATTAATAGGCACTTATATTTTCTTATCAGCTACAATTGAGTAGCGTTTTTTCCCGTTTGTGCGAAATCTATATAAATGGGGTCTGTATACTGTATAGATGATCTCCGGCCATGGGTGGGTGCGTAATCTATTCAATAGCAAGCGATGAGGAAAAAGTGATGACCAAGAGGCTTCTCAAATGGGCTGTATTTGTTGTTGCCGCCGTCCTGGTGGCGGGCTGTACCACCCGGCTTGCTTACAATAACCTTGATATCTGGCTGAGCTATCGTGTTTCCTCCTATGTGACACTCAATTCCACCCAAGATGCTAGCTTCGACCGGGGATTAGACCGCGCCCTGGCGCTTCATCGCCGGCAAGAGCTCCCTAAGATCCACAGTGCTATCGATCGCCTGCAGGCGGATCTCCTTTCTCCGATGACATTCGGTCATATGCAGGAATACTACAACGTGTTCACTAGGCTTGGGCAGGATTCTGCTGCTGTTCTAGCAGATCCGCTCGCAGATTTGCTCTCGTCACTTAACAGTACGCAGGTTGCCCAAGTTGAATCGAGCTTGCGTGAGCGCTTTGCAGAGTTTGATCAAGAGCGTGCTAAATTGAGCGATTCGCAAAAGCTCGCCAAGCGGGCGGGCCGGCTACAAGATTTCACCAAGGACTGGGTGGGTTCGCTGACAAGCCGGCAAAAGGAGCTACTCACTGAATTGGCTGGCTACCAACTGGAAATGGCACCTGTGTTCCGCTCAATGCGAAATGGGTACTTCGAGCGCTGGCAGCAATTGATGAAGAGCCGCACCCAGCCAACATTCAAATCCCAGTTTACCCAACTGATGCGCGACATGGTTTCGCTAGATAACCCGCGTTACCAGTCTGAAATTCGCTTTTACCTCAACCGCCGTTTCGAGTTGATGCGCCGGCTCAATCATTCCATGTCGCCGGAACAGCAGGCATACCTAAATCGTAAGCTGGTTGGGCTGCGCAAGGATGTAGCGCTACTGATCAATCAATAATTAGATTGTTGTCCCACCTCTTGTGAAAGTAATGTCAACAAACCCTACAAAACGTGTTAGATTGATTTTACTGATAATCACAATAGGGAAGAAAAATGATTATTTATCTGCATGGCTTTGACTCAACAAGCCCGGGGAACCATGAAAAGGTATTGCAGCTTCAGTTCATTGATCCTGATGTGCGTTTTGTGAATTACAGTACCCTGCACCCCAAGCATGACATGCAGCACCTCTTGAAAGAAGTCCACAAACTGAAAGAAGAGTCTGCTGATGAGCAGCCACTGATCTGTGGTGTGGGCCTAGGTGGATATTGGTCAGAGCGCATTGGTTTCTTGTGTGGCATGAAGCAGGTTATTTTCAACCCTAACCTGTACCCAGAGCGCAATATGGAAGGCCGTATTGACCGTCCTGAAGAATATGCCGATATTTCGACCAAATGCGTGAATGATTTTAGGAAAAAGAACGAAGGCAACTGCCTGTGTATTCTTTCCTGCAATGATGAAGTATTAGACAACAGCCATACCCAAGATGTGCTCGGTGATTTTTACGATATTATCTGGGACGATAAAGAAACACATAAATTTAAGAAGATTTCCCAGCATCTGCAAAAAATAAAAGCATTCAAAGAAAACTCTTAATCTCTGCATTTACCCAGTTTGGCTTCAATAGCAGGCGGTCACAACCCACCGCCTGCTTTAATGTCATTCTGATAACCAGCCTAACACTCTCATTGTGCCCGAATTTGCGGGTGTATTTGCCGTGCTTCAGCGTATCGTGCTGTATCTGTGGGCTTGGCAAGCACCAATACATGCTACAGGCATTGATCCTAATCAATTATTTCTTGCCTTGAAATAATATTGGCTTATAATGCAAATCTTAACTTTTTTTGAGGTAAATCAAAAAAAGTTGAGTTAACTAAATGAAGAAGGTGTAGCAAGCACCCCGTAAATATCTAAGCCTAAGTGTATGAAATAAAAGAATTGTGCTGACTGGAAGCTGTTCGGGTCAGTTTAAGTTTTGAGTTTTTAAATTTTTGAATTTGTGGAAGGAGTGTTGTCATGTCTCGAATTATTGTTGTTGGCGGTGGCGCCGGCGGTTTGGAGCTAGCAACGAAACTGGGTCGTACATTGGGCCGTAAAGGCCGTGCTAAGGTAACCTTGGTTGACCGTAAGGGGAGCCACTTGTGGAAACCTCTGTTGCACGAAGTGGCAACCGGCTCTATGGATGCCGGGGTTGATGCCCTGAGCTACCGTGCGCATGCCAAAAACCATTCGTTTGATTTCCAAATGGGCAGCCTGAAAGATATCGACCGTGAGCGTAAGGTGATCACACTTGCTCCGCTGCATGATAAAAAAAATGAACTGCTGATGCCTGAGCGTGAGCTGGAATACGATATCCTAGTCATGGCTATTGGCTCGACGTCGAATGACTTCAACACTCCGGGTGTGCGCGAAAACTGTATCTTCCTAGATAGCCCAGAGCAGGCGCACCGATTCCGTACACAAATGAACAACCAGTTCCTAAAACTGCACGCTAACAAAGAACAGAAAACGGTCGATATCGCGATTGTCGGTGCCGGTGCAACGGGTGTAGAGCTGTCAGCAGAGCTGCACAATGCCGTGAAAGAGCTTCAGAACTACGGCTTTGGTGACCTGGACAGCTCACGCTTGAACGTTAACCTAGTCGAAGCCGGTGAGCGTATCCTGCCAGCCCTGCCTCCGCGTATCTCTTCGGCAGCGCACAGTGAGCTGACTAAGCTCGGTGTGAATGTTCGCACGGCGACTATGGTTACCAAGGCTGATGAAACCGGCCTGACGACCAAAGATGGCGACCATATCCCGGCACAAATCATGGTGTGGGCTGCAGGCATCAAGGCACCTGATTTCATCAAGGATATCGCAGGCCTTGAAACTAACCGTATCAACCAGCTGGTGGTTAAGCCGACGTTGCAGACCACACGCGATGACGATATCTATGTCATCGGTGATTTGGCATCTTGTGCCCAGGAAGACGGTAGCTTTGTCCCACCGCGTGCCCAGGCCGCACACCAGATGGCAAGCCGTTGTTTCTCGAACATCGTCGCGAAAATGACTGACCGCGAGCAGAAGCCATATGTCTACAGCGACCATGGTTCATTGGTGTCACTGAGCCGCTTCTCAACCGTGGGTAGCTTGATGGGTAACCTGACCAAAGGCTCAATGATGGTTGAAGGCCGTATTGCCCGCGTGGTATACATTTCCCTTTACCGTATGCACCAGATCGCGTTGCACGGCGTGGTGAAAACCAGCCTGATGATGCTGGTGGGCCGTATTAACCGCGTACTGCGTCCTAACCTGAAGCTTCACTAAGCAGGGTTCTTATACGGGCCGGAAAAGGAGAACAATGATGTTCCTGCTGTTTGATGTATTTGGTACCAAGATGTCTGTGCAACAAAAAGACGGCTTTTGGTTACTATACAAAGAGTCAGATACCGCGATGCGTGCCCGTATCTATGATGTTGTCATCCCGCCCGAGCTTGAAGAAGGCGATTTGGCGACCTACTTGGCGGATATCTACCATGAGAATGCAACGGCCAATCATCCGGATGTCCGCCGCTGCTGATCTTTTTGGGTTCGCCAAAATAAAAAACCGCCAGAACCGGCGGTTTTTTTGATCGTGCAAAATGCTGAAGGCTTATCTCAATTAGTTGATTTTAAACAGCTCAACATCAAAGATAAGTACCGAGCCCGGTGGGATAGAGCCAATGGCTCGGTTGCCGTAGGCAAGCTCGGCCGGTACGAAGAAGCGTGTTTTCTCCCCCTCAACCATCAGCTGTACCCCCTCTGTCCAGCCCTTGATGACTTGGTTGAGGCCAAACTGGATAGTCTCGCCACGCTCAACCGAGCTGTCGAATACTGTACCGTCTAATAGTGTACCGTGGTAGTGGACAGTTACTTTGTCGCTTGCCTTTGGGTGCACAGTGCCCGTGCCTTCTTGCAGTACCAAGTACTGCAGGCCCGATGCGGTCGTTTGTACCCCTTCTTTCTCTTTGTTCTCAGCTAGGAAAGTTTCACCGGCCTTGATGTTTTCGGCTGCGGCTTGCTTGTTGCCTTGGGAGCGTTGCATAAAGAAGATGATTAGCGCTACAAGGGCAATACCCAGAATAATTTTAAACACGTAAGTTCCTCATATCGTGTTGATTCATCAGCTGATAGTAGCAGAGCTTATGGCAGGGTGAAAGGCGTGGAGGGCGGTGCGAGATCATGGGGGATAAGCGAGAACAACAAACCATCGACCGGGCCGTCTTGGGTCATGATCCGGTTGCGTGCCGTGCACTCAAAGCGGGCTTTGGCCGCAAGGGCGGTGCGCTGACTGGCAAGGTTGCCAGTATGGGTGACAATTTCAATCCGGGTAAGGCCAACAGTTTCGAAGGCGAACTGGGCAATAGCCTGGCACGCTTCCTTGGCATAGCCCTGGCGCTGGGCACTGGAGCGGATCCAATAGCCCATTTCAGCCGAGTTGGAGAGTTCGGACAAGTTGCTAAGGGAGGTACTGCCCAAGAAGGTATCCGTGCTGCGCTCAAAAACGGCGAACTCGTAGCAGATGTCATAGGCCCAGTTCTGTTGGCTAGCATGGATCCACTCATGGGCATCATGTTGGCTGTAGTGGGCGTGGCACCACGGCAGCCAAGGGGCAAGGCTTTGATGCGAGTGGTGGATAGCCTCAAGTAAATCCAACAGGTCGGCATTTTTATAGGGCCGAAGCATTAAGCGCTCGCTGGTGAGTTGGTAGTCTGTTTTCATCCTGTCCACAGCCTCCGTCAATATAATTCCCAATACCATACAGGATGGTACCCAGTGGTAATAGCATAAACTGCAGAGGCGGGGTTGTCGCAGGTGTCGGTTAGGCAAGGGCTGAAAATGTGAAAAGGGCTGCGTTAGCAGCCCTTTGGAAACGAATATTGGCTTATCGACGGAGTTAACCGTCGATACGACGAATTTGGATCACCATGCCCATCAGCGGGTGGTCAAGATAGTGGGTTTCACCACTACGCATCTTGCGTTGCTGCTGGAATTGGTAAGCTTTGAGGAACTCTTCCACTTTAACCTGCTTTTGAACCTCTTGCAGGTGGCCGATCTGGACGTTGCTTTCCGGATCAAGAGAGCCATCAATCGGATCTAGCGGCTCAGCACCGATAATGATCTCTCGGCGGCTTGGCTCGCGAAGGGCAAAGTTAGCCTCAGTGAACAGGAAGTGCTGGACATATACACGCAGCGTACCGTCCAGCTCGCGCAGAGCGCTGGCTTCTTCTTGGGCATAACTATCTTCTTGCGTAGAGCTATAATCTGGAGCTGAAATCAATGATTCTTCGCTGAAGCCTTCATCCATTTGCTCGTCTGCCGGCTCGGTGGATTGTGCCGATTTCACTGAACCATCAGCGGAAAACTGGGCGGAGAAGTCGTCGCCAGCGGTAAAGTGAATGCGGGGTGCGGCCGCTCGGCTTAGATCACCTTGGCGCCAGCCAAAATGGGCTAGCGGGGTAAAGCCCGCGTGCTGCTTGAGCTTATTGTACTGGCTGTTGAGCTCAAACTGCGACGATGGCATCTTAGTGATCCCTCTAGCCTGCAGGCGAGCAGTATCACCAAAGTCGATAGTGCCCTTGAGGTTAATCGGCTTGGGGTTGTCAGGCCAAGACTCACTGACTTGTTCGGGTGCGATGTTACGCTTGAACAAGATCACTTCGATATCAAATTGTCGGGCTGCAAGGCTTGGCCAGCTAATGGCGAACAGCAGCAAATAAATGAGATTTTTCAAGATAATACTCCGCACTTAAGTGCTATCTATTATAGAGCGTTTTCGGCCAACTTTGTTAGAAGACCGTCAACATACTTTATTCTGTCTTTTCTGTCACTCATCGGTGCCATGACTTTCAGTTTGGTTGGCCCTTCCATCCGGAAATGCTGTGGCTGCGACTGCAGCAGGCCGACCAGTAAGCCAGGGTCGATGTTGGCATTGGGGTTAAACTCTATGAAGCCACCTTTTTCGCCGGCTTCAATTTTGCGAACGCCGATACCAGCGGCCTTGAGCTTGATTTGATTGACCACCAACAAGTTGGTTGTCGGATCAGGCAGTAGGCCAAAGCGGTCGATAAGCTCGACCTTGAGTTCATTCAAGGCTTTTTCACTGTTGGCGCTGGCAATACGCTTGTACAAAGACAGGCGGGTATTGATATCCGGGATGAAGTCTTCCGGTAGCAAGGCTGGCAGGCGCAGTTCGACCTCGGTTTGCTGGCGCAGTAGATCATCCAGTGAAGGCTCTTTGCCTTCCTTGAGTGCTTCAACGGCTTGCTCGAGCATTTCCATGTAAAGGGTGAAACCGACAGATTGGATCTGCCCGCTTTGCTCATCACCAAGCAGCTCACCGGCGCCCCGGATTTCAAGGTCATGGGTGGCCAAGGTAAAGCCGGCGCCCAAGTCCTCCAGTGACGAAATCGCTTCGAGTCGCTTGACGGCATCTTTGGTCATGCGCTTAGGGTGAGGCGTAAGCAAATAGGCATAAGCTTGGTGATGCGAACGCCCGACACGGCCTCGCAGCTGGTGCAGCTGGGCCAAGCCAAGGTGATCGGCACGGTTGATCACTATGGTGTTGGCCGTCGGTACGTCGATACCGGTTTCGATAATGGTGGTACAGACCAGCAGGTTGAAACGCTGGTGGTAGAAGTCGCTCATGATCTTCTCGAGCTCGCGCTCGCGCATTTGGCCATGGGCGAAGGTGATACGTGCTTCCGGGATAAGTTTGGCCAGATCCTCGGCCGTCTTCTCGATAGAGTCGACATCGTTGTGCAGAAAGTACACCTGGCCGCCACGCATGATTTCACGCAGTACTGCCTCCCTGACCAGCGCATCGTCCGACTCGCGGACAAAGGTCTTGATGGCCAAGCGGCGGGCTGGCGGGGTGGCGATGATTGACAAGTCGCGCATCCCGCTCATAGCCATATTCAGGGTACGAGGGATCGGTGTTGCAGTCAGGGTCAGGATATCGACATCGGCACGGATCGCCTTAAGCTTTTCTTTTTGGCGAACCCCGAAGCGGTGCTCTTCATCGACAATCAGCAGGCCGAGGTCATAGTAGTCCACCGAGGCATTGAGCAGTTTGTGGGTACCGATCAGGATATCAATTTTCCCCTCAGCCATGTCGGCCAAGATCTGCTTTTGCTCCTTGGCGGTTTTGAAGCGTGACAGTACTTCAACCCTGACCGGGGTATTGGCAAAGCGGTCGCGGAAGTTCTCAAAGTGCTGCTGGGCCAACAAGGTTGTCGGTACCAGTACGGTAACCTGCTTGTTGTTGTCGACAGCGACAAAGGCAGCACGCATGGCGACTTCTGTTTTACCGAAGCCCACATCGCCACACACCAAACGGTCCATCGCCTTGGGCTGGCACATATCTGACAGTACGGCATTGATAGCCAGTGCCTGGTCGTGGGTTTCCTCGAACGGGAAGCCGGTACAGAAGTCGGCGTAGGCTTCACGGTCAAGGTTGAATTTGTGGCCCGGTTTTATTTCGCGCTTAGCGTATACATCAAGTAGCTCGGCGGCAACATCGCGGACTTTTTCTGCTGCTTTCTTGCGGGCTTTGACCCATGTCTCACCACCCAGTTTGTGGATCGGTGCGGTATCTTCCGCCCCACCGGAGTAGCGGCTGATAAGGTGTAGCGAGGCGACAGGGACATAGAGCTTGGCACCACCTTGGTACTCCAGGGTGACGTATTCGGTTGTCATCCCCCCGGCTTCCAGGGTTTGCAGCCCTAGGTAGCGGCCAATACCGTGGTCGATATGGACAACAGGCTGGCCGACTTTGAGCTCGGCGAGGTTGCGGATAATGGTATCGGCATTGACGGATTTTTTCTCGTCACGGCGACGGCGCTGCACCACGCGCTCACCCAGCAGGTCGCTCTCACAGATCAGGGCGATCTCGGGCTGTTCCAGGACAAACCCTTGCTCAGCTGCACCAATCACCAGGCTGAATTTGCCCGGGGCCGCCAAAGCCTCGGTAAGGGTCGGGGCAACGACAGGGCGCAGTTTGATCCGGCCAAGCAAGTCGAGCAAGGCTTCGCGGCGCCCTTCCGAAGCCACCGAGAAGATAATCTTGCCCGGGTAACTTTCCGAGTAGCGGCGCAGCTCGGCCAGCGGCTCTTTGAGCTGGTGGTTGATGGTCAGTTCGGGGATTGCCTTGATTGGCAGGTTATACCGGCCCGCTTTGTCCGGTTCACTGTCATGGCGGATACGCACCTGCGGTAGCGTTTTGAAATGGGTGAACATTTCCTCTTTGGTCAGCCACAGCTCTTTGGGCTCAAGCAGCGGGCGCAA
Organism: Photobacterium sp. ABD4_091; assembly: GCF_056160145.1. Taxonomy (NCBI): domain Bacteria; kingdom Pseudomonadati; phylum Pseudomonadota; class Gammaproteobacteria; order Vibrionales; family Vibrionaceae; genus Photobacterium; species Photobacterium sp. ABD4_091. Next base: position 324,790 of record NZ_JBSWWQ010000001.1, on the reverse strand, counting down.
AGGATCGACCTTGCGCTGGTCATAGCGGTAGTCGGCATCATTGAGGAACTGGTCAACGGCTGGCTCCAGCGCACCAATAGTGATCAGCAGGCTGTTATCCGGCAAGTAGTCGAACAGGGTTTCGGTTTGTTCGAAAAATAGCGGCTGCCAATATTCGATACCCGCAGGCCAGGTTTTTTTGCTGACTTGCTGGTAGATGGATTCCGGCTCGCGTCGTGCCTCGAAGCGCTCGCGCCAGCGCATGCGGAAATTCTCGATGGCGATTTCGTCGGTCGGGAATTCGTGGGCAGGCAACAGGCGGATTTGCTCTATCTCTCCGGTCGAGCGTTGGTTTTCCGGGTCAAACTGGCGGATCGAATCGACTTCGTCATCAAAGAAGTCAATACGATAAGGCTGATTGCTGCCCATCGGGAACAAATCAATCAGTGATCCGCGGCTGGCGTATTCACCGTGTTCGATAACCTGATCGACATGGCGGTAGCCCGAGGCTTCAAGCTGCAAGCGCAGTTTATCCAGCGACAGCCTGTCGCCGTTGCGCACCATCAGCGCATGCTGGTGGATGAATGCCCGTGGTGTCATACGTTGCAGCAGGGTGCTGATTGGCACCAACACGACCCCGTTGGCCTGCTGTGGCAGAGAGTATAAGCGAGTCAGTCTGTCTGAAATTATATCCTGGTGCGGCGAAAAGTTATCGTAGGGCAAGGTTTCCCAGTCAGGGAATACGCTCACTTCCAACGAGGTAAACTGGCTGACTTCCGGCTGAAGGCGCAATGCTGTTTGGGTATCAGGGACTACAGTAAGGATAGGTCCCTGATGGTCATGGGCCAGTTCTGCGATCGACAGTGCCAGCGCAGCACCGGACACATTACCAATAAATCGGCTGTCGCCCTGTTTGGACGGTAATGGAAGAGAGAGAATTGACTGTGCTTTCATGATTAACTTTTATTGTCTGATCGCTGTTGGGCGCGTTGGCGCAGAATTTTTTGCTGGAAGTGCAGGGCGGCTCGAATAAGCAAATCCCGGTCATCTTCCATTAAGTATATGTATTTCAAGGCTGTCTCGTAGCTGCCGTCTTGCTGAAGTTGGCACTGGACTACTTCAGCATAGGCGTAAACGGCGGCGGCAGGGTTGTCGAGGAACAGTTTGAGCCTGACATTGCTCCCCTCCGCAAGTGCTTGTGGTGAAAAGTAGGACAGCTGGCTGGCACCGAACGTATGAGTGGTAAAACGTAGTTTGGCGTCATCTTGCTGGGCAAGCACAAAAGAGAGCAACAAGTTGATTTTGTTGTTTTGTGCCGTCAGGTAATTCGACAGTGCTTTGAAGTCATCTTTTTTGAGCTGGGACAGCGAGTGCTCCAGCCCTTCATCCAAGCTGCTGCATTCACTAGCAATACGAAACAGGGGCGGAATTTCTTGCTGGAAAGCCAGCATATCGGGAACACTTTCACCGGGAGAAAGCGGTTCTACGTTGATGGTCAATCCGGCATGGACTGAAAAATACTCGTCCTGATTCATGTCGCACTCGTTATAAATTAACTATCCTACGATTATCACCCAGCAAATGCATCGGGACAAGTGAAGCGGGCTTAGAGTGGGGGGTTTAACCGCTGTTTTTACATTACTTTTACTGCGCTTAATGGTAATCGGAAGCCGCAACAGGTATGCTTTCGAACAGTTTTTATAAGGATGGTATCTTCTTACTCTATGTTTCATCCCGTATCGTTTTTTATCGGGCTGCGATATCTCAGAGGACGCTCTGGAGATAGGTTCAGCCGTTTCGTTTCCTATATGTCGACCGCGGGTATTACCGTCGGGGTGCTGTCCCTAGTCACGGTATTGTCTGTCATGAATGGTTTTGAGCAACAGCTCAAGGAGAGGATCCTTGGGGTGATGCCGCAAGCGGTTGTCTCAAGCCAAGAGGGTCACCTTACCCGTACCGAGCAACCGCCGGAAGTGCTCCAGTCTCTTTCCCATGTCGATATGATCGCACCTCTGACCCGCAGTGAGGCGATTTTGCAAAGTGCCAAATCTTTGTCTGCAGGCATGTTATTGGGCGTTGACCCTGAAGCCTTCGAGCCTGTGGGCTATTACGTCAACCATGGCGATATTATGGATCTGGAAGCGGGTAGCTATAAGGTTATTCTAGGTCAGGTTCTTGCCAATCAATTGGGCGTGAAGGTGGGTGACAAGGTACGGCTAATGGTGACCAGTGCCAGCCAGTATACGCCTTTGGGCCGCATTCCTAGCCAGCGAAATTTCGAGGTCGCGGGCCTCTATAATACCGGCTCGGATGTCGACGGCCAGTTGATCCTGACCCACATCGATGATGCTGGGCGACTGTTACGACTGAAACCCGGCCAAATGACCGGCTGGCGCTTGTTTGTCGATGACCCATTTGTGGTCGCCCAGCTTTCCAACCAGTCTTTGCCTGAGGGCATGACCTGGTCAGATTGGCGTGAGCAGCGTGGTGAGCTTTTTCAAGCGGTAAAAATGGAAAAGAACATGATGGGGTTGATGCTTGGTCTGATCATTGGTGTGGCTGCCTTCAATATTATTTCTGCGCTGATCATGGTGGTGATGGAGAAGCAGGCTGAAGTGGCGATTTTGAAGACACAGGGCATGAGCAGCCGCCAGGTGTTATTGGTATTTATGGTGCAGGGAGCGAGCAGTGGGGTGATTGGTTCGCTCATCGGGGGTATTCTAGGTACCCTGTTGGCACTGAACCTAAACGCGATTTTGACTTTATTCGGTGTGAACCTGATTTCTGCCGGCGGCCAGCTGCCGATAGTCATTTCCCCGCTCCAAATTGCTTTCGTGATTGTCGGTGCCATAGCCTTGAGCTTGCTGGCAACAGTTTTTCCTTCCTACCGGGCGGCATCGGTCCGTCCTGCTGAGGCACTTCGTTATGAGTAATGCGTTATTGGTTTGTCAGGGCTTGAGAAAAGTTTATCGTGAAGCCCAGCTTGAAACAGAGGTGCTCAAAGGGGTGGGTTTCCATCTAGACGCCGGTGAGCTGGTGGGAATTGTAGGCGCGTCTGGCTCTGGCAAGAGTACACTGCTGCACCTGCTGGGCGCATTGGATGACCCGAGCGAGGGGGATGTATATTTCAAAGGGCAGAAACTCAATGCCATGAGTGCCAACAAACAGGCTAAGCTGCGCAACCAGGAGATTGGCTTTGTCTATCAGTTCCATCACCTGCTGGCTGATTTCAGTGCGGTGGAGAACGTGGCGATGCCTTTGCTAATCGGCGGCATTGCAGCAGGCAAAGCTCGTTCACAGGCTCATAGTATTCTGGAATTGGTTGGCCTGGGGCACAGGTTAGAACACCGTCCTTCAGAACTAAGTGGTGGTGAGCGCCAGCGTGTTGCCATCGCCCGGGCTTTGGTCAACAAGCCAGCTTTGGTGTTGGCGGATGAACCAACGGGTAACCTGGATCATAAAACCGCCCTTGAGATCTATGATTTGATGCGCAAGCTCAACAAAGAGTCCGGTACGGCGTTTTTGGTGGTGACCCACGATAATGAGCTTGCCGGTAAGCTTGACCGCTGCATGCACATGCAAGACGGCGAGCTGCAGCAGGTAGAGGTGGCTTGATGTTCCGACCGCTTTCGCTTTTTATCGGTAGCCGCTTTAGCCGCGCCAAGCAAAGAAACCGCATGGTTTCATTTATCTCGATTTCATCGACCCTTGGCATTGCCGTGGGTGTGGCGGTGATCATTATCGGTTTATCGGCCATGAATGGTTTTGAGCGCGAGCTTCAAAACCGCGTGCTGTCGGTGATCCCGCATGGGGAACTGGAGGCGGTCAGCCCGCCTTTTGAAGACTGGCAGCCAGTGCTGGATTTGGTGGAGCAGCACCCTCAGGTGACAGCTGCAGCACCTTACGTTCAGTTTACTGCCTTGCTTGAGAAGGGCGCGAGCCTCAAAGCCGTTGAAGTTCGCGGCGTTGATCCTGAAAAGCAAAAAGAAGTCAGTGTGCTGCCGCAGTATGTGAAAGACAATGCTTGGGATAGCCTTGAAGCAGGCAAGCAACAGGTTGTTCTCGGGCAAGGCGTAGCCGATAAGCTGGGTATTGGGGTCGGTGACTGGATCACTGCAATGATACCGAATCCAGATCCAAGCCTGAAGCTCAAAGCCCCCCACCGCATCCGGCTTCAAGTTGCGGGATTGCTCGCCTTGGCCGGTCAGATTGACCACAATTTTGCCTTGGTGCCTTTGCAAGATGCCCAGCAGTACCTGTCAATGGGCGACGGGGTGACAGGCATTGAACTGAACGTAGACAAGGTGCTGGATGCCCAGAGTATTGTGCGTGAAGTCGGTTTTACCCTGCCGGTGTATGTGTACCTGAAAAGCTGGAACCAGAAATACGGCTATCTTTACCGTGATATCCAGATGGTGCGTACCATTATGTACCTGGTGATGGTGCTGGTGATCGGGGTGGCGTGCTTCAACATTGTTTCGACCTTGATGATGGCAGTGAAAGACAGGGCGGCAGACATTGCTATCCTCCGTACCATGGGGGCGACTGATCGCCTGATCCGTTCTATTTTCGTCTGGCACGGTGTGCTGTCTGGGGTTATCGGCAGTCTATTGGGGTCGCTTGCTGGTTCACTGGTTGCGGTAAACCTGACTCCGCTCATCAAAGGGCTGGAAGGGTTGATTGGCCATCAGTTCCTCTCCGGTGATATCTACTTCGTAGACTTCCTGCCAACGTCATTATCGATGCAAGATGTGATGCTGGTGACATCGACCGCCGTGGTATTGAGCTTTTTGGCTACCTGGTACCCGGCGAAACGTGCAGGTGCCCTGCAGCCCGCAACCGTGCTTAGTGCGAAATAACTCGCTGCTAATTACCGGGCACGGGTCGGTAATTTGGATAAAACGTATGTAATGATGCCCGTTGGCCTGCCAACTGCTTCGCTATTTCATCAGTAAAGTTTGAGTATCATTACACTGCCCCGAAAAAGTTTAGGTATAAAAAAACCTCGCATCTGCGAGGTTTTTTTATGGCGCTTAATCCTTGTGGAGGCTCAAGACTCGGAACCGGCGTTTTTGCCAGCTTCGAACAACAGAGTAGCGCCACAAGCCGCGGATACCGAAGTAGCCAAGCGCTGAGAAAAAGAGCGAACAAATTGCACATCCCAATAGGAAAGGAGGCCCAATCTGGTTCATTTGGTGCAGCAGGAATTCCCACGACAGCTCGAAATGGAAAGCTTGGTGCGGTGTGTTCATCAGCCAAGCGCCAACTTTGTAGGCGCCGTAAAACATCACAGGCATAGTGATAGGATTACTGATCCAAACCAAGCAAACCGCCAGCGGCAAGTTTACGCTGAAGAAGATGGCGGCGCCGGCAGCCATGATCATCTGGCTGGGAAGAGGTACAAACGCCATAAACAAACCGACCGCAAATGCGCCAGACGCCGAACGGCGATTGAGGCACCACAAATTTGGGTTGTAAAGCACATTGCCAAATATCTTCAGCGCTTTTTGGCGCTTGATGACATCGTGGCTTGGCATTATTCGTTTAATTACTTGTCTTGGCATTGTAATTCTATTGTTCACAGGCAGGCTTGAGATGAACAAAAGCGCTGCCGGGGTTGCACTTGGACTGCTATCGCTTCATTTCTGGTCGGCATTGCCAACCTATCATGGTTTTATTACAGCCTTAATGATAGGCAGTGTAGTGTGTTTCTATTTCCGGTGGCGACTTTTGATCTACATCGCGATCGGTGCTTGTTTGGCGAATCTCGCCGCAACATCCTATCTAAAAAACGTCCAACTGGCTTTTATTGAGCCGAGGAATATTACCATAGTTGGTGAAGTTAGTAGCCTATTAAATCATAAGAAATTAGATACTTTGTTTGATTTTGTAACGTCAGAATTACGTCAGGCAGATTTTCGATCAAGTAAAACACTGCGATTAAGGCTGAGTTGGCAAAACCAAACCGATATTCCCATTATGAGGCAGGGAGAACGCTGGGAGTTGCAAGTCAGGATTCGGCCTCCTCATGGCCGGGTCAATAGCGCAGGCTATGACAGGGAAAAGCAGTTCGTCGGCAAAGGGATTCACGGGGTAGGTGTGGTTGTCTCCGGAAAGCGGCTGAACCATGGGCAGAATACATTGGCGAGATTGCGTCAAACCGTATTTGAACATGGGGTGGAATCGACCGATGGGTTGAGCCACCAGGCATACCTGCTGGCACTCGGTTTCGGCTTTCGTGGCGCGCTGGAAGACGATGACTGGGGACTTCTGCGTGACAGTGGGCTGGCTCACCTAATGGCGATATCTGGACTGCATATCGGCCTTGCGATCATGCTGGGCTGGTGGAGTGGTGGGGTCATACGGAATCTTGCCGGTGATTGGCCGCAGGCAATTTGGTTACCGTTATGGTTAGGGCTGCTTGCGGGGGCAGCCTACGCTTGGTTGGCAGGTTTTACGCTGCCTACCCAGCGGGCATTGCTGATGAGCTTGGTGGCACTCTTGCTGCTTCGGCTGCGTATTACTTGGCCGGGTTGGCAGATCTTGCTGGTCGTGTTTGTTGCCAGCCTAGCCAGTAACCCGCTAGCCTCATACAACGCCGGTTTTTGGCTCTCGTTTTCCGCGGTCGCTGTCATTGCTTTGGCCCATTCAAGCGGGGTGAGGTATGACGTTCGCCCTGAGGCGGTGTTTTACCGACGGTGGTTTGGCAAGCTGAAGGTGCTGGCACTGATGCAGCTTACGCTACTTTCTTTGATGCTACCGGTGCAATGGATCTGGTTTGGTGGGTTTTCCCCTTGGGCACCGCTGATTAACCTGATGGCCGTGCCTTGGGTGAGTATGACGACCGTCCCCTTGGTACTTGTCGCCATTGCTTTTTCCCCTTTCGAGTACCTCTCCCACGGATGTTGGCAATTGGCTGACTTAACCTTGTCTCCGGTACTTTGGCTGGCAGAGTGGGCACGAGGGGGATGGTGGGTGCTCGATGATAGCCAGGGGCGCTGGGTAGGGTTTGCTGCAGTCATTGTCGTGCTGCTCTGGCTGCTTCCGGAAAGGCGCTTTACTGCGTTGATTACCACCTTGGTTGCGATAAGTCTTTTGCTGGCAAGGCCTGCGCAGGATAGCGAGGCGGGACAAGGGGAATGGCAGATTGACATGCTCGATGTCGGGCATGGTTTGGCAGTATTGATTTCGTCGGGCAACCGCAGTGTGCTTTACGATACCGGGAACCGTTGGCCGGGTGGCTCCATTGCCAGTTCGGTCATTGAGCCGGTGCTTAAACAAAGGGGGCTGAAAAGGCTAGATGGGCTGATACTGAGCCATGCCGACAGCGACCATGCCGCAGGGGCAGACTACCTTGTGGAGACGTTTAAGCCAATATGGAAAAGGAGCAGTGACCAACGCGATGGCTACCAACCCTGCATCCGAGGTGAGCACTGGCAGTGGCAAAACCTCCATTTCCGGGTGCTCTGGCCGCCAAGGCAGGTTAAGCGGGCGGCGAATCCACACTCTTGCGTCATCGAAGTCAAGCAGCCACACAGCGCGGGCGAAACGGGTAGGGTATCTGTGCTGCTGACCGGGGATATCGATGCGGTGTCCGAACTGCTGCTGGCAAGGCTAGAGCCTGACCTGTCACCGGATCTTTTACTGGTGCCTCACCATGGCAGCCTCAGCTCCTCGACAGCGACATGGCTTGACCAAATGGGATGGCTGGGCAAGATGACGCCGAGCTATGCGCTGGTGTCGGTGGCACGCTTTAATCCTTGGCAGCTACCATCACCTGACGTTCGCCAACGTTATCTCGATAGGGGAGTGGTGTGGCTGTCGACGGCAGAGTCGGGGCAGGTCACGCTAACGATACACCATGGGGAAATAGAGGTGATACGCCACCGCCAAGATCGGGCCGACAGCTGGTTTCGGCCAGCGTTGCTCAAATAGAAAACGATACCCTGCGCCAGTGTTGAGAAAGGCTGCTTGAAAAACAAGCAGTTTGATTACGTGTAGGGTTAACTTATTTGGTCTCCGGCCTTTATGCGAGTAGAATGGAAAAATTGTCTTTAAGAAAAAATGGTTTCCATGACTACTTCGAACGATCAAACCACTTGGGAGACGTTTAAGCGACTTTGGCCTTCAATTAGCCTATACAAAGCCGGCCTGGCTGTCGCTGTTGTTGCATTGATTATCAATGCCGCAAGTGATGCATTGATGCTCTCGATGATTAAACCGCTGATGGATGAAAGTTTCGGTGGTATAGACGGTATCGAATCGAATTTCCTGGCAATGATGCCAATCTATTTATTGGGCTTGATGATCCTGCGTGGGGTCAGCGGTTTTGTTTCGACCTACTGCCTCGCATGGGTATCTGGCAATGTGGTAATGAGCATGCGTCGCCAGATGTTCAATCACTTCATGAAAATGCCAGTGGGCTTTTTTGACAAAGAATCTTCAGGCAAATTGCTATCTCGCATTACCTATGATTCCGAGCAGGTGGCATCGGCAACCAGCGGGGCGCTGGTGAACTTGGTTCGTGAAGGGGCAACGATTATCGCCCTGATGGCGATCATGTTCTACAACAGCTGGCAGCTGTCGGCTATCTTATTGGTGATTGCACCAGTCGTTGCAATCAGTATCCGCGTGGTATCAAAGCGTTTTCGCGGTATTTCCAAAAATATGCAAGATGCCATGGGCTCGGTAACCTCTTCAGCCGAACAAATGCTGAAAGGCCACAAAGTCGTGTTGAGCTATGGTGGCCAGCAGGTTGAGCAGGAGCGTTTCGAGCAGGTGAGTAACCGGATGCGCCAGCAAACCATGAAGCTAGTTTCTGCCCAGGCGATTGCTAACCCGGTGATTCAGGTCATTGCTTCGTTAGCGTTGGTAGTGGTATTGATCCTTGCCAATACTGAAGCGCTGCGCGAATCACTGACTCCGGGTACTTTTGCGCTTATTTTTGGCTCCATGTTTGGTTTGATGCGTCCTCTAAAGTCCCTGACTAACGTGACCTCTCAGTTCCAGCGCGGTATGGCCGCTTGCCAGACCTTGTTCAGCTTGATGGAAATGGAAACTGAGAAAGACCATGGCCAGTATGAAGCCAAGCGCGTGAAGGGTGATATTCAAGTGAAAGATGTGACCTTCACTTATCCAACCAAAGATGCGCCTGCGTTGAAGAATGTGAACTTTGACCTGCCAGCTGGGAAGACGCTGGCTCTGGTTGGTCGTTCAGGCTCGGGCAAGAGTACGATTGCCAACCTCCTGACCCGTTTCTACGATATCGACTCAGGCAGTATCAGTATTGATGAGCATGACATCTGTGACTACAAGCTAAGCAATCTGCGTGATCAGGTGGCTGTCGTCTCGCAAAACGTTCATTTGTTCAACGATACGATTGCCAACAACATAGCTTATGCCAGCGGTGATACTTATAGCCGCGCTGATATCGAAAAAGCGGCTGAGCTCGCTTACGCCATGGACTTTATCAAAGACATGGACAACGGTTTGGATACCATTATCGGTGAGAACGGTGTAAGCCTGTCTGGCGGTCAGCGCCAGCGCCTTGCTATCGCCCGTGCGTTACTGCGCAATGCACCTGTGTTGATCCTCGATGAGGCAACCTCGGCGCTGGATACCGAATCAGAGCGTGCGATCCAGTCTGCGCTGGATGAGCTGCAGAAAGACCGCACGGTATTGGTGATTGCCCACCGTCTGTCGACAATTGAAAAGGCCGACCAAATCTTGGTGGTGGATGACGGTGAAATCATCGAGCGTGGTGTGCATGCTGATTTGCTGGCACAGAATGGTGCATACGCCCAGCTGCACCGTATCCAGTTTGGTGAATAATGGCATCGGTTATCGAAAAGATCTGGTTTGAGGACCACCCGGCAGGGACGGTACTCAAGCCTTTGCTATGGCCGCTGAGCAAGGTGTTTGGCGCGGTGAGCCGTCGCCGTCGCCAACAGTACCAATCCGGCCAGAAAACACCTTACCGCCCGTCGGTACCTGTGGTGGTTGTTGGGAATATTACTGCCGGTGGCAATGGTAAAACGCCTGTTGTGGTTTGGTTGGTTGAGCAACTCAAGGCCGCAGGGCTCAAGCCGGGGGTCGTCTCTCGCGGCTATGGGGCCAAAGCGCCCCATTACCCCTATTTGGTTGACGGGCAGAGTACTACTGCTGAAGCGGGTGATGAGCCAGTTCTGATCTTTCGCCGCACGGGCGTGCCTGTAGCGGTATCTCCCAAGCGTGCAGAAGCGGTTCAGCTGATTGAGCCCGATGTCGATGTCATCATCACCGACGATGGCCTTCAGCATTATGCGCTGGCGAGGGATATCGAAATCGTGGTGATTGACGGCCAGCGCCGTTTTGGTAACCAGCACCTTATTCCGATGGGGCCATTGCGTGAAGGTTGCGACCGCTTGCAAGAAGTGGACTTTCTTATTTGCAATGGTGGTAATGCTCAAGATGGCGAAATCCCAATGTCGTTGGCACCCTCTGACTTCATCAACCTTACCACGGGAGAGCGGTGTGAGCCTGCCCGGCTCCAAGGGGATGTGGTTGCCATGGCAGGAATTGGCCATCCGCCACGATTTTTTAATACACTGAAACAGCTCGGTATCACCCCGGTGAAGTGTCAGCCATTTGCTGATCATCAGGCGTTTGCCGAGCAAGAATTACAACAGCTGTCCGGACAAGGGCAGTACTTAGTCATGACGGAGAAAGATGCGGTGAAATGCCACTCTTTCGCCCAGCCTAATTGGTGGTATTTACCGGTGGATGCCGAGATGCCTGCCGAGTCGGCTGCAAGCTTGATTAACCGGATCATTGAGGTAAAGGAAGAGTATGGATCATCGTCTGCTTGAAATCGTTGCATGCCCAGTATGCAAGGGTAAATTGAACTTCGACAAAGACAAAAATGAGCTGATCTGCAAATTTGATCGTCTGGCATATCCTATTAAAGATGGTATCCCTGTATTGCTTGAGCCAGAGGCGCGAACTCTGAGCTCTGAAGAGGTGAAATAATGTCTTTTACCGTGGTTATTCCGGCTCGCTACCAGTCTTCACGCTTACCCGGTAAGCCGCTGGCTGATATCGCTGGCAAGCCAATGATCCAATGGGTCTACGAGCAGGCAAGCAAGGCCGGTGCTGATCAGGTGATTGTTGCCACTGACGACCAGCGTATTGTCGATGCTGTTAAGGCATTTGGTGGTGAAGTTTGCATGACCCGAGACGATCATGAGTCAGGCACCGAACGTCTGGCGGAAGTGGTTGAGAAATACCAACTGGCTGACGATCAAATCGTGGTGAATGTTCAGGGTGACGAGCCACTGATCCCGGAAAGTATTATCCGTCAGGTGGCAACTAACCTGGCAAGCAGCAGTGCCCCGATGGCAACGCTAGCGGTTGAAATCGACCATGCCGATGAAGTGTTCAACCCGAATGCGGTGAAAGTGGTGACGGATAAAGACGGCTACGCGCTTTACTTCAGCCGTGCTTCTATTCCGTGGGATCGCGATAACTTTGCCAAGCGCCCGCAGGAGATCCACCAGAATTTGATGCGCCATATCGGTATCTATGCCTACCGCGCTGGTTTTATCAACACCTACATCAACTGGGAGCCGAGTGCGTTAGAGAAAATCGAAGCACTAGAGCAGCTTCGCGTGCTGTGGTACGGCGAGAAAATCCACGTTGAAGTTGCAATTGATGCGCCGCCAGCAGGGGTCGATACACCGGAAGATTTGGAGAAAGTGCGTCAGCTCGTCGGGTAACCCGAAGGCTAGAAGCTAATTTAATCAATAAACGGGAGGCATTTGCCTCCCGTTTTTTTAGGTTTTAGGTGCTTGGTTTTAGGGTTAAGACTCGCTGAATGCCGTTTTGGTTTTGTTTCTAAATAAACGCTTCCAGTTGAGTGGCATCATCGGCACCACTATCAGTAATATTCCCAGCACAGTCAGTGCGTCTGGTATTTCATCAAACCACATCACCCCGAAGGCGGTGACAAACACCAGCCCCGAATATTCAGCCAAGGCAATTTGGCCTGCCGCAGCCTTCTTGTAACCGATGACCACCAAGGCGTGGTAACCCAGCACGAACAGGTTGATAGCCATGATCCAACCGATGTGACGCCATTCGATATTTGCCCATTGTGGTAGTGCCAGCACGAGCGAAAGCGGCAGGGTCATGACGCCGGTCCAGAATAAAGTTGAAACCAGGTGCTGATCTTTCGGCAGTTTCCTAATCAATATATTACCCAGCCCCATTGCCAAGGCGCTGCCAAGACCGACAACGGCTGCCCAATGGAAGTGCTCGGGGCGCAATACGACGAGTACACCCGCAAAGCCAATGCTGGTGGCAATAACTTTCGATCGCGGTGGCGTTTCCCTTAGTAGGAGGATGGATAGCGGCAGTATCAGCAATGGCCCAACGTAAAACATGGCATTGGCAGTTGCCAGCGGCAAGAACGTTATTGCCACCATGGCACAGGCACTACCCATCAAGATTAACTGGGCACGCCAGAAGGCAATTTTGCAGCACCCCTGCTGGCGTTTTGCCACAGGCAGCTTGAGCCAAAATGGCAGCAGCATAATGACGCTGAGCAGCTGGCGGATGAAGACATACTGGAAAGTAGGGACTTCACCATTGAGGATTTTCAAAGAAACATCCGAGAAGGAGGCGAGCAAGTTGGCCGCAATAAGTAGAACGATAGCTTGGTTGATAGGGTTACGCATTGACATTCAGTGTTCGGTATAGGATGAGTAAAAAACCGCTAATGCCATATTGTATGGCAAGTGGTGTATTCTACCGAACGAGGATGAAATTTCACTGAGTATTTTATTTTTGCGGGTGATTCAAACAAGGGGCTGTTGATTTCACATACAAAAATGCCACCCATCATAAAGAGGGTGGCATTTTTTAGTTCCTAGTTCCTAGTTCCTAGTTCCTAGTTCCTAGTTCCTAGTTCCTAGTTCCTAGTTCCTAGTTCTTACGTTTTCGCGGTTTCCTGTTCGATGTCGTCGTCAGACTCAAACAGGCTGTTGTCCGCTTGGCCCAGTACGCGGGAAGTAATGGTACCGGCAGTCATGGCGCCACTGACATTTACTGCAGTACGACCCATATCAATCAGTGGTTCGATTGAGATCAACAGGCCAGCCAGCGCAACAGGCATATCCAGTGCTGACAGAACGATTAGGGCAGCGAAGGTTGCACCACCACCGACGCCGGCGATACCGAATGAGCTGATAGTAACAATCGCAATCAGGGTAAGCATGAAGCCTGGATCCAGCGGGTTAATACCTACAGTTGGCGCAATCATCACAGCCAGCATTGCTGGGTATAGGCCCGCACAACCGTTTTGGCCCATGGTGGCACCGAATGATGCTGAGAAGTTAGAGACTGCATCACCGTTACCCAGCTTCTTAACCTGAGTCTCAACGTTGAGTGGAATCGTACCGGCACTTGAGCGCGAGGTGAACGCGAAGGTCAACACAGGCAGGATCTTCTTCAGGTAGCGGATTGGGTTCACACCAACGAAAGTCACCAGCACTAGGTGCATGACCAGAATCAGGCCAAGGCCGACATAAGAAGCCACCACAAAGTTAATCAGGCTTAGGATGTCGTCGTAGTTCGAACCGGCAACCACTTTGGTCATCAGCGCAAGCACACCGTAAGGCGTTAGGCTAAGTACAATGCGGACTAGGGTACGAACAACTTCCTGCGCAACATTCATGAAGCGCTCGAAGCTCGCGCCTAGCTCAGGCTGGGTGCGGATAACAGTAAGTCCTGCGACACCAACGAAAGCAGAGAAAATCACCACTGCGATAGTTGACGTTGGGCGGCTGCCAGCCAAGTCAGCAAATGGGTTTGCAGGGAAGAAAGAGATAATCATGTCAGCAAAAGACATGGCTTCTACTGATGTCAGGCGGGTTTCCAGCATCTCACCACGTGCGATCTCACGAGCGCCCTGGACAATACCTTCGGCACTTAGGCCGAACATGCTGCTGATCAGGATACCGATAAGCGCAGAAGCCGCTGTCGTTGCCAGTAGGATACCGATACTCAGGCCGGAGATTTTACCCAGTGAGCCAGAGTCTTTGACCTTGATGATGGCACCAATGATAGACACGGTGATCAACGGCATGATGATCATCTTCAACAGGCTTACATAACCCGCGCCAACAATGTTGACGTAGTCCAGGGTACCAGCAATAACCTCGCTGCCACCGCCGTAAATAAGCTGCAGTGCACCACCGAAAAGCACACCAAGTCCCAAAGCGGTAAATACACGCTTGGACAGCGTTTGTTCTGATTTTTGTTGTTTAACCAACAGGGCAATAATGATGGCGAAGACCGCCAAGTTGAGTATCTGGAGCATCGAACCTAATCCTACCGTTGTCATTAACCCGCAATTCCATTTTGCAAAGTCATCATTCATTAACTGGCTGCAATATTATGATGTGACTCGCAAAATCTGAATTAATTTCGATGGTTTTAGATATGAGGAATGGGAATTTAATAGATCTAAAAATCATATAGCTTAAACGTTAAGCATTTCCCGATGATCCAGAGGGAAAAAAAGTGGGTTTGTCTTCAGATTGAATAGAGAGTGGTCGATTTATCTTAATGAGAAACAGAGTGTGGGGCAGGCAGGATAATGCTTTGAAGAGTGCCGTCGGCTAACGGACTAGCCGACGGATGAGAAAATAGTGGGGTTATTGGGCCGCTGTCGCTTCTTCATCGGCCATGGTGCGTAGATCCTGCCACCAACGGCCAAGCGTCTCATGCCAGTAGCGCTCGGTTTGCTCAAGGTATTTTGCCTGTGGGCGGTAACGCTCCCAAGGTTGTTCAATCTTATTGCTGGCAAGGAAGTTGGTTGGGGCGGCGGTGGGCGTCAAGCCGACCTGGTGGAACTCGCCGATAGCCCGGGCCATGTGGCTGGCCGAAGTGACCACAACCAATTTGTCTTCACCGACGACAGAGGCAGCCTGGAAGGCTTCTTCCCGCGTATCTTTGGCGGTTTCCAGCAGCAAGATATCGTTCTTGTTGACCCCCAAGGCCAGCGCCACTTTCGCCATCATTCTGGCTTGACTGATATTGGTTCCACCGCCGTAGCCGGACAGAATCAACTTAGAGCCGGGAAACAAACGATGGATCCGCATACCCTCATTGAGGCGCATCAATGCCGTACGCGAAAGCTGCGAGGTAACCGGCATCGCATGATCAATAACATGACCGCTTCCCAGTACCATTACATAATCCACGGACTGCCCGGAGGGTACATAAGGCGGGTAGGCTTTTTCCAGCGGGCGCAGCAGGCTGGTAGCAACCGGTTGGAACGACACCAGGAAGATCCCAAGGAAGGCAAAGCTGATGAAAAAGCTTGCCAGCCCCTTGCGGCGGGTAAACCATAGCAGTAGTAAGCCAAACAAGCCGAGCATGAGCATGGCAGGTAGGGGCATAAGAAAAGCAGAGACAATTTTTTTTAGTTCAAACATGCAATGTAGTCCGAAAAATCAGCAGTTGAGCTCGAAAAAGCACCACAAGCCTTTATTCCTTTATCGCTTGTGAGAAAATAAGCCACATTTTTAGAACCGCTATCATAACGTAAAGCTGACGTGATCGAAGATCGAAATTTTGACGACTTAGCGCAAAAATTTGCAAAAAATATTTACGGAACTGGCAAAGGCCAGATCCGCCAAACGGTTGTTTGGGAAGATCTTGAGCAAATTTTAGCTCTATTGAAGAGCGATAAACCACTGCACCTATTGGATGCGGGTGGAGGAGTTGGCCAGCTGTCACAAAAGGTGGCAGAGCTAGGGCATCACGTTACTTTATGTGATCTTTCTAGCGAAATGCTGAAGCTTGCTGAGCAAGATATTGCTAAAAACGGCTTGCTTGAGCAGTATCGTTTGGTTCACAGCCCGGTACAGACGGTTGGGGAGCACCTCGATAGCCAAGTAGACCTGGTGCTATTCCATGCAGTCATGGAATGGCTGGCCGATCCGCAGGCGGCGCTGGAATACCTTCTCGAGCAGGTTAGGCCAGGCGGTATTATTTCCGTTATGTTCTACAACTATAATGGCCTGCTGTTTAAGAACTTGATTTGTGGCAACCTGACCCATATCGAAGAGGGGATGCCGCATAGGAAGCGCTTCAAGCTTCAGCCTCTGCACGGGATCAAGCCCGACGAGGTCTATAGCTGGCTTGAAAACGCTGGTTTTAATATTCTCGGTAAAACCGGAGTACGCACATTCCACGACTATATGCAGACAACCATGGTCGGGGATTACAGTTTTGAACAGGTACTGGCGATGGAGCAAAAGCTTTGCCGCCAGGAGCCTTATTTGTCCCTGGGCCGATATATTCATGTTTACGCCCAAAAGCCGTTAGCAGGCCCAGAGACGTTGAAAAGCAAAAGCAATAAGGACAACGGATGAGTGAAGTAACCCAGACCGTTCCCGAGTTGGTCAGTTGGGTTAAGCAGCATGAATTTGAGCTTAACCTGCCAACCGAGCGGCTGGCGTTTCTGTTGGCGATTGCTGTATTGAGCGGCGATCGTTTTGATGAAGAATTAGGGGAAGGTGAACTGATCGATGCATTTCGCATTGTCAGTGATATGTTCGACCAGACACCGGAAACCGTGGCCTTCCGTGCCAACAACGCCATTAATGAGTTGGTTCGCCAACGCCTGATTTCCCGCTTTACCAGCGAAGTGACCGACGGTGCCAGTATTTACCGTCTGAGCCCGCTGGCACTCGGGATCACCGATTATTATGCCCGCCACCGCGAGTATTCGACGCTGAAACTTTCCATTCAGCTTGCCATGGTTGCCGATGAGATTAACAAGGCTGCTACGGCTGCGCAGGAAGGCGGCGACGAAAAACACTGGCGCCAGAATGTCCATGCGGTACTGAAATACTCAGTGGCCGAGATCTTTGACCGTATCGATCTCAACCAGCGCACCATGGACGAGCAGCAGCAACAGGTGAAGCAAGATATTGCCGAACTGCTGAACCAGGACTGGCGAGCAGCGATCAGTAGCTGTGAAACCCTGCTGAATGAAACCTCCAGTACCCTCCGTGAGCTGCAGGACACCTTGCAGGCGGCGGGTGACCAGTTGCAAACCCAGCTGTTGATTATCCAGGAGGAAATCCAGGGAAACCCGGATCTGGAGTTTGTTGATGCCATGGTATTTAACTTGCAAGCCAAGTTGGACCGCATCATCAACTGGGGACAGCAGGCGATAGATTTGTGGATTGGCTATGACCGCCATGTCCATAAGTTCATCCGTACTGCCATCGACATGGACAAGAACCGTGCTTTCAGCCAGCGCTTGCGTCAGTCGGTGAAAGATTACTTCGACGCGCCATGGATGCTGACATACGCCGATGCCGAGCGCTTGCTCGATATGCGTGATGAGGCTTTAGTCCTGCGTGATGACGAAGTGACCGGTATCGTGCCGGAAGAAATGGAATTTGAAGAGCTGGATCTGGTCAATGACCAACTGGCAGAACAAATTGCCGCGATGTTGCAGGCCCACAAAGAAACCGGCGCTGCAATTAACTTGAGTTTGCTTCTTAAAGATTATTTGGCTCAGCACCCACATGCGCAGCATTTCGACATGGCGCGTCTGGTGATTGATCAGGCTGTTCGACTGGGTTACTCCGAGTCGGACTTCAATGCCATCCAGCCTGATTGGGAAGCTATTAATGACTACGGAGCCAAGGTACAAGCAAATGTCATTGACAAATATTGAAGAATTTATGCCTGAAAAGCTGGCCAAGGCGATTGCCAACCCGCTTTTCCCGGCACTGGATAACGCCCTTCGCTCTGGTCGCCATATTTCCAGCGAAGATTTGGACAACCATGCCCTGCTGATTGAGTTCGAGCAGGATCTGGCGATGTTTTACAAGCGCTATAACGCAGAACTGGTTCGCGCACCGGAAGGTTTTTTCTACCTGCGTCCGCGTTCAACCTCGTTGATTAGCCGTTCGGTGTTGACCGAGCTTGATATGCTGGTGGGTAAGGTACTGTGTTTCCTATACCTTAGTCCGGAGCGTCTGGCCCACGAAGGGATTTTCACCAACCAAGAGTTGTTTGACGAACTGATGCAGCTAGCCGATGAGAAGAAGCTAATGAAGCTGGTGACTCACCGTGCGACAGGCTCTGATCTCGACCGCGAAAAATTGTTCGACAAGACCAAAACCTCGCTGCGCCGTCTGCGCCGCCTTGGCATGATCATTCCTATTGGCGAAAACGGCAAATTCCGTATCAGTGAGGCGGTGTTCCGTTTTGGTGCGGATGTCCGTGTCGGTGATGATGTGCGTGAAGCGCAGATGCGCCTGATCCGTGACGGTGAAGCGGTAGTGGTTCACCAGCAGGAGCCAAGCCAGTCAAGCTTGCTTCAGGCGGATGACGCACCAGAACAAGAATTAGACAAAGCCGGTTTGGAGGGTGAAGCCTAATGGAACGCGGTAAGTATCAATCGTTGACCATGGTCAACTGGAATGGCTTCTTTGCCCGTACATTCGATATCGATAATCTGGTTACTACGCTATCTGGCGGTAACGGTGCCGGTAAGTCGACCACTATGGCGGCATTTATCACATCCCTTATCCCGGATCAGAGCCTGCTTCACTTCCGTAACACCACCGAAGCGGGAAGCTCCAATGCATCCCGCGACAAAGGTTTGCACGGTAAGCTGAAGCCGGGTACCTGTTACTCGGCACTGGATGTGGTGAACTCGAAGAACCAGCGCATCATTTTTGCAGTGAAACTGCAGCAGGTTGCCGGCCGTGACAAGAAGGTGGATATCAAGCCATTTATTATCCAGGGCTTGCCATCACACGTTAAACCGACCGAAATTTTGGTTGAGACACTGTCTGATAACCAGGCACGAGTACGTCAAATCAACGAAGTCAAAGAGTTGGTTAGCAGCGAATATGAAGGCGTAATGTTCAAAGCTTTCAATTCGGTCACTGACTACCATGTCCAGATGTTCGAGTTCGGTGTGCTGCCGAAGAAACTGCGCAACAGCACTGACCGCTCTAAATTCTACCGCCTGATTGAAGCCTCGCTTTACGGTGGTATTTCCAGTGCGATTACCCGCTCGCTGCGCGACTACCTGCTGCCGCACAACAGCGGCGTTAAGAAAGCATTCCAAGATATGGAAGCGGCGCTGCGTGAAAACCGCATGACGCTGGAAGCGATCAAGCTGACCCAGAGCGATCGTGATCTGTTCAAACATCTGATCACCGAAGCGACCAACTACGTGGCGGCGGACTACATGCGCCATGCCAACGAGCGCCGCCAGAAGCTGGAGAAAACACTGGGCTTGCGCGGTGAGCTGATGGGCTCTCGCAAGAGCTTGGATGATCAGCAGGCGTCCCTGACCAACATGACGGCTGAGCTGGATGAACTGACCGAGCGCGAAGGTGCGCTGGAGCAGGATCACCAAGCCGCTTCTGACCACTTGCAGCTGGTACAAACGGCTGTGCGTCAGCAGGAGAAGATCGAGCGCTACCGTGAAGACCTGGAAGAGCTGACCGAGCGCCTGGAAGAGCAGGTGATGGTGGTGGAAGAAGCCGCCGAGCAGCTAGCGATGGCAGAAGAGCAGGCGCTGCTGACTGAAGAAGAAGTCGACAGCCTGAAAACCCAGCTGGCTGATTACCAGCAGGCGCTGGATATGCAGCAGACCCGTGCCCTGCAATACCAGCAGGCGGTACAGGCACTTGAAAAAGCCCGCGATATCACCGGTGAACACCAGATGCTGGCTGATCAGGCAGTGCCTTACCTTGCCCAACTGAAGCAAGACCAGGACACCCAGACAACCGCATTGCTGGCCCTTAAGCACAAGCTGGATATGTCGTCGGCAGCAGCGCAGCAGTTTGAGAAAGGCCTGCAGATTGTCACCACTATTGCAGGCTCAATTGAGCGTGCAGAAGCCGGTAGCAAAGCCCGTGAACTGATTGCCAAGGCACGCCAGCTAGGCGCGATTACTGAGCGTAGCGATCAGCTAAAAGCCCAGTACCGTGACCTTGAGCGTGCGGTTCGCAACCAGCGTCAAGCGACAGAACTGGCTGAAACCTATGCCAAGCGCTTTGCTGTAACGATTGACGGTGAGCTGGCTTTGGCAGAACAGCAAGCACGCCACGAAGCAACCTTGGAAGAGCTAGAGCAACAGCAGGAAGCTTTGGTTGAGCAGCGTAATGACATGCGCCGCCAGGAGCAGCAGCTCACCAGCCGGATCTCAACGCTGGAAGCGGCTGCACCTGCGTGGATTTCAGCTTCTGATGCATTGGAAAAGCTATCTGAGCAATCAGAGCGCGAGCTTTACGATAGCCAGGCTGTGATGGAAGCGATGCAGCTGACACTGGACAAAGAGCGTGAAGCCTCTTCGACTCGTGACAAGCTGGCTGCCCGTAAACAGCAGATTGAGCTAGATATCGAACGCCTGGCCCAGCCTGGCGGTAGTGATGATTCACGCCTGCGTGCATTGGCTGACACCTTGGGCGGAAGCCTGCTGTCGGAAATCTACGACGATATCACCCTAGCCGATGCGCCATATTTCAGCGCCATGTATGGCCCGGCGCGTCACGCTATCGTGGTACCGGATCTCAAAGGCATAAAAGACAAACTGGTGGCGTTGGATGACTGCCCGGATGACTTATACATCATCGAAGGCGACGCAGATTCATTTGACGACAGTGGTTTTGATGTTGATGAGCTGGAAGAGGCAGTATGCGTTCACCTTAACGATCGCCAGCTGCGTTACTCGCGCTTCCCGAAAGTACCATTGTTTGGCCGTGCCGCCCGTGAGCAGCGCCTTGAGCACCTGCGTGAAGAGCGTGAGCAACTGATTGAAGACCACGCCAAGGCGTCTTTCGACTCGCAGAAACTGCAGCGCTTGTACCAGAGCTTCAACAGCTTTGTCGCGACCCATATGGCGGTGGCTTTCAACGACGATCCTGAAGCCGCGCTAAAAGTGGCGCGTGACAAGCGTAACCAGGTTAGCCGCCAGCTTTCTGAATCACAGGCGCAAGAGCAGCAACAGCGCAGCCAGCTAACAGCGGCTCGCGAAGCGCTTGGCCTACTGGGTAAAATTAACCCATTGGTTAACCTGCTGGAAGATGACACCTTGCAGGCACGCTTCGACGAAGTACAGCAGCAACTGTCGCAGCTGGATGAAGCACGCCAATACCTTGACCGCCATGGCAAAGCTATTGCTGAACTGGAATCATTGGTTACCGCGCTTGATGCTGACCCGCAGCAGTTTGATGCCCTGCAGATCAGCTACGATGATGCCGACAAGCAGCTTCAGACACTGAAAGCGAAGATCTTCGCTGTTGCCGACTTGGCAGAGCGTCGTCACCACTTTGGCTATGCTGATTCCATCGACATGCTCAACAAGAGCTCTGAGCTTAACGAACAGCTGAAAGCCAAGCTAGCTTCGGCTGAGCGTGAGCGTAACCGCTGCCGTGATGCCCTGAAGCAGACTCGTTCGCAGGCGAACCAGTACAACCAGCTATTGGCCTCGCTGAAGAGTTCGCACCAGGCGAAATTGGAAACCGTTCAGGAGTTCGAGCGTGAGCTTCAGGAATTGGGTGTACGTGCTGATGTGGAAGCAGAAGAGCGTGCCCGCTTGCGCCGTGATGAGCTGAACGAGCGTCTACACACATCGCGTACCCGCCGTAGCCAGCTAGAGAAAGGTATTACTTCTGTCGAGCTGGAAATGAAAGGCTTGGTGAAACGCCTGCGCAAAGTAGGCAAAGAATACCAAGAGATCCGTAAGCTTGTCGTTACCGCCAAAGCCGGTTGGTGTGCGGTACTTCGTCTGGCGCGTGAAAGTGATGTCGAGCGTCGCCTGCACCGCCGTGAAATGGCTTACATGTCAGCCGATGAGCTGCGTTCGCTATCGGATAAATCGCTGGGTGCATTGCGTCTGGCAGTCGCGGACAACGAGAACCTGCGTGACGCCTTGCGTGCCTCGGAAGATGTTTCTCGCCCAGAGCGCAAAGTACTGTTCTATATTGCGGTTTACCAGCACCTTCGCGAGCGTATTCGCCACGATATCATCCGTACGGATGATCCGGTCGAAGCGATCGAAGAGATGGAAGTGGAGCTGGCGCGTCTGAGCGAAGAGCTAACTGCCCGCGAACAGCGCCTGGCGATCAGCTCTGACTCGGTGGCGAACATTATCCGCAAGACCATCCAGCGTGAGCAAAACCGTATCCGCATGCTGAACCAGGGCCTGCAGAATATCGGCTTTGGTCAGGTGAAAGGCGTGCGGCTGAATGTGAAAGTGCGCGAAACGCACGAGCAGCTACTAGAAGGCTTGGCTGATCAGCAGGATCAGCACCAGGACTTGTTCGGCAACCACCGTTTGTCGTTCTCCGAAGCGATTGCCAAGTTGTTCCAGCGCCTGAACCCGCATATTGATGTTGGCCAGCGTTCGCCTCAGGTGATGGGTGAAGAGCTGCTGGATTACCGTAACTACCTTGAGCTGAGCATTGAAGTTAACCGTGGTACAGACGGTTGGCTGCAGGCTGAATCCGGTGCGCTGTCTACCGGTGAAGCGATCGGTACTGGCCAGGCAATCCTGCTTATGGTTGTTCAGAGCTGGGAAGAAGAATCCCGCCGCCTGCGGGGCAAAGATATCATCCCATGCCGCCTGTTGTTCCTCGATGAGGCCGCACGATTGGATGGTAAGTCGATTGCTACGCTGTTTGAGCTGTGTGACCGTCTAGATATGCAGCTTCTTATCGCGGCACCTGAGAATATCAGCCCAGAAAAAGGGACCACCTACAAGCTGGTGCGTAAGATCTTTAAAGATCGCGAGCACGTGCATGTTGTTGGACTGCGTGGTTTCGGTCAGGAGGCAAAAGCGCCTGCCAATATCCAGACCATGCTGGAGCTAGATCCGGTATAACCGCATCAAACCTGATTTCGAAATAGTAAAGCCGGTCTTGTGACCGGCTTTTTTCGTCTTGAAGATAAGAACTTTTTCTCATTACTTAATTAGCCTAACGATAAATTTTTTGCCCTTTCATATCCGCCTAAAATTTTAACTGTCAGATTCGGCCACTTGTCAGCCAGAACAAAACACGGCGTTGTTTGCTGTTCGGTTTTGTCCTTGCATGGCACAAAAAATACATAGCCAAACACGAAGCGGCCAGCATGTTGGTTTGGTACAGGCCAGTTTTTATTTGTCGTAGGGGTGATGACATGAAAAAAATAATATTACCAGTGCTCGCCACGCTCATTGTGGCCGGCTGTAGTGATTCAGATGGGGCAGCCTCATCATTGGCAAACAATGATCCGGCACCGAACCAGGACGATGGGGCATCGTCAGTACCTGTATCGGTGGATGTTTCAACGCCACCGAATGAAGTACCTAAGGGGGCAGATGATCTTCAGGCTTGTGTGGCCATTGATGCGGTGCAGGTTATGGATTTGGCGGGGACCATTATCGAGTGGACCACCAAGAGTATGACTGATCCGTACGGTGTGAACTCGACACAGTGTATCCCAGCCGATTCCGAAATCCCGATTGATAACGATGGTTACCCGAAGTTTATTGTAATCGACTTATATGATGTCACTGGGGTGGACTTGGTTAACCTGATTTCCGAGCAGCTCTTGCCAGTTGGCGAATACACCAGTATGGCCCTATCTATTTTGCAGGGTAGCTACGGGGACTTCTTGGATACCCCATACTCTTATGTCGGTAACCCGGTAGACAAGATGAAGATGGACATCGTCGATGATTTGAAGTTCGACGGTTTAGATATCAACATCGATGTACCGACCACTTTTACCATGACGTTTGATCTCAAGAGTATGATCCAGCTGATCGAACAGGCTTATTACCTCAAGAACGAAGGCTTCAAGGTTGTCGATAACATTACGGCAGGCTCTTTGTTCGGTGATATCGATGTCTCATCATGTTCGACCTCGGTGAAAGATGCTTACGTTTACCTTTATGATTCAGAGTCGCCAGAATACGGTGATCTTGGCTCAGACTACCCACCGATTAAAACCGCCAAGGTAAATGACGATAACTCCTATGAGATGAAGTACGTCAAAGAGGGCAACTACGATATCGTCTTGGTGTGTGATGCATTGTTCGATCTGCCAAACCAGATCGACTTGGATATCGACCTGGATGGCGAGTCGAAGAAATACGAAAACCAGTACATCAAAGCAGGTGATGACCACTACCGCAACCTGTAGTTAAAATCAGCTTACCTTTTAAAAACAGCCAGGCTTTATCTGGCTGTTTTTATTTATATATCCAAGCAACTTGGTATATAGGTGTTTCTTTGCGGTGTGGAATATTGTGCTGTCATCCAGCCCTTATTCAGCAAATACCCGTATCTTATAGTTTATATAAATCAGATCTATCTCTCATTTTTGATTTTCGGCTATATTTTTTTGTGAGCGTTAAGTTGCTGACAGGAATAAAATTAAGCGTCGATGTCACCTTTTTTGGTCTCTAATGTCTTACCTTTTGTGGTTGTTTTTTGACCGCTACTTCTTTAAATTTCCTACCCAGAAACCGCAAACGCTTTGAAAGAGACCGAGATATGCCAGCTAAGATGACCCTGAAAAAAGTTGTATTTGGTGCCATTTTCGGCCTAGTTGCACTGGGTGCAACAACCGCCAATGCTTCTGTTACTACTTCTCCTGAGCACCATCTGCTATCTACTCTGAACTATGTAGAGCTTGAAGCCGAGCAGGGTGATAAAAATATGCAGCTGTTTTTGGGGCGTGCATACCTTGAGGGCAGCAATGGTCTTAAAGCCGACCCGCTAAAAGGCATGTACTGGCTAGAGAAAGCGGCTGTCGATATGCCTGAAGTAAAAACCTTGATTGGCGATTTGTTCAAGCGAGGTGAAGTATTGCCTCGCGACAACCAGCAGGCGGTTCACTGGTACACCGAAGCGGCTAACGAAGGCGATGTTCCTGCCATGGTTGAGCTGGGTATGTACTATGCGTCAGGCGCGACAGGCTCAGTTGACTGCGGCAATGCGATTAAATGGTTTAACGAAGCGGCCAACGGTGGCTCTTTGGAATCCAAGCGTAACTTAGTATGGCTCTATGCGACTTGTTCGGACGAGCGTATGCGTGACGGTGAGCGTGCTTTGAAACTGGCGAAGCAGGTATTGAACCGTTCTGGAACGGGTGACGCCGGCGACTACGATAATTTAGCTGCTGCCTATGCTGCTTGCGGCGAATTCCGCCGCGCAGTTGAAGCCCAAGAAACTGCCATTGGCAAGCTAGAAGAGTCAAACGGCCAGCGTTATGCAAACTTCGAGCAGCGCCTGAAGCTTTACCAGCAGAACCAGACAATTTATAGCGCAGCATTGTAATTCGCTGATTAACATAGAACAAAAGATAAAAAAGGTGCCTTGTGGCACCTCAGATTGCTGACGAACCCCACTTTTTAAGTGGGGTTCTTTTTAGAGAGCGGCCGTAGGCCGCGATCGCGATTTTTTTACCTACCAGCTCGGTTGGAGGCTCCTTTGCTCTTCTCGCCTGATATTGACTCGTATTAACCTAATTAGAGCGTTTATAAGGCCTATTTTCTGTAAGCAGCCCAGCACCAAGGCCATCTTCTTGATATTTTGAGCAGCAGCGGCCAACCAACATTGCATCTGCACCTTGTTCAACCCCCGGAACCGTGCATATCGGTGACCATGATGCTGTTTCGCATCTGCGAAGCTTCTTTCTACCGTTTCTCCCCTTCGCCGATAGGTCCTTTTACCATAAGGTGTCAGCCGTATTTTGTTTGCTCGTTCCACAGCCTCCGCGTAGATATGCCGGGTTATCACCTTCTTCATTGTTTTGCTTTGGGTGCAGTCATTTCTCATCGAGCAGAGCTCACACTCCTTGGGGGCCGAGTGGTATTCTCTGTAGCCTTCTCTTGACGTGGTTTTATAGATAAGTTCCTGGCCATTTGGGCACAGGTAAGTGTCTGTTTCTTTGTTATAGATAAAGTGCTTCTTCTTGATAGCATTCTGGGTGCGAGGCGGCCTACGGTAACCAAAGAGGCCAAGGATTTCTCTTCGTTCAAGGCTCTCAGCAACAGGAGCCGTGAAGTATCCAGCATCAAGGCCTACGGCTATAGGATTCAGGTTGAACTGGTTGAGCGTGTAGTCTAGCCGATTGATATAAGGCTGGGAGTCATTGACGTTACCTGCGGTCGCATAGGTATCGACGATAATCCCATGCATGCCATCGACGGTGCGGTGGTCAAGGTAAAAGAACCCTTGCGGCTTGTTATCCCGCGTCATAAAGCCGCTTTCAGAATCAGTCGTGCTCACTTTGGTATTTTTGAGCTTAGGCTCTGATTTTCGCTCAGCTAAAGGTTTTTTCCCTTCGGCTTCCCGCTCCTTGGCCACATCTTCGTTGAGCATCTCAAGGTAGGCACTGGTGCGGACAGCTTGCTGTTCATTGGTAAATTTCTTCTTGTTAGCATTGGCTTTGAGGTGGGTGCTGTCGGTGAATAATTCATTCCCGGCGACGAGCCCTTTATCCATGGCCTGGAGTACGATATTGGTAAAGATGCGTTCAAAAATATCCGTCCCGTTGAAGCGGCGGATGCGGTTTTGGCTGAGCGTCGAGGCATGGATAACTTTCTCTGTCAGTGACATGCGAAGGAACCACCGATAGGCCACATTGACCTCGATTTCTTTGACTAGCTGACGCTCGCTCTTGATGCCAAAGATGTAGCCCAGCAGGATGATTTTAAACAAGCGGACGGGGTCAACAGGAGGCCGGCCATTGTCTTGGCAATATAGGTGAGCGACTTCGTCTCTAATAAATTCGAAATCTATAACTTGGTCGATTTTACGTACGAGATGATGCTTCGGAACCAGCTGTTCCATTGTGACCA
This sequence comes from Photobacterium sp. ABD4_091, assembly GCF_056160145.1. Taxonomy (NCBI): domain Bacteria; kingdom Pseudomonadati; phylum Pseudomonadota; class Gammaproteobacteria; order Vibrionales; family Vibrionaceae; genus Photobacterium; species Photobacterium sp. ABD4_091. The sequence continues at coordinate 297,933 of NZ_JBSWWQ010000001.1, read as the reverse complement.
TTTCGAGTTCGTACTGTTGGGGTGAGGGTTCTTTTAACATGTCGAGATATCCATATTTCGATATCTCTATTAGATCAAAGGCCTAGCTTAAAAGCCAGACCTTTGTCATCAGTCTGAGGTGCCTTGTGGCACCTTTTTTTTGTGCTCTTTGAGACCCCAATCACCAATCGTCATTTTGATTAATCAATTCATTAGCAATTTCAAGTCCAGTTTCAATCCTTAACTATACTTACAGGAATTAGCTCTTAAGAGTGATACCAACCTGCATAAGTAATTGATCTATCTATTTTCCTACACAACCTATAGTTCAACGACTTATCAATACTGGTATTTGGCAACTGCCTACTTGAGAGAAAAAATAACAAGATAGGTAAAAGGAAAGAAGCAATGAGCAACCCGGAACCCGTCAGTGACAAAGAGAAAGCCAAGTATGAATGGCGCTCTTTTTTGTTTATCACCATTTTCTTGTTTCCCATTCTAGCGGTCGCCATCGTAGGTGGTTATGGCTTTATCGTGTGGGCGATGCAAGTGTTTTTCCTTGGGCCTCCTGGCCATGGGTAATTTCGATTGCCGAGATATGAACGCCAGAGTAAAGCTGCAAAGGAATAGGTAGAACACTATGATGAAAGCGTTGAAAAAGCTGTGGGCGACGTTTTGGCGTCCAGCAGTACATATTAGTTTGGGCGTGTTGACGCTCGGCGGATTCATTGCCGGGGTCATCTTCTGGGGGGGCTTTAATACAGCCCTTGAAATGACCAATACCGAGAAGTTCTGTATTGGTTGCCACGAGATGCGTGACAACGTCTACGAAGAACTTCAGCAAACCGTCCACTGGTCAAATCACTCAGGTGTAAGGGCTACATGCCCAGATTGCCACGTTCCCCACAATTGGACCGATAAAATCGCCCGTAAAATGCAAGCTAGTAAAGAGGTATACGGCGCAATTTTCGGAACGATCAATACCCGTGAAAAATTTTTGGAAAAACGTTTAGAGCTAGCCAACCATGAGTGGGAGCGTTTTGCTGCCAATGGGTCGCTGGAGTGCAAAAACTGCCACAACTACGACAGCATGAACTGGGATGAAATGTCGGATCTAGCTCGTACCCAAATGCAGCAGGCGGCGGAGCGTGATCAAAGCTGTATGGATTGCCACAAAGGGATCGCCCACGAGTTGCCGGGCAACATGGAGCTCTCCGGCGGCATGGTTCAGCAGTTGGTGCAAAGGGCCAGCAATACGTCTTTCAAGGAAGGAGAAAACTACTTCAGCGTTCGTTATCTCCCGATGTACGAGGATGAAGCACTGACTATTGATGGCGGCCAACTCAACCCAGCCTCTGAAGTCAAAGTTGTTCAGGTTAAAGACAATGCGGTGCAGGTTGAAATCGCCGGTTGGCGTAAAACCAAGGGTTTTGGCCGGGTGATAAACGAAGACTTTGGTCTCAATATTCCTACAGCGGCACTGAGCAAAGATGCGGCATTGAGTGACACTCTAGTGGAAAAATTTGAAGAGAAAGAAGATGAGTTAACAGGCTTGGGCTGGCAGCGGGTGACGGTCAAGCTCTGGATGCCAAAAGAGTCTCTGCTTGATGATGTGGAAACAATATGGGCTGAAGCACGCCCTGCCTATAACAACAACTGTAGTACTTGTCATACACAGCCCGCAGAAAATCACTTCGATGCAAATACATGGCCGGGTATGTTCAACGGTATGTTGGCTTTCGTCAACCTCGACCGTGACAGCGAAGCCTTAGTGCTGAAATACCTACAGAAACATTCATCAGATTTTTCTGATGGCGGCCATTAAAAGAAGCGAAGCGAGGTAAGAACATGTCTCTGAGTCGACGTCAATTTTTATCAGGGTTAGTCACCACCAGTGCGGTTGGTGTTATCGGCCCGAGTTTACTCACCTCGGTGGCCCGGGCGGCCGAAGAGGTATCGTCACCCTATTCGGCAGATGGAATATGGAAAACCACGGGCTCCCACTGGGGGGCATTCCGCGCCAAAATTTATAACGGTAAGGTGGTAGAGATCAAACCGTTGGAGCGGGATAAATACCCGACGGATATGATTAACGGTGTCAAAGGGATTATCTACAACCCTTCCCGCGTCCGTTACCCGATGATCCGCTTGGATTGGCTCAAGAAGCACAAATACAGTGGTGACACCCGCGGTAACAACCGTTTTGTCCGGGTAACCTGGGACGAAGCGCTGGATATCTTCTACAACGAGCTGGAGCGGATTCAGAAAGACTATGGGCCATGGGCTCTGCACGCCGGGATGACCGGCTGGCGCCAAACCGGTCAATTCCACAGCTGTGGTAACCATATGCAGCGCGCAGTGGGGATGCACGGTAACTTTATGACCAAGGTGGGGGATTACTCTACCGGCGCGGGCCAGACCATTATGCCTTACGTGCTGGGTTCTACCGAAGTGTATGCCCAAGGAACGTCTTGGCCGGATATCCTGGAAAACAGTAAAACCGTGATCCTGTGGGCTAACGATCCGGTTAAGAATACCCAGGTAGGCTGGCAGTGTGAGACCCATGACTCCTATATGTACTATGAGCAGCTCAAGGACAAGGTAGCCAAAGGTGAGATCAAAGTGATCTCGGTCGATCCGGTTAAATCGAAAAGCCAGAATTACCTGGGCTGCGATCAGCTGTACGTCAATCCGCAGACGGATGTGCCGTTCATGCTGGCGATTGCCCATACCCTGTACAAAGAAGAGCTGTACGATAAAGCATTTATCGACACCTATGCCTTGGGTTTTGATGAGTTTATCCCTTACGTGCTGGGTGAAAGCAAAGACAAAGTGGAGAAAACCCCTGAGTGGGCCGAGCCTATCTGTGGCGTGAAAGCGGATGAAATCCGAGAGTTTGCCCGCTTGCTGGCAAAAGATCGTACCCAGATAATCTTCGGCTGGGCGGTTCAGCGTCAGCAGCACGGTGAGCAGCCATACTGGATGGGGGCGGTTATCGCGACCATGTTGGGACAGATTGGTCTGCCGGGTGGCGGTATCTCTTATTCTCACCACTACAGTGGGGTGGGGATCCCACCAACAGGGGCTGCCGGTCCGGGTGGTTTCCCGCGTAATGTCGATGAAGGTAAGAAACCTAAGTGGGACAATAACGACTTCAAAGGCTACAGCCGTACCATCCCGGTAGCCCGCTGGATAGACGCAATTCTCGAGCCGGGTAAGGAAATCAATTACAACGGCGCGAAGGTGGTGTTGCCGGATACCAAGATGCTGGTGGTCAGCGGTTGTAACCCGTGGCACCACCACCAAGACCGCAACCGGATGAAAACCGCCTTCCAGAAGCTGCAAACCGTCGTCACCATTGATTTTGCCTGGACGGCGACGTGCCGCTTCTCGGATATCGTGCTGCCTGCTTGCACCCAGTTTGAGCGCAATGATATCGACTTGTACGGCGCCTATTCGGGTACCGGTGTACTCGCGATGCACAAGTTGGTGGATCCGCTTTACCAGTCGCGCACCGACTTTGATATTTTTACCGACTTTTGCCGCCGCTTTGGTCGCAACAAGGAGTATACCCGCGGCATGGATGAAATGGAGTGGATACGCTCGCTCTATGATGAGTGCCGAGAGGCCAACAAAGCCAACTTTGAAATGCCGGAGTTTGATGAGTTCTGGGAAGTCCGGCAGGCTGGATGGGTTGATTTTGGCGAGGGCAAAAACTTTGTCCGCCATGCAGATTTCCGTGAAGATCCTGAAATCAATCCGCTGGGTACACCATCAGGATTTATCGAGATCTACAGCCGCAAGATAGCCAGTTATAACTATGAGCATTGTCAGGGTCACCCAATGTGGTTTGAAAAAGCCGAGCGTTCGCATGGTGGGCCAGGGTCAGACAAGCACCCGCTTTGGTTACAGTCTTGTCACCCCGACAAGCGTTTGCACTCCCAGATGTGTGAGTCGGACGAATACCGAGCCACCTATGCGGTTCAAGATCGCGAACCGGTTTATATCAGTCCGGAAGATGCCAAAGCCCGTGGCATCAATGATGGTGACTTGGTGAGAGTGTTCAATGACCGCGGCCAGTTATTGGCTGGGGCAGTGGTGTCCGATGATTACCCGCCGGGGGTGATCCGGATCCAGGAAGGGGCATGGTATGGACCGCTTAGCGAGAAAGTGGGGGCGATTGATACCTATGGCGACCCAAATACCTTGACCATGGATGTCGGCACCTCTGAATTAGCTCAGGCAACCAGTGCCAACACGGTCGTGGCAGATATCGAGAAATTTAAAGGCGAGGTACCGCCGGTGACAGCCTTTGGTGGACCGATTATTGAAACCTGAATGTCCTAGAAGTTATGGCATGATAGAAATTTCCAACCCGCCATCCATGGCGGGTTAATTTTGGCTTTTTCCCGTTTGGTTATCACGCTTTTCCTTTTTGTTACCACAGTGTACTTTGACACTGGTTTCTGAGATGTAACACAGCGCCTGCCTGCAGATTTCCCGTATAATTGGACTATTGATAATTCTGAAAGTGTTAGCAGACAGTTGTAGTTAAACATGAAGCCTTACAGACCCAATGATTACACAGTACAAGAAAGAACGGCGCCGGATTACACGATAGCGGGAGTTGCCTTTGAAGCCGCGGGCGGTGAAGAAGGCATCCGGGCATTAGTCGAATCATTCTACCGCCAAATGGATACCTTGCCGCAGGCGAAGAAAGTGCGCGAGATGCATGATGACGATCTCAGCGAGTCTATCGATAAACTGACGACTTTTCTTACCGGTTGGCTTGGCGGGCCTGCCCGGTATGAAGAGAAATTCGGGATGATGAACCTGCCTGGCGCCCACCGCCACTTGGCTATTGGAGTAGCAGAGAAAGAAGCCTGGCTGCATTGTATGCAAAAAGCGCTGGACGAGCAGGGCTATGATGAACTGTTCAAGCGCCATGTCATGGTTCAGTTATCGTTCCCTGCTGAAATGTGCCGGAATAGGACTTAGAACCAAGAATCTAGATTCTAGATCCTAGAACCGAGATCCTGGAACCTAGAGATAAAAGCTGAGAGCCAGACCTTAAAACCAGTTTTAAAACCGTTCTTTCATTGCCATGTAGTGTTCACGGATGTGTTCAATCAAAGCTTGGATACGTTTGGGCGGTTGCTTGGTATAAGGGTAAACCGCATAGATCCCCACCACTTTGCCGGCATGCTCCGGCAACAGTTCCACTAAATCACCACTTTGCAGATCGTCATAGACCAAGCAGGTCGGCAGGTAGGCGATGCCATTGCCTGCAAGGGCAGCTTTGCGCAGGCCTGCGGCGTTGTCACTAGAGAAATTGCCATTAACCTTCATGGTGTAGATATCGTTGCTATTTCGCAGGAAAAGCCAGTCAAATGGCCCGGTACTTTGCTGGGTATAGCCTAAGCAGTTATGGTGCTTGAGTGCCTTTGGCGATTCCGGCACGCCAAACTGTTTAAGGTAGCCAGGCGTTGCACAGATCACCCATCTTGAGTTGAAAGTGTGGCGGGCGATCAGGCTGGAGTCCTCAAGGTAGCCTGTTCTTATCACCAAGTCATAGTTTTGCGCGACCAAGTCGACAAACTGGTTGTCCATCGACATATCAATGGTGAGGCCGGGGTGATGCTGGCAAAAGTCAGACAGGGCTTTTGACAATAATAATTCCCCGGAGATGGTCGGTACCGAAACCCGGATATGCCCTGACAGGGCTTCACTGTAACCCGTCACCGAATCAAAGGCAGACTGAGCGACCTGGCGGACTTCTTTTGCCCGCTGGTAGAGGATAGAGCCCGGCTCGGTGAGTGTCAGCTTGCGGGTCGTCCGGTACATCAGCTGTACCCCTAACTCTTGCTCAAGCTTGCTGATCCGCTTGCTCACAACCGATCTGGTGATCTTGTTGAGCTCGGCGACCTTGCTGAAGGAGCCGTGCTCGATAACTTGGGCAAAAAGTACCAGATCGTCAATCTGCGCCATGAATACCTGCTTTTAGTGTCTGTTATAGATCATCAATGATGACATAGGTGGCATAGACTGGGCCATGAACGCCGACCACCTTTATAAGCTCGATATCAGCTGTCGAGCTAGGCCCTGATATAAAGTTCACACAGGACGGTAGGCGTTCGCCTTGCTCGGCTTTTTTGTGCAGCTCGGCGGTTGCCTGGGTCAAGCGGGCAACCAGTGCACTTTTGGGTACCACAAACACCGAGGCTTCAGGCAGCAGGCTGATAGCACGCCCTTGTGCCGGTTGGCTATACAGCACCATAGTGCCGGACTCAGCCAGCGCTTGTTCGGCATAGACGATACCTACCTTGGCACGTTCGGCAATCTCGATATTCGGCCCGTAGCCAAGTTGGGTATTCCATACATGGACAACATGCTCGTCAGTATCCAGTTGCTCGGGGTCAAATAATTCGAGCAGGCGCGGATCGGCAGAGACCAAGGTTTCGCTCGGTGCAGCCAATGGTGTACTAGCTTGGCTTGGGGCTGTTTCATCCAGGCAGTAACCGGCACAGACCTGCCGCAAGGTGTCTGTTAGCTCGGCCTTTGTAGTGACAAGGGCTTGGGCGCCCAGCGCCTTGTGGGTGTAATCAATCAATACTTGTTTGAGTTCATCATGGCTTTTCCCTGCCATGACATCCTGGTGGCAGGTATAGCGGAGCGAAGGTCGCTCAACAGGCGTTGTTTGCCGAGGCCGCCCCAGCTTGGCGGCGATGTTATCGAGGAAGCGGTCGCGGTTGATGATATCGCTCATGTTCAAGACTCCGGGGTAGATTGTCTGTTTTTAAACCAGCTACGGAATGACTGGCCGTCTGGTTGAGGCAGATCTCTTGCTTCTGTCCATTCTCCGATCGCGCCGACCTGAAGGGGTAGCTTGCCGTTTCGGATCAGGCCGCTGGCCAAGGTGGCACCCACTTTCACGGTTTTATCCCATAACATTGGCTTGGCGTTGATAATGTTGAATGCGGCCACACTCATCCGCTCCGACAGCGGGGTCATGCCTTGCTCTGCCATTTTCTGCCGGTGCTTGAGCAGCAGGTCTGACAGCGGGATTTTGACCGGGCAGACATCATGGCAAGCTTTGCAGAGGCTGCAGGCATACGGCAGCTCCTTGAAGTCCTCATAGCCGCCGAGCAATGGCGACAGTACCGCGCCAATTGGCCCGGAATAAATTGAGCCGTACGATTGGCCTCCGATATGGCGGTAGGCCGGGCAGGTATTGACACAGGCGGCACAGCGCACGCAGCGCAGGATATCTTTGAACTCCGAGCCTAAGATATCAGAGCGACCATTATCAACGATGACTAAATGGAACACTTCCGGGCCGTCAAGGTGCTCTTCTTCCCTTGGGCCGGTCAAGGCTGTGACATAGCCGGTCAGGGGCAGGCCGACCGCACTTCGGCACAGCAGGCTGATCACAATATCCAACTCTTCGAAGGTCGGGACGATCCGCTCCATGCCCATAACCGCAATATGGGTCTTTGGCAGGCTGGTGGCGAGGCGGGCATTTCCCTCGTTGGTTACCAGGGTCACGGTGCCTGATTCGGCAACCGCAAAGTTACAGCCGGTAATACCGATATCGGCTTCCAGGAAGTCATGGCGGATATAGTCGCGGACATAGCGGGTGAGGGCTTCTGGCTCCTCACTGCCTTGGTAGCCGATTTTGTCGCGGAAGATATCACGGATCTGGTAGCGGTTTTTGTGCAGTGCAGGCACGACGATATGCGACGGGGCGTCGTAGTCATCCACTTGCAGGATATATTCACCAAGGTCGGTTTCGACCACATCACAGCCGTTGCGCTCAATCATCGCATTGAGGCTGATTTCCTCAGTTACCATGGATTTGGATTTAACCACTTTCTTGGCATTCTTATCCTGGATGATGGATTCGATATAGGCAGTGGCCTCTTCGGCGGTTTGGGCAAAGAACACTTTGCCGCCGTTACGGCTGACACTCTCGCTCAGCTGGTGGAGGTAGTAGTCCAGGTTTTCCAGAACATGGTTGCGGATATCCATGCCCATTTCTCGCCATTGTTCCCAGTTGCCCAATTTGTCGGCGGCCACCTGGCGGTTGGTGAACATCCGGGTTTGCGCATTGGCGACGGATTCACGCATGAAGGTATCTTGCATCTGGACTTCGATGCGCTGTTTGAATTGGGTGCTGCTGGTTTTCATCGACATGGTATTTCCTCCCTCAGCGGCTCATCAATACATCGACGATGTGCATGACTTTGATGGGCTTACCTTCGCGGCTGATACGGCCGCCGATATTCATCAAGCAGCTGATGTCTGCGCCAATTAGGTAGTCAGGCTCGACGGCGCTGATATGGCTGACTTTCTCTTTGACCATCTCACCGGAGATTTCAGACATCTTGACGGAGAAGGTGCCACCGAAACCACAGCAGGTTTCCTGATGGTTAATATGAAGTAGGGTTAGTCCTTCCACTTGCTCAAGTAGCTTGATTGGCTCCTCGCGGACGTTTAGCTTTCGGATCAGGCTGCAGGAAGGGTGGTAAACCGCGCGGCCGTTTAGCTTGGCGCCGAGCTGGGTCACATCCAGCTGGTTGACGATAAACTGGGTCAGTTCGAAGAAACGGTCGGCGACCTGTTGCGCCCGCATTGCCCATTCCGGCTCATCAGCCAGGTATTCCGGGTAGCGCTTGATAGAAGCGACGCAGGAGCCAGCAGGGGAGACAATCGGGTATTCATTGGCTTCAAAGGCCGTGATGAGGTTTTTCATCCCTTTTTTGCTGTCATTGATGTAGCCAGAGTTGAGCGAAGGTTGGCCACAACAGCCTTGCTGCTCTGGGAAGATGACTTCACAGCCGAGTTGCTCCAGCAGTAATACACTTTTTTTGGCGACTTCCGCCTTGACGGTATCGCACAGGCAGGTGGCGAATAGGTTGACCTTCATACATGCTCCAGTGCTTGGGGTGAAGTGGCTAGCGGGCTAACGCTTCACTCTTTGTAATTTTGTTTACAGGGTGTAACGAAATGGTGTTGTAGGAAGAATATTGTAGGGAATCGCAGTCTTTGCGCTACGCTTTTTTGCGGCCATTAATGCGAAAATCAGCATGAATTTGGTCGGCGTAGGGAAAGGGGAAATGCGGTTATTTAGAGCTATTTATAATTAAAATAGTTACTTATAGATTTTGTTGTTGAAATGATGAAAAGTGATTAATCAACTTTTGGAAACAATGATTTTGTATCCCTGCACTAATGTTGTGGTTAAATTTGCCGCTGTTTCGCCACTGAGGAAGAAAAGGCTAAATAACCAGGCGTAGCTCCCTTCATGCAATGTTTGTAAAATTACGACAAAACGGCGTATTCCTTTCTAGAAAAGAAATAAAGCTACTAGCCCGACCTATTAAAAATGGGAATAGGTCGCTATCCGTATTTTCATTTTTCTTTTTGTTGGCAATCCGTATTCTATCGTGCCTTTGGGGTGGCTTTGCTCCATTGGGCGCTTGCTTGTCGCTGTGTTTTATTTTGTGTTGGAAGTTGTATGGAATTTTCTTGGGAAATTATCGGGGCTTTGTTTTTGGTTGCTAGCCTTGCCGGGTTTATTGACGCCCTTGCTGGCGGCGGCGGTATGCTGACAGTACCCGCTTTACTTGCGGCAGGACTCCCTCCCGCTCAGGCATTGGCGACCAATAAGCTGCAAAGTTCATTCGGTAGTTTTTCGGCTTCCCTCTATTTTGTTCGCAATGGCTTGGTCAAACTGAGCGATATGCGCCTAGCTATTTTGTGCACCTTTGTCGGCTCTGCCGCAGGCGCCTTGCTTGTCCAGTATATGGATGCCGGTACACTCACCAAGGTGATCCCGGCACTGCTGGTGGTGATTGCACTGTATTTCCTGTTTGCGCCAGAAGCCGGCGAGGGTGGCGGTAAGCCAAAGCTAAGCCAGGCGGGGTTTGCCTTGACCGTGGGTACCGGGATCGGCTTTTACGATGGTTTCTTTGGCCCGGGTACAGGCTCGCTGTTTGCCGTTTGTTTTGTGGTCATTGCCCAGCTGGGCATTGTCGAGGCGACGGCGAAAACCAAGGTGCTGAACTTCACCTCCAACTTTGCTGCCTTGCTGTTTTTCGTTGCTGCCGGTTTGCCGGTATGGGAAATCGGTTTGGTGATGGCATTGGGTGGCTTTATCGGCGCAAGGTTAGGCGCGAAAGTGGTGGTGACCAAAGGGCGAAAGTTAATTCGCCCGTTGGTGGTCACGGTATCTATGGTCATGGCGGTGAAGTTACTGGCTGAAGATCACCCCCAGTGGCTGGATACTTTAGTGTCTTTTGTATAACTCTTTGTTTAGCCCTTTAGGCTACAAGCTCGGCTGAGTCAGCCGTTGCCCAGTCAATACAGGCTTTTGCCAAGATATTGAGCGAGTCCAGGCATTGGTCTGGCTGGTTGAACACAGTTTCAGCCAAGGCGACGGGGATCTCTGTGCAGCCTAGGATAACGGCATCTGCGCCTTGTTCGAGCAGGGCGTCAAAGACTGGCTTCATTAACCGGTGGCCCTGCTCGACGTCCCCGGCTTTGACGGCATAGATCCCTTCCATTACGGCGAGTTGCTGGTCTTGCCCTGGGGCAACGGCAGCAATTTGCTTTTGTGCCAGTTTAGTCTCGTACATCCTTGTCGTCATGGTCGCGGTAGTGGCCATGATCCCCACTTTTTTGTAGCCACGTTGTTTGGCTTCATCAACCACACTATCGAGAATGCTGATCATATGTACCCGGCAGGTATTGCTTAATCGCGGGTACCAGTAATGGGCGGTATTGCATGGCATCACGATACATTCGGCACCAGCCTGCTCGAGTTGCTCCATTCCCTGCTTGAGGGCCGGGTAGGGGTCATCGCCGTTGCTGATCAGGAAAGCGGTACGGTCGGGGATCTGCGGGTTATTACTAACCAGCATAGGAATATGTTGTTGGTCACTGCAGGCTGGCGTCTGCGCGATGATTTTTTGCATGAACTCGACAGTGGCTAGAGGCCCCATTCCGCCCAAAATACCTAATTTCCTGCTCATCTTATTGTTCCTACAGTATTTTTCACTAAGTTCACTATAGGGGAGGACGGTGATGGTGAGAAATGCCGTTGCTGAGCCAGTTATGCATAATCGGTATGGAGAACTGTTGGATTTGTGATCTGAGTGGCTTGAAATATCTCTGTATGTGCATTGGGTTTCGTTATACTGCCGCAGCTGAAGTTAGGGAAAAACGTGTTGTACCGTTATGAATATAGAAAGTAAGTGGTTGGAAGACTTCTTGGTGCTGGCTGAAGTGAGAAACTTCTCTCTGGCTGCAGAAAAACGCAATGTTACCCAACCAGCATTCAGCCGGCGTATTAAGGCGCTGGAGCAGACGGTCGGTGCAGAGTTGATTGACCGCAGCAAGACGCCGGTTGCATTGACGGCTAGCGGCCGGTTGTTCCGCATCACGGCCCGTACGTTGATCAATCAAATGATGGACGGTATTGGCCAGTTATCTGATTTATCCAAGTTGGGCGGCAACAATGTCCGGGTGGCGGCAGCCCACTCGTTGGCAACCAGTTTAGTGCCATCGATTCAATCGGAGCTGATGGCCGGCAAGCATAAGCCGATATTGAGCGTCGAGGCGATCGATGTCGATGAAGCGATTGAAGAACTTCAAGAAGGGGGCTGTGATATTCTGTTGGCCTTCGATGATGAACTGTTACGCCTACCACCTTACCAGTCATTGCAAGTTGGCCAGGCTGAGCTATTGCCTGTTTGTGCCTGTGATGAGGCGGGCAAACCGCTTTACAGCATTACCCCAGATGCAGAAGTCCCTTGGCTTGCCTATAGCCCGAGCTCTTACATGGGGCGGCAGGTTGAAGTGGTCAGGGAGCAAGTGAATTTGCAACCTGTGTTTTCCTCTTCCATGACTGATTTGCTCAAGACATTGGCATTACAGGGGCTTGGTGTGGCATGGCTGCCGGATTATGCCATTAAGCAGGATTTGGCAGATGGCAAGGTGGCAATACTGGGCGATGAGTCACTGCGCCTCCCTATCACTTACTACGCCTATCGCTATCAAGCCCGCTTGCACCCTGCGGGCGAGCAAGTGTGGCAGGCATTGCGCTTACACGCTGAAAAGCAGGTGTAATTCCGAGTAATAAAAAAGAAAAAGCGAAGCGCCATTTGGCGCTTCGCTTTTTTCTAGTGGCTTGTTTATGACCTTTTTCGCCATTACACAATCATAGGAGCCAGCAAGAAACCGCATACTGTTGATACCGCCACACCAATCAAGCCTGGCATCAAGAATGGGTGGTCGAAGATGTTCTTGCCCATTCGAGTTGAGCCGGTGGAGTCGAACTCAATCGCTGCCAATGATGTTGGATAGGTAGGAAGAACAAACACCCCGGTAACCGCAACGAATGAAGCGAGGATCGCCCAGTGCGGTACCTGCAAGCTCAAAGCCAGTGGGATGATCAGTGGTGTTGTCGCACCTTGCGAAAGCAATAGGGTACAAGTACCGAACAGTACCAGTGACAGTAGCATCGGGTAGGATTGCAACAAGGTGCCTGCAAACTCTTTGATTTCAGGTAGGTAGGCGTTCACCATGGTTGAGCCCATCGTCACGATGCCAAGGATAACCGCCACTGAGCTCATACCTGAGCGGAAAGTGGTGGTACGGATGATCTTCTCCGGATCAACCTTGCACATAGGAACCATCAAGCAAGCAACGGCGAACATCGACACAATAATGATATCGCGGGTCGACATCATGCTGCCATCGGCAAAGTGCGGACGCAGCACGGGGAAAGCGGCATAAATCACAATGGCAATGGTAGCAAGCAGGAACAGCATCACCGAGTATTTGGCTTTCGGTTCAAGGGTGATGCTTTGCTGTTGTTTCTGCTCCTGGTTCTGCTGCAGACGGGTGAGATAAACAGGATCATCTTTTAGCTCACAACCTTGGCGTGATGCAATGAAGGCACCCACCATCGCAGCGATGAATGATGCAGGCAGGCAGACTGCCATGATTTCCAGGAAGCTCACACCGATTGGCTCCATGATTGAAATCATGGCTGCCATGGCGGCAGAAATAGGGGAGCCGGAAATCGCGACCTGCGAGGCAACCACAGCACCTGCCAGCGGCCGTGAAGGGCGAACACCGATCTCTTTGGCGACTTCAGAGATCACTGGCAAGGTGGAAAATACCGTGTAACCGGTACCGGCCATGATAGTCATCAGCCAGGTGATCATCGGGGCGAGGAAGCAGATGTATTTCGGGTTGCGGCGCATCAGGTTGCCGGCATGGTGAACCAGCCAATCCATCCCGCCTGCGGCCTGCATGGTCGATGCCGCGGTGACCACCGCCATGATGATCAGGATGACGTTGACAGCGGGGGCGCTTGGCTCAAGGCCGAACCCTAGGGTGAGAATGGCCAACCCGAGCCCCCCTGCGAGCCCGACACCTAGCCCGCCCATTTTGAGTCCCCAGTATATGCAGCCTAATACGACCAACAGCTCTATTGCTACTAACATAGTTTTCCAGTCCGTTTGAAATGATAAAACCTTGAATTATTTGTGGGTATAGTGCGCAAACGAAAAAGAGCTGTTAAATGCCAAATATTGCCTTTCAATACCGAATCGGCATGGGGGGTGGGATGAAACTGGGACAGGGTTAACAGACGGGAATGGATTAGGCCGTTTTAGGTTAAATATCCAACGTAATCTGGCTGTTAATTAGACAGGGCTAATGATGTTTTTTAGCAATTTGCATTGGGCCATTTGTGACTTTAGTGTGACTCATTCCTACTTGGAATGGGTTGTGGTCCGTCGTTTCGCTGTTCTGTGATAGGTACAGATGCTATTTTTCAGCCTCATCACTCAGGCACTTAACGAAAGAGAAATATCTACATGGAGTTGTCATTAGACGTATTGGGGCTACTGTTTTTAGTCGCTGGCCTAGCGGGTTTCATCGATGCGATTGCAGGAGGTGGCGGGCTGCTGACAGTGCCCGCCCTGCTTGCCGCAGGGGTGCCGCCAACCCAAGCATTGGCGACCAATAAACTACAGGGTTCATTTGGCAGCTTTTCTGCCTCGCTGTATTTTGTCCGTAATGGCTTGGTCAGTTTGGGTGAAATGCGCAATGCGATGATCTTTACCTTCATTGGCGCAGCCAGCGGCGCAGAACTTGTCCAGCGCATTGATGCTGGAGTGCTCACGCAGTTGATCCCTATTTTGCTGGTTTGTATCTCGCTTTACTTCCTGTTTGCCCCTCAGGTCGGGCAGGGTGGCGGCAAGCCGAGGTTGTCTGAGAACCTTTTTGCCCTGAGTGTGGGTACCAGTATTGGTTTCTATGATGGTTTCTTTGGCCCGGGAGCCGGTGCACTGTATACCATCTGTTTTGTTGCCATTGCCCAGTTTGGGCTGGTGGAAGCCACGGCACGAACTAAAATTTTGAATTTCACCTCGAACTTTGCGGCTCTGCTGTTTTTCATCTTTGCGGGTTTGCCAGTCTGGGAGATAGGCATCATCATGGCTGTCGGTGGGTTTATTGGTGCACGCATGGGAGCGAAAGTGGTGATTTCAAAGGGGCGTAAATTGATCCGGCCAATGGTCGTCATTAGCTCGATGTGTATGGCGATTAAACTGTTAGTTGAACAGAACCCGCAATGGTTTCAATAAGCTGGCGTGTTCGTGACGACTGCAAGCTATTTTGGCGATAGCAGAGCTGAACTGGGCGTGTGAGTTCGTCCATAAAAGGAAAATGGTGGCAGTGGTGGGAGGCGATTTTGAGTGTTTTTACAATCGATATCGGCACCAGTGCTGCTGCAATGCCACTCAGTGCCAGCTGGGCGGCAGCAGTATAGGAGTCCATTTCCATATAGGGGACAATTCCCGCCTTCTGCAATGAGCTGACTTGATTGGCATTAGCCGGGTTTTTCAAGTCATTGACCAGCAATTGGCTCGGTTGTTGCTCGAGCACTTGGTGGCTGACGACTGAAAACGGCTCATCGAACAGGTGGGTGACAGCTAATCCGTGCTGAGGGGGAAGGTGGCCGGCACAGAAACCGACGGCGGCATCGCCTGCCTGCACTCTTTCGACAATGATCGGGGTATGGTGGGTGCTGATGGCAAGGTGGGGATCACGCTGAATGTATTCACCCAGCACTGGTGCCAAATAGCCTGCAACCAGGGTTTCCGAGCAGGCTAAGTGGATAACAGTACGATCATTGACATCGAGCTGATCAAATATCTGCCCTTTCAGGGCTTTGAATCCCGGCTCGACCGCAGCAATGAGCTGCAAAGCGTCGGCAGTCAGTTTGATCCGACGACCATCCGGTTCAATCAGCTTCTTGCCGATCCGCTGCTCTAGCTTGGCAATACGTTTGCTGACCGCACTCTGGCTGAGGTACAGACGGCTGCCCGCTTTGCTCATGGTGCCTTCTTGGGCCAGTACCAGTAACGTTTCAATGCCTTCGAGTAGCAAACGCGATATTCCTTTAATCGGTGCCGGTTAGCGGTCGGTTTCTTGCTTGGTAATACTACCGGTTTCTAGCATCGCGGCCACATCAAGGTGTTCAGCATTCATCATTGAAGAAATACGCTGTACCGAAGATAGCAGTAGCGATTGCTCCCATTCTTCCAAGCGCTGGAAGCGGGCGACAAAATCCTCTTGTAGAGGTGGTGGTGCTTTTGCCAACAACTCTTTGCCTTCATCAGTGAGGTAGGCGTGGACTTTGCGCTTGTCCAGTTTGCTGCGCTCACGGATCACCAAGCTGCGTTTTTCCAAACGATCCAGGATCGTAGTTGCGGTCGCTTGGCTCATATTGGTGTTATTGGAAAGCTGACGGATAGTCACTTCGCCGGAGTCGCGTATTGCGCGCATCAATACCAGCTGCGGGCCAGTCAAACCAGCCAGTTTGTTCAATTTGCGCGAGTGCAGATCGATGGCTCGAATGATTTGTCGCAGGGCAATCAAGACTTCTTCGTGCTTGTCCATATTACTCTCCTAAATAGTGCTCGGCGAAATTACAACAAACCGACCAAAGTTGGAAGCCTTAGTTTTCATAATGTTGTCTTGATCTGATTTGTGATTGCATGTCACAGCATTGTATCGCTCAAGAAAAATAATTTACATTTGCTTACAAACTTAGTTATCATTATTGGAATAAGAATAATTCTCACTAACATTACTGTTTGTGGTTATAAAACAGCTTTCACATGGATGAAAATAATGAAGACTCAATTCCCTCGTAATGTAATTATGGCTGCATTTTTGGTAGCGCCAGCCTTAGCTAGCGCTACCCCTGTTTCTAAAGAGCAGGTCGTGTCCCATTATGCAGATATTGCCCATAGCGTATTCAGTGACTCGCTGACCACGGCACAGGGCTTAGATAAGGCTATTGATGCCTTTATCGCTTCGCCATCTCAAGAAACCCTGGACAAAGCCCGTGTGGCTTGGAAGGCCTCTCGCGTTCCTTACCAACAATCAGAAGTGTTCCGCTTCGGCAATGCGGTGGTTGATGATTGGGAAGGCCAGTTAAATGCTTGGCCACTGGATGAAGGTTTGATCGATTACGTGACCGATGACTACCAATATGAGCTAGGCAATGAAGGGGCCAAGGCAAATATTGTTTCAAACAAGTCAGTGCAGGTAGGTAACCAGAAGGTTGATACATCTAAGATCACCCCTGAGCTGCTGGCAGACTTGAATGAAATCGGCGACTCGGAAGCGAACGTGGCCACAGGTTACCACGCGATAGAGTTTTTGCTGTGGGGGCAAGATTTGAACGGCACGAATGCCGGTGCAGGTGAACGCCCTTACACAGATTTTGCCTACGGTGAAGCCTGTACTAATGGCAATTGTGAACGCCGCCGTGAATACCTGAAAGCGGCATCAGTGCTACTGCAAAATGACTTGAGCTGGATGACCCAGCAGTGGTCACCAGAAGTGGAAGGCAACTACCGTGCTGAGCTAATGGCGGATTCAGCGGATAACGGCCTACGTAAGATGCTATTTGGTATGGGGTCACTGTCATTGGGGGAGTTGGCTGGCGAGCGCATGAAAGTGGCTCTGGAAGCGAACTCGACGGAAGACGAGCACGATTGTTTTTCAGACAACACCCATAACTCCCACTACTACAACGAGCAGGGTATTTATAACGTCTACACCGGTACCTACAAGCGTGTAAGCGGTGAGGTGCTTTCTGGCCCTAGCATTCATGATCTTGTTGCCAGCAAAGACAAAGAAGCGGCTAAAGCAATCCAGGCGGATTTCGACCGTGCCCGCAGCCAGGTTTATACCTTGGTTGAGTCTGCGGAAAAGCAGGATCAAGCCTTTGACCAACTGATTGCCGCAGGTAACCAAGCGGGCAATGCACTCGTCAACGAGTCAATCATGGCATTGGTGCAGCAGACCGCGAGCATCGAGCAAGCGGCATCAGTGATCGGTATTAGCAACCTAAACCCAGATACCGCTGATCACCAGTTCTAAGCCTGGAAGCCATTTAGATACAATTATTTATAAACAATAAGGGCTCGGAAGAGCCCTTTCGTGATCATAATTATTACAGCCCGAGCGATGAATAATGAAGTTGCATTTCACGTCTAAAGCAGCCGGATTGCTGCTATCAGCCTTAATTTCTTTCCCTTCACTGGCCCAAAGTAAAACCAGTTCATTTCCGCCAGAAGATATACTGGCAATGAAATTGGGTGGCGAGACGACGGTCAGAAAAAATGGGGCCAATGCCTTTTCTCTTCCCGCTGCCAACCTGCCGTTGTCCAAGCGGCTGGATTTCAGTGTAGGTAACAGCTTCTTCCGTAACCCTTGGGTTCAGGCACCAGCTACTACAGATGCCCGTGACGGTTTGGGGCCACTGTTTAATACCAATGGTTGCCAGAACTGCCATATCAAAGACGGTCGAGGCCACCCGCCTCAGCAAGGGGATACCAATGCAGTATCGATGCTGGTCCGGTTGAGTATCCCGGCACACACCCCTGAGCAGAAGCAGGCCATTATCAAAAGCGGCGTGATCCCCGATCCAATCTATGGCGGGCAGCTGCAGGACTTTTCTTTATCCGGTGCCAAGCCCGAGGGACAAATTAAGCTGTCCTACCAAGATGTACCCGTAACAATGGCGGGCGGCGAAGTGATCACCCTTCGTAAGCCCCAATTGGCCATCACAGATTTGAACTATGGGCCACTTCACCCGCAGGTCATGATGTCGGCCCGCGTCGCACCACCAATGATTGGGTTGGGGTTGCTGGAGTTGATTCCGGAACAAACATTGGAGCAGATTGCCAAGGAGCAACTGGCCGAGGAAAAAGGGGTTTCCGGTAAGCTTAACCGGGTGTGGGATGTGACAGCACAGGTCTTTGCCGTTGGCCGCTTTGGTTGGAAAGCCGGACAGCCAAGTTTGATGCAGCAAAACGCCGCTGCGTTCAATGGTGACCTTGGGTTGACCAGCGAGCTGTTTCCGGCAGAGAACTGCTCTGATATGCAGTTGGTATGTGATCAGCTGCCTCATGGTGGCAAGCCTGAGGTTAGCCGCAATGTACTGACTTTTGTCGAGTTTTATTCGCGTCATCTAGCGGTCCCAGCGCGGCGCAATATCAATGATCCGAAAGTGGTGAGGGGCGAGGCTCTGTTTGCCGAAGTTGGCTGCCAAAGCTGCCATGTCACCCAGATCAAAACGGCC
Source organism: Photobacterium sp. ABD4_091 (assembly GCF_056160145.1). Classification (NCBI taxonomy): domain Bacteria; kingdom Pseudomonadati; phylum Pseudomonadota; class Gammaproteobacteria; order Vibrionales; family Vibrionaceae; genus Photobacterium; species Photobacterium sp. ABD4_091. The sequence continues at coordinate 279,278 of NZ_JBSWWQ010000001.1, read as the reverse complement.
AAAAGCACAGAAACCCCAGCACTCTCTGAGCAGTTGATCAACCCTTATACCGATCTCTTGCTCCATGATATGGGTGAGGGTTTGGCGGATAACCGCGGTGAGTATCTTGCCAACGGCCGGGAGTGGCGGACAGCCCCGCTCTGGGGTTTGGGATATACCGAGGAAGTTAACGGCCATACCAACTTGCTCCATGATGGCCGGGCACGCAATGTGATGGAAGCTATCTTGTGGCACGGCGGTGAAGCTCAGCTGAGCCGCGATCAGGTTGTTGCCCTTCCAAAAACAGACCGAGAGGCACTGGTCGCCTTTCTCCATTCGCTCTAGAAGCAAGGTAGATAAGAGCATGGTAGATAGGAGCAAGGTATAAATGAAAAAGCGTGTAATTCTGCTGTCGGCGGTGTCGGCAGCGTTGTTGAGTGGCTGCAATATCGATACGGTTAGTACGAGTAAAGCCATTCACCAGCAGCACCTCAGTGCTGCAAAGCAGTTTTCTTCGGCGGCAAATGATTTGAATACGGCGATGGCTGCATTGTGCGAAACAGGTGGTGAAAGTGCACTGGAAAGTGCCCAGGTTGCTTGGACAAATACGATGCAAAGCTGGATGTCGTTCCAAGGACGCGAGAAGGGCAGTGAGGATGCACTAGCACTGAGTTGGCAAATACAGTTCTGGCCCGATAAGAAAAATACGACAGGGTGTAAGCTCAGTCAGTTATTAAAACAAGATACAGCCTGGAGTGCTTCGGATTTAGCCAGCCAAAGTGTTGCTGTGCAGGGCTTGGGAGCGGCAGAGTGGTTTCTCTATGAACAACCACAGGCTCTGAAGACAGAAGACGGCTGCCAATTGGCTGAGGCCGTCACTGCCCATATCAACCTGAGTGGTGAGACGCTGGTAAGCGCGTGGCAAACCAACCCATGGCAGGCGATGACGCCGGAACTTGCACTGGGTGAATACTTAGGGGCGCTGAATAACCAGCTAGATTACAGCATCAAAAAACTGCAGCGGCCAATGGGCAAGCCGGGGCATCCTAAACCCTATCAGGCAGAGTCATGGCGCTCAGGCACTTCTATGGTCAACCTCAAGGCCAGCGTGGCGGCGATGCAGCAGTTGTACATTGCTAACGGGCAAGGTTTGGATCAATTGCTCCGTGATAAAGGGTATGACGGAACCGCCGATCGCCTCAAAGAACAGTTTGCCAGCCTATTGGTAAGTTGGCCTGCCGAGCCATCGATGACAGCCATGCTGAAAAGCCGAGAGGGCTACCGCCAACTTATCTCTATTTTCAATGGCCTGGAATATATAAAGTGGACGCTGCAGGATGAAGTAGCGCCGGAGCTGGGAATTGTCGTGGGGTTCAATGCAACCGATGGTGACTGATCTAACACGGCGCCGGCTACTGCTGGGCGCTTTGGGTAGCGCTGCGCTCCGCCCGCTAGCTGCCGCTGTGGGGGGGAGCTTTGCAACGGCCGCTTTGACCGGATGTAGCCATGCTCAATCAAGCATTGTTGGAAATCCCGCGGATTCTTCACAAGCAACCATTATTGGCTGCAGCCGTCATTCCGATGGTCGCTTTGGTGTGGTGGTGGCCGATAACCGTGGGCAACCGCTTTATCAGTTGCCGCTGCCAGGCCGTGGCCATGGGGTCGCCTTGCAGCCAAATGGTAATTTGGCAGCGGCATTTAGCCGCCGGCCGGGTAGCTACTTGCAAGTCTTCGATTATCAGGCCGGGCAGGCTTGGCCTCTCTATACCGCGCCTTCCGACCGGCATTTTTATGGCCATGGGGTGTTTTCCCCTGATGGCAAGCTGCTGTATGCCACAGAAGGAGTGCGCCAAACCAGCGAGGGGATCATTGGCGTCTACGAGATAGGCGGGGCTGGTGCTGGCAAATTGGCAAAAGTGGCTGAGTTCCGCGGGTTTGGGATTGGCCCGCATGAAGTCGTCCTGGTAGATGATCAAACGCTGGCGGTGGGTGTTGGCGGGGTGCATACCCGAGGGCGGACACCGCTTAACCTAGATACCATGCAACCGGCTCTGGTCTACCTTGACCGGGAAACCGGCGAAATTGTTGACAAAGCGGTTTTGGCTGACAAGCAACTCAGTATCCGCCACCTGAGTGTGACGGATACTGGAGAGGTTGCGTGCGGGCAGCAGTATCGGGGACTGCCCGAAGATGCCGCGCCTTTGGTTGCGCTCCATCGCCGAGGGGAAGGCGGAATGCTCAAACCACTGCAGGCTGATGAAGAGCAGTGGCTGAGGTTCAACCATTATATTGCCAGCATTGCGAGCCTTGATGGCTACCTGCTAGCGACATCGCCACGGGGCAATTGCTATGGAATATGGCATGAAGCCAGCCGCGAGCTGGTTGAACTGAGGCCGCTGGTTGATGCATCAGGAGTCGGTGTCAAGGAAGGAAAGTGGTTAGTAGGATCGGGAGCCGGAAAAGTCCTATCAATTAAACCTCCACAGCAAGTTGCGTCAGTGCAAAGCCCTGTGATGTGGGATAACCATTGGAATATTCTGTAAAATTTTTGAGGAAGTGTTCAAGCACCAAAATAGTGCTGGTAGATTGTTGTCCCAATAATAGCAAAATATGTCAAATATCCTGACAGGTGTCAGGATTTGAAACATTACCCACTGGCAGTGACGGCTAAATTTAGTCCGTTATACATCAAACTTGCCATAATTATGATAACGGCAATGAGGAGTCAGTTGGTAATGTTAAAGCTCAGTCGTCTGGGGCTTGTCCTGATGTGTGTCTTCTCTCAGGTGAACCATGCCGAAGAAGAAACCTGGCCAGTACAGCCTTTATCTGCAAGAGATCAGCTGGAGCAGCAGTTTTCGGATGATATCCTGCAGCAAAAGAAAGCCCGTCAATGGGTACATGAAGTCGCCAATGACATAGCGGCCATTCGTTATGTGGATGAGCTGGCCGATCTGTACCAGAGTATTGGCTTTGTTCCGCTGTGGCAGGATACCTTCACTGCCAGTGATTTCGAGCAGCAGTTACGTATGGTGGTGCTGTCGAACATCAGCAGTGATTTCAACCGCCGCTATTCCCTCCTGAAGCATTACAAACAAGCCAATGACTGGCGCCAATATGATTTGCTGGCGACTGATACCTTGTTTGCCTACATGAGCTATGTCGAAGGGATCCCAACCTATGGCAAAGGCTGGTTGTTTGGTGCAGGGGTTGATCCCCAGTTGCCGATGCCCTCCGAGGCGACCTTATCACGGCTGTATAATGCGATAGACACTGAGCGGTTGCGCTTCTATGTTAACAGCCTCAAACCCGATGATGAAAACTATACCCGGTTGCTGTTGGCGATTGATGCCCTTGAGCCTGCAGCCAGTGATAGCTGGCCGGGGTTCTACCAGCCAGGGATCATCAGGCTAGGTACAAGGCTGAGGGATCCTGATGCGTTGATCTCCATCCTTGAACAGCTCGGTGACCTACGTGATTTCGAAGCAGATCAGATCCGGGCAGCTGGCGTTCGTAGCTACAATATCGATTTGGCCAATGCTGTAAAAAGCTTTCAGCGCCGCCATGGCTTGAAAGAAGATGGCGTGATCGGTCCACAAACCCGGCAGTGGCTGGCGATATCGCCGCAGTCACGCATTCGGGTTTTGGCACTCAATGCCCAGCGGACCCGGTTATGGCCATCGGATGCCGCCTCGTTATTGGTAGTCAATATTCCCAATTATGAACTCAGTCTATGGCTCAATGACCGTCATGTGCTCGACAGTAAAGTCATAGTGGGTAGGCCAAGTCGCCGGACACCGTTAATGACGACGAATGTCTCGTCAGTGGTGTTCAATCCGTATTGGAATGTCCCCATGTCAATCATGCGCAAAGATATCTTGCCCAAGGCCCGTAGGGACAGGGGGTATCTGCACCGCAATGGCTTTGCCGTGATAAGAAGCTGGCAGAGTTCAGAACAAATACCTATCCATACCATCGACTGGCGCATCGTCAATGCCAAACAGTTCCCTTATCGGTTGCGGCAAAAGCCCGGACGGAAAAATGCTCTAGGTCTGTATAAATTCAACATGCCTAATGACCATGCTATCTACCTGCACGATACCCCAGCCAAAAGCTTGTTCGCCAAAGAGACCAGGGCATTCAGTTCCGGGTGTGTCAGGGTAGAGCAGGCGGGTAATTTGGCGATGATCCTGTTAAACCATTCAGGTGTATCAGAGCAAAGAGTCAACCAGCTTAAGGCACGTACGAAAACCAAGACAGTTGGTTTGTCCAACAAGGTCAAGATACAGGTGATCTACCAGACCGCATGGGTCGATAATGAAGGCTTGGTAAACTATCGCAATGATGTTTACGACTATGACAAGTTTGTCGCCATGTCGCAAAACCAAGAATTATTTACATCTATTTACACTGAATAAAATGCTTTCACGTCAATAATTAGGCAGCTTTTGGTTAAAAAGCTGCCAGTTTTTTGTCATTTCAAGGTTTGACTGAACAATATCTGAACGTTATCTTGCTCCTCCATTAAGGGGACCCGGTTGGGGTTGCGTTACCGTGCCTGGAGTAGGCAAGAAGTTAGTTGTTGTTGAGTTATGTCTGAAATTGATTACAAGCGCCGCCAGCTTCTGGCTGCTGGTGGAGTTGCGCTTGGGGCATGCTTACTGCCGAGCTGGGTAGTAGCAAGTCCGTATAAAGCAGGGAGTGCTCGCCAGATTTCGTTGCACAATATCCATACCAGTGAAAACCTTGAGACCGAGTATTTCAATGGTAAGCTGTATGTCAAAGAAGAGCTGCAGAAAATTAACCATATCTGTCGTGATTTTAGACGCAACGAAGTTGCTCATATGGATCGCCGTCTGTTTGATGCGATCACTGAGATCCAAGCGGGGTTGGGTCACAAAGGACAGGTAAGGATTATTTCAGGCTACCGTTCGCCAGCAACCAATAAAGCACTGCAGAAAAATGGCGGTGTGGCGACGAAGAGCTATCATATGAAAGGCCAGGCGATTGACTTCAATCTAGAAGGTGTATCCCTGTCACGGATCCGCAATGCTGCACTTGAATTGCGCCTAGGCGGTGTAGGATATTACCCACGCAGTGGGTTCGTCCATATTGATACGGGCCCTGTGCGCCGCTGGAACGGTTAACCGTTCCTGGAGCGAGCGCTTAAACAAACCGAATAATTACAAAGCCGACACTTCCTCCCTCTCTTGGTAGCTGTCGGCTTTGCTGTCTCTTTCCCGCTATTTTTCCCCACTGTTGTTGCCCTGCTGTTTTTGCTATCCTGCGGCAAGAACTGAAATCGCTAGGAATTATCAATGAGCCTTCAATTTGAAATTGTGCCGGTCACTCCATTTCAGCAAAACTGCTCCATCATCTGGTGTGATGAAACCAAGGAAGCCGCAATGGTTGATCCGGGTGGTGATATCCACCTTCTTAAAGAAAAAGCGCAGCAATTGGGACTAACTGTCACCAAGCTGATCTTGACCCATGGCCATTTGGATCACGTAGGTGGTACTGAGCCGTTGGCAAAAGAGCTGGGTATTCCAGTGGTAGGGCCACACAAAGAAGATGCGTTCTGGCTTCAGGGTTTGCCTCGTCAGAGTGAGATGTTCGGCTTCCCGATGACTGAAGCTTTCGATCCAGACCAGTGGCTGGAAGAAGGTGATACGGTTACTGTAGGCAACCAGGCGCTGTCTGTACTGCATACACCAGGCCACACTCCAGGCCACGTAGTGCTTTACAGCAAAGATGCTAATGTCGCGTTTGTCGGCGATGTGCTGTTCAAAGGCGGTATCGGCCGTACTGATTTCCCGAAAGGTGACTACCAGACCTTGATTGATTCCATCAAAGGCAAGCTATGGCCATTGGGCAACGAAGTCACGTTCATCCCGGGCCACGGTCCGATTTCGACCTTTGGTAGTGAGCGCGTATCCAACCCGTTCGTGGCCGACGAGATGCCGCTGTACTAATTACTTTCTCAGCTAACTCTCCATAGCCCAGGTCCTTCTGGGCTGTTTGCTTTCTCGCTCCCAATGGCTTTCAGCTACCTTTTCCCCATAGTAATTTTGTGACTACTTTCACGTTTCTTTCTCCCTTTGGCTGGAATTAGGAAATTTTCCTAATTGTCCTAGGCCCGGTTCTCAAGCCTGCTTTTATTCGTCTCCCTACAATGTCTGCCAATGGTCTTCTTGCAGTTTGCTTAACTGGCGAGTAGGGGCTGTTGAAGCTTTATCTTGTCGCTGCTAATTGCTGTGCTTGGTGATGTTTCAACAGACCCTATTCGGCTGGAGAAGAGCAGAACTCGCGGCAATTGCTGCACATAACGTCGAAAAAGTATTGAGGGTGACACATGCTTAAACTCCTTGATCAGGTCAGAAAACCAACGCTGGATCTGCCTGTAGAAGAGCGCCGTAAAATGTGGTTCAAGCCATTTATGCAATCTTACCTGGTTGTGTTTATTGGCTATATGACCATGTATCTGATCCGTAAAAACTTCAACGTTGCTCAGAACGACATGATTTCTACCTACGGTTTGTCGATGACAGATCTGGGTCTGATCGGTCTGGGCTTCTCCATTACCTACGGTATTGGTAAAACCGTTGTTTCTTATTATGCCGATGGAAAGAACACCAAACAGTTTCTTCCTTTCATGTTGATTCTTTCCGGCATCGCGATGTTGGGCTTCAGTGTCAGTATGGGTGGCTCAAGCGCCAGCCTGTTCATGATGATTGCTTTCTACGGGCTGAGCGGTTTTTTCCAGAGTACCGGTGGGCCATCTAGTTACTCGACTATCACCAAATGGACGCCGCGCAACAAGCGTGGTACTTACCTAGGTCTGTGGAATATGTCCCACAACGTGGGTGGTGCGGGTGCGGCGGGGGTTGCCCTGTTCGGTGCCAACTACCTGTTCGACGGCCACGTGATCGGTATGTTCATCTTCCCGTCAATCATTGCATTGGTCGTGGGTTTCCTGGGCTTGCGCTTTGGTAGTGATTCGCCGGAAGCGTACGGTCTGGGCAAAGCCGAAGAACTGTTTGGTGAAGAGATCAGCGAAGAAGATATCAGCGCTGAAGAGAACCAGATGACCAAGCGTGAAATCTTCATGGAATATGTACTGAAGAATAAGATTATTTGGCTACTATGTTTTGCCAACATCTTCTTGTACATCGTGCGTATCGGTATCGACCAGTGGTCAACGGTATATGCCTACCAAGAGCTTGGTCTGTCTAAAGAAACCGCGATTTCAGGTTTCACCCTGTTCGAAGTAGGTGCACTAGTCGGTACGCTGATGTGGGGTTACCTGTCTGACCTGGCGAACGGTCGACGTGCCATCGTTGCGTGTGTGTCACTGGTGTTGATTATCTTCTGTCTTGAGTTCTACCAGCATGCAACCAATGAGTACATGTACCTAGGCTCACTGTTTGTACTTGGCTTCTTGGTATTCGGTCCTCAGCTTCTTATTGGTGTGGCAGCAGTTGGCTTCGTACCGAAGAAAGCAATCAGTGTTGCCGACGGTATCAAGGGTACCTTTGCTTACCTGATTGGTGACAGCTTTGCCAAACTTGGCCTGGGTATGATTGCTGACGGTACGCCTATCTTTGGCCTTACAGGCTGGAAAGGCACCTTTGCTGCGCTAGATACCTCTGCAGCTGTGTGTATCGTCCTGCTATTGTTTGTTGCCGTTGCAGAAGAGAAGAAAATTCGCCGCGAGAAGCGCCTGCAAAAGCAACTTGAGCTAGAAACGGCTTAATCGATATCACGAGATGCTTTCAATGAAAAACTGCCTGCGGGCAGTTTTTTTATATCTGTCGTTTAGGTGTTGGTTAGAAGCGCTTTGTTGCAAGAGCACTATTTTTGATTAATTACATTTCAGCCTTGTCTCGGCAGGGCTGAGCAGGTAGCTTATGCCTCTTTTTCGCCTTGGGGGATAAAAAATGATCAACGTTGCTTTGGTTGATGACCATATCATTGTTCGTTCTGGGTTTGCACAGTTATTGATGTTGGAAGATGACATCTATGTAGTGGGTGAATTTGGCTCGGCCAAGGATGCCCGCCAAGGTCTGCCGGGCAGTCAGGCCAATGTCTGTATTCTCGATATTTCGATGCCGGATGAAAGCGGTTTGTCCCTGTTGGCTGATTTACCTGAAGGGATAGCCTGTATCATGCTTAGCGTCCACGATAGCCCATCGGTAGTCGAAAAGGCGTTGGAAGTAGGTGCTAGGGGATACCTGAGCAAACGCTGTAGCCCCGATGAGTTGGTCCAAGCTGTCAGGACTGCAGCCGCGGGAGGCTGTTATCTCACACCCGATATTGCCATTAAGTTAGCGACAACTTCAAAAACATCGGCTTCGGTATCCCAGTTGACCAAGCGTGAACGCCAGGTCGGGGAACTGCTGGCGACCGGCTTGGATGTCAAAGCCGTGGCCACCGAGCTGGGGCTTAGCCACAAGACTATCCATGTCCACCGGGCCAATGCGATGGATAAGTTGGGAGCCAAGAACAACGTCGAGCTTGCCAAGCACTTCGAGACTGAGGTGCTGTAGTGCGCAAATTTGCCCTGACGACTTTGGGCGGGTGGCTGTTGATAGCCTGTGCCTGGTTCTGCCTCTGGGCAATCTCGTCTTACTTTACCCTAGACCCGGAGCTGGCGGTTTTTCTGTTTCCTTTCGCGTTGCGAATGGGGGTGGCCTTGCATTGCCCGAAAAAATACTGGGGGGCGGTGTATGGTGCCGAATGGGGGTTGATGCTGGCATTGGCTCCGCAGGTCGGCAATCCGTTGTGGGGAGCAGCACTGTGTGCGAGTGTGGCCAGTGTCCCGTTATTATGGATGGCACACGGTCAATATTACGGCTCCCAGCTGCGTCGTTTGTGCGTCATGGGGGCTGTGATAGGGTTGGCGGCAGTGCTTAACGTTGCGATCTCGGGGTGGTTCAGCGCTCACAGCTGGATGGTGTTGCTGGTTAGCATCACCGGAGGCCTGATGTTGGTACCAAGCTGTTACTTGATCTGGAGCTACCTGTTCCAACAGGCGTGGATCCCGCTGACGGTGGATTTAGTGTCTCGACCTGTCGCGTTGCGGGTCAGACATATCTTTTTCTATGCCGGGCTGTTTATTGCCAGTATTGCGCTGCAGCTTGGTTTGCCGGATGAAATGCGTCGTTTTGCCCCGTTCTGTTTGGCTATTCCGATTATTCTGCTGGCATTTCGCTACGGCTGGCAGGGCGCTTTGCTGGGAACCTTGCTCAACAGTGTGGCTTTGATTGCTGCGCGTAGTACCGGCAGTGACCTGGAGGTTACCGACTTATTGTTGTCGCTTTCGGCGCAAAGCCTGACCGGGATCTTGCTGGGAATGGGAATCCAGCGCCAGCGCGAGCTCAACCAGCAACTGCGGCTCCAGCTCAACCGCAACCATAGCCTTTCCCGCCAGTTGGTCAAAGCCGAAGAGTCGGTGCGGCGGGACATTGCCCGCGAGCTCCATGATGAAATCGGCCAGAACATTACCGCGATCCGTACCCAGGCATCCATTATCCAGCGGGTCGAAACAACACCTGTCGGAGCCAACTGCGCCGGGATGATCGAAAACCTTTCGCTGAATATCTATGACACCACCAAAGGCTTGTTAAGTCAGTTGCGTCCCAAGTCACTCGATGACATGGGGCTGGCGGATTCACTTGAGCAATTAATCAGGGATTTGGAGTGCGAGGCACAGGGGATCAAGGCGACGATCAAGTGGCACTGTAACGGTCGAGAGCCGGAAGCATTAAGCGATACCCTGAGCGTAACCTTGTATCGTCTTTGCCAGGAAGCGATGAACAATGTGGTTAAGTATGCCCGTGCCAGTCAGCTTGAGCTGACCTTTGTACTCGATACCGAGTCGGTTTGTTTGACCGTCGAGGACGATGGACGTGGTTTTAGTGTTGAACAGGTGATGCAAATGTCTTCAAAAGGTTTTGGTCTTCAGGGCATGCGCGAGCGGGTCGAAGCCCTTGGTGGCGAAATCCAGGTGGAAAGCCATACCTCAGGCTCGCAGACAGGTACCCGTATCGCCATTCAACTGCCTGTGCTTTGATCAAGCCTTGTATCTGCGTGAAATTAATTGAACTTAGATGAGAGCGTCATTGTGGAATCACCGATGTTAGGGAGCGTAAAATCTCCACCTACACCAGAGGCTGAACGCCAATCTGACAGTGTCGATGAACGCTATCGCTACTGGCGCCTGCATATCATGCTGACCATGTATGTGGGTTACGCGGTGTTCTACTTTACCCGCAAAAACTTCAACTATGCCATGCCGACCATGTTGGTAGACCTCGGCTTGGACAAATCCGACATCGGTATGATGGGGACGTTGTTCTATATCACCTACGGCGCCTCTAAGTTTCTCTCGGGAGTGATTTCCGATCGCTCCAACCCCCGTTACTTCATGGGCATTGGCCTGATGGCGACTGGTGTTGTTAACATCATGTTCGGTTTTGCCGATTCACTGTGGTGGTTGATGACGCTTTGGGTTTGTAATGCTTGGTTCCAAGGATGGGGATGGCCACCTTGTTCGAAACTGATGACCACATGGTATTCTCGCTCGGAGCGTGGGTTCTGGTGGTCAATCTGGAATACGGCCCATAATGTTGGCGGGGCGATGATCCCGCTGCTGGTGGGCTACCTAACGTTACACTACAGCTGGCGACTGGGCTTTATTTTCCCCGGAGCTATCGCTGTGGTGGTGGGGGCAGTGTTGTGCTGGCGGCTGCGTGATAAGCCAATCACCCTGGGTTTACCCACCGTCGGCCAGTGGCGCCAGGACAGGCTTGAGTTGACCCATGAGCGAGAGGGGTTTGGCCTCAGCCCACGCGAGATCCTACGTAAGTATGTGCTTAGCAATAAATATATTTGGTTGCTGGCCTTCAGCTATGTGTTGGTCTACGTAGTACGGACTGCGATTAACGACTGGGGCAACCTATACCTGAGCGAGCAACAGGGTTATGGCTTGATTCAGGCCAATATGGCTCTGTCACTGTTTGAGGTCGGTGGCTTTGTTGGCTCTTTGGTTGCCGGCTGGGGCTCAGACCGTTTGTTTGGTGGCAACCGGGGACCGATGAACGTTATCTTTGCCATTGGCATCTTCCTGTCGGTTGCCGCCCTTTGGCTGATGCCAGTGAAAAGCTTCGCCCTTCTGTCAGGCTGTTTTTTCTCGGTGGGCTTCTTTGTCTTTGGCCCTCAAATGCTGATAGGCATGGCAGCGGCAGAGTGTTCACATAAAGACTCGGTAGGGGCAGCCACAGGATTTGTTGGCTTATTTGCATACATGGGGGCAGCTTTGGCTGGCTACCCGCTAGCGTTAGTCATGGAATACTTCCAATGGACTGGTTTTTTTGTGGTTATTTCCATCGCGGCAGGGATCATAGGCTTATTGCTGATGCCATTTCTTAAAGCCCAGTCGGCATCTGAAACCAATGCGGCATAGTTTAACGGGACAAGGTGTGACATGACTAGGTGTGGCAGCATGACTAGGTGTCAGAAGATCAGCTAGCTGCGAGATAGCGCCTGGCCAAGCCGGCAAAGTCAGCGGCAGGGCGGTCGAGGAAGTCTTCCGAAATGAAAAAATCATAACCGATTAGCTCACGGTTATAGTGCATCCGGTTGGCAAGCATGGCTTGCAAGCCCTTGAGGGTTTGGCCTGACAAAGTGATGTAGTGGTGATCATCGAACATGATGTCTTCTATTTCATACGGTGGGTTGTCAATGCCCTTGTGTGCCATGATGAGCAGGATGCGCTGGTCGATAAGGATTTTAGTTGCGACGCGCGGGCAAATAGAGTCGATAAATTCCCCGTAGTCCTTGAGCCTGACCCCAACCCAAGGAACAGGCTGGTGCCAGCCGTCTTTGGCGATGCTGGCCTGGGCGATACTGTCGATGTTTTTCCAGCGGGCGAGCCATCCCCCACAATGGCTGTGGAACTGAATGTGCATGAAAGTCAGGGTGAACGATAATTCTGGCCCCTGGGAATACTTGTAGCCCACCAACATCATGATACAGGCGCCAATTAGCAAGATGGCAACCACAGGTGGTGCCACATCAGGGAAGACCAAGCCAATAAGCGTGGCAACAACGAAGCCAGCAATACCTGCAATAAACAAGTTAGCTTGGTAGGGGGTGATGCCGGTGGTGATGTACCGAGTTTTAAGACTATCGCGCATTGCCAGTACCGAGCTGATTTTATCATCTTAAGTATTGCTGAAATGGCAAAAACGATCACCCAAGATGTGAAATTATCCTAGGGAATACATCTTTAATTGCATATGGGTATTTATCCAGATGTTTGGCGAAGATGGGGAAGTTTCCCTGCATAGTTCCATAACATCTTTTTATTTCGAGCTTTTTTCTGCTGGGCGGGAATAGTCAAAAATGAGAGGTGATCGCTTATTTTTGAGTAAAATCATCTTTTGTTGAGGATGAAATAACCGTTCGCTGGCATTTCTCTGACATCCTTGGTATAACACGCGCTTACTTTTTCCCGCTGGAAGTATCGGCCTGATCTGTTTTCAGGTTGAGCAATGGTGGTGACTGAAAGTAGTGCAACGGAGTAGGAAATTTAATGAGAATCTCTCACAAACGTAAAGTTCAGCTGAAGCTGCAAAAACGCCTTAAGGGTGTGGTAGTTGAAGCAAAACCAGCAGCAGTGAAAGCTGTTGTGAAAAAAGCACCAACTGCAGAAACAGTAAAAGCTGCTCCAGCGGCGAAGCCTGTTGTTGAAGAGCAGAAGACAGTAGAAGCGGCAGCGCCAGTTGCAGCGAAAGTGTCTTTGACTCCAAAACAACAGCAAGTGCTGGATATTGTTGTTAAGAACGCTGAAGGTATCAATCCGAAAGGTATTGGTCTTGAAGCTGGCCAAGAAGACACAAAAGCGGCTTCTTGGGCGACTGGTGCGCTGAAAAAACTGACCGAAGAAGGTTTGGTTGAGCGCATCCAACTGGCAGGCAACAAGGTGCTATACAAAGCACTTTAATTCCCAGCCACGGCACGCGCTGTTTGATATGGTGTGAGCCGAGCCTGCTTGGGAATGACAGCCAGGCCCGTTCCTGAATTATTCAGGGGCGGGTATAACCCCTCCTTCTTCCCCCCATCAATTCGATTAAATTGAGCCATTTTGCAACGTTTGTAACACTGTCTCAAAACTGCGTTAAAATGCATCTCAATGATAAACGTGTTGCATTCTCCTGTCGTTATGTATCATCTCTGCTATAACTTATTATAAATAGACACCTATCAGTAACGTCTTGGTTTTCAAGATGTGTTATGTGGAGGCGAGTTTATGACAATGATAAGTGCTAGAGAGTTCGCCGACTGGTTGCGCGTTCGATTCGCGAATGAAGAGCAAGGCGTGAGTTTGACAAGGGACGACATAAACCAACTAACTGGGCGCCAGAGTTTTTCGCTTGGATTTGTCAACGACATCCATTACGAACTCATGCAGCATAGTATGGCATTTGTCACTGATACATCACGGGAGACATTCTATTTGATCCCTGTGACGAACAAACCTTGGCGCGAGCAGTTAGAGCATCAATACGAACGAGAGCTGTTCTGTAACGTGCTACCGCTGGATAAATCCGGCTAACCGATATGCTAATCTTAGGCATAAAAAAACGGGCGCATAGACGCCCGTTTGTGATCTTTCGAAAGGTGTTTCAAGCTTACGCTTACAGAACCGCTGCAATACCTTTGCACAGTGGCTGCATGTTTGCTTTGGTCATACCGGCAACGCTGATTCGGCCAGAGCCAACGATGTAGATACCAAACTCGTCTTTCAGGCGGTTAACCTGCTCTTTGTTCAAGCCAGAGAATGAGAACATACCGTTCTGGCGCTCGATAAAGCTGAAGTCAGCCTCAACACCCAGATCTTTCAGTGTCTGGACAAACAGAGTACGCATTTCCTGGATACGGTCACGCATATCGGCCACTTCAACTTCCCACTCTGCGCGAAGTGCAGCATCGTTAAGGATTTCAGTCACAATCGCAGCACCGTGGGCTGGTGGGTTAGAGTAGATCACGCGGGCGATGCTTTTCACTTGGCTAAACGCGGTTGTCGCTTCGGCGTTATTTTTAGCAACTAGGGTGAATGCACCCACACGTTCGTTGTACAGACCGAAGTTTTTCGAGAATGAGCTGGCGATAAGAAGTTCTTCACAACAGTCGGCAAAAATACGCAGGCCCTGGGCATCTTCCTCAACACCGCTAGCAAAACCTTGGTAGGCAAAGTCAAACATAGGCAGTAGCTGTTTCTCTTTACAAAGCTCAGCCAGTTGTTGCCATTGTTGTGCTTGTGGATCGATACCAGTTGGGTTGTGGCAGCAGCCGTGAAGCAATACGATGTCACCTGGTGCCGCTTTGGCAAGATCAGCAAGTGCAGCGTCAAAGTCCATGTCTTTGGTTTCTGCATCGTAGTAGCTGTACTGAACGGTTTCTAGGCCAGCAGCGGTGAACACACCGTTGTGGTTCGCCCAAGTCGGGTTGCTGATCCACACTTTTACATCACCCAGCTGGCGCTTGATAAACTCAGCAGCTAAGCGAAGCGCACCTGTACCACCCGGTGCTTGTGCGGTTTGTGCACGCTTGTCCGAGATAATTGGAGAGTCGGCGCCAAACAGCAATTGCTGAACGGCTAGGCCATATTCTGCCGTGCCAGGAATACTTAGGTAAGACTTGGTGGTCTCTTTTTCTAGCAAAATCGCTTCAGCTTTTTTTACGGTTGCTAGAACTGGGGTATTACCTGCTTCGTTTTTGTAGATACCGACACCAAGATTGATTTTCTCTGGGCGGGTGTCTTTTTTAAACTCTTCAGTTAATCCAAGAATTGGGTCGGCGGGTGCAGCAGAAATTTTCTCAAACATTGTCAATCATCCATGCTGGTAATGGTAAAGGGTCAATATGTTCTTTATACCTTTTATCGCCGGGCATTGACAAGAAATTGTAACATCTTGGCCAAATAAAATATGACAGCAGCTAATTGTTATTAGTTTTCACTAACATTTGCACAAAATGGATAAACTTCAACCAATCTTGTCTGCAAGAAAATTACAACAAAAATCATCTATATACTGGTGTTTTGTGCGCCAAATCTCACTGAAACTGTATAAATTTCATCTAAAAACGTAATTAAATTATAAAAGCTGTATGTAAGTGTAATCCTATGTGAAACTGATCACGGTTGGTAGGGGTGGGGTTGTCATAGCATTGCTTCCCGATGGAAATCGGTCAAATATGATGATCATGGCCTGAATTATCGATGTAAACATGGAAAAATCCTGTTTTCGCCGTGAATAGTTCAGGAACAGACTAATTACACCCAAGTTACCTCAAGGTGCAGGATTCAGAGGGTTGTCAGCGCATTCAATACAATGCCTTGTCTATAAGATAAATATGATCATCAGTTTTGTCCGGATGTTGTAAATCTGCTGCCGTTTCAATGTGTTTGCAGCAGGCATTATCGGGGAACACTCAATGGAAAAGCCACGCCTTACGTTTTGGCAGATATGGAATATGAGCTTCGGCTTCATGGGGATTCAGTTTGGTTTCGGGTTGCAAAATGCCAATGTCAGCCGGATCTTTGAAACCCTTGGGGCAAGCATTGATCAAATCCCTATCCTTTGGATCGCAGCACCGCTAACTGGCTTATTAGTACAGCCGATTATTGGTTACTTCAGTGACCGCACCTGGACGGTACTAGGCCGCCGTCGACCTTACTTTCTGTGCGGTGCTATCGCATCTTCGCTGGCTTTGATTATCATGCCATATTCGCCTTACCTGTGGGTGGCGGCAGGTATGCTGTGGATCCTAGATGCTTCGATTAATATCTCTATGGAGCCTTTCCGTGCGCTCGTGGCAGATAACCTACCCTCTGACCAGCGCACCCAGGGGTTTGCGGTGCAGACCTTCTTCATCGGTGTCGGCTCGGTGGTTGCATCGGCAATGCCATACTTGCTCAGTAATGTTTTCGATGTGGCCAACACTGCCCCTGCTGGGGAAGTGCCACCGTCGGTGAAAATTTCGTTCTTGTGCGGTGCATTGGTATTTGTCGCTTCTATTCTCTGGACAGTAATAAGAACCAAGGAATACTCACCGAAAGAGCTGGCGGCTTTTCACGGTGAAGTTTCTGAACCGGAAGAAGAGAAGGCTAGCCTGAAAGCGATTTTTGCGGATATCAAAGCCATGCCAAAGACCATGATGCAATTGGCAGTGGTGCAGTTCTTCTCTTGGTTCGCGCTTTTTGCGATGTGGATTTACACCACCTCTGCGGTGACGTCGCAAATATTTGGTACCACCGACACTAGTTCAGCGATGTATAACGAAGGGGCGGATTGGGTCGGTTTGTGTTTCGCCGCCTATAACGGTATTTCGGCATTGGCGGCGTTCGCCCTGCCATGGTTGGCACAGCGCACCAGCCGCAAGTTTGTCCATAGCCTGTCGTTGATTATTGGTGGCTTGAGCTTGGCGTCGATCTCCCTTATCCAGAACCCAGCCATGCTGATGGTTAATATGGTAGGGATAGGCCTGGCCTGGGCGAGTATCCTGTGTATGCCTTACGCTATCTTGGCGGGCGCACTGCCAGCGAAGAAAATGGGGTTCTATATGGGGGTGTTCAACTTCTTTATCGTCCTGCCGCAAATTCTGGCTGCTGGGATCTTGGGCTTCTTTACCCGCTGGGCTTTCGATGGCAATACCATGATGGCGATTGTATTGGGTGGTGCTTCAATGATTTTCGCAGGCTTAGTGGTTTGCATTGTGAAAGATGAAGACGAGCCGAATAAGGTCGAGTCTAACGAGAAAGGGAAGGCGGCACCTGCGCAGGCGGTGACCGTTTAACTACAGGTTTTGTTGATAAAGCTAAAGGCCAGCTTCATTTAAGCTGGCCTTTTTCGTTTTAATCAATCAAGCAGAGGCCATTATTCAGTTAAACCTGGCAGGGCGCTTTTGCAGAAAAGCACTGACGGCTTCTTTGGCCTCGTCACTTCTGATCCGTTTAATTAGCTCTACGTTTTCGTCCTCAATCGTTCTTAGTAGTCGTGCTTTGTCCTGCTGGCTGAGCATACGCTTACTGATCCGCATTGCTTTGGGAGGAAGCTGGCTGATTTGTTCGGCGCACTGAAAGGCCAGGTCGTCAGGGGTTTGGCTGATTTGATTGATAAAACCCAACGCAAGTGCTTCTTCGGCGATCATCGGCATTCCAAGCAATAGCATTTCTTTGGCTTTTCTCAGGCCGACTATCTTTGCAAACTCCGTGCTCGAGGCCATTTCCGGGCAAAGCCCTAGATGGACAAACGGCGTTTTGAAAACGGCTGAGGGTGAGCAATAAACCACATCAACAAACTGCAGCATCGTGGTGCCAATGCCAACTGCCGGGCCTGAAACCGACGCGATAATGGGTATTTCGCACTCTACCAAAGACTTCATAAAACTTTCGCCATGAAAATCAGCCATGCCTTGCGAGATAGCCACGAAATCCTGCATGTCATTACCACCACAAAAGATCTCTGGCAGGCCGCGCAGGACAATGACACGGGTGTCTGGCGACTGGCCCGCGTGGTTAATGGTGTCTGCCAGCGTATGGTACATCGCTTGATTCAGGGCGTTTTTGGCATCAGGACGGGTGAGCTGGATATCGAGTATCGGTCCATTGTGGGTAATGCAGATGTCCATGTCAGCTTTCCTTAAGTGGTAGGATGAGTTGTTTTTGTCTATTAATCATGGACAAGGAAACAGCTTATGCCAACAAAAGAGCGAAAAGTGAGATCGCTCCCCACTGTTTTTGGCTAAAGCTATAGTTACTCGCAGAGGAAAATAGGGGGGCTCTATGGTTCATTTCAGGTGGGTAATGATTTGCTGGTTGTTCGCTCTTTTGTTGGGAGGCTGCCAGTCGACAGATGAGGGCTATGACTGGTCCCCGGGAGATGACATTCAGACTAACACCAGTGGCGAGGTGGTTGCGCCCGATGCGATTGTATTGCCAGAGGAAGATATTGAGGCAATTAACAAATTATAACCTTGTTTGTGCTGTATTCAGCCCAATGGCAAGGGCAACTTGGGTATAATCTGTTGGTTGATAAATCTAATAAGGAATGCAGCCTTGAATACCACCACTGAGAACTTGATACAGCATGTTTGTGATGCTCTGGCTAAGGTGCGCGAGAGCAAGCCTTTGGTTGTTAATGTCACTAACTACGTCGTGATGAACAATACGGCTAACGCATTGCTTGCCGTTGGCTCGTCCCCAATCATGGCCCATAGCCGTGAAGAAATGGCTGAGATGATGGGCTTCGCTGGTGCGTTGGTGATCAACATCGGTACCTTGGATAGCCAGTGGTTGCCGCGCATGGTGTATGCGGTGGAGCAAGCCAATGCCAATGGCAAACCTGTGGTGCTTGATCCGGTCGGCTGCGGCGCAAGCCAACTACGTACCGAAGCCTCTCTTCAGCTGGCCAAACTGGCAGACAGCTTGATTATCCGTGGCAATGCGTCGGAAGTGATTGCATTGGCAGGAGAATCAGCACAGAGCAAGGGTGTGGATGCGTTGGATAGCAGCGATACAGCCGTTAATGCGGCCAAAGCATTGGCAGAAAACCACAATTGTACCGTCGTAATTTCTGGTGCCACAGATTATGTCGTCGATAGCCAGAGTGTGATTGCACTTGATAACGGTCATGAAATGATGCCTTTTGTCACCGGAATGGGCTGTTCCCATACGGCATTGACCGGCGCTTTTGCTGCAGTTGCCGCGGTTAGCTCAAACGGCGAAGGTGTTAGTGCAGGTGTTGCATCAACTGCTATTCTCGGGGTTGCCGGTGAATTGGCGGCGGCGAAATCGGCAGGGCCGGGTAGCTTGCAGATGAACTTGCTGGATGCCATTTATCAGCTTGATGAAGAAACGCTGAAGGCCCGCCTGAAGATAAGTGTCCGCTAGGAGCCTACCATGTACGATTATCGACTGTATTTGGTGACCGATGAGCATCAGGATATCGAGCAACTGGAATTTGTGATCCGTGAGGCGATAGCTGGTGGCGTCACCATGGTTCAATTGCGTGAAAAGCACGGTGATATCCGGGCGTTCATTCAACGGGCTGAGGCCGTAAAGCCTATGTTGCAGGCGGCAGGGATCCCACTGATCATCAATGATCGGGTCGATGTCGCCTTGGCCGTGGATGCTGACGGTGTTCACCTCGGTCAATCAGATATGCCAGCGGACATAGCCCGGCGCTTGATTGGAGAAGATAAAATCTTGGGTCTGTCGGTAGAGAACGAACAGCAGCTTGAAGCTGCCCAGTCGCTGCCGGTGGACTATCTTGGCTTGAGTGCAATTTTCCCGACACCGACTAAAACCGATACGGTTTATGCCTGGGGGCTGGATGGCCTTGCAAAGGCATCTGCATTTAGTCAGCTGCCGCTGGTCGCTATCGGGGGGATCAACGAGAGTAATATCCGTTCGGTGGTTGAAGCGGGCGCTGATGGTATCGCATTGGTATCGGCGATATGCCATGCTGGCTCTCCGAAAGACGCGAGCCAGCAGCTATTGGCGTTAATTAACGGCAATTAAAGGAAGAAGGTGTCGAGATACAATTGCTCGACTTCTTTTCTTGCCCATTCGGTACGGCGCAGGAACTTCAGGCTTGATTTAATGCTCGGATCGCTATTGAAGCAACGGATTTTGACAATTTGACCAAGCTCTTCCCAGCCGTAGTGATCGACAAGTTCTTCGACAATTCGTTGTAGGGTAAGGCCATGTAATGGGTTGTTCGGTTGGTGATCCATAGTGTGTGCTTCATTGTGTTATCTGAGGCAGCACTATACCAGCTTGGTTAGCACGAATGAATCTTCGGCGTCGAATATCTGTTAGACTATGTAGCCAAGCTCCCTCCAAACCTTTTTTGGTTGTTGGGGGTAGCCATTTCGCAGCAAGCCATTTTGGCAAGCCTGCATTGATTTTAGGATTTACTGTGCTCAATAACGATATCTTGCGACGCCTTCGCTATACCTTTGATTTTAACGATTCAGCAATGATCAATATTTTCGCTGCTGCTGAGCATGAAGTGACGCGTGAGCAAGTTAGTGATTGGTTGAAGAAAGAAGATGATCCTGCATTTACCAAGTGTACGGACCGCGAGTTGGCGATCTTCCTCAATGGTTTAATCAATGAAAAGCGTGGCAAGAAAGAAGGGCCGCAGCCAGAGCCAGAATCACGTTTGACCAATAATATGATTTTCATGAAGCTGCGTATTGCGTTGAACTACAAGGCGGAAGATATTCTGGACATCATGGAAAGCGTTGATTTCAATTTGAGCAAGCATGAGTTAAGTGCTTTTTTCAGAAAGCCAGACAACAAGCATTACCGTGAGTGCAAAGATCAGATTTTGCGCAACTTCCTGTTAGGGGTGCAGAACAAATTCCGTCCGGAAGCTTCGGAATAGTTCTAGGAATCGTTTTAAACATTCCAAAGCGAATTGAACAAAGGCTGCCCTAGGGCAGCCTTTGTTGTTTTACCCAGCAATCTCATCCAGATTGATTTCGCCTTCATGCTGGTTGAGCAGCATCTTCTGGACGTTAAAACCGCACAGCATCAAAATCAGGCACCAGTTCAAAAACGGCATTGTGCCTTTTACCATACTCTCGGCAAGTTGCGCCGGTTTCCATTGGAACGTCTCACACAGGCTGTCGATAGTGATGCCGGTAAAGGTATTGTCGCCAATTACACGCTTGAACTCTTTTTCAGTTGGCATTTCAAATGCAGTTTTGTTTTTGAAAGCGGTCGGCTTGAACGCGCGCATCACTTTCCTTGCATCGACCTCAAGCGGTTGGCCGTTATTCTGGATGTTAGGGCGACCCGCCAAGGCGCAAAGGAAACACCAGCAAGGGTAGGGAATATCAGAAACATTCTCTGGCTCTCGCTTGTAGCGAGACATCCAATCAGAGAGTTTTTTCTCTTGCAGGCCCGTTAATTTTGCAAGGGTTGCACCATCGTAGCCATACTCTTTGAGCAGGTTGATAATTTCAGCCACTTCGGAAACGAAGGGTTTTTTCCATTGGTTTGCCGGGGCTAGGGTGACATCTCTGATCATAATGGACTCATAAAGATTAGGGAGGCTTGAGAGGCTCAAGCAGATGGGCATAAGCTTATTCGAAGCGGTAGGGGAAGTCTATCTGGCAGGGGACATAGGCGACCTTTGTTTTATCGGTTGTTTCAAATGTCGCCACCTAGTTTGCTGATGGCATTGGACTGGCCGTATTTTTCTGTCGGCGGCGAAAAACAATAAAGGGTAAATAAAGGGTAAGGTTTAGTCCTAATGCCATCACAACACAGAAGGCAATGCTTTCAATATCAAGCGGAATGCCGGGTGTGAAATGGATAAGCACCCGTTAAAGCTCACTGATATTTGCTGGGTTAAACATATACAAGGTCTTATCGATAAAGTGGCCATTGGCGAGAATTTCCATGCCTTGCTGCAGTAGGTCATGTTGCTGGAGGACTTTGAGCTTTTGTTCTGCATCGACTCTAACCACGGAATTGTTTTCCTGCAGCAGCGAAGCAATCATGCTCTCTGCACTGTCAAAGCCGTGTTGCTGGGCATTGGCCTGGTAGGCGATGACCTGTTGGTTGGTCGCATCATAAAAACCGGATAAATACTGCAGGTAATTATCAGCCAGCATGGGGATTTGCAGCGTGGCAATGAGTAGCCCGCCGAATATCAGCCTATCGAGAATCCGCTTAATCATATTGCCTCCCTTCGGCACGCCGCTGAACCAACATATTGAATTACCTTGGGTATATAACAATATATAGCGTATTGGCAACAGGATATGTCTTCGCTGGGTCAAAATTACGTGGCTGGGTAAAACTACATGGAAGAGCAGAGAAGAGATGGTTAGGCGATTAGGATGCGCTACGCGGGGAGAGCCTAAAAACAAGCAGGACGAGCATGGGCTCGTCCTATGGGATAGATTTACCTATTTAAAATAGGTTAGCTTCTAATGGATAATTAGAAGTTTGCAGAGCGTGGTGCACGTGGGAATGGGATCACATCACGGATGTTTGCCATACCTGTTACGTAAGTCACTAGACGCTCGAAACCTAGACCGAAGCCAGAGTGCGGTACTGTGCCGTAACGGCGCAGGTCGCGGTACCAGCTCATGTGCTCAGGGTCGATGTTCATCTCAACCATACGCTTGTCCAGTAGCTCTAGACGCTCTTCACGCTGAGAACCACCGATGATTTCGCCGATACCCGGTGCAAGTACATCCATTGCTGCAACTGTCTTGCCATCATCGTTCATACGCATGTAGAACGCTTTGATGTCTTTCGGGTAGTTCTTAACAACAACCGGTGCTTTGAAGTGCTCTTCAGCTAGGTAGCGCTCGTGCTCAGAAGACATATCGATGCCCCACTCAACGTCGAACTCAAAGTCACGGCCTGAGTCTTTCAGGATCTGGATTGCGTCGGTGTAATCTACCTGTGCAAAGTCAGAAGAAACAAACTGCTCTAGACGCGTGATTGCATCTTTGTTGATGCGCTGAGCAAAGAACTCAAGGTCGTCACGACGCTCTTCCAGTACCGCTTTGAACACGTACTTCAGCATGTCTTCAGCAAGCTTAGCAACATCGTCAAGCTCAGCGAAGGCAACTTCAGGCTCAACCATCCAGAATTCCGCTAGGTGGCGGCTGGTGTTTGAGTTTTCAGCACGGAAAGTCGGGCCGAAAGTGTATACCTTGCTCAGGGCACAAGCGTAAGCTTCAGCGTTCAACTGACCAGATACAGTCAGGAATGTTTCTTTACCGAAGAAGTCTTTGTCGAAATCTACTTCGCCAGCATCTGTCATTGGTGTATTTACCAAATCAAGCGTTGAAACGCGGAACATTTCACCAGCACCTTCTGCATCAGAAGCAGTGATCAGCGGTGCAGACATCCAGAAGAAGCCTTGCTCGTGGTAGAAACGGTGGATAGCTTGAGACAAGCAGTTACGCACACGTGCTACTGCACCGATTACGTTGGTGCGTGGACGAAGGTGTGCCACTTCACGAAGGTATTCGATAGAGTGACGCGTTTTCGCCATCGGGTAAGTGTCAGCATCTTCAACCCAACCCACTACTTTTACTTCTGTAGCCGCTAGTTCGAAATCCTGACCTTTAGCTGGTGATTCAACAATCTTACCAGTGACCTCAACAGAGCAACCAGTTGTCAGCTTAAGCACTTCTTCCTGGTAATTATTCAACTCATTAGGGACCACGGCCTGAATCGGGTCGAAACAAGAGCCGTCATAAATGGCAAGGAAAGAGATTCCAGCTTTGGAATCACGACGTGAACGGATCCAGCCGCGAACAGTGACTTCACTGTCAACCGCTAGCTTACCGCTAAGTACGTCTGTTACAGGCGCGTAAGTCATGTGTAAATTATTCTCCGTTAAGGCACTCTAATTGTGTACTACCGGGCATTTTAGCCCAATACACAGTCCAAGGAGACCATATTACCTTTCTTACGTTTAGCATCAACCCTTGTTATTGCCTGAAAGGGTAAATTGATGCAGTAATCGCTCTAATTGTTCTGCTAAGTGTTCAAGATTTACACTAATTTCTTTCGACGCTTGCGCGTGGGTAGCGGTATCGTCTGCATGTTGGGTAATGGTACCGACTTTTGAACGGATACCATCAGCCAATGAAGCCTGGCTGGCACTTTGCTGCTGAATATCGATAGCATGGGCATTGACGACCTGGATCTCATCACCCATTGCCGATAGCGCAGCGGATAGCTCTTGGATCGTGCCCACCTTGGAGTAGGCGGTCTGGCAAGTGGTATCAATAGCATCGGCAGACGCTTCGCAGTCGTTGTGCAGGGTTTCGATAATGGTCTGTATATCACCGGTAGCTTGGTGGGTACGGGTGGCAAGGCTGCGGACTTCATCGGCAACCACGGCAAAACCACGGCCTTGCTCGCCGGCTCGCGCCGCTTCTATCGCCGCATTCAGTGCCAGCAAGTTGGTTTGCTCGGCGATGTTGCGGATCACATCGAGAATGGTACCCACCTGGAGACTCTGCTGGTTAAGGTGGTCGATTTTCAGTTTCACGTTCTCGATATCTTTGACCAGCAGCTGAATGCTTTCCCCTGCTTCAGCGGCAAGCTGCGTGCCTGCAATCGCCGATTCGGCGGCATGTTGGCTCAATGTCGCAGATTCTGTTGTGCGCTGCTCGGTGTCGTGTTGCTGGTGCTGCATGGTGTCTATGGCGCTGAACATATCGCCAGTTTCTACCCGTTGGCTATCTGCAGCCTGGGTGGTGTGGCTAGAGACTGAAATCAAGTGATTGGCCTGCTCGGTCAGTGACTCAGATGTCTGTTGCACCTGCACCAAACTACCGGAAAAGTTGTCCAGCATCTGATCGTAGCTATTGCACAGCTCTCCGATTTCATCCTGACGGCTTTCATTTAAACGTTGGCTGAGATCTTTATTTTCGCTGGTGGTGTGCATGTAATTTGACAGGCGCTTGAGCGGGCTGACAATGATCCGGCGGATCATAAATAGGGTGAAGAAAAAACCGGTCGCCGCGATAGCGGCCATGATCGAGCCCGCTGACAGTAACTGCTGGTTGACCCGCTGGTAGAGCGGAACCAAATCATATTCAAGCCGGACGACTCCCAGCACATCGTCTTCAGGCACGATATGGCATTGCAGGCAGTTGGTGCCTCGGTAGTCGGCGCTGGCTTTCATCGGCAAGGCGACCAATAGTTTTTGGCCGGTTTCGGTCTTAATGGTCTCGGCGACGGTTTCGCCTGCTAACGCTCGTTGGTCAAAGCTGTCAACGGGGGCCTGGTTATCTAATCCGGGGCCGAAAACCTGGGTAATGCCAGCGCCGCGGATCACCCGGACATTTTCAATACCACTGTGGGAGAGCACCTTTTCTCGCAAGGTTTCCTTTTGGCTCATGGTGCCCGTCAGCATCATCATATTGAGGCTGTCAAAGTAATTGCCTGCTTTGTCGAGAGTTTGTTCGGTGATCACTGATTCCAGCAACTTTTTTTGTTGCCCGGCTTCATAGATCAGGCTGCTGACCAGCACGATACTGAAGACAGAAAAGAGGGTGAGCAGCAGTTTGTTGGCAATTGTAAGGCGCATCTTCCATGATCTCTTATTTTTATTGTGGTCATTGTAATGTGTTTGAAATGTTAAGAGATGGCTGAGTGGGATGGGTGTGATGTTGAGCAAATATTCTAGCCAAAAAGGTTGGCTGATTGTGATCTATGCAGGGTGTAGGGTGTTGTAATCACATGCTATTTCATGAGCTGTTCGCAGGTTTATTCCAGTTTGCTCCCAGGTTGGCCAAGCTGCGCCTGGCCTTGTGGTGTTACATTATTGTTGGTTGAAGTACCTGGCGAATGTCATGCCATAGTAGACTTTGTCATCAAAACCATTAGCGAGTTTATAATAATCTTTCTGGCGTCCTTCGAACTGGTAGCCGCATTTCTCCAATGTCTTATAAGAACCCGTGTTTCCGCCATAGCAATCGGCACTGATTTTATGGGCGCCTAGCTGCTGGAAACCTAAATCAGTCATTAGTTGGCAAGCCTGAGTTGCAATCCCTTGGCCCCAGGCGCGGACAGGAAGTTGATAACCTACTTCATAATTCCCTTCACAGAACATCACCTGAGTGACGGCGGCCATCCCCATGTACTGGCCTTTTGGGTCACGGATAACAAAAGTTGGGCTATCAGGCCAAGCGCCGTTTTCAATTGCCTCTTGGGTGTTGTCAATAATTGGGCCGAAGAACCCTTGGTATAGACTTTCGTCAGCAGGGGCAAAGAACAGGTACTGGTTGACCCTGTCGTCGTCAAACATGGTGATGATGTCATTGAGATCAGACGGCTGAATAAGGCGGATAGTCAGTGAGTCGTGGAAGGCGATGGCCTCGCCTTGTTTTAATGCTGAATATAACGCTAGATTTGTTGTTGAATTAGTCATAGTTACCTCGTTATCTGGCATCTATTTTAAACAAGCTAACTGACTGGCGATTGGACTTTTGCGACAAAATAAGCAGAAGCCTTATTCAAAATCGCCATAGATGTCGATAGTTAGGTCTCGGTTTTGCAGGTAACAGGAAGGGGTACGCTTAAGCTGTTGCTTGAGCTGCCTGATTAAATGAGATTGGTCGCTGAAACCAAATTGTTGGGAAAATGCTGTCCAATCAACCTCTTTATCTTGCTGGTAGAGAGCTAGGATCATCAGTTCCAACCTGATCAATAATTGATACTTTTTGATACTCAGCCCAGTGACCTGACGAAAACTGCGTTCCAGCGTGCGTCTCGAACAGGCACATAAATCGGCCAGCTGATTGATATTGATGTTGTCCGCCGGAGATTCAGATTGATTGGTCTCCATCGCCGCAATGGCTTTCTGTGCGACGGTGAAGGACTTATCCATTTGGCTCGGCAAGTCTAGCTTTTCAATTTGTTGTTGAATGCGGCCAACGAGGTTTTGTTTGGAATCGCATTGCCAAAGCTGGAGTTGAAAATGGTTGTCAAAGAGCGGGCTTAGCCACGTAAACCAGCCGCACTGATTGATCAGCGCTTGGTTGGACTTGCTGAGCAAGTAGAGCCCTTCAGGGCGAAAAGTGATCCCTATGCGTTTAAGTGGTGCCGTATCTACAAGTGTAAGCAACCGGTCGCTCGCAGTGAGCAAATGGCTGCCTTTCCCCACTAATTGTTCATCACCACTTTGATAGCAGTAAACTTGCTGTGGTGGAGTAAACAGCAGATGTGCTCGCGGGTTGGGAATGAGCTGAGGCAGCTGCGCGATAGTATCACTCGCTTCAACTTCCAGATACCAGATCTGGTGAATGAGCCATTCATAGCCTTCAAGCGGTTGTTTCCAAGTGATCATTTTTTACCTGCCTAGCACGGGTACTTTTGTCTGCGTTGTTATTTTAATGCACTGACCGTGAAACGGATATTAGCTTTTACCTTGTCGCTTCAAGCTAACACCAAAAGATCGGGCAAACGCAAAAAGCCCGGGGCTGTGAAGTGACCCCGGGCTTTGGATGGTGTGGGTGAAGAGTTATGGTGCTGGCTCTTCTGGCACCTCAAGGTAGGCACAGGTTTGGCCATCGTTGAGAATGGTGCCTGCTGGCTCTTCTTCTGCTGGCGGTGTTTCCTCTTCAGCTGGTGGTGTTTCACCCTCAGCCGGAGGGGTTTCACCTTCAGCCGGTGGTGTTTCTTCAACTGGCGGTGGTGGATCAACCGGTACGACATCAGGAACCAAGCTGGCATCAATCAGGGTGACGATATCACTCCAGATCTCACCTTCATCACTGCCGTAGTTCAAGGTTTCATCCGTTTGCCAGCGGGTTTGATGGTTGAATGCTTTGATAGCTAGCTTCAAACCATCGGTATCAGTGATTTGGATCCGTTCATTCATTGAACCGTCGACCGCTTCGTAATACAAGGTACCGTCATCTTCAATTTTCCAGCGAATGTCGAAGTTGAAGCCACAGCCACTGCCGTCGACATATGCACCTTCAAAATATTCACCGTCGAAGGTGTCGCTTAATTTTAGGTAACGCGCGGTATCTGCATTACTGTGATCGCCAACATCACCACCAGGGTCGCTCGCAAATGTCAGGGCCTTGTCATCACTGTTGTCACCCGTCACACCCAGCAACAAGGATTCGGTAAATACTGGGTTACGGCCAAACCAAATCTCTTTGCATTGCTCTACTTGGCTGGTGTAGTTGGACAAGCTTTCCTTGGTGATTGGTGTCGTGGTCGTCTGATCCCAGCCCGAGTCGCCAGTTAGGCAGGCCGCCAGTAAATCTGGCGCATACTCACGAGTCATCAGGCTGGAGATCTGTGCTTCTTGTCCTTGCTGGCTATATGTTTTGATAGCCAGCAACCGCTGATCGTATTCGTAGCTGGTGAGTGACCAGTAATCGAACTCATCTTCGAGATTGGTATCAGCCACCAGTTTCAAATAGCCGCTATCGTTGAGCGACCAGTTGCGAGAGCCGGTTTCAAGCTCAGTATCGCGGTAAAACTCCCATGTATTGTCGCTCCGTAGAATATGGGCGGTGATTTCACCTTCCTCACTGATTTGGACGAGGGTTTTGTCAACCAAGTCATTGATTGATTGGGAGGTGAATCGCTCGTCACCGCCACACTCGGTAATGGCATTGAGGAAAAGCCCTTCGTTGGCCAGTTCGGTATCACCAAACGCACACTCTCCAAATGGCGGCAGGTTGTCACGGGTCGCCGCATCGAAAATCTGTGCTTTGGCATCATTGTCGAAACCGGAAAAGTTAAACTCGGCTTGTTCCAGCATAACCTGCCCGATGTTGACATAACCCCTGTCCTCTACAAGGAACAGCTTGTCACCGCTGAATGGGTAGTCATCGGCAATTTGCTTGATGACATCAGGGATATCAAAACGGATGACCGACTTGCCTGATACCGTTGTCGGTGCCCAAACACCTTGCTCCTGAATAGTCCATTCATTAGCGGCAATCCGGCTCCAGTAACGGACAGTGAAAAAGTCGTCTTCGATGAATTCGGCAATGATGTTATCGCTGAGCCTGAAGCCGTTGATTTCATCCACAGACAGGGCAATGTTGAAGACCGGCGTTCTGATATCGCTCAGTGAGGTGAATGCTGCATCAGGGGTTAAGACTGGGTAAACCCGGCATGTGTCCTGGTCATTGGTATTGTCGCATAGCAGGTAGGTTTCACTCTCCGGGCGCCAGGAGAAATAGAACCCAGAAGAGCCTTCACCGAAGGTCGCCTCAGGCTTGATGTAGCGCGTCAGGAAGTGGTTTTCTTTGCTTGATAAAAAGTCGTGTATTTTCTTGCCGGTAAGTGAGTAGACTTGGGCTTCGAGCGTTACGCCGAGTTTGTCATCGACGTTAAGCGCGGCATCGGTCATCAAAGCGTCGCGGTCGGTGGCAAATTGTACTTTCAGGTAGTTGAATAAACCAATCCAGCCTTGGTCAGTCAGTACTTGAGAGCGGATATCTTCTGAGCCGAAACTGGTTGAATTACTGAAATAGGAAAAAACGAGATCGAGGGTAATATCGTCGCTTCCCGACTTTTGCCAGCGGAATTCATTTTTTTGCGTCTCGCTACCGTCGTAGGTGGTACTGTCTGTCAAAATTCCTTTGCCGCCGTTGCCTTCAAAGGTGCTGATTGTCCAGTAGCCGTCGTTAAGGATGGCAAGGACATTGGCGGCTGTGGCGGACTGCTCGGTGAAAAAGCGCTCAATTCGACCATCGGTCATAGTTTGCACTATGGTTAAGCTCATAAGATCTTTAAGGCTGAGGCCTTGTACGCCGATTTTTGGCAGCAGGGTGTCCCGAATGTCAATGGCAAGATTGTTGATATCTTCAAGGGCTAAAGAAACCTTGCCTCTCGGGGCGTCGCGGAAGACTTCGGTGTAGATCCCCCAGCTTTCGTCCGCAGCAATACGCTTAGCGAAGGCAAAAAAGGTCAAGCTGGATTCCAATGATATCGCTAGGCGCTCGACAGCAAGCGGGATAAGGAATAATCCTTCAGGGATGGTTTCGCCTATTGTGTACTCAGGAACACCATCAAGATCGACCATCAGCACGGCGTTGATCCGAGGGACGGTGCCAGCATCAAGCTCGTAGATCCCATCCCCTTTGTCCTCGAATCGGGTGATATCGATGGAGTCAAAGATCTTCCCTTTATCGTCCAGCCAGACGCCGGCAAAGTTTTGTTCTGTCAGCCCTTGGACAGCATTGGCATAGGCGGGTTGGATTAATGAAAAGCCTTGCTGGCGGGCGAGCGCCATACCGTCAGGAGCATCGACAGATACTGTGAAAGTGGTTGAGACTGGAACCGGAGTACCCGCAACTGGAGCGGGTTCGTCACTACCGCCTCCGCAGGCAGCAAGCAGCAGGCTGCTGATGAACAGCAGGGTATATCCCAGGTAACTGCGCATAATGTATTCCCCAATAGGTCATTAGTCTTTTATTGGTATTTGTTTTCTGCTCAGTATAGATAGGACAAAAAGGTGCAAAGTTAAGAAAGGAGATGTGTCTCGGATATAGGGCGGTTGTCATAAAAGTAAGACAACCGCACGGTGCCAGGTATGCTTTAGTTATCAGCCGATTACGCGATGGCAAGGTATTTATGGGTTTGGATAGACAGGCGCCAGTTGCGTTTGATGCAGGTGTCGATGCACAATTCTGTCGCCCTTGGCTTCTGGCTGATTGGCTGCAGCGCGATGTTAACCCCTGTTTTGAGTTTTTTGCCTTCAAGCAGCGCATCGAGCTGCTCGATATCTTTCTGGGTGCCGACCGGGTGTTTGATCTCGTCGGCACGTTCAATCGCGCTGGCGATTACCGGAAGTTTGGCCTTCATATTGATTTTCGGCGAGACGGTTACCCAAGTACTGTCGGTCGCCAAGATCTTTGATGTACCACTGGTTTCGATTTGGCATTGGAAACCAGCCTCTTCCAAAGAAGTCGTCAGCGGTCGCAAATCGTAAATACAAGGTTCTCCCCCGGTGATGACAACATGCTTGGCCGTGTATTGCTGTTGTTTGAGCAAATTAACAATGCCTTCGGCGTCAAGCTCAGTCCAGAGAGGGGAGTCGCCGGTTTTTGCCATGACATCGTCTAAAGAACCATGGTCCTGAGGCTCGGCACTCCATGTCTGTTTGGTATCGCACCAAGCACAACCGACAGGGCAAATCTGGAGCCGGACAAAAATGGCTGGCACACCGGTAAATACGCCTTCACCTTGGATCGTTTCAAAGACTTCGTTAATTTTGTACACCGTAAACCTCATGGTGGGGGATTTTGCGACCGGCGATTATCGCAAAATTGCCGAACGCTGTCTTTAATTAGGTTAATTTTTGGAGTTAAAAAAAAGGCAATAGTTTTGCGGTAGAATGAGAGCTATAGCAAATATTGCTTTGTTTTTCATAATTCATCGTGACCGTTGTCACGGACTTAACATAATCGGCTTCACAATTACTTCGCAAAGTAAAAAAATTCAATGTGTTTTAAATTATGACAGATTTTTCCGGGAGTTTAGGCATGTATGTCGCTCAGCCAGGTCATATCGACCATATCAAAAGAAATAATGCCGGCAGCGTCTACAAGCTTATCGACTTGTTTGGCCCCATTTCCCGCATTGAGCTTTCCAAGCGTAGCCAACTGGCACCAGCGAGTATTACCAAGATTACCCGCGAGCTAATTGAAGCCCATTTAATCAAAGAGACTGCGATCCAAGAGTCCTCTAGCAGGGGAAGGCCTGCTGTTGGCCTTGTGCCGGCCAATGAAGGCTGGCAGTTTATGTCTCTTCGTTTGGGGCGTGGCTATATGACCATTGCCTTGCATGAACTGGGGGGCGATATTCTGGTTGAAGAGCGCCAGGATGTCGATGTGCTTCACCAAGATGAAGTATTGAAAAAGCTTATCTCTGAAATTCACACTTTCTTTGCCAACCATGTTAGCGAGTTGGATCGAATCACAGCCATTGCCGTTTCCCTGCCGGGGTTGGTGAACGCGGATGCCGGTATGGTTATCCAGATGCCTCACTATGATGTCCATAACCTAGAACTCGGCCCGGCAATTCATGAGGCCACCGGTTTGCCGGTGTTTGTCGGCAATGATACCCGTTCATGGGCGCTGGCGGAGAAACTGTTCGGTAACTCCCGTGATGTCGCCAATTCGATTCTGGTTTCAATCCACCATGGTGTAGGGGCCGGGATCGTGCTCGATAATGTGGTACTGCAAGGCCGGATTGGCAACGTTGGCGAGTTGGGTCATATCCAAATCAAACCTTATGGTAAGCGTTGCTTCTGCGGTAACCATGGTTGCCTTGAAACCGTCGCGAGTGTGAAAGCGGTCATCGAGCAGGTCGAGCAGCGCTTGCGTGAGGGGCACCCGTCATCCCTGCATGGCAAGAGCCTGACGATTGAGCGGATCTGTGATGCTGCGATAGCCGGGGATACTCTGGCCCGCCAGATCATTGTTGAGCTGGGCCATCACCTGGGGCAGGCAATTGCCATCATGGTCAATTTATTCAATCCGGAAAAGATCCTCATTGGCGGGGAATTTAATCGGGCGAAGGATATTTTGTATCCGGCAATCATGGATTGCGTCCGGAACCAGTCATTACCGGTGTACAACCGTGATCTCGTGATTGAGCAGAGCTCTTTTTATACCCAGGCGACCATGCCGGGGGCGGCTTTGGTCAAGCAGGCGATGTATGACGGTCACTTGCTGATGAAGCTGATCGAAGGTTAGTTGTTTCAGGGCGAAGCCAGCATGTCTTTGTAAAAATTCACATCCACAGACATGTGCTTGCATTTGTTTGTGGCCTAGCAATCTCTTTTTAGTTGTTCGTCAATGACATTGTGCAGGAAAGATAGTGCTGCACGATGGTCATTGCGACTCATAAACCATTGCTTCTGGTTTGTTTCCAGCGGCAAGAGCTCTAGCCAGCGCTGGCATACCCAAGTCATATCATTGTAATCAGGCAGGGGGTAGTTTTCAGCGTGTTCAGGGTATTCTTCAAATAGCGCTTTGAGGCTATTGGATATATCCCGGTCAACGAACTTGATTTGGCTTGGCGTCCAGTTACTCATCGGGGTGACATCACCGAACCTCAGGCCGTCCTCTTCTTGCCAGTGTTTATTGATCAAAAATTTCTCTACCCCCCTGATGGTGATCCCGAGCAGGCCATCGGGCAGCTGTTCGAAATCGGTGATAATCACCCGGGTTCCGAAATGGCACAGTGTATCTTCATCTTTCATGCAGAGTCCGAACCCGTTGCCGTCACCCATAGCCAGCTTGACTAACCGGGTGTAGCGAGGTTCGAAAATCCGCAATTTACTTATCCCGCCTGGCAGCAGGTAAATCTGTAACGGAAATAGTGGTAATTGCATAGTTCCAGCCTTAACTGACGTTATTCATTTTATGTACGGGCCAACACGTAGTTGGGATTGCTATAACGTTCAGGAAAAGTATAAGCAGACAATCTTTGGACGTTGTCTGCTTTTCGATACTACTTAAGTGCTAACAGGATGGCTGAAGTGAGTTGGCTAAGTTGTTGTTGATTAATGATAAATGGAGGCATTATGTAGACAAGTGTGCCAAAAGGGCGAATCCAGACACCACTATCTACAAAAGCTTCCTGAATACTGGCCATCTCGACGGGCTTGTGAAGCTCGACCACACCAATGGCACCCAGCCAGCGTACAGCCTTTACCCGCTCCAGTTTTGCAATCTCGGGAAGTGACTCAGCTAATTGTTTTTCAATCGCTTTCACCTGCTTTTGCCAGTGCCCCTGAGCAAGGATATCCAAGCTGGCATTGGCGACGGCACAGGCCAAAGGGTTGCCCATAAAAGTCGGGCCATGCATGAAGCAGCCGGCCTCCCCACTGCATACCGTATTTGCGACATGCGTGCTGGCTAGGGTTGCCGAAAGGGTCATATACCCCCCGGTGAGGGCTTTGCCGACACACATAATATCAGGGCTAATACCGGCATGTTCGCAGGCAAATAATTTTCCTGTACGGCCAAATCCAGTCGCAATCTCATCGGCGATCAGCAAAATCCCGTACTCATCACACAACTGGCGAACCCGTTTAAGGAAGGTCGGGTGATAGATGCGCATCCCCCCGGCGCCTTGGACGATAGGCTCGATGATCACCGCGGCAACTTCTTCATGGTGTTGCTCGAGCTGGCGTTGGAAGTCATCGATATCCGACTCTTGCCACTGCTCGTAGAAACCACCTTCAGGCGATTGGGCAAAGATGTGCTCCGGCAGGAAGCCCTTATAAAGGCTGTGCATGGAGTTGTCGGGGTCGGTGACCGACATGGCGGCAAACGTATCGCCGTGGTAGCCGTGTTTGACGGTCAAGAATTTTGCTCGGCGCTGCCCTTTGGCATGCCAGTACTGCAGCGCCATTTTCAACGCGACTTCCACAGCCACGGAGCCTGAGTCAGCCAGGAAGACATGCTGGAGGGGAGCTGGTGTGATGTCGACCAGCTTGCGGCATAGCTCAACAGCGGGCTCATGGGTGATACCGCCGAACATCACGTGAGACATTTTATCGAGCTGAGCCTTGGCTGCCTCTGTTAGGGCCGGGTGGTTATAACCATGGATTGTCGACCACCATGATGACATGCCATCAATGATTTCCCTTCCATCTTCAAGCTGCAGGTAAACACCGTTGGCGCTGGTCACTGGATAGCAGGGTAGCGGGTTCAACGTTGACGTGTAGGGGTGCCAGACATGCTTTTGGTCAAAATCCAAATCGATCGGGCTGGTTGTTTTTTGCACAATTGTAAACCTTGATCCTTGTTGGTGGTTGACAGTCTACCGTCTGAAAGTAGACTAGCCAAGTAACAAGAAGCAATGAATGCATAATCTCAACGGCATAAATCAGTGTACGTTGAGCACATAATAAGAGGTGATTACACGTGGAAGTACGTCACGACTGGACAGTCGAGGAAGTTCAAGCGCTATTTGAAAAGCCGTTTATGGATTTGGTGTTTGAAGCCCAGCAGGTGCACCGCCAGTACCATGATCCTAACAAGGTGCAGGTCAGTACCCTGCTTTCTATCAAAACCGGTGCGTGCCCTGAAGACTGCAAGTACTGTCCGCAAAGCGCCCACTACCGTACTGATGTCGATCGCGAGCGCCTGCTGGAAGTCGAGCGGGTGTTAGATGCGGCGCATAAAGCCAAGACCTCTGGTGCGACCCGTTTTTGTATGGGCGCGGCATGGAAAAACCCGAAAGAGCGCGATATGCCTTATCTGCTAGATATGGTGCGTGGGGTGAAATCCATGGGGCTGGAAACGTGTATGACACTTGGCATGATCACTGGCGACCAAGCCAATGAACTCGCGGAAGCCGGTTTGGACTACTACAACCACAACCTTGATACCTCGCCGGAGTTTTACGGCAATATCATTACTACCCGTACTTACCAAGACCGCCTTGATACCTTAAGCCATGTGCGTGAAGCGGGTATGAAGATCTGTTCCGGCGGGATCATCGGGATGGGTGAGAGCTCCCGTGATAGGGCTGGCCTATTGGTTGAACTTGCCAACTTGCCAACCCACCCAGAAAGTGTGCCAATCAATATGCTGGTGAAGGTGAAAGGGACGCCGCTTGAGTCTGTCGATGATGTCGACCCGTTCGATTTTATCCGCATTATCGCGGTAGCCCGAATTATTATGCCGCAGTCGGCAGTGCGCCTGTCGGCAGGCCGAGAAGATATGAACGAGCAGATGCAGGCATTGTGCTTTATGGCTGGTGCTAATTCAGTGTTCTACGGCTGTAAGCTGCTAACGACTCCAAACCCAGGTGAAGACAAAGACATGCAGTTGTTTGCCAAGCTGGGGATCAACCGCCAGGAACAAGCCGCTAAACCGGATGAGGTTCAGGCGCAGGAGTTGTTGGGACAGGTGGCACAGCGTGTTGCTGCGCGGCCAAGCAAGGATGATATGTTCTACGATGCATCGGTTTAGCCAACGGATCGCTTCTGCCCTTGCTGATAGACATGAGCAAGGGCTTTACCGGACTTTGAATTGCCTTGGGCGCGGGCAGGATATGTCGGTGCAACACCGGGAGCAGTCATTGCTGAATTTTTCCAGCAATGACTACCTTGGCCTTGCGCAGGATCCCGCACTTGTTGCCGCCTGGCAGGATGGCTTATCCCTCTATGGAGCAGGTAGTGGTGCCAGCCCGTTGGTGACGGGGTTTCACTCGCCGCACCAGTACTTGCAGTCTCAGCTTGCCGACTGGTTGGGTTATGACCAAGCGTTGTTATTTAGCAGTGGCTTTAGTGCCAACCAAGCATTGCTGTTTGCTTTGCTCCAAGAGGGGGATCACCTCCTACAGGATAAGCTTAACCATGCTTCATTGATTGAAGCCGGAATGTTGTCACCGGCGGTAATGAGACGTTTTCCCCATAATGATCCCTCAGCCTTATCCCGCTTGATCTCGCGCATACCTGATACCTCCCCGCAGCTGGTGGTGACCGAGGGGGTGTTCAGCATGGATGGGGATTTGTCGCCGCTTGGTGATATTGCAAGGGTTTGCCAGCAATCTGGCAGCATGCTGGCGGTAGACGATGCCCACGGCTGCGGGGTGCTTGGTGAGTCAGGCCGTGGCAGTTGTGATCATGCGGGTATCAAACCAGATATTCTGGTGGTGACCTTTGGCAAAGCTTTTGGCCTCCAGGGAGCCGCCATACTGTGCAGCCATGATATTGCCGAGTACTTGGTTCAGTTCGCCCGCCACTTCATCTATTCCACGGCAATGCCTCCGGCTCAAGCTCATGCGCTGTCTAAGTCATGCGAGATGATCCAGCGCGAAAACTGGCGCCGGGAGAAATTGGCTGAGCTTGGTGGAAGTTTGGCAGAGCACTTATCACCAGATGTTGAGATGGTGGATACACAGACCCCAATCAAACCCTTGTTGGTGGGGAGTAGCGATCGGGCAGTCAAGTTTGCACAGCAGCTACGTCAGCGTGGGCTTTGGGTCAGTGCCATCAGGCCGCCAACGGTTCCGGCTAACTCCGCGAGGCTGCGGATCACCCTGACAGCTGCACACAAAGACGCTGAAGTACGTTCGTTAGCGCAGGCAATTAATGAGGTATGGCATGAAGAATAATGCAGACACTGCAGTTCCTTTTCTAGACGATGTCGTTGTTACCGACAAACAAGCGATAGCCGAAGCTTTCGGTAAGGCTGCAAAACATTATGATCAATCAGCGGCGTTCCAGCGCCAAGTGGGCCATCACCTTTTGTCTAAGCTGCCTGCTGTGAGTCTTACCGGCAGCCAAGTACTTGATCTTGGCTGCGGAACAGGATATTTCAGCCAGCAGTTGCAGCAGAGGGGGCTGAAAGTGTGCGCCGCAGATTTGTCTAGCGCAATGCTAGAGCAGGCCAAACGACGCTGTGGTGACGGTCTGACCTATGTCGAAGGGGATGCGGAGTGCCTGCCTTTACCTGAAAACCAGTTTGATTTTGCCTTCACCAGCCTGGCCCTGCAGTGGTGTGATGACTTGTCAGTGCCGCTTAGAGAGCTGCGCCGGGTGGTTAAACCCGGTGGCCATATTGTCTTTTCTACCTTGGCAGAAGGATCACTGCATGAGCTCTCTTATGCATGGAAACAGGTTGATCAATATCAACATGTGAACCAGTTTCTTTCGCAAAAGGCCATAAAACTTGCGCTGGCGCAAGCGGGCTGTTCAGAGGTTGACCTAGAATTCCTGCCAATCACCATGTATTACCGCACGGCAGTTGACCTTATGAAAGATTTGAAAGGTATAGGGGCAACACATATTCATCAGGGGCGAAAAGCAGGCTTGGCCAGTCGCAAGACATTTAAGGCATTAGAGAGCGCTTATGATGAGTTTCGACATGAGGACAACCGACTGCCGGCAACATACCAAGTCTGTTTTGGAGTAATTATTAATGACTAACGCTTTCTTTGTAACAGGTACAGATACTGAAGTAGGTAAAACTGTAGCCTCTCGCGCCATTCTTCATGCTGCAGCTAGCGCGAATATCAAGATGGCGGGTTATAAGCCGGTCGCATCAGGTAGCGCACCGACAGCCAATGGTATGCGTAATTCAGATGCCTTGTACATTCAGGATGCATCGGTTGTTGAGTTAGACTATGACGAAGTGAACCCGTACGCGTTTGAGGCGGCAATCTCTCCGCACTTGGCTGCTGAGCAGGAAAAACGTGTTATTGAGTTTGATGTGCTGTCCAATGGGTTGGATCAGCTTAAGCAGAAATCCGACGCCGTATTGGTCGAGGGTGCTGGCGGCTGGCGTGTACCTGTGTCTTGGAATGACTACCTGTCTTCTTGGGTTAAGCAGGAAAAACTGCCAGTGATCTTGGTGGTCGGGGTTAAGCTGGGTTGCTTGAGCCATGCTATCTTGACGGCTGAAGCTATTCAGAACGATGGCTTGGAAGTGGTTGGCTGGGTAGCAAACCGCATCAATCCAGGAACAGAGAACTACGCTGATATTATCCGCATGCTGGAAGAGAACCTACCAGGCCAAAAGCTGGGTGAGATCCCTTATATGCCGGGTATCAAAAAGCGTAATTTAGCGAACTATATCAATCTGTCACCGCTAGGGCTATAAAGCCTTTGCTGCAGTTGATGTAGCTGGTATAGATAAAACGAAAACCTGCCAATCGGCAGGTTTTTTTATGTGCGGGATAGCAACACTTATTTGGTTGACTGCTTTAAGTTAGGCAAGCAGTACCAAGCGGCTGAGAACAAGATTAAGCTGTAGGACAGCAGCTCAACACCTTCCTCCGCTAAGTTTTTCACGCCTCGTACATAATGTTCCTGCATGATCCCCTGCCAAAGCCCACTCATGCCAAAGATACGGGCAAAAACCAGCAGGGTCACCATGGCACCCAGCATCAGGCTGAAACTGTTGTGCCTCATATAGTCCATCAAAGGTTTTACCGTACTCTCGCGCTGTATGATGGCGTAACCAATGGCGTAGGAAGCTAGCAGCCAGGCTGGGTATTTCCAGAACCCATGGCTGATCTGATCCAAAACAGAATCCATTTCACGGATAAACATCACGCCGAAGAAAGCAGAAACCAGGATGGCAAAGCCTCGTTGCTGTGGTTTGCGTATGGCAACAACGGCAAAGAGGGCAGAGGTAATAAAGAGGTAGGTTTCTTGTAAAAATTCCGTCCAGGAATTTTCACCGATATTGTTTTGGATGTTCAGTACATCAAAATGGATGGTGAATGCTGATAGCGCCATTAGCAACGCAAGCACCAGGAACAGGGACAGGCTCTGTAATAGTGGTTGGTAGAGTGGGTTTCCCTGCGACTGTTGCGCGGCAGTAGTGGTGGTTGATGGCATAGCGAACCTGCGTGCGGTATATAAATAAGAGGCGGGCAAGTTTATGCTCAGGAGCTGAATTGGAGCTGAATCGTGATCTTGATCACGCTAGCTCTGAGTCATTTGGGGATAGGTATAAAAAAACCTCTCGAAAGCGAGAGGTTTTTATTGAATTTGGTTATAAGCAGAAAGGCTTAGTTGTTGCCAGTCAGGCCAATAAGCGCTTCTTGCGTCTCATTGAGCTTTTTGTTATTTCCGTCTAACCCTAGCTCTTTACGCGCTTCATCTGCAGACATACCAAGATGACAGCGTAGAATGTCAATAGCTACCTGGTAGTTTTCGTGATCGGCCATCATTCCTCCTTGATAATTGAATACCATGCATCATCACTAACTAAATACGACAATAGAATACCTTAGTCGTAGATACAATAAGACTAAAGTCTAAACCTGTCTACCCCCACTATTACCCCTAGCTTTAATTTGCTGATAACTTGTCATTTTTTCATTTTAGACAAGTTCTGGTTCGACCACTTTGGGGCTAATGTGCAGCTCAAGCATGGGCTGCATATTTCTTCGAGTGAAATCACTAAAGTGTTATGTGTGGATGACGCGATAGCTTGATCGACTGTGATTAAAGCGGCATGCCAGCACATTGCCCCGTGCTTGCCTGTTAACGGCTAAATACGCTTTAGGCCGAGTCAGGGACATTGGCTCAGTGGACAAATCAGTGAGCAATAGGAAATCAGACTAAGAGGGAGCTAATGGAATACGCGCCGGAGTATACCAAACGAAAAATAGTCATTCGGCTATCTGTGCAAACTTGCTTGGGGCTATTGGTAATAGTGGGCTTTAAATATTGGTTTGAACCATTCATTAAAGTGTTTTCTGAGCAGCCGCACTGTTATGAGTTATACGGGCTCAATGGGGCAGAGTACATTTGGCATATTGTCTTTGTCGGTATTCCACTCTCTGCCGGGCTGATGTCTGGCTTACTGCTAGCCCCAATAGGTATTCGTGGTTTAAAAGAGGGGCAGTTTCCGCCCAAGTCGATGAAAGTGTACAAGCCAACGGTTATCCGCTGGGGAATAGTTGGCAAGTTGAAATCAGGGACATGCCTTGGCGTTCCTTTATTGCTATTTGCCATGAGTATATGGGGATACTACCAAGTTGAAGCAATGCAGTTACTCGATATCAACCAACTGCACGCAGACATTCCTTGCAGTCGCTGACTCTTGTTTTGCGGTGACATCCTCTGCGTTAAGCCCCAATTAAAGGTATTTCTATTACCATAAAAAAGATTGCTTAATAGTATTTGATTGTTTAATAACAAAAATGAAACGTAACAATTTATCACTTCCACTTGTTTTCTGTTTCAACGACCATACTATACATATCAATAACAAATGGATGATATCCCAGTAGTGTAAAAAATAGCCATTATTGGGGTAACAACGCCTTCTTTTCTGGAGAAAGAGTACAATATGAAGCGTATTGCATTGTTTTTGGCAACTAACCTAGCGGTCATGCTGGTTTTCAGTGTTGTCTTGAACGTCGTTTATGCGGTGACAGGCATGCAGCCAGGTAGCCTTTCCGGGCTATTGGTTATGGCAGCCTTGTTTGGTTTTGGTGGTTCGTTGATTTCCCTGTTCATGTCGAAGTCAATGGCACTGCGATCTGTGGGCGGCATGGTTATCGAACACCCGCGCAATGAAACCGAGCATTGGTTGATGGAAACTGTTGCCCGCCAGGCGCAGCAGTCAGGTATTGGTATGCCGACGGTTGCTGTTTACGACTCTGCCGATATCAACGCATTTGCAACCGGTGCCAAGCGTGATGATTCACTGGTGGCGGTGTCGACAGGCTTGCTGCACAGTATGACCCGCGATGAAGCAGAAGCGGTATTGGCGCACGAAGTCAGCCACGTCGCCAATGGCGATATGGTAACCATGACCCTGATGCAGGGTGTGGTGAATACGTTCGTTATCTTTGTGTCTCGTTTGGTTGCCGGTGCAATCAGCGGCGTGAACAACAGCGATGAAGAAGGCGGTAGCGGCAGCTACATGACTTACTTCATTGTTTCTTCAATTATGGAAGTACTGTTCGGCTTCTTGGCGAGCATCCTGACTATGTGGTACAGCCGCCACCGTGAGTTCAAGGCCGATGCAGGCTCTGCTCACCTAGTGGGTAAAGAGAAGATGATTGCCGCGCTTGAGCGTCTGAAAATGAGCCATGAGCCTCAGCTAGAAGGTTCGATGATGGCATTTGGCATCAACGGCAAGAAATCACTGTCTGAGCTGTTTATGACGCACCCACCACTAGACAAGCGTATTGATGCGCTTCGTCGTGGTGAGCATTTGTAATCGACATATAAGCTTCTCGTAGCACTTGGGTGCTACTGGAATGAAAAAGCCCCCGGTTCACATCAGGTGACCGGGGGCTTTTGTTTTTGCATGTTTCTAAACCTTAGAGCTTAGAGCTTAGAGCTTAGAGCTTAAAGTTCGAGATTAAGTGTTACGCCGCTGCTGGTTGACGTACAAGTGGCTTATCATTGATTGGGATGTGGATAAGCGCAGCAATCAGGGCAAAGACCACCGTTGACCACCAGATTGGCTCATAGCTGCCGTAGTAGTCGTAGATGCGGCCACCGAACCAAGCCCCAAGGAAGCTACCGACTTGGTGGGTGAAAAACACCAAACCATATAGCGTCGATAGGTAGCGTGGGCCAAAGATTTGGCGTACCAAGCCTGACGTCAGCGGTACTGTACCTAGCCAGCAGAAACCAATTGCGCCACCGAATAGGGCTGCCGTTTCTGTCGTGACAGGCAAGGTAACAAAGCCCGCGATTACCAGCGTGCGCATGACATACAAGGCAGACATCACGTAGCGTTTGTTGAACTTGTCACCCATTACGCCCCAGAAGTAACTGCCGAAGATATTGAAGATACCGACATAGGCAAGAGCCATCGCGGCTGTCGTGCCCGGTAAGCCTTTATCCGCCAGATAGCTTGGCAAGTGGGTAGCGATAAACATCACGTGGAAACCACATACGAAAAAGCCCATGTGGATCAGCCAGTAGCCACGGTGGCTGAAAGCCTCTTTCAGTGCTTCTTTAAGGGTTTGCTCAGCCTCTGGTGCAGCCGAGGCGGCCGCTGTCTTCTTGTTGGCTTTCATAAAGAAAGAGAATGCCATCATCAGCGCACACAGCATGGCGAAAACTTGCAGCGCCGTCTGCCAGTTAAATTCGCTAAGCATGTACTGGGCACCAGGGATCACCGCAAACATACCGAACGAGCCAGCAGCCGTTGTTAAGCCAAAGGCTTTTGCGGTGTGCTCGGCAGGGACAACACGGGCAACCGCGCCAAGTACAATAACGTAGCTGGTGGCACTCAAGCCCAGGCCGACCAATGCACCAAGAGAGACGTATAACCAGTTTGGCTCAACAGCGATAGAGGTGAGGTACAGACCTAGGCCATAGGCAATTGCACCACTCCAAATCACTTTTTTGGCACCCCAGCGGTCTGATGCCATACCGACAAATGGTTGGAAGACACCGAATAGCAAGTTTTGAAGCGCGATAGCCAGACTAAAGAATTCACGGCCGGTATCAAAATGCATAGAAATCGGCATCATGAAGATACCAAAAGACTGCCTGATCCCTAGGCTGATAATTAGTGTTCCGATGCCCATCCACACAAGCAGTGGAAAGCGAAAAATACTCATGGTTATAGTCCGGTCAAAGTGTGTTCATTTGAGTTTTGCTGATGGCAACCGCCGCTCATGGCATGCTCGGCTAGCGAGTCCAACAAAGGTTGGCAGTGGTGGACACCGACTAGCGTCAGGGCAAGAAGCAATACCATGCGCACCAGTTGAGCTGTCAGAGATTGCGAAAACATCAGTGCCTCAATGTGCAAAAAAGAGCGGGGATAGTAGAGGAATTCAAAACATGACTCAAATGAGAAAATATCAAAGTGTCTATGCATAAAACACATAGTTGGCTGTGCTGTGTTTTGCAACAGCCAATTCTAGAACTGATTGTTCTGTCAGCAGTTATCTGGATTTATTTTGACTGCGGCCTCAGCCGGTAAATTGCCCCAGAATCGGCAGAGAAGTACAGCCAGCCTTGGCTGTCAGTAGCAAGTGCCCTGATGCGCTCGTCGAGCTCTTCGAGCAACCGCTCTTCACCTTTTAAGCTGCCTGCCGCTGTGACGGTGACACGATTCAGGTGGCGCAGCTTGAGCGCACTATTGAATAAATTACCTTGCCAACTTGGGAATGCATCACCACGGTAAAGCAGCAATCCACCCGGTGCTATGGACGGGGTGTATACCTTGGCAGGGGAAACAATGCCTTCTTTTTCTTCCGATTCCCCAACGGAAATTGGCCCCCAGTATTCTTTACCGTGTGACGTTACCGGCCAGCCATAATTAGCCCCGGCTGTGATTAAATTGATTTCATCGCCGCCGCGCGGGCCATGCTCGTTTGACCAAAGGCGGCTAGTCTCAAGGTCATATATTACCCCCTGTGGATTGCGGTGGCCGTAACTCCAAATCTCAGGCAGGGCATTGCTGACCTTGACGAAAGGGTTGTCTTCAGGGACGGAGCCGTCCAGGTTAAGCCGGAGGATACTCCCGGCATGGGTGGAGAGATCCTGTCCGTTGGGGCGGTGGGCTCTATCGCCGATGGAAAAAAAGACATGGCCTTGGTTATCAAAGGCGATACGGCTGCCAAAATGGCGCGAGGCATCACTGAAAGATTGAGTGACCAGCAAGTCCTGCCATTGGGTGAGCTGGGTACCGTCTAGTTTGGCGCGGGCGAGGGTGGTTGCTGCTTGCCCATCACGAGCCTTGCTATAGGTGAAATAGTACCAGGTTTGGTTGTTCGGCATATCCCGGCGAGCCACATCCATGAGCCCACCTTGGCCGTATTGGTTTATGACCGGTTGCCCCGTAACGGGTTGCGTTGAGCCGGTCTCGGTGTTTAAAAGGCGAATTTTACCGTCACGATAAGTTATGAGCAGTGCTTGCCCTGTTGTGTCCTGTCCTGCTTTGTCCTGTACTGGGGTAAAGGTCATCCCCCATGGCACTCCGTCGGTTTGCGCGATGCGCTCTACCACAAATGGCATCCCTGCACTGCTTCCTTCAAGGACAGAAACCGGCGCGGATAAGGCTTGAGGGGAGAATGCCAAGCCCAACTGGCAAACTAGGGCGGTGCATATTGCCTTTATTTTGGGTGGTAGAAAGTGTCCCGGCATCTCAATCGCTCCTTGCTCAATGATTCTGTCTACCAGTAGTGTAGCAGTTTGTATTACCGTGTCTTTTCGACTTTATGGTGATGGCGATGTATGGCTCGCAATGATAGCGGCAAACTGAACAAGCCCTCGTTGCCAGTCTTTAGACTCCCTGAAATTGGCAAAACTCAGGCGCAGGCAGTGCGCATAGCGTTGGTTGGTGCTGAACATGCTGCCAGGCAGGACGCTGATCCCATGTGCCAAAGACTCCTGGTAGATCGCTTGGCCGTCGGTGTGCTCCGGTAGTGTAAGCCAACACAAGAACCCACCACTTGGCTGGGTAAGGTGATAGTGACCATGCAACTGGGGATAATGATCCAAGGCCTGGGTCAGTAGCTTATGAAACAGTTTTTGCTTTTTTGCATAGCTACGGCGAATTTTGCCCAGGTGCTGGCGGTATTTGCCGGTTTCGAGGAACTGCGCGACGGCAGAGTGGATAAGGTTCGGGCTGCCCATATTGTCTGTGAGTAGGCGTTTCTCTATGACTGATTGATACTTGCCAGCAACCACCCAGCCGATACGCAACCGCGAGTCCAAGGTTTTTGACAGGGAGTTGCAGTAGATCACCCTGTCTTCCTGATCGAGGGTTTTCAAAGGCAATGGACGTTGTTGGTAGGCCAGTCCGCCGAATACATCATCTTCAATGATCGGAATACCGCTGGTCATGGCGAGAAAACGAAGCCGATCAGCTGTTGACATGACATACCCGGTCGGGTTGTTGAAACT
Source organism: Photobacterium sp. ABD4_091 (assembly GCF_056160145.1). Lineage (NCBI taxonomy): Bacteria > Pseudomonadati > Pseudomonadota > Gammaproteobacteria > Vibrionales > Vibrionaceae > Photobacterium > Photobacterium sp. ABD4_091. The sequence continues at coordinate 234,402 of NZ_JBSWWQ010000001.1, read as the reverse complement.
AGGATTAATCAAGATAGCCTTGACGGGCCAGCGTTGCAGTGCTTGTTCCAGGGCGTCGAGCTGGATTCCCGAAATAGGGCTAGCGGGTATTTCAATGACTTTCAGGTTCAGTGACTCGAGCAGCATCAGGTTACCGAAGTAACTGGCAGATTCAACCAATACAATATCCCCATCATTGGTGAGCGCCTGCAGGCTAAGGCTGATGGCCTGTTGGGCACCATGGGTGACCAATAATGACTGTTTAGAAATCGTCACGCCCAATTCTCTGTTGATGCCTACCAATTGCTGTAATAGCAGGTCATTACCGGGAGGCAGCTGGTAGTGGCTGGGTATATGGCTTTGGTAACGGCTATGGCGGCCGATCTCAGCATAAAGGCTATTGATTGCAGGGAAGTCGGTATCTGGGTGGGCTGATCCCATCGGCAGGATTTCGCGGGAAACTGGGAGACCCATGATCTTTTTACTCAGTGCCATCAGATCGACAAAACCCGGCTCAGGGATAGGCGTCCGTTCAAAGAGTGCTGCCTTGGTGTGGTTCACTCGGTATCCGGAGCGTGCGGAGGCGGAAATCTTCTGGTTGGCCTCGAGTTGCTGGTAGGCTCGGATCACCGTGTTTTTGCTGACAGACAATTGTTGGCTGAGCTCTCGGATAGAAGGAAGGCGCTCCCCGGGCTGAAAGCTTTGCTTGTCAATTCGCTCTTCTACCCATAGGTAAACGTACTGGTATTTTTTCTTAAGCTGGCTTTGCGCCTGATCCTGAGTTTGCGGTTCGGTTTGCCTAACCTGTCCATGATGTTCTGCATTCATACCATCTGTACCCTATAAAATACACCAATCTGTCCCTGTTAAGGTTTTTGTACCCAATTTAAAGTAATCGTTATTGAGGCAAAAGAGAAGAGAGTAGGCCATGATGACGCGCTTTATCCCATTCCTGTTTGTGGTACTTTGGAGCTCCGGCTTTATCGGGGCAAGGCTAGGTTTACCCTATGCAGAGCCTGCGACTTTCCTGCTGATCCGTATGTTGGCAAACATTGCCGTGTTTATGTTGCTGGTGGTTATCCTCAAATCTCGCCTTCCGACGGGTAAAGCGCTAGTTCACTGCATGGTTGCAGGCTTGCTGATCCATGGTTTTTATCTTGGCGGAACCTATATCGCGATTGGCTTGGGTATGCCAGCAGGACTGTGTTCGTTATTGGTCGGGTTACAGCCGATAGTGACTGCCGTAGTCATGTTTGGTTGTGCCGGAGAGCGGATGCGTGTATCGCAATGGCTAGGGCTTGTTATTGGCTTTATCGGGATCAATCTGGTACTGCAGGGCAATATGGCTTGGCATCAGGATGGTAGTCGCGAGGCCGCTTACTTCTTCACCTTTATGGCTCTGGTGGGAATCACGTTTGGCACTCTATACCAGAAGAAATTCTGCCAGGGGATCGATATGGTGGGCAGTGCGGTGTGGCAATACAGCGCAGCGGCTTTACTGTTTTTGCCGGTTGCCCTGACAACCGAAACCATGGTGGTTAACTGGACACCGACGTTTATCTTTGCCCTAAGCTGGTTGGTATTGGTGCTGTCGGTGGTGGCGATTTTGCTGCTGCTTTACATGGTCAAGCATGGTGAGTCATCCAAAGTGGCTTCAACGTTCTACTTGGTGCCACCGATGACGGCGTTCCAAGCCTGGCTTATTTTTGGTGAAAGCTTTGATGAGCTAGGCGCTGCAGGGTTTGTTTTGGCTGCCGTTGCTGTATTCCTTGTAACCCGAAAGCCCAAGTTGCCCCAAACCGAGCCTTATACTCCGGCCAAACCGGCTTCGTAATACGAGATCTGAAGTCTCTAGCTGAGCAAAGAAGGAGGGTGATGGAAAATTGTTCAGCTTTCATTAATTGAACGCCATTCAATTGCTTGTCATTATTGTGTCAATGATCCGGTATGAGGTTGCATGATGATGAAGAATGTTATTAAAACAGGCTTGTTGGGTATAGCGTTAGGCTGTTCATTGCTTGTGGTTAGTCTAGAGCAGGATGCCCCCCATGCCGGAGAGAATGCCATTGGCTATTTAGCCAAAGAAAGCACCGCCCAACAGGGGGCGCGGCAAAATCTATTGCTCGAGTCCCAGCAGGTGTACATTGCCGAGCTGTATCGGGCACGTGATAAGCTGAAGTCTCTGGGAGAAGAAAATTCAGAGCTATACCTTTCGATTGAAAATGCCATCGCGCTTAACGAAGAGCTGTTTGATGATGCCGGGTACTGGCGGGCTCATTACCTGAGCCCTGCTTCGTAGCTGTTGTCCATGTAGCTGTTGTCCATATCGAGTCCACAGCTTTACTCGGCTTTCAGCAAGTATGGCGAGAAAATCTCACGGACATTGACCCTGGCTTGCAGCCTCGCGGCAAGCAGGTATAACCCGCCGAGTTTGCGGTGGAAGAAAATCGCATCGGCAGGCGGGGTATGCCAATAATTCTCTTTAATGCTCAGTGCCGTACCCGCATCTCGTATCCGCCGAGCTAAATCAGTTTGGCCAAAATCAAACACCCCATCAGTCATTATCGGCTCGCAAGCCTCCGCACATAGTTCAATCACGGCATTTTGCTGGGAAGGCGTAATTGGCTGGCTGAAAAATCCGATTTGCCTCAGTGCAGCGTTCATCGCTGTTCTGTTGTAGGCAAGGGCCGCACTGAGCAGCTGCTGGTAGCCTTCCGATACATGGGAGGGATAAGCGCGGGTAGCACCGAAATCGAGCAGCACTAACTGCTGAGATTGCGGGTTGTAGAGGAAATTGGCGAAGTTAGGATCGGTTTGAACTAGCTTGAAATCAAACATTTCCTTGAACAGCAGCTCAAAAGCAAGCGCCATAACACGGTCTCGAACTTGTTGGGGCTGGTTGATCAGTGACTCAATCGGCAACCCCTCAACAAACTGCATGGCGAGGATATTTTCAGTGGTTAACTCATCAAAGACATCGGGTATCAGGTAACGCGAGTCAGGTAAGAGTAACTGCTTGTACTTTTTGAGTAGCTCGGCTTCTAGGTTGTAGTCGGCTTCAGCATGAAGCTGTTTTTTGGCCTCTTCGAGCAAATCCTGGTAGTCGACACCTTTGGGCAGCAACCCTGATACCCTTAATAGTGTGGCGACATTATCAACATCGCTGTCTATGCTCTCTTTTATGCCAGGATATTGGATCTTGAGCGCAATTTTCTCACCTTCCCAATTGGTTGCTGAATGTACTTGGCCGATGGAGGCTGCCGCAACAGGGTAGAATGAAAAGGTTTGGAATCTGTCCTGCCAGTCGATATCCCACTCGTCCTGCAATACGGCATTGAGCTGGCTGATAGGCATGGCTTTGGCTTCAGAACGAAGGCGGGCAAGAAGCTCGGATAATTCTGGTGGTAGCAGGTCGCCAGCGTCCATAGACAGGAGTTGGCCTACTTTCATGGCGGCACCGCGTAGTTGTGCCAATTGCTCGGCAACCCGCTTAGCATTACCGGGAGTAAGCAGTAACTCACTGGCTTTTGGACGGTTTCCCTGTGCGAGTTGTTTTACGCCCTCGGTGACCATGCTGCCTGCCACCTGGGTGGCCAACGAACCAAGCTGCCCTAAGCGGGAAAGCCTTCCCTTCGGCACCTTGGCATACTCTCTTGCTGTTCCTTGCTTGCCCTTGTCGGCCGCTTTTTCACCTTGGTTGATAATTGTCTCCGTTTTCATATCCAGCCATCCACGAAATATATTTAATGAGATTACGTGTTGCTGGCGAAGTTAGTTCATATAGCAAGCGTATCTCGAACCATGGTGAAATGACAGAACAACAAAAAGGCCAGCAATGCTGGCCTCTGAGTCAATGATAGAGCGGGTATCGCAATTAGAACGGATACCAGAACAGCTGCTCAGCGTGATAGCGGTTGGCGAAACCTAATGCTAATACCACCGCAATCGTGAGCAATACCGCAAAGTCAGCCTTGGCCATCGGTTTCATGCTGTACCAGCTGCGGCGTTTGTGCTGGCCGAAGCCACGCAGTGTCATGGCATTGGATATCACCTCGGCACGGTCAAGGCTGGAGAAAATCAATGGGCCAAGGATTTTCGCTACGTTTTTGATACGGGTAAATACCGGGGCATTCTTTGAGATATCCACGCCACGTGCCTGTTGGGCGTGCATGATATTGATGAAGTCCTTGGTCACTTCCGGTAGGTAGCGCAGCGTCAAGCTGACTGCGTAGGCGATACGGTATGGTACCCCAAGCTTATTGAGGCTGGCCGAGAACTCTGTAGGGTGGGTAGTGAACACAAATACCAAGGCAACTGGGAACATGCTGAAATATTTCAGTGTTACTGTCACTAGATAAAACAGGGTTTCCTGGGTTAGCGAGTAATTACCTGGCAAAGCGAACAGTACGGTTTGGCTGCCCATGTATTCTTTACCCTGCTGCGGCGCAATCAGGAACATAAAGAGTGCATTGAGGAGCAGTACGGTGACCGTACCTGTCATCAAGGTTTTATAATTGGCGAAAGGCACACGCGAAAGACGAAGCAGGGCAAAGCCAACCAAAATCATGGCGACAATAATCCGGACATCGAAAGTCATCAGGACCATGGTGACCCAAGCCATAAACAAGATGAATTTGGTGATCCCGTTCAGTGCGTGAAGGGGAGAGCCGGTATTGATGTAACTAATACCGAATTTGATCTTATTGGTTTTCATTAGTGTGAGCCTGCCTCATGGTTGATGAAGCAACGGATAAAATGATCAATACGTTCGATTCCCAGGCGGGATGCCAGGGTATACAAACTGGTGACAGTCAGGTTGGCTTGCTCAAGCAGCGCGGGTTGGCTGAATACTTCGTTGACGGGGGAGTCGGCCAGTAGCTTGCTGTCTGCAATTACGATAGCTCTCTGGGTATATTCCAGTACCAAGTGCATATCGTGGGAGATGATCAAAATGGTGATCCCCAGCTTCTGGTTCAGCTCTTTGATGAAGCTCATCATGGCGGTGTAGTGATGGTAGTCCTGGCCGGCGGTAGGCTCATCAAGGATCAGCAGCTTAGGCTCCAGCACTAGGATAGTCGCGATGGTGACGCGCTTTTTCTGGCCATAGCTCAATGCATCAATCGGCCAGTGACGGTAGCGGTCCAGGCCGCACAGCTTCAGGGTTTCCAGTACTTTGGTTTCAACCTCTGCTTCAGCCACGCCGCGGTTGCGCAGGCCAGAGGCGACCTCATCGAAAATCATATGATGGGAAATCATATGGTTCGGATTCTGCAATACAATCCCGATTTCCTGGCTACGCTCAAAGATAGAGCGGGATGCCAAATCGCGCCCTTCAAAACTGATGCTGCCAGTGTCTGGTTCGAGTACACCCATGATCAAACGGGTGATGGTCGATTTCCCTGAACCGTTTTTGCCCAAGATAGAAACGAATTCGCCCTGGTTGACTGTGAAGCTAACATTGTCGAGGGTTTGGCGCTGACCGTCGTATGAATAGCTGAGGTTGTTGACTTCAAGCAATGGGGTTTTATCTGACTCGGCCGTGACCATGTCACCTTGGTGGAACCAGTCCATCACCTGAGACTTGAACTGTTCAATCTCGAGTGTGGATAGATAAGCGGGTTTATCTGTTTCACTGATCTCACAGCCGGCCGCTTTCAGGGCCGAAAGGTAAAGGGGTTCGCGGATCCCGTGCTGGGCCAGCAGCGGGCTGGCAAGCAGCTGGTCTGGTGTGAGGTTAGCGATGATTTCGCCACGCTCCATCAATATGATGCGGTCAGCATGGCAATGCAAAACATCTTCGAGGCGGTGCTCGATAATCACTACGGTTTTGCCTGTCTCACGGTGCAGGCGGTCGATAATTTCGATGGTTGATTTGCCGGTTTTCGGATCCAAGCTAGCAAGTGGTTCGTCGAACAGGAGAATATCGACGTCGTCGACCATCACACCCGCCAGGGAGACACGCTGCTTCTGGCCGCCGCTGAGATCGAAAGGAGACAGGTGCAGCATGTCATCCAAATCCATCATTGCAGCTGTCTCTTCAACGACTTTGAGCATAGGACCCGGTGCAACCATTTGGTTCTCCAAGGCAAAGGCGATGTCTTCACCGATACTCAAGCCAACAAACTGGCCGTCGGTATCTTGCAATACCGTGCCGACCATGCTGGTACAATGGTGAAGATCCATGGTTTGGGTCTCTTTGCCATTGATTTTCAGGCTGCCGGTAATATCGCCTTTTACCGAGAATGGGATCAAGCCATTCAAACATTGTCCCAAGGTGGATTTACCACTCCCGCTTGGCCCAACAATGACAACTTTCTCACCCTGGTTGATGGTCAGGTTGATGTTTTTCAGCGTTGGTTTTTGCAACGCCCAATATTTGAATGAGAAGTCTGTAAACTGAATGGACATAGCTTATTCGGCCTCGATCAGGTTGTAGCTTTGTTGCTTGCGCTTGGCGACTGCAGTAAGGATTATGTGGCCGACAATAGCGATCAGCACGGTGTTTCCGGCTGCAATGATTGTTAGCTGCGCCAATACTTTGGTAAACGGTTCAGCATAGAGGACAGCATCAAGGAAGGCAGAGCAGCCATAGCCGACCACGTTGCCGATGAAGGCAAGGGTGACAAACAGGCAAAAGTCGAGCTTGGAGAACAGCCCTTTTTCAATGCGCTCTTTGGTGATTTTGGGGTAAAGGCCAATAACGAGGCCGACGATCCCCGAGCCGAGTACCCAAGTGACCCACACGCCCCAGCCTGCGAAGAGGTCGGTCACCCAGTGGCCGATAAATCCAACAAGAAAGCCGACAAGGGGGCCGAACAGTACGCCAAACAAGGCAAGTACAGCCATTGCGGGTTTGAGAGTAGTATTTGCGAAGACAGGAATACCGAACATAGGTAGACCACCAATACCATATAAGGCTGCACCGATTGCGATGAGCACAACTGTCTTGGCAGAGAGATTCATGACATAACCTTTTAAAGCTCTTGGGTATTTGCATGTACATTGCCGGCCACAGGGCTGCTTTGCCATATCCAAAAGAAAACCCACAATCATGTGTCGGTTAGTGCTGCAAAAATCCATATTTAAGCAAGAGCAGTTATGCCGGCAGGCATAAGGACGCGACATAATACATGAACATCAAACAGAAGGGAAACCTCTACATCTAGACGTCTAACTCTTAGCCAGATTCGTATTTTCTTGCTGCTGGGTTGAACGTTGCTAGCGAAGGTTGCGTATTGAATCGTGTACCTATCTGTTGACTGAGGGCTTAAGGCTTCTTTCTGGTGTTGCCTTTGTTATTAGGTGTGGGTGGTTAATAATTTATACATGTAACTTATCTATTGTACTGGCGGTGTCTGTGGCGTGTTGGGAAGGTTGTTGCCGCAAAATTTAATTTATGCTGGCTGATCAGCATGCAGAGTAAACAGGGGTGATAGTGCTAGTAGTTACTATTTCATGGCGTTGGCACAAAATGCTATCAATAGACACCACTTATGGATAGTTGATTTAACTTCCTGATTATCACAATAATATGACAACTTAGAGCTATCTTTTTGAGATAAATCTAACTAATTGGATATCTTGAATATTTCACTTTATTTTTTTTGAAATATAGTAAATACTGCTGTCCAAGCGATTTTATTTTGAAGCTTGTAAAAATTGACAAATCCTTGTTTTGTCAAGCTTAAACTTACTGCGAAAACTTGCGCTGTTACACAGAAACAGCATGAGTTCCGGTAGGAAGTTAAGGTAGAATTGGGTAATATCAGTAACAGCAATCCCGCCAATTAGGCTGGGTGCAGAGCCAAATCATATTGGAGATACAGCTTGATTAATGTATTCCTTGTAGATGATCACGAACTGGTTCGCACAGGGATCCGACGTCTGCTTGAAGATGTCCGTGGTATAAAAGTGGTAGGGGAAGCCGACAGTGGTGAAGAAGCCGTAAAGTGGTGTCGCAACTCGCATGCTGACATCATCCTTATGGATATGAACATGCCTGGTATCGGTGGCCTTGAAGCGACACGTAAAATTTTGCGCTTTAGTCCTGATGTCAAAATTATTGTTTTGACTATTCATACAGAAAACCCATTCCCGACCAAGGTAATGCAGGCAGGTGCGGCAGGCTACCTGACAAAAGGTGCCGGCCCTGACGAAATGATTAATGCTATTCGTATGGTCAACAGCGGGCAGCGTTATATTTCACCAGAGATCGCACAGCAGATGGCATTGAGCCAGTTTGCTCCGGATTCGGAAAACCCTTTCAAAGATCTTTCTGAGCGTGAACTTCAGATTATGATGATGATCACCAAAGGACAGAAAGTGACCGATATTTCAGAGCAACTGAATCTGAGTCCGAAGACTGTAAACAGCTACCGTTACCGTCTATTTAACAAGCTGGACATCAACGGTGATGTTGAGTTAACCCACCTTGCTATTCGCCATGGAATGTTAGACACAGAGACGTTGTAGTGTCGGAACAGTTTGACGCAAAAAGTTTTCTTAAAACAGTAACTCATCAGCCAGGTGTATACCGAATGTATGATCTGGCCGATGAGGTTATCTATGTCGGGAAGGCAAAAGATCTCAAAAAGCGCCTTGCCAGTTACTTCCGAGCCAATGTGGCAGGGGAGAAAACCAGAGCACTGGTTAAAAATATCGCCAAGGTCGATGTCACCGTTACCCATACCGAAACGGAAGCACTCATCCTTGAGCACAACTACATCAAGCTCTACCTACCCAAATACAATGTCCTGCTCCGGGACGATAAATCTTATCCTTATATTTTCCTCAGTGCGTCAGCACACCCGCGGCTATCTATGCATCGTGGTGCCAAGAAACGCAAGGGAGAGTATTTCGGGCCATACCCTGATGGCGGTGCCGTTAGGGAAAGCCTGCACCTACTGCAGAAGATTTTTCCGATCCGTCAGTGTGAAGACTCAGTGTATGCCAATCGCAGCCGACCTTGCTTGATGTATCAAATCGGCCGCTGCCTTGGTCCGTGTGTCAAAGGGCTGGTGACTGATGAAGACTACGAAGAGCAGGTTAACTATGTCCGGATGTTCCTGAAGGGAAAAGACCGGCAAGTGATCACGTCAATGGTCGAGAAGATGGAGCAGGCGAGCCAGCAGCTGGCATTCGAAAAAGCCGCGACATACCGTGACCAGATCCAGGCGTTGAGGCGTGTTCAGGAGCAGCAGTTCGTTAGCCATGATAGTGACGATGACCTGGATGTTGTGGGTATTGCCTATGAAAACGGTATGGCATGTATCCATGCTCTCTATATCCGCCAGGGGAAAATCCTCGGAAGCCGGAGCTATTTCCCTAAAATGCCCGTGGACGCTGAGATAACAGAGGTGTTATCAAGCTTTGTCACCCAGTTCTACCTCAACCAGGCAGAGGGAAGGGTGATCCCGAGTGAAATCCTATTGGGTGAAGCACTGGGCGATGAGCAAGCGGTGATTGCCGAGACGCTGACAGGGCTGGCAGGTCGTAAAATAGTGATCAAATCCAGCACCCGCGGCAATAAGGCCAAGTTCCAGCGTCTGGCGCAAACCAACGCCAGGACGGCACTGACAAGTAAGCTCAGCCACCGGATGACAATCCACCAACGCTTCACTGCTTTGCGTGAGGCGCTTCAGCTAAACCGCCTTGAGCGCATGGAATGTTTTGATATCAGTCATACCATGGGTGAAAAGACAGTTGCCTCTTGCGTGGTGTTCAATCAGGATGGGCCATTGAAGCAAGAGTACCGACGCTATAACATTTCAGGCATTACCGGTGGCGATGATTATGCAGCCATGGCACAAGCTTTGGAGCGTAGGTATGGTTCACAAGTCGATCCGGATAGAATTCCTGATATTATTTTTATCGATGGGGGTAGAGGTCAGCTGTCAAGAGCGTATGATGTAGTTAACCCATTGATGGCTGAGTGGCCTAAGCGCTCGATCCTGGTGGGTGTTGCCAAAGGGACCACTCGTAAACCTGGGCTGGAAACTTTGTTGCTGACTACGGGCGAAGAATTTTCGATGCCTGCCGATTCCCCAGCGTTGCATTTAATTCAACATATCAGGGATGAGAGTCACAATCATGCAATCAGTGGTCACCGTGCCCAGCGTGCAAAAGTAAGAAAACGTAGTGCCTTGGAAGACATTGAGGGTATTGGCCCGAAACGCCGCCAGGCATTGCTCAAGTATATGGGTGGCCTACAGGAACTGAAGAAAGCTAGCAGAGAAGAAATCGCTAAGGTGCCGGGCATTAGTCGTGCGATGGCAGAAAAAATTTATGACGCGCTGAATCATTAGGGCAGCGCGGTACATCTACACAATAAGAACGAACAATTATGCGTTTAACAATTCCGAACATCCTAAGCTTCATACGGCTAACTTTGATTCCATTTTTTGTGATCACCTTTTACCTACCGTATAGCTGGTCCCCATTTGCAACAGCTTTGATTTTTTTGATTGCCGGCATAACCGACTGGTTTGATGGTTACCTGGCTCGCAAGCTCAACCAGACAACCCGTTTCGGGGCCTTTATCGACCCAGTTGCCGATAAGGTGATGGTTGCTGCTGCAATGGTGTTGGTGGTCGAGCACTACAACTCGGTATGGGTAACCATTCCGGCGATTACCATGATCGGCCGTGAGATCATTATCTCTGCTTTGCGTGAATGGATGGCTGAGCTGGGTAAACGCTCAAGTGTCGCCGTATCATGGGTTGGTAAGGTGAAAACAGGCGCACAGATGGTTGCGTTGCTACTATTGCTATGGCACCCGCACGACTGGCTGGTTTGGATTGGCTACATTGCACTGTATGTGGCGATGATCCTGACATACTGGTCAATGTATATTTATCTCAAAGCGGCCAAGCATGACTTGTTGAACTCTGAGCACCTCTAAGAGCAGTGTATTGATTAAATGTAAAAGAAGCGGCGATTAAGCCGCTTTTTTTATACTTGAAAACATCAATACCTAGTCGTTGTTGAAAAAACAGTAAGTTTAGGTGGTTTCCGCACTTTTTCTCATAAACGGTACTGTTTACCTATCAAAATGAACTCTGAATAGGATAAGAGTGATCAAAATCACTTTGTGGGATTTTGGTTTTTTGCTTTAAATTTGAGCACCCTACGGTGGGTTAAGGATAAAAAAAGGATAAAATAGCGCTTATTGACTGTAAATCCACCACTTGACTAAAAATGGTGAATTTTACTGTTGACTCAACCGCAGTATTGCGTAGAATGCACCACATACCGCAACGGAACTTACCAGAGGCGGTTGGTTAATCAAGTGCGATTAACGTTGAGGCGCGTTGGCAGAGTGGCTATGCAGCGGATTGCAAATCCGTGGACCTCGGTTCGACTCCGGGACGCGCCTCCATTTGCGACACTAGCTCAGTTGGTAGAGCGCAACCTTGCCAAGGTTGAGGTCACGAGTTCGAACCTCGTGTGTCGCTCCAAATTAAAAGATGGTGTTTACTGTACTAAACGGCATCGCAAAGAATTGCGTGCCCTGGTGGTGGAATTGGTAGACACAAGGGATTTAAAATCCCTCGACGTTCGCGTTGTGCCGGTTCAAGTCCGGCCCGGGGCACCATCTCATTAGAGCCCACAAGCTTAGCTTGTGGGCTTTTTTGTATATCCTCATTGGCAGCAACTGCCTTACTTTTATTCATCCACTTCTGGATTACCTATCTAACTTGCCGTTAGCGCGTTGACTCATTGCGTTATGGTTGGTTCTGTTTACCTATACGTATCGTAGCACCTGCAATTGTCTCTCTTCGGCTGCAAACAATTAACACATTAGAGATGAACAAAAAACTAGGGGAGGGAGAGTGCCAGGTGATGAAACTAGAAAGAAAAGACCGTCGTACAAAAAGGGTACGACGGTAAAAGAATGTAGAACTCTTAGTAAGGCTTAATTCACCAAGATGAGCCTATTATGCCACAAAAAGAGCGTGTATCAATAAAAATGATATGTAAAAAGATGTTGATAAGAAAAAGTGTTGTTGTGCTTCTAATTGGGTTGTTGTCCAACTTCACAGGGGAAACCAAGCTTTGCTTACATTAGCTTGTGTGATATTAGTTGAATAATTTACATGCATTTTGAATGAAAGTATAATTCCTCCTGATTGAGAAATTTTGTGCTCTTAATTCATTCAGCGCCAAGCGGTGCCAATTGCTTGCTTTTAAGCGGAGAGCTTGGAAGTATTGAGAAAAATCGGTAAGGATAGATGCAACTTAATAACTATGAGCCTGAGTTTCTAGCCCACAGAATTAAAACCCTTCGTGAGTTTCGTGGTAAAACGCAAATCCAGGTTGCCAAATGTATTAATGTTTCCAGAAGGACCTATATTGATATTGAGTCAAATAAATCAGATATTAAGCTCTCCACGCTTTATCGGATTTGTAATTGTCTGAAGTGTGAAATTACTGACGTGTTAGGGATTTCAAAAAAAGATAATGACTCGATGATGGGAAATCGTATTATTGAAATTTTTGAAAACAATGGCTTGATGGTTGTCAATAACACCAAATAGTAAACTCAGTGATAGCCAAGATAAGTGATAGGCAAGAGCCTAGTACTTCATCCTGGCTGCTTATTTCCTGTTTCCTACGCCTCTTTCTTGGTGTCAATGAGTGCGATCCCGCCTTCTGAGAGCATACTTACTATATTGTCACCTGGACGAAGAGGTTGGCTTGGTTCATGTAAAAGATCATTAATATTACAGTTAAGACAATCTGCGAGCTTCAGTAGTGTTTTTACCTTCAAAGAGGTCTTGTTCGATTCGATATCAAGAATGGTTTTCCTTGATACTCCAATACATTGGGCTATTTCTGACTGAGTAAATCCTTTTATCTCCCGTCGCTGTTTGATATTGAATGCGATTACTTCACAATAGTAATCATAAGTTAGCATTGTAGTGGTCCCTGCTGAGTGCGGCTGCTGACTATTAAAATGGATTCCGCATTATAGAAATATAGTATTTATAATTGTAAGTTTTATTATATTTGTACATGCTGATTTGTATATTGAAATCAATACAAATTCACAGTGAAAGATAAATTTTGCTACGGTTTTATCTCAATGTCATTAATTATCCACATCGAGTGAAAGTTACTGCACATAAAATTAAACGTTGTATAAAAGGCAAAGAAAACCCCACTTTTTGTGGGGTTTGAGGGCAAATACTGAAATGATGATTATCGGTGGAGCAGAGCTACAGCCTTGGTCGTTTTCTCGAGGTTCTCGTCAACCAGTTCTGGGATCTTGCCTGCGATAGTGGCGTATAGGCTATCAATCATGGCTAGTTTGACTAAACGTGCAGTACCGTTTTTGCCAAGTAGAGGCTCTGGTGAGGCTGGGGCATATAACGGGTAATCTGATAGCTGGGAAAGCTCTGCATGGTAGTTATTGGTGATGGATATGATTTTGGCACCAGACTGTTTGGCCAAGCGGACGGCATCCATCAGATCAACGGTTTGACCTGAATGTGAGACAACCAACACCACATCGTCACTGCTTAGTACGCTGGCCGACATGAGCATTAGGTGCCTATCGCGTGGCACTGAAGCACGCATACCAAACCGCAGCAACTTGTGCTGGAAGTCCTCACAGATAATAGTCGAGCCGCCAGCGGCATAGAGTTCGATATTCCTGGCATTGACGATGGCATCTGCTGCCGCGCTGACCATCTTGGCATCGACGAAATTAAGGATTTCAGTCAGGGCATTGATAGAGTTCTGCAGTACCTTGGTGATGATTTGCTCGCAGGAATCATCTGGCTCCAGCTGTTCACTTGCTAGGAAACTATCAGATTGGTGCTGGGCATTGAGGGCATCTTTTAATTGCTTGAAGCCACTGAAGCCAAGCTTTTTCGATACTTTCACGATTAAGGCAGTAGACACTCCCAGGCGCTCGGCAACTTCTTTGATAGATGTCGACTTTTGTAAAAAGTGCGGCTTTAAAAAGTTTTCCGCGATCGACTGCTCGGTACGAGTGAGCGAGGGAAGGCGCATGCGAATATTTGGAATTACTTGGTTAAGATCCACGGACAGTATCATTCCTTTTGAAGCAATCGCATCATTATACATAGGGACCCTCGATTAGTCATGGAGGCTACTGGGCGCAGCCCCCTTTGGATTAGGCCGATAATTGCCAATGCGTGGCTGTTATCTCTTTATTGCTAGTAAGCGCAAAGCCAACATTTTTCTCTTCACCTAGCCCGAGGCCGAAGAATCGGGACGTTGAAACAGCAATGCCGCCATTGATAAAGACCTCAATCGAAGAATGATCACGGAGCAGGCGAAGTGAACTGACGGCTCCCTGCCATGCGAAAGATTCCCATTCTGCGGTCTTGAGGTTTTTACGCCAAGTGACAAGCCCGCTTTGGTTGGATTCAATGTAGAGATCGTTGGCGATTTCCAGTTTGATGTCTGCGTACTCTAAGTTTTCGAGAACCAGCTCGGCAGATAAACCGGAGAACTGCTGGTTGAGCCCGGTGAAATCTTGCTGATCTTGACGGAGGCTTTCCAGTTCTTTTACCGGCGTCTGCACCAAGGTATTGTCACGGATAGTCAGTTCGCGGGCGCAGGTCATCTGGTGGATCCAACCCAGTTCGATAGTCGGTTGGTAAGACTCGAATTCGTCAGGCTTACCCATCCAGCCAAACAAAATGCGACGGCCAGACTCATCCTCGAAGGTCTGCGGGGCATAGAAATCGAAACCATGATCCATCAAGACACCTTTGCTGTGCTCGAAGGTTGCAGCCTGGTGATCGAAGTCACCGATATGGTAGGTTACATCAAAGGTTTCGACTTTTTTGCCACCCTTTTCAATCCAGTTTTTCGGGCAAGTGATCAGTACATGCTTGTCAGCAAGCGGGAGCAGGTCGGGGCACTCGAGCATGAAGTCATCGGATTGCTGGTTGCCGACGCCATCGCCAAAGATCTCGCCGATCATTTCCCAGTTGTTGAGATCGTCTGAGCGATATGCCAACACCTTGCCGCGGTAGTTGAGATCTTCGGCACCGAGAACCATGTAAAACGCATCTTGGTATTGCCAGACTTTCGGATCACGGACATGGCCGCTGTAGCCTTCTGGAAGAGATAACACAATACCTTGCTTCTCGACTTGTTTGCCTGCTTCGAGGGTTGCCCGGCATTGGTAAGCGGTTCTTCCGCCTTGGTCAAATTTGACATTGCCGGTGTAGAAAAGCTCTAGCTTGCCGTCGACTACCAAGCCAGAACCGGAATAACAGCCATGGGTTTCGTAGTGCTCTGTTGGCGCGAGGGCAAGCGGTTGATGTGACCAGCTGACTAGGTCTTTACTGGTTGCATGCCCCCAAGCTTTGGCTCCGTGCTGGCAGGCTTTTGGATTCCACTGGTAGAAAAGATGGAATTCGCCGTTGAAATGAGCCAGTCCATTAGGATCGTTGAGTAAGCCAAACTGTGGAGCGAAGTGCCAAGCCGGGCGGAACGGATCATTGTTTGACTGTGATGGCATGTTCATGGCTATGGCGAGTACGTCATTGATGTATTGTTGATCTGCAGTAGCTGTCTTCATTGGATCTCCAAAGCCCCCAGTCAGGGGGCTTCTAATTATTTTATTTATCAAGCATCTTGTCTGAGTAACCGAACATCCAAGTTAAGGTGAATGCGGTTGCGATGGCGATAGCATTGACGGCTAGGTAACCAAGCATCTGGCCATTGAGGTACAACAGGGCACCAGGGATAACCGTGATGGCCATACCGGTCGCCTTGAGGCCAAACATGACAGCGAAGAATCCACCTACGGCACCGCCGATCAAACCCATGATGAATGGTTTGAAGAAGCGAAGGTTGACACCGTATAGCGCAGGTTCAGTAATACCCAAGAACGCTGATAGCGAAGATGGCATAGCCAGCGCCTTGAGCTTTTTATCTTTGGTTTTCAGGCCGACTGCCAAACATGCAGCACCTTGCGCGGCAATCGCTGCAGTAATGATTGCGTTGAACTCATTAGCACCGGTGTTAGTCAGCAATTGGATTTCAAGCAGGTTGAAGATGTGGTGAACACCTGTCATCACAACAATCTGCTGGAAGCCACCAATCAAGATCCCGCTTAGACCGAACGGCAGGTCGAGCATGAACTGTGTTGCTGACAGGATAACCAGCTCCAGCCAATGGAAGATTGGACCGATGACAAACAGCGATGCGGTGATCATAATCAGCAGGGTAAGGAAAGGCGTGACCACCAAGTCCAGTGCTTCCGGCACGATGTTGCGGATCCGGCGTTCGAGCTTCGCCCCTATCATACCGGCAATGAAAGCAGGGATGACCGAGCCTTGGTAGCCGAGTACCGGGATAAAACCGAAGAACATGAGTGGATCCAGTTCACCGGAGGCAACCAACCAGGCATTTGGCAGTGCAGGGGAGACCAGCATCATACCCAGTACCAAGCCAATCAGTGGCGTCCCCCCGAATACCCTCGCTGCTGACCAAGCAATAAGCGCTGGCAGGAAGATAAACGCAGTATCCGTTAGGATTTGGGTATATAGCACGAAGTTTTGCGGGATAGTTTCTGGCGTCAGGCCAAATAGTCCCAAAATTTCTTCTTGCATCAGCAAGCCGCGCAAACCCATAAACAAGCCTGTCGCCACCAGTGCTGGAATAATTGGAACGAATACATCGCCAAAGGTGCGGATAGCACGTTGGAAAGCAGTGCCTTGTTTTTCAGCAGCTTTTCGTTGTTGGTCTTTGTTCGCTACTGTTAATTTCAAACCTTCAATGGCTTCAAATACGCGGTTGACGGTACCTGTACCAAAGATAATTTGGTATTGGCCACTATTAAAAAACGCGCCTTTTACTTTCTCCGTATCTTCAATGCGCTTTTTATCAATCTTGTTTTCATCTGCCACCATAACGCGTAAGCGTGTGGCGCAGTGCGCTACGGAAACAATATTGTCTGCTCCGCCGAGGGAGCCGACAATCTCTTCGGCAATCATTGAATATGACATCTTGTCTACCCTTCACAGTCATTGGTTAACTCCCTATTAAATTATCAGCCAAAAGTCGCTTTAACATCGATCTAAGTCACAGAGAAAAACAATTTCGTGAATTTTTTATTTTTGTGAGTTTTTTTGTGAACTTTTTTATATTTTAAAATTCAGTGCCTTGGTGTTTGGAATGGTATTGAATGAAATTTAAAGTGTTTACAGTGGTAAATTGTTTTGTAAACTATAGCCAGGTTTAGTTATCAGTGAGAGCAAAAATGAAAATCGCTATCGGTTGTGACCACGTAGGCATTGAACATAAAGATCTAGTAATCAGCCACTTAGAAAGCAAAGGCATTGAAGTTGAAGACTTTGGTGCTTTTACAACTGAACGAACTGATTACCCGCAATATGGTTTGGCAGTGGCTGAAGCCGTGGTGGGTAAGCAGGCTGACCTGGGTATTTTGATTTGTGGTACGGGTGTTGGCATTTCACTGTCGGCGAACAAAGTACCGGGTATTCGTGCGGTGGTTTGTAGCGACCCTTATACAGCCCAGCTCTCTAAAGAGCATAACAATACGAATATCTTGGCGTTTGGTTCACGTGTAATTGGTATTGAACTGGCGAAGATGATCATTGATAACTGGCTGAATGCTGAATTTGAAGGTGGGCGCCACCAGAACCGCATTAACCAAATCGCTGCGATTGAGGAGAAGTACCATGGCTAAGTTTTGTCCTTCGATGATGTGTGTGGATTTTTCTAAGTTGGCCCAAGAGCTAAAAGAGTTAGAAAAAGCCAATGTTGATATGCTGCATATCGACGTAATGGATGGCCACTTTGTCCCGAACTTTGCGCTGGGCCCTGAAGATATCAAAGCGATCCGCGAGTTGAGTGACATCGATTATGATGTTCACCTGATGCTTTCAAACCCGGATCAGTTTATCGACCTGTTTGCTTCGCTAGGTCCTAAGCTGATGTATGTTCATGCTGAGGCGCCACCGCATTTACACCGTACACTGGGGAATATCCAGGCCAAAGGTATCCAGTCGGGTTTGGCGATTAACCCTGGCACGCCACTGAGTACGATTGAAGATGTGCTGGATGTGACTGACGTGGTGCTGGTGATGTCTGTGAACCCAGGGTTTGCTGGCCAGGCATTCATTCCAAACGCCTATAGCCGTATCGAACGTATTATTTCGATGATTGAAGAGCAGGGTGTGAATACTCAAATTGCTATTGATGGCGCAATTAGCCCTGAAGTGATTGAAAAGCTGCAAGACAAGGTTGAATACTTTGTCCTGGGTACTGCAGGCCTGTTCGGCAAAGAGAAAAGCTACGCCGAAACTATGGATGATCTGCGCACATTAGGCCAGCACAGCGTAGCGGCCTAATTACACGTTCCACTGTTAATTCAAAGTTCCGCTATTAATTAAGAAATAGGCCCGTTAGCCAACACCCATTTTGGTGTTTGGCTAACGGGTTTGTTCATATCAGCCGTTTGCAAAGTGCTGTAGTGGGACACGCTCAGCCAGTAGCTTATTGTAGATACGGTTACCAATTATGCCCCCTGCCAACCCGGCAATGGCAGCGGCAATAGTTGCCATTAGCAGGGTATGCGGCTCATTGAAGGCAATAGAGGCAAGTAAGCCCGGTATTGGCGCGGCACTACCAGGGGCATCATTGATGATGCCGAAGTAGGCGGCAATGACACCAGCCAATGCGCCACCGATAAAATTAGACATAAATATTGGGACAGGGTTTCTTGTCACTATGTGGGCTTGGGTCAGTGGTTCAAGCATTACACTGATGGTGTTGCTGGATTTGCCGAGTTTGAGTGAGTGGAATATATAACCATTGGTAAATGAGCCACCGACACAGGCAATCGCCGCTATACCCATTGGCAAGCCAGTTAAGCCCAGCATAGCGGTCAATGCCATCGAACTTAACGGTGAAGTGCATACCATTTTGATCAGGCCGCCGAGCAAGAAGCCCATGGCGATAGGCGAGAGCAACGTGGCCTCGGTGATCATACTGGCTAAGGTACCCATTAATACTTCCAGCCCTGGGCTAATGAATATTCCGACCAACCTAGCTAGAGGAGCAAGGGTAAGCACCCCCAGTATGACATCTACCCCTTCTGGCAGGTACCTCTTGAACAGCGGAGCTGCAAAGGAGAACAGGTAGCCGACGATAAAACCTTCCAAGATACCGAGGTTGGCCATGGCTAGGCCGGTTACGATGGCATACACCGGCTGGACGCCCATTCTCAGCATAACCAGTGTGGCTGCGGCTATGCCGCCCATCCCACCGACCATATTCCCGAAATCGGCCAGGTAGCTAATACCGAGTAGGTTACCCATGACATATTTATGGATGGCTTCCACCAAGAAAGTGGCAATTGCCGCATCGGCTAGCCCGCTCATTGCAGCGCTGCCGTTGGGCGCCTTGAAGCTAAACAACGAAAAAAGGCACAGTGCGCCGAGCAGGGCGGCGACACCCATTAAGATTTCCATAATCATTCCTTGTTATTTGCAACTGGATTGGAGAACTAAACGAGCAATCAGCACGGGCCGGGATCGGGAATAGAGAGGAGTTGGTGATGTTTAAGAATAGAAAAGTAAGTGCTGAACAGACCGTTAGCAGCAGCTTGAACTCAGGGTTGGGTTCCTGAGGGAGGGGAAAACAGAACAATGTGCCTCATAGGTAATCCTTAGTAACAGCAATATTCCGCCAAGACAGTAGCATATGAAACTGGTTATTTTGGTGATGTTCTTCATGTTATGCTGGTTTTATGTGAAATGTTGGGTGCATTGTTCTGCTGTTGTGAATTTATTGGTCAACGATCGTGAAGTTAGATTTTGACACATAATTCAATTAAATATTTCTGGCATACACATATCTGGTGTGTTACTTTTCTGCGCAATCTCAGACGGATGTTTCTGAGGCACACTGTATCAAGCGGTATTCGGGCTGATTTCCCCTTGGTACGCCGTAGGTACTAACCTGACTCGGGTTAGTAGAAGGGCATTGATAATGCAGACCTGTAGGAATAACGCAGGCGCATATTGAAGGAACCCAACTGTGAATACTATTACGCTAAAAACTCTAATCAGCTTTGTCTTACCCAACTGCAGTATTATTACTGAGCCTTGATCTTCCTGATCACATTCACTGGTTTATAACTTTCTGATCGCTTTCTGTCGTTTTGACGAGTGGCGTCTAGGCAAACGTTTGTCTGGCTGATCAGTGAGTTTTCGGTCACGCCGAGCGCGCAAGCAATCGGTTGTTTATAGTCAATGCATCTATGCTAGATGGCAAGATGCAGCTGTGCCGGGCCTTGATACCTTCTCCAGTTCTCGCTAAATGCACTCCCGTTATTCACGGGGTGTTTGTAGTGCTGAACAAAAATCACTTTTGACATTGTTATTAATGGAGAAAGGGCAAGGGGCGCAGTGTTTCAAATGGAAAAGAACATGAGTAATGTGTTTGACCTTGACGAGCTAAAACTCGCGTCGAATGTACCTGTTGTCAATGGTGTTTATGACCTAACACCTGACGAGTTGCTGCTTAGTCAAGAGCATTATGAATCCGAAGTGCGATCGTATCCACGTCGTTTGCCTCTGGCTATTGCCAAGGCTTCAGGTGCGCTAGTCGAAGACAGCCGTGGCCAACTGTTCCTAGATTGCCTAGCGGGTGCTGGTACATTGGCAATGGGTTACAACCACCCTGAAATTAACCAGGCAATTGTTGATCAGTTGCAAGCTGGCCTGCCATACCAGACATTGGATATCACGACTCCAGTAAAAGACAAGTTCATCAAAGAGTTGATGAATTTCTTGCCTGATGAGTTTGCCAAAAATGCTCGTATCCAGTTTTGTGGCCCATCGGGCGCCGATGCCGTAGAAGCGGCGATCAAGCTGGCGAAGCAAACCACAGGCCGTAATACCATGGCGGCTTTCCACGGTGCTTATCACGGTATGACCAACGGCACGATGGCGATGATGGGTAACCTAGGTACCAAAGCGCGTCGCCAAGGCCTGATGGCTGATGTTCATTTCCTACCTTTCCCATACAGCCTACGCTGCCCGTTTGGCATCCACGGTGATGAAGGTGCCAAGCAGACGCTTCGCTATATCGAGCGCATGCTCAATGACGATGAAAGCGGTGTGCAAAAGCCTGCGGCTATCATTGTTGAGCCAGTACAGGGCGAGGGCGGTGTGATTCCAGCTCCGGCATTCTGGCTACGCGAGCTACGCCGTATTACTCAAGAGCACGGCATCCTACTGATCTTTGATGAGATCCAGTGTGGTATCGGTAAGACCGGCTCTAACTTTGCCTTCGAAGAGTCAGGTATTACGCCTGATATCCTGTGTTTGTCTAAAGCTGTCGGTGGCGGTTTGCCAATGTCGGTGCTTATCTTTGATAAGTCGATTGATACTTGGAAGCCGGGTGAACACACGGGCACCTTCCGCGGAAACCAGCTAGCGATGGCTACCGGTGCGAAAGCGCTTGAAATTATCCGCCGTGACAACTTAGTTGAACACGCGCACAAAGCAGGCCAATACCTACGCGAAGGCTTGGAGCGTATTGCTCAGTACACCGACTGTATCGCCGAAGTACGCGGTAAAGGTTTGATGCTGGGTATCGAAATTTGCAAGCCTGATGGTTCTAAGAACAAGTTCGGCGAGCCGGAAGCGGATCCTGAGCTGACTATTGCTATCCAGCGTGCAGCACTTGAGCGCGGCCTGATCATTGAAAAAGGTGGTCGCCAGGGCTCTGTTCTGCGTTTCCTACCGCCGTTGATTATCTCTTACGAGCAGCTTGATTTTGCCATTGATGCACTGAGTAAGGCCATTATTGCCACAGCGGGTCCTGCCAAGGTGAAAGAGCCAGTAATTGCTGAAGCTGCAGATTGGCGCAACCACTTCATCCACACAGGCAAAGGCGGTGCGGATACCTTTGAGGCGGCACTGAACCAGACCACGCAAGTGCTCAAGAAGGTGTTCGAAAATACCGAAACACCCTACTCGGGCATGGATCCTCAGCAGCTGAAAACCATGATCAACAACATTGATCTTGATAACCAGCAAATGCCTTTGGACTTGGTGATTGAGCAAACTGGCGAGCTGATTGCCAAGAACTCAATCATGGTACAACACCCGCACTGTATTGCTCACCTGCACACGCCGCCATTGCTGCCGGCAGTAGCAGCGGAAGCTTTCATTGCAGCCCTGAACCAGTCGATGGACTCTTGGGATCAGGCAAGTGCGGCAACATTTGTTGAGCAGAAAGTGGTGGACTGGCTGTGTGAGCTGTACCAGCTAGGTGCTCAAGCAGACGGCGTGTTTACCAGTGGCGGAACCCAATCCAACCTAATGGGCTTGCTGCTGGCGCGTGATTGGGCGGCAGATACAATTTCTGGCCACAATATTCAGAAGCAAGGCCTACCAGATTACGCAGGCAAAATGCGCATTCTGTGCTCGAAGAAATCTCACTTCACGGTTCAGAAATCAGCGTCTCTGATGGGGCTGGGCGAAAATGCCGTAGTGACAGTGGACACCAACCCAGACGGTACCATCAAGCTAGCGTCTTTGGTTAATACCATTGAAACCCTGAAGAACGACGGTTTGCTGCCGTTTGCGATGGTGGGTACGGCAGGTACGACTGACCACGGTGCAATCGACGATCTGACCGGTATGGCCGATGTTGCCCAGCAGCACAACCTGTGGCTGCATGTTGATGGCGCGTACGGTGGTGCCTTGATTTTGAGCCGCCACAAGACTCGTCTGCACGGTATCGAGAAGGCCGACTCTGTGAGTGTCGACTTCCACAAACTGTTCTACCAGCCAATCAGCTGTGGGGCAGTGCTGATCAAAGACAAAGAGAACTTCAAGTACCTGCTTCACCATGCAGATTACCTGAACCGTGAAGATGATTTGTTGCCAAACTTGGTCGACAAGTCCATCGCGACCACCAAACGCTTCGATGCTTTGAAAGTGTTGATGACGATGCAGTGTGTTGGCCCTCAGTCACTAGGTGCGATGTACGACCACCTTCTGAACCAGACCCAACAGGTCGCAGACATGATTAACCAGTCGGCAGAGTTTGAACTGCTGGCGGATCCGGCTCTATCTACTGTGTTGTTCCGTTACATCGGCAACAACGAAGAGTCGGCACTAGATGGAATTAATAAACAACTACGCATTGATGCACTTGTTGAAGGCAAGGCAGTACTGGGTGAAACCGTGGTAGATGGCAAAGTGGCCCTCAAGTTCACGATTTTGAACCCATGTCTGACTCTGTCTGACTTTGAATCATTACTAACAGAAATCAACCAGGTTGCTGCTCAAGCTGAGCGCAAACTAGGTTAATAAACAGGTACGGCACAGCACGTGAAATCGCTGTGCCGGAACACTCATTAATTAGATGGAATAAATAGAAATGGCAATTCTACAGATTGGTGCTGGTGGTGTTGGCTGGGTAGTTGCACATAAAGCAGCTCAGAATAACGAAGTTCTTGGTGATATCACGATTGCATCTCGCACAATCGGTAAGTGTGAAAAAATCATTGAGTCAATCAAGAAAAAGAACAACTTGAAAGACCCATCCAAGAAACTAGAAGCACGTGCGGTAAATGCCGACGACGTTGATGCGCTAGTAGCACTGATCAAAGAAGTTCAGCCTGATCTTGTGATCAACGCTGGTCCTCCATGGGTAAACATGACCATCATGGAAGCTTGTTACCAAGCGAAGGTCTCTTACCTAGATACTTCTGTAGCCGTAGACCTATGTTCTGAAGGCCAGCAAGTACCACAAGCGTACGACTGGCAGTGGGGCTACCGCGAGAAATTCGCTGAAGCGGGCATCACAGGTATCCTAGGTGCTGGCTTCGATCCAGGTGTAGTTTCTGTGTTTGCAGCATACGCTGTGAAGCACCTGTTCGATGAAATCGACACCATTGACGTGATGGACGTTAACGCCGGTGACCACGGCAAGAAGTTCGCAACCAACTTTGACCCAGAAACAAACATGCTGGAAATCCAGGGTGATTCTTTCTACTGGGAAAACGAAGAGTGGAAACAAGTACCGTGTCACTCACGTATGCTTGAATTCGACTTCCCGAACTGCGGCACTCACAAAGTTTACTCAATGGCGCACGATGAAGTTCGTTCAATGAAAGAATTCATCCCAGCTAAGCGTATTGAGTTCTGGATGGGCTTCGGTGACAAGTACTTGAATTACTTCAACTGCATGCGTGACATTGGCCTACTAAGCCCAGATCCGCTAACACTGCACGACGGCACTGTAGTTCAGCCGCTACACGTTCTTAAAGCACTTCTACCAGACCCAACGTCACTAGCACCTGGCTACACAGGCCTAACGTGCATCGGTACTTGGGTACAAGGTAAGAAAGACGGCAAAGAGCGCAGCGTATTCATCTACAACAATGCCGACCACGAAGTTGCTTACGAAGACGTTGAGCACCAGGCGATCTCTTACACCACCGGTGTACCAGCGATCACAGCTGCACTGCAGTTCTTCCGCGGCAAGTGGGCAGACAAAGGCGTGTTCAATATGGAGCAGCTAGACCCAGATCCGTTCCTAGAAACCATGCCTGAAATCGGTCTAGATTGGCATGTTCAGGAGCTGGAAGTCGGCCAACCTGACATCAAAATCCTGAAATAAGGCCCTGAGCTGGTTGTTTCTCTCCATGGCGGTGTCGGAAGTACTCATTTATGTTTATAAACTCCGTGCTTCCTCCTAGCCCTGAAGAGAAACACCGGCGCTCAGAACCTTTTTTTTCGTGAATTAGAGGTGGCCAAGTGTTGTCTCAAATTCCGACGATTTGTAATCAAAACCCGAAAATAGGTGGTTAAAGTTAACTGCCTAATTTATTGGGTAATATCAGAAGGGAGCAGCTACTGCTCCCTTCTTGGATAAGATTCTTAAATCGGTTGTCCTATCAATCGAAGTGAGGGACTGTTGAGAGTCGATATTTACCTGTTTTGTCCTGTCTGAACGCAGTGAGTTACAAAATAGGGAAATATTGAATCCAACATCCTTACAGACACAGCTTGAGTGTGTGAGAAAAAATGACATTTAAGAAAGAAGAATTGAAAACACCTTACTTCATGATCAATGAAGATAAGCTGATTGCCAACTTGGAAAAAGCCAAGCTGCTCAAAGAGCTTTCAGGTGTAAAACTGGTATTGGCCCTCAAGTGCTTCTCGACTTGGGGTGTGTTTGACATCATCAAGCCATACCTTGACGGTACAACCAGCAGCGGCCCGTATGAAGTCAAACTGGGCTACGAAACCTTCGGCGGTGAAACCCATGCTTACAGCGTTGGTTACAGCGAAGATGATGTACGTGAAGTGGCAGACATCTGCGACAAGATGATCTTCAACTCGCAAAGCCAGCTAGCCGCTTACCGCCACATCGTAGAAGGCAAAGCGTCATTGGGCCTACGCCTGAACCCAGGTGTGAGCTACGCAGGCCAAGACCTGGCAAACCCAGCTCGTCAATTCTCCCGTTTGGGCGTACAAGCAGATCACATCAAGCCGGAAGTATTCGAAAACCTAGATGGCGTCATGTTCCACATGAACTGTGAGAACAAAGATGTTGATGCATTCATCGGCCTGCTTGACGCTATATCTGAGCAATTCGGCAGCCATCTGGACAAGCTAGACTGGGTTAGCCTTGGCGGCGGTGTATTCTTCACCTGGCCGGGCTATGACATCGAGAAGCTGGCGCAAGCTCTGAAAGCCTTCTCTGAAAAACACGGCGTTCAGCTCTACCTTGAGCCGGGTGAAGCGATTATCACCAAAACAACCGACCTCGTAGTTACCGTTGTCGATATCGTTGAAAACGTTAAGAAGACCGCTATTGTCGATTCAGCGACAGAAGCCCACCGCCTAGATACTCTGATCTATGATGAGCCAGCTTCTGTACTTGAAGCATCAGAAAATGGTGATCACGAGTACGTGATTGGTTCTTGCTCATGCCTGGCTGGCGATCAGTTCTGTGTCGCTAACTTTGACCAACCGTTAGAGATTGGCCAGAGGCTTCACATCATGGATAGCGCGGGCTACACCATGGTGAAGCTGAACTGGTTCAACGGCCTGAAGATGCCATCCATCTACTGCGAACGCAGCAGTGGTGACATCCAAATGCTGAACGAGTTTGGCTATGAAGACTTCAAGCGCTCATTGTCACAGTGGTCAGTTTCTTGATTAATCACAGCTGATTGATGAAAAATGCCCGACAAATA
Source organism: Photobacterium sp. ABD4_091 (assembly GCF_056160145.1). NCBI lineage: Bacteria > Pseudomonadati > Pseudomonadota > Gammaproteobacteria > Vibrionales > Vibrionaceae > Photobacterium > Photobacterium sp. ABD4_091. The sequence continues at coordinate 208,181 of NZ_JBSWWQ010000001.1, read as the reverse complement.
TCATTTGGCGGGCATTTTTGTTTGTGGTCAGTTATGTAAGGGTAAATCGATTGAGGAGTTTCTTCTGATCCACGGCTAACTGTGAGAGCTCTTTGCTAGCGGCTGTAGATTGGGAAATCCCCGTGACACTCTGGTGGATTGTTTCAACAGTGGCTGTGACGTTACTTGAAATTTCCACCGCCACCTGACTTTGCTCTTCTGCTGCTTGTGTCACCAATTGGCTTACTTGCTTCATGTCATCGACTGAACGCGAAATATTTGTGAATGCCTGACTGAGTTGCTCTCCCAAAGCCTTGGATTGCTGAATTAAATCCGCATTTGTCTCCATATGTTGGAAAGTGGTTTGGGTATAGGCCTGAAGCTCGTCTATAGTGCTTTTTATACTGAAGGTCGACTCTTGAGTTTTTACCGCCAGTGCTCTTACTTCATCAGCGACTACAGCAAAACCTCGCCCATATTCGCCTGCTCGGGCTGCTTCTATCGCCGCATTCAATGCCAGCAAATTAGTTTGATCTGAGATAGAGTTAATAACCTCAACCACATCTCCAATATTGACTGAGAGTGACTTTAAGTGTTCAACAACAGAGACAGAATCTATAACTGATTGCTCAATCTGGCTGTTCAAGGAATACGCATGCTGAAGTGACTCATCGCCGGTAGCAACATTATCAATGACTGTATTGTTTATTACCTGGGCCTTGCTGGCTTGCTCAGCAACTTGTTTGGCAGAACTGGTCAGTTGTTCTACGGCCGCAGAGACATTTTCAATCTGTGCTAACTCATGGTTGGAATTCTGCTGTGCCTGGTTCATAACCACCGCTAACTCTTCCGATGCTGATGCGACATTGTTGGATATATCCATCATTTTATGGAACGAACGGTTGAGGTGGCTGGACATCATTAACACATCCCGGTAAATACCTTTTTCCCCACCATGCGATTGGGCCGAAAGATCCCCTTGGCTAATCAGCTGAATTTTATGTGATATTTCATCTGGCTCACCTCCGACATAATTTGAGGTAAATCGGTAAATGACAAACCCTATGGACAGTGTTGCTGACAGGCAAAACAGCATGATAATAGAGATTAGGTACTTGGCAGATTCCGCATCGGCAAGGCTTTCCTGATAAAGTGTCTGCGCGATGGTTTGTTGGATATTGGTTAGCTCTAACCCAATTTCTGACAAGATATCAACGCGTTGATACAGTTCCGTTATCACAGCCGCTGTTACAGGCCGATAGGTCGCTGTTTGTAGGTACTGTTCAACGACATTTTTTTGCTGTTCAAAACTGGTTGCAATAGCCTGCTCTTCGGGGGTGAGGTAGGTAGCCATATACGCTGCCCACTGCTCATCAACGGCAAGAAGCCCAGATTGAATTGAGTTTTGTAGGTCTTGCTGGGTAAAAATGCCAATGTGGTACTTATTAAAAGCATCAATAAAGCTTACTGCAAAAGTGTCGTTAATAACTTTCAATTGCCCCATAGGAATGACTCTGTCTTTATAGAGTTCACTTGATTTTTCATTAATTTTATTGAATGAAACGTTAGTCGCTAAAAAAATGACGATAAACGCCAATAAATTAACACTAAAAAGTAAAATCAGCCTTTTTTTCATAATTATGTTGTGTTGACAGTAAATAAACCAGCATTGTAATTAAATTGAGAGATATTGTTATGTGGCCTAATCAATTTTTACTTATTCCTCTCGGGTATTTATATAAAACCCTTAATATTCAATATCTTGTTATGATTTGGTGAGTGTGAAAAGTGTAACTATTTATATTTCTATCTTTTTTGTGTTCCCACTTCCCATCTATATCGTTAAAGTGTTGGCCGTTCCGATGCGGTCAGTAATTACTTTTGAAGGTAAATATTTATCAGAGGTTAAAACCGACACTGCAGAATATTCCCGTCCGAGTCGAAAGAAACATATAACGTTTGCCAATTCACCCCGGTATGCTCGAATGCCGCAAGGCACGTATTATTCTGGATAGCGACATCGCTCACCTCACCTGCACTAATAATCACATCCAATCCCTTAATTCGTTCAGAAATGTATGAGCTGTACTGAGCGTCGTATTGGCTGAGTAGAACGATCTTGTTTCTGCCTTGGGTCGCCAGCCTGTCAACTGAGTGGGCGAGTACCGTCAAATCGTGGGCGAGGGGAGCATCTTGTTCAGAATGCGTTTGCTTGATGAGTGACAAGTACGCGATGGACTCGCTCTCTTGCTGTTGTTCAAACACATCTGCCCGAGCCTTGTTTGGGTTGTAGGCAAACACATCCGTAGCAGCTTGAGCCATACCAAAGTCAATATTACTGGCAAGGATAGCTTGCTCTGCACTTGCGTTACCTTCAGGCTTATCATTGCCTGCTTTGTTGGAGATCATAGCCGTTACATACGAGAAAGCTGGGGTAAGGATAGGCTTGTCATGTTGCTGATCTGAGTAAAATGCAATGAAAGCGGCGTTATTGTCAGCAGCCTTTCTTGATGCTATCCGATATTGGTGGTTTAGCCAGTTCTCCGTTTTCTTCGGGGCATACTTTTGCCATGAAGTGTTACTGGACTCCTGCAGAAGATAATCTGGAGCTTGGGTAATGAAGCTGATCCCTGTCGTTATCGGCTGATGTTGCTTGGGACTGCAAGCAGTTAATGGGGTGGCTGCAATGGCGAGTAAGCCGATGCGAAAAAGGGTAGTCATGATTAATCGAGATGGTAATTGTGACGAAGGTCACTATTTTCCAAGATCTCCTTGAGGTATTCAAGCATTCTAGGTAGGCAGCTTTGCTTTAATTGTTTGGGGTTATAGAGTCATCATTTGATGAGAAAATATTCGACTTGATATTGTTTGGTTGCAAAGTGACCGCTTGACAATATTTCCCCAAATTTCTTGTTGACTCGATTAGCTCAATCCGTAGAATGCACCCCATACCTCAGCGGGGAACACCTCGTAGGTATTGAAGGCGCGTTGGCAGAGTGGCTATGCAGCGGATTGCAAATCCGTGGACCTCGGTTCGACTCCGGGACGCGCCTCCATTTGCGACACTAGCTCAGTTGGTAGAGCGCAACCTTGCCAAGGTTGAGGTCACGAGTTCGAACCTCGTGTGTCGCTCCAGTTTAAGAAAAAGCCCTAGCAGAAATGCTGGGGCTTTTTCGTATCTGGCCTTCACAGCCTTTCCTCATACTGTCCGCTCCGAGAACTGCTTGTTATACTTATTCGAGTAGATTTAATATCAACCACTTAGTTTGATAACTAATAAGCTAACGTTGGTGTAAGCAGGGAGCAGATATGAAACTCAATTGTGATATGGGTGAGAGCTTTGGCAGCTGGACGATGGGGAAGGATGCCGACGTCATGCCGTATATCGACATGGCCAACATTGCCTGTGGATTCCACGCCTCAGACCCAGATCATATGGCCAAGACCATACAATTGGCACTGGAAGATAACGTCGAAATTGGTGCCCATCCTGGCTACGACGACAAGAGTGGTTTTGGGCGCCGTTCTATCCCCCACAGTGCTGAAGCTATTACCCGATTGGTCGCCTATCAAATTGGTGCGCTCGAAGCGCTTTGCCAGTTATATGGAGGTGTTGTTAGTTATGTTAAACCTCACGGTGCGCTGTACAACGACATGATGGCACAGCCGTGGATCTTCGAAGCGATTCTCAGCGCCATAGCAGAAATAACCCAATACCGCTCCTCGCCGTTGAAACTGATGATCTTAGCCAGGCGAGATAATCAACACTATAAAGAGCTAGCATCACAGCGTAACGTAGAGTTGTTGTTCGAAGGCTTTGCGGATAGGGCTTACGATAGCCAAGGCTTGCTGGTGCCCAGGTCTCAAGCCGGTTCGGTTTACCATGACAGCCAAAGGATTCGCCAACAGGTTGCTGAGCTAGCCAAAGGTAAAATAACCACCATCGATGGTAGGGTGTTAGCGCTTGAAGTCGATACGGTTTGCGTGCATGGCGACAACGACGAGTCGATAGCGGTGGTGCGGCAGCTTGCAGAGGATCTGGCCAATGTTCAAGATTGAACCCGTTTCTGAGTGCAATGCGATAGTCTATTTTGGTGATCACATTGATCTTTCGCTTACACCAAAGATCAGCCAGTTTGTCGCCTACCTGAATTCTTTATCACACCCTGCTTTGATCGAGGCGATCCCTTCCTATACCTCGGTGTTGATCCAGTACCGTCCAGATATGTTGAGCTACGAACAGCTCGTCGGTGTGCTGGCCGCTTATTCGGCACATGCAGAACAGGCCAGTAATAGTGCCGAGGACGAACCAGGACATGGCGATTACCAGCCAAAGCTTATCGCTTTGCCTGTTTACTACGGGGACGAGGCCGGCCCCGATTTAGCCTCTTTGGCGCACGCTAAAGGGATGAGTGTTGAAGCGGTGATCCAGCGCCATAGCCAGCAGGTTTATACCGTTTGTGCCATCGGATTCGCGCCGGGCTTTGCCTTTCTTGCATCGGTCGATGAGTCCATCGCGGCCCCTCGCCATAGTGAACCACGGAAGTGGGTGCCAGCTGGCAGTGTAGGTATCGCTAATCAACAAACGGCGGTATACCCAAATGATTCGCCGGGCGGGTGGCAGATTATCGGCAATTGCCCGCAGGCTTTATTCCAGCCCGACCAGTCACCCATGACCCCTTTTCAAGTTGGCGATAAGGTGCAATTTTCACCAATATCCAAGGATGCGTTTTTAGCTCAAGGAGGACAGTTATGGCCACAATGGAAGTGATCCGGCCGGGTATGCTCACTCTGATCCAAGATGTTGGGCGCTATGGTGCGGGGGCTCAGGGTTTAAGCCAGGGCGGGGCGGTTGATCTGCATGCGTTTTGCTGGGCTAATTATCTGCTCGCCAATGATACCAACAGTGCGATGCTGGAAATTACGCTGGGTCAAGCTGAATTCCATGTCTTGCAAGACTGCCATATTGCGGTGACAGGCGCGGACATGCAGCCACAGTTAGATGGTGTCCTTTTACCCATGTGGCAAAGCATTGAGGTGAGAAAAGGACAAAGGATAGTGTTCGGTTTTGCCCGCTCGGGGCTTAGAGCATATTTGGCTGTCCAGGGCGGGTTTGATGTACCTACGGTACTGGGTAGTGCTGCCTGTGTGCCGCGAAACCAATTGGGCGGCTTGCACCAAGGCAAAGGCTTAGAGAAAGGGGATCGACTACTGGTGAACCCGTTATCTGCGGAGGCATTGAAGCAGATGGAAGGGGACGGGGTTCACCGCCAAGCATCAGCGCGCTTTATTCCGGACTACAACAAGCCCATCCAATTGCGGGTGATAGAGTCTTACCAGCAGGCGAGCTTTCCAGACAGTGAAAAGCAGCGCTTCTATTCAGGGCGCTATACTGTTAGTCAGGAAACTGACCGCATGGGCTGCAAGCTGTCAGGAGAGCCGATCCAAGCAGATGTTGAAGGGATTGTGTCGGAAGGGATAGCGCTGGGGGCGGTTCAGATTCCCCCCAACGGCCAACCCATCGTTTTGCTTAATGACAGGCAGACACTTGGTGGCTACCCCAAGTTAGGCTGTGTTGCTCGTATTGACTTGCCAAGGCTGGCTCAGGCAAGGCCGGGTACCGAAGTGATGTTTAAACGTGCTACATTGGCAGAAGTCATTGAGCAATGGCAGCAGTTTTCGCGCTTTTTTGGTTTATCGCTTTGAGTGAGTGTTAGAGAGGGTGTAGCAGTTATATGTATATTTTTGGTTATGGCAGTTTGATTAACCACGCATCTCGTTTGTTAACCGGGCAGGCGAAAGAAGCCCAGCCTGTTACCGTCCATGGCTTGCAGCGCCATTGGGGGAAGGTAGATGGCTCTTATCGTATTTCACCTTTGGTCGCAGCTCTGGGTGACGGGCTCTGCAATGGCGTGCTTGTCAAAGTGGATGAAAAGGCACTGCAGCAGTTCGACCACCGAGAAAGAGGCTACCGCCGCATAGAGCTTGACCCCTCTCAGGTCAAATCCCAGCAGCCATTGGCTGGCGATTTGCCGGTATGGGTTTATACCAAAGATGATCATGAGCCTCCCTGCCACCTCCAGCCGATCATGCAGACTTATGTGGATACGGTATTAGCCGGCTGCCTCTCAATATCTAGCACTTTCGCCAGCACATTTGTCGAGACGACGATTGGCTGGCATCATCCTCTTGAAAATGATCGTCACCAGCCCAAATATGGCAACCATGCTGGTGTGGAGGACGATCACCTCGTACATATCGATCAACTTCTGTCTCAGGTAAGAACAAAGCACCATCATGGCAAAACCCAATATGAAAGGCCCAACTAAAACCGTTGAAATCTATTGTGCGGGATGCAAAACCAAATTGTATAAATACCGTAAAGGCGGCAAAGGGGCGTTGGTGAAGTGTTTCAAAGAGCGGATTGTCAAAGACTTTACCCTGCAAGAAGGCGTGTGCCCCAACTGCGAACAAACTTTTGCCCGGGACACGTTAATTAGAGGTGCTCCCGCCCTGAAAATGATTGGGGGGAAAGTGTCGATGAAGTAGGCTAGGCCTTGCCAAGAGGTGAAGGGCACTCAGTCGTTGTTCGGGACAGGCATGACTGTGTTCATTGAAAACTGGCTTGTCGGGGGACACACCTTTTTATTGCTAAGCAGGACGGCTTTGAGATCCAGTATCTTACGCTTGTAGGTGGCTCGCACTAATTGGTAGTCAACATCTGGCGAGAACCACATGACAAATTGACGGTCGCTCTTCCTAACTTGCTCAACCCGGATCGCATTGATGCTACCGAAGTTGGAATTGATCTTTTCTTTGCCTTGGACCCGGAAATAATAGCGGTTCACATCGTCGGTATCTTGCAGGTTGTACTCAAACTGGGTTTTGCCTTCGATTAACCCCAACCGCATTTGGCTCCCAATGGCATCTGCATCAAGCAGGGGCAGGGTGTCACTGGTAAATGAGGAGACTTTGCCATCGACGGTGACTTTGGACGAGCTGCCATCATTGTTGAACGAGACATTGGTGCTCCCGCCCAACAAGCCTTTTACTTCCCGGCGAAACCCTTTAGACAGGAAGCTTTGCTGCTCTTCCGACCAATAGACTTGGCTTTGCTGGTTGAAGCGGGTTTTGGTCGCCAGCACCTCAATATTGCTATAGGCATTGATTTGCGCTTGCTTGTCTTGCCAGCGCAGCACCCGAGTCATCTGGCCTATTTTCAAGTTGTTGAAAAATAGCTGGTATGTCAGCGTTTTCGTGCACTGATGGAAGGCATTAGGCGGTTCGGCTTGAACCTTGGCAGAAGCGAAGGGGCTGAGGTAGGCCAATATAAAGATATAAGGTATTACCCGCACACTCGCACCTTCTCAACTTAATCGCGCTAGACAATGTAATTAAGTTAGCAGGGCTGGTGGCAATATGCCAAATTGGCCTGTCTTAACTATTGGCCTGTCTTAATAACAGGCCAACAAAGGTTTATGAGGTATTGAACAGGGTTTTTAAACCGGCTATTTCAGCAGGCGCTTGAGGATTTTCCCCGTCGCTGTCATCGGTAGCTCCCCGGCAATCTCAATGAGGCGGGGATATTTGTAATCGGCCAAACGTTCTTTGCCCCATGCGACCAGTTCCTTGCCAGTGGCCGTCGCGTTGTCTTTGAGGACAACAAAGGCTTTGGCTTCTTCACCATATGTCTTGTGGGGTACGCCGATAACCGCAATCATCGAAACATCAGGGTGAGTCATAAAGGTTTCTTCAATATCTCGCGGATAAATGTTGAATCCACCACGGATGATCACCTCTTTTAGGCGGTCAACCACGTATACATAGCCTTGTTCGTCCATGCGAACGATGTCACCGGTGTGGAGCCAGCCATTGACCACGGTTTTAGCGGTTTCTTCAGGCTTCTTATAGTAGCCTTTCATCACGTTATGGCCGCGGATCAGGAGTTCGCCTTCTTTGCCGCGTGGAACCTCCTCGCCATTGTCATCGACAACTTTCATCGCAACGCCTGGCAATGGCTGGCCGATACTGCCGGGCTTACGCTCATATTCTAAGTGGTTAAAAGCGGCAACAGGGGAAGACTCAGACAAGCCATAGCCTTCGATGACGGGAACTTTTAGTTTTTCTTCGAACTGCTTAAGGATTTCCACCGGCATAGAGGCCCCGCCCGAAATAGTGACTTTGAGGTTATCTGCGATTTCGTCGATGTCTGCGTTGCCATGCTTTTCAGCAAAGGCAAGCAGTCCCATGAACATGGTAGGTACCCCAGCCATATGCGTTACTTTATGTTTGTACATTTGTTGGAAGACATTTTTGGGTACAAAGCGCGGGATCAGAACCAGGGCGCTACCGGCCAGCATAGACGTATTCATGATTAACGACTGGCCGAAGGTATGGAACAGTGGCAGGATGGCGATGCTAACATCAGAGCCTTTTTGGTTTGTCAGGGCTTGGCAGGCTTGGGCGTTACACAGCATATTGCTCTGGCTGAGCTCAGCCCCCTTGGCACGCCCTGTCGTGCCAGATGTATATAAGATCACACACGTATCTTCTGCACGTCGGTATACCGCTTCAAAATCCCTGCTTCCGGTCTTGAGCCATTGGTTGAAGCTATGTGCGCCTTCGGGTAGCGGGGCACCATTGCCAGATTCAATAGAAATAAAATGTTGGCAGCTATCGGTTTGCTTGAAACCTTCCAAGCAATACTCACCGCTTGGCAGCGTGCTGTTGCCCTCGAAACTAATAACGGCGACGGCATCTGAGTCATTGAGGTGGTAGGCCACTTCTGGGCCTTTGAGCATAATGTTCAGCGGGACGGTAACGGCGCCTACTTTTTGGATCGCGTAGTAGCCGATAACAAAAGCTGGCATATTCGGACAGGAAATTGCCACTTTGTCATCAGGCTTGATACCGATTTCACAAAGTTGGTTGGCGATGGCATTGACCATATGATTGAGTGTACGGAAATTGATTTTCTCATCGTTGAAAACCAATGCGGTGTCATTGCCTCGGAAGTCAGCGTTGCGCTCAAGGTTGGTGGCTAAGTTGTACATACTGTAATTTGTTGTTGTATTTGTTTTGCATTTTAAAACTTCAGCTTCAAAACCGCTACTGGGTTACGTTTTTAATATCGGAAGATTAGACATGTGTCCGTAGCCATGCCAAAGAATAAAGACAATTTTGTCAGGTTGAGCCTACTCACAAAAGTATGAATCTTTTTTGTATGAATGAAGAAATTTTAATGATATTTTTAATTTATATATATCAATGGTTTATGTTTTTATTGTGAATGTTAATAATAACGTGGCAAAAGTTGTGGAATTAACTCATTGATATATATAGGCATGAGTTTTGGCTTTTAGTTGATATATATGAACGTCGTAAGAGCATTATTTGACGATTTTCTTAACGCCTCCTATTTTTATTTGGGCTCAATCAATAGAGGTGTGGAAAGATGAAGAAAATGAACTCGGCTTACCGCTTGCAAATCATCAAAGAAGTAGCGACTCGCCGTCGTTTGACGACAGGTGGGGATCCGATGGCATGCCACATCTCGAAGTTGATTGAATCTAGCAAAGAAGAAACGACAATTGTAGAAAAGCACTATACCGGTTGTCATTATGATGATGCCGTAGGTGGCTGGGTAAGTAATTTGTGGGATCAGAAAAAATAAATTGAATCAGTCAGTTCTCGAGCGGTTTCCATGGCCGCTCGATATCGTTTTCACATCCTTTGGCGTCCACCTTTAAAAAGCCTTCTCAAACGACCTTTTCCATGCGGCAGGGACAAACACTTATATAAGCGATAGTTCTGGCTTAAATCGGATATTTACTGGCACAAAGCGGGCGACTCAGGTACATTTCCCCCGTCATAGATTGTTAGGTCGTCCAATGAACTACGTAGAGTTAGATAGCTATTCCCGAAAGTGGATTTTTACCCATGCTTCAATGCCTGTTGCTGAATCAGACTTGGAGAAAATTAAACCTTTTACCCAAGCCCGCTCTGCACAAGTTTGGGGTGAGCATATCAGCCGCCAGAGCCCCGATGCCGATCATTTCGGGAAAGGTGATTGGGCACATGATGACAAAATTTGGTCTGAAGCGATTGATTGGCAAGAAGCTTGGGATACCGATGAACCTGATCTACCAGAAGAAATGATGGAATTCCTAAATTGGGAAGATAATACCACTGTGTTCTTCTGCTACGAGAAGTACAACGTGATTGAAACTAAATGGGACGTTTTTAAGCGCAACTGGAAAAACTTCCTGTTTTTCGATGACGGCCCGATCCTGCTTGGCCGTAAGAAATCACAAGCCGTTTGGTTTAGCTCCAAAGGCACATTCCGTCTGGCTCATCGCCCATAGCCAACGACGGACTCTTCCTTATTGATGGAAAAATAATACCGCCGCCCTGTAATCAACAGTGGCAGCGGTACTAATTCTATCCCTCTATGGAGTATCCGGGAGATTCTTAGGCTCTCGGTGCTGGGAAGGCAGGTAATGAATGAGCTGCCCTTTGCCTTTCAGCTTGGCTTTATACATCGCCTTATCTGCCCGCCGCAAAATATCATTGATATTCTGATATTCGTCGCTTTGAACGAGATAGCTGCCGATACTGGCACCGATTTTCAGCTGGTAACCATCGATCTTCATTGGCGAAGCGATTGAGCGCATGATTTGCTGGCAGGTCTCCTGGATTGCCGTTGGATCTTGTCCTTCAGATAGCACGATGACGAATTCATCTCCTGCAATGCGAGCGACGATATCATGCTGTTTGACTGCCTCGGTCAGTCGGTTGGCAATAGTGATCAGTACTTGATCGCCAATATCATGCCCAAAGTTGTCGTTAACATTTTTAAACCCGTCCAAATCAAGAAACAATACGCAAAATGAATGGCCGGATAGCTGCTGCTCGCGGAGCTTGTCATAAAGGGTTTGGTAAAGCTTGCCCCGGTTAGGCAGGTTGGTCAGTACATCATGGTTAGCTTGGTATTCTAGCTGCTTCATCTTTTTCATCGAGCGCAGATCCGAGCCGATCACAACCGTTTGTTGATCTTGGCTGTGCGGATCATTGATTTGGCTAATTCGGATATACAAAGGGAGATCCTGTCCGCTCTTGGTCCATAAACTGATTTCGCCATGCCACTGGGTTTGAGTAGCCAGGGCTTCCTTGATTTGAGAGACCACCGGGGCGAACTGATCTTCATCGATGATATGGTGGTAGTGCTTGCCCATGATATCTTTTTCTTCAAAGCCCGAAAGCCGTACAAAGGTTGTATTGACCATGCTGATTTTGTCTTCTCGGTCGAAGAGCAAAATCGCATCTTGGCTATTGTCAAAAACCTTGCTGACGAGCTTTTGCTGTCGGTCAGCACGCTGTCGCTCTGTAACATCCTCAATAGCAAATAGCGCCTGCTGCTTGTTGCGAAGCGGCCGGCTGACAAGCTGGAATACTCTTGATTCTTGCTTTGAAGGGCGGCTTTCAATGACCAGGTGCTCGATTTCTTTGTGCTTATTGAGTGTGTCATTAAGCAACAGCAGGAAGGCATTGCGTTCGACTGGCTGCAGGATATTGATCAGCGGTTGGTTGAACAGCTGAAAGGATGAAAGCTCGAACATGTTTTGGCAGGCTTGGTTGGCGAGGGTGATGATCCCCTGGCGGTCAACAACGATCAAGGCATGCTGTACGGTTTCAATTACCTCGTCAGCAAAAGCTTTCTCCATCGCAAGGGTTTGCATCGCAGTACGAAGCTCTTTGTTGCGCTGATTGACAGTATTTACCATGTTGTTGAACCCGAAAGTTAACTCATTGAGTTCGTCATTGGTAAAAGGGCTGTGGGGAATGGGCTGGTGGGCGTCTCCCTTTATCAGGCGCCTGATCCCTTTATTGAGTTCAGTAATTGGCGTCACCACCCAGTGCTGGATCCTGTTGATAAAATACATGCTGGTAATGATCAGTATGATAAACAGGAACAGGCTGACTTTTAGGTGGGTTATCTGGATCTCGTTGAGCTTATGCAACGAAACGGCGAGGTGGATGTGGGCAATTTCTTCACTGTCTAAAGTCACCGGCACGATAAGATACAGGTTGTCACTGCCAAAAGTGTATCCAGCTTGGTGTATTTGCTGTTGCTGAAGCTTAGTTGGCACTGAGTAAGGCAGGTTGTTGTTCTCGAACTCGGCAAAAAGAGAATGGTCTGGTAACTCCAAGCGGGCACGTACAATGAGATCGTCAGCTTTCAGGGCCGAAAGGACCTCTTTGGCAGCAAAGGTGTCATGAAACAATACGGGTGCAGACAAATTACTCCCCACGCCTTTGGCCAGTACTTGTGTTCTTGCAACCAGGTTATCCCGTTCTATCGCCAGGTAACTTTGGTAGCTGATAAATTGGAAGCCCAGCAGTACCAGCAAGTTAAAGCTCATTATTGGAAATGATAACCGTTGGTTGAGGGTGAGGTTTTTGAGCCAATTATTCATTGCTGCCTCCGTTCTCCCCATGGCTTTGTGTCGCATGGCTTTGTGTCGCGTGCAAGGCGATTCTCAATAGCTTCGAGCTGACATCGAGCTGGCTGTTTTGAATGTTACCGCGGTGAAGGGCGGGCTTGACTTGATAGTTGAGCGTGCGTAACTCGATCATCCCCCCTTCTGAGAGCACCTTAGGGGAGTCACTGATAGTCAGCAGGCCCTTATATTGTGGTAGTGGTGTGATAGGTTGCATCGCGTCTTGGGTGATAAAAATAAGATCACAATGCAGCGCGGCATCAGCCAATGAGTGGGTTGCTGTCAGCTCCCCGCGGATACCTTCTTGGCTAAATAGCCTTTCTAGACTTTGTGTAGTGGCATCTGTGCCTAGGGTGCAGTACTTAAGGTTGTTTTTTTTCCCTTCCGGCCAGCGAATGAAACTGGCCAGACGGTAAACATAGACGGCTTTTATATCATGCTCGGAAAAGCTTTGGCTTTGCGGGCTCTTACCCTGCGCCTCCCAGCTGAAAGCCAGAAAAGCAATTGCAGAGAAGAAGGTGGGATACAAACGGTGAAACATTACTGGAACCCCCAGTTCGCCTTGAGGTATACCGTTTGTTCGATACCGGCTTTGCCTGGCATATCCTCGTACCGGTCTTTACCCAATGCATCAACGATTAATTCGATACGAGGCCAATGGGCTTTTTCTTGCCATGCAACCCTAGCGTCCAGCGTGCTGATGGACGGGGCTTCAAGCATAGCGAGGTGTGAGGACACGGCACTTTTATGCTTGAACCAAAGGTCTAACTGCCATGCCGGGGTCACTTGCCACAGGCTTTGCACCGAGACCAGGTGGGCCGGCTGGTGCTCATACATTAATTTGCTGCCGGTAATGGCATCGGGCTGGCAATTGACATGGCCCGAGCAAGAAGCCGACGTCTGGATGTAGCTATAGCTGGTGTTAAGGCTGAGCGCGGGCAGTGGCGACCAGTTGATTGCGGTTTCGAAACCGTAATTGTCGATTTTCAGGTTATCGCTGTAGCTTTGTACCAGGGTAAACATTTCGGCAGGCAGCCGGGTACCGTCCGAACACTGTCCATAGATGCATAGCCATTGACTGTCGTTCTCCATAACAATGTTGTCGTATTGGCTATAAAAAACAGTACTATCTACGGACAGCTGATCGGAGAAGGTATAACGATGACCCATATCAAGGGTGACGACTGACTCAGTATCAAGATCCTCGTTGGCTGCCGTGTATACAAGCGCTGGACGGTTGTCTTGGCAGTCCTCGCTGAGGCATGCCGAGGTTAAAAAGTAGCCATCTGTTTTGGTGGCAACAAATGACGGTGTGGCTACCGCACGGGCGGCACCAAGCCAAAAGTGTTGGTTATCACTGGGTTTGTAAAGCAAACGGGCCTGAGGTTGAAGCTCTGTGCTGTTATTCAGGCTGAAGTGTTCGACCTTCAGCCCCAGCGTTGAAGTCAGGGTTTCGGTTAATTCGGATTCCAGCTGGATATAGGTATTGAATATTGTGTCGGTGCCGATGGGATCATGGCTGTAGCGCCCCCAAGGTGCAATATGCTGGTATTGATTATCTGGGTAGGGTGCTGTCCTACGGTGGATCATGCGAGCCCCGCCGCCAAATGTAAGCTGATGCGCCGGGGTGAGCTGATGATGGGCAAGAACATCCAGATCAACTGTATCGAAATCTCCTTCGGCAGAGGGTTCATCGGTCGAGTTGGTATCAGCCCATAGCTTGAATTCATAGAAGCCTTGGTGATGTTGCTCCTGCCAGTTTAGAAGGAAATATGCACCTTCTGAGTACACATCGAGTTCGGTTTGATGGTAAAGGCCGAAGGGCGTCGAAGAAAAGTCTGCATAATACCAAAGGTGCTCTGACTTGCTTTGGTAACCGCCGACCTCGAGGGTGACTTTACGATCCCCTCTGTGGTAATCCGTTTTGATTCCACCGCGGAGGTTACGCCAGGTATCATTATTCTCAGTGTAGTAATCGCCCTTGACCCCTTTTACAAATGCTCGGGCGGTCAGGTCAGTACTCAATTGGGAGCCATAACGGTAGTTGACTTCCTGGTAGCCAAATTCCCCTCCAGCTAATTCTGTGTAATGGCCCAGTGTGTCTTTGGTGTCTTTGGTAATGATATTGACGACACCGTTGGTTGCATTGCCTCCCCAAATGGTGCCTGCCGCCCCACGGATGATTTCTATCCGGTCAATATCTTCAAGCAAGGTGTCGATGGTATGCCAAAATGTGCCAGACATGAGTGGGCTATAGACCGAGCGACCGTCGATCATAACGAGCAGCTTATTGAATAAGACTTCATTGAGCCCGCGGAGAGAGACTTGCCAGTTGAATTCCGAGATGCGGGTAACTTGAACGCCGGGGGCCAAGGCGAGGGCTTCTGCCACAGATCGGACGCCACTTCGTCTTATTTGCTCGTTGGTGATCACATAAACCGCAGCGGGAATATCCTCGAGTGATTGCGGCTTTTTGGCGGCAGACGTGATATGAAAATCGACCAAGGTGAGCTCTTCTAGGCTCATCTCCATCAGTTGTTCTAGGTCGTTTGCCTGTGCGCTGGCTGCCGTAATGCCAGCCGCAATACCAGTCAACATCGACAGCAATACCCTGTTGCAAGAATATTGAAACAAGTCTGTGAGAGAGAGGGGGGCTGGCATATAATATCGACCTGTCTAAAGCGGCGTGGCTGGATAGACAGATAATAAAATATATCCTTAAAATTTAAATGTTTATGTCGATGGGCAAAAGGTGGTGCTTATTTCCAAAAGCGATACATCCGGCTATTTGTTCAGCGGTGGATTCCTCAAGGGAATACCCATAAAGGCAATAAATTGTCATGCTTACTTGAATAAAGAACCACTGTGTAAGTTAGCCTGTGTTTTTGGGTTTTAATGGGTCAAAAGCAACTCTTTACTTCGGCCGGGGCTCAAGTTTTGCAGTTCGGAGCGTCAATTTTTTGAGTGTTATGTTTTGTGAACTAGCTCTAATAAAAGATTCAGTTATGAAGCAAGATCACTTTCTCGATATCAGTAAGGCGTCAATATTATGGGTCGCTTTTGACATGTTTTTCGCGGATGAGTGCACCGAGTGATGGTTAGCAAATAAAGGTTGTAACTGAGGCTTGCCCGTCGCTATAAAAATTCTCGCCCCCAGCCTACTGGTGCGCACTTCAATCGGTAATGGAGACGGTGACAATGTTGCCATTTGGTGGTGGTGAAGTTGGCTACCGCTAATATAAACGCTCCCTGAGCGGAGATAGACAAAACCGGCAAGTTGCTCTGGATCCGCTTCAAAATACCAGCACCCGTAAGGGGCGATCATAATATCGAGGAAAGTCATTGGAATGCTATATTGAGCTGGGCTGGCTGCATCCTTGTAACGGCCAATAATGATTTTAGTCGTAGAATCATGCTCCTCGATCAAGGGGAGTTGCTGGGCCTGAAGGTTGATACAGCTTGCTGGCGCCATCTCAATTTTGCCAGCGGGCAACACCGTACCAAGGCTGAATGACTCAACCTGACCGTTTTGCGGTGTCATGATGTCTTTGTGGATGATCCCATCCCCAGAGGTCATGATGTGTACATCGCCGCTGGCTAGGGTGACATGGTTGCCAGTTGAGTCGTGATGGCTGACCTTACCGATAACAGGGTAGCTGACTGCGTCAACGCCTGAATGGCTCTGGTAATCGAGGCGCTTGGCGTTGAGGAGGGCTTTGGCGGTAAAATGATCCCATTGGACAAAGGGGTTGAGCTCTTCGAGTTCCGATGGCTTGATGAAAGTGGTTTGGAGCCCACGTTTTTTGCCAAAACGAATTTTATGTACTGTTCTTGTCTTTCTCATGGCGTAGACCCACATCATGAAGCGACGATTAGCATGCCATTAAATCGAGGCTATCAGGGCAAAGAAGCATGCTGCAATCATGAAATTGATACAATAAATCTTAGACCCAAGACAGAGCCTTCACCATTCTAATTGTTGAAAAAAAACAAAAACATTGAGGCAAAAAAATGGAAGCCCAGTTAGGCTTCCATTTAGCGTTAGCAGGTTGCCCTTAAAACGAGCGGCTGTATTGCAAACCAAACAGAATAGCGTCGGCGCGAGTCGTGGCTCCGGTAATCGAAGGCGCATCCAGTTTAGGGTCTAGATGCTCGTCAAACGTTACGTCCTGGCCGACCAGGTAAGTCAGGCCAAAGTCGATGCTTTCTTTTTGGCTCAGGTGATAGCTAAAGCCGGCAGAGAACCACTGGCGATCAGAGTCAGGAATCGAGATTGATTTCAGCTCGTCCGTTGCGGCAATGTCGTACATGTAACCAGCACGAAGTGTCCAATCGTTGTTCAGGTAGTAGGTACCACCAACGGAAATATGGCCTGCATCTTTCCATTTGTATTCTTTCTCAATACCGCCAATATACAGGGTATCGAACGCACTCCATTCTACCCATTGCAAACTATAGTGAGCCGCAAACTTGTTGCTCAGGCGGTGGTAGCCGGAAAATTCTGCAATGTCTGGCAATGGTAAGTCCATCGAGCTGGCGGTTTGCATACCACCCATGACATCACCTTCTGCTTTCACCGTCGGGCTGTAGCGGTAGCTTAAGCCAAAGCGGTGGTTTTCGTTAATTTCGTAAACCATACCGGCATTCCAGCCCAGTGCCGTACCCGAAGCATCGACCTCAAGTACATTTTGCTTGAGCTCGGTACAGAACACAGGACTGCCCATAACCGCGGGGCAAACTTCTGCATCAAAGTCGCGTGATAGCTCACCCACACCGTAGATAACATCCAGCCCAGCACCGAAGCTGAGGTGTTCATTCAGGCGGTATGACAGGCTTGCGCCAAGGTTCATGCTCTTGACGCTGGTTATTCCGCCGAAAATAGAGGCGGCAAAGTCATCTTCAAATTCTGTTGCAGTACCGAAGTTCGAGTACGCCGATAACCCCCAAGCCCACTGTTCGTTGATTGGCATCACCAAGTGAAGGTTTGGCACAAGCGAAGTGCCACCGATGTCTTCGGTACCTGAAATATCGTAGCTGTTAGACTCTACAGCCAGCACCTCACCATTGATGCCTGCAATGACTTTTGGCTGGTGGTAGGTACCAGACTTAACCTGGACATCTGTGGCAATAACATTGAAACCAAGCGAGAAGTTAGCTTCTTTGAACAATGCCATCGCAGCCGGGTTACGGGCAGCTACCGAGGCATTATCGGCAATAACGGCATCACCTGCAAAAGCTCGGCCTAGACCCGTTGCTGATTGGCTATTTAATTGAAACCCTGCAGCGAAAGAGGGGGCGGAAGAAAGCGCAATAGCCGAAACTACAGCACTCGTTAATAGACGCTTCTTGAACATGTGTATATATCTTTTAATTATTGAGTTTGGCGTTTTGATATCGCCTTAAATTATGCTAGAGATTCTAGAGTGAGTATTTATTTAAACAACTCTGATCAGTTAATAATAATGTAATTGTTTTTATATTGTTATTGAGAGTGTTATGGTGCATGCGCTTAGTATTATAACGATAAATGCTATTTGTCTTTGCATTTGAATTTGCAATGTGTTCTGTGTGACATCAGTCAGGTAAATGATTCATTGTTGGATTGATAGATCTAAATTAGCGATAGAGATTTGGTTTTATATGATTGATATTAAAGGATAATAATATATCTCATTCAGCGTGGGTATAGGTGGGTGCCTTGTATATAATAGGGTTCTTAAATTAACTGTTTTTTATCATTTTGTTGTGTTTGTTAAAACGTCAGACCAGATCAAATTTGATTTAATTTTATAGTTAATTAATTATAATAAATAATATTCAAGCACCTTAATTATAAGTGTGGAGATAATATCTCTTTGCTTAAGTTGCTTATTATTAAAAAACAAGAAGCATATAAAGATTATAATTATGAAAGTTTATTCCCGCTCTATCATTGCAACAGGTATCGCGTTGGCCTTGGTTGCATGCAACACTGATTCTTCGACATCAGCAAAAGAAAATATTGCACCGGCCAATGTCACCATCCAAGTTGGCGAGGCACAGGTAACGGGTTTGGTTGAAAAAAGCGCCATTACCAACCTAGCAGGTAGAGCTGAAACTATTGAGGTTGAAGCATTCAAAGGTATTCGCTTTGCTGCGGCAGACCGCTTTAAGCAGAGTGAACTCATTGCTCCGGAAGATCAGGTGGATCCTGAAAGTCAAATTGACGCGACGGAATTTGGCGCAATTTGCCCGCAGCTCGGCAGCGGTGATGTAGCACAGTCTGAAGATTGTCTTAGCCTGAATATTTGGCGCCCTGCAGGTGTGGATTCCGAAGCCAACCTGCCGGTGTACGTATTTATTCACGGTGGCTCTTTTGAAAGTGGTGCGGGTTCATCAGCCCTGAACCAAGCTGATACGGTTGTTGCCCAAAGCATCTCTGACACTTTGCTGGGTGAGCGAGAAAAGCCATTCATTGCTGTCTCACTCAATTACCGTGTAGGCTTGTTGGGTAGCAAATGGGTCGATGCAGAACAGCAACCTCAGGGTGGTAACTTTGGTATCGGTGACCAGAAACGTGGCCTTGAGTGGGTTAACAAGTATATCTCACAATTTGGCGGTGACGCGGCTAATGTGACGGTATTCGGTGAAAGTGCCGGTGCGATGTCGATTGGTATTTTGCAGAAGGATGAAGAAGTCGCTGGCCCGCTTTATCAACGAGCGATTATGCAGAGCAACCCGTATGGCATTGCCTATAAGGATTACGGCTCTGCTATGCGCTTGGCTGGGCTGCTAGAGGCAAAATCTCAGGAGTTGTTTGCTAAACCGCTTGTAGAATTGAGCCTGGAAGAACTAAAAGCCATCCAGGCTTTTGCCAAGGAGCCAACCCAGTTGGTGACAGGGCTGGTCACATCATTCCCGTCCACCTCAGGTTTCTTGCCGTTTGCGCCTTATATCGATAAGGCAAAATCGGAAGAGATAGAGTCATATGGCCATTTATCTGAACAGGCAATTGACACTGATTTTCTAGTACCTACGGTTGTTGGTTTTAATACTGATGAGGCCAATATTTTTACCTCCATGCTGGATTGGATGTTTCTGTATAACTTGGAAAAAGTTAATCCAGAAACAGGGCAAGTAGAGCCACTGTTTTTAAGTGATATTTCATACACAGATTCAATCGATATTAGCAAGGTCAAAACCAAGTTACAGCTTGCGTTAAATTGGTTGATTATTGAAAATTGGTTCGATCGCGACAAAAGAAAACAATATCAGGCGCTGCTTGAAGAAGTAAAAGCATTACCTGATGATGTATCAACTCGCCAGAACCTATATCCAATTATTACCCGCTTGTTCCTTGGGCTGCAAAACCAAACAGCAAACAAAGCACTGGCATTTACAGATTACGCCCCGTTTGATGATAAAACCCTGACTGGCAATGGTGAAGACGGCGATAAAGGCGTGCTAGGTAACATTAGCCAGATCCGCAAGCTGGCTAATGACCTGCTGTTTACCTGTGCTACACGACAAGTTGTAGATAACCCTGATCACGTTGACAACAATACGACGCTGTATCATTACGACTACACCTCCAGCATCAACATCTGGCCATTCGGCCACGGCATGATGGGTAATTTGGCGGCACTGAGCTGCAGCAATACAGACGGCACTGGCAAAGCCTGCCATGCATCGGAATTACCATTTATCTTCAATAAGGCGGTAAACATTGCCGGCGAGAAGATTTACCCGAACAAGCAAGACCGCCAGTTGATGAACACCATGTCGCGTTTTTGGTTCACCGATGGGCTGTTCACTGATTACCAGCGCAGCATTAGTACTGACAATGCATTGATGATCAATGCCCAGGGTGAGTTTGTTGAAGTTGTGGACTGGGATAAAACTAATAACCCAGCTCAAGATGCTGAACTAAGCAATTATGGCGCTGGTATCTGTACCGGCCTGGTTGAAGAGGGTATTTTGTTTGACTACATTGGTAGCAAAAAGTAACCGGCTCAAACCATAGTTATTAAGAAAAGGGCGGCTTCGCCCTTTTTCTTTTTATCTATTTTATTTGCTTTACCTATCTTCAGCCCAAGTGACATAGACCACCTTGGCGGGTATTTGGTGCTGTTGGAACATCTTCAGCCAACGGATTTGGTTATTCTGCAGTGTATCCCCCGGGCCTTTTACTTCGGCAAAGCAGTACTCTTCGCTTTTGAACAACACTAAGTCTGGAAAGCCGCTGCGGTTGTTCCTCGGGTCGAATAAGATCCGCTTGAAAATAGCGGTTAAGGCCGATACAGGAATGGTTGAAATAGCATTTATGATGATTTCTTCAGTGATCACGCCCCAATGAATCCAGTCATTGCTTAGCCCTTGTTTGGCGTTATATACCGCTAACCAATCCTCCCATTCCCCAGTTTCCAGCTGATTGAGGCGCTCATCTATCTGCTGTTTGCGGTTGAGGTAGAAATCACGCGAAAACATATCTTTGGGTGAGCGTTGGAATGGGTTGAGGAAGGCACCTTGCTGGGCCGAGAAAATAATATCCCACATAGCGAGGCCGAAGAGCCCGCAGAGCAAGGTGTTCTCGAGATAATAGGATTGCCATCCTTGTTGTTGGAAGTAGGCGGCGGCATCGAGTTCGACACATGCCAGTTGCTGGGGGAGGGACAGCATTTCATTGTCAAAAACAGGCTTTTTCCTGGGTGGTTGTTTGTCTCCTAGCTTGTTGAGTAAACGGTGTGTGAGCGTATCAGCAACGTCGGCTTCTTCTTCATTCAGTGGGGCTTGGCGCATTTCTTGGGCAATGGTCAGTGCTTGCTCAAGATTAGTTTGTTTGTCGAGGATCCTCACTTGCCTTTCCCTTGATGGTGCCAGTTCACTCTGCTGGAAGAGTGCAAGGGATTGCTGAAGGCGCGTTGCATCGGTATTGCCCAGCCTTTCGACATCTCGGGCGATGTGGTTGATCAGGCGTTGCCTTTTTCTTTCTAGCGGCTGCCAGGAAAATACTGAAGGCAAAGCGTGCTGCATCTCGGCAATGGCCGTAAGGTTTTTGCTCTCTTTATGGTGCCAATATTGTTCTGCCAATACGGAAAGTGCTAGCCAATTATCAATCTCCTGGCGATGGTTGAATAAGCGGTAAGTGGTATCGATAGGGTAGTTTTCAAATGTCTGGATGCCGATATCAGCCAAAACGAACTGGCTAAGGTCTTGGTGGCTGTTGCCAAAAAATAGCAACAGGAATACCGCAAGGTGTTGGTTGTGGTATACCTCAACTAAGTTGCTGTTGTAGTGGCTGAGATCAGGCTGATGTTGGTGAACGAGCTGGACAATCTCGGCTTTCTTGGCCTGTTTGTGTTTGGCAAGGAAATTAAATAATTGGATCAGCTCGGGTTTGGTATGGAGGACACAAAAAGCATCAGAATTCATCCCTTCAGGGGCAATGCCGATCATTTTTGCCTGTTCGAGCTCGGTATAAGCGGCGGCCAGCGAGTCGATTTCAGGGTAATGGATCTTATCTCGACGAAAGTAGGAACCCTTGCGGGTCAACAGCCGGATGTAGAGGCATTGGGCTGAAGGGTTGAGCGCGATGAAAGTGCGGTACCAATGCCGCTCACCGCTGCTAAGCAAATCGGAATACACGTTGTTAACGGTCGTGATAAGCGTCAGAAAGTTATCACGATAATAAGTGTCGGGTAAAACTGGTGGCGGCGGTGGTTTATTCATTGTGCTTCATTGTTTATTGGCATAAGAAATGTGAATTAGCAATGGCCTCATAATTAAAGGCTAATAAATATTTATATAAATATATCATCATTCTATTTCAATAGCTTAGCTTAACTATTGTTGATAGTATTAGCCTTATTTTACCTATAATAAACATTTGGCTATCCCGTTGAAAACACACCCTATATATCTCACTTTCATCTATCTGGCACTATTGTTTGTTAGTTTTACTCTATCAGCAAAGCAAAGTTCTGAGCCAGAAGGGGTGGTGCCGGATAACATATTGGGGGCTGTTTGCGTTATTCGCAATGGCAATAACTTGGTGATGTTATCTGAAGTGATCACCAAGAAACTCTCCTTGCCCGGCGGCTATATAGACAAAGGAGATACCCCCCAGCAAGCCGCAGTGCGCGAAGCGCGGGAGGAGACGGGGATTGAGGTGGAGGCCAAGCACCTTATCCAATACCGGGGGCGGGCGGCAATCTATGCCTGCCAGGCGACATCGCCCATCCCTGTCTCATCGTTCATTGACAGCAGGGGGTATCCGATTGTTGCCTCATGGTTTTCAAAGCATTTCGCAACCGAGGTTGAACGTACCTATCTGATTGCCCCTCAAGCCATAGACAGTAATGACTACCGCTATGCCGAGGATGCGCCGCTGTTACTCCAGTGGTTGGCAGAAACACCTGAAAGTGAAGTCGCCACTTATGACCGCTTTGACACGGAACTGAGCCTGCTACACCAATATGAACTTGATATTATTGAACAGTTTCAGCGTTATACCGCGAATTGGCCCACTTTAGCTGAAGAGCTGTTCAACGTGATCATGCGTGGGGCCAGTGTGATAGGAGAGCCATGGTTTGTCTTTATTATGGCGGTGGTGTTTGCTGGCAGTTTGCGCACACCATTGTTCCTGGAAGTGGCTTTTTTGATGGCGGTGTCATTATTCAGTGCCTCTTTGCTCAAGCATGGCCTGGCGTTGCCTCGCCCATTTTTTATTGTTCCCGCCCTGCAAAAGGCGAACGCTTATGGTTTCGGTTTTCCTAGTGGTCATATTTTGATGGCGACTTTGGTTATTGGAATATGGGGTTACTTTTTGCAACTGCGCTATACGGCAGTGAGCCAAAAGAGGGTGATAGGCTTGCTTACCCTCTCACTGGTTGCTATTCAGTGCGTGGCAAGGGTCTGGCTCGGAGTGCACTTTATCAGCGATGCGGTGTTAAGTTTGATGCTGGGAATTGTCATTGTGGCAATGTTTGTGGTTTGGCGAAACAGTGAGTTTAGTGCATTCCAACAACAACTGACCAATCGCTGGTTCTGGTTGGGTATTAGCGTTTTGGTTGGTGCAGCGGCAGGTATAACCTTGGTACCCGCTCAGGCTTATTTGTTTGCCACTTTGCTAGGAACGGTTCTGGCAATCGATTATGCCGTCCAGTTAAACCAAGACACGCCAAAATTGTCTTTTGTCAGGACGGTGATGGCCGCTGTGTGGGTGCTTTTGGTGGCTTTCGCGATTAATGGCTGCATTAAATGGTTGTCTTCAACGCAGACAGTCAGCTTGATAGTGCTGGGCATCAAGGGAGTGGGCTATCTTGTGCTGAGTGCTTGGTTAGTTGCAGGTTCGGCCTGGGTTAGATCGAAGCTTAGCAAATAGCGCGTATACATACACAGAGGGCACGGTTTTATGCCGCTGCTTTTTTTCCCGATCTCGGTAGGGTAAAGTGTGAAGTAACACAGGCATATATACCCAAATCATAACTATGAGAGAGGCCAGTCGCCGAGGATACGGCGTGACACTGGACAAGGAGAGCAATGTTACCTGCACTGACACACCAAAACAGTACTGATGACGTGGTACTGTCATTTCTGCAAGAGCTCGAAAAAGCGGGCTTCTGCGGTGATATAGAACATACCTATGCCAGCCGCCTAGCGGTGGCAACGGATAACAGCGTCTATCAGCAACTTCCACAAGCCGTCGTATTCCCTACCCGAAACCAAGATCTTGTTGTGCTTGGGCAATTAGCCCAAAAAGACGCCTTCAGCAGTATAACTTTTTCCCCTCGGGGTGGCGGTACTGGGACTAACGGCCAATCACTGACACCCGGCGTGGTGGTGGATTTATCACGGCACATGAACAAGGTGCTGGAAATCAATACAGAAGAGGGCTGGGCCAGAGTCCAAACTGGGCTGGTCAAAGATCAGTTCAATGATGCGCTTCGCCCCCATGGCTTCTTCTTTTCCCCTGATTTATCCACCAGCAACCGGGCAACCATTGGCGGCATGATCAATACTGATGCTTCTGGGCAAGGCTCGCTGAAGTATGGCAAGACGTCAGATCATGTCCTAGGCCTTAAAGCTATCTTGGTTGATGGGTCAGTGCTCGATACCGAGCCATTGCAAAGCGATGCGATACAGTCGATGCCCCCTGCCGAAGACTATGCGACAAGGGCGCTGCAAGTTTCTGAGCAAGTATGCCGGGAAAAGCGTGGGCAAATTGTCAGCAAGTTCCCTCCTCTTAACCGCTTCCTGACGGGCTATGACTTAAAGAACGTTTTCGATGAGCCGCTCAGCCAGTTTGATATCTCTCGTTTGCTCTGTGGCTCTGAAGGCTCGCTGGCCTTTATCACTGAGGCCAAGCTGAACCTCACTCCTATCCCTAAATCCCGGACGCTCGTCAACATCAAGTACGACAGCTTTGATTCTGCATTGCGTAACGCCCCAATGATGGTGGAAGCGAAGGCGTTGTCGGTTGAAACGGTTGACTCCCGTGTACTGAATCTCGCCAAGCAAGACATTATCTGGCATACGGTCAGTGATTTGCTGGCGGATGTACCCAATCAAGAAATGCTGGGTATCAATATGGTTGAGTACGCCAGTAATGATCCCAAAGAGAACCAGCAACAGGTTAACGAGCTGTGCCAGCGTCTAGATGAAATGCTGGAGAAAAAACAGCATGGCATCATTGGCTACCAAGTGTGTAATGAGCTGGCTGGTATCCAGAAAATTTACAATATGCGCAAGAAAGCGGTGGGGCTTCTAGGGGCAGCCAAAGGCAGTAAGAAACCTGTCCCATTTGCCGAGGATACCTGTGTCCCACCGGAAAACCTGGCTGACTTTATCGCTGAGTTCCGCCAGCTGCTCGATGAACATAAGCTCAATTATGGCATGTTCGGTCACGTGGATGCCGGGGTACTGCATGTCCGGCCGGCATTGGACATGTGCGATCCCCAGCAAGAGCGCTTGATGAAACAGATTTCTGATCAGGTGGTTGCTTTGGTCGCGAAATATGGCGGCCTGATGTGGGGTGAGCACGGTAAGGGTTACCGTTCAGAATACGGGCCGGAGTTCTTTGGCGATGAGCTGTTCACTGAGCTTCGCAGGATAAAGGCGGCCTTTGACCCTGGCAACCGGATGAACCCGGGCAAGATTTGTACGCCGCTAGACAGCAATGACGAGCTGGTGCAAGTCGACGGGGTGAAGCGGGGCTACTTTGACCGCCAGATCCCGGTGAAAGTACGCGATAGCTTCAAGCAGGCGATGGAGTGTAACGGCAATGGGTTGTGTTTTAATTACGACACCAGCTCACCGATGTGCCCGTCGATGAAGATCACCGCCGATCGACGTCATTCACCAAAGGGGCGGGCTGGCCTGGTTCGTGAATGGCTGCGCTTGCTTGCCGAGCAAGGGATCGATCCTATGGTGCTCGAAAAAAGCCTGATGGACAGTTCGCCGTCTGTAAAACAAATCATCGACCGTTTCAGGAACACGTTTGGCCCTGCTCGCCATGACTATGATTTCTCCCATGAGGTGATGGAGGCAATGAATGGCTGTCTGGCGTGTAAAGCCTGCGCCAGTCAATGCCCGATCAAAGTCGACGTACCTAGCTTCCGTTCGCGCTTCATGAATATTTACTACAGCCGCTACCAGCGCCCGGCAAAGGATTACCTTGTCGCCTACGTTGAGAGCTATTTGCCGATCATGGCCAAGGCCCCGGCGACGTTTAATGCCATCATGCGTCCAAGCTGGTCGAAAAGCCTGACAGCAAAAGCAATTGGCTATGTGGATATGCCAGCCCTTTCAGTCCCGACACTGTTTGAAAGTCTGGACGGTCACCATTCAACGCGTTTTGACCTGCAGTGGCTGCAGGCACTCTCAGAACGTGAGCGACAGGACTATGTGCTCATCGTCCAAGACCCATTTACCAGCTATTACGATGCTGAGGTTGTCCGCGACTTGGTCTTCCTGGCTGAAAAGCTGGGTAAAAAGCCGATGCTGGTACCGTTCAAGCCCAATGGCAAGGCGCAGCATGTGAAAGGGTTCTTGCGCCAGTTTGCCAAAACGGCCAAAAACACCGCTGATTTCCTCAACCAGCTTGCCGCCATTGGCATTCCAATGGTTGGTGTCGATCCTGCCCTGGTACTTTGCTACCGGGATGAGTACAACGAAGTGCTGGCCGCTAAGCGGGGTGAGTTTGAAGTCCTGACTGCCCATGAATGGTTATTGCCGTTATTGGGTGAGCAACCGGCTGCTGCGAAAGTCGAAGGGGATGACTGGTATCTATTTGCCCACTGTACCGAAAAAACCAAATTGCCTAATGCAGAGAAAGAGTGGGGCATGATATTTGATCATTTCGGGGCAAACCTAGCGCCGGTCTCTGTGGGGTGCTGCGGGATGGCTGGCACATTCGGCCATGAAAAAGACAAGCTAGAAGTATCCAAGGGTGTGTTTGATCTCAGTTGGCAGCCAAACCTTGCTAAGTTGGATCCTGATCGCTGTTTGGCGACGGGGTATTCTTGCAGGAGCCAAGCCAAACGGTTTGAACACATTAAAATGAAGCACCCAGTGCAAGTACTACTTAGGATTTTGACAAGCCGCTAAGATGGCTAGGCGCTAGGCAGTACTAGTTGTCGAAAAAATGCGCCGTTAAGGCGCATTTTTTATTTCGCATTTATTCGTCTGGTGATAACCAGCGGTATACCAGCCCGGCAATCAGAGCGCCGAGTAACGGTGCCAGCCAGAACAACCAGAGCTGTGACATTGCCCAATCACCGACTAATACCGCAGGGCCGGTACTGCGAGCCGGGTTAACCGAGGTATTGGTAACCGGAATGCTGATGAGGTGGATCAACGTCAAAGCCAGCCCTATAGCCAACCCCGCCATTGCCGGAGAGGCGAGTTTGTGCGTTGCACCCAAGATCACGATCAGGAACATGAAGGTCATGACAAATTCGGTGATAAAACCGGACATCATGGTGTAATTACCGGGTGAATGATCGCCGTAGCCATTGGAGGCAAGCCCTCCAGCCAGGCTGAATCCGGCCTGGCCGCTGGCAATCGTATAGAGTACGAATGCCCCAGCTATCGCCCCGAGTACCTGAAAAACGATGTAGGGGATCACTTCGCTGGCAGGGAATCGTCCGCCGGACCAAAGCCCAACGGTTACCGCAGGGTTGAGATGGCAGCCCGAGATATGTCCTATGGCGTAAGCCATGGTGACAACGGTGAGACCAAACGCTAGTGAGACGCCGAGCAAGCCAATGCCTACCTCTGGAAAAGCTGCGGCCAAGACGGCACTACCACAGCCGCCCAGAACCAACCAGAAAGTGCCGATGAACTCGGCCACTAATTTTTTTATCATTTCGGCCTACCTCTAATGAGTTACCACTAAAAAATGTATCCATTAATTGTAGAAACCCTAAATTGAGATATAGGCTCAACACTGAAACGAGATATGCAATGAATCGGTTTATTTGAAGCTTTTTACCTATAAATCAAGCTACTTTATCTTTTGAGACAGACGCTGAGACACTGTCAGAGACTATTTTCAAAGAGTGGCTTCGCGCGATTTCTTGATACCTGTCTGTCCAGCTGATAAGCGACAGCTCACCATCAAATCCTTCGGCGATGCAGGTACAGTTTTCAATCCAGTCACCGTCATTGAGGTAGAGTATATCCTTGTCTTGGACGATGGATGGGTGGTGGATATGGCCACAGACGATGGCGTCTACATCCTGCTGGCGGGCATGGCTGATGGCTGCATGGGTAAACCGATCGATAGCTTGGTTAGCTTTGTCGACTTTGGATTTAAGGTAGCTTGCTAATGACCAATAAGGCCTGTTGCGCAGCTTTTGGAAAAGGTACCACCAACGGTTGATAAACAATAAGAAGTCATAGCCGACATCGCCAATAATGGCGTGAAAACGGTTGTGGCAGACAATGCTGTCAAACTGGTCACCGTGCATAGCAAGTATCCGCTGGCCGTTTGCTGTGGTGTGTATGTAAGAGTCATGTAGTTCGACATGGCCGAAGTTGTACTGGACAAATTTCCTGACTGAGCTGTCATGGTTTCCCGGGATATAAATGATTTTTGTGCCAGCGCTGGCTTGCTCCAGCAATAACTTAATGACCTGGTTGTGGCTTTCAGGCCAAAAGTGCTTATTTTTCAGCGACCACAAATCAATAATATCGCCAACCAGGATCAGGGTGTCGGCTTTGTTCTTGCTGAGGAAATCCAAGAGGTAATCGGTTTTGCAGTCTTTGTTGCCCAAATGGATGTCTGATAGCCAAATCGTTCGGTGATGTATGACGGACATGTCTCTACCTTGTCTATAAGCCAATAAATTCCCGAGGAATCTGCACTTTGAAGTAGCTTGGGTATATATAAGGCTAGAGAGAAAACATGACCCTTTGTTTGAGCTACCGTGACATCCTTATGTCACTTGCATCTAGTTCGACTCCTTGTCTAGATAAGCTTCCAGCTGAGTTGATAGCCACCTGGATACTTTCCCGAGTTGAATATGCTTGCCATAGATCACCCCGTAAGGCTGCCAACGCATGGATTGATAGTGATTGAGCACTTTCAGGGTGCCATCACGCAAGTAACTGTTAATCAGAACGGAAGGGACGGTAGACCAGCCATTGCCATCAAGCACAGCATTTCGCAAGTGCTCGTAAAAAGTAAGCGCGATATAGTTGCTGGAAGTCGGTGACACCGCGATAAGTGTATGATCTTTTATTGCAGCCAGTACAAATTCTGTCGCGTGGGCCAAATCATCGCTGAGCACTTCGCTGAGCTGGTTAAGCGGGTGGTCTGCTCTTGCTACCGACATCATTCTAATCTGGCCCAACTGGGTGTATTGGTTGTTGGGTAGGTTATCGGCGGTAGGCAATAAACAGAAGGCCATATCCACCATATTCTGCTCGACCATTTCATCAAGCTCGGGCGGCGGGGCGACATAGATAGAAATACTGCTGTTGGGGTATTTGACACTCAAGTCGTGGACCAGCTGTCGCCAGAAGGCTTCCGGCAAAGCATCGTCCCGGGCAATTCGCAATGCTGATTCCACCCCTTCGAGGTGCTGCTGGCATTTTGCTTGGATATCACTGGCGATCATCATGATCCGTTCGGCATCACTTCTGATTGAGTCTCCGATTTCTGTTAGCTGTACCTGGTTCCCGCTGCGCTCGAGGAGTGATACGCCTAACTCATCCTCTAAAGCGCCAAGCGCCGAACTGACCGTCGTGCGGTTTTTGCCACTCCGTTTTGCGGCTTCGGTAATCGAACCTGTTTCGCAGGTGTCTAGAAACAGGGCTAATTGGCTAAGTTTCATCGTGTTCCTGTGTCCTGAGTCGGTTTAGGTAGTCAGGGAAATTATCCTTTATTAAACGTTGAAAGTCAGTGTTAGCGTCAAAAAAATTGGCGCTCAGTGATTTTCGGCTTTGTACTTACCTCGGTATGATCACCACTGAAAACAAAACTGGAACACAAGCAGGGGAAATAGAAACCCTGCACTGAGGTAGATATGCAATGTAATGTGGCACTGGAGCGCAAGCTTTTACAATTCTCAACATTTTCTGCGCTGTTGTTTGCCGTTTTAGGGATCGGCTTTGGCTTGTGGATGGGCTCGCTGGTTATTATTTTTGATGGTGCTTATTCGCTGGTCAGTTTGGCGCTGACCGTATTATCCCTAATGGCCGCAGCGTATATCCGTTCACCATCCCGAGAAGGCTCTGAATCAATCCAGAAGGTAGAGCCGATGGTCATCGCTTTTAAAGGTTTAGTGATCACCTTTATGTGCTGTATTTCGTTCAGCTCAGCCATTTTGGCAATACTCGATGGTGGCCGAGATATTGATACCGGCTTAGCACTTCTTTTTGGTGTGATTAATGTTGTTGGTTGCTTGGCAACTTACCTTGTAATGAGAAAGTATGGCCAAAAGTCAGGCTCTAATTTGGTCGTGGCCGAATCGAAGCAATGGATGATGGATACGGTGATCAGCGGCGCCGTCATGGTGGGTTTTATCTTAGCAACGGTAATGCAGTATATCGGCCTGGCGGCATACTCTGTGTATGCTGACCCAGTGATGGTGGTGGTGGCCTCGGTGTACTTTGTCATCGTACCGCTGAAGATGATGATTGGTGCACTAAAGGAGTTACGGGGCACCACAGAGTATGAAGCAATGACGGAAACTCGTTAACTGAAAAGAATCAACGAGGGCTGTGCTAGAAACAAAGCAGAGTTAGAAACAATAAAGGTAGGAGCTGGCTCCTACCTTTACTGTATGGAATCTATTATTTGTATAAAAAAGAGTCTCTAGCGTTTAAGCAGCAGTGTATTTTCAATTTCACGGAAGAAGTTGGCGGTGTTAATCAGTGATGCTGCTGTTAAGCCCGGTACGCCATAGATCTCAACGTCTATCCCGTATTTGCTTTGCACCTTATCAACCAGTAGGTCAAAGTCGCCATCACCCGAAAGCAAGATAATACGGTCGACACAGGGTGCATGCTCCATCACATCCAGCGTGATCCCTACATCCCAATCGCCTTTGGCGGAACCATCGCTACGCTGGATAAAGGGTTTGAGCTTCACGTCGAAGCCAATACCACGAAGAATATTCTGGAATTGACGCTGTTTCTCGTCGCCGCGGTGAATGGCGTAGGCATACGCTGCCACAACTTCTCTGCCTTGGGTCGCTTCAGCCCAAAAAGCATTGTAATCAAAGTTACACCCATAGGTGTCTTTGACGGTGTAATAGATGTTTTGCACATCGACAAAAATAGCGACTTTTTCCACGGTAACTCTTTTTTGATGGGGCCAAGGGGTAGTATATACCTAAGTGGTTGTAATATGTACTCTTCGGCCGGGATAAATTGTGGCGCTTAGGGACCAGGAGAGTCGCTAACTGCTAGCATTTGGCTGTTGTTTGGGTATAAAGTAGGGCAACAAAATCGATAAGATTGAAGTTAGCCATGAAAAAATCCGTTATTTCCTTGTCACTTCTTGCTTGCTCGGCAGGAAGTTTTGCCCAAAGTTGTCCGGTCAATGTGCCGAATGATATCCATATTTCAGGTGAACAGGTTTCAGTTTACCAAGACGGCACGCCCAAGCTTTTGATCAATGAAGCTAACCAGCTATTTATTGATGGTAAGCAAGTTGCGCTTTCTGAGCAACAGATGCAAGCCTTGCAATCTTATAGCGAACATGTGAAATCGTACTTACCTAAAATGGCAGACCTAGCCGATGATGGTGCAAGTATTGCACAGGAAGTTATCGATGAACTGTCGTCACACTTCGGAGAGACTGATGCCTTCGCTGGCGCTGAGCAGTTGGTTGACGAGTACAGCGCGAAGGCCAAGCAGAAGTTTTACCCTGAAGGCGAGTTCGTTATGCCGGCTGATGTGTTCGGGTCGATGGAGACGGACTGGAAGCAAGAGTTTGAAGATGCCTTGAAGCATATCAGTGTCGAGTCGGTATCGGGAGTCATTGCTTCGCTTTCGGAGGAAATGAAAAGCGGCGATCTAAGCTTTTCGGAATTCCAGACTCAGCTATCAGAGTTGAAAAAGAGCCTACAGGAAACAATACGACAGCGCTCTGGTGAAGTAGCGGAGCAGGCAGGTTCAGTGTGTGAGTCTATTGAAGGCTTGGCTGAAGAAGAGCAGGAGCTACAAAAAGTCATTCCTGAGCTAAAAGACTACCCAATGTTTTATATTTAAGCCTGCAATAGGTAATGGTTTAGATGTACTAATTCAGACCCGATCTGACAGTTACCCACTTTCGACTTGGTGCCTGTCAGATTATATCTGGGCTAGATTCTTTTCGGCCCAGATTGATTTCCCATCCTCTAATGTTTCTATGGGCGTTCTGCCACAGCACATTTTTCCTTGATGGGTACGATGATTGTTGTAGTAGTCCACCCATTCGTCCAGATCTTTCTGCAACTCATCCATTGAGCCATACAGTTTCTTTCTGAACGTCACTTGGTAGAACTCATTCAATATGGTCTTGTGGAAGCGCTCGCAGATCCCGTTTGTCTGTGGCGACATGGCTTTAGTTTTAGTGTGATCGATATCATTGATGGCTAAGTAAAGTTGGTAGTCATGTTGCTCAACTCGACCGCAGTATTCAGTACCCCGGTCAGTCAAGATTCGCAGCATTGGCAACTCGTGAGTCTCGAAGAACGGTAGAACCTTGTCATTCAACATATCTGCTGCGGTGATAGGTGTTTTTGTCGTATAGAGCTTAGCGAAAGCAACTTTGCTATAGGTATCAACGAACGTCTGCTGATAGATGCGTCCAACACCTTTCAGATTGCCAACATAGAACGTGTCTTGAGAGCCGAGATAACCTGGGTGTGCAGTTTCTATCTCACCACAGGCCTCATCATCATGCTTCTTGCGCTCAAGGGCAGCGACTTGCTCGTCCGTTAGGATTATACCGT
Organism: Photobacterium sp. ABD4_091; assembly: GCF_056160145.1. NCBI lineage: Bacteria > Pseudomonadati > Pseudomonadota > Gammaproteobacteria > Vibrionales > Vibrionaceae > Photobacterium > Photobacterium sp. ABD4_091. The sequence continues at coordinate 175,276 of NZ_JBSWWQ010000001.1, read as the reverse complement.
CCTCTGCGACCTGTTTTTCCAGTGCGATAAGACGTTTCTTGAAGTTTTCTAGGTCATTGCGGAGCCAGATTGAGCGTACGCCACTTGGAGAGATAAACACGCCTAGTTTACGCAGTTCATTGCTTGTTCTGACTTGTCCATGCGCAGGGAAGTCGATGGCGTATTTGAGCACAGCCTGCTCAGTCTCACTATCGACACGATTCTTTAAGTTTGGTGTTCTGCGGCTTTGATTAATCAGAGCATCGATACCACCTGTTTCTACCAACTCTTGATAACGATAGAAAGTGTCTCTTGAGACACCCATGACTTTACAAGCTTTTGATACATTACCGAGTTCTTCTGCAAGATTGAGAAGCCCAGCTTTGTGTTTGATGATTGGATTGCTAGTATGAAGCATGAGAGTTACCTCTTATTGTCTTTGATTACGGATTCAGCACCTTTAATCAAAGTGGGTAACTCTCTTCATTTCAATTGAAGTGTCAGATCTAGTCGGAACTAATACAGTTTAGAAATTAAAGGCCCTGTTCCTCAGGGCCTTTATTTTGGAATAACGATTCAGGTGTTACTACCTCAAAGTAGCTTTAGTCATTGACGGCTTGCCACTTTTCCATAATGGATTCCGCCAAGGCTTTGTCTTTGGTGTACAAGTTGAACCACATATCGTGGTTAGAGCCTTCATTCATTATTACTAAACTACCAGTATCGGCAACTTTAGATACTTCGTAAGGGTTTTCACCTTCAGGAAGATGAATTTTAATGACTTCGAACTCTTGTTCTGAGTCATCAAATCTCTTCTCGATAGACCAAGTTGCTTCCTCTGATTCACCATCGCCGGTGTAGGTAAACTTGCCTTCGTTCTTATCGGCATCATAAGCGCCAAAATCAAACTGGGTCAATGTTGGCTCTGGGGTTTGGCTTGAACCGCTGTCGTCAAAGATGGCGTACCAAGTTTGGCCAGAGAAATCGTTGACTACGATGTCCATTGGCTCACCAGATAGAAGTTCGTGTTTAGTCCAAAGGATTAAATCAAGGTCATTGACTGGGACGGCAAGGGCTAAATCAGTTGAGAGATAAATAAATTCATCAGACTCACCCTCTGATGTAATCGTCAGTTTATCTTCATCTATTTCAATACATTCACTGTCATCGGAATTATCACCGAGGCACAAGATATCTTGAGTCATGTTGAATGTTTGAATACCTTCCTCAGAAGCATAGGCCAGATTCGTGCTAATCGTATCCCATGTTCTACCACCATCACCAATCAGGTATTCTTGAAGCGTTTTTGGTTGGTGATTAATAACAACCTTACCATCTTCAACGGTGAAGACAGAGCCATCAAGCGAATCAATCCCATCGCTGTTTACTTTGTCATTGATATGCTCAAGAACCAATGCGGCTTCTACCATAAGAACATTTGCATCAATACCTTCTGCACTTTCAGGCAGTGAGCGTGCAATACCTTGCGCCAATTTGTGGGCAATGATTGCCGCCTCTTTTTGGTCGGCACTTTCTTGAGCTTTGATATAGTCCCCTGAGAGAACGTCCAAATCTAAACCTAGCTCAGCAGCCAGTGCTTCAAGGGTAGTGTCAGCTTTAACAGCTAGGGTCGTGAACGGAGTAACCACATCCGAATCACTTTTCGCGAGCAACTCATAGGTGTTATCAACAAAGCCAATTTGGTCAGTGTCTTTCGCTTCACCACGGGCTACTTTTACAATGACATCATACCCAGCATCTGCCGCTGGGATTGTAAATGTTCCGTCTAAAGCTGTACGCCCATCCAACGCTTCGCCGTCATCACATTTTTGGTTCGCATTTCTATCAACACAAACGATAGCATTACCCAAGTAGCCATCAATGGCTGTAATTGTACGTGCGCTAGCACTTTCACCACCACCTGTACTACCTGAGTCAGAACCACAACCTGCCAAAATAAGAGCAACAGATGTTGCGCATAGAGATAACCTAAGTTTCATATAACTTCCTTATTAGTCATTAGCCTGTTGAGAGTGTTTTTGTGCTCTCATCACAAATGTTGTAATAATTATTGGGGTGTTACATATAAATTGTTGACATTGTTCCAGCAAAGATATGTGCAATCAATTGTGTATTTCCTTTTTCATTCAGATTGTGTTCAGCTTTTGACCGAATTCAAAAATATGGCATGTAAATCATAAGTTATTGATATTTGATTTGTTCGAGTGTCTCAGGCTGCTTAACTAGCGTATTAAGTACCCCATCAGTGTAAAGTGCATGATCTTTATCTATTATGAGTATGTATGAATATTGTTTTATAAAATAATCATAGTGAAAGTGAGCGAGAGGCGGCTCTTATCTTTACATCTCTATATTATTGAGAACGGAACAACGCATTAAGAAAAGAGGTAAAAGGTAACATCGTTTAATCGGCTATCGATTTAATATATGTGGAATTTAATCGCTGCCTTTTGCTTGATTTTTCGACTCTTTTACTTCTTTTTGCGAGGTTTTGTGCAATAGGTCACTAAATAGCATTTTGATTTCTATAACTAAAAGCGATTTTTCTCTACATATGGATAATGTTGCATTACACTCGGTCAAAAATTTGACCAAGTGACAAAAAACAAACTTCAAAGGTTATTGAAGTACATGAAAGTACAGCCTCGATTATTGATATCCCTTATATTTCCACTGGTGTTTTTTATTCTCAGCTTATTAATTTATGTCGGATACAGTGAGTATAAAAGCAACCAAAATACGGCGTTCAATCAAGCGACATCCAATGTACGTATTGCAAGAGAATATTTGGAGCACCATTTTGTTTCTGCTGAAAGCCACTTATATCTCCTCGAGCAACTGTGGGAACAGAAAAACAGCATTTCCGGGGTGATGGAAGCCGCGCAGACCATTGTTAATGCAAAGAGCAAATATCTGGAAGTCGGTTTGCTGGCATACGGCAATTATTACGGCACTGGTGGGTTTTACAAAGAGGGCGTTACTCAATACATAGCGAACCGGCCCTGGTATAAACAAGCAGAGCCGGGGCAAACCTACATCACACCCATCTATCTGAGCGGCAGTACCGGAAAGTGGACGGTGGCTTTGGTATCCGTGCTAGAGACATTGCAAAATCAAGAGGTGAGAATCCTGTTGGAAATCAATGTGGCTAGCCTCTATGAGAATCTATCTTTGTTGAAGACCCTGACCAACGGCTACGTCTATGCGGTAGAGAGGAAAACGGGCAATATTGTCATGCACCCAGATATGACAAGAATTGGAACACCGTCAGTTAGTGTGTCAACTGATCTGATAGCGCGTATTGAAGATGGGGAATACCAAGGGATCATTTCGTCTTATACATATAAAGATGAAGAAAAATTCAGCGTTTATGATGCGTACTCCCTTCATAATTGGATCGTACTTTCAGGGACCGCTAGGTCAGACATTATTATGCATACATTCAGTATCAGTGCGGTGACCTTAACCTTGCTGGTATTTATTCTAATCATTGGCCTTTCATTCTATATTATTCACCGCGTGCATATTTATGGCCGGCAATTAAGTGAAGTTGAAAGTGTTCGGGAGTTAATAACAGCGTTAAGACAAATGGTCGAAGGGGTAATTGGATGCCAAACCATCCATTTGTACATGCGCAATGTCTATTCGGGCGACTTTGAATCAGCCCAATGCAAACATAGTATTTCTGAGCAAGACCTAACTAGGTCATTAGCCACCCGAATCGGTCGTATGGCGAAATTGCCAGCCAAGCAGCCTGATATGATTTCAGCATTCATCGCACCGGGTAAAAAATGTATTCGTATTCCACTGACTAAAAATAAGCAGCTAATTGGTTTGCTATATATTACCTCGCCAAATTTGGGCTTCTTGTTTTTTATTAATATGCTGAGAACTTACGCCCAAAGTGCCCTTGGTCATGTCATGCTGGCTTTACGGATACAACAAACCGATGCGATGACAGGGCTGAGAAATAAAAATTACTTGCAGGCCCAAATTGAAAAGCAGCTAAAGGTAGAGGCGCCATATTATGTTGCCATGATTGATATTGATGACTTCAAGGTGATCAATGATACCTATGGCCATTTGTTCGGCGACAAAGTGATTATTGCCGTGGCAGACTGCCTGCGAAGAGTCAGTGATCGCCATGCCGTTGTTGCCCGTTATGGTGGTGAGGAGTTCGCTATATTATTGCCGTCAGCCAGTTTGAGCGAGGCACAGGAGGTACTGGAAAATATCCGTACCAACGTATCTCGATTGGATCTGGAATTCAGTGGTAAAACTTGCCAAGTGCAAGTGAGCATCGGTGTCGCTGAAGTCAGCGGCAATATGGAGCAATCCATAGCTCGCGCCGATCAGGCCCTTTACCAAGCCAAGGCAAATGGTAAGAACCAAGTTGTTATTTACTGTTAAAACAGTATGTTACAAACAATCCTGGCGAACTAGCCAAAACTTGATTGGTGAGACAGATATTAGGTGAGTTGTTTGATATGGTTGACTTATAAGCCAATTTTAACTGTGGTGTTGAGATGCTGAAGCTTGCTGTAATTATCATACTCTTGTTGGTGGGGGCACTGGTCACCAAGTTTCTTGATGAAAAATCGCAACAGAAAATATTAATTGGCCTCGGTGTGCTAGTCGTACTGGCCGTGGTGGGGCTCATGGCATCGGAATTAATGCGATAGTTTCCCCTGCACTGAGAATCTTGAACCAAAAAGAAAGCCCGCTTGTGCGGGCTTTCTTTTTTATGATGGATGAAGGTTATCTAGCGCGTGAACGGTTAGGCTTTCCTCCAGCACGTGACTGGCTTGGCTTGCCGTTACGCGGGCCATTGCCTTTGCCATTACCGCCTTGCCTTGATTGCGGCTTTGAACCGTTAGCGCTCTGGCCATTTTGGGAGTTCGACGAAGAACCGTTCCGGCTTCCATGCGGCTTGTTGCCTTGCTTGCCAGCATGGTTGTTACCACGGCCTTGGTTGCTACCACCTTGGCTGCCATTCTTACGCTGGCCACCACGCTTACTATCTTTGCGGATGTCTGGCTGGTTAGGGTGCTTGGTCGCAAAGCGTTTTGAGCCATGGCGGCCTGAACCACGGCGCTGTGCTGGTGTCATTTCAGCTTCACTGCCTTCTTCAGGTACCAAGCAGTTAGGTCTGTCACCAATCAAATGCTTCTTGCCCATGCTGACCAATGCTTCACGGATCAGTGACCAGTTAAGCGGGTCATGGTAGCGTAATAGCGCCTTGTGCAATCGGCGTTGGCGTTCACCTTTAGCAACAAACAAGTCTTCACGCTTTTTGTACTTCACACGCTTGAGCGGGTTAGTTTCCGAGTGGTACATCGCAGTGGCGTTACACATCGGTGATGGGTAGAAGTTCTGTACCTGATCACACTGGAAGTCGTTCTTTTTCAGCCACAATGCCAAATTCAGCATGTCTTCATCGGTTGAGCCTGGATGGGCCGAAATGAAGTAAGGGATCAGATATTGCTTCTTACCGGCTTCTTTGCTGAATTTCTCGAACATTTCCTTGAAGCGGTCATAGGTGCCCATGCCCGGCTTCATCATCAGATCCAGCGTGCCTTTCTCGGTATGCTCAGGGGCGATCTTCAGGTAGCCCCCGACATGGTGAGTCACCAGCTCTTTGACATACTCTGGCGATTCAACCGCAAGGTCATAACGAACACCTGAAGCGATCATGATCTTCTTGATGCCATCAACGTTCCGTGCCTTGCGGTACAGGTCGATGGTATACTTGTGGTCAGTATCGAGCTTCTTACAGATCTCTGGGAAAATACATGACGGACGGCGGCAGTTCTTCTCGGCGCGAGGATCAGAACAACCTAGGCGGTACATGTTGGCCGTCGGGCCACCCAGATCAGAGATAGTACCGGTAAAGCCCGGCACCTTGTCACGGATCTCTTCCAGCTCACTGATGATAGACTCATGTGAGCGGTTTTGGATAATCCGGCCTTCGTGCTCGGTAATGGAGCAGAACGAGCAACCACCAAAACAGCCGCGCATGATGTTGATACTGGTTTTGATCATGTCATAGGCAGGGATCTTCGCCTTGCCATATGCAGGGTGCGGTACACGAGCGTACGGCAGGCCGAATACATAATCCATCTCTTCTGTCGTCAGAGGAATTGGTGGGCGGTTAATCCACAGCTCTCGGTCACCATGCTTCTGCACCAAGGCACGAGCTGAATACGGGTTGGTCTCCAGGTGCATCACACGGCTGGCATGTGCATACAAGATCCGGTCGTTACGCAACTTCTCGAAAGAAGGCAGACGAATAACGGTGGTTTCGGCATCATGGCGAGAAGGCTGGATCTGAACTGGTTTGGCTTCAGGTTCTTGCGCCTTTTCATTCTCGTTGGTGGCACTTTTGTTAGTGGCACAGCTTTCTTCTGTCGCGTACGGGTTAGGCATAGGCATCGCCTTACCCGGTTTTTCGATGCGGCTAGAGTCAATCTCTTTGTAATGCTCAGGGCGCTCGCGCATGATAACCGCCGTACCGGCGATATTGGTCAAATCTGCAATGTTTTCGCCATCCGCAAGGCGGTGGGCCACTTCCACCAAGGCACGCTCTGCGTTACCAAATAGCAAGATGTCGCCTTTGGCATCAAACAGTACTGAGCGGCGGACTTTATCAGACCAGTAATCATAGTGGGCCAGGCGGCGAAGGCTGGCTTCGATACCACCCAATACAATAGGGGTGTCTTTGTATGCTTCACGGCAACGCTGAGAATAAACCAGCACAGCACGGTCAGGACGCTTGCCGCCTTCGTTATTTGGCGTATACGCATCGTCATGGCGCAGCTTACGGTCGGCCGTGTAGCGGTTGATCATCGAATCCATGTTTCCGGCGGTGATACCGAAGAACAGGTTTGGCTGCCCCAGTGCCATGAAGGCATCTTTATTGCCCCACTCAGGCTGCGCAATAATACCTACACGGAAGCCTTGTGCTTCAAGCAAACGTCCGATGACAGCCATACCAAAGCTAGGGTGGTCGACGTAGGCATCACCGGTAACGATAATAATGTCACAGCTATCCCAGCCCAGCGCGTCCATCTCGGCACGGCTAGTCGGTAGGAAAGGTGCGGTACCGTAGCATTCCGCCCAGTACTTTGGATACTCGTTAATTTTGTCTGAAATCATGCTCTTACATTAAGCTAAGTCTAAAAGGGGGCATATAGGGGACAGTTCTATATGCAAAGTACCTTGGTCTAAACGTTGGTCCCAAGGCCCGTTATGTTCAGTGGGCATCACTTGCACTCATATGCCCCAGTTTTAGATATAAATGTACTTCGCCCCGTACAATTAAGGCTTTCATAGAAGCGCTCGAATCTAGTATAGGGCTATAAAGGGAGGGGAGTTTAACATGATCACGCCGTATTACAGTAATTTCTGTGCTTCGAGAGTGAAAGACTTTCGCAAGTAATTTAGTAGTTGGTGAGCGGAGGGTTCTACCCCTCCGTCGAAGCTAGGCTTGATGGAGGGGTATGCTAGATGTGGATGATACTTACCCTTCGAATGCTGCGTTTAACTTATCAATCTCACTTGGGGTATAATCAGGCAGCCAGTCGCCGTATGTCCGGTAGATTTCTTTTGCGCTCGAATGTCCCATTTGACGGGCTATGAATGTGGGGTTAGCGCCGTTTGAAAGCATCCAGCATGCATAGGTATGCCTGGTTTGGTACGGTTTACGGTAGGTTACTCCCGCACGTTTGCATAATGATTTCCACTTATCATGAATGCTTGTGTGAAAATAGTATGCTTTAGTTTCCCTTGTTGCCGTCAATTCTGGAGAAAAAACAGGTGTAATTGTCTGTTTTTTGGTCTTCCCGATTTCATATTGTTCGACAATGATTTTTATGCTTTTTTTAGAACCGGTGAGAGTTTTCTGAGCTTTTAGAGCCTCGATTGCCGGTGCAAGTAAATTAATAGTTCTGATACTGTGCTTATTCTTTGGGAGCTTGAACCTACCTGCAAGAGTGAGGTTTCTCTTTACATAAATCACCCCTTTTTGAAGATCTATGTCTTCCCATGCAAGAGCGATTAGCTCCCCATGCCGCAAACCAGTGTACATGGCTAAAAGCCATAGGTTACGATCTTGTTGATTTCGGCAGTGTTCCAGAAGTTTATTTAGTTCAATAATACTAACCGGATTAGGCTTATTGCTATCTTGAGGAAGTGCCTTGATATTGTTTAGTACTTCTTTACCACATAATTTATTGTCAATGGCAAAGTTGATTAACTCTTTTACTGTTCGCATGTATGTATTAACAGTTGAAGCTGCACAACCTGACTTTGAAAATTCATTTCGTAAAGACAAAATAGTTGCTTGGGTTAGATCTTTGACTAATGAATCACCATCTATATACAACCTCATTTTCTTAAGTCGTTGGGCGTAGTTTTTCATAGTACCAGCTGACACTTCTACTTCTTTTGATGACAGCCAGTTTTCACATAATTCATCAATGATCATATTAGGCTTCAATAAACCAAAACATTTTGCATTTTTGGAGTTAGGAAAAAACTTTTCGTAGTCGAAAATACCTGTTTTGATAGCAAGCATAATTGCTTCTCGCTTTTCTCCAGCGAGGCGAATGTTATGACTTGTTGCTGGTAAATGAAGTGATTCACGAAAGCGCTTCCCATTTAATGGAAAGTTAATTCGTAGGTGCTCAGAATGAATTTCAACACCTTTAGGACACTCTTTCTTTGTCATACTATATCCCTATATTTGCGGGTAACTCTCAATCCATTTGTTCAACTCATCAATGTTGTAAAGAATTTTTGCTTTACGAGTTGATGGCATACCACTTGGACCTATTTTTCGATAGTGTGAATAGCCACCGACTTGATAGACACCTTTTAGTTAGACAAAATGACTAATAAAGAGGTGCTTATGAACAGCAAACGATACCCAGAAGAATTCAAAATTGAAGCCGTAAAACAGGTTACAGAAAAAGGCCATAGCGTGGCCGATGTTGCGAATCGTTTAGGGACAACGACCCATAGCCTTTATGCTTGGATCAAGCGCTACGGTCCTGACTCCTCCCAATACCAAGCCCAGTCTGATGAAAGTGCAGAAATCCGCCGACTCAAAAAGGAATTACAAAGAGTCACTGAAGAGCGAGACATATTAAAAAAAGCCGCGGTGTACTTCGCAAGCCAGTCCGACTGAGGTACGCCTTTATTAAAGCCAACCAACCTACTTGGTCTGTTCGGCGCATGTGCAAAGTGCTTGGCATACATCCCAGCGGATATTATGCCTGGCTTAAGCAGCCCGACAGTAGACAGGAAAAGCGGCGCAAATACCTTCTCGGGCTGATCAAACAGTTTTGGCTGGAGTCTGGCGGAGTTTATGGTTACCGGAAGATATACAGTGATCTGCGTGATGAAGGTGAGTTCTGTGGAATTAACCAGGTTCACCGCTTGATGAAACGAGAAGGCATACAGTCGCAGAGAGGCTACCGAAAACCCAGAGCGAAAGCAGGTGGTGAAAATGTTGTGGTTGCTAATAAATTGGCTAGAGAGTTTAACCCTTCCGCTCCGAATCAATCTTGGGTCACTGATATTACGTATATAAAAACTCACGAGGGTTGGCTATACCTAGCCGTCGTAGTTGACCTTTTCTCTCGACGGGTAATTGGTTGGTCAATGAAGAGCAGAATAACTAAAGAGTTAGCTCTGGATGCACTTCTAATGGCTATATGGCGGCGCTCGCCGGTAGTAAATGTACTTGTGCATTCAGACCAAGGAAGCCAGTACACGAGCCATGATTGGGATAGTTTTTTAAAACAACATGGACTTGAATCAAGTATGAGTCGCCGAGGCAACTGCCATGATAATGCCGTCGCCGAAAGCTTTTTCCAACTGCTAAAAAGAGAAAGAATTAAGCGGAAGATATACGCCACTCGAGAAGAAGCTCGGACGGATATCTTCGAATATATAGAGATGTTCTACAACGTTAAACGTAGACACGGTTCCAATAACCAGTTGTCGCCTGTAGAGTATGAAAAGCAGTACAAAGAGAGGCTAACTAGTGTCTACTGAATTAGTGGCTATTCACACTATCATTCTAGTTAAGTCCGACATGTTATCGATGCCCAACGCTAAATGGTTGTATTAATATTGCTATGTTGGTCTAGCAGAACGTGTTAAAGGCACACTAAAGCAAGAGTTCTTGTTTCAATATGCCTGAATAAGAGCGAGTCAACGCAGGCGTTGATTGTCAATATATATTTACAATAATATGAGGCCGCACTTAAGCCTAGGCATTATAAATGCCAAATGAAGGGTATAGAAAAGCCAGCAATAAGAATTACTGGCTTAAAAAAAGACGGTCTACTTATTTATGACGAAACATTCAATTAATCAGTCGACGTTACCCTTTAGTTGTTGAGTAAATAAGGGTTTAAATTTTTCTGTGCTCTTCTTGATGTAATATGCTTCATTCAGGATTCTCTCTGCTTCTCTTTTATTTCTGGCTCTATAGATAATGCTGGAAGAGAAGAAGGCACAGGTGATAGGAATGATACTTGCAGCAATCATACTACTCGTGGACTTAGGTGTAATTCCTAACGCAATGAAATCATAAAGCACTTTTGTACCATTTAGTTGAGACATACCTAATAGGCCAGCAAGTAGCATAAGTAGACTGAACATGATGGAAAAGCCTACGGAGTTAATCAATGCGCTCCGAATAGCTGGAAATCTTAGATTCTTCGTACTTTGTTTAGGTGTAAGGTCTTTCTGTTTGCTAAAGTTATACACATCAGCCGTTAAGGCAAGTACATATTTATCAGGGTAAATATTTCCATCATAAGCATGCGCATCTATTTTTTTTGTGATAGTTGATATAGATACCCAATCACCAATATCAATCCCATTTTGAAACTTTCCGGGTATTGATGTATGTATTACTTCACCTGTTGGGGTTGTCACCATTAGATTAAGGTTGACATCAGAAGAACGCTCATTTTCGTAACTAATACTATGAAAGCTATCACCATTTGATTTAGTACCAGATGTGTGAGTCTCAGTTGTTTTCTCAATGACGAAAGGCTCGGTGGATTTCGCGATCACTTCACCAAAACAAGATTGAATAATAAACTTAGCTTTATGTGTACAAGCAACATTGGTTTTTTGAAGGCTTACAACTTCAGTACTTTTGCAATATTCGCTAGGATTGTCAGAGCAGGTAAGGATTGCTTGTTTGATATCCACTTCGGACTCATCTTCTGGCGCTGGAGTGGCAGTAAAATTGTGCGTTGTTTTACTATCGCACTGGATATTAATACTGTCTTCGTTGCGACCTATTTGTGTCGGGTTGATATCGCTAACATTAGAGAGAGTAGTGTCAGTTAGTGTGGGCTCCAGATTTTGGCTTCCCGCTGGTTCGATAGTGGGTTTCTTACACAGATTAAATATAAGTTCTTTTAGCTTGTCGTAGTTGTTACTATCAATTTTATACTGTTGTTTGTTAGCTTTTTCTAGCTTAGTCGCAAAGAATATATAACTAATAGCGATTGATGCAATCGCACCGACTCCACCCAGGAGTGGATCTATAAGAGAGCCTATAAAGCCAGTTGCTGCAACGGAAGGGATCATGCGCGCAAGCAGCTTTCCTTTATTCATTGGTAGCTCAAAAGGTTCATCAAGTAAGCTATCTTCAACAAAAGGGTTTTGCACATTGTGAAGTATAACTACTTGAGCAAGGTCTTTGTTTAGCACAATATTCTTATCTGGCCTTGGTATCCTAGCGTCAATTGAAGCTGTGCCCGATGAAATTATTGTAGCAATAGTGCCAGTGGCGAGATTCGTCCAACTTTTCTTATCTGCGATTGCGTTAATACAAAGCGTCTCGCCATCACTATTTACCAATGTCAGAAAGTAAAAGTGGCATTCTTGAGAGGACTTTTTGCATTTATAAAGGTGGTGTTCGGTAATTTTACCTGTAAATATAAATGACTTTTCTCCTAGGTACTGGTTCACAATATCTTCATCTGTGAGAGTATTTCCTTTGGCTGTCGTCGACTGTAGAGGTAATAGAGAATCGCAAATTGGACAAAAGGCTTCATTTTTTTGTGCACTCAGGCAGCAGTTGTTCACGCTGTATTTTCCTTGTGTGTGGTGAGGTATTTCATTTGATGGTAATTGTATGCGAAAAAATACATAACAGCTTGATTACATTGTAACTTTGTATTGCAAGAGCGGAGGATCACTGAGCTTCAGTGTAATGCGGTAGAGGTTGATTATGGATAGCCTTTAAGTCTAGATAGGGAGAAAACATAGACACCAATTTGAGGTTTTTTCTTTAGCACAGTTTACTAATTTACTCAACTACTCTAACGCTTTTATTTCCAAGGCTGTGCTAGCTTGGACATTATGTTCTTTCTTCTGCAATCCTAACTGGCCAACAACATTAAGTGGCATAGGTAAATTCTGCTTTCTTGTCGCTACTATTTATCAAAGGTATAATTACGCAAAAATCATAAAGGTGCACTGTAATATAGTGCATCTAAAAGCAAAGGCTAATGAAATACATGTCACGAAAACTTAATGTATTGATGCTATCGGCAAACGTGGTGGCAGCACTTGTACCATTAGGTCTACTATCTTATGCAATTCCTATCGTTTGGAATATTTTCTCAAACGAGAGTTTCTTAGCTAGCTTAATGATGAAGGCTGCTTTTGGTGGAGCCTTTATTGCTTGCCTATCTCACTTGATTCACGTGCTTTACTACATCCAGTATATCTTTGATAAGACGATGGTAGATCACGCTACGTACCACAAGTACATCTTCGATGACCAAAAAGATTTACTAATATGTCATCTAATTGTTTGGGGTATCCTTGTTTGTATTTTCCCGTTCAGTACTCAATGGGGTTTAATTTATTTTCAACTAATAGGCTACGGTGGACCTTTTGTTTACGCATCATGGATTATAAAGGACAGTTACTTCTCTGAAGGGGACACAAATATAAGGCTTGCGATTAAATGTCGTAGTCAGAAATCGTGATAGCTTAGATATGGGTATTAGGTTTTCTTGATTACCACCGAGTCTCAGCAAGTTTAAGTATTCGTTGAGGAATTGGTGATGTTTGAATACGTGTACAAATTAATAGTTCTAACATCTTTTCAAGATCAAAACCCCAATTGACCTAAAACATAACTCTGCAAGGTTCCTTAGAAGGTACTTTTATCTTCGAGTTTCCTTATGACTGGTTTGAGTCATCAAACTCAACAATCGAGTTACTGGCAACTCCACTCAATTAAGGATTACTAGAGACCTATAGGGCTACTAAATTGAATTGCAGAGCTATATTTTGCTGATCACTGATTTAGCATTGACCTTAAATACATCGCTGTTAATCTACAGTCGATATAACCACCTGATAATTATATAATAAAAATATTTCACTGTTAACGTCAGGTATTTGCATTCACTTAATTTGTATTTTTTTACATGACAATTACTACTGAATCTTTAGAAAACACAGAGGCGCAAGCGCCCGTCAGGAAGCATAGCCGATTCACCAAGTGGGAGTGGGTATTACTCGTAATCTCCGTAATTTATATCATTTTTGAAAGTAGCTTTTTCGTTAACTTAGTTGACGTTATTGCAGCAGACAGTGTACACCTTTACGAAGATCTCGATAAGGTAGGGCGCACATTATCAGGGATTGGTCTTGCTATTCTTGTACTTAAGCACATGACAGCAAAATATGCCTTCAACACTAAGGCTCTAATTACTCGAATTTTAGCGGCAATCTTGGCTTTCTCATTTGCATACTATGGTCAGAAGGCGCTAGTAGATACGCTAGTGAACAACCTTTCAGTTGACCAAAAAAGCCAAATGGTACGTGGATATATGTTCCAAAAGACCTTTACTAACGAGGTCATTAAATTTAACACCTCTCACCTAGAAGAATACAATAGAGCAAACCTCATCCAGAAGGCACTGCTAGCCCCCGTAGTCTTACGATACGCTGAAAACAAAAGACCAAATGTGTCTAATGTCGATAAGGTATTAGACCGCGAATTCCAGAACAACACCGTATTTTACTATAAGCAGTACCATAACCTTCTTGAAGAAACATATGTTCCATTAATGGATGCTCATAAAGAGGCACGGAGAAGAATCCTTTCTGAAGTACACAAACAATCAGATCGCGCTTGGAACGAGGTTGCACGCCAAGCCTATCGTGGCCGCAATCGCTATCAACCAAATGAGCTTGCTCGCCTAGTACGACAGCAAGTTCGTAAAGAACTAGGTTTCTCATTGCCGACAAGTTGGCGTCCGAGTAGCGAAGGGAATCACAAGCGTGTATTTCGAGAGCACTTTGTTAAACATCACGAACCAGATGTGTTCAAAAAGATGCAGAAAGTCTTCCAAGATCGCCTTGGTATCCGACTTACGAACTCAGACCCAAACAAATGTCCAAACGTGATAAAATTCCTTAACGAGAAGTATGGAGTGTTCGCGCTTGAAGGTCGCCTTCTAGGTCAAACCTCACTTAGAACCTTCACTTCAACCTATAAAGATGTATTTCCGAAAAACCTACGTAAGATGTACGACGACTACCGCAGTAACGAGTACATGCAAGATATGTCGGTGCGTCTATTCTTGGTACCATTCCTAGCTTTGACATTCTCAGGCATCTTCTTAGTCTTTAACGCACTGTCGCTCATCTCTGATTTGCTACTTAAATTTGCGTTCAATGACAATAATGGAAGGGGATATAAGCACACTAAGTATTGTCTAATGACTATCCTAATCATTCTTCCTTTTTTACTGCCTTACTATTCCGTTGGCTCTCAAGCTATGATCCTCAAACTAATTTCCACGGAGAACGTCTTCTACAGCATGGGCTATAAATACCTAATATCTATCACGTATTTCTTACACTGGCTGATTAACGGAAACTATATCCAAGTATTCGAAAACTTCGGTAATTTCCAAGAAATCACGTGGGCAACTGTTGGTCACCTCAAAACTGCTGGCATGTGGTTCGGTGGACTTGTCGCTATTGGACTTATCGCAATGTTCTGGTCAGTTATCTACCCACTATTGCTTTTAGCTATCGTTGGATTTCTAATTTCTAACTTGATGTAATCAATAGGTACAACAAAGTTCACCTAAACAAGGGAAGGTTGCATTGATTATGCTCCCTCCCTATCTAAAACAACCATCAGCATTACCAATGCAATCCTAATAAAGTTGTAGTGGATGAGAAAATTTGGCCATTCGGTTAAAAGGTTTTGCCATAAATCTGATAATTCATCTTAAGCTAATTTAGTAAAATCACTGACACGCCTTTGTCCAAAAATAATTTACAACCCCTGGTAATCACAATACCCCGGCTAGCTCAGATCTGCCCCAAACCGTTTTTGGCCCACTACAATATCGTTATCGAAGAGTAGGTCAATCACAATAATGATTGCTTTAGACTTTGTTAGAATGAAGGGACTTTCCGTTGGTTTAGAAAATGGCAGAAGATAATTGATTATTAATAACGGTTATGATGCAACCACCGCCAGATACTAGCTAGGTGGTTGCAGCATCATTGTTGACGTTTTAGTCGACTAATGGACTCAGTTCTTCCAGCATGGGGTCAAGATGACGCGACACCTGACTATAAACCCGTTCATTAAGTCGGCTATAGAACTTATGAGCCTCTAGGTTTGGCTGGTACACATCGCCGGATTTTACGAGGCGCTCAATGGCTTGCTGTGCACTGTCAAAGCAGCCGACCGCCATACCAGCGTTTATCGCACAGCCAATAGCGACTGAGCCATTCATTTTGTTACGGGTACTTGGAATACCAAAGACATCAGCAAAAATTTGCATAAATACATCGCTGTTGGCCCCGCCACCTGATATCACCAGCTTGGTCAAAGGCTGACCCTGCTCTTCTGCCATTTTGTCCATGTGGTTCTTTAGTGTATATGCTATTCCCTCGAGGAGAGAACGGAACATATGCCCACGAGTATGGCGGCCGTCGAAACCAATCATTGCACCTTTGCGAAACTCTGCTTCCGATGGGGCAGCCCAATCATGTATAGTCACTAAACCATCGGATCCTGGTGGTACTTGAGCGGCTTCGCGGCTCAACAACTCCTCAATGCAAACCCCTTTGTCTTCTGCTTCTGCCAGCGCTGCTGCACCAAACTGATCGCGGAACCAGCTAACGGTCCACATGCCTCGGCGAACCCCCATACATTCGTACAAGTAGCTGTCGGGCAACGAGGCTTGGAATGGCCAATAGTGCTCAGTATTCTTGGCATTTTCTTTGCCGTGAACCATCGCCCCAATGTAAGTCCCTAGAGATATCAATGCGACACCCGGCTCTAGAGAACCTGCGCCCAGTGCCTCCACGGCTTTATCATGAGCGGTAGCAACAACTGGCAGCCCAATTGGAAGCCCGAAGCGCTCTGCAATACCATCACGTAGGTGACCTAAGATTTCCCCTGGCTTCACGACATCAAATACCTGTGAACGTTCGAGATTACAGTTTTTCCAAAGTTGAGGATCGTCACTCCAGTCCCAGCGGTCGTTATCCATTGGCCACCAACCAATGTAGTTGGCACAAGTATCCTTGCTTTCGCCGGTTAAACGATGGGTGATATATCCCGAAGTAGTTGTGACGTAGTCGACCTGGCCATATTCGGGCAGGTGTTCATATGGATAGTTTAGGCGCTTATCCATCCAGTTGATGACGGGGTGAGCCAGTTCACCATTCTTTCGCATCAGCACCCTACAGCAGCGGATGATGCAAATCCCCATCGCTTTTATTTGTCCCGCGTCTAGCCCCAGCTCATTAAATCGATCCATTGCACGCTTGAAGGCGAGTTGGGTGGCATCCCACAAATCATCATCAGGATGCTCTGCCAGAGAAGGGGCAGGTATAGTCATTTTGCGTAGCGCTTGCTTTCCTTCGCAGACAATATCGCCGTCAGTGTTGAAAACAACGATTTTTGCGCTTTGAGTGCCTACATCAAGCCCCAGTAAGTATTCATTTTTCATAAGAGACCTCTTGTATTTATTTACCGTAGGATTCAGCTTGTAGTTGAACTTCAGACTGTTCATCGTTTGATTTTTGTTGTCTGATTTCTTTGTAAAGTAATGTGGTCGCAATTACCACGAGGGACATAGCGACAAAAGCCATCAACCACATATTTTGATATGCCTGTTCAGCAGGAAGGGTATCCTGCCAGTGCCCGACAATCGGATAGACAAAAATATCCGGCAGGAAGCCTAGTACGGAAACGACGCCAATGGTGGTACCCGTAATATGCAGTGGGGTTTTTACTTCACCGATGGTCGCCCAGTAAAGGCCCCGAGATGCCATACAGACAAATGTTACGACTAAAATCAGACCAATAGCTAACCCTACAGACTGAGGATTGCGGTTGAGGAAGATCAGCCCCATGATGGTAGCTAAACTCAATATCGCGCCAAGACGCAGTACTCGGGTGCTTGATTTTATCGGGCTATACGTTGTGATGAGCCCCCCCGCTGGCCCGCAGATAGCGCGGAACACTTTATTGATGAGGACACCTATAAAGCTGGCTGTCGCGAGGGTCATGCCGTAGTGCTCGACCAGGTAATTGGTGGAATAACTCAAGATGGCATAAATGGAATAGACGCCCATTACAATCGCCGAACACAGCCAGGTGGTCTTGCGGGCCAGTACGCCTAGGATATCCTGCATGGTAATTTGAGGCCGTTTGACCTCTTCGCTACCATAGCCGTGATCAACGAAAACCCAGCATAGAGCCGCCAGCGCGATGTATACGATACTGTAGATTAAAATGACGCTGCGCAGTCCGTTCGCAGATGCCCCCGCCTTGTCCATGCTGGTGAATACCCACATAGTTAGCAGGGCAAGTATCATCACACCAACCCCTCGCATACCTTCCATCCAGCCCATGATGGCACCCTGCTCTTCGGATGACCCTAATAATGAGGCTGCTTTGAGTGTTACCGACCAAAGGGTGAGTATTGTGGTGATCGCAAAGCCGAACTGGATGGCAATCATCACCTCAAAGGAGGGGAAGGTCGACATTAACAAACCCAGCAGCCCGGTTGCCAGCATACTGCCAGTCATCATGTATTTGTGTGAGAACTTATCGGCGATGATACCGCTGGGAGCGTAGAACAGAATCGCTGACATGCCAAAGGTCGACATAATCAGCCCGACTTGCATGTTGGTAAATCCCATGTGTTCAACCATGGGGATTTGATAAACAAAGCGCAGGTAAGCTAGATCGAAGCTGACTCCACCACTAACACTGATGATCAGTAGGACAATCCAGCGGCGCATATTAGCTAATTTCATAACGGCCGTTTCCTTCTATGGATAAAACAAAAAGAGAAAGGCCTTCTAACGCAAAAAAGAGAAAGGTCTTCTTTTGCAAGAAGTTACCTTTCTCTAATATCTCTAAGTAACAACCCTTTTATATCAATCCCACTGTGGGAGAACCGTGAGCGAGCTCTAACTGTATCAAATGGGAATGTGGCGCTTGTCCCGATATTACAATCTTATGTCAGCAAGTGATGAATTTGCTCGACAACCGTATAAAGATCACTACATATGGCTAAATCTGCACGTTGCAAAAGAGGTGCATGTTCATCGTTGTTAATTACGGTTAGGTGATCCACCTTCCCAAGCCCGGCCTGAAACTGAATACTGCCGGATACGCCAACACACAGTACCTTGGAGCCATGAATACGCCTGCCGGAAAGGCCGACCTGTTTATGCGACGGAAGCCAGCCCCGATCAATCAATACCCTTGTGCCCAAAAGTTCAGCCTGCCACTTGTCGGCAAGCACTTGTAGGTCATGCAGATCTTGTACTTGTTTCAAGCCTCCTCCTGCGATAATAAACCGTTGGCGGGCAGGCTGGACACTAATTAGTGAGCTCGTCACGACATCAATAGGGGTTAACGATAGCTTTCGCTCAATCAGAGGGGCTGTTCTGGGCATATTCACTGCTGGCTCTTCTGATGGGGTTGCCTGCACGGTAGCAAATTGTGGCCGAGTGAAAGGGGTGGTGATTCGTGCCATAACCGTACCGCCAAAAGCGGGACGAATCTGTACGAGATCACCATTGCGTCGTAGCTTGAGTTCAGTACAGTCGGCGGTAAGGCCCGTCTTCATTTTCGTCGCGACCCACGGCGCTACAGCCCGAGTCTCCAGGCCTGACGGTAGGATAACTACATTCGGTTTCAGGTGTTCGCAGGCGTCAAGCAACGCTTTAGCATAATTTTGTCCGTCAAAGTCGCGAAAGATTGGATCGAAATAGCACAGTACGCTCTCAGCAGGGAGTGAGGCTAACTGTTGGCGATAACAAGATAGTTCAGTTCCAATCGCAACGGCACAAACGGGCTCACGGCGGACTTCGGCAAGCTGGTGTGCTTGTTGGAGTAATAGTAGACTATCGGTGCTTATCCCTTCTGGTTGCAGCTGTAGATAGACCAATATTCCCCTCCACTCATCCAGACCCTCATCGGGGACGCGCTGTGGGATCTGTATCAGTTGCTTCGGGCAAGCTGGTAGGCACTTTCGGCATAACTGACAGGTGTTGTCGATTTGGGCATAGCCGTCTGTAATGCTGATTGAACCGTAAGGGCAGGAATTCAGGCAGTCGCTGCAACCGTCACACCCTTTACTGTCGACAATAATTCCTAACATTACTCTCCTTCCCATTGCGATACAATAGACAGGGCTAGCTTGGTAGCCTCACCCTTTTGTAAGGTGGGATTACGCCGTTGCCGGGGTTGGTAAACCCGCTCGACCTGGGTCGGGGAAGCATAGTAACCATAGTGATCCGCAATGCTGTCCGGCAATGCGGCCAATGTCAGAACACTAATCGGCTGACGTTGTGCTCGTAAGCGCTGTGCTAGGCTGGCAGGGCGAAGCCCCTGCTCATTCTTGTGTACAACAGCTAGGCTTGGCGAGGGTAGTCGCTGTATCTGGCTTTGCAGGGTCAGAGCCTGGCTTACCTTCCAATAAGGTGGTTCTGCCTCAATTTTCTCTACACCGCAGGCATAAGGCAGATCTAGTTGGGCAGCCAGAGCAGGTCCTAGCTGACCGGTGTCTCCATCAGTACTTTGGCGGCCACATATTATCAGGTCGTATGGTCCGGTACTGGTTATTCCTTGTGCTAGGGTGTAGCTGGTAGCGAGGACGTCTGCTGCTGCAAATACGGGATCGCTGAGCAATATTCCCTCGTCGGCTCCCAGAGCAATCGCCTGGCGTAAAATCGTACTGGCGTAAGGGGGACCCATTGAAATGGCTACAACACGGCTTCCCAGAGAGTCTTTCAGTTGCAGCGCTGTTTCCAGAGCAATGGCATCGTGTGGGTTGAGAATTGCTGATCCAGCCTGGCGATCCAGTTGGCGGGTTTCCTGTCTACTGGAACTGAACTGTGTACTTGGAACTTGTTTTATGCAAACGGCTATGCGTCGATTAAATCCTGCAATATCAAGCATGAAAGCGTCCTTTAGGGTCAAAGTAAGCTTTACATTCCCGCCAGCAACGCTGTACCCCTTCCAAGGCGTCCTCCGGTAGCTGCTCAGCCTTGATTTGGCCCAGACCATGTTCGCCGATCAAAGGTAGGCCGGCTTTCTGGCTGTCGTTAGCCCATTGGCGGATGAGTGTGAGAGCTTGTTTGCGTTGTTGCTCGTTGTGCACAACCCAATTTATGTGCATATGGTTACTCATGGCGTGGCCAAAGATATAGTGTTCAATGCCGCTAGCTCTTGCAGCTTCGGTTACGTGAGGT
This sequence comes from Photobacterium sp. ABD4_091, assembly GCF_056160145.1. Taxonomy (NCBI): domain Bacteria; kingdom Pseudomonadati; phylum Pseudomonadota; class Gammaproteobacteria; order Vibrionales; family Vibrionaceae; genus Photobacterium; species Photobacterium sp. ABD4_091. Next base: position 154,477 of record NZ_JBSWWQ010000001.1, on the reverse strand, counting down.
AAACATTGCTCCATCTCTCCTGTAAGGGGGAAATCGACCGCCAGCTTTATCTGCTGGAAGAGGTCGAGGCGGCTATTCACTAGCTCAGGGAGACGTACTCTCAATTGCTGCAGTGCTTCAAATTCATCTGCTGTACAGCTGGCGAGGATCTGTTCTGGCTCACCACCAATCTCCTCCACCAATAGCATGACCTGCTCGGCGAATGCTTCCAGAAGTTGCTCCTGCTCGGCATGGAGCTCAATGTACAAAGCCTGCTGCCATAACTCTATGTTTCGGCTAAGGTGAATGGCAAAGCGGCATTGGGGATCTTTAGCTAGCAACTCAAGGCTTGCATTGTCCAGCCATTCGGCGCAAGCAAGTTCAGGCTGTCTATCACTCCTACTCCGCAGGTTGTCGATAAAATGGCCGGCATGATCAAGACAGGCAAAGGGCACAAGTAATGCCCAGCGTTGACTGGCTCTGGGTACAGCGCGGAGCCAGAGGTGGGTAATGACCCCGAAGCGGCCTTCGGAACCGAGCAGCACGTCAAGCAGGCAACTGCCCTTAGCTAACTCAAGGGCGTTAACATTGACAGTCGATGTGCCATCCGGGAGTTTTGCGAACCCTTCTGTGATGGGGTACTGTCCTCGCCTGATTTGATGAATACGACCCAATCCATCTACCAACTCCACAGCCTCAATCCCAGTGCGCGCAGAACCATAACGATGAGCATACAGTCCGCTGGCGTTGTTGCTGGCGACCCCACCCAGCGTTGCGTCTTGTTGCGATGGAGCCTGTGGCCAACACCAAGCCTGACCGTTCGTAGTGGGAAAACGCTGATCTAGTTCAGACAAAGCTTTGTCTAGCGCATATAGGCTAATTCCCGCTTCGACTTTGACCAATAGACCAGCGTCATCTTCAGAGATATCACATACCTGTGTCATTTGTTCAGTACAGATAATTGCACAGCTACTGGGCACGGCACCGCCGCATAACCCGGTTCTGGCACCTTGCACGGTAAATGAGCTTTGGGTCTGGGTGATCAATGCTTGTATGGATGATGGGCTGTCTGCGAAGTACAGCTCCGTTGCATTGCCGCGTAACCGGGACTCATCACGTAGGTACGACTCAGGTACGGTGGGGTGTGGGGACACACAGTACTCAAAATGGGATGAGTTCATAATGACTCCTTAATTGCTAGGCCATGTGGCGTGAGGGCTGGAACAAAGTCTTCGATATCAGCAATACAGCCAAAATTAGCCCAGTTGAAAATAGAGGCGCAGGGATCGCTGTTGACGGCAACCAGACATCTACTGTCGATAATGCCGACCTTCAATGCACTGGCTCCGGATGCGCCTAATACGATAGTGAGCTGTGGTGAGATATGCTGGCCGCTTGCGCCAACCAGATCCTGTGGTGCAAGCCAGCCGTTCATGATGGACGGTCGGGAACCATAAACTGATGCATCTATCTGTTGCGCGAGCAGTTTTATTTTCTCTACCTGTTCTCGTGACCCCACCCCTTGACCGATCACGATGGCACATGCTTTCTCTGTTGGTGTTGCAGTCGGGGTGTCGGTGGTTTCTAGGGGAGCGATATCACTAGTTTGTTCATCGTTGATGAGATGCGTGTACTCAAAACCATCAGACATCGAAGGGGTGTCATTGGTCCCCGCCACCGTCATTGTTATCGGGTACATCTGGGGAGTGAGGGTGAGTTTGATCTGTTGGTTATTAATGAACCGTTGTGGCAAGACTGTGTTGGCTGGTTCCAAATTACGCACGGTGCAGCCATTCAGCCGCAGGGCGAGTCTGCTGGCAAGCTGAGTGCTTAGGGAACCGGCAGCAATGAGGATTCGCTCTGGGCCGATCATGTGCAGCTGCTTCTCGAGGTTGTTAATATAACTGTCGGGAAACAGAGGCTGCTCACAGTGAAAGTAGAGGCGTTGGTTGACAGGATCAGGCCAGTTTGGCCAGCCGAGAGGTCGTTCTGAGCCGCCGATACAAATTTGAATACATTCCCCATAACGACCTTGCTCTGCGCACGTTTGCCATTCGTGCAGTTGTCCAGCTGCGTCGGGGGCTTCATCGAGAAATAGCAGAACACAAGGCAAGTTACTCATCTCAGCTCCTTTGGATAACGGCTTTTCTTATTTCGGAAACTAGGGTGCCAATGTCATCAGGCGAAAAGTAACGGCACGATGAATCAGGCTCGGCAATCCACTGGAGGTCGACTGTGCGCCCTTCTTCAACTGGTGCTGTCAGCGGCATGGGGTGGTGGATAATCTTCTGGTTTCTCGACTTCATTCGAGCCATCAATGTAGGCACCGGTAGGCTACGTTGGGCGACACTGCGATGGGCAATCCATACCGAGGGGCCGTTTACTCTGTATCGTTGCCGGATATTACCGTGCAGGCAAGATAACTCTACTTCTGTGTGGCTCATCTGTTGTATTTCCACAACATCCTGTATGCAGGGATAGCCCAGTAACTCTGCGAGTAAGAAGCCTGTCTCATGATTCTCAGCACCGCCTTGCTCGGGGCCGACGACGATCCATGGGATTTGTTGCTGCTTGGCAAAATCTGCGATGATTGTTGCTGTACTGCGCGGGGCAAACTCCAGTGGCCAGTGGGGGGGCTCAATGCGTATGGCTTGATGGTAACCGTTGGCAATTAGTCGTTGAAGAAGAGCATCACCACGCTGGTCTGCAATAGTAAGTGCTGCCATATTGAGTTGAAGGGATTGGTTGGCTTCCAGCAGCAGCGCTAGAGCGCCTTCATCAACGGGATTAAAACTGAGGGTAAAAGAGGCGTCAGAAGACAGGGTGCACTGGGCACCTGTCTCCTGTTTTATCATAGGGGCAGCTGCCTGCCACATGGCCTCAGCAAGCAGCTTTACGCATACCAGAACCTGCATTATTTTAGCGGGAAGATTGTTCCGGTATTCATAATCCCATTGGGATCGAACTCTTTTTTCAGGCCAGTAAGCAGGCGATAGGCAGAACCATGTTCTGCTTCTGTCCACTCAGTTCTGTGCTTGCCGATACCATGATGGTGAACCATGGAGCCCCCGGCTTTGATGGCCTCTTCGGCAATAATCGCATTGAGCGGAATATGATATTTGTTGATTTCCTCTTCTGGCTCGCAGTCGACAACATTGTAATCGTAGACGAAGTACATGTTGGTTCCCGTCTGGTAGCTGTGAGATGAGTGACCACCGAGCATGGTTAGATCTTCAACATGTGGGAACTCCTCATGAATCCGGCGCAATGCATTTTCGTAGATATTGTTAATACAACTCCAGTTACCTGAGACCTCGGTAGTAAAGCCCATATTCATATGCTTGCGAATGAACTCACGCTCGGCTTCAATTTTTTCCGGCCCCCAGTTGAGGTGGGTGAACCAGTTTTCGATAATCGCGCTGTCAACACGTTCACAGCCTTCAAGGCCGGCAGCAATTGCATCGATACCTTCTGCTGTCGCTTTAGCAATGCCCTTGGGGCCCTCAGCCATAAAGATCAGAACACATTGTTCTGGTGCGAACTGGTCAAAACCATGCTGGCGGCCATCTTCCGCATCGTAAAGACGGGCAACGGAAGGGCGATAGCCGTTGGCCATCACTTCGCGAAGCCCCTTGAAGCCTTCCCGCATATCCTGAAGTCGGTAGCCCAGATAAAGGTTATTCTCAGGCATATACTTGAACAGCTTGATGGTGACTTCTGTGATATAGCAAAGTGCGCCTTCGTTGCCAATAATGATATGACGGATATCGGGACCGCAGGCACGGCGGGGGACATCTTTGATACGGGTAACTTCACCGGAAGGTAATACCGCTTCTAACCCCATCACCATATCCTCGATACCCCCATAAAGGGTAGAGAACTGACCGATACTGCGGGTTGCGACCAGGCCGCCATATTGTGCCAGGGGCTTAGATTGCGGTGAGTGACCGGTTGTTAGCCCGTACTCGCGTACTTGCTCTTCCAGCGCTTCGAGGCCAACACCACACTGAATGGTTGCTTGCATGTTTTCTGGGTCGATACTGACAATCTTGTTCATGGATGAACCATCGATAACCACCGAGTTTTCAATGATGGTCTCCAGCCCGCCCTCGGTCGCAGAACCGCCAGTACGCGGCACGCAATTTACACCATGCTCGTTCATGAAGGAGAGTACACGGCTTACTTCATCGGTGCTGTGCACCTTTATGACTGCCGCGGGTAGCGGAAGTGTGTAGATCCCAAAAATGCTAGGCAGTTTATGGAAGCGGTCATGGCTATTTTCCTTGAGCACAGCCTCATCGGTGATCACCTGATCAGGGCTGAGTATGTCAACTAGGTGGGCGACGATTTGTTCACGGTTTAACATTTTAATTCCTTTTGATCAATATCTTATGTATTGGTTACGGCATGGTATTGCCACAATTGGTGTAGATAAGACACCTAGCGAACTAGATAGCCGCCATCTACAACGACCAGGTGACCGTTCACATAGTCTGAGGCTTTGGAAGCCAGATAGACCACGGAGCCCATCAAGTCTTGGGTTTCGCCCCAGCGGTTGGCTGGAATGTGGTCAAGCACTCGCTGGTTGGTTTCCGGGTTGCTTCGTGTTTCGAGAGTAATGTCTGTCGCGTAGTAACCAGGTGCAATCCCGTTGACCTGAATGTTGTACTGTGCCAGTTCATCGCAGTAGGCCTTGGTAAAACCGGCTAGTGCATGTTTTGTTGCAGCATATGCTGGCGACCATTGACCGCCAAGGAAGGAGAATAGCGAGCAGATGTTGATGATTTTACCGCTGCGCTGAGGGATCATGATTTTTGCGGCTTCATGGCTGAGCTCAAAAGCTGCCGTTAGGTTGACGTGGATCATCGGATCCCAGTCTTTACGCCCAAAGTCCAGTACTTCGTTGATGCGGCAAATACCGGCGTTGTTGACCAAAATATCCAATCTACCGAATCGTTCAATACATGCCTGTACGATACGGGCAGGAGCACCGTCAGCAGTAATGTCAACGGTCATAAACTCGGCTTCGATATCTTCTTGTTCGAACAGCACTTTGCAGGCACCGTCCTCTTCCATGATCGTAGGGATAAACAATTTAGCACCGGCTTTGCCTAGAGCTAGTGCGTAGGCTTGGCCCAGTCCAGTGTTGCCTCCCGTGATGATGGCTGTTTTGCCGTGGAGTGAGAAAAAATCCAAAGAAAAGTCTTCGATGCGCATATCAACCTCTTATTATTTTCTAGGGCACAAAAAAAAGAGAAAAGTACCTCCTGGCCATGCCAAGAGTCACTTTTCTCTTTAATCTCTATAAGTAACTGATACTATTTATATCACGTTGGACAGGATGTTCTGTGATAGGGGGCATACTTTTGAATGTGGCGAATAAATCCATAAAAAACACTTCACTTCACTTCACTTCACTTTACAGCCAGTCCCCGCGAGTGCCCAGACCTGCTGATTCGTCGTAGATATGGCATTTGCGCCGGCCTTGAAAGCAGCCAGAGCATCCTCTTCATCACACACAAGTCCGCCTGCAATAACCGGTATGTTAACTTTGTCTGTCACCCAGCGTATAACCTTAGGCATAGCACCAGGCATCAGTTCTATGCAGTCGGGTTTGCTTTGAGCAACTTGCTGATCGATGTTGTGGTAGGTGATTGAGTCGATCATGAAGATGCGCTGAATGGATATCAGGTCATGCGCCTTTGCTGCCTTGATCATGCTGGACTTGGTGCTAATGATGCCGTCAGCTTTGCTGACGATGCTCAAGAACTCAATAACAATATTTTTGTTGGCTGCCCCTTCCAGAAAGTCGACATGGACAAAGGCTGACTTTCCCGCCATTTTTACCTGATTGACGATACGGCCAATATTGCAGATGTTGCCAAATAGAATGAAGATTGTTTGGCATTGTGATTGCAGCGCTGCATCGAGATCGCCTTGGTTTTTGACAGTTGCAATGATTTGCGGTTTGTTGATTGTAGAATTCATGTTTATCTCGCTAATATGCGTTGGAAGCTAGGCTTTTCGGTGTTGTATACGACCTATAAAGTAATATCGTTAGTGAGCCCATGGTGGCCGTAATAATGATTAAGGCGGGAAGCCCCCCGAGGTTTGACATCATCTTGATGCCATCAATGCCGACAAAGGCTGTCATGAACCAGGCTATACCGCCGATCCCGGTTCCCCAGATTACCTTCATCGCGTTTTTGGTCACTGGGCTTTGTTCCTCGTCTTTCACGCAAAGGGATGCGATTGCCTCAGTATTGGAGTCCGCAGCCGTTACATAGGCGAGGAATGCAATGAAAATAAACAGTACTTGTAGCAGTCCCGATTGGGGTAGGGTATCGAATAAAGCGTATATAATAGATTCTGCTCCCTGCTCATGGAGTAGGGTAAGAAAACTGCCGTCAGTGAGGCTCAAGTGAAGTACCGAGCCAGAAAAAATACTCATCCAGGCGATGGAAAAAATGGCCGGGAATAGTAAGTTAACGATCAAAAACTGGCGAACAGTGTAACCTCGAGCAATTTTCCCCAGGAAAAGGGCAATGATAGGAGCCCATGCCAGCCAGTTGGCCCAATAGAAAACTGTCCAGCTTTTCCCCCAGCTATCATCCGGGTGAAGTACGCTGATGAGGCTTCTCGGTACAAATTGCGTAGCATATTCAATCAGCGCATTGCCACCGTTTTGCACCAAGGCTTTGCTGGGGCCATAAAAAAGAACCATAAGGGCAATGCACACAAAGAACACCGTATTCAGCCCGGACAACCTTGCAATACCTCGCTGCAATCCAGAAAGCGAAGAAACCACAAAGCAGCATACAATGGCCAGTGTGACTAACCCTAGCAGCAAAGGTGTGACGGTGTGGTTGCTAAGCGTTGCTACGCCGCCACTTAGAACAAGCGCCCCAGTACCTAATGAGGCTGCCATACCCGAACAAATGGCAAACAGAGCCAGTGCATCTACTCCGCCACCTAATTGGATAGCTTTGTTGCTGCCTAAAAGAGGACTCAGGCATGAACTGATTGAGAAACGGCCATGCAAGTTGTAAAAAACCAGAGCAAACGTCAATGCCGGAACGGTATAAATTGCAAAGGGCGTAAAGGACCAATGCATAAACATCGTCGATAGGGCAAACATCATGGCTTCAGGGCTTTGCTCGGCAATCCCCATAGCGAGAGGAGGGGCACTGAAATGAAATAGCGGCTCGGCACAGGCCCAAAAAAGCATCCCTGTGGCGGTTGTCGTGCAAAGGGTAATACTCAACCAGCGGAATGGGCTCAGTAAGCGGGAGGCATCAGGGCCACCGATACGTATGGATGCCAAGGGGCTGAAGAAGATCAGAATACTTAATACAACCATAAGTAAGCTGGCTATCGAAAACCAGCCAGAGAAATTATCAAGAATGAAGTTATTGAGGGTGGCACTGACATCAAAAAAGCTCTGTGGATCCTTGGCGCTCGCTATCACGCTCAGTCCCAGCAGGGCAAAAGGGGGGAGAAATACACCGACACGGATAGAATGTATGACTTCGCGTACATAAGTTTTGGAGAAGATATTCCAGCTTAAGTGTTTAATCATATTTGTCCAATCCATCGAGTAATTAAATGGTCACTCAAAAGTCCTGTGAAATCCTAAGTGCCATAAGGACCATCAAAAATACCACTTCTCGTTGGAATATTGTTTTATACATTCAAAATTGAGATGGATGTCGATATAAAGCCGTAAAGTTAAGTCATATTTGTGATTGATATACTCAATAGTTAGGTGGTTAATGAAATGGCGTTTTGAAATTTCATTAAAATACAGGTTTGTAGAGAATATCGCTTGTTCATATAAGCTATCCGTATTGTTATGATTTATGGGTGTGCTACATCGATAGTCGTAACACGCATTATCCCATTTAAGTTTGAAGAAACTTAGCTTCTATTAAAGTCTTTAACAGTTGCCCCATATGGATACAGGGCAGCCTGCAGCATTAAATTGCTCGACTGTTTATGAGTTAAATAGATAGTTACTAGTAAGGTGTTTTGTCATACATGAGCAAATTTATCACCCTCGTATTTAGTCAAGCACTGACTCACATTCTGTCCATTTTGAGTTAGCCTGCTTCATGCTTATCTTGTGATCACCAAGCGATTCTGTCGTATGTTAACTACCAAGCGACTTTGTCATTACGTTAACTACCGAGGGAATTTGACGGAACTCATTTAGCGTACCTTTTAAAGTAATTAATGGAGCTTTAAAAGGTGCTAAGGATGTTCTACATGGATTCCAAATCCCAGTTCACTGTCGATATTATTGCCAAAGTTATCGACGGCAGAATGAGTATCAATAGCGCCGCAACCTTGCTCAGCAAGTCACGCAGAACAATCGAACGTTACTTGAACCGTTATCGGAAAGAAGGCATTCAATTCGTTATTCATGGCAACAAAGGCCGTGCTCCTGTTAATAAAATCCCAGAGTCGCTCAAGAAAGAGGTGCAAAACCTCATCCAGACCAAGTATTACGACTTCAACCTGCAACACCTATCAGAGCTCCTGGCGAAGAATGAAGGACTCTCAATCAAACGTGAAACCCTGCGGTCGTGGGCCCATGATATCCATCACGTGAAGCGTGCCAAGCGACGCAGAAGCCGAGTCCGAAAGTATCGTGAGCGTATGGAATCGCCTGGGCTCATGTTGCAAATGGATGGTAGCCCCCATCGCTGGTTCGGTGATGAACGGTCTTGCCTGATTGCCATCATTGATGATGCCACCAGTGATATCCATGCTGAGTTTTTCCCGTCTGAAACCACGGAAGGGTGCATGAAAGTGATGCGGGCTTATATCGAAAAACGAGGCATATTCAAAACCCTTTACGTGGATAGAGCCGGTATTTTTGGCGGCCCTAAGCGCAGCAACTTCTCGCAAATGCAGCGTGCCTGTGAGGAGCTCGGTATCGAGATTATCTTCGCCAACTCACCACAGGGCAAAGGGCGTATAGAGCGATCCTTCGATACCTTCCAAGATCGGCTTGTGCCTGAACTTCGATTAAACAAAGTCACGGATATGGCAAGTGCTAATCGGTATCTACAAGAAGAGTTCATCCCAAACTACTGGGCAAAACACGTCATGGTTCAGCCGAAAAGCGTACGCTCGGCCTTTAAGCGTTTACCAGATGATTTAGACCTCAACACTATCTGTGTGCAAAAAGAGTACCGCAAGATACGGCGAGATCACACGTTCAGCTTCGATAACAAGATGTACGTTATCGACTCGCCTATCCGTTATTCGATAGTCAACCAACAGGTGGAAATCCGCTGTCAGTTCGACGGCACCTTCTCTGCCTATTTTGGCCACCGTCGGCTCGATATAACGGAACTCGTTGAGCCCCGAAAATGCAGTGAATATGGCAAAGAGGTTCAGCGGAAAATAGAAGCATTAGAGCTCGTTGAACAACTTGGAAGTATCTCTAAAGCCGCCCGTATCCTTGGCTGCTCCCGCCAATCCCTTTACACCTATCAGAAAATAATGGCCGAGGAAGGGCCTATGGGGTTAAAGCGCATCAATAAACCCCTCAAGCGCAGTAAGAATCGCATACCAGAGCACGCAGAAGACAAGATTATCGAGCTGACGCTGCTGAACCCTCATGCGACATTAATGCAATTAATGATGGAGTTAAAACAACATGACATCACCGTGAGTATCGGCACGATTAAAAACATCTGGAAGGAAGAAAAACTCAATACTAGGGAGCTTAGGATTAAAAAATCACAATCGATGAATATCGACGTGTAAGGCGAGTGAGCAACATGGGAACTAGAATATAGGAGCATGACAGAATCGGTTGGTATTTATCCCGTCATGTTCCCTCAGTAATGACATGCTTCATGCTTATCTTGATAGTTTTTATCAATGGAATAATAGGGAGGTCATACCCCCATAGATGTCGTTTTGATTCACAACTGCAGATAGTCAGTAAAGTGTTAGGTGCGCATTGCTAGAGGGCGCGTCTCTGTTGTGAAGGGGAGATAATGGCGATCCCAACGCCTATGAGTTAATTGCTAGTAACAGTATGATGACAAACCGCTATGGGGCTGCTTCCCGTTCAGGCCACTCCGTATTTAGGTGGCGAGATCCGGCTAATTTGTCACTGTCGTTCATTTTCGTTCTTCGTTTGATGCAAGGAATGCATCTTCAAGCCTTACCATTATTGGGCTCTGGCCTGTTGTGAATCCCTCGTCTCTTTTTTCTAAAAGAGACGAGGGAAAAGCAGAGGCTATCATTCGCCAACCTTATGACGTTTAGCATGCAAGTAGCTTAGCTTGAAGCTAAGTGATTTTATGGCTTTTCTGCCGCGTTGAGTGAATTACCGATGAATTTCGGTGAGTAAGAGAAGAAGGCACCAGCCTTTTGAATGCGTCTCCGTAAAATCCATAATTGAGCTTTTCAGCCGATCAGCCCTTCGGCATAAACGTCGCTTTGACGTGAATAACTCAATCATACGGCATCTCATTTAGCTATAAACATTAAACACCGGGGAGGTTTTGATTCGAAAGAGCCGCTGTTTTTTAGCAGCGGCATGTATGATTGAGAAGTATTGTTAAGCTGATAACGTCCCTAATCCTGCTTGAGGTAATTGTTCAGGAAGTAGTAGTAAACATCTTCTTCACTGAGGTTACTGCCATGCAGTTGGTAAACGAACTGATGTGTAGTGGCATCGAACACTACAACATAGTTACTATACGCTTGTGTGTAGTATTGGATTCCCTGGTACTCATACATTTGCTTCATGTTTCTTTCCCCCTCTGTTAGTTGATGTATCCAGCTTACCGGAATGCCATCATTGTCAAATTTCAGGGGGTTCAATGGGTCAATAACACCATCGGTATCTGCTGTAGGCTAATTGAGGTGAGTGGGAAAAGTTATGGAGTTTGCATACTGTGTGAGCACCGTTCTAGTGGGACAAAAAGGGGACAAAAAGAGTGAGATTTTGGCTAGGGGACAAAAAAGGGACAGTTGGAAAACCGTTAAAAACCAATTTAGACAAATTAAAGGTATTAAAAAATCAGTGGCTTATATTTGAGGCCAGTAAACACAAGTAATAAACAGGTCACCGTAGCATTCCGCCCAGTACTTTGGATACTCGTTAATTTTGTCTGAAATCATTTGCTTACAGTTTATTTCTCAAAAATATGGCATAGCGGGACAACTTAACGTCCCACCTTTTTGATCATTTATGATTTTATGTCCTATACAAAAAATAGCAGCGCGGAGGTCTCTTCCAGCGCTAGAGAAAAGTATAGGGTGTTTAAAAGGGGAGCAGTTTACCACGTTCGCTGTGTATTACATCTTTTTTACTTCATCGCTAAGCGCAATACTTTGTGGGAAAGATCAAGTAGAAATATCCCTCTAAATAGTGTGTTTATCTGTTGCATGCTGAATAAAGGCTTCGCTTAGCGGGGTCTGGTGTTTGAGCGGTGCTTTGACGATGTGCCAGTTGGTCAGGATGGGAAATCCGGCAATAGATAGTTTCACTAACTCTGAGCTGGGCTCATCTTCCAATGCATATTCTGACAAGATAGCCAGCCCCATACCTGCAATGACACAGTGCTTGATGGCTTCGTTGCTTTCAATAACAAGCTTAGGGTTGAACTGGAGGCGGAGCTTTTCAAAATGGGCATCGATAGCGTAGCGGGTGCCAGAGCCTGGCTCCCTGGATAGCCACGGGTAGTTCAATAAATCTTGCGGTTCTATGCGGGGTTTGTTGGCCAGAGGGTGATCTTCTGGGGCAATGGGGTAGAGCCGATTTGGCAGGAACTGGATAGAGTGGGTTTCCATCTGCGGTTCTAAATGGCTGAATAAGTAGATGTCATCCAGACCTTGGTGGTATCGCTCTAGGATAGATTGCCTATTACCGACTTTCAGCACGATATCAACCAACGGATAGGTATCACAAAAGCTGCCCAATAAATGCGGAATGAAATATTTAGCGGAGGTAACAACGGCGACTTTTAGGGTACCCGCTTTTATCTCGCTCAGGTTAGCCAAATCAATCTCCAACCGGTCAATGGTATCAAACAGCTCGTTGCAGTAAGTCGCCAGTATGTCGGCGGCTTGAGTAAACACTATTTTTTTGCCGACAACCTGGTACAAGGGCGTGCCGACTAACTCGGTGAGCTGGCGCAATTGGATGGAAACCGTAGGCTGAGTCAAGTTTAGTGTTTTGGCTGCTAGGGTAATCGACCCGAGTTCATACACACTTGAGAATACCCTTAAGCCCCTGATGCTGCCGAGCCGGGATCTGAGGTGCTGTTGAGACATGTATAGATAAAAGCCTATGAATGTCATGTTTAATATTAATTATACTTTAGGTATTGAATCCTGCATATTTTCCTCAAGCAAGGCACCCGTGACGGTGTTCTGCACCGAGGAGGCAGTATGAGTTTCAATAAACTTCTTATCCCTATTGCGCCAGAACAGCCGCTTGATGACTCGTTTCATCAGGCTTTCAAATTTGCCAATCAAATTTCAGCCCAGGTGACACTGCTAACTGTTATTGAGGACTTGGCTGAGTTAAAGGAAATCTCCCGTTTCTCATGTACAACGCTCGATCTACTTGATAAATCAACCAAAATTTATCACGGCATTCTGAAAGAGTGGGTGCAGGCACTCAAGCAGGAATACACCAACATCAAATTCCAGACCAAGATACGAATAGGTATCCCGTTTATCGAAATCATCAAAGAGGCAAATGACAGCCAAGCGACCATGGTGATCTTGGACACCCATAGGGAAGCCAAAGAAAAAGCCTGCCAGCGGGGGAGTACGACTCTTCACATAATACGTAAGTCAGAAGTGCCAATCTGGTCGATAAGTACAGCGCCAAGGCCAGTGAAAAATATCGTAGCGGCTTTGGATATCTCAAACCAAGACTATCGCGATTTCAATGAAAAGATATTGGCTCTTGCTGTTGAGTTTTGTTCGATAAGCGGCGCCAACCTTACCGTTTGCCATGCATGGCGGTTGGACTCTGAAGGGTTCTTGAGAAAATGGAGCGGCTATGACGACTTGGATATAGCGCTTATATCCAAAAAAATGCGGGATGAGCGACTAGGTAGGCTGCGGTCTTTGCTGATGCCGTACGAAAACAGCCCAATTCATACTTCAATAAAAGTATTGGAAGGGGAAACCCGCCAAAAACTGCCTCAGTATGTCAATGATGAAGGTACTGACTTAGTGATACTGGGCTCGCTATCACGCTCGGGCATTGCCGGTTTTTTAATGGGCAATACCGCTGAGTCGCTGCTTAATGAAATCAATTGTTCAGTCATTACTCTTAAACCCAATGACTTTACGTCACCAGTATTGGAGGAGGGCGAATAGGGCGCTTCGCAGAAAAAGCTTCATTATGAATCTCTCAATGCAATGTTGCTGGAGCGATGGGTGGTTAAAGGAGGAGAAAACCATGAAAATAGACAGCAATGATGTGTTATCAGCAAAGTTGCAGGTAGTAATCCACTGGGCTGTTAGGGCACTCTCGATTATCATGGTTTTTGTTATTGTGATGGGCGTACTTGATGTCGCCTGGATATTATATCAGCGCCTGATCACACCCCCTCAATATATTCTGACCATCTCAGATATGCTGGCGACTTTCGGCGCCTTTATGGCAGTGCTGATTGCAATCGAAATCTTTATCAATATTACGATTTACCTCCGTGAAAATGTTATTCACGTAAAAATCGTCATGGCAACAGCCCTGATGGCTATCGCCCGTAAGGTGATTATTATTGATGTTGAAGAAATGGAAGTCGCCTACTTGTACGGAATCGCAGCCGTTGTGCTGAGTATGAGTATCGGCTATTGGCTGATTCACCAGCTGCCAAGGAAGAGTCATTTAGAAGAGTGACGTATAAATTTCATTTGTTTCAGAATAAATGTAATGGATATTTATTCACTTTAGTCCGTAGTAATAAATATCCTTATACGGTAAATGCGATAATTCTAATTTGGTATCGAATTTTTTCTGGATATGTGTAATTGTGATTGACTGATTGCTCGTTCGCCATTAAATTGACGTCATTAGAGTAAATACTCAATGGGTTTAATAATGAAAAAGAATGGCTTTACACTGATAGAGTTAGTGGTTGTGATCGTGATTCTTGGCATCTTAGCTGTCACCGCTGCTCCACGGTTTTTAAATTTACAAGTGGATGCGAGAAACTCAGCGCTTGAAGGCCTGAAAGGTGCTGTGGTATCTGGGTTAGAGATTGGCTATGGCAAAATGACGATGGCTGGGCTGGAAAGTCGATATACAACCAATAATAACACTGCGGGCAGTATTGCAACTGATATTCCTATTGCAGGCTGTGAGAAAGACGGCAAAGAACTGTGTATATTCTGGTACGGTTATCCAGAGTCAGACTTCTATACCATCACGACTCTTGTCGATGGCATCAATAAACACTATCAAGAGGACAAAGACTGGGGTATTACGAAAAAGAAAGATGAAGGCGCACTGATAATTACAGATAAATCTAACCTTATTTATAGCGGTACAACGCCTACTCTAAAAAATGATAATTGTTATCTTCGATATAAAAATCCAACTGAAAATGAAGATAGCTACAGTTTAGAAATTATCCCATGTCAGTAAGGAAAATTATTAAATAATAATCCCGCTCTCTGTATAGTGCGGTTTTAATTTTGATAGATCAGTAACGAAGCCGATGCTAAGTGTTTGAACGTCACCTGAGTTAGCTTACTTTAAGTGTGATGTGAGTCACGATTTTCGTGCGGGGGAGATATTTAAGTTTATGAATCATAAAGTATTCATAAAACCAAAGCTGTTAACATGCTTGCAGCACACTGCTATCATTGATACCCTGAATAGGCTAAAGCGTAACGATTTGGGATGCTATGTACACGATTTTTTCGTTACTCAAATGGGTAGTTTTGATTTACTTGGTCAAGACTGGGCGTATCCAAGAATCAACCTTTCAAAAGTGGAAACAAATGACTTTGAATGCTGTCACAATGATTGTGCTGCACTCAACGCTAGTCATCCACTTAGTAGAAGGGGTAGATTTGCAGAGCAATGGAACTGGCGATGGGTATTACCTGAGAGAAACGTTTTCCGCATTACATAATAAGGAGGCTTAAGCCTCCTTATTTTTTATATCTTATCTATTTTATAGTTCACTTTTTATTTGTTATCTGTTTGATATAAAAAATAAATTTTGGATTGGTTTCATCATCCTTAAAACTGCACACTGTTTTCCAACAAGTCATTCCGAGAAATTTCTCGAACAAGGTTGGAGAACGATAGTATGAAAAAATCACTGTTTTTTATGGGGAGTCTATTGGCTGCTTTAAGCTTCTCGCCGATTGCCATGGCGGATTTGGAAGATTGGCATGAGGAGCGTGTTGAAGAGCGCCGCGAAGACAGACGTGAGGAACGTCGTGAAGAGCGTCAGGAAGAACGCCAAGAAGAGCGCAGAGAGGAACGTTGTGAAGAGAGAAGGGAAGAGCGCCGGGACGACTGATCCAATCTCTAGCTAGCTGTCATGCTGCTGAGTCGCATAAGCTGTTACTCAGCAGCATTTGTTGCGTTGTCGCTAGCGATCATTGGACCGGCTTGAGCCGGTATAGCTTGAGCTCATAGCCATTATAGAAACTGGTCAGCAGGCGGTTTTCTCCCGGAATTAATCGAACTGAACTGACAACATTGGTGTTTTTATCAAGGTTGTCTTTTAAGCGAGCATCTTCGGCATTAGCGTCAATTTGACGGATCACGATGCGATCATCGACATCTTTCTGATAGTGGCTGAGGTATTTAACCTCAAATTTCTGGTCTTGCCTGTCCTGCCCATATACGTTCATTTTATTACCATTAAGCTCGACGTAAAACCGTAGGCCATTTTCAGTCGTGGTGTACCACATTCCCTCATGCTGGCTAAAAGTTGGCAAGACCCTTTCTTTCGCTGTGATTAAGGCAGCAGAGAAAATCAGTATGGTAATGAAGAAGTGAATAATTACTGTTTTATTTTTGAACATACTAGATTCTCGTCGCAGCCATACAGTGTGTCTTTTACCTTATCGATGTACTGGTAATTGTGTTGTTCTATTAAGTGTTCAAGTACTTCGATTTCACTATCATCAGGAATGAATAGGATTGTTGTGTCGCCCATGCTATAAGCCGTATCCGTTGGCAGGAACCAATGCAGCATGGCAACGATAGCTAGGCTTGCACATAAAGCAGAGAGGTAAAACCGCACTGACTTGAGGTGGGACAGCGAGTTTTTTTCAGCTTGTGTTTCTTTTCCTGTTAAGGGCTTTTCGTCACTGTTAGCCTTGTTGTCCAGCTCAGGCTGAACGGCCTTGCCTTCTGTGCTAATCGAAGGCGCTTGCTGTGAAGGCACGGAATCATCTGTTGAGCTTTGCGTGGCGTCCAGTGTTTGATTCACATCTGAAGCCGTTGGCTCAGTGTCATGGTATTCCGGCTCAACCGTCAGCTTATATCCTCGCTTTGGCACCGTCACAATATAGGCTTTGCCCAAATTAAACAATTTGGATCGGAGGCCATTAACCGTTTGGTTGATGGTGAAATCAGAGGCGTAGGTGCCTGCCCATATCGTATCGGCCAACTCTTTTCGCAAGGTGACTTCAGGGTAGTTTTGGCAAAGGATTTTCAGGAGATCCATCTCTTTAATACGGAGTTTATTTTGTGCCCCGGTCTGAGTTTGCCTAATGGTCAATTCATTGACAGAGACTTCCAATGTCTGCAATGAAATATAGGGTGATGTAGGTGATTGGTTATTCTGCATATTGTTCGAGTAATAGTTGCGTAGTCAAAAGCCAATATAGAGTAAAAAAATATGGCTACCGTTAGTTTTCTGTCAAAAACGACGATAATTCAAGCAAATAATTACTAGTATACTACGCATTCCCTTTAGTAATAAAAATTGCTGATATTTT
This sequence comes from Photobacterium sp. ABD4_091, assembly GCF_056160145.1. NCBI lineage: Bacteria > Pseudomonadati > Pseudomonadota > Gammaproteobacteria > Vibrionales > Vibrionaceae > Photobacterium > Photobacterium sp. ABD4_091. The sequence goes on along the minus strand of NZ_JBSWWQ010000001.1, from coordinate 137,539 downwards.
TGTTTTGATTTATTTTCTGGGTCTATTACATGGCCGGAAAAGAAAAATCCCGATATAGCTAATGCCATATCGGGATTAATTGTATTTATTGATGAGTGTTGTATTAGCTGTACATTGGTACCAGGGCAACGGTACCGATGATCACAGTCGCAAGACCACATAGCACAGGTACAGAAGTACGCTTAACCACTTCGAATGGGCTAACGTTACCCATACCAGAGGTTGCCACGATTACACCCGATACTGGGGAAATCGTACGACCTAGGTTAGACGCCTGTAGCATCGGAATGATAAGGAATGCAGGGCTAAGGCCCATTTTACCGGCTAGGGCAGGGGCAAGCTCTACGAACGCGTAGAACGGTGCGTTACCAGAACCTGTCGCGATAGCTGCTGCAACCGTCAGGCCTGTTAGTAGTAGCATTAGGGCAAAGCCACCGGCACCGGCTGCTTCTGCAAGGCCGATTAGGTTATCGATAGCACCGATAGACATCAGACCCTGTGCAAATACACCCGCAGCAACCAACAGCATCACAACGCCTTTGAATGCATCAGCCATACCTTGGTAACACGCTTCTAGGTCTTCCAGTGTTTCTTTACCTTTGAAGCGCTTGGTCACGAAGTCAACGATGGCGCCGATGAAGATAGACATTACTACGATAGTGTAGATATCCAGAGATAGGCCCGGGATAGTTTCACCGTTGAAAGCAAATACACCGATGATAGGCATAAATGGCAAGATAGCGTAGTAAGCCGGTGCTTTTACTTCGATTTCAGAAATATCGACTTTTTCCATCACGATATTTTCTTTCTTATCAAGGTACTTATTCCAGAAGAATGCTGCAGCAGCCATCACGATGATTGCACAGATAGAAACAGGCAGTACGGTTTCAACGGCAAACACGTGCAGTGGCAGGCCTGATTTTTCTGCTGCGACAATCACGTCACCAGAGGTTGGTGAAAGAATGATTGCTGCCGGAGAAGCACAGATAGCAACGGCTGCTGGGCGAGAGATACCCATTGCTGTCATCATCGGGAACAGGGTGGCCATCAATAGTACACCCAGGCCAGTTGCAGAACTTACCGCCAGTGACATCAAACACGCGACAATGTAAGCCGCTACTAGCAATATGTATGGTGATTTAATGACTGAAAGTGGTTTAGAGAATTGTTTTACCACCACATTGTTGGCACCGATGTGCGTCATGTAGGATGCAAAACCACAAAGTAGCATGATCTGCATACCTAGGCCGCCCCCACGGTACTGCAGCATGTATTTCACATACTCTAATGAATCGGTGACGAAGTTACCGGTCGCCTGAATCTTTTCAGGCAGTACGTTATATCCAAGAACGCCGGTAATGAGTAGCAACAACAGGCCTGCTGTTAGTAGAACGCCCGCAGGCTTGTATCCTTTAATGATGAAATAGCCAACAGCAACCGTGACTGCCAAACCAATCAATAGCTCCAACATGGAAAAAATCCTCTTAAACCACAAAATTAAGAAACAATGTGTCAATTGATAAAATTTTCTTACACATTATTTTCGATAAATTTACCTAAAAAGAGGTGGAGGAACGACAATAATCGGACCAGTTTATGATCTGAAACAGAATTTTGAGTAATGTGTTAATTTTGCGCTTCAGCTATGAAAAGGTACGCAACATCATATGTTTGAATGTCGTTAATGATTATATTTTGCTTGTCTTTTGTGCAGATTTACTTAAGCGCAGGTAATACATTGCCTATGCGCGTTAATAACCTCTTTACCGTGTTACAAAATGTAAATCTCATTACATCTAACGATTGTTTTTTACATATTCCATAAAGGCTCTATCGGCGACTGACAAATACCCATCTTTCCGCCACGCGATGGCAATATTCAAGATAACGGGCTGTTCAAAAGGAATAGGAACAACGCCGGACTCGTTTTCTGTCACCATGTCGAGCAGGGCTGTGACGGCGAAGTCATTGCGGACAATCTTTAAGATCATGGGTAACAAGTTTGTTTCAAAAGCGATGTTGGGCTCGAAGTGGTTTTCCTGGCAAATGCGGTCAATGTATTCGCGGTGAAAATACCCGGGCTTGAACATGACTAAGTCTTGATCGAAGAAGGTTTTAAAATCGATAGTCTCTAGCGTGGCCAAGTCATTATCGGGATGGACTGCTGCCACCATCTGAGTAGTCAGCAAGTGTTCTGTCGCGAGTCTTTCCGGAATATGGTCACAATGAATAATGCCCAGATCGAGCTCTTTATCCAGTAGCATCCGGCGGATAGTCTCGGTACCCGCTTCGACGATAGTCAATTTGAGGTTAGGGTATTGGCTTTTGAATCCCATCAAGATATCAGGCAGGTAATAAGAGCCCAACGAACTGGGTACACCGAGTTTGACTTCACCTTTGGTGAGCCCTTTCAGCTCCTCCATCGCCACGGTGGCATCGTGCACACTCTGTAGGATCAAGCGGGCGTGGTGTAATAATACTTCTCCTTCGGGGGTCAGGGTTACGCGCCGTTCATTGCGATCGAACAGGATAATCCCTAATTGCTCTTCGAACTTTTTGACTGCGATACTGAGTGCGGGTTGGGCAATGTGGAGTTTGGCCGCTGCACGGGTGAAATTGGCGGTTTCAGCCAGGGTAACGAAGTAATTGAGCTGACGAATATCCATTTGCTATATAATTCCTTTATAGCTTCTATATTTTTAATATATTTTCACTATTCCTCTCTAATTGCTACGGTTGGATCAGATTTCTTTTTGCTGATAACCGACATGATAGACATTAAAACTACAGAGTATCGAAGAGCCAGCTTTGCCTTGTGTCTGGGCTCATTTCTCATTTTCTGCAACCTGTATTTATTCCAGCCAATGTTGCCATTAATGGCGGAGAACTTTGCGGTGTCAGCGACCCGGGTCAATTGGCTGGTGGCCGCTGCGACATTAGCGTTGGCTGTCACGCTGGTGCCCTGGGCGGTATGGTCTGAACGCATTGGCCGGCGGCCTGTCATGTTGATCAGCCTGAGCTTGTTGCCTGTGATTGGCTTTTTGATGCTGACGGCAGAAAGCTTGCTCATGCTCAGTTTGAGCCGTTCCTTGATGGGAGCAGCCTTGGCGGGGTTTGCCGCTGTAGCCGTGGCGTACATGGCCGAGGAGTTTACGTCCCGTGCCCTGATGCTAGCAGTGGGGGGGTATATTAGTGCCAATTCACTGGGGGGTATTGTCGGCAGGATCTCCGGCGGTTTTCTGTCTGAGCGGTTTGGCTGGCAAGGTGCTGTGATTTGCATGGCGGTGTTTAGCTTGGTGGTTGCCATCGCTATCTATTTCCTTTTGCCTGAGCAGCGCAATTTCAAGCCCGCTAAAGGCCAGCTGCGCCAGCAAACCTACAGTGTCTTGGTGCACCTTCGTACTCCAGAGCTCTGGCAGGCCATGCTGATCGGCGGGGTTAACTTTGCCCTGTTTGTGAATTTGTACTCTGTCATGGGGTTCAGGCTGGTTGCCGAACCTTACTCTGTGCCTGTGAGTTGGGCGTCGATGATATTTCTGTGTTATCTCAGTGGTACGGTATCGGCAAAATTGAGCGGGAGCTGGACACAGCGGTTTTCGCCAGTAGCGGGTATGGTTCTGGGAACCTGCATCAGTGCGATGGGGATGTGGGTTGCCTGGTATGAGTCGGTTTATGCCATGGTGCTGGGGTTATTGCTAATCAGTTCAGGATCATTTTTTACCCACTCTTTGGCGTATGGCTGGGTCAGCCAGCGGGCTAAAACTGCCAAAGCCACTGCCACAGCCCTGTACTTGGTCCACTATTATGCTGGCGGGAGTTTAGGTGGCTTCTATTTGATTGGATGCTGGCAGTATTTTGGCTGGACAGGTGTGATAGTGGGTGGCTCGGCCCTGTATGTCTTGATGGGCATGCTTTGCTACCGGTTGTATGCAACAACAGAAGGGAGCTCAGATGCACCATTGCCTTCTGAGCCCCGCTAGCCATTACTTGTACTTGAATTGACCGACAACTGAGTCCAACTGCTTGGCCATGCTGGCAACCCCCTGGCTACTGGTGCTGGTTTGACCGACGGCGGCCGCTGTATCGGTCGCGAGCGCGGCAATCCGGTGGATATTTTGATCTATATCTGATGCAACGACGGTTTGCTGCTCAGAGGCCGAGGCAATCTGAAGGCTCCTGTCCGAAATATCGGTGATAGCCTTAACGATTAAATCGGCAGCCTCTTTAGCTTGCTTGGTGTGAGCGACTGTATCTCCAGCCAATGCTTGGCTGTGCTCCATGGCAGCCACACTTTGGCTGACGGTTGCGAGCAACTGTTCAATAGTTTGCTCAATTTCTTGTGTTGAGCTGTGGGTGCGGTGGGCAAGCTGCCTGACTTCATCGGCAACTACGGCAAACCCCCGTCCGTGCTCACCGGCCCTGGCGGCTTCAATGGCAGCATTTAGCGCAAGCAGGTTGGTTTGCTCTGTGATATCCCTGATAACGGAGGTCACCTTGTTGATATTCTGGCTTTGTGCTTCCAGTGTTTGGATGTGATTTTGTGCTGATTGGATCTCACTCGCAAGCGCATCAATAGAAACGGCAGCCTGTTGGCTGATTTCTTGGCTTTTTACTGCATTTTCCTGTCCACTTTGTGCAGCATTTGCGGTATCACTGATATTGCTGGCAATTTCACTGCTGGTGGCCAGCAGTTCATTGACCGATGTGGCAACATTGGCTGACTCACTCTGCTGTTGTTCGGCGTTAACCAAACTGCCTGAGGCGGCTGATTGTGATTCATTAGCTGCCTGGGAGAGGTGCTTGGAGATGTCGGCAATATTATTGATGATAGTTTGAAGTTTGCCGGTAAATTGGTCGAAAGAGCGGCCGAGTTGGGCTAGTTCATCTTGGCCTTTGTCATTCATTCTAACGGTGAGATCGCCTTCGCCCTGTGCGATGTCATTCATGATACGGTTAACGGTATTGAGCCGTTGGCTGATTGTCCGGCTGATCACCATGAGCACCAGTGTCATGATGAGTGTAATACCAACACCACCGGCGAAAAGGATCATCTTTTCTTGAGACTGGATATCATGGATCGTGTTAAGAATTGCCTGTTCAAGCTGGTCGATTTGGTTTTCAACACGCTGAATATTGGATCTTAAGTCACCGTAAAGCCCCTCATTGTAGCTAAGACCAATGTCGGTATAGCCTTGAACCAGCTCGTCGAACATCATTTGATAGATAGTGATGCTTCTTCTTAAACTTCTTTTTTCTGACGTAGATAGATCGCTAATGGCTAAGGTTGATAGAAGGGTATCAAGGTTGTTGTTAAATACCTCTACATGCTTGGGATCTTTCGTAATGAGGAAGTCTTTTTCATTGCGACGTAAAATCAGTAATAGTCGGTAAAGCTTTTCGTGGCCATTGATGAGCAGCAATTCTTCAGTATCGTTTGCGGCAGAGCGGATATTGCCTCTTAGCCCTTCAGAAGGGGTTAGGCCCAGTAAAATGGTTTGATCGGCAATGATATTAAATTGGTTTGCGTATTGGTCTAGCGACTGTTTAACCTGTTCGAACGCACCGTTTTGGTCAGTATTGTATTGGCCTAAAATATCTTTGATTTGAGCCAACCGGCTATTGAGCTCGATTTGTTTTTGATTGAATTTCTCTATGTATCCAGCGTCAAGCCGGGCAAGAAAGTCTTTCTCATGGCGGCGTAAAGTAAGTACGTCTGCACTGCTGTGTGCCGTTTCCTGGGCGGCGAGCTGTAGATTGTCTAACTTAGTGAAAGACAGCATTTCGAACACACCGAAGGAGAGCATGGCACTGATCAGAAAGAGGCTGGTGAGATATAACTTGGCTTTGATTGTTGCGGCAAACTGTTTTTTCATCCCACTCTCCCTGTGTTGTTGAAGGCCTCCTTTGACTTACAAAGACGAACTGCCTGAGCTATTGCATCAGGGAGTGCCTTTTAAATAAGACTATTAGGTTACCTTTTCCATATACAACTATAGGATCAGAAATGGAAAAATCCCGAAATTTGCTCTTTTAGTGGGGAACTGAAGCAAACTTCGGGATGAGGGTTAGGTCATTGTGCTCTACGCGAGTGCCATCGCGAGCAGTGATACAGGGTGGATGGTTTCTAGATCTGTATTTTCCTCGATCTGCCATTTACAGGTTTCGCAGTCGGTAATGGCGAAATCCGCTTTGGATCTTTTTATTTGGCCAAATAAGTTACTGCCTATGGCCATCGAGGTGTCGTAGTTTTCTGTCTTGAAGCCATAGGTGCCAGCTAGGCCACAGCATTGGCTGTCGAGTACTTCGACCTCAAGCCCCGGGATCATCTTCAGCAGTTCAATGGTATATAAACTACCTCCGGTCTTTTCGAGGTGACACGGCGTGTGATACACCACTTTCTTGTTGATAGGCTTCATTTTCGGCGCTCGCCCGTTCATGAATTCTTTGAGCAGGAAGCGGGTGACATACTCAATTTTATTCGCGACCTTGCTGTTATCTACCTTGAGTACGTTCGGGTACTCTTCTTTCAGGGTGAAAGAGCAGGTTGATGAGGTCGAAAGAATCGGCGCATCATGCTTTTCGACGGCAGCTGAGAAATTGTCGATATTGAGTTTGGCGTTCTTTTTCGCCTTGTCGAAAAAGCCGTTGGCAATCAAAGGCACACCACAACATTTCTCCTTATCCATCAGCTGGACGCCAATGCTCATGGCGTTCATCACGCTGACAAAATCTTTACCCAGCTGCGGGTGGTTGTAATTGACATAGCACCCATGGAAGTAATGCACTTGTTTCGGGTACAAGGCTTGGCTGGTACAGTTTTGCTTGTACCAGCGGCGGAATGTCCCGTGGGAGTATTTGGGCAGGCTTTTGTGATCATGCACGCCAATGGTTTTGTGCATAATCTTCTTAACTGGCTTCAACCCGGTGATAGTGTTGACGATAGGGGCGAACGGTGTCGCCGCCGAGCCCATCAAGTCGGTATGACTCAAGACAAAGTCGCGGATGGTTTTGATGTTCATCGGCAGCTTGGCGTGCTCATCACGGGCAACAGCAATCATGTCGCCGATCTTTACTCCAGAAGGGCACGCCGTTTCACAGCGCTTGCAGTTAGTACATAGCTTCAGTGTTTCATCGTAAAAGTCAGGGCTCTTGATCCGCAGGCGCTCTCCGTCCGGGCCGCATTGCTTAGGGCCAGGGTATTGCGGGTTGGCTTTGGCGACCGGGCAGTAGACGGTACAAACCGTACATTTGATGCATTGGTCGAAGCTAGTATCTTTTTGAAGAAGGCTCATGCGATTGTCCTTTCTTGTTTTGGCTGTGTATCGGTTTGCTGCTCTTGGTGGTGCTGGTGGGCAGCGATCATTTGTTGGGCAACGTAATAGCCGGTCGAGATCGCGACACCAGAGCCGGAACCTTCTTGTACCGGGTCGTAGTGGGCCAAAATGGCGCCAGCACAATAAAGGTTGCTGATAGCCCGCTGGTCGATAGCAGGGTTGAATTGCCTGTTGCACTCAACACCCATCTTCATGAAAGGGTGGCTTTGGCGCGCAAAAAACTGTGGCTGATACCAGTGATCACGATGGGTACTTTCAGCCATATCCAGACCAAAGATGGGCTCATTGACCGCATGGCGCTGTGCAGACAGCCCCTTGCTGAAAAAGCTTCCGCTTGCCAGCAGGTAGCTATCCGCGATGAGTGGGATATCCTCATGGTTGCGGGTGAAGATTCTTTCTAAACGACCATTGTTAAACTCACCCTTGAGCACTTCGTCTCCGGATAACAGCAGGCCGCCCAAGCGTTTGTAGTGTGACTTCATCGCCTCTTCTAAGCGAATACCCAGCAGTGACGGCGGCATGGTTGGCAGCTCGCAGATTTTGAAGCCGGTCAAGCCTTCGAGCAGCTTGATTGTGGCAGCACCGTCACCATTGCCGAAGATAGCAGGCAGGATAACAAGATCCGCTTTGCCGACTTGCTGGATCATCGACTTGGCAAAGGCGTGCAGCTTGGTTTCATCGCGTAGCACGCGTGAAATATCGATTGAACGGAATTCACACGGGTTGCGCTGCATGTTATCGAAATCAGGCAGCTCAACCGCAGCCGTTTTGATGTTCACCCCTTCGAAGGCTGCTAGCTTGGACAGATTGTCAGCAGCCAATTGCGGCTGGAAGTCACGAAAGCCATCAACTGTCACCAAGGCAATGTCGGCTAGCCCTTCGGCTAGCTGGTGCTGCGGGAACTGGTGCACAGTTTGCTGCGACAACCATGTCGAGCGGAAGGTGCCCATCGGAGTGACACGGTAGTGGTTTTTTTCATCAGCTTGCGCGGTGAGGTAGACACCGCACTGTTCCATCATATCTTGGTACCAGTTGATGGCTTCGCGGCATTGCAGCTCTCCCAGCATGCTATAGGGATGAGACGGGCATTGGGCTTTCAGCTCCGCAAAGGCCGCGAAAGGGGCTTCAACCGCTTCGCCATTAGGCTGGCGGCTCAGTATATCCACCGAGCCTGAAGAAAAGTGCAGGGCGCTCTGGCCGGCAGCAATTACTGCTGTTTTCATGCCTGCTTCGGCGCAGCGGATAGCGCAACTGAGGCCTGCGACACCGCCGCCGATGATGATGCTATCAAATTTCATTGTGTTACCTCGTCAGCAGGCGTTGATTGTTGTTCAGGTAGATCGCTGACCCCAAAGAGCCCTTCATAGATCCAGTAGGTAAATTCGCCCTCGCGCAATGCATCCCCCCAAAAAACGGGCTTGATGCCTTTCCAGCGCTCTTCAAGAAACTCTTCGAGCAGATGGCTGGCTTCATTACCGGAAGTTTTACCGTATTCGGAGAACAGGCCAGCAGCCCGGTATGAGCAAAGCTCTCCCTGGCAAGGCCCCATACCGATGCGGGTTCGGCGGCGCAGGTCGACCAGGTTGTGAACGTCTAAATCTTTGATGGCATATTCCACTTCGCCACACGTTACCATTTCACACTCACAGATCACCGCTTGGCTCTTTTTGTCGTTACCAAGGAATTTTTCGGCTCGCTCGCCGTGGCGATAGAATGCGGATTGGTATACCGGTTTGGCAAGGCTGGCGGTAGCCGGTTTCTTCGGCTCGGCTTGCTCGGAACCCGGCAAAGGTTTTTCATGGGTAATACACGGTGCCGTATTGCCTAGCTTCTTAGCCACTAAATCGGTGGTCCATTCCGCCATCATGCGGTAAGTCATCAGCTTGCCGCCTGTAATGGTGATAAAACCGTCCAAGCCATCGCGCTCAGCGTGATCAAGCAGTACGATCCCGCGGCTGATATTACGGCCGCTGGTGTCACCATCGACCGCAACCAAAGGCCTCACACCGGCATAGGCACGCAGTACCCGGGTGTTTGCCATGATAGGGGCAAGCTTGGTGCCTTCTTCGAGCAGGATATCAATTTCCTTGCTGCTGACATGAAGATCGTCAATCTTGCTGTAATCGATCCGTTCTGAAGTGGTACCGATAAGCGAAATGGTATCGCCAGGAACAAGGATGTCTGCATCGGAGGGTTTGCGGCAGCGGTTGATCACTAGGTTGTTGATGCGGTAATCAAGGATCAACAGTGATCCTTTTGCTGGGAACATCTTGATAGACAGATCGCCATATTCACAGATTTGCTGGCCCCAGATACCAGCAGCATTGATCACTTGCTTGGCGCGGATTTCAAATGCCTGGCCGGTTTTCATATCCAGGCAGTAGACTCCGCGTACGGTATCCCCTTCCCTGATCAACCCAGTGACATGGGTATGGTTAAATAAGCGAGCACCGTGCTCAACGGCATCGAGAACATTGGATGCTGACAAGCGGAAAGGATCCAACGTACCGTCAGGTACTTTCACTGCGCCGATAAGTGATGGGTTACAGTTTGGCTCGAGGCGAAGTGCATCTTTTGGCGAGAGCTGTTCAACATCGATATCGGCGTCCTGGCAGGATGAAATAAAGGTTTTTTGGAAATCGAGATCATCGTCAGGCAGGGAAATGAACAGCCCCTTTGTGTCTTCGACACAATGGCGGGCAATTTTTTTTAGAATGCGGTTTTCCTGAATACACTCTTTAGCCGATTCCTGATCGGTAACGGCGTATCTCGCCCCGGAGTGGAGCAGGCCATGGTTTCTTCCCGTTGTCCCTGATGCAAGATCATCTTTCTCAACCAGGATGCATGGGATCCCGCGCAAGGCACAGTCACGCATAATACCTGTACCGGTAGCGCCGCCGCCAATAATCACAACATCTGTTTCAAACCAACTATTCATGTTCGTTTTCGCTTATTGTTTTGGTTCGTGGATCAGGAAATGGATAATTCCCTCAACTTTATGCGGGATAATATGCCATTTTTTATAAGGGTATTATTTGATCGGTCACACACTTATGAGCGTTCGAGCATTCGATCGCGCTTAAATTTGATTGTTTGACTGAAAAAGAAACAATTTTAGCTTGCTCTAGCCATTCGAAAGGCGGAAAACACCGAGGAAGTCCGATAGATTGTGAAACGAAAATGATTAACGCAAAAAGAGAGCGTGGGATCAGGCGATGGCCTTGCGCCTTTCGCTGAGAAGTGGGGTATTTTCTACAGGGTGGAAGCGGCTGCAGTCGCGGCCGGCGTCTTTACAGTCGTACAAGGCCCTGTCTGCACGCTCGATTAAGGATGAAAGGGAGTCATTTTCACCATAGCTGGAAATGCCAATGCTGGTGGTAAAGCTGATAGTTGTGCGGTTAATACCGGTTTCAACTTCCAGTGCGCGAATAGACGACAGCATCCGCTCAGCAATGATTTCAGCGTCGCAAGACGTACAGTTAGGTAGGAAAAGAATAAACTCTTCGCCGCCGAACCGGCCGAACAAGTCGCTTTTACGGATATGCTGCTGCATGAAGTTAGCAAAATCTTTCAATACTTTATCGCCAACGCCGTGGCCCCAGGTGTCGTTGATCCGCTTAAAACGGTCAATATCAAACAACATGATGGAAAAAGGTTGTCCCTTTTGGGTGCAGGTTGCCAGCTGCTTATCTGCCAGTTGCAACAGCATCCGGCGGTTGTAAATGCCGGTGAGTGGATCAAGGGTGGCTTGGCGGTAAAGGCGCATCAGCATATGTAACTTAGACAGCTGGGACCATATCACCATCAGCGCCAGCACATTTTGCAGCCAATAGCTGGCAATATTTTCTGGGCTGAATAAATGGCCAGAAAGGTAGTCAACCAATAGTTGAGTGACTGCCGTCACCGACAGCATACACAGGCTTTCCTTTAAAGTGACAGGGAGGATAGTCAAAATAGCCACATGGATAATCGGTAGCAGGGTGTAACCATAGACGAACCCGCTATAGACGGTAGGGAAATCCAGCAACCAGGCAGTGTAAAGATAAAAGAGGTTAATACCGACCACCATCAAGCCCATATACCACTGGGCGCGCTTGAGTGTCGAGTGGTGGTGGTTCATCCATGCAACAGTGAGCAAGAAGCTGCCTAATAGCAAGCGTGAGCCGGAAATATACAGGTGAGTGGGTTGTTCAAGGAAATACAGATCGAAGGGCAGCCATAAGATCACTAAACATCCCCAAACAGAAGATAGCATGGTGATTCGACTTCGAAGGTAGCCACTACGGGTATTTTTAAAGCTGGTGGAATGTGCTTTAGCGCTCCATAGATCAGGAATGTACAGCTTAAGTGATTGGAGCAATGAGTGCAGTGAAGAGTTCATAATAGCGTATGCCCTTGCTAATTCTGGTTAATCACTGATCCAAAACACTACTGATCGTTGGTTGCCTTAAAGTGCTATTATTCCATGTCGGCATTTGACATTCAGTGATATTGGTTCAAAAAAATCTCTAGTTTGTATAATTTTGTTAACATTGTGAGCTGGATAAAACTAATCCCTGTGCAATTTATGGCTTTTTCATTGTTGGTATCAAACCGGGTAATTGTTATTATCCACGCACTTATTTTCGCCATTTCAAAATAGTCCCATGAATGCTGCTTTAATTTTTCTGATCCCTGCTTTGTTGGGTGCCCAGTTGATATTGACTTTGGTTCTTACCAAAGGAGAGATTTGTCCAGGTCAACGTGGAAGGGTACACAAGACCCTGCCGGCATTGCTGGTTGGTTGGCTGGTTGTGGCCTTTGCCCAGCCTTATGCATTCCTCCCTTTGCTGGCCTTGGGTTACTTCACCCTTAAAGTCAAAACAGGCAAAACCCGTGATGCCGGCCCGCTCAATATTTTCTATGCAGCAAACGTGTTGGCATTTTTTGTCTGGTTTTCCATACTGCCAACGCTGTCATTTCCGGCTGCAGTACTGAGCTTAGCCAGTGTGGTTCTGTTCGGATCTCTGATTGCCCATATCATGCTGACCCAAGCGAGAACGCGATTGCAGGCTTTCCACCGTTTGCTGCCTTTTGCTGGCTTTATCAGCGCAATGGTGAGCGTACTTTGTCTGCTTTGGCTTTCCTCTCAATTTGATGAGGCTCAGTTGGCAGCACTAACGACCAATGTGGTCGCGGCACTTGTCCTGCTGGTGGCTGGGTTGCTGGTGTGGTCGATGCACCTATTGACGGGTAAAACCGTTAACCGCTGGCAGCTGGTGGCAGCAGCGGGCATCTTGGTGCTTTCTGCGAATATGCAAATTGCACTGATGTAGTTTTTTAGCCGGTTGAACGCTGGCTAGATTGGGGAAATGTGAGGCGGCGCTTTTTCTTTCCGCCTCATTCTGTCTATGCTTACTCATGAGTGAATACTTACCGAGGGGCAGGCAGTATGGAGATTAATAATCTTTTGAACATGGATGGCAACATCGTTCTCGGTATCGTGAATGAACGATTACGCCTTGAGTGTTCGACGGTCGAGGAGTTGGTCAGCCGCTATGAGCTGGACTTCAATGAGTTAAACCAAAAAATGGAAGATTTGGGCTACCATTACGACCCAATCAACAATCAATTCAAGTAAACCTACTCACTATTAGCAAGAGGCTGCGTTGGCATCTAAAGCCATATTATGCAGCCTTTATTCCTTCCAGATGTGTTTGACATTGCTGCTTTGCTGTTGCAAAAAAAGCAGCCAGATAATGGCGTTCCCTTTCTTGTGCCCTGATCGCGGCGAACAAGCGCCGCCATAGGCCGTCGCCCAAAGGTTTGCTGATAACAAGGCCTTGCCGGGCAAAGTCAAACACTGCCCAGTTAGGCAGTGCCGCAACGCCTAAACCGGCAGACACCATTTGGATCAGCATTAGGGTATTATCTGCTTGTTTCCAGTTGGCGGGTTCTACACCGGCCGGTTGCATAAAGTGCTTCACTACATCTAGCCGGGTTCGCTGCACCGGATAACTCAGCATCGTTTCATGGGCCAAATCTTCCGGCGTTATCACCTCTTTCGCAGCCAGTGCTGACTGAGGCGAAACAATCAGGCGCATTTCGAAATCAAACAATGGCTCAAAGTGGATTTCACTGCGGGTTTGGATGTCCGACGTAATGACCAGGTCGAGCTCGCCCGCACTGAGGGCTGGCAAAGGCTCGAACCCAAAACCAGATGAAAAATCCAAGGTGACATTTGGCCAGTGGCTTTGGTAAGCCTTGAGTGCCGGCATTAGCCACTGGAAGCAAGAATGGCACTCAATCGCCATATGGAGGCGTCCGTTAGTATCTTCTTTGAGGCTTGCCAGTTCATGTTCTGCCTGGGCTAGGCGAGGAAACAAATCATCGGCTAGCCGCAGTAAAATTTCGCCCTCTGCAGTGAATTTTACTGGGCGGGTCTTGCGCAGAAAAAGTTGGCTGCCTAATCGCTGCTCCAAATCTTTCAGCTGGTGTGACAACGCTGACTGGGTTAAGCACAGCGTCGTGGCTGTCGCGGTTAACGATCCGGTATCTCTTAACACCGTCAGTGTTTTTAAGTGCTTAATTTCAATCAAATCGTTTCCTCTCACTTTCGCCATGCGTTCATCCGTGCAACGCTTTTTAATGTAACGGTAAAACATAGCGGTGTAAACATCTAGACGGCTATTAACAAAAAGACTGCGCAAGCGGGCTCATATGAATTTTATTCAAGGTAAACATTAATGATTAGAAATTGCTCATAGTTAACGTGTAGGCCATTGTAAATCCAACAACGACTAAGATTGCATGGACGGAGCAGCAATGACTTTAAAAACAAAAACACATATTTTGGGATACCCTCGAATTGGCAGCCAGCGCGAGCTGAAGTTTGCACAGGAAAAATATTGGCGCGGGGAAATATCCCAAGCTGAACTGAAAGAAGTGGGTAGCTTGCTGCGCCACCGCCACTGGGGCGAGCAATCAGGAGCCGGGTTAGATGTTGTCGCTGTTGGTGACTTTGCTTGGTACGACCAAGTGCTGGGTACCAGTATGTTATTGGGCCACTTGCCAAAGCGCCACCGCAGCGGTTTCCCTGACCTAGATACCTTGTTCCGTGTTGCAAGGGGCAAGGCGCCGACAGGCTGCGCGTGCGCAGCATCAGATATGACCAAGTGGTTTAATACCAACTACCACTACATTGTGCCTGAATTTAGCGCCGATGATGAATTCAACGTAAGCTGGCCGCAGTTGTTCGAAGAAATTGCTGAGGCCAAGCAAGCGGGTCATAGTGTGAAGCCTGTACTGCTAGGGCCCGTGTCTTACCTATGGCTCGGCAAAGAAAAAGAGCCAGGCTTTAACAGGCTTTCGTTGTTGCCAAGGCTGCTGGCAGCATACCAGCAAATCTTGAATAAGCTGGCAAAGCTCGGTGTTGAGTGGGTACAGGTTGATGAACCGGTTTTGACGCTGGAGCTGCCAAAAGAGTGGATTGATTCGTTCAAGATTGCCTATCAGGTTCTTCACGGCTCGCCGAAAATCCTACTGACGACATATTTCGACACGGTAACCCATCAGCTTGATGCGATCACAGGGCTTAAGGTTGACGGCATCCATGTGGATGTTTCAGCGGCACCAGAACAGTTGTATGAAGTGGTAGAGCGATTGCCTGAGCACTGGGTACTGTCCGCAGGTGTTGTTAACGGTCGTAATGTATGGCGTGCAGATTTAAGTGCTTTGTTGGATCAACTAAAGCCTGTCAAAGCACAGCTTGGGGAGCGGCTATGGCTGGCTTCATCATGTTCGCTGCTTCACAGCCCAATGGATCTGGACTTGGAAACCGATCTTTCTCCTGATGTTAGGCAATGGTTAGCTTTCGCCAAGCAAAAATGCCGCGAGCTGACTTTGTTGGCGCAGGCGGTTGATGGCAATGAGATCGCGATTGATGAATGTGCACGGTACAGTGCACCGATCAGGGCACGTGCTACTAGCTCTGCAGTGAACAATGCCAAGGTACGCCAGCGTACTGGTGCCATTTCCGATGCTTTGGCTGAGAGAAAACTACCATATCAGGAACGAGCCCGTGTTCAGCGTCAGTCATTAGGGCTACCGCTGCTGCCGACAACAACCATAGGCTCTTTCCCGCAAACCAATGAAATTCGCAGTCAGCGTAGAGACTTCAAAGCGGGCCGGTTGAATGAGCAAGACTATGTCACTGCGATGCAAGGCCATATTGCCGATGCGATTGATCGACAAAACAAGCTTGGCCTTGATGTGCTCGTCCATGGCGAGGCAGAGCGTAATGACATGGTGGAATACTTTGCTGAGTTGCTCGAGGGTTTCGCCGCTACTCGCTTTGGTTGGGTGCAAAGTTACGGTTCGCGATGCGTAAAGCCAGCAGTTATTGTGTCCGATATTTATCGTGCTGAGCCGATGACAGTCTCTTGGGCGCAATATGCCCAGTCGTTAACGGATAAACCCGTTAAAGGTATGCTTACTGGCCCGGTGACAATCCTAGGATGGACCTTCCCTCGTGAAGATCTGAGCCGCGAAGACATTGCCAATCAGATAGCACTGGCTTTGCGAGATGAAGTAGCGGATCTGCAAGACAAAGGCATCAAAATCATCCAGATTGATGAGCCTGCGATCCGTGAAGGAATGCCACTCAAAACCAGCCAATGGCAAGCGTACCTTGATTGGGCCGTTAAAGCCTTTAGGATTTCTGCCTCAAGTGCCGAGCCGCAAACGCAGATCCATACCCACATGTGCTACAGCGAGTTCAACGACATGATTGAATCTGTTGCCGCACTGGATGCTGATGTGATCACTATCGAAACCTCACGCTCTGACATGGAGTTGCTAAAAGCCTTTGAAGAATTTGACTACCCGAATGAGATTGGCCCTGGTGTGTATGATATCCACTCGCCGAATATACCAACGGTCGAGCAGATAGTGGAATTGGTAGAAAAGGCTGAAGCACAGATCCCGGCAGAACGTTTATGGGTGAACCCTGACTGTGGGCTTAAAACGCGTAGCTGGGAAGAAACAGAGGCAGCATTAACCAATTTGGTTGAAGCGGCGATTGTGTTACGCGAACAGTACCAATCGAAAGTGGTGTAGCGTCAATTGTTGGTTGGACAAGTTATGGAATGGAAAGCCCCGGATGAAGCTCCGGGGCTTTGTCGCCTTATGAACGACCTTTAATGTCATCAAAACTCGGCTTGTAATCCGACTTGCTATATTTGGTCTTTAGCTCGGGGAAATGCGTTCTGTCGTTTTGGCCCTGAAGTTGTTCGCTGCTTGGAACATAATTGGACGGTTTATATTCAACATGCTGTTTTGACACTTCACTATTGTCATTACGACCTTGTAGCTCATAAGCAACAGCCGAATTGGCAAGAAATAATCCAGCAATAATTAATGCGATATTTTTCATGGCAGCCTACCTTAGCAAGAGTGAAAACGTGTAACGTGTCACAGTTATTATCTTAGATGATAAAAATTCGCTATAGGCATGATTTACAAAACTTTAAGTTAATAACTTATCAGTAAAGCTTAATTGATAACATATTATATAGTTTTTGATAGTGGCATCAGTTATAGGTAACTTATTGAAATGGTTTGTGGATTAATCAATTGAATAAGGAAGGTATGAAGTTTGAGTATGTATGTCTGACAAGAAATTAAAGTTTTGTGAATTAATCGTTTTGACATATACCCAAGCTACTTCAAGATGCAGGTTCAGCGAGAATTTCTAAGCTTATAGAAAAGGCATTGTTTTGAAGATCTAGTGGCTCTAAATCAAGAAACAATAACGCGGTATAGAAGCTTAGAAAACTCGCCCTTCGGGAGGGGGTCAGCCCATTCACTCCTTCGTTGAAGCTTTTTGAAAGGGAATGCCATTCCTGCAAACCTTCGCCTTGCATTGAATGCGCTGACAACCCTCTGAATCCTGCACCTTGAGGTAACTTGGGTATATACCCGAGTTATCTAAAAGTAGTTAGTTTATTCAGAATGGTTTATAAAATAATACTCCTGCAAAAAGCAGGAGTATTGAGTGAGTCGATCAGGTGCTTATTCCGCTTCGGTACGAGTGAAAGTCAGCGTATGCTCAGCACCGGTTAGTGTTAGCTGGTTGCCGGCTACAGTGGCTGCACTCCAGTCCATTAGGGTAGCGCTCATTACGCGCTCAAGCTCCATCGCTGGCTCTGGGCATGCCATCATGGTCATTCCCATTTTTTCGATGCGTAGCTTACCTTCATTAAGCTCAGCCTGACCGAAGTAACGGTTACAGCCCGCATGGCCGTTTGCCGCAAGATCAGAAGAAAGCTGAAGGTTAGGGGCTTTGAAAGGTTCTGCAAGCTCAAGTGCGCTACCGTCAACCTTGTGAAGTACCCAGTTGTGAGTGGCAAGATCGGTATCTTTAATCATAGCGGTAGTCATCTCGCTATCAGTGTTTGATGCACAAGCGGCTAGAATGACTGGTACGGCCAAAGCTGCAAGAAAACGTTTCTTCATCATTATAAATTCCCAGAAGTCTTGATAACTGCCTAGCCAAGTATTATTCCCCTGAATACATAAGCTAGAGAATTAATTGTACGTTGTTTTTTATCTTGTTTTACAATATATATCAGATTTTGGTGTGAGGGAATATAAAAATTCACACTAAACCTAAACTATATTCAGGTTTGGTTATGTTTTCATCTGGTGAGAAAACACAAACACTAAACAAGATAGTAGTTTATACGAGGAAAAAAGAAAAAATGTTAAGCCTGCGTCATTTTAATCTTCATCCTTTTTTATCATATGGAGATGAACATCTTGTTGTGGGAATGGGATAGAGATGCCTTCCCTGTCAAAGCGCATTTTCACCTCCCGGGTGACGTCCCAGTAGACATCCCAGTAGTCTTCGGTTTTGACCCAGGGGCGAACGATGAAATCGACCGAGGAGGAGTTGAGGACATGCAATTTGATGGTTGGCTCCGGAGAGCGAAGTACCATAGGGTGATCGGCTAGGATGGCTTCCAGTACTTTTTCTGTTTTCTCTACATCGTCACCATAGCCGATGCCAAATACCATATCGACCCGGCGAACCCTTTCATGGGTGATATTCTTGATGGTATCGCCCCAAATTTTGCTGTTGGGCACGATGAGGATCTGGTTATCAAAAGTCTTGATAGTGGTGCTGACTAAGCTCATATGGCTAACTTTTCCCGATGTCCCGCCGGCTTCGACAAAGTCATCGACATCGAACGGGCGGTAGATAAGCAGCATCATACCGGATGCAAAGTTAGACAAGGTGTCCTGCAGGGCGAAGCCGATAATTACACCCGCGACACCGAAACCGGTCAGAACCGGGGCAAGGTTCAAGCCTATCTGCGACAGGGCAATCAAAATACCGATACACAATACAGTGTTGCCACTGATAGAGATGAAGAAGTCTTTCATCAGCTGCGACATACGCAGCGTCGGCGAGGAGACTGCGCGGGTAACAATCCGCCGGGTGATATTTTTGAAAATCTTGAAAATAAAGATGATGACCAGAAAGATAAAAAGCTTGAACAAAGCGGCAGGGGTATTTTGCGCTAAATAGTCCCGGAAGTCTTTTAACCCGTCAGAGAGTAATGACCAAAGGACTTTAATATCAAGGAGCTCATTGGTTAGGTTACCGGACACAACAAACAGCTGCTTGGTGTAGTCTGTCGTGTCTATACCAATCTTGCTGGCAAGGTCGACAATAAACTGCAACCCTTCGATATCGCCGACGACTTGTCGCTGGGCGAGAATGTATTGTAGCTGTAATGAGGCTTTCTCTTCTTCGGTCGCTGACTTCAACTGACCCGCCAGCATACTTTCTTGTTGGTTATCAAAAGATAGCTTGGCTGACAGGAAGTCTAAGCGTTGATCAATTTCTTTTATCAGAGCCTCTTTGCTTTCTTCATCCGGTTTGCCCAGCAACTCCAGCCAACCAAAATTGACCCACTGTTCACCCAAGATAGTGTGATAAAAAGCGGTCGTTTCATGCAGGGTTTTTTGGATGATCAGCTTTTGTTCCTGGTCGGCACCATCAAGATCACTCTGCAACTTGGTGACTTGTTCGGCAAGGAAATCTATAGCGAGGGTGAGATATTCTATTTGGTCATTAACAAAATCGATGACCCTCGGTGTGTTTTCCTCTGTCCGGCTTTTGATCAGCTTTTGTAACTCGGCGCGGATATCCTCATTTTTCTTCAGCATCTGCATATCAATGATGCTTTTGGCTGTGCCGGTTTTGTCCAATGACTCCTTGTAGAGTTCGCCCATCTCGGCTTCCATTTGCTCTATCTTGGCAAACTCATCGGGTTTTGGCTCGGGGGCTTGCTCGGCCTCTTCGGCAAAGGATAGTAGAGAGAAGAAAAGCGTAAAGACAACTAGCCAGCGCATAGACGACAGACTCCGGGAGATAGCTACGTAACAATAAACATAGAGAGCTTTTAGAGCAAAAGTGGCTTAAATGTTGGAAGCAAAGAAGGGTCGCCAAGGCAGAGGAGGCTGAACGATTAGATTCCTGTGTTTATAAGGGCAAGGGCAAAATCAGTCCTTGGCTCCCTCGCCATCAATGATCACTTCCAGCTGGTATTGTGCGACTTCGTTGCGGCGAGCAGCTGAGCGCATCATGTAAACTCTAATTTTATAGTCGCCGCTAGAGGGCAGGGTACCTTCGAATTGATTTTCATTGATAGAGCCGTTAAACATGGCCGTTTCATTTTCGCCAGGGGCGAGAATATTAAAGTAGGTCGCAGTGTGTTGGGTGGCAAGGCTGACATTCATTGTTTGGCCTTCCTGTGCGCCTAACAGGTAATCGACTGTTTCATAGCCAGTAATAGAAGAATCAATAGTCGCACTGTTACTGCCAGCTTTAAACTGTACCCGTTCGGAACGGACATCGTCTTGGGCGAAACACCCTACGGCAGCAAAGAGTAAAATAAGGTAAGTGTTTACTTTCGTTGCTAAATTAAGTTTCATGACCAAGATCCTGCTGTGACCTACCAACCAGAAGCCGTTAAATATCAAATACCCCAAACACTAATGGGGCGGTGCAGCATGTACTCCAAATGATTCTCAACAGTTTAGACCAACTTGACGGGAGTTGTTATGCGTAAGCCAGGCAAAAAAAGGCCCCCTACATGAGGGGGCAATATTTACCATCGCTATTATTATTCGTCAAAATACTGCATACGATTTGAGGAAGCGATTAAAAGGTTATTAACCAAAGTCACCGTTGACGTAACCGCGAGTACGGTCATCAGCTGGCTGGCTGAATAGCACGCTTGTTGAATCGTGCTCAACCAGTTCACCCATCAGGAAGAAGGCGGTACGGTCGGAGATACGACGAGCCTGCTGCATTGAGTGGGTAACGATAACGATGGTGAAGTCCTTCTTCAGTGTCTCCATCAAATCTTCAATTTTCTTAGTCGCAATTGGGTCAAGTGCTGATGTTGGTTCGTCCATCAGGATCACTTCTGGCTCCATTGCGATAGTACGGGCGATACACAGACGCTGCTGCTGACCACCCGATAGGCCGAATGCGTGTGATTTCAAACGGTCTTTAACTTCATCCCAAAGTGCCGCACCACGTAGAGAGCGCTCAACCACTTCGTCTAGGACTTTCTTGTCTTTAACGCCCTGGGCACGAAGTCCGTAAGCAATGTTCTCGTAGATGCTCATTGGGAACGGGTTTGGCTTCTGGAATACCATACCTACTTTGATGCGAAGCTGAGCAACGTCGATATTGCCGTAAACATCTTCGC
Source organism: Photobacterium sp. ABD4_091 (assembly GCF_056160145.1). Classification (NCBI taxonomy): domain Bacteria; kingdom Pseudomonadati; phylum Pseudomonadota; class Gammaproteobacteria; order Vibrionales; family Vibrionaceae; genus Photobacterium; species Photobacterium sp. ABD4_091. The sequence continues at coordinate 116,439 of NZ_JBSWWQ010000001.1, read as the reverse complement.
CATCCATAGTTAGCTTGCCGTCGATTTTCACGCCTTCGATTAGGTCGTTCATACGGTTAAGGCAACGTAGTAGGGTTGACTTACCACAGCCAGATGGACCGATAAGCGCCGTTACCTGACGGTTAGGGATTGGCAGGTTGATTTGCTTAAGCGCTTGGTTTTCGCCGTAGTATAGGTCTAGGTTTTCAATGCTAAATTTATTCATGGTTCTCTTCCTCAAAGATTAGTAAGTCGCAGTATTGAATCGGCTAGCGATAAGCTTCGTTAGCAAGTTAATAACAAGAACAACAATAATTAGAATGGTGGCGGTTGCGTATGCCTGGTTCCATTCGTGAATTGTGTATAGCTCCTGCGTTAGTTTGTACAGGTGAACGGTTAGTGTACGGCCAGAGTCGAACATGCTCTCTGGGATACGGGCAACCATACCTGCTGTCATGAAGACCGGTGCTGATTCACCGATAACACGACCTACACTGAGGATGATGGAGGTAACAATACCTGGCATAGCGCTCGGTAGGATTAGTCTCCAGATGGTGTAAATCTTAGATGCACCCAGACCGTATGAACCTTCACGGTAAGTCTGAGGAACAGCCATTAGTGCTTCTTCAGTTGTACGGATAATAACTGGCAGAATCAGGATACTCAGGGTCAGGGCACCTGACAGGATAGAGTAACCAAAGCCCATTACGACAACGAAGAATGTCATACCGAATAGACCGTAGATAATCGACGGAATACCGGCCAGTGATTCAGTACAGAAACGAATCACTTTTACTAGCTTGCTGCCTACCTTCGCGTATTCGGTGAGGTAGATAGCAGTCATGATACCTAGCGGTGCAGCGACACCGATTGAAGCGGCAACCATGTATAGGGTTGATACGATCATTGGCCAGATACCTGACTCTTGACCGATGGTGGTGTAGTCGCTGGTGATGAATGTCCAGTCTACGTAAGACAGGCCATTGCTTAGGATGTACCAAACTACCCACACTAGGAAGCCAACAGTGATAGAGGCTGCCGACCAGATAAGCGCCAGAGAAATTTTATCTTTCATCTGCTGCTTTTGTGTATTTGTACCTTTAAGAGCCATAGTGATTACCTCGCACGCTCACGGTTCAGATAAAGAAGCGCGCCGTTTAGTACCATGATGAAGACCAGAAGAACGATACCCGTTGCGTATAGTGCGCTTGCGTGCAAGCCAGTTGCGTATGACATTTCAATCGCAATGTTTGCCGTTAGGGTACGGGCTGAGTCCAACAGACCTTGTGGCATTGCCGGAGAGTTACCCATAACCATGATGATTGCCATGGTTTCACCCAGTGCACGAGCGACACCCAGGATAACGCCGGTCATGATGCCTGAGCGGGCAGCAGGTACTAGCAGCTTAAAGATAGTGAACATTTGCGATGCACCTAGTGCGTACGAACCTTCTTTGTAAGTACGGGGTACAGCGCGGATTGATGTTTCAGATACTGTGATAACCGTTGGCAGAATCATCACCGCAAGAACGATAACACCAGCCAAGATGGTGTTACCCGCAGGTACAGAGAATACATCTTGAATCAGCGGTACGATGATAACCAAGCCGAAGAAACCGTATACAACAGACGGGATACCAGCAAGTAGTTCAATCATCGGACGAATTGTATTGGCAAGGCGCTTAGGAGCTACCTCGGCAATGAAAATTGCAGTTAGTACGCCAATTGGCACACCCAGAACAACCGCACCTGCAGTAGATACTACAGAGGCCACGATCATCGGAGCGATACCGTAAAGCGCAGGTGGAAGCCAGTTGGTACCGAATACGATAGGGCCAACACCAGCTTCAGCAAAGGCATCGTAGCCTTCACGGAAAATAAAGTAGCCAATTAAGATTAGCGAGAGAATGCCAAGTGCAGCACTCGATAAAAATAGATATTTAAAAAACAGTTCGCGCCAGTCGACTTTATCTTTGGCTTTCAGCGAAGAGCCTTTAGCTGAACTTTCAATGTTGTTTGCGATGGTCATATTTTTACTCCAGATATTGGCTAAACAAGGTTTATCCGAATACCGAGGAATCAACAAAAACCGGTCACCATCATCTGATGATGACCGGTAAATTAAGCGTTTACTTAGTTAACTGCGATGTAGCCTTTGTCAGCAACAATCTTCTGGCCTTCAGCACTCTTAATCCACTTAAGGAAGTCTAGAGCTGCTGCAGATGGGCGACCTTCTTTGTAAAGAACAAGGAATGGACGCTGCACACCGTACTCACCAGCTTGGATTGCTTCTACTGATGGTTCGTGGTTGTCGATTGATAGTGGCTTAACAGAGCCGTCAACAGAACCTAGAGAGATATAGCCGATAGCAAATGGGTTGTTAGCTACGATAGTTTTTAGCTGGCCGTTACCGCTTGCAACTTGTGCACGCTGAGAGATAGCCGAAACAGATTGGCCATTTACTTTCATTTTAAGATCCATGATGTCTTCGAAAGCACCACGAGTACCAGAAGCTGTGTCACGAGTAGCAACTACGATTGGCTTGTCTTCACCACCAACTTCTTTCCAGTTAGTGATTTCGCCTTTGTAGATTTTTGTTACTTCTTCTTTAGATAGATCTGCTACTGGGTTGCTAGTGTGAGCAACAACCGCGATACCGTCACGAGCGATAACAACTTCTTTGATGTTGTCAGCTTTTTCTGAATCTTTAAGATCGCGAGAGCTCATACCTAGGTCAGATGAACCATCGTGAGCAGCACGAACACCAGCAGATGAACCTGGGCCCTGAACTTCGATAGTTACATCGTTAGATTGTGCGTAGGTCTCACCTAGAACTTCCATGATAGGTGTAACAGAGTTCGAACCTACAACAGAAACAGTTTCAGTTGCGATTGCTGGGTTAAATACCATTGAACCTGCTAGGGCTAGTGCGCCGATAACCTTTGTTTTCATTTTCCTAATCCTTAAAAAGCTGGCCGTATTGCCAATAGGTTTTGAATGAACGAGGCAAAGATTAGGGAAGAAGTATGACAGTAATGTTTCAGTAGTTTGAACACTCTATGACGCTCTTCATAAATGTTTAATAAGTGTCCAGTTTGATCTTCATTCCAGTTCTGGCAAGTGCATATTTTACTAGAACAAAACAATTCCCCAAAGAATCATTCATATAGCTTACGAGTATGATTAGCGTTTCTGTGAAATGACTCCAGTTGTATATGTGGTTTTTTCTCAGTAGTGAGATTTACGTTGCAAGTCATGGATTATTATATTTTTGTGGGTTTAAGTTCTGATCTTCCGTGGTTTATGGTGGTTTGTTCTGCTGGGTGTTGTTGGTGCCAAGTCCTGTGTCGAAATGTTCGATTATGACAGTTGTATTTCAGTGCCTTGCAACCTATGACAAAACTTGCAGCTTCTATCGATAAAAAATTTTTTTGTATTTTTTTCCAAAAATAGGCGTTGCTTGTCGGGATCTAAGGCATTTTTGACCGTTCATTTCGTCGAGGCCCATACTTTTATGACAATCATCATGACTGAGCGAGAAAGAAATGGCTGTTAACTGTTTAAAAAGCCATCAGAAGATAAATGCTTGAAGCGGCCTCTGTTACTATTACCTTCTATAGAGTGTTTGTGATTACCCGAAGAATGATAAAAAAAGCCCAACAGATGGTGGTGTTCAATGCATTGACTCACCAGCGTAGTTTTACCAAAGCCGCTCAGCTGCTTGATATTTCACGAACCCAAGTCAGTAAGCAGGTACAGCAACTGGAGCAAAGGCTAGGGGTGCAGTTAGTACAGCGAACAACCCGATCCTTTTCACTTACCGAGGCCGGAGAGCGGTTTGCCGTGCATTGCGCTAACATCGTCGCTGAAATAAATGAAGCAGAAAGCGAGTTGATCCAAAGCACCGATAGCATGCAGGGAATCTTGCGGGTTGGCAGCGCACAGTCATTTGCCCGCCACCATATCGCACCGTACTTGGCCGCTTTCCACCAACAATTCCCCCAGTTGGATGTTGAGATGAGTCTGTTTGATCACAAGGTCGACCTGATTGCCGAGCAATTGGATCTCTGGATAGGTATGACAGACTCACCGCCTGAAGGATTTGTCGCTCGGCATTTGGCTGATTGCCACTTTGTGCTAGCTGCAAGCCCTGACTACCTTGCCCGCCGGGGCGTACCTTACCAGCCAGGCGATCTCGATACGCATAACTGCATTACTTATTACAGCCGTGAGCGTAAAGATAATGTCTGGCGCTTCGAAAAGGATGGCGAGCAGCAAAACGTTAAAGTCTCAGGCAATTACCGGGTCGATTCTGCTGATGCCATCCTGGACGCGACCCTTGCTGGCCACGGGGTCGGTTATTTGGCGACTTATTTGCTCGATAAAGAGTTCCAAGAAGGCCGGCTAGTGCGCTTAATGCCTGATTGGGGTTTATCGCAACACATGCCTCTGTATGCCGTCTACCCCCGTTATCAGTATCTTCCGAAAAAGGTGCAAGCTTTTTTGAGCTTTATTCGCACGCAAATCGGCGAGCCAGTGTATTGGGACAAGGTGCTTTAATCGCCAACTTAGGCTAATGACGGAATCGTTTTCGCGTAAAACATTTGGTAATAGCGGTGATTATTGTCATCCAGGGTGACAATAGTATCCCTTATTTGCACCAATCATGGTGTATAGGCATTATTTGGCTTACAAATAGCCAGATCCCAAGCTGGATGTGGCGAAAGTGTAAATGTGTGTAACAAGTTGATCCTTGTCACAGTTTTAATTCTGCATAGAATGCCTCCGCAATCGTTTACTAACAAATTTGTGGAGTTTGACCATGAGCTATCTGGTCAGTGCACTAGGCGTCATTACGCTTTTTGCGGTTGCAGTTCTATTTTCTGAAAATCGTCGTGAAATTAACTGGCGTACTGTGGGTGGCGCCTTTGCCATTCAGCTGGTTTTTGCAGGCTTTATCTTATACGTGCCTGTAGGCCGTGAGATCCTTAACTCTGTTTCAGCGGCGGTTTCTGGAATCATCGACTACGGCCGTGTGGGCACTGAGTTCCTATTTGGCGAACTGGCTCAGTTCAAACTTGGCTTCATCTTCGCGGTCAATGTCCTACCGACGATTGTTTTCTTCTCGGCATTGATCTCTGTGCTGTACTACTTGGGCGTGATGGGCTTCATTATCCGTAGTATTGGTGGTTTGCTTCAGCGCATGCTGGGTACTAGCCGTACTGAGTCGATGTCGGCGACGGCGAATATTTTTGTTGGATCAGTAGAAGCGCCGCTGGTTGTCCGTCCTTACCTAGCCAAAATGAGCCGCTCTGAGCTGTTTGCCGTGATGGTGGGTGGCCTGGCTTCTGTTGCGGGTGGTACGCTGGTTGGCTACGCTGGCCTTGGTGTTGATATCAGTTACTTGATCGCTGCTAGCTTTATGTCGGCCCCTGCCGGTTTGATGATGGCGAAAATCCTTGTTCCTCAGACCGAAGCTATCAATGATGACAACGCAGCTGATGATGATGCTGACGATGAGCCAGTGAACATTATCGATGCGGCAACGCAGGGCGCACTGAGCGGACTGCAGATTGTGATGGCAGTGGGTGCTAGCCTGCTGGCGATTATTAGCTTGATCGCCCTGATTAACGGCGGCCTGGCACATGTTGGTGGCTGGACAGGTATCGATAACCTGAGCCTTGAGCTAATTTTCGGTTATTTGTTTGCCCCAGTGGCATGGCTGATCGGTGTGCCGTGGTCTGAAGCGACTGTTGCTGCTAGCTTGATCGGTAAGAAGATTGCGGTGAATGAGTTTGTTGCGTTTGCTGATTTGATGGCGGTTAAAGAGCAGCTGAGCAGCCACTCCCAAGCTATTGTCACCTTTGCTCTGTGTGGTTTCGCTAACCTGACTTCAATTGCCATGTTGATGGGTGGCCTGGGTGGTGTCGTACCAAGCCGACGTCCTGATATTGCCCGCATGGGGTTCAAAGCGATTTTTGCTGCGACATTGGCAAACCTAATGAGTGCGACAATCGCCGGTGTATTCCTTTCTTTCTAAAGCAAAAGCTTTTTATAGATAGAAGTAAGTTATAGATAAAAGAAAACAGAGTGCAATGCACTCTGTTTTTGTATGTATCGATAGTGCATGCACACTATGATCTCTTGAACTGCAATATAAGACCTAAGGACCATTTGAGTATAAGTAGCCAATCCGGTAGTGTCTGTCTCACTAGTGATATAAATCAGATAAAGGCTAATGATGAAATCTGATGTAGATAAGTTGCTCAATCAATATAACGAATTGATCCACTCAGAAGATAAAAAGGTTGCTACCCATACCCAACGGGAAGCGGGCGACTGGATCATGCACTCCTTGATGCTTGAAGGCTACGATGTGCCGTTTAAATTCAAGCGCAAGAAAAAGTACCAATCATTGGCAGGTGCAAAGGTGAACCTGACGTATTATCCAGCCACAGAAGTTGTGGCTGGATTGACCTTTGAGGTGATGAAAGTGGTAAGGATTAAGCGCGCTTGATGACGGTTAATATCAGCGGCTAATTTCTCAGCGAGCACTTTCGGCCAGGTATAAAGCGAAAGTTCCTGTACTCGGCGGTGGCCGATACTGCGGGATCTTTGCTGAACTCACCGGCCCAATTAGAGATCCTTTCATCGGTTGCCCAGACATTGGCCATGATCCGAAGGCGGCTGTCGTTTACGGAGGGGATTGGATCGTCGCTGCTGTTTTTCACCTTATAAACCAACTTGCCATCGATATACCACTTGATCGCCCCTTTGGTCCACTTAATCCCATAGCGATGGAAATCTTGTGAGGCATCGAAATCTAAGTAGATTAGCTGTTCGTGACTTTGGGCATAGCGGTCATCGTTGGTCCAGAAGTTCACTTGCATGACATTGGTGTTATTGCCTAAGAACTCCACATCAATTTCATTGTGCATCCCATTGCCATCTTCAGGCTTGTCGTAAGGACCGGCAAAAAGAAAGAACGAACTAATGACACCAGGCTCTGCAATAGGCTTCATTTCTACCTCGTAGCAGCCATAGCCATAATAGTCATGGCTTCTAAGCTCCCCAGATTGGAACTCAAAATCATCGCTACCGTTGGGGGCATGGCTCAAAGTGATTGCCATTCCATCTGCTGAGTAGCTAATTGCTTCTCCTTCCCAACGGCTATAGAAAGGGAAACCATTACTCCAGCCATCGGACTTCCACCAAAAGCCGGTATTGAGTTCTGTGAGGGGGTCTTCAACCGGGCTATTGGCAAGTGCAAAGGGTGTGAGGGTAAACATGGTGATGATGCCTGCCGCTGTGCTGAGAGATCGTAACAACATAAATACAGATCCTTTGAAAATTAGAATAGGTTTGTAGCCAAGTTCATAAGCCACTAGGGAATAAAACTAGCAGGATTATTTTGCTCTATAACTGCAAACCTGTATTGGATCTGAGACGAAAAATAAATATATGCAACGCATTTTGCTAATTGCCCGAAATATTATGCAATTTGCATATTAGCTCGGTTCAATAAGAGGGATATAGTGGCGCCTTTTGTACCATAAAGCGCTTAAAATAAGCGAGTTAGTGTTGATGTTGTAAGCGCTGTTAGGGCCACCATTTAAATAGACACCGGTAGGAATAGCTTTGTGAGTTAGGCTGTTATTTATTACCTCATCAGCTAGCTGCTGGCTGAAGTCATCACCATCAAACAATACACTTAAGCCAAAAGCGACTTTATTGCTAAAAATTTGTGGATTTTCGACGGGCTTGCCACCAGGGGCAATACTCAACCACGAGCTGCCGTAGATAAAAATGTTGTTGTAAGAAAACCAAGGTGACCGGCTCATGGCATCTTCAGCAAAGACCCATGGGGTTGTCTCACTAGCCGATTTTTGTTTTTGGAGTTGAAACAGCACGCTTAGTTGGTTCCACCATTGCGTGTCCGAGCCAAATTCAATGCCATACAGCACATAGGGATCCGTCGTGAAGTAGGGGAGGTTTCGCTTGTCTATCAAAAGTGCAAGGCCGTCAACGGTAACTTCATCGATATTATTTTTCCCATAGGCTTTGCTGACATCAAAGCCGAAGAGATCGAAGCCTGATGCGGCATATTGTAGGTAACCCAGCCGGCCTTCTTGGCGGTAGTGGCGCCTTGTCGATGTTTTAAGTTCGCCGTACAAAGTACCATTGGATACCGCTTTATCTATTTCCCACTTATCCAGGATACGCGCTACATCAGGGACAAATTGGGGTTTGTGCACCTGAGCTATCTCTAGCCAAATTAACAGCCGACCTATGTCTAATGCTGACCAGCCATTGCCGTTTGAGTTGCTGCTACTGTAACGACCTGATGGTTGGGCGGTATGGGTATTGTATTCACGGTTAGGTAACGCGTTGTTGTATAGAGGAAGCGCGAATAGCGTCTCGAACGTCTTTTGTAGTTTGTTGTCTGCTTGTTCTGTTGTGATGAGCCCTAGACCCTCGGCAGAGAGAACCGCGGCAATACCACTGGCGACATCCCACATTGTGCTGTGAGGGTAGCCCTGTACTGAATCAATCAGTCCGGTCTTATCATTCCAGTTTTGTTCAAAGTAGTAGTAGGCTTTTTTGGCGAGTAGCTTTTCGTTGCGGCTAAGCTCGATGGGGGCAAATTGCTCAGGTGAACGCGTGGCAACAGGGCTTTTCGGAACACGACTTTTTGCAGCAAGGCTTTCTGTCTCAAGGCCTTCTGGAGTCAGCAGCGTGCCAGTGTCTGGCTCGGCCTCTTCTGTTATTTCTTCGCTAGTGATAGGTGGGGCGATAGTTCGACGCTGGAACTGGATATTACTACCTGAAACATCTTGGTGACTGTGGGTGACACTGCGGCCACCATAAAAGCTTGGCTCAGGTTCTTCTGTTTCGGTATTAAAAGCAGCCAGCGCTGAAAACGACATGAATAGCGCAGCACACAGGACGATATACACTACAGTATACAATGCTGTTCTTTGCTGCGTTTTCTGCTGCGCTGTTGTCGCTTGCATAGCTGCTTTTGGCATTCAGTCGGCATTCCTTTGTCTGTTTACTTAATAAGTTATATCGGTTTACCCCACAAGTTGGGATAGTTTGGCGTAGGCGCAGAGCGAAAATGTGATGTGGCTCTCGTAGTTAACTGTTTGAAGTTTAGTTAATTATCAGAAAATTCTTCATTGAAATTTTTTTCCTTGTCCTATAATTCATATACCACTAGTGGCGTATGAGGAAGAATTTTGCTTAAGGAAACGTTAGCAACGGCAATCGCTGCGTGTAAGAAGGATCTGTTGTTTGTCGCATTGTTTAGTTTAGCGATTAACTTTCTTGTACTTACGCTACCTGTATACAGCTTGCAATTATTCGATAGGGTCTTGAGCAGTGCCAGTCTGGATACCCTCATGGCGCTGATGGTTGTGGCTATTGGCTTGCTCACGGCACAAGCGGTGATTGAACATGTCAGAACTCTGCTTTTGCAGCGCTCCGGTTTGAAGCTGGATGTATCGCTGAGCTCATCACTATTGGCAGACAGCATTCGTCGTTCGTCCAAAATGAACCGGATAGAGAAGCAAGGCCTGCAAGACCTCACCGAGCTGCGCCAGTTTTTGGTGACGCCATCGACTTCTGCAATTTTCGATATTCCTTGGGTACCATTATTCCTGCTTATCCTGTTTGTATTGCACCCCTTGCTGGGGATTATTGCCCTGGTTGGGTGCTTGGTCTTCTGTGTCTTGGCTGTGGTCATGATGTTATCCGCCAAGGAGCCCAGTGAGCAGGCTCAAGCATTGGGTATTAAAACCAGTATGGAGCTCAATGATTTCTTAAGAAATGCCCCGACATTGAGGGCGATGGGAATGGCCGATAGTGTTGGATCATTGTGGAACCGGCGTAATTTCAAGTTATTGGATCTGCAATGGCGGCTCAATGCCCGAACTGGCCAGTTGTTATCGATTAGCCGTTATTTTAGAACCTTGCTGCAGGCAATCATCTTGACCGCCGGGGTGGTATTGGTACTGCAGAACCAGTTAGGCGCGGGCGCGATTATCGCCAGTTCGATTATCATGGCCCGTGTTTTGTCACCGTTTGAGCAGGCGGTGAGTGGCTGGAAAACGTGGTTCAGCGCACTACAGGCTTATAAACGACTCAACCAGTACGAAGACAGCCAGCAGTCAGAGCCGCAAACCGAACTTCCAGAACCCAAAGGGGAATTGCTGCTTCACAATGTTGGGCTTAAATTCCAACACCAAGGCCAGCCAGTGCTGCAGAACATCAGCTTCAAGCTTGGGGCTGGAAATGCCTTGGCTATCATGGGCAATAGTGGTTCGGGGAAATCTACCCTTGCCGCATTGATCATGGGGATCCACAAACCGAGTATGGGCAGCATCAAGATCGACGGGGCTGCCATTGATCTTTGGCCCGAAGAGCAATTTGGTAAGCATATCGGTTATTTACCACAAGAAGTTGGCTTATTGGCGGGCACGGTAGCTGAAAACATTTGCCGCTTTTCCGATGCGCCAGCCAAAGACATCATTCATGCCGCCCGCTTGGCCTGTATTCATGAGCTGATCACCTCCCTGCCGCAAGGTTACGATACTTATCTGGGGGAGGGCGGTGTACAGCTTTCTGGCGGCCAGAAACAACGGATCGGATTGGCAAGGGCGATTTTTTCCAACCCGAGTGTGTTGGTACTCGATGAACCAAACTCTAATTTAGATCCAGAGGGAGAGGTGGCACTGGCCATTGTGCTGCAGTACTGCAAAGAGAATCAAATCACCGTGGTGATGATCAGCCACCGCCCCGGGTTCTTGAGGCAGATGGATTGGGTGATCGTGCTTAAAGACGGAAAAATAGAAAAAGCGGGTACGTGTGACAAGTTCTTAGGGGCGATGTCGGGAGTAGACAACTCGACAGAAACGCCGGTGGCTAGTGCTCAGCCTTCTTCAGCTTCAGGGAAAGGGGTGAAGCATGGATAAGCAGCGTTTCGATACCCGCAGCATTATTGTATTTGGTTGTATATTTCTTCTAACGACAGTTGGCGGCTTTTTAGCTTGGGCGCTGACCGCACCGCTGGATTCGGCTTCTATCGCACAAGGCACGCTGGTGGTCGAGTCGCAGCGCAAGAAAGTGCAGCATTTACAAGGTGGCTGGGTAAAAGGCATTTATGTTCAGGAAGGTCAGCATGTCGAAACGGGTGATGTATTACTTGAGTTGTCCAATACCAAGGCCGAGTCCGATTATCGCCGTTTGGTATTACGTGCAGCGACGTTAAATGCCCGCCATGACAGGCTGAAAGCCGAACTTGGCCAAGAGCGCAAAATAAATTGGACTTACCACGATCAGCATGATGTCGATGAAACAGAGCTTGCGAATATCGTCAATACTCAGCAGCTCCAGTTTCAGCAGTCGATATTGCGCCGTGATTTATCTGAGGGCCAATACCAGCAGAAAAACATGGTTCTGGAAGAGCAGCTGCGCGGAGCCAGCTTCCAGTTAAAAGCCATTAACCGGCAGTTATCTTTGGTCACCCAAGAGATAGCGATGACCGCCGGTCTGTTGGAAAAAGGCTATGTGTCGAAGACCCGTATGCTTGAACTGCAGCGCTACCAAGCAGGAATTGAAGCACAAGTTGCCGAGTTGACCGCACAGATAGATGTTTTTGAGGGGCAGCTTCGTACCCTGGAGCAAGAGCATCAATCTGAAAAGGTTGAGTGGGAGCAGCAGCGTGCGGCAGAGCTGGCGACGGTGGAGCGGGAATGGCGTGATGTGGTTCAGTCGCTCAATGCGGCCAGCGATATTCGCTCCCGTGTCACCATTCGCAGCGAACATACCGGAACGGTTGTGGGGCTTAATGTTCACAGTATCGGCGGGGTGATTAACCCTGGCGATGTCATTCTGGAGATTGTGCCAGACAGTGATGAACTGATTGTCGAAGCCTTGGTGAAACCTGAAGATATTGATGTAGTGCACAACGGGCTTGAGGCAAGAGTCCGGCTTAGTGCCTACAATGTCCGCCGTACCCCCCCTGTGCATGGTGAGGTTGTTTATGTGGCCGCAGACCGGTTGCAGCCTAAGTCGCAGCAGCAACCTACCGGTTATTTGGTCCGGGTAAAACTGGACAAAGATGAAGTGGCTTCATTGGAGCATATCGAGCTTTACCCGGGAATGCCGACAGAAGTCTTTATTTTGCTGGAAGCACAAACCATGTGGGATTACTTCACAGCACCATTATTCAATTCGTATTACCGTGCATTCAGAGAATCATAATCAGTGGTGAACATATGGAATTTGGTATCGTATTCTGGTTTCTCTTTTATTTGGCTTTTTTCTGCTTGTCGACTTATTTAGGCTATCAGAAAGGGAATTTAATCGCTGGTGTCTTGTTGGGGTATGTTTTGGGCCCGATTGGTGCTTTACTGATTTATATGAGTAAGGACAGAAAGCATATTACTTGCCCGTCTTGCCATGCCGACATCAATAAGCGTTCATACATCTGTCCTAAGTGCCATGTGAAAGTTGGTGTCAGCACAACAGCGGCTCAAGAGGGATGATATGAAAAGAAGAAAAAGCAGAGCAAAGGCATCGTCATCCCCCTTGGTTCAGGATGAGCATAGCTCCATGTTCTCCCAGCGTCGGTTGGTCGCCCTCGCCGGTATCATCTTCACTGTCGTTGTGGCTCAGGCTGGGTACTTTTATTGGCAATACAACCAAGGGCAAATGGACTATTCATCAGTCCAGGACAAGTTTGATGAATACGAACAGCAGCTAGTGGAGAAACAAACGCTGATTGATGAGTTTCAGCAGCAACTTGCTTCGAAACAAGCTCAGCTGGAAGAGCAGCAGCTAGTGATTGATGAACTGGATGAGCGGCTGATTAAGCTAGATGAGCAATATGTTTTCCTCAAGCAGGAGATTAATGCAACGAGTACGCTATTGGTTGATAAAAACAGCGAGATAGCATTGCTTGAGAAACAATATTTGGATTCGCAGAAAGCCTTGAAGAAGAAAAGCTCTCAGCTCTATAGCCTACAGCGACGCTTTGAGAAAGACGTAAATAATGCAATAGCCAAAGAGCGGAGAAAGTTGACGGAATCACAATTGATGGTGGATCAAGAGCTTGCCCAACTACAATCTCAGGAAGCTGAAATCAGCGCCAAAATTTCAAATGTTGATGAGTGGGAGAGAAAGCGGGCTGAATTTGAGAAGCTGTATGCCAGCTCTGCACTTGAAAAGCAGAACGAAGAGCGGGTCAGCAAACTGATGGATCAATTCAATGAGCTCCGTGTTGACCTGGCTGTCGTGAACGAGTGCGATAAAGATTACCTGTATCGCTACAATGAGGCAAAAAGTCTGCTGAATCATATTAGAACGTTTATTCAGAAGTATGAAATGCGGGATGAGTTTTATTATTACGTTATTTCGAATGACAGTATGATTAATTCACAAAACCGCAAGCTATGTGTGGTTGACTAAATACAGTGAGGAAAAGATTGTAGGGCAGATGAAAAAGTCACAATGGGTCATTGTTATTTTCGCGATAGTTGCTGGGGTATATTCATTCAGCCCTCGGGTTGATACCTCCTACGCGTACCAAGCGTTATCCATTCCTCAGGATATCGAGGGGTTTGTTAACGCTCAGGAGCGGAAATATCCAGATATTACCTCTGGTACAGAAAAAAAGATAACCTGGGCGGGGGAAGTAAATAGCCCAACGGACTATTCTGTTGTGTATTTGCATGGCTTTTCGTCCTCCCGTCAGGATACTGCCCCATTAGCGAAATTGGTCGCCAACCAGCTTGGGGCTAATTTGTATGAAGCTCGCCTCAAGGGGCATGGGCGACCCGCGGATAACATGAAGTCAGTAACGGTCAATGACTGGCTGAATGATGCTCGCCACGCTTACGACATAGGCTCAAGATTGGGTGAAAAAGTCGTTGTTATCGGCCTCTCGACAGGTGGTACGTTGGCATTGTGGTTAGCATCCCAGCCTGAGTTGCCAAAACTTAGCCATACGGTATTAATCTCCCCTAACTTGGGGCCTGCGGACAGTAACGCCGAACTGCTCTTGTTGCCTATGGGGGATGAGATTGCCAGGCTTGTGGTAGGCAATTACCGCGAATGGAAACCAGTCAATGAGGTACAAGCCCGCTATTGGACGACCCGTTATCCAGTTGAAGCTTTAGTGACCATGATGGGGGTGGTTGATGTAACACGCAGCCAACCCGTGGAGAATATTAAAACCCCGATTCTGGTCTTCTATTCAGAGCAAGATCGTATTGTCGATATCGCTAAAACCCAAGCCATGCTCGAGCGCTTGCCAGCAGCGAGTCGGCAGTCAATGGTGATTTCAGATAGTGGCGATAAGCTCCAACATGTGCTCGCCGGGGATATACTTTCGCCGCTGACCACTGTGGCACTAGCGGATACCGTCGTTGAGTTCGTTAATACCGAAAAATAGTGCTTCCGACATCGCAAATCATCACATTATTTCATTTAGAGAAATTTGATATACCCCCATTTTGTTATCTTGCTCACATTGATAATGAAATTTTCCTCAATATTCAGCTAAGTATATGAAACTGGTTTTTCTATTCTAGAATTAATAGGCACAAATAATAATTTCAGGATGAAAGCCGTGTTTAGTCAGTTTTGGAATAGGTTGCTTATAAAGCACAAGTTGTTTTTGTTGATTGCAATGCCACTGTGCCTTTCTCTTTTTTTGGTCAATCGACAGCTCACACACATAAATCTCCAAGTTTCTTCATTAGAAAGAGCCCAGCATGCGGTTCAGTTTTTGGAAAACTTATCGCAATACCATTTTAGTAATCGGTTAGCGATTGTTGAAAATGAACAGCCCGCGGATAACTCCTCGGCGAGTGATATTCGAAATGATGTCATGCACTTGTTTGGTAGCGGGGAAAGCGCAAAAACCGTTAATCTCCTGCTTGACAGCTATGTCGCCAATATCACCGAGCTGAAAAGCGCTCAGGATGGCGAAGAGTTGCTCGATTTGATTGAGTGGCAAGTTGATATTTACCGCCAGCTGTTGCTGGAAGTGGAAAAAATCCATTATGTTGAGCTGCTAGAGTCAGTCGATAACGATTTGCGCGCCTTGTATCAACTAGAGTGGTTGATGTTTTGGTCCCAGGAAGAAGGGTGGTTCAGCCAATGGTTGCTGTCTACTGATAGCCAGGAAACATCCCGAAGCACGGCCGATTTTTTAAATGAAATACGTTTGCTGGCTCAAAATCAACAGCTCTTCCTCAATCGCTTCTTGGCGATTAATGCCGACCAAAATCAAGTTAAATTGTTGCTGGACACATTCTCAGACCCAGTATTTCAGCAGAGCAATTCTTTCCGGGCGAGGCTGCTGGCAAGTGAAAGCCTAACCAACTTTACTCCTGAGGAGATGCTTGCTGGGACAGAAGCACTTAATGCACGCCTATACAGGCTACAAGTCGCGGGAAGACAAATTGAAGACCAAGTCCGTATAGAGATTCAGCAATCAATTACAGCATTCAATAAGCAAAAGAATGTGTTTATTGCTGTTAGCTTGTCCCTGTTTTTTATTGTGCTGTTGATTGGTATCAGCCTAACCATGCGGTTAACCGGCAACCTGAAACTCGTATTGAAAATATTGAATGCTAAAGACAGTGCCGACTCTGATGTTAGTGTTACAGTCAGCGGAAAAGACGAGCTAAGCACTTTTGCTAAAGAAGTGAAACGCCTGACTGTTGACAGACTAGAACAGCGAGAGAAGCTCATCGTCGCTAAAGAGGAAGCAGATAATGCGAAAAATGCAGCGATAAAGGCCAGTAAAGCGAAGAGTAGCTTCCTTGCCAATATGTCCCATGAAATACGTACGCCGCTTAATGGTGTCATCGGTATTTCTGAAGTACTGGCCGATACACAGTTGACTGCGACCCAAAAAGATTACGTTAACACGATAGAAACGTCGTCTCACCTGCTGCTGAGTTTGATTAATGACATTCTCGACTTTTCGAAAATTGAGTCGGGTATGCTCCATATCAGTGCCCACTCCACGGCTATCCGGGAAACCATCTACGACATTGCTTCTATTGTTGCGCCGAAGGTGAAAGAGAAAGGGCTCAACTTAGACGTCAATATCGACCAATATGTACCGAGCCGGGTGGTCATTGATGACCATCGTATTAGACAGGTTCTGATGAATTTTATGTCCAACGCGGTGAAGTTTACCGACAAAGGCACGGTGTCTATTGGTATTAAAAGCTTGGAAGAGAAAGGTAATGTTGCTCAATTGCTGTTTGAAGTATCGGATTCCGGTATCGGGATCGACGAAGAGAGGCAAGCGAGTATTTTTGAGCCTTTTACCCAAGAAGATGAATCGACAACCCGTCAGTTTGGTGGCACCGGCCTGGGCCTTGCCATCAGTGTCCAGCTGATTGAGATGATGGGCGGTGAAATTTGTCTAGATTCAACCAAGGGAGTCGGGAGTCGGTTCTATTTTACGTTGTCGCTACCTGTTGATGAAAAGCAGCTAGAGAATCAAGACTCTTATCAAGATGCTGAAGTCATTTTGCTTGGCACAGATGCCTTGAAATTGTCACGTATTACACGTGAATTGGCGTTCTTTGGCATTGATGTTGATACTCGCCTTGGGGAATTATCGCAGGTGCCTAACGCTGGTCACGCTAACAGGCAAGTCGTTATTATTAGTGAAAATCATCAATCGTCGCTGAAGGCACTGAATGCAACCATTAATGAGCTTGAGGGCGAGCACCGCTCATTGTGCCTAATCAGAAACATGAATAGCGAAGCGACAGATTTTGGTGTCAGCATTGATGCGCTTTTGACTTATCCACTACTCGGAAGCCGGCTGTATAAGGCTTTCCAGCATTGCTATCAGAAAGCCGTGGGTTATCAAGTGCAAAATGACGTTGCAGGTCAGCAGGTTCAAGTTCCGCATGTTCTGCTGGTAGAAGATAATCTTGTTAACCAGAAGGTCGCATCTCTCCACCTTCAAAAGGCAGGATGTACGTTTGATATTGCAAACAACGGCCAGGAAGCGGTTGACCTGTTTACTGCTAGCAATCAATACGCCTTTGTGCTTATGGATTGTATGATGCCGGTAATGGATGGCATCCAGGCAACAGAAAAAATCCGTGACTATGAAAAAGCCCACCAGTTGAAACGTACCCCAATCCTCGCGTTGACCGCGAGTGTCGTCGATGATGATATTCAAAAGTGTTTCGATGTGGGAATGGATGACTACATTCCGAAACCGTTTAAAGCCAAGGTGCTTCAGGAAAAAATTGCCGATATTACGTCGCTTCAAATGTCGAGTGAGGCTCAAGTTGATAAGAATGAAGACGCTGAGAAAACAGCCGCATCAAAACGTGTGTTGCTGGTGGAAGACAATCTGGTTAACCAGAAGGTTGCGTCACTTCACTTGAAAAAAGCAGGCTTTGACTATGATATTGCCAACAATGGCCAAGAAGCGGTTGATATCTATTCTTCCAATCAAGATTACTCGTTGATTTTGATGGATTGCATGATGCCGGTAAAAGATGGCTTTGCAGCAACGAGGGAGATTAGGCAGTTTGAGCAGCAGAATCAGTTATCAAAGATACCGATTATTGCGCTTACGGCAAGTGTGGTCGATGACGATATTCAAGCTTGCTTCGATGCCGGAATGGATGCCTATGTGCCTAAGCCGGTACGGAAAGAAAAGCTGTTACATGAGATGGACAACGTAGTCTAATAGGGGGCTTCAAACCCTGCTCATGACAAAATACTATTACATCGCAAAACCGACAGCTGGCTTGGCCGCTGTCGGTTTTTGGTTTTTATTGGCGAACATTATTGCCACATCACCAGTATGGCAGCCAGTGAAAGCAACAATAGGGCGGTCATTTCTTTTCTGCTGATTCGTTGGCCCAGCCAGAAATAAGAGATGAATATCATAAAGATGATCTCAACTTGGCCGAGGGTTTTCACGTATGGCACGGCTTGGAGTGACATGGCGCTGAACCAGCCTAGTGAGCCGATCACACTGGTTAAACTTGTCATGATGACGAGTTTGGGCTTTGCGAACATGGCGGCTAAAGTATGGCGCTCTTTCACCAATAAATAGGTGGTGATTAGCAAGGTTTGGAGCAATATGACTAAAAATAGCACCCAAGCAGCGCTGAAAGGAAAGGGGAGCTGTAAGCTCAGGCTGGCTTCTCTGATCCACAATGACGTGAGGGCAAAGGCTGAACTGCAACTCAGCCCAAGCACTAGGGTTTTTATGGATAGTTGGCGCCATCCCGACGGGCTGCTCAGCAGCAATACACCAAGCGTTCCCAGCAATACGCCTATCCAGCCAGTAAAGGTTAAAACGGTACCGAAAAATAACACACCAAGCACAGCGGAAACCGGGGCTTCACATTTTGCCAGCCCTGCACCGATGGCATAGTTCTCTAGCTTGAACAGCAATACCATTAAGCCGGTAGCGATTATCTGCATGACAGCTGCGCCGATGACATAAAAGCAGAACTCGCCGCTAAACTGTGGCATCGGCGCGTTTTGCCATTGATACAACCCTATCAAATACAGCAAAGCTAGCGGGCTAGCAAAAATAAAGCGTGCCAAGGTCGTACCCGCGACACTCAAATCTTTACTTAATTTGCTTTGAAAGGCATTGCGCCAAGACTGGCTAAGGGCGGCGAGGAGGGTAAAAGCAATCCAGCTAAAAGACATTACGGTTCCATCGTATTGAAGAGCAGCTAGCTAGTGTAGCGGACATGCATTGAAGATGGAAATTATACCCAAGTTACCTCAAGGTGCAGGATTCAGAGGGTTGTCAGCGCATTCAATACAAGGTGAAGATTTGCAGGAATGGCTTTCCCTTTCAATAAGCTTCAAAACAATGCCTTGTCTATAAGCTTATAAATTCTCGCTGAACCTGCATCTTGAAGTAGCTTGGGTATATTGATTGTCAGCAAAAATAAACCCCGGTATGACCGGGGTTTGAGATTAGCTTGGGTTGCCTCTTAAGCCTCTTGGATACTCAAGCTTAGAGGTTTACAGCTCGGAGCCATTAAAGCTGATGTCATCGCTTTCATTATCACTCCAGATGGTGACTTCTTTACCTTCACTGTTAGAGAATGTATAGCCCTGAAGTGAGGCTGTATCGATGTTGCTGGCTTCGTAGGCCGCGCGTAAATCAGCTGACATTTCAGGGGCTTCGGTAGCCATTTCCCAGCCGTAGCCTTCTAGGTCTAGCTTACCCGCACCGGTACAGACAAACTGGCCATTACTGGTGTCGTCTGCTGTGTTATTGGCAAGGATTTTGTCTAGGCCGACTTTCAGTTCAGCATCAGTGGCATCAATGACAACGGCTTCTAGCTCTTGGTAAGCCGTCGCTGTCATATCGATGATCTGACCGTCACCAGCATTGCCGACTTGAAGCATATCGAAGCCCTCACCACCGCTGAAGTGGACACTGACACCGTCGGTATTGTCGATATCATCTTTATCAAACACCAGGATATCGTTACCGCTGCCACCATAGAGTTGGTCAAGACCCGTACCGCCATCCAATATATCATCACCTTCCTGACCAAACAGGAGGTCATCACCACTGCCACCATCGAGGTCATCGTTGCCAACACCGCCATCAAGGTTGTCGTTATTGCTTCCGCCTTGCAGGGTATCGTTGCCTTCACCTCCTGACAGGGTGTCGTTGCCACCATCGCCAATCAGCTTATCGTCACCTTCGGCACCAAATAAGGTGTCGTTCCCGCCGTCACCATCTAGGGTATCGTTCCCGGCCTCACCGAATAGGGTATCGTTGTTACCTCCGCCTCTTAGGGTATCGTTGCCTTCGCCTCCATACAGGGTATCGTCACCGCCATCGCCTTTCATGAAGTCGTTCCCGGCTTCCCCGCGCAGCAAGTCATTCCCAGAGCCGCCGTACATTGAATCGTTACCTTCACCGCCTTCTAGGCTATCGTTGCCAGATTCGCCGTAAAGTCTATCGTTACCGATGCCGCCTTTCAGGACATCATCGCCACTGCCTGCTTTGAGGGTGTCGTTGCCTTCACCGCCTTCAAGCGTATCGACCCCGCCGCCTGTAGTAATGCTGTCGTTACCAAGGCCGCCAACAACCGTGTTGTCGCCATCGCCAGCGTTGATGCTGTCATTGCCTTCGCCACCATCGATGTTGTCATTGCCAGAACCCGCTGTGACAGTATCGTTGCCGGCACCGGCCAGAATAGTGTTAATGCCGCCCCCCGCAGAGATGGTGTCGTCACCTTCGCCGCCGTCGATAATGTTGTTGCCTTCTCCTGCGTCGATGGTGTCGTTACCGGTATTGCCTTGGATATTGTCATCGCCAGCAAAGGTTTCAATTTTATCGTCGCCTTCGCCGCCATCGACGGTATCGTTTCCGGTACCCCCGTAGATGGTATCTTCGCCAGCACCACCTGAAAGGGTATTGGTACCTGCGGTGCCGTGAAGTTCGTCGTCACCTTCGCCGCCTGACAGGCTATCATCACCCTCGCCGGCAAACAGCTTGTCATTACCTAGGCCACCACTGATTTGGTCATTTCCAGCGCCACCCACTAGGGTATCAACGCCTTCACCGCCGGATAGGGTATCTTTGCCCTCGCCACCTTCGAGAAGGTCGTCACCCGCACCACCGGATAAATTGTCATTACCTGCCGCACCATACATGGTGTCGTTGCCGCTGCCTGCGGTTGCGGTGTCATTGCCCGCACCACCGAACAGCGTGTTGGTCCCTTCGCCTAAGGAAATAGTGTTGTTGCCATTTTCGCCGTATACGGTGTCGTCACCTTCACCAGCGTCAATTTGGTCGTTGCCTTCGCCTGCGTATAAGGTGTCATCACCGCCACCACCGCTGATGGTATCGTTGTCCGCTCCACCATAAAGGGTATCGCTCGCTTCGCTACCAATCAGGGTATCATCGCCTTCGCCACCGTAAATCTGATGGCTCCCCCCTGCGGCAGCGGTTAGGGTATCGTTGCCGCCTTCGCCCAATACGGTATCGGTGCCATCATCGGTAATGGTATCGTCACCGTCACCGCCGGCGAGGTAGTCAGCACCCGCACCGCCAATCAGGGTGTCGTTACCGGCGCCGCCGAAGACCGTATCATCGCCATCACCTGCATCGATAACATCATTGCCCGCACCGGCGTCGATATGGTCGGTGCCTGTCCCTGAACTGATGGTATCAGCGCCAGCGCCAGCGAAGACTTGGTCATCGCCAGTACCTGTTGTGATGTTGTCAGTGTCAATCCCCCCGTAGACGGTATCGTTGCCTTCACCGGTATTGATAGTGTTGGCTCCTGATTCACCGTAGACGGTATCGTTGCCGGCACCTGCATCAATGGTATCCTTACCAGCCCCAGCATAGATGGTGTCATCACCAGCATTGGCTGTGATGTTGTCGTTACCTGCACCACCACCAAGAATATCGTTTTCATCGCCACTGACGAGGGTGTCGTTTCCGTCTTCACCGTAAAGCTCGGAGATACCAGTACCGCCATCAAGGGTGTCGTTACCGGTGCCGCCAATGAGTACATCTTTACCCGCACCACCAGAGATAACATCGTCACCCGCGTCGCCCAAGATTACGTCATCACCTTCGCCAGCAGTGATCGTATCGTTGCCGCTACCTGCCTCGACGTAGTCATTGCCGGCGCCAGTATCAACCTTGTCTGCGCCATCTCCGGCTAAAACGGTATCGTTACCTTCGCCTGTGCTAATGTCGTCTTCATTGATACCGCCGTAGACAATATCTGCACCTTCACCCGTGGTGATGGTATTCTGCCCGGCATCGCCAAATACAGTGTCATCGCCGGTACCTGTGTCTATGACATCGTTACCTGTACCGGCGAACACGGTATCATTACCTGCGTTGGACGTAATGGTGTCATTACCGGCACCGCCACTGAGCAGGTCGTTTTCGTCAGCGCTGAGCAGGGTGTCGTCACCGTCATCACCGTAAAGCTCTGAGACACCGGTACCACCGTCGAGGACATCATCGCCAGCCCCGCCGACAAGAATGTCCTTGCCTTCTTCACCAAACAATGTGTCATTACCCGTTCCGCCTACCAGGGTATCGTCTCCAGTTCCGCCGGATACTTTGTCATCACCGGTACCTGACAGCAAGATGTCATTACCTTCTCCGCCTGACAGTTCATCATTACCCGCAGCCCCTTCTAGGGTGTCGTTACCTTTGTTGCCGATAAGTACATCGTTGTCTTCACCGCCATGGAGGTAGTCATTTTCGTCCGAGCCCGTCAGCGTATCTTCGCCCTGGCCACCGTATAGGGTCGAGGCATTTAACCCTGCGTTGATGGTGTCATTGCCCGCTTCGCCAAACAGTTCATTGTTGCCGCTAACACCTTCGATAACATCGTCACCGTCGCCAGCATAGACTTTGTCACTTCCAGTACCTGCGTTGATGGTGTCATTGCCCGCTCCTGTGAAGACTTCATCATCACCGGCTCCGGCCTGAATAGTATCGACACCAGCACCAGAGAAAATGTCATCATCACCGCTACCCGCCGTGACAGTATTGTCGCCATCTCCAGCGTAAACAATGTTATGGCCTTCGCCGGCATCAATCTTGTCTGCGCCGCCTTCGGCATAGACGGTGTCGTTGTCAGCGCCCGTGCTAATCACATTATCACCAGCACCTGCGTAAACAGTATCGTGGCCGTCACCGGTATCAATGGTATCGTTGCCAGCATCGGTATAAACGGTATCATCACCGGTGCCCGCAGTGATTTGGTTATTCCCCGTTTCACCAAAAATAGTATCGTTACCTTCACCGCCGTCGATAACATCGTTACCGTCACCGGCATAAATGAAGTCATCGCCCGCTCCGGCTTTGATAATATCGTCACCTTCGTTGGCATGAAGGCTATCGCTGCCTGTGCCGCCGTCTAGTACATCATTACCTTCACCACCAAACAGCTTGTCATGGCCTTCGCCACCTGAAAGCACATCGTTACCGACACCGCCGTAGACTTCATCATCACCCAGGCCGCCATCGACATTATCATCACCGACTTCACCGAATAATTGGTCATTGCCTTCGCCGCCGGTTAGGGTGTCGTTATCGTCGCCACCGAGGATAAGGTCATTGTCGGCTCCACCATCAAGGATATCGTCTCCGGTACCGCCCATGATGAAGTCTTCGCCCGCACCACCGGTAATATTGTCGACCCCGGCATCGCCGTGTATTTCATCTTTGCCTTCGCCGCCTGCTAGTACATCTTCGCCTAGGCCGCCAAAGAGTTTGTCATCGCCAGTACCGCCAGACAGGGTGTCATTACCATCGTCACCGACGAGAATATCGGCACCAGCGCCGCCATCGATGGTGTCATCGCCCAGTTCACCGAGCAGGGTATCATCACCATCACCACCGTATAGGGTATCGTCGCCATCACTGCCGAGTAAGGTATCGTTGCCTTCATCGCCATACAGGACGTCATCACCATTACCACCGATCAACACATCATCACCGGCACCGCCATGGAGGGTATCGTCATTGATGTCGCCATCGAGGAAATCATTGCCTTCGCCACCATAAATGGTATCTGAGCCTTGCTGGCCAAAGAGGGTATCGTCGCCGCTGCCACCGTGGATGGTATCGTCATAGATGTTGTTGGCTATTACCTCGACCGAATCGATATCAGAAATCGGGTTGCCATCGGGATCAATAAGCTCAAAAGATATCAATTCATCCGAGCTGAATTTTTCACTGTTGTAGGTGTATTCCAGAATAATTTCACCAGACTCGGCCACGGTGGCAGGGACCTTGTCTACAACATTGCCGTCGCTGTCTAGAAGCTGCACAAATACTGCGTCATAAGCCTGGTTTGTTGTGAATTTGGCATTGATGGAGCCAGTATTATCAACCAAATAGTTACCGAGTCGGACACTGTGGGTAATGGATTCTTCTGGCTCTTCAGGCGCGGTATATTGGTAAACAGATTGGGCATTCCCCCAGTTGTCATCAGCAGCAGGCTCAGCGGGAGGCTCTTCACCATACTGGACGTCACCAAAAATAGTGTCATCACCTTCGTTACCAGACAGTTTATCGCTGCCTTCGCCACCAACAACAAAGTCATCACCGCCTTTTGCTTCCACTTCATCGCTACCGGAAAGCACATCAATGCTATCGTCGTTCTCTGTTCCGGTTACTTTGTCGTCGTACTTAGTCCCTTCCATATTGACCTCACTGTGAATGTTGGTAACTCGGTATTAGTTGGTTAACTACTTACTCGATATACAGCATGATGCATGCCAATTAGTTTGCTATATAGGCTTGGTAGAAATGAAATCTAGGCAAGCTTATGTTTTTATTCGATTTATCGAACAGGTAAAAATAACCTATTATGCATTTGTGTTTATATGGTGTTGTAAAATCAAGAATAGACGGATTTATAGGCATTGCTATATGGATTTTTGCAAATTGCAGATGCAGATTGCGAAATGTGATTTAGAAGGAGAAAGAGTAGGCGATGGTGACAGAGCCATCTTTGAAGCGGCCGGTGCCTTCGGCGCGATCCGACGAGTTCCACCGGTTTCCCGAGTAGTTATTGTATTGAATAGTGATGGTGCCAGGTCGCCAGTCGAAGTAACCAAAACCATAGGTGAAGTCAGGGTTCCAAGGCTGTTTCTGTGAACTGTCAAAGTAATAGAAGGCGGTGCCGTTGACATACCAGTTGCCAAATACGGAATACTTGCAACCAAGGCTAAGGGTTTTGTGCCCAGTCATGTAAGAAGTGCTAGCAAGGTCGAAATATTCTGGTGTGTAGTTGAAATCAACTTGGCAGCCAATCGCCCCTTCATCAGTAAACGTCAGCCAGTTTCTTACTGGGTCAACAACGGGGAACTTCCACCCCAGAGACCAAGTGCCTTGGTTGAAATTGGTGACAGGCTGGTCATCCGTGGCTTTAAACCGGTTACCACCATAGTTGGCATACATCAGGCTAAAGGTATAAGGCCGCCAGTCGCTGTATCCAAACACATAGGTGAAGTCTGGGTTCCATGGCTGTTGCTGATCAGCATCCCAGTAATAGTAGAGGGTGCCTGATACGAACCAGTTGCCCAAAATAGTGTACTTGAGTGACAGGGTCGTGGTCATGTTGGTATTGGACGGCCCATTGGTGGCGTTGGCTGGAATATTGGCTGCTGGCGTTTCGAGTAGCGGGTAGCCAAAGCCAAGGTTGCCGCTTAGCCCGTGTAAAAATGACTTGTCTTTATTATCTTCCCACTCATCAAGTGGAAAATAGAATGAGCTCGATACCCCTTTCCAAATCAAATCCGCTTCAGTTTCTTCTTCATCCGCTTCAAAGCTGGGGATCTTGCTAGCTGGAGTTAAAGATGGAGAAGAGGGGCCTGGAGCATGTTTGCGTGTTTCACTCATATACTCATCGGCCATGATGGGCATAGCGATAAAGAGAGGAAAAATAATCAAACAGAAACAGCGCAAGCCCATCATCCTTGTGTGCCAGAGTGCAAGCAATCACTAGTAGTGGCTGCTTTCATATGCAAAGTAAATCATCTGCAAGCAAAATTTTGAGGTAACAAACAGAAAAAGAACAATTTTTTGTTGTGTCTAATAAACCTTACTAGAATGTAGTTGTACATAAAAGTGATTGCATATCAGTTGACGAAAAAAAAATTGTTGTGCAACAATGTGTTTATGCTTGGGTGGCATGGTTTGCAGGTGATTCGATGAAGAAAATCTTACTGGTTGATGATAACAGAACCATGCTTCTATTTATGGAGAAAGTGCTGTCCAAGCGTGGTTTTGATGTTATTACTGCTAGCGATGGCATGCATGCGTTACAGGTGCTTGAGGACCGCCCTGACATTCAGTTTGTCCTCAGCGATTGGATGATGCCGGAAATGGATGGCATTGAGCTGTGCTCAAGGGTTAAGTCAGCTGATTATGGTCGTTACCTGTTTTTCATGCTGCTATCAGGTAAAGACGACAAAGAGTCTATTGTTAGCGGGATCAATGCTGGTGCCGATGACTTTGTGGTGAAAGATACCCATGTCGATGAATTGGTCGCGCGTATTCAGGCTGGGTTTCGAACGTTATCCCTGCATAATGAAATTACCACCAAAAATGAAGCCCTGGATAGTGCCTACGCCACTATGAAAAAGGATTTGGAATCGGCTGGTGAGTTGCTAAAGCGCTTGCTGCCGACAGAAAACACTATGTCTGGGGTAGAGCTTAGCTATGTTTCTATTCCCAGTGCGCAAATTGGCGGGGATATGCTGGGCTACATGAACCTAGATGAGGAGCATGTTGCCATATATCTATTGGATGTAGCGGGGCACGGCGTGTCTTCAGCCTTGTTATCGTTTTCGGTGCAGCAAAGTATTGCCGTGAGCTCTGGCCATGGTTCGATTGTAAAAACAGCACTTGAAGAACCGCCATATTATAGAATCACCCCTCCCCATGAGGTGCTTAAACGCCTTAATGAGCAGTACCTAAGTGATGATCAAAACTTGCTCTATTTCACCATGGTATACGCTGTGCTGAATATCAAAACAGGAAAAATGGCTTTCTCCATAGCTGGCCATCCGCCATTGGTATGGTTGCGCTCTAAGGTGGGAGATGCCGAGTTTATCGGTCAAGAAAGTTTTGTCGTTGGCGCGTTTGATTTCGTTGAGTATGAAACGTCATATATTCAGTTGGAGCCTGGCGACAAAGTGTGGATGTATTCAGATGGAATTACTGAGGCAGAGAAAGGAAGTGAAATGTTTTCGGAAGAGGGCTTCCGCAAGACAGTGGTTGATTTAAAAGATCAGCCAACCACGCTACAAACTGAGTTGTTAGTAAACAATGTTAGAGATTGGCAGCAGGCTGAGCAGTTTGATGATGACGTCAGCGTGCTTGTTGTTGAATGGAAAGGCAATCCAGAAAGGGAGCAGCTATGCAATATGAAACTATCAACCAAGGTCAATGCACAATTCTTCAAATAAAAGAAGAGCGTTTTGATGCGAAGTTAGCACCTAGTTTCCGTGAAGAAGTGGAGAAACTGTCGTCAGCTATTGGCAGTCACCTCGTGCTTGATTTATCGGAAGTCCGTTTTATGGATAGCAGTGGCCTAGGGGCAGTCATGGCGGTTTATAAGATGCTACGTGGTAAGAAAATCAGTGTGGTGAATCCACAGCGAGCGGTTAAAGAGCTACTTAAGTTAACCCGTATGGACAAGTTGATCACCAGCTTCGATACAATTGAAGATGCTGTCGCAACCATGGCATAAAGGAGTATGGCATGAAAGGAATGATCCTCGCCGCAGGGAAAGGAACACGAGTTAGGCCGATTACCCAAATAATTCCTAAGCCGATGATTCCTATTTTGGGCAAGCCCGTGATGGAATCCATGATTCAGCTGTTTGCTTCTCATGGTATTGATAAAATTGTGGTCAATACTAGCCATCTGGCAGAGGTTATCGAAAATTATTTTGGCGATGGCCACCACTTCGATGTACAGCTTTCGTTTTCCTACGAAGGGGAAATCGTTGACGGACAGTTTGTCAGCAAAGCTCTTGGTTCTGCAGGGGGAATGAGAAAGATCCAAGACTTCTCAGGCTTTTTTGATGAGACCTTTGTGGTGGTTTGCGGCGATGCTTGGATTGATCTTGATTTGACTGAAGCAGTCCGTCGCCACAAGAAAAATGGCGGTATTGCGACAATTGTTACCCGGGATGTGGCATTGGAAGAGGTTTCAAAGTACGGGGTAGTCGTCACTGATACCCATGGCAAGGTTACCAGCTTCCAAGAAAAACCGGCGATGGAAGAGGCGCTGTCGACTCAAATCAACACTGGGATATATATTTTCGAGCCTGCTATTTTTGATTATATTCCTGCCGGGCAGGAATATGATATTGGTAGCGAGTTATTCCCTAAACTTGTTGAAAATAAAGTTGACTTCTATGCGACCAGTATGGATTTCCAATGGTTGGATGTCGGCAATATCAGCGATATCTGGACGGTAACTAGCGATATCATGAATGGAAAAGTCCCTGGTTATCCGATTCCTGGCACGCAAGTCAAACCTGGTGTTTGGGTGGGGATCAATACAGTCTTTGACATTGATAGCTGTGATATTACGCCTCCGGTTATTGTTAGTAGCGGCTGTGAAATACAACCAGGTGCGACTATTGAAGGGCCTGTAGTTATAGGTGCTAACAGTAAAGTCGAGTCCGGGGCGGTTATTAAGCAAAGCCTGGTCAGTGAGTATATCCATGTTGCTTCAGCGGCTTATGTTGAAGAAAAAACGGTATTCGGTGATTACTTCATTAGCCATGATGGCTATACCCAGTCATTAAGCGAACTTAAAGCGGTGAACATCCTCAATGATCGACGCCAAGTTCAGCCAATGATGGGCAGCCTAGGCAGTATTTCCACATTTGTTCCCTCTGTATCTGATAAAGAGGAAGAGATTCTTAACTAAGTAGATAAGGGCTAACCAATGGATATAGTCACTGAAAGGTTTAGTAAGAAGTACAGTAGTTCTCCAGATGTATCGCGCGATATTGCTGATGATATGCAGCAATATTTGCGAAATAACCAAGTTTCACAGGACGTCATTGAGCAAGTTGAGCTCTGTCTTGTGGAAGTGGTGAATAATGCGTACGAGCATGCCTACCAGTATTCAGATGAATTACCGATAGAGTGCTCTTGCTTTTTTAACTCGGATAATGAATTGGTCTTTGAAGTGTCTGACTATGGCAAATCAATGAGCAAAGAAGAGTTTAATCGGGCAGTGAATGGTGAATTCATTGAGCCTGATCCTGATGATCCGGAAACATGGACAACATCGGGACGGGGTTTCATTATTGTCGTGCAGCTTACTGACAATCTTGAATATATTCAAAGTGGTAATAAAAACACATTTAAAATTTTAAAACGCGCAGAGTAGCCATAATAAATAAGGGAAATATGAGAATAATATTATTCATGACGTTATTCTCATTATCTTCTTGTGCCTCTTTTTCGGAAAATAATGACTTATTTGTCAATAATAAATCATTAAATGGAAACTGGCGCCTAGAGATAATTGATGAAAACGACAAATGGACAGGGCAGTACAATGTTACTGTACCTGGCCATTGGAAAACGTCAGGCATCAATTATGCCGGTGCTGCTTATTACGACACCCAATTTGAACTGGATAGCCTGAATAAATCAAGTCGCTATTGGCTTGAGTTTGATGGTATTGATTATGAGTCGGCAGTGACGGTCAACGGCAAATATGTTTCCCGTCAGGCGGGCTATTTTGTTCCTCATGAAATGGAGATCACGGGGCTTGTTAATTCCGGTGACAATACCCTGAATGTCTGGGTAAATAGCCCCAACGAGAAGCAGGTCGAGGATTGGTCACTGTATAAAACGTTGATAAAAGGCGTACTGAACCACCATGATACCCGTCCAGGAGGCGCCTGGTCAGAGAAGGGGCAAGATTGGAATTCCGGGGGGATCTGGGGCGATGTAACGCTGAGGCAAACCGGTCCTGTTGCACTAGAAACGCTCAAAGTTCGTCCTCGGGTAAACCACGCAGGTAAGCAAATCACCTCGGCAGAGGTAGAGTTAGCCGTTGATTCAAACCGTGAAGCAGTTGTAACAATCGAGATGGCACTGCATCAGCATGGTAGCGAAGAGACTGAGGTATATATTGCTGAAGAAGAAATAAAAGCCGGCAAAAACAATCTTGAGCTAGCTATTCCTCAAGCAGCCCGCCAGCTATGGTGGCCTTGGGACTGGGGTGAGCCAACGTTATATGACCTTACTATCTCAGTATCAATAGATGGCCAGCTGACGGATCAGAAAGCCGTGGATATTGGTTTTAGGGAAATGACCCTAGACAGCGACAACAAACAATTTCTTGTTAATGGCAAACCCTATTTTATCAGGGGGACAAACTACATCGCTAGCCAATGGCTAGGTGAGGTAACCGCAGAACAGTATGGGCAAGATCTCGCCTTGATGAAAAGCGCCAACGTCAACAGTGTTCGTGTGCATGCGCATGTGGCCGGAAAGGCTTTCTATGAGTTGGCAGACAAGGCCGGTATGGTGGTTTGGCAAGATTTCCCGTTGCAATGGGGTTACAGTGACTCGCCGGGTTTTGCCCTTGAGGCGACTCGGCAAGCAAAGGCAATGACAGACTTATTATTCAATCATCCTTCTATTGCGTTTTGGTCGGGCCACAACGAGCCGCCATGGGATGCAACCTGGATGAAGTACAAGTACCCATCTTATCAACCTACCCAAAACAAGCTGCTCTCGGAAAAGGTCTACCAGGCCTTGCTAGCTGCCGGTGACCGACGGGTAGTGCGCAAAGCCTCTTATACCCATGAGCACCCCTGGCTAGGTTGGTACTCGGGCTCCTACAAAGATTACCGTACTTACCAGCCCTCGATGATTGTGAGCGAGTTCGGCGCTCAGGCGATGCCGAGCTGGGCGTTGATGGAAGCAATCACTCATGGGCAAGTTGAGTGGCCATTGGATGATGCTGTTTTGAACACGCTTGGCTATCACAATTACCAGCATCATGAAACACTGAATATTGCTCATATTCAACAAGGTGAATCCCTGTCACACTTTTGGAATAATTCCCAAGAATATCAAAGGGTAGTAACCAAATTTGCTGCCGAGCATCTAAGGTTGAATAAAGGTGGCGGGGTCGCGGCTATTTACCAATTCATGTTCGTTGATAGCTGGCCGTCTGTGACTTGGTCAGTATTGGATGTAGATAGGGTGCCCAAACCGGGTTACTTGGCTTTGAAGGAATCGTACCAGCCGGTGCTGGCTGTTGCCCAGGCAGAATTGCTTGCAACACGTCCTTTAGTCACGTTAACCATTATCAATGACTCGCTGAAAAGCTATGACAATGCATCTCTGGTTGTGACCAACAGCTACAACCAGAAAAGTTGGGAATACAACGGGCTGACATTGGCCGCCAACTCGATTATGCAGGTTGCCCATCAGCAGCCTCTTGACGGCCTTGCATCATATCTAACGCTCGAAGTGAAGGACAACACAGGCAAGACAGTCAGCATTAATCACTACCTGGCAAAGGACTTGGAAAGCTAGATGATGACAAAGACACTTAGCTATTTAATGGCAGCAGCTGTTACTTTTTCTGCCCACAGCGCCGATATCATGGTCAACCAAATGGGGTATCTTCCCAGCGGTGATAAGTTTGCCTATGTCTCGGCCGATGAGGGGGCAGGGTTCAAACTCGTCTCGATGCAAGATGGTCGTTTGGTGGCTAAGCTGGAGCATTCAGGTAAAGTTGCATTGCCTGATGAGCGGCTGATCGCAGCGGTTGATTTTAGCCAAATCACAGTGCCTGGCTGGTATCAGGTAGTGAGTGAAAACAGTCAGTCTGTACCATTTCCTATTGGCAGTGGTGCCTATGAGCCGCTCAATGAACGTTTAGTACACGCACTCTATTTGCAGCGTTCAGGGATGGCGGTGCAAGATATTTCTACGGGTATGAATCGCCCAGAAAGCCACATGCTCGATGGCCAGATCTTCCGAACCGATGCTTTCCACAAAGCGGGCA
This sequence comes from Photobacterium sp. ABD4_091, assembly GCF_056160145.1. Classification (NCBI taxonomy): domain Bacteria; kingdom Pseudomonadati; phylum Pseudomonadota; class Gammaproteobacteria; order Vibrionales; family Vibrionaceae; genus Photobacterium; species Photobacterium sp. ABD4_091. The sequence goes on along the minus strand of NZ_JBSWWQ010000001.1, from coordinate 84,873 downwards.
CCCAGCTGGACGTTGTCGGTGGCTGGTATGATGCTGGTGATTTCGGTAAGTATGTAGCAACCACAACGATTACTGTCGCGAGATTGCTTGAAGCCTATCGTCAAACCCCTCAGTTATATTCGCAGACCAAACTACCGGGCAGCGATAAGCCAGCCATTATTGATGAGTCCATCTATGCACTGGATTGGCTATTGAAAATGCAGCGTGAAGACGGGGCAGTCTACCGCAAAGTCTCGGGGGCAAGTTGGCCGGCGAAAATTGGCCCTTGGCAGGATAACCAGACTCGGTTTATTTACGGCGTCAGTACACCTGAAACGGCAAAATTCGCAGCGACCATGGCCTTTGCCGCCAGGGTTATCAAGCCCTACGATGCCGACCTTTCTCGCCAATACCTCAGTGCGGCCATCCATGCTGCTAACTACCTCTCCAGCCAAGAAGAGCAATATATTGATTGGCAGGAAGGGGATGACAGTGGCTCTGGGCCATACATGAAGAACAAGTTTGATACGGAAGCATCATTGGATACTGATGTGGATGACCGACTTTGGGCTTTTGCAGAACTATATATCACCACCGGCCAAGAAAAATTCAAAGCGGCTTTCAAGCAAGACTACGACCCGCAATGGATAGATATTTTTGAATGGAAGAATCCTGCGGCGATGGGGGTTTGGCACCTTATCCTCGCCGAGGAGAAAGGGGAATTTAGGGATCAGCTTGCCAACGATTTGGATCAAGTAGCCTCACGTTATGTCCAGCAAGCGAAGCAATCGCCATTTAGAGTGGCTAACCAGCGTTTTATCTGGGGCTCGAACAAGATGACGGCAGAGGCAGGAACATTGATTGCCTGGGCAGATTTTGCCAAAGGGCGCTTAGAAAACCGTGCTTCGGTTCAATCGCAAATTGATTATCTATTGGGCGCTAATGCGTTCGATATGAGCTTTGTCACTAACAGTGGCACCTATTCGGTACGCAACCTTCACCACCTGTACCGAATTGCGACAGGGGTCAGTTTACCTGGCTACCTAGTCGGTGGACCGAATGAGATGGCGCAAGCTGGAGTCGCACCGAAAAATATGGGGATGCTGAGTTATATAGATAGCGAGAAGTCGTATGCAGTCAATGAGTTCGCTATTGATTACAACGCCAGTCTGATTGGTTTGATTGCCGTGCATCACGCTTACTTTAATCATTATTAACCGGAGTGAGAACTCATGGATTTTTATTTCAAGGAATTCGAACATCGTAAGCCACCGGAGCCGGTGCCTTACAGCATGTCGAGAGAGTTACTCTACCAATACCTTGCCACATGTAATCTCACTTTGGGTATTTGGTACTTGTGGTGGCGCTGGACCCATGCGCTGAACTATGACGCCATGTGGTTTTCTTTTCCGCTCGTTTTTGCGGAGTCCTGTGCCTTTATTGGCTCAGTGCTGTTCACGTTCAATTTATGGAAGACCAAGGACGAACCGAAAAAAGCACCGCCACATACGATCAATGAGTGCGTCGCAAAAGATAGCCCTGAAGCGAATGAGACAAGGCCGATCAGTATTGATGTATTCTTTCCGAGCTATGATGAAGAGCCGGAATTGGTTCGGCTGAGTATCGAGGATGCCCAGAAGATCCGCTATCCCCATGACATCGATATCAAAATATTTATTCTTGATGATGGCAAGCGTCCGGCAATGAAGGCACTCGCTGATGAGATGGGCGTCGAGTACATTACCCGTGAAAGTAATATTGGTTTCAAGGCGGGTAACTTACGTAATGCCTTGGAGCAGACTTACGGTGATTTCATCGTTATCTGTGATGCTGATACTCGCCCGTTCCCAACGATTCTTGAGCACACCATGGGTTACTTCCGTGACCCGGATGTTGCCTGGGTTCAAACCCCACAATGGTTCTTTGACTTACCTGAGGGTGAGCGCCTACCAAATTGGCTGCAGCGCAAGTTTGGCAAATGGGCATCGCCGATTGGCCGCGGGGTAGAGAAATTCTACGGGCCGGTCAAAATTGGTGAAGACCCCTATGTGAACGATCCGCAGATGTTCTATGACGTGATTCAACGCCGTCGCAACTGGGTGAATGCCTCTTTCTGCTGTGGTGCGGGCTCTATTCACCGCCGTGAAGCGGTTATGGAAGCGGCGCTGCGTAGCTACAGTGAGCAGATCAGCAAAGAGCATAAAGAGATCGAAAAGCAGATCCGCAAGATCACTAAAGAGAAAACGGTCGATCAGGATGTGTCAGATAACCTGCGCCAAGAAATCATTTTCGACACTGAATTTACGCCTTATAAATTCCATGTATCGGAAGATATTTATACCTCGATCGTGCTCCACTCAGATACCGAAAGGAACTGGCGTTCGGTTCAGCATCCGGAAGTTGAAAGTAAGATGCTATCACCGCAGGATCTTCAGACCTGGACAGTGCAGCGCTTCAAGTACTCCGGTGGTTCGATTGATATATTCATGAACGATAACCCGTTGTTCAGAAAAGGCATGAACCTGAAACAGAAGATGATGTACGGTGCCAGCTTCTGGTCAAACTTGTCAGCTATCTGGAACATTATTTTCTTAACTTGCCCGATCATTTACTTCCTGACCAGCATCGCGCCGGTGAGTGCCTATGACGTCACTTTCTACCTGCACTTCATTCCGTTCGTACTGACTGCAGAGCTTGCGATGATGGTTGGTACATGGGGCGTAGCGGGGTACAAAGGTAAAACCAACTTCCTGTCCTTCTTCCCGGTTAATATGCGGGCACTTTGGACAGTGCTGCGCGGCCGGAAAATCAGCTTCCCTGCGACACCAAAGGAAAGACAGGATGGCACCTTTGGTCATTTGGTCATACCGCAAAAGTTGGTCTTCGGCTTGAGCCTATTCAGTATGTGCTTCGCTTGGTTTAGCTACTTTACCGGCATGTTCGGTAGCTATTCTCTTGGCGGGTTGATCTTCAATAGCTTCTGGACAATTAACAACATGATGGCGATGTGGGGGATGATTGCTGCCGCTTATTGGACGCCGCCACCAGCAGATAAGACGCAGGAACAGGAATCTGAGGAATTAGAATATGGAATTTAAGCAAGCAGTCGTCAATGCGCGGCATCATATCGTGTTTTTATTCGGGCTTTTGACCGCACTCTTTATTGCTTTCAATATAGAAACCCGTGATCACGGACATATTTTGGGTAACATCACTTTCGAATCGGAGGAAGTGATTCCAGTGCGCGAGAGCCGTGTACTGTCCGAAGAAGAGTTCGAATGGGCGAATACCGCTTGGGCTTACTTCGAAAATAATTACCAGGAAAATACCGGCTTGGTAAACTCGGTTGATGGATACCCTTCAACCACCATGTGGGATACCGCATCGTATCTAATGGGTTTGCTGGCGGCAGAAAAGCTGAACATTATAAGCCAAAGCACCTTTGAGCTAAGGATGGAAAAAGCGCTGAACACGCTGGCACGCCTGCCGCTGATTGATGGCAAGCTGCCGAATAAAGCTTATAACACCCAAACCGTTGAAATGGTGGACTACCAGAACCAACCCGTAGAGAACGGAATCGGCTGGTCTGCTATCGATATCGGTCGAATTTTGGTGCCATTGAATATCTTGGTTTGGCAATACCCGCAGTTTAATGCTCAGGTCAATGCGGTGCTTAACCACTGGGAAGTGGGGGTAATGATCAAAGACGGTTATCTTTACGGTTCCCGCCCGCAGCAAGATGGTGGCACAGAGATGGAATTGGTACAGGAAGGGCGTATTGGTTATGAAGAATACGCGTCCAAAGCCATGTCCCTGATGGGCCGAGACGTATTCAATGCAATGAAGTATATCGACTACCTAGAGATGCGTAATATCGATGGTGTTGATATCCCAACCGACTTACGTGATCCGGCTAAATATCACGCCCATAACTATGTGGTCAGTGAGTCATACATTCTGGATAGCCTTGAATTTGGTGCCGACAGTGTGTCGAAGATCTTTGCCCACCGCGTCTATAAAGCGCAGGAAAACCGTTTTGAGCGAACCGGTATCCTGACAGCGGTCAGTGAGGATAACGTCGATGAAGCACCTTACTTTGTCTACAACACCGTATTCTCTGATGGCAAAGAGTGGAATGCGATCACAGACCAAGGCGAAGATGCTTCGCACCTAAAAACGCTGTCTACCAAAGCGGCGTTTGGCTGGTATGCCTTGTATGACACTCCATACACTGAGCTGCTAATTGAAGATGCAAAAGAATTATTCTCGGAAGAGAAAGGCTGGTATTCAGGCCGCTATGAAATCGATGGCCGTGTGAATAAAGCAATTACGGCAAATACCAACGGGATTGTTTTGGAATCACTTGCTTACATCGAAAATGGAGCCTTGCTGAGTGTGGGCGTGAAGTAAACCGCAACTGTGATAGGGAGTATCGGATGCGTTATATCATTGTTTGCCTTTTAGGGGTTTTGGCTACCGGTTGCGGTAACAAATACAACAGTTTTTCGGATGATGTGGTGGATAGGAAGAGTCACTGGACCACTCCTAAACCTCGTCAGGGACAGCTGACTGAACAAGAAATGGATATGGCCCGCATTGCCTGGAAGTATTTTGAAAATAACTACCAGGAGTCAACTGGGTTGGTCAATGCAGTAAATAACTACCCCTCAGTAACATGGTGGGATGCCGCGTCATATATGGCGGGTATGGTAAGCGCATATGAGCTAGGGATTATCGAGAAAGAGGAGTTTAACCGTCGTCTTATTCGTATATTGACCACCTTAAATACGCTTGACTTGTTCATGAATGAATTACCGAACAAAGCGTATAACACTCAAACCGCCGCTAAAGTGGACTACGGTAACCAACCCGGAGAAATTGGTTACTCGGCGCTCGACCTTGGCCGTTTGTTGATTTGGCTTCATATCATCAAGCATCGCTACCCTGAGTATGCGACTAGCATCGACTCAGCGATATTACGTTGGAATTTCTGTAACGTGATTGATGAAAATGGCACCATGTTTGGGGCACTGCTTGAGAAAGACAAACCTGTTCAATACCTGCAGGAAGGACGCTTGGGCTACGAAGAGTATGCTGCTAAAGGGTTCGAATTATGGGGCTTTAATACTACCCAGGCAGCAATGGCAGAGCCGTATAGCACCATTAACCTCTATGGCTACGATGTACCGTATGACACCCGTGACCCTCGTAAACTCAAAGCACACAGCTACGTGGTAACTGAGAGCTATGTACTGGATGGTATTGAATTGGGATGGGATGTGGTGGATGACCGCTCGCCACATGATTATAACTATTCCAGTGACTGGGTTGCAGAATTTGCCTTGCAAATTTACCGTGTCCAGGAGGAGCGTTATAAGCAAACCGGTATTATTACAGCCCGTACTGAGCACCAGCTAGCAGGCCCTCCTTATTTCGTGTACGACACGATTTATACTGACGGGTTTGCCTGGAATACCATTTCGGAAGTGGGTGAGTATCTTCCACAGTACTCTGCGGTAGCCATCAAAGGTGCAATGGGGATGTGGGTACTATGGGATACTGAATATACCGATCTGTTGTTTGATCATGTTTCACATTTGTATGATCGTGAAAAAGGCTTCTATGAAGGGATTTTTGAAAACGGCACCGGCCTTATCAACACCTTCACCTCGAACAATAACGGGATTACTTTGGAGATCTTGCTTTATAAACAACAGGGTAAGTTACTTACCTATAAAGATAATGTTGCACCAAGCCTGTGGGAAAAAGCGCTTGAATCACCATTTGGCTATGAGGGGCAGTGTCTGCCTCGCAGAGGGGCTTTCAATAGTAAGCTCAAATAGCCGTAGTAAGGAAATAGATGTTGAGAAATACGGTGATTGCAGTCAGTTTATTCTGCCTGACATCTTGTGGAGTGGTCTACCAAGGTGTTCAGGGGGGAATAACGTCGGTTAACGAGTCGCAGATGCTGCGCCAAGGACGGTATGGTTCGTTAACCGAGCAGGAGCTTGAATGGGCGCAAATTGCCTGGACCTATGTTGAAAATAACACCAACCTCACCACGGGGTTGGTGAATGCCCTTGATAACTACCCGACAACTAATTTGTCTAACATGGCCGATTATCTGATTGCCTTGATGGCGGCCCGAGAATTTGAATTTATTACCAGCAAAGAGCACGACGAGCGCTTGACGTTAGTACTCTCTTTCCTCAATAAAATGCCATTGGGCCTAACCGGTGTGCCCAATAAGGTCTACAGCACAGGAACTGGGATGATGGTGGATTACGCCAATCAACCCGGTGAACTTGGCTGGTCTTCGATAGACATTGGGCGGCTGCTCATCGCCTTGGCAATGGTCAAGCAGCGTAATCCTGAATTTTCCGAATATGTCGACAAGGCGGTATTGCGCTGGAACTTCTGCGAACTGGTCACAGAAGAGGGTGAACTATACGGTGGTGCAATTAACAACGGCAATGTTCATCGCTACAAAGAAGGGCGTTTGGGCATCGAGGAATATACCGCCTATGGGTATCTGGATTGGCAGATAGTCCCAGAAAAAGCCATGATGCTTGATCCTTATGAAGTGGTCACGATAAACGGCATTGATTTACTGTTTGATGGCCGTGATCCGCGTGATTACGATGTTCTTCGTCCTGTCTATAGTACGCCTTACTTGCTGCTGGGGCTTGAGTTTAACTGGGATAATATTGACGACCGTTCTTCGTCGGACTCCAAGCACACCAATGATGTCTTGGCGGCAATGGCTGATTCGGTATACCGCATCCAGGAGTCACGCTGGGATGTTGATCGTATCTATACGGCGCGCGGTGAGCATGTTGTCGCAGGCGAACCGTATTTTGTCTACGACAGTATCTATGCACTTGGCACACCGTGGATCACCGTCGCAGAGGACGGTAGCGACCACGATGAAAAAGCTTTGGTGTCGACTCGGGTGGCCTTTCAAATGTGGGTGTTATGGAAAACCGATTATACCGAACGCTTGCTGACGTTAGTCCGTGAGTTGTACGACCCAGAGCGTGGCTGGTATGAAGGGCGCTACGAGCTGACCAGCAGTTACGAGAAAAGCATCTCCCTGCAGACCAATGCTGGGGTGCTTGAAGCATTGCTGTATAAAGCCAATGGTAAGCTCTACCAGCCGACCAAGAACCGTGAATACCGCGATGTCCAATTCGATTCCCGTTTTTACCATCCTCAAAAATGCTTGGTGGAGACATTCCGATGAAAAGGGTTTACCTGATAGCGATTGTCATAACTATGTTCGCGCTGTTGCCTTTGAAGGGGATAGCTTCAGCCATAGATGTGGAGCTGACTTATTACACCAAGGCCAACCATTTGGTTAATGCTGGTCGTTACCAGCAGGCCTCTGAGCAATGGCATCGGTTGAGTATTTTGTTTTTGAGTTCAGAAGCGAAGCTGGGGCGAAAAAGGATGTGGCAATATGCCGGCCTTTCTGAGGCCTTGGCTGCCATTTCTGCGGATAAGGCCAATGATGCCATGGCCTATCAATATTGGGCGGATAGTACCCGATATTTGATGACTGGAGGGACGAACTGGAAGCAGATGAAAAAGAAGTTGCACCGCCGCTATGAACACGCCAATACATTACTTTCCACCCAACTGCAGGTGGCTGATTTAGCCTCTAGTATTGATAGCGAGTGGGAGAACGAACTCGCAGTGCTGCAGAGCTGGGATGAAAAGCTGTCACTGTTTAGTTTTGAAAGCCCGAAGCTGGGCTTGGCGGATCGCCAAGATAGAGATGCGACAATTCAGCCAGTCCAGGCCACACCTAAAGTGATCCCTGCTTACCAACCGCCACAGGGTGGGAAGAAGCTAAGCGGCTTAAATACCTCATACAGCAAAGAGCAGCATGTTATTCCTACAGGTGCTTTGGTTGAGCCTGTCCCCACCCCTGATAGTACGGGGTTTGACGAGCCATTACCTGATGTTATCGATACGGACACCGAACGAGATAAAGCAAAACCGGTTCCCATTCCAACGGAAACATCAGTCAGTCGCCATTTGGTTGTCTCTGATGCTGAAGTTAAGTTGCAAACAGCCCCAGTTATGAGTAAAGGGATTGTTATCTCGGGGCCTCCAAAATCGGTAAAATCCGCAGAACCTGTAGTGAAACCAAATACAGGTATAGAAGTAAACAAGGTTATATCGCCAGCGGATACGTCTGAATCAGCTGCTGAAAAAGCGAACGATAAAGTACTGGTTACCCCGGTTGAAGAAATCGAGTACGAGGAGCAAGACTTGAAGCAACTCGTCACACCGAATAAGCAAAGCCAGAATGCCCCTCTGGGTGAAGAGGGTAATCAATTAATAATCCCATCAGGCCACTTTGAACAGCCTGAGAAGCATGCTGTTGCCCCTTTGCAGCGCAGAAGTTTCGCCCCCGTTTCGCAGTGACCCTCCCGAAGGGCGCGCCTGTAAGAAACAATGCGTGTCTGTAGCTTATAGCGTTGACTGTATACTTATAAGCTCCCTCTGAATCTGAATCTTGAGTTGGCTTGGGTGTATGCCTTCAGGGTGGTGAGTTATTTTGGGGGAGGAGTAGATATCCGCTTTGTGATGTAAAGCACATCAAAATCATGCTTTTAATGCAATTGATTGCGTAAAAAATTTGTCATTCGTATCTCTGTTACTAAGCTTAATTTAAGCCCTGTTGTCGTTGTGGGTGAGTACTTAAGGGAGTAATGAAGAGGGATAAGCAATGACAGCATCAGAAAAAATTGTTCAACAAGCTTATGACAATGCAAGTGACGTTTTTGACCTAACAGAAGCTCAGCATCAGAAGCGATTATTACAACTTGCCAATACGTTATATTGCTTAACGGACATCACTACCAGCCACTACCAGCAACTCGCATCTTCAAAAGACTGTCCCCTTGAGTTTCGCTTGGCGGTGAAATTAGTCGAATCCAAACGCTATGTGCTCAAACTAAAACGCCCATTGTTGGTCGGGGTGGTGTTTGCAATGTGGGGTGAGCATAACCGGTTAAATGAAAAAACCTCGTTGAATCCAAATGGTGAAGACTCGCTACGAGTTAAGATAGATCAGCTCAATTGGATCACCCAAGGTTCGGTGGTTGATTGGCATCTATACCCTGTTGATGATGGTTGCCCCCATAACAGTGCGGGTATTGCCGAAGACCTTCTTGCTGAGCACCGAGACAAAGACAAAGTGTCTGTATTGCGGCTTGCTGATGAGCTCCCCGTTGCTGAAGGTCCATTGAAAAACCTTGCGTCGGCGGATGATTCCCGAAAAGGCGGGGCGATTATCCTTGGCTGCCAGCAAGCGATGGCCGACAGAGCGGATTGTGTGATGTATACCGATGCGGATAACTCCGTACACCTTGGCCAGTTAGGTTTATTGCTCAAGCCTTATGTTTCAGATAATGCCAAAGTGGTGCTGGGTAACCGCAAGCACCCTGATTCTATTTTGGTTAAGCAGGAAGAGCGTTGGGGCATTGGTATTAAAACATTGCGCCATATGCAGCGGATGATTGGCCGCGCAATTTTCAGCAATAACATCAAAGATACCCAAGCGGCGTTCAAGTTATATGATCAAGAGGTGATCAAATATATTTTAGCCAAGCCTTCTGTGTATGATTTTTCCTTTGATACTGATTGGATTTTCGCCGCTATGAAAGGGGAATTTCCGATGTTGACCGTACCTTTCGCCTTCATTGACTCCGATGCCGAGTCTGCCTCTATAACCCAAGGGCCTATGACGACTTGGTACACGCTGCTAAGTGGCTTGGCGACGGCAGCCAAAGCCCGGGATATTGACCATAACCATGAGATGGTAAGGATCTTTGAAGACCATATTCACAGCCATCAGGATCTGGAGTTGATCATAGATGTATTGCCTGAACAGCTTCAGGATATTGAAGATGTCGATATTGGCGATCCGTTGATCTTTGCTCCACGAGAAATTGAACATTGGCTGGTGGAGCAAAAGCAGGCTGAAATGGAAGACATTTCATAAACTGGACAGCAAACAGGATCAAATTAAAGCCCAAACTGGAGATACCAGTTTGGGCTTTATGTTATTGGGTGCCAATGATCTTGGTGTTATACCGCAGCTTCATCGACCAGATAAAGGATGGATTGGTAGGGAACCCCACTGTGGTGAGACAAACCGATTTCGCAGGTTCGGCTGTTACTGAATCCCCGGGTGCAGCCTGCTGGGACTTGCTCTTTAAGTGGCGCAACAGCAGCTTCATTCAACTCCGGTGTGGTAAAGCCTTTATCACCCGCCCAGCCACAGCACTGGATATGTTCAGGAAGAACGACGTCTTCGGCACACGCTTGAGCCAGCGAAAGCATATCCGCTTCCAAGCCCATGCGGCGGGAGCTGCAGGTAACGTGAAGCATCACCGTCTCTTTTACTGGAGTAAGGGATAGGTGTGGCAGTAAATAGCGTGATACAAAACCAACAGGTTCGAGCACTTCCAAAGGCTGGGTAAAGTTTTCGATACTGCGCTTGGCGCACGGGCTGGTATCCATCAATACCGGATAAGTGCCTTCTTTGCTTGCTGTCCAGAGCAAGGATTCCAGCTCTTTGGCTTTCTGATTGGCTATGTCATTCATCCCTTTGCTGTCATAGGGCATACCACAACATTGGCTACTGAGTTTTTCTGGGGTGATCACCTCAAAGCCTGCTTTCTTCAGTAGCGAAAGCGTGACTTCAGTTAGCGGGCGGGTATCTTTGGCTGAGTCCTGCTGGCCCATAGTACGGCTGGCGCAAGACGGCATATACACGACTTTCTTGTCTGAGCTTTCAGCCTGCTTTGAATGTGCCGAAGCTGAGTGTGTCTGATCGAGCTTATGTGGGTTAGATTGCGGATATTCCGGCATCCAAATAGGAGTTGTGCCCCCAGTTGCTTTGCGCAGGCCATTGGTTATCGCACCGACAGCTTTATCGCCGACCAGTTTGCGGGCGACCTGGTTGCTCTTGAGGCCAACTTTGACCAAAGTTGTGGTAGCCGAGAAATGATCTGCTGTCCAGCGGGCGATAGGGGTAAAACGCTGGTACTTTTCAACTCGGAGCTTCTTAACCAGATCGCCGGTATTAATGCCGACTGGGCAGCGATCTGCACACAAGCCAGTTGCCGCACAGGTATCGATGCCTTGGTATTCGAAAACGGCTTTGAGATCATCTACCGGTGGGCGTCGGCTATTGCCAGCAAGGTATTCCCGTTCACGGTGCTGCAGCTCACGGTAGAGCACGATCCGTTGACGCGGTGATAGCGTCAGCGTCCTTGACGGGCAAACAGGCTCACAAAAACCACATTCAATACAGCGGTCAACAATTTCATCAGCGGCTGGCATCGGTTTGAGGTTGGAAATATGTGCCCGCTCGTCGTCATTGATGATCACCCCAGGGTTGAGCAAACTTTCTGGATCAAACAAGGATTTGATTTGCTGCATCAGGCGATAGCCATCTTTGCCCCATTCAAGTTCGACATATGGCGCCATATTTCGGCCGGTACCGTGCTCGGCTTTTAGCGAACCTTGGTATTTGACGGCGACCAACTCGGCAACATCATCCATAAAGTTACCATAGCGGGTGACTTCTGATTCTTCTTCAAAGCCCTGGGTAAAGACAAAATGCAAGTTGCCTTCAAGGGCATGGCCGAAGATGATTGCCTCACTATAGTCATATTTGTCAAACAACTGCTGAAGTTCACGCACCCCCATGGCAAGGTGTTCAACAGGAAAAGCCACATCCTCAATGATCACCGTTGTTCCCGTTTCTCGCACAGCGCCAACAGCCGGGAACATCCCTTTACGGATCGCCCACAGGCTAGCGACAGTATTGGTATCGGTGGTAAATGGTGTCGACTGGGTAATGGTAAATTCTGTCAATGCCGCCATAACGTCCAAGCACTGCTTCTCAAGCTGGTGGCTGCAACTGGCGCGGGTCTCAACCAATAGCGCAGCGGATTCGAGATCCAGCGCTTGGATATATTCAGGCATACCCGGCTTGTCCGCGACAGAACGCAATGCGCGACCATCCATCATCTCGACGGCAGAAACATTGGTTCTTGCCAGTACGGATACGGCTTTGCTTGCTGCCTCGATGTCTTTGAAAACAAGCAGGGCAGAGGCTTTGTGCGGGTGTTCGATCACTGTGTTATACGTGATGTCAGCGATAAAGCCCAAGGTGCCCTCAGAGCCAATCATCAAGTGCTCTATCACCTCGATAGGGTCGGAGTAATCAACCAGCGCATTTAGGGCATAGCCGGTGGTGTTTTTTAGCCGGTATTTGTGGCGGATCTTATCTGACAGCTCAGTGTTTTTCTGGGTTTCTTCAACTAACTGAGCAAGCCCTTCTATTAAATCAGGGCGCTGGTTTTTGAATGCCTCTATGCTTGCTTCGCTGGCAGTATCAAGCACGGTACCGTCGGTGAAGACAATGGTCATGCTATCGACGGTTTTGTATGAGTTCTGGGCGGTGCCACAGCACATGCCGCTGGCGTTATTGGCGGCGATACCACCGATTTTACAGGTGTTGATAGAAGCTGGATCAGGGCCGATCTTACGCTGGAAAGGCGCGAGGTAACGGTTGGCATCTGCCCCGATAACACCCGGCTGAAGACGGATTTTTTCACCTTGCTCCAGAATGCTATGGTCGCGCCATTTATCGGTCAGGGTGATGAGGACTGAATCAGAAACGGCCTGACCCGACAAACTGGTACCTGCCGCGCGGAAAGTAAACGGGATGCCCAGCTGGCGGCAGGATTGAATGGTGAAAATGACCTCATCCAGGTTATTAAGACGCAAAACTATCTGAGGGATAAGGCGGTAGAAACTGGCATCAGTACCATATGCAAGCCGCTTGGCTTCGTCGGTGATGATCCTAGCTTTGTTAATCTGGGTAGCGAGTAGGGCTTCTAGCTGTAGGTATTTGTTTTCCATTGCTCATCCTGCATCAGTCGGTATTACTGAATCGTTGAATGCTATATCCATCTTACTGATCTCAATCGTTATTGTAGGAATGTTTAGCTGGGATTGAGAGTCAGGACTATAAAATCTATTCTGTTGTTATATTGACTAGGTTGTACAGGGTTTAGCCTTTGCTATGGCTGATAAGGCCAGCTGAGTCGCTGGCCTATTTTATTATTGTTATCGGAATAACTATCCCATCAGTACGTCTGTAATGTGTAGGCCATAAATGATAACGAGGCCGATAATGCCGCTCATCACTAGGTAGTAGAACGTAGGAATAATCGTTTTACGCAATGTGGCACCCTCGCGGCCAAGCAGGCCTACCGTGGCAGAGGCGGCAACGACGTTGTGGATGGCAATCATGTTACCGGCCGCAGCGCCAACCGCTTGCAGGGCAACAATAGCCGCACTGGACACTGTCAGGGTTTGGGCAACTTCAAACTGGAACTGGCTGAACATCATGTTGGAAACAGTATTCGAGCCTGCAATGAAAGCACCCAGTGCACCAATGGTTGCGCTCAATGCCGGGAAGAAACCACCGACAAGCTCTGAGACAAAATTAGCTGTCGTGACAGGCATGCTTGCAAGATCTGCGGCATTGACACCAGAGTTGATAAAGATACGCACCATAGGGATAGTGAACACCAAAACGAAACCGGCGCCAATCAGTGTCTTGCTAGATTCCTTGAATGCTTCTGTCAAAGGGCTCAGCTTACGTGATTGAAGCAGCACGGCTAAAATCGCAACAAATACCAAGATCCCGCCTGGCAGGTATAGCGGTTGGATAGAGGCGCTAATTCCTGTCTCACCCAGAATGTTTGAAAATGATAGGCTGACACTGACCAGCAGGGCTTTGAAGTCAGCGCTGACACGGCTAGCAACCAGGACAACAGCCAGTAGGACATAAGGTGCCCAAGCCAGTGCCAGATTCATTGGTTTGTCAGACGCTTTGAGGTCGATTTTCAGTGATCCCAACCATTCCGCTGGCCACTTATCTTCACTTTCAAAATCCCATTGCTTTTTCGGTACAAGGAAGCCTTTCTTAGCTGCAGTTACCACAACAGCCAGACCCAGCAAGCCTCCAATCAAAGAGGGGAATTCAGGGCCAAGCAGCATGCCTGTCAGGGCGTAAGGCACTGTGAAGGCAACACCGGCGAACAGGGCAAATGGCAGGATATCCAAGCCTTCTGTCCAGCTCTTGTTTTTGCCGAAGAAGCGGGTCAGCATCATTGCCATCAGAACTGGCATCAAGGTACCGATAGTGGCGTGGATTAATGCCACGTTGGTCGTGATCTGCTGCAGGTAGATGTCCCAGTTCGAGCCTTGGCTGATCAGCGTTTCACCAATGTTGTGGGTATCTAGCCCTTTGTTGACCCCCACAATGATCGGTGTGCCGACCGCACCAAAAGAAACCGGTGTGGATTGGATCATCATGCCCATCAATACCGCAGCAAGAGCAGGGAAACCGATAGCAACCAAAAGAGGGGCTGCAATTGCTGCTGGGGTGCCGAAACCGGAAGCGCCTTCGATAAAGGAGCCAAAACACCAAGCAATGATGATCGCCTGTATCCGACGGTCGCTAGATATATCGGTGAATCCATTACGGATGGTGGTAATGGCTCCGGTGTGCTTGAGCGTATTGAGGAGGAATATCGCCCCAAAGACGATCCACAGTACTGCTACGGTAATGGTCAGCCCCTGCAGAGAGGAGGCTAAGACGCGGGTAGCTGACATATCCCAGCAGAACAGGGCGATGGCCACAGTCAGCAAGAATGCCACGGGCATCGCTTTCTTGGCTGGCCAGTTCAACCCGACCAGTAGGATAGCGGCAACCACTATTGGTGAAAATGCAACGAGTGCAAGTAGGGTGTCGTTCATGATTATCAGTCCTTCGGAGTGCTGTTTTGTAATGCATAACCTATGCATCAATGAACATATTTGTTGTTTTTGTATTTGGTTTTGTTAATCGAGTGTGACGATATCGCTTTATTTTTATTTGGTATAGGGAAATAATGAAAAATATTTCTTCCAAAAATGGACTAATAATGGCGAAGGCTGATGATTTGATCTTGTTTGCTCAGGTAGTGGAACATGGTTCATTTAGTAAAGTAGCGGAGTTGAATTCCCTTACAAACTCAGTGGTTAGTAAAAGAATTGCCCGTCTGGAGGATGATTTGGGGGTACAGCTGCTGTATCGAACCACCCGTAAACTCACGGTGAGTGAGGCTGGGAAAGTGTTATACCTAGGTTCCAAAAATGTGAAGCAGGCCGCGATGGAAGCGGTCGATGCAGTCAGTGGCTTTGGTGAAAAAGTCAGCGGCCATGTCAAGATGTCTGTACCTACCATTTCAGGTGACCTGCTCCTGGCAGACGCAGTCGCTGAATTCTGTACCGAGCATCCTGGCTTTACGGTCGATATGTCACTGGACAACCGCTTTGTTGATTTGATTGAAGATGGCTATGACTTGGTGATACGTACCGGTTACCTCGAAGACTCAAGTTTGATCGCTCGGCATATTCTCGATTCGCAGTGGGTGATTTGTGCGGCGCCCAAATACATCAGCCGAAATGGCCGGCCTGAAAGGCCGCAAGATTTGGTCGACCATAACTGCCTGCAATATGCCTACCAAACCACTGGAGCTTCGGAGTGGCAGTTTATCGGCGAGCAGGGCAACTACATTTTGCGGGTCAGCGGTAACTTTTCTACCGATAATGCGGCAGCATTGAGGAAATCGGCGCTGGGCGGCTATGGAATCGCCTATGTACCGCGTTGCTTGGTATACCACGATATTATGGAAGGGAAGTTGGTTGATTTGTTCCCTGAGCAGGTTGGCAAGCGGTTAGGGATCTATGCTGTGTATCCGTATACCCGGCAGCCATCACAGAAGATAAAGCTGTTGATAGAACACATCCGCGCCCGCTACCTGGCGATTCAGCATTTCTTTTGATAGCGGGCTGAACTATTCCTCAGTCAAACAAGATGTTGGTATAGTCTTCCAGTCGTTCGTCGGAGAAGCGGTCAACGAAGCATGCGCGTTGCTCTGAGTCGCAATATACCTTGTTGCTGAATGAGTAGCGGGTAGTGTCGAAGTTTTTGCTACCCACTCTGTTGATCAGCTCCATCATTTTATCTTGGGCTTCTTGGCCCAAGAATTCTTTGGTAAACCCCATTGATATGCCGTAGCTGTCGACACAAAACCCCGCTTGCCTGTCACATATCACGCCTTTGTCTGGGGAAAAAAGCGGCTCATGTATCGTGTGGTTTTCACTGAGCACCGCATGGCTAGCAATTAGAAGGCCCAGAGGGAGAAAAACTGATTTCATATTGGGCACCTTGTCACAATAGGTTTCAACTAGTATTGATCATAAGTGACTTTTTCCCAAACCACATAGCTGGCTACTTATACAAAGCCATACATTACTCAAGATAGTTTTTTTGCATTGGTTGGCAGAAAATAGGGTTTGAACACAATACTATACTGTTATCTGTTGTAACTATTTGAACTAGGGTCTTTTTATGAACTGGTATATCCATGTATTAAAAAACTATGCTGTCTTCAAAGGTAGAGCACAAAGGCAAGAGTACTGGTACTTCTTCTTGTTCAACATCATTATCAGCATTGCTTTGTCTATGTTGGACTCTGCCTTGGGTAACCCTGGGGCTGGCGAAGGGGCTGGAATGATTGGTACTGTCTATTCGCTAGCGATCCTTATCCCTAGCATTGCTGTTGGTGTGCGTCGCTTGCATGATACCGGGCGGACTGGTTGGTGGATGCTGATAGGTTTGATCCCGCTAGTTGGTGTGCTGGTATTGCTGTATTTCTTTGTACAGGATAGCCAGCCAGAGGCCAATGAATATGGTCCAAACCCTAAAGACCCGTCTTCGGCAACACTCTCAATTTAAATCACTTTTAACAGCCTAGGCAGTTAGTCTAGGCTGCCATTCAATTCTTACATTTAAGAAATACGACATAATTATCAATAGTGATTTGTAGGCACATTTATTAAAAGCGTTTTAATTTCAGATAGCTATATAAAATTCTATAAAATACCCCCAAACTGTCTTCCTACCATTTATTCTACAATTTAATCCTGCACGAGAAGTTTTCTCTAGCCGTAAAAAACTTCTAGTGTTTTCTTAAATAAAATTAGACAGTTGGCAATGTAATCAAGTGATACCACCGAACTTAGTGGAGTTACATGATGAGAATTAATTCTATAACAATATCCCTTGCAAGCTTGGCGCTTTGCGTGTCGATACCTTCAATAGCGTATGACAACAGCGAAAGTGACGAGGAGAGTAAAGGATCTTATAGCTATACAAAGACATACACCTCAACAACAACCTATACGAAAAAGACAGAGTATGATGGCTCTGACTACCATGACGGAGAAGAGAAAAACGAAGAAGATGAAGGTAAAAAGTTTGCCTTAAAATCGATTGCCTACGGGCAGCTATATGAAAAAGAAGTAGCCGACATCGATGGGGACAAATACCCAGATTATGCCCTGTGTCTACATGCGGCTCTCTATTCCCTCTCTGACGACAGCCAGGTCGGCTATAGCAAGGAATGTTACTCTGAGGAAATGTATGAAGGAGATGGTAAAAAATTAATTAAAACCATCTACTTCCATTTTGATGATGGCTATTTTGTTGCCCGTTCACATGTCACCGTCCAGCCAATACTACATTATGAAAGCAAGACACCCGATGGCTATGATGTCACCCATATTACGGGCTCAAGTGATAGCGAAAACAGCGTCATCAAAGGTAAGGATGCTTACAAGTGGCATCAGGGCGCTTTGTGGCAGTCAGGCATGGCTAACTTCTCGGGCTATACTGGCACGGAAGGCGATACTGTTTATACCAAGTCTATCTATTATATTGATTTGAAAGAAGTAAAGCCTAAGTACCCCAGGTGGTACAACTGGTATAGGAAGCACTATTATCACGATAGTAAATATTATGATAAGTCAGGGGATGACAAGGGTAAAAAAGGTGAGAGTGACGGAGGCTATGAGAAGCACGGCTATTAACCAACTCATCATCAAAGATCCGGAATAAATAACAAGCCCGTTGCATGCACAACGGGCTTAATTTTATTGAGGGTATTTTTATTGCTTGGCAAAGAGGTAGGTGCGATACCCCCCAATCAGGTTTCGCGCCTTGAATCCACTGTTCACCAACTGGCGGTAGGCGACGTTGCCACGCAGGCCGACAGCACAATAGATGACAATTTCTTTGTCTTTTGGCAGTTCACCCAGACGTTGGCGTAACTGGTCAACAGGAATTTTGATCGCCCCTTCCAAGTATCCTGCGTTTTTGAGTTCGCCTGGGTTACGTACATCCAGCAGCAACTGGTCGTCCGAAAGGTTGTCAATTTCATCAAAATGAATAGGCGTTGCATCACCCTTGATGATGTTGTTGGCGACAAAAGCAGCTTGGTTGATGACATCTTTGGCGCTGCCGTAAGGGGGTGCGTAGGTCAGCTCAAGGTGCTGCAATTGCTCAACAGTCATGCCGGCACGCTGGGCAACGGCAAGTACGTCAATACGTTTATCAACGCCATCTTTGCCAACCGCTTGTGCGCCCAAGATTTTGCCCGAGTTTGGCTCGAACAGCAGCTTCAAGGAGACCGTTTCAGCACCGGGGTAGTAGCTGGCATGGCTTGCGGTGTGAACATAGACTTTTTCGAAGCTAGCGCCATCAGCTTTAAGTTGCTTCTCATTTTTACCGGTAGAAGCTACAGCTAGGTCGAAAACCTTACAAATCGCTGTACCTTGCGTGCCTTGGTAGCTTTCATTGCGGCCCAGCATATTGTCGGCTGCCATACGGCCTTGGCGGTTGGCAGGTCCAGCCAATGGAACCAAGGTTTGCCCACCGGTCACGAAATCTTGATCTTCAATGGCGTCACCCACCGCGAAAATACTTGGATCGCTGGTCTGCATCTGCGGGGTAACCCAAATACCACCGAGTTCACCAATTTTCAGCCCGGCATCTTTGGCTAGCTGGGTTTCCGGGCGAACACCGATCGCCATGATCAAAATGCCAGTTTCGATGGTGTCGCCATTGTTAAGTGTCAGGCGAAGGTGTTGCTGTTCTTCGTCGTAGCTTACCGACTCCAGGGCGGCACCCAAGCGAAGGTCGACGCCTTTGTCGCGGATCTCTTGGTGAACAAAGCCAGCCATTTCACGGTCAACGGGCGTCATGACTTGATCCGCCATCTCTACCAGCGTCGTTTCAATGCCCAGTTGGTGGAAAGCCTCCATCATCTCTAGGCCGATAAAGCCGCCGCCGACTACTGTGGCGTGGTTTGGCTTGTTGCCTTCAAGTGTGGCAATGATCTTATCCATGTCGGGGATATTGCGCAGCGAATGGGTCAGCGGATTATCGATACCAGCAATAGGTGGTATCACAGGCGCAGCACCGGGGCTAAGCAGCAGGAAGTCGTAGCTTTCTGTGTACTCAGTACCATCAAGGATATTCTTCACTGTGACGTGTTTGGCTTCACGGTCAATAGCAATGACTTCGTTCATAACCCTGACATCGACATTGAAGCGGGCAAGGAAGCTCTCGGGTGTCTGGAGTAATAGTTTACTGCGGTCTGTGATATCGCCACCAATGTGGTAGGGAAGGCCACAGTTGGCAAAAGAGACGAACTCTCCGCGCTCAAACATCACGATTTCAGCATCTTCACTTAATCGGCGTGCACGTGCGGCAGCTGATGCCCCACCGGCTACACCGCCCACAATCAAAATCTTGGTCATTGCATTCTCCGTCTGCCCTAATGATAGGGAACTACAGTATCTCGATTTACGATAGCAGCCAATATAAAACATTAAATTAGTAATTGCTAATTTATTTTATTCTAAATTAGTATTGACTGTTTTCGATACTTAAGTATTCTCTAATAAATAAAGTTGCTGACTAGGTTGGAGAGAATAATGGCATTTGAGATCCCATGGGATGCACTCGCAGGTGGAGTGCTGCTGGGTGTCGCGGCATCAGGCTTGTTATTAGTTAATGGCCGGATTGCTGGCATCAGCGGGATAGTTTCTGGTTTGCTGGCACCCAAACAAGGTGAAATATCGTGGCGGCTGCTGTTTGTCATTGGCATGATGGCAAGTGGCCTGTTAGCACCAGCAGTTGGATTTACGTTACCCGATACACTTCCCGTTACCTCATTCTTCTGGGTTGGAATGGCTGGTTTGCTGGTTGGGGTAGGTACCAAGATAGGTAACGGATGTACCAGTGGCCACGGTATTTGCGGGATGGGCCGTTTGTCTAAACGCTCGATTGTAGCAACCTGTATATTTATGGTCGTGGCTATTGCGACCGTCTTTGTTCGTTTGCATGTACTTTGATGGGAGTTCAAAGATGAAAGCTTTTACACAGCTAGTCGCCTTATTGGCGGGGCTACTGTTTGGTTTGGGGATGATGGTGTCAGGCATGGTCGATCCCCACCGCGTTATCGGCTTTCTTGATATAGCCGGAGCTTGGGATCCAAGCTTGATGTTTGTGATGGGTGGGGCGCTAGCGGTATTTCTGCCCGTTTACTTGCTGGTTATTAAGAAGCGCTCGGCACCCGTCTGCTCTGGAAAATTCGAGATGTCGAACAGCACAGTGATTGACAAAAAGCTGGTTACCGGCGCGGCATTGTTTGGCCTAGGCTGGGGGATTGCTGGCATTTGTCCAGGCCCTGCCGTGACATCGACCTTGGGGCTGAACCCGTCAATGTTGGTGTTTATTGTGGCGATGCTGGTGGGTATGGCCGCTGGTACAGTATTGGTCAGACGCTGAAGCCTAGGCATTAACCAGTAAGCGCAGAAAACCCAATGTCGAAAACCAAGTGTCGAAAACCAAGTGTCGAAAAGAAAAGGGCGGGCTTAGTGCCCTTTGTCTTTATTGAGTAGCAGTCATGTTACTGTTTGAATATGTTACGAATTAAACCACTGTAACTTTTCACTCAGTGAGGCAACACTACCAATCACGATGAGCGCGGGGCTTACCGCTTCCTTGGCTAATTCTGGCAGAGTCGCGACTGTGCCGCTTAGTACACGTTGTTCTGGACGGGTGCCGTTCTCGATAATGGCGCAAGGGGTTTCTGCTGAAAGGCCATGGGTGATCAGCTTATCGCAGATATGGCCACTTTGTTTGAGACCCATATAGAACACCAGGGTATTATTGGACTGGGCCAATGAGGCCCATTCAATTTCACGGCCATCTTTTTGTACATGGCCAGTGATAAACTGGACACTTTGGGCATGGTCACGGTGGGTGAGGGGGATCCCCGCATAAGCGGTTGCCCCTGCTGCTGCCGTGATGCCCGGGACGACTTCATATTTAATGCCGAACTTGGCGAGCTCCTCAAGCTCTTCACCTCCGCGGCCGAAGATGAAAGAATCGCCGCCTTTCAAACGTACAACACGCTTACCTTGTTGGGCTTTTTGCACCAAAATCTGGTTGATTTGATCTTGCGGAACACAATGGAAGTCGAGCTTTTTACCAACGTAGATCATCTCTGCTGACGAGTCTGCCAGCGCCAGAATATCTTTTGATACCAAACGGTCATAGACAACAACGTCTGCGGCTTGAATAACCCTAAGCCCTTTAACTGTCAGCAAGTCTGGATCGCCAGGCCCTGCGCCGACCAGTGAAACAAAGCCGCTGTTTGTTGATAGATTACTGATGCCCATAGCAACGCCTTTCTAAAATTTGGATATAAAAAGTAACACTCTAGCGTGGAGGGCGGCTTGTTGCATTTTACCCTGAGAAATTATTACTTTTTATAGCCAAAACAATACAATAGGTTTATTGGTAAGTGTTGGTCCCGGGTCATTACCCGGAACCAAAACATAATGATTACTTAGTGCCGAATGCAGGCGCTGCATCGACAACTGAGTCATTCTCTACGTTGTGCGCAGGGGCTGTTTTCGCGTGAGTCAGGTACAGCGGAACACATGTAAATAGCAAGCCACCAACAAGGTTACCAAGAATGGTTGGTACCAGGTTGAAGCTCAGCCAGGTAGAGATACCAAAATCAGCGCCTAGCATCATACCCAATGGGAACAGGAACATGTTCACCACGGCGTGTTCGAATACTAGCGCGAAGAAGATAAAGATTGGTAGCCACATTGCTACAATTTTACCTGCCACGCTACGAGCGGTCATGTTGCCGATAACACCCAAGCAAACCATTAGGTTACACAAGATACCGCGGACAAAACAGGTGATCCAACCATTGGCACCTAACTCTTCAAAACCTACAGTACGTGCTGTTGCAGCCTTAATAAAGGTTTGGCCAACAGCGCCCGGTTCAACACTGAAGTTCATGGTGAAAGAAAGGGCAATAAGGAAGGCCACAATGAGTGAGCCAATCAAGTTGCCAAGACCAACCAGGCCCCAGCAGCGAAGAACACTGCCCCAAGTAATGCCCGGGCGGTTTTCGAATTTAGCCAGCGGCGCTAGGCCAAATACACCGGTTACCAAGTCATAACCCATTAGGCTCAAGATACAGAACCCGACAGGGAAGACGAGGGCACCAACAATGCCAATGCCTGTCTGTGTGATGGTGGTGATCGCTACAACAACGGCGAGCGAGAGGATAATACCCGCCATCGTGCCACGTAAAATCAAATCACGTGTCGATGTGCGAATTTTTGCCTCGCCCGTATCAATCATTGTCTGAACGAATTCCATCGGTTTTGAATAGGACATCATGTCACTCCAAAAAGTTAAATTAAAATTGAATAGTCAAAGGCTCTCACTCACGTGATGGGCAAAGAGCCTTTTCGCTATTTAATCTTTGTTAACTAACACGTTAGGTTGTTACGCTGCGATTTCTACTTTGCCGTTGGTTACACGGGCGTTGAATGCTTTGATGTTAAAACGTTCATCTTCCATGCATGCACCGGTAGACAAGTTGAAACGTTGCTTTTTCAGTGGGCTCGCAACCCAAAGTTCGTCTTGGTGTTGGCAAATCAAGCCGCGTGACAGCACATTGGAGCGGGCAAATGGGTCCATGTTGCTGATGGCGAACACTTCTTCTGCTTCGTTAGGGCGAAAGATAGCAACCTGCTGGCCGTTGAACAGCGCACAGACACCAGTACCCGGAGTGATATCTTGGATATCGCAGATTTGTTCAAAAGCCATTATGAGTTCTCCAATTCAACGTGCAGGATATCGCCAACCGCACCTGGGTGTTTTTCAGTGAATGTTGCCGGGCGGTGCTGGTCACGCTCGGAAACGAAGACTACATTGTCATCACGCAAGTCAGAGTTGATGAAGTGGGCGAAGCGGGTAAGTTGTGACTCGTCATTGATTGTCGCAGTCCACTCACACTCATACTCATCAACCAGCTTGGCTACGTCAGCTTCAAGCTGGGCGTTGATGCCCAGTTTGTCTTCCACAATCACTTCACGTAGGTAGTCAACACCGCCTTCCATGTTTTCCATCCATACCGAAGTACGCTGAAGTGGCGCTGCGGTGCGGATGTAGAACATCATGAAGCGGTCGATGTACTTGATCAGGGTTTCTTGGTCTAGGTCGCTGGCAAGCAAGTCTGCATGGCGAGGTTTCATACCACCGTTACCACACACATACATGTTCCAGCCTGCATCTGTTGCAATGATGCCAAGGTCTTTGCCCTGTGCTTCAGCACACTCACGGGTACAGCCAGACACACCGAACTTCATCTTGTGCGGAGTACGGATGCCCTTGTAGCGGTTTTCAATCATAGAGCCGAGGCCAACAGAGTCCTGAACGCCGTAACGACACCAAGTCGAGCCCACACAGGTCTTAGCCATACGCAGTGCTTTCGCGTACGCTTGGCCAGTTTCGAAACCAGCATCAATCAGCTTGCGCCAGATCTCAGGAAGATCATCTTTTTGTGCGCCGAACAGGCCGATACGCTGTGCACCGGTGACTTTGGTATATAGGCTGTATTCTTCAGCGACTGCGGCAAGAGCGCCAAGTGCTTGTGGCGTGACTTCACCACCTGCCATACGAGGGATGACTGAATATGTACCGTCTTTCTGGATGTTGCCCAGGAAGTTGTCGTTGGTGTCGTGCAGTTTAACCAACTGAGGCTTCAGGATGTGCTCACCCCAGCATGAAGCAAGGATCGAACCCGCTAGCGGCTTACACACTTCACAGCCGTACCCTTTGCCGTATTTCTCTAGCAACTCATCGAAGGTTTTGATTTCTTCAATGCGGATCAGGTGGAATAGCTCCTGGCGTGAGTAGGCAAAGTGCTCACACACATCGTTCTTCACCTCGATACCAGATTTTGCCAGCTCAGCATTTAGGACTGATGTTACTAGCGGAATACAACCGCCACAGCCAGTTCCTGCACCTGTTACGGCTTTAATATCTGCCAAGGTATGATTGCCGTCAGTCACAGCTTGGGAAATTTTAGCCTTGGTGACATCGAAGCAAGAACAGATCACCGCGCTATCAGGCAGGGCGTCTGCGCCAAGCGATGGTTTCTCGGCACCAGCATGGGCTGGAAGGATCAATGCATCTGGGTGTTCAGGCAGCTCCATTTCATTGAGCATAAGTTGAAGCAGATCACCGTAGTCAGAGGTGTCACCAACCAGTACAGCACCCAGTAGCTTCTTGTTATCTTCAGAAACAATCAGGCGCTTGTACACTTCCAGCTCTTCGTTCTGGTAGACAAAGCTCTTGCAACCAGGAGTACGGCCATTGGCATCACCGATAGAGCCCACTTTCACGCCAAGCAGTTTCAGCTTGGCACTCATGTCAGCACCTTCAAATCGGTTGTCTTCACCAATTAGGTGGCTAACCGCAACCTGTGCCATTTTGTAGCCAGGGGCAACCAAGCCATAGAACATTTCGTTCCAAGAGGCACACTCACCAATAGCGTAGATGTGTTCATCTGACGTCTGGCAGAAATCATTGATGGCAATACCACCGCGAGGGGCCACATTTAGCTCCATTTGGCGTGCCAGTTTGTCCTGTGGGCGGATACCGGCAGAGAATACAATGAAGTCTGTCTCAAGCTCGGTACCATCAGCAAAGCGCATAACGTTACGGGCATTGCTACCTTCTGGTGCGATTTCCAACGTGTTCTTGCTGGTGTGAACATTGACACCCATACGCTCAATTTTCTGGCGCAGTTGGTTACCGCCTGCAAGATCTAGCTGCTCGGCCATTAGCTTTGGTGCGAACTCAACAACGTGAGTTTCAACACCGAGCGCTTTCAGTGCACCGGCGGCTTCAAGACCCAGTAGGCCGCCACCGACAACAACACCGACTTTGCTTTTCTTCGCATTGGCTTCAATGGCTTTGAGATCTTCGATTGTGCGGTAGACAAAGCAATCTTTGCTTTCGTTACCTTTGATTGGCGGTACAAACGGGAAGGAGCCAGTAGCGAGGATCAACTTGTCGTATTGTACTTCACGACCAGTGCTGGAGTAGATGATACGGTTTTCGCGATTGATGTTAATCGCACGTTCGCCGAGCAGGATGTTGATTGAGTGTTTCTGGTAGAAGCCTTCTTTAACGAGCGAAAGTTCTTCGGCGGTATGGTGGGAGAAATACGATGACAGGTGAACCCTGTCATAGGCGACACGAGGTTCTTCACAGAAGACGGTTACCTCATAATTGTCCATATTGGCTTTATCGACCAACTCCTCGATAAAGCGATGGCCTACCATTCCGTTGCCGATGATGGCCAATCTCACTCTGCTCATAAGATCCTCTACTACAAAGTCATAAATTCTGAATAGGATCTTAATGAGACAATGTGTGAATAAATATGACGTAAATCAATTACAGTTTTGAATAACCCTAAAGTGGTAGGTGCAATTAAATCAAAGACTTAAATAATATAATATTGTATTACAAGAATAAATATGAAGGATTTAAACAATAATTATGAATAAGATAGCATTAGTAGAGCGTTGGTTTATTACATAATATGACATTTTTGTGACACAGTTAGAAACAATCGTCGAGGGGATGGCGACGGTTTTGGCTGATGCTGTGTGTTTTGGGAATATAGCTAGGTAAAAACATATAAAAAACATAAATAATATATTAAATCAGCTAGTTAAGAGAGTGTTGTCGTCGGGGTTTTACTGCTTTTCAATTAGGATAGCCGAGCGTCTGAAAGCAGTTTAATAAACCGATGGAAATGACAATGATAAAAAATACACAACCTTTATGCCTGGCACTTGTCATTGCGGCTACGCTCACAGCCTGTAATGAGATAGATACCTCAGAAGATCCTCGGCAGTATGTTCCATTCAGCCTTGATCAGGTCATCTACCCGAATGACATTTTGCTTACCGATAGTGATGGTACCTTGGAGCTTGATCAAGAAGCGAGTGGCGGCGAAGTCGATTACCGAAACTACGAGAACGTCTATGGTGCGCTAGATGGATGGTCTACAGGGTACCCAATCGTCTTGCCAATTTCTGGTCCAGAAGATGCGCTTGATACCACAACGCTAACTGAGAAGACGTATATCCTGAATGTCGAAACTGGCAAGCTACTTAAGCCAAATGAAGACTATGTGGTTGAAGTCAATGAGTCGGGTGATATTCAGGTGATGCCTAAAGTTGTGCTACCTGAGTCAACAACGTTTGTCCTTGCCCTTTCAGATGGGATTAAAGACATTTCGGGCAATACGCTAAGACGCTCAAACTATTATCAAGGCCTGGTTGAGGGGGACAATTTAGGCCATGTCAGGGGGGATGCGTTTGTCAGCCAGATCCAAAGTAACCACAATGATTTAGCCGCAGCAGGGGTTCAAGAGAGCATTGTTTATAGCGCACGCTTTACCACCCAAAGCATTTATCCGGTAATTGAAGCAGCTAAAGCCAATATACCTGAGCAGGGGCTTAAGAACATCAAAGTGCTCAATGACGGTAAGTTTGCGAAGGTTTGGACATACGAAGCAACCATTGAAGTCCCGTACTACCTAGAAATGCCCAATGCCTCTAACTGCCAAGTCGACGCTTTGTATCCTGCGGGTAGCGAGCAAGCTAGGGAGATCAATGCTGATCCTGTGAGTTACTGTGAACCCCTTTACAGCTGGTGGAAAGACGGCAGCGGCAATTTTGTCCATGGTGGTAACCCTGAACCAACAGCACAGAGCGTGGAAGAAATCCCTGTCTTGATATATGCCCCTAAAGGTTGGAGCCCTGAGACTTTAACAACCAGTGCTGCTGCCTTACCTGCCTCAATTTTCGTTCACGGCATTACAGGCTGGAAAGAATCTGCACAGACAATGGCGGAAAGTGTCGTGGGTGAGGATCGCCTCGTGATAGCTATTGATCAGCCTTTGCATGGCGCCAGGGGTGTCGATTTGAATGGTGACGGGGTAATGGATATCACCACGACCAGTACCGAAGAAAATGAAGACAAGTCGGTATACCTTAACCTGCTTAGCCCTCTAACGTTACGCGATAATCAGCGTCAGGCCGTGATTGATCAGCTAGCATTGAGAAAAGCGCTTAACTCCACGTCTTTTATTGATAATAGTGACGTAAGCCTAATAGGCCACTCACTTGGAGGTATCGTATCGACGATGGTGAGTGAGCTTTCTCAATCAGATGAAAAACTAAAATTTTCAACAGTTACTTTGGTGGTACCTGGTATGCATTTGACTGATCTGGTAATGAACTCAGATTTACTGGGTGACGAAGTGGCTAACGAGATAAAGGAATCGAGCGATATTCAGTTAATGGTTGCCCAAATGCTAGGAGTTTACGACTCGAGTGAACAGACTAAAGTTGAAGGCCTCAACGCTTTAGCAAAATTCAAGTTTGAGAGTGATGAAAATGAAGAACAAGCTGAGGAGCTAGAGCAGACATTCTACGATATGGCTGTGGCTGATATGTTCCCTGCAGTTCAGGCTGCCGTAGATGCAGGTGACCCGGCAAACTTTACCACCCAGCAAGCTAACAACCCTGAACAGCCAATCCTGCTCATTGAGGCTGCTGGTACGTGTGATCCTGAATTGGATAACTGTAAGCTTGGGGAAGATTACCTGCCTGATACCGTCGTCCCGAATAAAGCGACAGGCTTGCCGCTTGTTGGTACTGAGCCATTGATTGACCATCTTTCATTGACCACGGCTACCGATAATATTTCTGACCAGGGTGTAATCAAAACAGCCATCAGAGTGATGCATGGTGGGCATGGTTCATACTTGTTCCCGTATGAAGGCCCTGCAATAGAAGTTGAAGGAGAAGATGGGGAAGTGAATCTTGTTCCTGCACCAATTGGCCATGAGGAATTTAACGAGGACAAGGATCTGCTAATTGAGTCAATGAAAGCACAACAGGTAACCATTGCAGAGTTTATCCGCAGTAAAGGTACTGTGATCAACTTTGACTCAAACTACTACCACAGCGAAGACAAATAGGCTTAAAACTGTTTAATTTCTCGGCGTACACCGGAGTGTTGTGATATTGGTACTTGAATCTCATTTTGAATTTGGTACAAACAAAGGACGAAGAGGTTCCGGAGACAGGGATGACAACAGACAAATCGGTGGCCGAGAAATTACTGAGCCAGGACATTATGGATCAGGTACGCAAGCAAGGTGCCATCAACGCCCTCGAAGAGGTTTACAGTAAAGCGCGCTATGCACGTTTCACCCGTGTGAAGTGGAGTGGTAACTTTTACGACGGCCTACTGTTCGATGATGGCAGCACCATCAGTGTTTACCCAGCCTCGTTTAACAAGCTGACGCTAATCGCAGCCAAATCCGGTGAAGTGTTATCAGCATAAGCTAACCCCTCTTTCTGAGTGAAAACGAACCCTTTGTGCCAATGGCCAAAGGGTTTTTATTTGCTTGAAATCTTATTTTTCATTTATGGAATATAAGATTTCATGTGCGAGTGTTGAAGTGCTTCTAATGACCATATAAGTTGCTAACTGACCAAACAAAACAAGGGTAATCAGTGGAAGGTTACCTTACTTATAGGGATTTATCGTTGTTGGAGTACGATTAATGAACAATAAAACTGTAGGGAAGATCCATCTGCCCTCTACCGCCTCTTTAGAGCGTGCTTGCGCTTACCTTTCTCAATTCGCCAAACCTTCTGCAAACTTTCAGTTTTACGGCTATTTTGCCGCATTCCGATTTAGTCACTAATTCTCTATTGCTGCCGTTTTTATCTGCAGCACGTTGATAAATAGATTATTTCCCCCATTTTTGTTTTCTGCCCTCTGTGCGGCGGAGACACATTATTACGAGACAAAATTGTGAATTTAAAACTGCTTGGTAGCTCTCTTATTATTGCGGGTACGGCACTGGGTGCCGGTATGTTGGCTATCCCTATGGTACTGGCCCAGTTCGGGTTGGTCTGGGGTACGTTGTTGATGCTGGTGATCTGGTTAGGTACAACATATGCCGCTCTTCTTCTGCTTGAAGCCAGTATCAAAGCGGGTGGCGGCCTGGGTATGAATACCATTGCTCGCAAAACACTCGGTAAAGGTGGTCAGTTGGTGACAAATGGTTTGCTGTATGCACTGCTTGTTTGCTTGCTGATGGCGTACATCATTGGGGCAGGGGACTTGGTTCAAAAACTTCTGTCCAGCATTGGCCTTGAACTCAGCTTTATGCAGAGCCAGATCGTCTTTACCTTAACCGCAGGTGTGGTTGTAGCTGCGGGTACCGCAGTGGTTGATAAGCTAAACCGTGGTTTGTTTGCCGTGATGGTGATTATGCTGGTACTGACACTGTTGTCTTTGGTACCGACAATTTCAGTTGAAAACCTTATGGTAGCAACCAGCGATAACAAGATTGACCTGATCAAAACCAGCTCGGTACTGTTCACTAGCTTCGGCTTCATGGTGGTTATCCCATCTTTGGTGACATACAACAAAGAAGCCACCCACAAGCAGCTTCGCAACATGGTAGTGATTGGCTCGCTTGTTCCACTATTTAGCTACCTACTGTGGCTTTATGCTGCAATGGGTAACCTAAGCGCCGATCAGATGGTTGATTTCACCAACGTTTCTGAGTTAATTGCCGTGCTTGGTTCGAACCACAGTATGATTAACCTAGTCCTGTCAGTGTTCACAGGCCTTGCACTGCTTACTTCTTTCCTTGGTGTAGCTATGGCGCTGTTTGACCAAAACGTGGATACATTCCGCCAGAATCGCGCTGTGACCTACGTACTGACCTTCATCCTGCCGTTGGCTGGTGCATTGTTTGCTGCTGACCAGTTCCTATCTGTATTGGGCTATGCTGGTATCATCCTAGTATTCCTTGCAGTGTTCATCCCAATGGCGATGACAATGAAATTGCGCAAAGAAGATGACAGCGCGTTTGAAGTGGATGCTTCTGGGGTACTGTACCAAGCGTCAGGTGGACAGGTGGCGATGGGCTTGAGCTTCCTGTTCGGTTGCTTCCTACTGGCTGCAGAGTTGATTTAAGAGCAGCAGTTGCGGCACTGAAAGAATAATCTGAAAAACAAATAGAGTTAAGGGCGTTTACTGGGTAAACGCCCTTTTTGTTTCTACCTGGATGATGCAAAAGGCAAACAGGCTGGATAGGTAGGATGCGACCAAACAAAACTACCTGTTGAAGTTTTAGCGACCAAACAAAAACTTCTAACTGCTTTATGGAGTACTATTGGGAATAGGGTAAAGCAGTGTTTTCCAATGGCATTGATAATACAAAGTTTCGTGGTTTGCAGCTATATCTAGCCATGATCCGGCATATGGCGAAAAAGGGTATCATTGTAAACTAATGTGTACACTGCAATAGCTTACTGCAAGGGCAGGGTGTGTGATTGAAGATAGCCTTTTGAAACAAGCATCTTGAGCTTACTTGGGTATACAATGGTGAAAGTAAAGGATACTGAGGAGGGGCATATGTCCTGTCAAACTGAAACGCTGTGGGAAAAGGCAACCCAAGTTTCTGAGCACGCATTGGTTGATGGCAGCCTGATGCCGATAGTTACCGATGCCCAAGTGATAGAAGAAGAGGGAATTGCCTATTTTGGTCATGTGGTCACAGCCAATGCGACCAAGAAGTTTCGTGCGACGTCTACCCAAGGCAATCCGTTCCTGCCTTATGAACAATCTCTTTACGTTGCCGACGCCGGGAACGAGCACGTCTGTTTGTTGAATAAGTTTCCGGTACTGTCTCCCCATCTTCTTATTTGTTCAAAAGCCTTTGTCCCGCAGCAAAGCTGTCTGAGCTTGAGTGATTTCCAAGGCTGGCTGAAAGGGTTTGATCATCCCGATGTCTTCGGTTTTTACAATAATGGCCCTGTTGCCGGTGCGAGCCAAACCCACCGTCATATGCAGCTTGTTCGTTCGCCCATTCCGTTAGAGCAGGTCATTGCGTCAGGACAGTTGCCTTTTGAACACCAGTTGATGTCATTGCAGACTCTGGATGCTACGGCGCTGTATGAGAATTATCTTTCAATGATGGGGAAATTGGGGTTACAGGCGAAAACTGAGGGTGGGAATTGCGCACCTTATAACCTGCTCCTTACCGAGCGCTGGATGCTACTGTTTCCCCGCAGCAAAAATAACATCGAGGGTGTTTTTGCCAACGGGATAAACTATTCAGGGCGTTTTTTGGTGAAGCATGAAGAACAACTAGAGTGGTTAAAGCAATATGGTTTGATGAATTACCTTGCCAACTGTAGCTCATAAAAACAGAGCATAAAAAAAACCCGATAGCTTGGCTATCGGGTTTTTATCAGCTATTGAGCTTACTCAGATAAGAATTACTTCTTAGCTTCGCGCTCTTTAACTTCTGCGATTACCTGCTCAGCAACGTTTGCTGGACATGGTGCGTAGTGTGCGAACTCCATAGAGAACTGACCACGGCCAGAAGTCATAGTACGTAGGTGACCGATGTAGCCGAACATTTCTGATAGAGGAACGTCTGCTTTAATACGAACACCAGTAGTACCAGCTTGCTGGTCTTTGATCATGCCGCGACGACGGTTAAGGTCACCGATTACGTCACCAACGTGGTCTTCTGGAGTGAACACGTCAACGTGCATGATTGGCTCAAGAAGCTGAGCACCAGCTTTAGGCATAGACTGACGGAATGCACCTTTCGCTGCGATTTCGAATGCTACTGCTGATGAGTCAACTGCGTGGAAGCCACCGTCGAATAGTTCAACTTCAACGTCAAGAACTGGGAAGCCAGCTAGGACACCGTTGTCCATCATGCCTTCGAAGCCTTTCTCAACTGCAGGCCAGAATTCCTTAGGAACGTTACCGCCAACAACAGTTGAAGAGAACTTGAAGCCAGAACCAACTTCACCTGGCTTGATACGGTAGTCGATCTTACCGAACTGACCAGAACCACCAGACTGCTTCTTGTGCGTGTAGCTATCTTCAATTGCTTGAGTGATAGTTTCACGGTAAGCAACCTGTGGCTGACCAACGATTAGGTCTACGCCGTAAGTACGCTTAAGGATATCAACCTTGATGTCTAGGTGAAGTTCACCCATACCTTTAAGGATGGTTTCGCCAGTTTCTTCGTCAGTTTCAACCTGGAATGATGGATCTTCTGCAACCATTTTACCGATCGCGATACCCATCTTCTCAGAACCGCCTTTGTCTTTAGGCGTTACTGCGATAGAGATTACTGGAGTTGGGAAGATCATTGGCTCAAGAGTACACTCGTGCTTAACATCACATAGAGTGTGACCAGTTTGAACGTTCTTCATACCAACAACAGCGATGATGTCACCAGCTTGTGCTTCAGTAAGCTCGTTACGGTCATCTGCCTGCATCTCAACCATACGGCCGATACGCTCAGTTTTACCAGTCGCAGAGTTAAGGATAGTGTCACCCTTCTTCATGCGGCCAGAGTAGATACGGATGAACGTTAGTGCACCGAAACGGTCGTCCATGATTTTGAACGCAAGCGCTTTTAGTGGCTCATCAGCAGAAACAGTTGCAACTTCACCAGTTGGCTCACCAGTTTCTTTGTCTGTTAGCGGCTGAGGATCTACTTCAGTTGGAGAAGGTAGGTAGTCAACAACTGCGTCAAGGATTAGCTGCATACCTTTGTTTTTGAATGCAGAACCACAGAACGTAGGGAAGAACGCGATGTCACGAGTACCTTTACGGATACAACGCTTGATGTCTTCGATAGAAGGCTCTTCACCTTCCATGTAAGCTTCCATTAGGTCATCGTCCTGCTCAACAGCAGTTTCGATTAGCTCTTCACGGTAAGCTTCAACGTCGTCTACCATGTCAGCAGGAACGTCTTTGATTTCGTAGTTCTCTGGAAGACCAGTCTCATCCCAAACGTACGCTTTACGGCTTAGTAGGTCTACAACACCAACGAAGTCGTCTTCACGACCGATTGGAAGAACCATTACTAGCGGAGTAGCACCAAGAACGTTCTTAACCTGATCAACAACGTTGAAGAAGTCAGCGCCCATGCGGTCTAGTTTGTTAACGAAGATCAGACGAGATACTTCTGATTCGTTCGCGTAACGCCAGTTAGTTTCTGACTGAGGCTCAACACCACCAGAACCACAGAATACACCGATACCACCGTCAAGAACTTTAAGAGAACGGTATACTTCAACTGTGAAGTCAACGTGTCCAGGAGTATCGATAACGTTTAGGCGGTGGTCGTTCCAGAAACAGCTAACTGCTGCAGACTGGATTGTAATACCACGCTCAGCTTCCTGCTCCATGAAGTCAGTAGTTGATTCGCCGTCGTGTACTTCACCAGTCTTGTGGATTTGACCAGTAAGCTTAAGGATACGCTCAGTAGTAGTGGTTTTACCCGCATCAACGTGCGCGAAAATACCAATGTTTCTGTATTTAGATAAATCTGCCATTGTTTTTCTCTATAAACAATTAGTGTCACTATTCGGTGGGGGAGTATATCACTGATTCCAACAAACATTACATAGCTCATTTAAGATAAAATGAACATTTGCTTGTTTTTGCTCCGTCTTTTCAGGTTTTCTGGCGTAAACGCTCAATAAACCCACAGGAGCTGCATGTAATAACACATTATGTTTCCCTTATCATTGTCAAATTGCGCTTTGACAAAGCAGTTTTGGGACACACATCTTGGTCATTTACCTGCTCATTGTTCACTGAATGTGAACGATGATGGTGTAAAAATGGCAGCCTACATGCCACCAAATCCGCTTAATTCTAGTAGCAAACGCTAAAAGCTACCAGTGGGTTAGGGTAAATTTCCTGTCAGCAGATCATAGGTTGTTAACTTATGGTTGCTCTGAAAAATAGGCTGCGATGTCAGCTAAATCCTGGTCATTGAGTACAGAAAGTTGTTGTTTCATCATTTCACCATATGCACCGCTCCGCTCTCCTTTTTGGTAGGCTTTCATGGAGTTATAGAGGTAAAGGGCGTTTTGGTTGTTGATATGCGGGTAACTGTCTTTTTTGGCAACGCCTGTTTGCCCATGACAGAACTGACAGGAAAAGGACTTCATTTTGCCTGCTTCAAAATCACCTGATGGCATAGGGGTGGCAAAGGCGAATGAACTTGACAATGTGCTTGCTATATAAAGGAAGGAAAAAAGGAAATTAAGTTTCATGAGTTGCTTTGGTTTGTATGAGCTAACCACAAAATAATGCTATTGCCGACTTTTCGCAATTGTGTGGTTAGAACCTTTTACTAAAAAAGCTGTGGTGAAGAGCTTGGGTTTATGTCTAATGAAATCAGTTGCAATAATTTTGACCATTAGCCATTCGTTTCCCATACTCAAATCAAGGGTTAAGGGAGATTAAGTCTATGAAAGGAATTATTTTTACCGAGTTTTTGGATATCGTCGAAAATCG
The DNA here is from genome assembly GCF_056160145.1 of Photobacterium sp. ABD4_091. Lineage (NCBI taxonomy): Bacteria > Pseudomonadati > Pseudomonadota > Gammaproteobacteria > Vibrionales > Vibrionaceae > Photobacterium > Photobacterium sp. ABD4_091. The sequence continues at coordinate 50,129 of NZ_JBSWWQ010000001.1, read as the reverse complement.
TTTTGGTTTAGAGGTTTGCCAGCAAATGCTTGATGATGCTGGGGTTGATGGTATCTACACGGCAGTAGGCAGTTATGATCACCGCGTACTGGTGAAGATGATCGTCTGTTTGAGCAAAATTACCAATGTCTCCCCTGAGGCCCTGCAAGAAGTATATGGTGAGGCATTGTTTGCGCGTTTGTTAACGACAATGCCTATGGATAATGGTGACAAACCGACAGGCACGTTTAGTTTCATTGAAAGAGTAGAGCGCCATATTCATATTGAAGTGAAGAAGCTCTACCCCAATGCCAACCCGCCGCAATTTGACTTTATCTCTCAAACGTCAGCCCAAATGGTACTCGATTACATTTCTGCCCGTTGTTTCTCTCATGTGTGCTTAGGCTTGATTCGAGGTTGCGTCCAGCATTTCAACGAAGAGATGGACATCGAAATGGAGCCGGTAAATCAAGATCAGAGCCATGTGCGATTTACGCTGACCCTTAACGCGGGGTAACTATGGGGCTTGAACGCATGGATCTTGAACGTCAAGTTGCTTTGATGCAAAAGAAAATCGACCGCGAGCGCGAGGCCAGAAAGATGGCTGAAATGCTGTTGGAGTCGAAAAGTTTGGAGCTTTATCAGACCAAGCAACTGGTTGAGGAAAACCTCGAGCAGATGCGAGATAAAGTCGCCAGTGGGTCTGATTTTCTTTCTTACCAGCAGAAAATGGATAACTTGCTGCTGGGTTTCGGCCATACATTCCTCAAATACCAACCTTCGCACGGTATTATTAAAGAACTGCTAGATGCCTTGATTTCCAGCCAAGCGGTAAGTGCTTGCGGTTTGAAGATCAGCTGTGAATCGACGCCTGCACTTAACATTGCATACTCTAATGGCATTGATGATTCCATAATGCCTCCCCCCCAATTAACGTCGATTGGCGAGTGTTGGGATGCTCAAACGCAATTACACTGGTTCTCACTGAGTAACTCTGCGGTAACAGGGTATCTGGTTACCCATATTGATGAGCGAAGGGAATGGCATACCACTGTCCGCAAACATATGAATTTAATCGGCGAGATGCTCCGAACCTCGATTGACCGTCAACTCAAGCTTGAAGAGGCGATCCTTGCCAGGAAATCTGCGGAGGAATCGGAACGGTCGACCCGTGATTTCCTGGCGATGATAAACCATGAACTGCGAACACCACTGAACGGTTTGCTCGGCACGGCTGAGTTGTTGTCTGATACTCAACTAGACAACCACCAGAGTGGTTTATTGTCCACCTTGCATCATTCAGGGGAATTATTGCGAGCCATTATCAATGACTTGCTTGATTACAGTAAGATCAATGCAGGGATGATGGAGCTGGCTATCAAGCCTTTTGATAGCCGGTTGATGACCAATATGCTGAAAGATATTTTCCAGCACCCAGCCAATGAAAAGCAGCTTAACTTTTCCATTCACTTCCTGCCTGATACACCGCAGTGGCTGCTAGGAGATGAGGATCGTATTAAACAAATCTTCGTTAACCTTATTGGTAATGCTATCAAGTTTACCCAGCAAGGCTTTGTATCGGTCACTATCGGGTGGCAAGACGACAAACTTAAGTTCATGGTGCGTGACTCGGGTTGCGGGATCCCTAAAGATAAAGTGGCAACGTTGTTCCAGCCTTTTACCCAGGTCGATAATTCCAGTAATCGCCAACACGAGGGAACGGGTTTGGGATTGGCAATTTGTAAGAAGCTTGCCGAACAGATGAAAGGTTGCATTGAGGTCGACAGTGAAGAGGGGCGTGGCACCACCTTTACAGTGACTCTACCGCTGGAAATCAATCAGACTCAGGTAGATAAAAATGAAAGTCGGTTTGGCGGCGTAACATCTATTGGTGAGCTGTCTATCTTGGTGGTAGAAGATTTAAAGACCAATCAAATGATCATTCAGCTAATGCTGGGCAAGTTCGGTATTACACCCGCTATTGCGGATAATGGCCAAAAAGCATTGGAAATTCTGGAGCATCAGGAATTCGATATTGTTCTGATGGATTGCCGAATGCCAGTACTTGATGGTTACGCGACAACAGAGCAGCTTCGCAGTGCAGGTTACAGTAAACCTATTATTGCTCTGACAGCTGGCACCACCAAGGCAGAGCGGGAAGAGTGTTTTACGGCAGGCATGGATGACATACTTTGTAAGCCGTACCAAAGTGTCGAGCTTAGGGAAATGATTGAAAAATGGGGCACAGAAACTGTCCCCCAATAGTGTTCGGCCTATGTGCTGCCTTAGGTGCGAGAATTAGTGATTCGACAGTTAGTGGTTCGAAAAACTCTCACCTTTTGCCATGCGGTCATATAGGATGACATTGACCGCGGCAGCGAGATTCATGCAGCCGTTTGTCGGTACATAGATGGTTTCGCGGCAGAAGTTGGTGATGTCTTTTTTCAGCGTGCCGTCTTCCGGACCAAAAATGTAAAACGCGCGTTTTGGGTGTTTGTAGTCAGGTAGCGGCTTGGCACCTTCCACAAGATCAACAGCAACAGGCACGCAATCGTGCGGGATGATGTTTTTCAGATCCTCAACACCGATTAATGGGATATCAAGGATGGTATTTTTGGTATCGGTGCAGAACTTTTTAGCAAGGTCGTAGCGAGTGCCTGTGTAAAACACACTATTGACGCCATAGCAGCCAGCAGCACGCATCACAGAACCAACATTTTCAGGGGTTTTTGGGTTGAACAACCCAACGCAGGCGTAACCTTTGCTCATAACTCGTATTTTCCGAAATTTTAAATCAGCGCGAGATTATACGGATTTTGACGGAAAATGGCAGGGGCTTCCCCCCTACCCATGATAAAGCCGCTTGGTGGGGTTATTTACCGCAGCACTTTTTGTATTTTTTACCGCTTCCGCATGAGCAAGGGTCATTACGGTTTGGGGTTTTCTCAAACACAGTGGTTTTCGGCTTGTTGATCAGTGTGTCCAGCTCAACCAGATTTTCTTCAGCTTCTGGATTTATCGTAATGGTGGCGACAATTTGGTGTTGTTCAAGCAGTGCTTCAACTTCTGATTTTTTCTCATCGCTGTTCACAATAAGTTGAAGTGGGTTAACTTCAGTTCCTATCTTCTTGGCCTGCTTGGTGTTGAAGCCGTAGCTCTCGTGCTTTGGTTTTTTTTCAATGCGGCCTTTATAGAAGAACTTTGACATAGGATGATCCTGGCAAATATAGATGAGATGGCGGTCTGTAAACCTGAAAGCGGGCGATATTAACGGCTTCAATAGCTTGCCGCAAGTGATCACAGCTTTTCATATTGGCTATTGAGTGGTTGTTCATTTGCCATTAGTGTCCTATCGTAAACATATACAGCATAATAATTTCATCTAATTCAAAGAGTAAGACAGTGCATACAGTTACTGTTTGAAAATGATTTCTACGCATGGAGGCTCGGATGTATAAATGCGTCTCATCGTTGCTGGTGGCGATGGCGGTAGCTGGCTCAGTGTCAGCCAATGAGGTGGTGGAAACCCGTTCGTTAGTGGGTTTTGGTAGCGCGAAGTATCCTGCAGATTTTGCACATTTTGATTACGTTAACCCCGATGCCCCTAAGGGCGGGCAGGTGACTTACGCCCAAGTTGGTACTTTCGACAGCTTCAACCGTTTCGCTTCTCGCGGGGTGTCGGTTGCAGGCAGCGAGGCAATCTATGACACCTTGTTTGTGTCGTCACAAGATGAAATCGACAGCTATTACCCACTGATTGCTGAAAAGGTGCGTTACCCAGAAGACTATTCGTGGATGGAAGTGGATATTAACCCTGATGCCAAATTCCACGATGGCAAACCGATCACTGCAGCTGATGTGGCTTTTACCTTTGATAAGTTCATGAAGGAAGGGGTGGCCCAGTACAAGGTGTATTTCAAGGATGTAAAATCGGTCGCGGCGAAATCTGAGCGTACCGCTAGGATCGAAATGGCCAAGCCGAACCGGGAAGTGTTGCTGGCTTTAGTGCAGGGCATGAACGTATTGCCTGAACACTACTGGAAAGACAAGAACCTCAGCGAGCCTCTTAATACCCCTCCTGTTGGTAGCAGCGCTTACAAGATCACTGATTACAAGCCTGGTCAAAGCGCGACCTATTCTTTGGTACAGGATTACTGGGCCAAAGATTTACCGGTCAATGTGGGAAGGCATAACTTTCAAACGATCAAATACGACTACTACCGGGATGAAACGGTCACCCTCGAGGCGTTCAAGGCTGGCGAGTATGATATTCGTGAAGAGAACGTCGCCAAGTTCTGGGCCACCATGTACCAAGGCCCAAACTTTGATAAAGGCTACATTGTAAAGGAAGAAATCCCGCACCAAATTCCGCAGTCGATGCAGGCCTTTGTGTTCAATACCGAGCGAAGCTATTTCAGCGATCCAAAAGTACGTGAAGCCCTGTCTTATGCCATGGACTTCGAGTGGATGAACAAGAGCTTGTTCTATAACCAGTATACCCGCACCCGCAGTTACTTCCAGAACACCGATTATGAAGCCAAGGGGCAGCCTTCGGAAGCTGAGGTTGCTGTCCTGGCTCCGGTAAAAGATAAAGTGCCGGCAAGGGTCTTCACCGAAGAATACCAGCCCCCTCAATCGGATGGCTCTGGCCGAATCCGTGTTCAGCTTCGCAAAGCGCTGGCATTGATGAAAGAAGCTGGCTGGGAAGTGCAGAACAAAGTCATGACCAATGTCGAGACTGGCGAAGCTTTTACCTTTGAGCTTTTGATGTACAGCCCAACCACTGAGCGTTTGGCTATCCCGTTGCAGAAAAATTTGAAGTTACTGGGCATTGATATGCGCTTGCGTACCGTCGATACCACCCAGTACATAAAACGACTTCGGGACAGGGATTTTGACATGGTCTCTGCTGGCTATGGGGCAAACCCTTACCCAAGCCCGAACCTGATGATTGCCTGGAACAGTAATTTTATCGACAGTACTTATAACACCGCTGGCGTAAAAGATCCTGCGATTGATTATTTGACGGAGCAAATTGCTGAAAACCAAGAGAACCCAGATAAGTTGCTGAACCTTGGCCGGGCACTCGACAGGGTATTGCAGTGGAACTTCTACGTGATCCCGCAATGGCATATCAGTATGTTCCGTGTGTCGAGCTGGGATAAGTTCTCTCGGCCAGATGTGCGGCCAAAATATGCTTTGGGTCGAGATACCTGGTGGATTGATTCCGAAAAAGCGGCCAAGTTGCCTAAGAAGCGGCGGTAAGTATGTCGGCATATATTATTCGGCGTCTGTTGTTGGTAATACCCACGTTGTGGGCGATCATCACCATCAACTTCTTTGTTATCCAAATCGCCCCCGGCGGACCGGTTGAACAGGCGGTGGCCCAGCTTGAAGGCCATAGCTCTGGCATCATGGAACGCTTCACTGGCGGTGGGCAAGAAGTTGGTTCGTTGGAGCCTTCTGAAAATGGTTCGGGCTACCGCGGCTCTCGCGGGTTGGATCCCGAAGTGGTCGAGGCGATCAAGAAGCAATTTGGCTTTGATAAGCCATTGCACGAGCGTTACTTCGATATGCTCAAGGATTACGCCACGTTCAACTTTGGCGAGAGCCTGTTCAAAGGCGGCAACGTGATTGATTTAATTATCGACCGCCTACCGGTCTCTATCTCGCTAGGCCTTTGGAGTACGCTGATCATCTATTTGGTCTCGATTCCACTGGGAATAGCCAAGGCTATCAAGCATGGTTCGCGGTTCGATGTCTGGAGTAGCGCGGTAGTGATTGTCGGCTATGCGATCCCCGGTTTCCTGTTCGCGATATTGCTGATCATCTTCTTCGCCAGTGGCAACTATTTCAGCTGGTTTCCGTTGCGCGGGCTGGTGTCGTCCAATTTTGACCAGTTGAATTGGTACCAGCAGATCATTGATTACTTCTGGCATTTGACCCTGCCTATTCTGGCGATGGTTATTGGCGGTTTTGCCACTTTGACCATGTTAACCAAAAACTCCTTCCTTGATGAAATCAACAAGCAGTACGTAGTCACAGCCCGTGCCAAGGGGCTTGATGAGCGCAGTATTTTGTATCGTCACGTTTTCCGTAATGCCATGCTGATCATCATCGCAGGCTTTCCGGCTGCCTTTATCAGTATCTTCTTTACCGGTGCGATGCTGATAGAGGTGATGTTCTCTTTGGAAGGGATAGGATTGTTAGGGTTTGAGTCGACCATACAGCGAGATTACCCGGTGGTATTTAGCTCTTTGTACATCATGACGCTACTCGGGCTGTTGCTGAACATTATTTCGGATATTACCTATACATTGGTCGATCCACGGATAGATTTTGAGGCACGTTAGTGAAATTGAACCCATTAACCAAGGAACGTTGGGCTAGATTCCGCGCTCATAAGCGCGGTTATTGGTCGTTGTGGATCTTTTCGATCCTGTTTTTCTGCAGCTTGTTTGCAGAGATCGTCGCCAATGATAAGCCGTTGGTGATCCAGTTTGAGTCACAGTGGTATTTCCCTATTGTCACCCCTTATTCCGAGACTGAGTTTGGCGGTGAATTCGATGCAGAAGCCGACTATACCGACCCTTATGTCGCGGACTTGATCGAGGCCGATGGCTTTATGATCTGGCCGCTGATCCGCTTTAGCTACGACACCATCAACTATGACTTATCTGGCCCGGCTCCGTCGCCGCCTGATAGTGTCAACTGGCTCGGCACAGATGACAAAGGGCGCGATGTGCTTGCCCGTATTATTTACGGTTTCCGTATATCCGTTTTATTCGGTTTTGCCCTTACCATCATTTCTACCGTGATTGGCGTTATCGTCGGGGCTAGCCAGGGGTACTACGGCGGTTGGGTCGATCTGTTCGGCCAGCGCTTTATCGAGGTATGGTCTGGCATGCCGACGCTATTTTTGCTGATCATCTTATCCAGCTTTGTTGAGCCAAATTTTTGGTGGCTGCTGGGCATCATGGTGCTGTTTAGCTGGATGGGGCTAGTCGGTGTAGTCCGTGCCGAATTCCTTCGATGCCGGAACCTCGATTATGTCAGGGCGGCCCAGGCGATGGGCGTCGGTGATGGCCGTATCATGCTACGCCACATGCTGCCTAATGCCATGGTGGCTTCACTTACAATGATGCCGTTTATTCTCAGCGGCTCGGTAACCACGTTGACCTCGCTGGATTTCCTCGGCTTTGGCTTACCAGCGGGCTCCCCATCATTAGGTGAACTGCTGGCTCAGGGGAAGACTAACCTGCAAGCGCCTTGGTTGGGCTTATCTGCCTTCGTTGTCCTTTCAATCATGCTGAGCTTGTTGGTGTTTGTCGGCGAAGCTGTGCGTGACGCATTTGATCCCCACCATCAGAGGTAACTATGTCACAACCTATTATTACCATTGAAAATCTATCGGTGGGTTTTCAAAGCGGAAAATCCGTTAATCAGGTGACCTACAACGTTAGCCTGGATATTAAACGTGGCGAAACCCTTGCGCTGGTGGGGGAGAGTGGCTCGGGTAAATCAGTCACGGCCAATGCGATTTTACGCCTGCTACCGAAATCATCTACTCGTTATCTCAGTGGCCATATTCATTATGATGGCATTGACATGATGCGTTGTAGTGAGCGGGAAATGCGCGGCTTAAGGGGCAACCGTATTGGCATGATTTTCCAAGAGCCGATGATGTCCTTGAACCCACTGCATAAAATTGGCCGCCAGTTGTGTGAAATCCTCGCTATCCACCGTGGTACTCGGCAGCGAGAAGCGCAGAAGAAAGCGCTGGAATGGTTGCAGAAAGTCGGGATCAGAAACCCAGAAAAAAGATTGGAATCTTATCCGCACGAATTGTCAGGCGGTGAGCGCCAGCGGGTAATGATAGCGATGGCGCTTATTAACGAGCCAGAACTGTTGATTGCCGATGAACCGACAACGGCACTGGATGTTTCGGTACAGGCGCAGATTTTGGATTTGCTCAAAGATCTACAGCGTGAAATGGGCATGGCCATGCTGTTTATCACCCATGACTTGAGCATTGTTCGCAAAATTGCCGATCGTGTTGCGGTAATGCAGATGGGGCGGCTGGTGGAAACCAATACCATGATTGAAGTGTTCGAACGGCCGCAAGATCCTTATACCATCAAGTTGATCAACTCCGATCCGAGCGGCGAGCCGGTCCCGGTCGATATGGCAGCGACACCTATGTTCGAGGTAAAAGACCTACGGGTGTGGTTCCCGGTTAAAGGCGGGGTATTGAAGCGGGTTAAGGATCATATTAAAGCGGTGACGGATGTAAGCTTTTTGTTGCGAACCGGCCACAGCGTCGGCCTTGTCGGTGAAAGTGGCTCGGGCAAGTCGACAACAGGCATGGCGATTCTCAAATTGTTGGAAAGTACGGGTGAAATTTTATACCGAGGGGAGGATATCTCGGCATTTAATCGTAAGCAAATGTTACCTATACGCAGCAAAATGCAAGTGGTTTTCCAAGACCCGTTTTCTGCCTTGAACCCGAGGATGTCTGTGGCTCAAATCATTGGTGAAGGGCTAAAAGTTCATCAAAATTTAACGCCTGAGCAAGAAGACAAGGTCATTTGTGATGTGATGCGAGATGTTGAGCTCGACCCAGAAACACGCCACCGCTATCCCAACGAATTTTCGGGCGGCCAGCGCCAGCGGATTGCTATCGCCCGTGCCCTGGTGTTGAAACCTGCGTTTATCTTGTTGGATGAACCGACATCGTCGCTAGATAGAACGGTTCAATTTCAGGTGCTTACCCTATTAAAAAACCTGCAGCAAAAATATAACTTAACCTACCTCTTTATCAGCCATGATCTCCATGTTGTGAAATCCTTGTGTCACTACACCTTGGTTCTTCGCCAAGGCCAAGTTGTAGAGCAGGGGGAAACCCAATCCCTATTTAGTGAGCCGCAACAAGAATATACTAAGCAATTAGTTGCTCTCTCATGACTGGTTGTACCAGACAAATGTAGCTGGGATGTTATGTGCTTCTCATACATAATGAGGCGCCCAAAAGGCGCCGTTCTCATTATCGACTAAAATGTGACCAATTAAAGGTTTTCTCTATCGGTGCGATAGAGAAAATCTGCTGGTGCTTTTTAGCTGTATTGATAACATCAATACCAAACTGAATAATAAAATGAATAACTTGTCCTGATGGATTCAGGCGAGTGGGAAAGCATTATGGTTAAGCCTGAAAATAATTGTATCGTCATCTTCGGGGCGTCGGGTGATCTGACTCATCGTAAGTTGATCCCAGCCTTTTACCACCTATTCGCGAATGGATTGCTGTCTGAAGAATTCGCTATTTTAGGGGTAAGCCGGACTCATTATTCTGATGATGAGTTCCAGCAGAAATTGAAAGATTCGCTGACAGCCAACGAAAAAGTTGACCCCCAGGTACTTGATGCTTTCTGTCAACGCCTTCATTACCAAGCGATTGACACGAAGGATGTCGACGATTACGCCAAGTTGAAAAATCGTTTGGATGAAATTGAGCAGAAGTACCAAACCCAAGGCAATACCACTTTCTACCTGGCGACGCCGCCAAGCCTCTACAGTGTGATCCCTCAGTGCCTAGCAGCCCATGGCCTCAACAGTGAAGAAAATGGCTGGAAGCGCCTGATTGTCGAGAAACCTTTTGGTTACGACTTGGCGACCGCCGAGCAGTTAGACAAAGACTTGCATGCCCACTTCCAAGAGCACCAAATCTACCGTATTGACCATTACCTAGGTAAAGAAACTGTCCAGAACTTACTGGTGTTCCGTTTTGCCAATGGTATGTTCGAGCCACTTTGGAACCGCAACTTTATTGACTACGTCGAGATCACAGCGGCTGAATTCCTGGGTGTCGAAGAGCGTGGTGGTTATTACGATGGCGCGGGTGCGGTTCGTGACATGTTCCAGAACCACTTGTTGCAAGTATTGGCTATGGTGGGTATGGAGCCGCCGGCAGCCATCAATGCCGACTCGATGCGTGATGAAGTGATGAAGGTATTCAAGAGCCTTCAGCCGCTTTCTGAAAAAGATCTGCAGAACAACTTGGTGCTGGGCCAGTACACCGAATCTGATGTGCGTGGCGATCACCTTGTGGGATACCGTGAAGAGCCGGGTGTGGCAGAAGACTCCCGAACCGAAACCTATGTCGGTTTGAAGATGTTTATCGATAACTGGCGTTGGAACGGCGTACCGTTCTACGTACGTACCGGTAAACGCTTGCCAACCCGTGTGACTGAAGTGGTTATTCACTTCAAGAAAACGCCTCACCCAGTATTTGGTGCTAACGCTCCAGAAAACAAACTGATCATTCGTATCCAGCCAGATGAAGGCATCTTGATGAGCTTTGGTCTCAAGCAGCCGGGTGCCGGCTTTGAAGCTAAAGAAGTGAGCATGGACTTCCACTACGAAAGCCTGGAAGAGACCCATATGCTAACGGCTTACGAGCGCTTGCTGCTGGACTCGATGAAAGGTGATGCGACCTTGTTTGCGCGTACCGATGCAGTGAAAGCCTGCTGGGAGTTTGTTCAGCCTATTTTGGACTACAAAGAAAACCCAGAGCACCTCTACGGTTATGCTGCAGGTACTTGGGGGCCGAAAGAAGCGGATGAGCTACTTTCTCGTGACGATCGTGAATGGCGCTTCCCTTGTAAGAACCTGACAAATACCGACTACTGTGAGCTTTGAGTGACATGAATTACCACGTTTTTGAAAACGCCGATCAGGTCGTTCATGCATTGGCAAACAGCCTAAAAGAGTACAGTGAGCTGGGCCGCCCGGTTCATATCTCGCTGTCTGGCGGTAGCACACCGTCTCAGCTGTTTGCTTATTTGGCCGGCTCAGAATTTGCCCAGTCTATCCAGTGGCAAAACCTTCATTTTTGGTGGGGCGATGAGCGCTGCGTAGCACCGGAAGATGAGCAGAGTAATTACGGCCAGGCTAAGGCTTTGTTATTCGACCATATTGCGATCCCTGCTGATAATATCCACCGTATTCGCGGTGAAGAATTTGCAGCGATGGAAGCGATCCGTTTTGCCCAAGAGATGATGACAGAAATCCCAGAAAAAGATGGGGTGCCTGAGTTTGATTGGATCTTGCTTGGCATGGGAACAGATGGCCATACCGCTTCTTTGTTCCCGGGGCAGACGGACTACGAGACCACAGAAATTGCAGCAATCGCTGCACATCCAGACACTCGCCAGATCCGCGTGACGAAAACCGCGCACTTGCTGGCAAACGCTAAACGTATTACTTACTTGGTTCTAGGTGCAAGCAAATCGGCAGTGATCAAAGAGATCGCCAGCAACGCACCAGCTGCACAGGCATACCCAGCAGCTAAAGTCAGTTCAAAAGCTGGCACAACCGAGTGGTATTTAGATTCAGAAGCAGCCAAAGAGCTGGCATAAGGAGAGAAGTAAATGAAAGCTGATATTGGTGTTATCGGTTTGGCCGTGATGGGTCAGAACCTGATCCTAAACATGAACGATAACGGATTTAAAGTGGTTGCTTACAACCGTACCGTTGCGAAAGTTGATGAATTTTTGCAAGGTCCGGCGAAGGGCACCAACATTGTCGGTGCGACTTCTCTTGAAGATCTGGTTGGCAAACTAGAATCACCACGTAAAGTGATGCTGATGGTTCGCGCAGGTGACGTTGTTGATCAGTTCATTGACAACCTAGTACCGCTTCTGGATGAAGGCGACATCATCATCGACGGTGGTAACACTAACTACCCAGACACCAACCGCCGTGTGGCAGAACTGCGCGAAAAAGGTATCCGCTATGTCGGTGCCGGTGTATCAGGTGGTGAAGAAGGTGCACGCTTTGGACCGTCAATCATGCCAGGTGGCGATCCTGAAGCATGGCCACATGTTAAGCCTATCTTCCAGGCAATTTCCGCCAAAACCGACAAAGGTGAAGCGTGCTGTGACTGGGTAGGTAAAGAAGGTGCTGGCCACTTTGTGAAGATGGTTCACAACGGTATTGAATACGGTGATATGCAGCTGATCAGTGAAGCTTACCACTTCATGAAAGAAGGTCTGGGCATGTCTCATGATGAGATGCAGGCAACGTTCGCTGAGTGGAATAAAACTGAGCTAGACAGCTACCTGATTGAAATCACAGCAGACATTCTTGGTTACCGTGACGAAGATGGTGAGCCGCTGGTAGAGAAAATCCTTGATACTGCTGGCCAGAAGGGTACCGGTAAGTGGACGGGTATCAATGCTCTAGACCATGGGATCCCGCTAACGCTGATCACTGAATCTGTCTTTGCCCGTTGCTTGTCTTCACTGAAAGAGCAGCGTGAAGAAGCGGCATCGCTATTCAACAACCCAATTACTGCTGTTGAAGGTGATAAGTCTCAGTGGCTGGATGCACTGCGTCAGGCACTGCTTGCGTCTAAAATCATCTCTTACGCGCAGGGCTTTATGCTTATCCGTGAAGCGTCTGAGTCTAACAACTGGGATCTTAACTACGGCAACGTGGCCCTAATGTGGCGCGGTGGTTGTATTATCCGCAGTGCTTTCCTGGGTAATATCCGTGATGCTTTCGAAGCAAACCCAGAGCTTGCGTTCCTAGGCCTTGATAACTACTTCAAGGATATCCTAGAAAGCTGTCTTCCAGCATGGCGTAAAGTCGTGGCTAAGTCGTTCGAGACTGGTCTGCCAATGCCTTGTATGTCTTCAGCGCTAACTTTCCTAAATGGTTACACAACGGCTCGCCTGCCAGCAAATATGCTTCAGGCACAACGTGACTACTTTGGTGCCCACACTTATGAGCGCACTGACAAACCACGCGGTGAGTTCTACCATACGAACTGGACAGGTACTGGTGGCGATATCTCTTCTACAACTTATGATGTTTAATTAATAAGTAAATAGAAGTCGGTATATCATTATTATTAAGGCGCTGAAGATTCAGCGCCTTTTTTATAAATTTAACAGCTGAAAATTGCTATTAATTATTCAAAATATTGACGAATAGACCGTCAAATAAAAGCTCAAACAGAGTGAATAAAATCGTTAATAAATATTTTGTGATCACCTTCAAAATCAAAGTCTAATTATTATTAGTCTTGATTTATCCTGCCTACGATATTTCTATGGTTTATGTTAAGGGCTGACAGTGTGACACTTTTATTTCAAAGAGTATCTGGATATTTATTATTGGTATTTATCTTTTCCTCGCCTTTAGCATTCGCTGAAAGTTATGCGATTGTCACATCAACACCGACACCTCCTGCTGAAAAACTGACTAAAACGAAAGCTAAGCTTTTATTCTCTGGCAAGGTTCACACTATTCCAGGTATCGGAAAAATAGAATTGATTGACTTCCCTTCAGGTAGTGAATATCGAAAGGAGTTTTATCAAAAGATGTTAAGGAAGAGCGAAGGGCAGATGAAAAGGATTTGGTCATCTATTGCCTTCTCGGGCAGAGCTAAGCCACCAACAGAGATGAAATCAGATGATATAGAGTTGGTGCATCAGTGGTTGGAAAAAGAACCATCGGCGATTGGGTATTTGCCGGTTAGCAAAATAGGAGGGCTCAATGTACTGCTTGAAATTCATTAGTGTTATTTTTCTGCTATCAATATCGTTGGTAGTAAAAGCTGTTGAGTTACCTGATTGGTTAGCTATTTCCGGTTTTGCCTCCGTCGCGGCAGCGAAAAGTGATAACGAAACCCCATATTATTACACCCGAAATATTACTGATGAGTGGTGCTTTGATTGTGACACCATCGCCGGTATACAAGCGGATTTATTCCCAACGGACTGGCTTCATGCTTCTGCACAACTGGTAAAGCGGCCGTCAGATAATTTCAGTGATCCTGATCTTGAGTGGGCATATATTTCTGTAGAGCCGGTAGCGGATTTGAAAATACGTGCCGGACGGTTACGCTCACCGACGTTTATGTATTCACAAGTGGTTTTTGTTAACCAGGCTTACCCTTGGGTAAGGCTTCCCGCTGAGGTATACGATACAACCGGTGGTTTCACCCGATACGATGGCATTGATGCGTACTATACCTGGACGCTGAGTGATAGTTTATTGCTTCAAATACAGCCTTATGCTGCTTTTAAAACCTCGATTGATAATAACGAGATAAACCATGTGTATTACGACGTTAATTTAAAAGAGTTATATGGATTGCGGCTAGATTTGGAAAGCGATGTTTGGAGTATCTATCTAAACTATTTTGAAAGCCGCCTTGATATCACCACAGTAGAAGATGTTGTCCCGGTAGAATATAATGAATTTGGTGTACCGATTAAGTTCGGTAAATATACCGCCCACATTGATAGCCAAACCTGGTCCTATGGCCTCCAGTACGACTGGCAGGATTTCACCACAATCTTCGAAGGTACCATCAGCAAAGATGGCCCGTGGGGCGGTTACGTTTCACTGCTATATCATTATCAAGATTGGACGCCTTATCTTGTCTATGGAAAGCGTACTGGTGGCGATAAAACCAAAGACGGCTCTGACAGCGTTAGCCTAGGTGTGCGTTACGACATATTGCCAAACCTTGCAGCGGTCGGTGAATGGCACTATACCAAAGCCAAAGAGGGCCGGAGGGGCAGCTTTACCCCGCCGTCGGTCTCTGACATCACTGACCGGTCTGCTAACATTTTTTCATTTGGCCTTAACTATAGCTTCAGTATGTAGTGTGACTAAGAAAAGAAACCGACGTGGTAGCTTAGGTATCTGATGGTAGGAAACTGTTTTATCCGACAAGTTAATCAATTAAGCCAGAATGATGAATTCTGGCTTTTTTAATGGCATTTTAATTACACAAGGTGCATATGCCTGTTAAGACAAAGAAAATTCTCGCAGTAACCATCGAAACTATGTGTACCGCTTAACTAGAGTAAAATTGTGAGCAAACAGGAATTTTTGGGTTTGTTTGCTTGGTTTTTAAACAGCAAATTAACATCTCTTTAGCAATGGATTTAGATAAATCGACCTACGTCACGTTAACTGGTAGGAGCTTTATCTGCCGTATACCAATCCCCCCCAGCTTATGAGCTATAGATCACGCTAAATTGCATGATGAAATAAAATATTTAACAATCGGGTTACAATGTGATTATTATACTGACGAAGCATTAACCAATCATACAGGGAGTTTTTTAATGCAGTCGTTAGTAGATTTTCTAAATGGAATAATTTGGAGCCCAGTGCTGATTTATCTGTGTCTGGGCGCGGGTCTGTTTTACTCCATTACCACTCGTTTTGTTCAGCTTCGTCACTTCCGTGAAATGTGGCGTCTGTTGTTATCTGGTAAAAGTTCCGCTCAGGGTATCTCCTCTTTTCAGGCATTAGCCGTTTCTCTTTCTGGGCGCGTAGGTACGGGTAACATCGCGGGTGTTGCAGCCGCTATCGGTTTTGGTGGTCCGGGTGCAGTATTCTGGATGTGGGTTGTTGCTTTCCTTGGTGCAGCAACAGCATACAGTGAATCTGCATTGGCACAGATTTATAAAGAAGAAGATGAAGACGGCCAGTTCCGTGGTGGTCCGGCTTACTACATTGAAAAAGCGATGGGTCAGAAGTGGTACGCGTGGATCTTCGCGATTGCTACTATCTTCGCGTGTGGTGTGCTTCTTCCTGGTGTTCAGTCAAACAGTATCGGTAATGCGGTTGAAGCTGCATTTGGTCCTGGTCAAATGATTGAAACTACTATCGGTACTATCAGCCTTGCGAAAATTGTAACGGGTACCTTCGTTTCAATTATCCTTGCCTTCATCATCTTCGGTGGTGTTAAGCGTATCGCGAGCTTCACACAGGTTGTGGTTCCTTTCATGGCACTGGCCTACATTGTGATTGCTTTCATTATCATCCTGCTAAACATCAACATGGTACCAAGTATCTTCATGATGATTGTCGGTGATGCCTTCACGCCAATGGCGGGTATTGGTGCGGCAATCGGTTGGGGTGTTAAGCGTGGTGTTTACTCTAACGAAGCCGGTCAGGGTACAGGCCCTCACGCAGCGGCTGCTGCTGATGTACAGCACCCAGCACAGCAGGGTCTGGTTCAGTCATTCTCAATCTACATTGATACACTGCTAGTTTGTTCTGCTACCGCGTTCATGATTCTGATCACTGGTGCTTACAACGTACACGGTGGCGCAGAAGGAATGTTCTTGGTACAGAACCTTGCGGCAGACATTGGTGCTAACGGCCCAGTCTTTACCCAGATGGCGATTGAAAGCGCGATGCCAGGTATCGGTAAACCATTCATTGCCTTTGCACTGTTCTTCTTTGCCTTTACGACTATCCTAGCTTACTACTACATTGCAGAAACCAACATTGCTTACATCCGCCGTACTGTGAAATTCCCAGGTATGATGTTTGTGTTGAAAGTCATCCTAACGGTAGCAGTGTTCTACGGAACCGTGAAGACGGCCAACCTTGCTTGGGCAATGGGTGATGTGGGTGTAGGTCTAATGGCATGGCTGAACATCGTGGGTATCTTGATCATCTTCTTCCTATCGAAGCCAGCACTAAAAGCGCTGAAAGATTACGAAGAGCAGCAGAAAGCCGGTGTGAAAGAGTTTACTTTCGACCCTGTTAAGCTTGGTATCAAGAATGCTGATTACTGGGAGAAGAAATTCCACGGCAAAACAGTGTCTTCAGATCAAACTGATGGGGATGCAGAGCCAGTGAAGACAACGGTTTAAACAGCACTCTTCTCGAACTCAAAATCTAAATTAACGAAGGGCCATTGGGTATTACCCAATGGCCCTTTTCTTTTCATCGAGTTACCCAGAAAGATGTGAGCCAACATGGGATGCCTGATGATGTATGTGTAAATAAATGCTGGCACAATAATATTGGTGTTAAAACTAACGCAACGACCTGCCAGTTGGCTGACATAAATCTTTGTAAGTATATGAAAAGTAACACTGTCAGGTGTTTGTCGGGTCGGTGTCGTTCTGGTTAACCGTGATGACAGGTACAGTTGATTCAAACAGCAGGAAGGATTCTACAATGATTGTCAGAAAGCTAAGGCTACAACGTGGTTGGTCTCAAGAACATCTCTCTGAGCTATCCGGTTTGAGTGTTCGGACTATCCAGCGTATCGAAAGGGGCCATAAGGCAGGGTTGGAATCGTTAAAATCATTGGCTGCTGTGTTTGAAATTTCAGTCACCGATCTTCAGGGAGAGCCAATCATGAACGAGCAAACACACCTTAACGAGAATACGCAAATAACCCAAGATGAAATGAAAGTTATCGAGCAAGTCAGGGAGATTAAAGGGTTTTACTCCCACCTGATCACTTATGTCATGGTCATCGCCATGTTGTTCGTCATTAACTTCATGACAGACCCGAGCTATATCTGGGCGTGGTGGCCGGCAATGGGCTGGGGGATAGGGATAGTGTCTCACGGCTTAAGCGCTTTCGAAGTCTTCAACTTCTTTGGCGCCGAATGGGAGAAACGCCAGATTGAGAAACGGCTTGGCCGTAAGCTCTGATCGCTGTTGGGTGTATAGTAGAAAATAATGAAAAGAGGCTGGTGGAATACAGCCTCTTTTTCTCTTTAATGCGTTTACAGGCTCAGTGCTGTGTTGCAGAGTGTTGGGTGCCTTTTTCTTTCTTGATGCGAAGCATGCGGGTCAACGTATTATCTTTATCTATAAAGTGGTGTTTCAGTGCGCCTGCCACATGCAAAGCCAATGTAATCATGACAACGCGTGAGGCATAGAAATGCAGGCTCTTACCTATACTATTTACCCACTCAGTTTTTTCCCCGCCAGCAATTAGCTCAATTGAGAAGAATGCGACAGAATGGCCACCGCCTACGCTCATGATAATGCCAGATATAGGCATTAATAGTGTACTGACCAATAGCGTATAGTGAACGATTGTTGCGGCTTTTTCCTGCCATGCTGGCCCTGAAGTTGCACTTTGGATAGGACCTTCTTTCAACCGCCAAATTACCCTAACCAAGGCGACAATCAATACTGCAACTCCGAAAGATTTGTGCAGGCTGAGTAATTCAAATTTCTCTGGGCTACGTGGTAGGTCAACAAGATAAAAACCAATGGCGAAGGTGGCGATAAAGCTCAGCCCGGTTAGCCAGTGAATGAGGATAGTCTGGGTGGATAATAGTTGATTGCTTTTCATTGAAATAATCCTTTACGTGTCGAGCATTTTTATATGGTGTGCTCTGTTGTATTGAGACACCGATTTATATAAATCCATTATTACTTAAGGGTTATTCAAGTTATGTTAATGCTTCGTAAATTTAGGTAAAGGGGAGTAATAAGGCATATCACACAAAGCCCCATATCTAGACCGTATTAAAGTGGTATCAGTGATGAAATCACTATAGTTAGCGATTGTAAATTATCAAATTCGATATAAAAATGTTGATAATTAATATTACCCAATGGAAACAAATATAAGAAAAAGTATTAATAAATGCTGTTGTGATTACATTATTTAAAGTTTACTTATTTACTAGAGAGTCAAGTTGTTTAAAAATCACGATTGTATTTTTGCTACAAGATCACTTTATCGGGTCGCTACATTTTGAAGAGGAAATTGATGCTTTGTTTCTTTCTGAAAGTTATTGATACTTAATGGTTTTATTTTTATGCGTTCAGGCTCTATTTCTGTACGGTTCCTGAAATAATCTGCAACTTTACTATTCGTGAAAAATAATTGTGGTTAGTTTAAATTCCCACAACAAGCACAACTCTGAGATAAACATCATTAGGTTTGTGGGTATTAAAAACCCAGATTTTCTTTAATGTTTGTCCTACTTATAAGTCATTTATATTAAACAGGTAGAGTCTATGAAAATTAAAACTATGGTAAGTGCGTTTACATTACTTTATATTTCAACCTCAGCCTTTGCTAGTGTTGTCGTCAATCAAGCGGTTACCGAAGATGAGGTACTGGCTGCCCAGCATGGTTGGTGTCAGGCACTGGTTGATATCAGCACGACCTATACTAAAAGTGGGCATGAAGCCGCTAAAACATTGGCAGAAGAGGTTATCGAGGGTGCTTATGCCTACCAAATGGGGACAGTGCTGTTCAAACCAACCCTGACGGTTAATCCGCAAACCTTCCGTACCACGCCAGAAGGGGCATTATCGTACTTTGTTGGTGGTGATGAGGCATTTCCACAGGACACAGGTTTTGCGCTAAAGAACTGGAAAGCATGTGAAATCGAAAATGCAGGTGTTTTCATTACTGGAAACAGTGCCAGCACTATGGGTAAAGTTCACTTCACCGATACAGAGGGCAACCAGACCAGCGTAGATAAAACGTGGAAGTTTGTTAAAGATAATGCCGGTGCACTACGTATTGCGCTGCATCACTCTTCGCTGGAATACAGTCAGTAGTCGAAATTAATCAAGGCAGCCTAATGGGCTGCCTTGTCTTTTGAGTGAGTTAAACCCTTTCAGTTAAACAACAAACTTGTTCATGATTGAGTCTTGCTCACGGACTTTGTTAATTTGCTCTTCCAAAGCCTGATCGGCTGCTGATGCAGCGTCGGAGACCTGAACACTCAACTCTTTAATGTTTAGAGTATTGGTATTGATTTCCTCAGCCACTAGGCTTTGCTCTTCAGCGGCCGAAGCAATCTGCAGGTTCATATCATTGATTTGCTGGATAGCACCACTGATCCGTACCAGCGCTTCATCGGCTTCTTGAGATTTCTCCACGGTAGATGCCGCTGTTTCTTTACTCACACCCATCACACTTGCTACAGAGCTCGCGCCCGACTGAAGCTGCTCAATCATTTGGCGAATTTCAGTCGTCGACTCCTGTGTCCTTTGCGCCAGCGTTCGTACTTCATCCGCGACAACAGCAAAGCCTCGGCCTGACTCACCTGCTCGCGCAGCTTCAATAGCGGCATTAAGGGCAAGCAGATTGGTTTGGTCGGCGATTTCGTTGATAACCTTAAGTATGGATTCAATATTGCCTGTCGAAGCTTCTAGCTGCCTAACGACTTCGACTGCCTCATCAATTTGTGCAGACAGATCGGAAATAGCACTGGCAGTGTGGGAGACAATGCGTCCGCCATCCTGGACAGCTTCATCAGCCTGCTGCGCGGCTGTCGCAGCGCCCTGAGCATTATTGGCCACCTCAACCGACGTCGCTGCCATCTCATGCATCGCTGTTGCTAACTGATCGAGCTCTTTGAGTTGGTTTGACATCGCGGAGGCGGATTGCTGAGCGCCTGCGGCAGTTTGTTCGGTACCGAGCAAAATATCTGTGCTGAGAGACTTAGATTGTAGGATCAGGTTTTGTAGTTTTTCAGTGAAGGCATTGAAGCCTGTCGCTAGTACGGCAAACTCCTGATCGGTGTTGGTATCAAGACGTCGGGTTAGATCTCCCTGTCCGGAAGCCACATCTTGTATTGCTGTATTAAGATCAGCAAGCGGGCGCATCAACACCTTGATCAACAGCAGTAGGGCGATGATCCCTGCGATCAAAGCAACAAGAGAGTAGATAATGGCATCGCTGCGTAATTGATTAACTGCGGCAAAGGCAACACTCTCATCAAGTACGGCACCGATATACCACTCTTGGCCTTCAATTTGACTAAATGATAATGTCACAGTTTTTCCGTCCAGCTCAGCATGGACGGCATCAGATGAAATCGAGTGGTTGCCAATAAAGTCGGTCATTGGTTTGCCATTGTACTTCGTATCGGGGTGAGCGATAGTTGTCCCGCTTCCATCTACGATGAACAGGTATCCAGCATTGAACAAAGAGACTTGGTTAACCAGATTGGCTAAGCTCGATAGGCTCATGTCGAAAAAGATCGCACCCTGGAACTGGCCGTTAGCGATTAATGGGCTGGCAATAGAAACCAAAATCTCATTGGTCACAGAATCAGCATATGGCGCAGTGATTATGGTGTCGCGTTTCTGCTTGCTATCAATATACCAAGGACGTGCTCGTGGTTCCCAAGATTCTCCCGGATCCCAGCTTGGGTCATTACTGGTGAAGCTACCGTCTTTTTCAAATCCCAATCCCGTGAGCAAAAAAGTATTTTTGATAGTGGGTTGCTCAATCACGGTATGGATATGATCCAGTGTCATATCACTGGTGATTAAGCCGGCAGTATAACTCGCTAATGACTTTTTGCTCTCCAGTTCGGCATTGACGGTATTGCTCATGCCGGAAATGATTTCCTCCATGCTTTGCATAACCAAAGACTGGATTTGATTTTTAGTATTAAAATATTGGTTGGCTGACAGTAGTGCGAGTGCCACCAATAGTATTGCCGATGATGATGCGACAACTTTATGGCTAAACTTCATTGGATCCCTCAACAAGCACAAAAAGTAGATAGTTATAATGTCGGCGTGGTAACGTAATTGTTAATGTTTGTTGAGTATTTTTGTGATCTGAAGCTGAACTTTTTTGCTGTGTTGTTGTGAAATTAAAGATTTATATGCTATTGGGTGATTAATGAAATGCAGTATAAAATACGCAACAAATTGTCCATGACTAATGGTCACCGGAAAGGTAATGAAAACAAAAAAGGCAGCACAGACGCTGCCTTTTTCTTAACAATTACGCGCTCTATATAAAGGAATGTAATCCTAGTCAATCAAACCGTATTGCTCGCGAAGCACTGAAACGATTTCTGCTTTCGGGTTTTCAGAAAGCAGGATTTTTTCGCCAGTGATCTTCTCGGCGATGTCGGTGTAAACCTTTGATAGGTTCATCAGCGCCTCAACAGGAAGCTCGTTATCGCGGGCTAGAGCGAAACGCTCATCCATGCGATCTTTGTTCAATAGGATGTCTGGATCTGGGAAGTGGTTCAGCAGCATCTGGCGGAAACCTTCTTTCGAGTTCTCGATGATTTCGCCATTGCGGTATGCTTCGCCGTCCCAGATACGGGATGAATCTGGTGTGCCCACTTCATCCATATAGATCAGCTTTTCTTTACCTTCGGCATCGGTCACATATCCGAATTCGAATTTAGTATCGACAAAGATCTGATCCAGCGCTGCCAGCTCTTTGCTGATGACATCAAAACCTTCCTTAAGCAGTTTTTCATATTGACCGATGTCGTCAGTGCTGCGGAAATTAAATGCTTCGTAGTTGTTGACCAGATCGTCACGCGTTACGTTGACATCATCAACTTCAGGCACACCCGGAATTCCAGTCAGAATCCCTTTGGTCGAAGGTGTCATCAGTAGCTCTGGCAGTTTCTGATCTTTCTCAAGACCTTCTGGCAGTTCGATGCCACAGAAGTTGCGCTCACCTTGGTTGTAGGCACGCCACATTGAACCTGTGATGTACTGGCGACAAATTGCTTCAACCATAACTGGCTTGGCTTTTTGGACAATCCATACAAACGGGTGTGGAATATCAAGGATGTGGCTGTCGGCAAGACCGTTTTCACGGAACAGCTTGAACCAGTGGTTGGAAATGGCGTTAAGTGCAGCACCTTTACCCGGTACGCCTTTCAGGCCGCCTTCTGCATGCCAGATACAATCGAAAGCAGAGATACGATCGCTGATCACCATGATAGCCAGTGGGGCATCAGGCTGAACGTTGTAGCCTTTTTCTTTGATCAAGCGGCGGCTATCTTCTTCGGTTAACCAGTAGACGGAACGAACTTTACCACTATGGACGGGTTTATCCGTTCGGATTGGCAGGTCATCATTTACAGCGAGAACTTGATCAGCAAGGCTCATGGCGAATTCCTATTTCAAAAGTTAAACGAAGGTAAAACGTTGCGGCTAAACTAGGTAATCCAAGGGTAGTCGTAAATCCCAAGGTTATAGTTCCTAGGTTATTGTGCCAAGGTCGTTACACCTTTAATGCGGGCGATGATAACAGAACTCGAATAGCCTTTCAGCTAGAAAAGCAAACGTTTGCGCAAATTTATATTTCATTCAGCCAATGATTTTATGTGAACCGATTTCAAGTGGTCATATTTTATTCAAGCGACAGGCTTGAAGTGTGGCAAAATCAGGCTCCATTTTTTGATGCAAGGCCTACCATGACCTGTTATACCAGCGAACAATCGGCATTTATTCAACACCAGCACGGGAATGCCCTTTGTATTGCCGGGGCAGGAACGGGGAAAACGACCACGCTGGTGGGCCTCATTGAGCAGAAACTGGCAGTAATTCCTGCCGAAAAGATGCTGGTGTTGATGTTCAACCGAGATATTCGCACCGATTTTCAGGCCAAGTTGCGTGATACCGGCATCCAGGCGCAGGTGCCAGTGCATACTTTTCACAGCTTTTGTCTGAAGTTTCTCAATCAAACCGGGTTTATTCGCAATACTGGCTATCGGGTCGATTACCAGAGTGGTGAAAGTGACAAGGCGCTGGTGAAGGCTATTTTGAGGGAGCTTTCTGGCCTTGAGAAAACCTACCAGCGCCAGCAGATGATCAAAGACCCGAAGACTATCGAGTTGCTGCTGAGCTTTATCGGGTTGGTGAAAGCCTACATGCTCTCACCGCATGAAGTGTTCAAGATTGCCGAAATCAACCGGGACTACCTGTTTATTCTCGATGCCTATGAGCAGTTTGAAAGCCTGAGAAAGAAGCAGCGCTTGCTGTTTTTTGATGACTGGCTGGTGGAAACTGTCAAACTGCTTGAAAACGATGATGCTATCCGTGAGCACTTTCATCAGCACTGCAAGTTGGTGGTGGTCGATGAGTTCCAAGACATCAACACCGCCCAATACCGCTTGCTGAAACAATTGCTGGGGCCGCAAACCCAGTTGTTGGCCGTGGGTGATGTTGACCAGTGTATTTATAAATGGCGGGGTAGTGCACCGCAGTTCATGCTGAACTTTGAGCAGGATTTTGCCCCGGCGAAAACCTACACCCTGTCGCAAACGTTCCGTTTCGGTCATAGCTTGGCGCTAGCGGCTAGCCACCTGATTGCCAATAACAAGGAGCGTTTCAGTGAGTTCTTGACCGTTTCTGGCGAAGGGATTTCTGATACCCAAGTAGTAGAATGTGGCTCTTCAAGGCAGGTGGGTGAAATCGCCAATTCAATTTCACAATACCTAGCTGATGGCGGGAAGCCTTCTGATGTGGCTATTTTGGTTCGCCGTTGGTCACAAACCTTGTTGTTTGAGTTAGCTTTCCTCAGTAAGCAACTACCGTATCATATGCCAGTACCTTCGGTATTGGCGCATAGCCGTGAAGTCAAGTTGCTTATGGAGTTGGCGACGTTGGCGACAACGCGTTTTGCTGATTTGGCCGTTGCACAGAAATCGGGGCTATTGTTCAGCTTAATGTGCTTTCCACACTGTTATGTGCCTAATAAATCCCTCAAGCCGTTGTGTGAACAATTGGCGGGAATGGAGCCTTCGCAGTGGCTGACGTTTATTGGCCGCTATGAAAAAGCCAATGCGACTTTGAAGCTGGATAACCTCATTGAGCGCCTAGAGCTTTTGCAACGGTTAATGCGCAAAGGCAGCTTTAAAGCCTCGGATGTCTATAAGCAATACCGTAATGAAAGTGGCCTTGATAGCTGGATTTGGAAAACGGAGGCGACAGCCTCTGAGATTGAAGAAGCGATTGAGCGCCTAGACAGCGTCGCCACTGTGCTTGAAGCGATGGATCAGAGCTGTGAAAAGGCGCTGCAGTATTTCGAGTATTACACTCAGCAGTCTGGCCAGAAAAGCGTCAAGAATAATACTGGCTCAAATGCCACAGGAGCTAATGCAACAGGATTTAATGAAGCAGGCTCCAATGAAGCGAATGCGCAAGACTCGATCCAGCTGACAACCATATTCCGGGCCAAAGGGTGTGAGTATAACCATGTCCACTTGCCGTTTTGGGACAAGGATGCTTTTCCTTATGTGAATAGGGCGTCGGGTACGGTAGGGGCTGATTTGGAAGAAGAGCGCCGTTTGGCGTATGTGGCACTGACCCGGGCGAAAGCAAAAGCCTTTGTCTATTACACCATGCCGGATAAGCCGTCGGTAAAGGCAACCAATGCCAGCCGGTTTGTATTGGAAGGGAAAATCAACCTGGCACAGGATTTGGGAGCTAAGTTATACCAGCAAGGTACGCTGCCATATTACTCCAGCCCGGTTGCAGAGGAATATTGCCGTCGGATGGG
The DNA here is from genome assembly GCF_056160145.1 of Photobacterium sp. ABD4_091. Classification (NCBI taxonomy): domain Bacteria; kingdom Pseudomonadati; phylum Pseudomonadota; class Gammaproteobacteria; order Vibrionales; family Vibrionaceae; genus Photobacterium; species Photobacterium sp. ABD4_091. The sequence continues at coordinate 25,069 of NZ_JBSWWQ010000001.1, read as the reverse complement.
GCGTGAGCAGGATGTCGCTGAGCCACCTGTAAAGAAAGTGAAGAAAAGCCCGGCAGCGAAGGCGTTGAGTTTCGGTGGCAGTAACAAAAGTGATGCCGTTGTCAGTGACAGTGGTGAATACAGCTATAAGTGGGCGATGCAGCAGCCATTGCCGGATAATGCTGAGAAAGTCATTCGGGCGATGGTGAAAACGAAAAATGCCAAATACCTAGATGGCGAGATCAACCGAATTATTCGTGAGCTACAGTCAGTCTCTGATACGAAGAAAAAGGTATTGGTGAATAGATTGATTGTTGCGGCTAATGCGAGAAGTATGGTTCGGCGATAATTGTCCGCGCTGTGATAATAATTTAGCCTCTACGAAAAGTAGAGGCTAACTATTAAATGAAACCAAAGCTAGTTTAACTTAGTAGTACTCAATGCCTTCACCGGCTTTGATTAATGTGCCTGCCTCGTTGGTGAGGATTTTATCGAGCTCGAACAGTGAGCCGATAGCAGCATTACCGCGGCCGCTGTTGACGAACTGGCATACAGCATCGACTTTTGGCCCCATAGAACCGGCAGGGAAGTTAAAGTGAGACAGCCCTTCAGGGGTAGCAACTTTCATCTCAGCCTGGTCTTCTTTACCGTAGTTACGGTAGATAGAGCCGTCAGTCAAAATCACAAATAGATCTGCGTTGATGGTTTCTGCCAATAACTCAGCGGTGAGGTCTTTGTCGATAACACACTCGACACCAACCAATTTGCCTTCCTGGCGGCAAACAGGCACACCGCCGCCACCACAAGCAATCACAACATTGCCGCTTTTTAGTAGGGTTTCAACTTGCTGCTGCTCAATAATTGCTTTAGGCATTGGAGATGGCACAACGCGACGGAAGTATTGACCATCCGCTTTAAACTCTTTGTCGCTAACTGCCATGATTTCTTTGGCGCGCCCCTCGGTGTAAACCGGGCCAACGAATTTAGTCGGGTTGGCAAAAGCGGGATCATCTTTGCTGACTTCAGTTTGGGTGACTAGGGTCGCCACAGATAGGTTGGCATCGATATTCCGAAGCTCTTGTTGCAACATGTAACCAACCATGCCGCAGGTCTGAGAGCCCAATACATCCATTGGATACGGTGTCGTTTCAGGTGAATATTCTTGGTAAGCGCTGTTTTGTTCCATTAACAAGCCAACCTGTGGCCCATTGCCGTGAACAATTACCACTTCGTGATCGTTGGCAATCGCTGCAATGCTCGCAGCGGCTTTTTGGATATTTTCTCTTTGGTTTTCAGCGGTAAGGGCTTGGCCACGGGCCAAAAGGGCATTTCCGCCTAGTGCTAAAACTATGCGCATGATCGTATCTCCATTAAAGAGTTTGTTTTTATTTGTATTTGATTTATTTAATCCAAGCTAAGAAGTTGCTTGGTTAGGTGTATACCCAAGTTACCTCAAGGTGCAGGATTCAGAGTGTTGTCAGCGCATTCAAAACAATGCCTTGTCTATAAGCTTATAAATTCTCGCTGAACCTGCATATTGAAGTAGCTTGGGTATAGGTTAAGAGAATTATTAAACCGTAAATGTGATAATTCTCTAATAATATATTTATGGCTTTTTAATAGGAAAATAGAATCGCAGTTAAATAGTGATTAAATATCCGAGGTTATTCAATCTAGTGTTTTGTTTGTAAAGAAAGTGGATATAGCTTAGCAATAAAAGCGAATAGTTATTTTCGCTAATAGAAAGTGAAAAATGTTAATGGGATCACATGATAACGTGGGTTATACCTATCAGTCACCCTGAAGGAGTCAAGGGATGCCACTTGTGCATAATCCGGTTTACATACTGATTGAGATAGTTGCATAACTTTGCTGTATTTCTAACTCGAATTTTGTTAAAAATACTGTTCGATGGAACATGATTATGGAAGACGTTGAATTTTATTGCCTCTCATCTTATGCCTATACCTTTTTGCCTTAAAGCGCTAACTGTTAGTTTATTCATTATCTTATCTTGCGGTTTTCTTTCACCGAAGGCGCTGGCTGCTGGTGATAAATCCGTACAGCAATGCTATTTATCCAGTAAGGTAGACAGCGACGACAATCCTTTTCTCAACTATTACAACTTGTCGTGGGATAATCCTTCCCTTGCGGATAAGCAAAACGTGTATTTGCAAAGGCGCATGGAAGAAGGTGCCAGTTACAATGAGCAAGCTTTGTATTGGCTTGCGCGCTATAACATTGAACAGGCTGAAGACCGGGCAGACGTTGATATCGTTTTCTTTATCGACCAGTTGGAGAAGGTTGCCCAGAAGTCAGGGGAAGCGTGGATGGAGGCTGAGGTGATGTTCCTGGATGCGTTAACCTTAATGGATCAACGGGAATATGCCTTGGCGCAAGTTAAGCTGGAATCGGTAAAGCTTAACGCTGAGCAAATTGGCTATCAGTTACTGCTGGCAAGAAGCTTGAAATGGCTCGCGAATATTGATGTGGAGCGCTCCAATTACAATGCAGCCTTGGATAACTACCAAGAAGCTTATGAGATTTTCTCTTCACGCTCTGACAACCAGCAACTGGCAAGATTGCTTTCCAATATCGCCTCGGTTTATATCAATATGGAAGAGTGGGAAACGGCCTCGCATTACAGCCAGCGTGCTTTCGAATGGTATGGACGAAGTGCAATCAATAATGCTTATGTTGAATCTATCTTGCATATCAATGCAGGTGTCATCGACAAATATTTAGGAAACGAGCGACAGAGAAAGTTTCATGTTGATAAGGCGCTACAGCTGTCGTCAAAAACACGTTCGGTGCGGATAAAAACAATTGCGTTGATTAACTTGTCAGCTTACTACTTGGATCATGGAGATGAACCGTCTGCAATGACGGCGGCAGAGCAGTGCTTGGCTATGGCAAGGCGGCACGGTGGTAAAAATGGTATTTCAGCTGCCAATTGCCACGAAAGTCTTTCGGAAGCTTTTTATTCTTCGGGTCGAGCCGACCAAGCTCTGTATTATGCCAAGCTTGCCTTGGCGGTCTATGAGTCGAATCAAATCGAACATCGAATGATCTATGTCTATGAGCTGTTGGCAAAAATTTATGAAAGTGGTGATGATTACCAGCAAGCGTTGCATTACTTCAAAAAGTACTCGGAGTTAGGGCGCAGTTACCTGTTTGATATCCGCAGGAAAGAGTTGTTTGACATGCAAGAGCGCTATGACACGCATGTCAAAGAAAAAGAGATCCAGCTGCTAAAGGCGGAAAATGCGCTGACATCGTCAAGGCTGGCCGAGAGAAAGGCCAGCGAAAATATGCTTAAGCTCGGTACTGCACTGATCATCATTTTGCTCTATTGGTTATATCGCCGCTATTCCATGCTTAATAAAGATAAGCAGGTGCTCGAGCAATCCAATGCGCAGCTGGAAACCCAATCAAATAAAGATCCGCTGACTATGCTGCATAATCGACGATTCCTTGAGCGTTGGTTGAAAGATCTGCCTATTGCAGGCTACCGGCATGGCGGTTTGGTCGTGGTCATTGATATTGATCACTTCAAGAAGTTTAACGATGACTATGGCCATAACGTCGGTGATGAGGTGCTGGTGGAAATTGCCAAGCGGCTTAAAGCCGCTGTTCGTCAGAGGGATGTCGTCGTCCGTTGGGGCGGTGAAGAGTTCATTTTGGTCGTGTCGTGCCGCGAAAGCGAGAGCGAGCGTGTTCTGCAGCGGATCCAACGGCAAATTACCGATACCGATTTTTCACTGAGTTGCGGTGAATATTCGGTTACTGTTTCAATGGGGGCGATATTCACCTCAAGTGCCGTTCAGCTTTGCCAAGAGTGGGTGTCTTTATTACTCAAAGCGGATAGAGCCCTGTACCAAGTTAAGGCATCAGGGCGAAATGGCTATAAATTATCAACCAGTTACCAGTTATCAACCAACTCAACGGTAACATGATGTTTGTGCAGTGGTAACCTAGGTTCACCAGAAGCGATAAAATAGCGGCTTTAATTGGCCGCTACGCCTACAAAGTGAAACCTCGCTCACAGATGTTTGATTGCATCACTGTGATTTTAATGGCTTTTGGTACACTCCGGTTTTGCAAAATCAAAGGGAGTGACCATGGAATCTTCTCACCACACATCTTCATCTATTCATTCCGACTCCTTAAGTTTGGCACTATTGACGAGTACAGATTTAGCCATGCTTGGCCTTGCTCCGGCATTGCCAAAATCTGATTGGCAGCTGGTTATTAAACCGTTGTCTGAGCTGACAAAAGAGGTTGAATCCCTCGATGAGGATTATCATCAGGTTCAAGCGGTCATTGCAGATAATCAGCTGGCTTCCGCTCATAACCGCCAAACTGATCAGGCGAGTGATGTTGCACTGGAAGTCTATGCAAATGGCGAGGTAGCTGCAGTGGCGACATTTAGTCGTTACCTCGAAGATCAGCATAATCCTCGTAAATCATCAGAGCTGTTTTATGAACTCACGCTTCATACTATCTATGTGAAAGAGGCGTTTCGTCAGCAGGGGCTGGCAGCCAGCCTATGTGAAATGATCATCAATATCGCCCGCACTGATTGCGATGGTTTGTTCCGTAAACTAGCCCAGCACTCTATTCAACTAAAGCTATGGTTTTCTGCACTGGCGATCACTCCTGGCGGAGAAGCCATTTGTGATTTGCTCAGTGAAGCCTTTGTTGAAATGACCGATGATGTTATTGACGATTTGATTGAGGAAGGCGTACCGGTTCGTTATCAGGAGCCGATGATTTTTGTCGATTGTTTGGCTTGATACCCCCTTGAAAAGATAGTTGAAAGAAGCTCCCCTATACAAGCTTCTGGACAAGTTACTGGATAGGGGAGAATTGGGTCTAGCTAGTGGTATGACGACTTAGCCGTCGTTTAGCGTTGGCACGCGAGACCAAGTTATCAAACAATGGGGCAAACAGGTTGGCAAACAAGATAGCCAGCATGATGCCTTCAGGGTAGGCCGGGTTGACGACCCGGATGAATACCGTCATCACCCCAATCAGGATCCCGTAAGCCCACTTACCCTTGTTGGTAAAGGCTGCGGATACCGGATCTGTTGCCATAAACAACATCCCGAATGCAAACCCACCCAAGACGAGGTGCCACCAGAACGGCATTGCGAACATTGGGTTGGTATCTGAACCGATCATGTTGAGCAGTGTTGAGGTGACTATCATCCCAACCATGACACCGGTGACAATTCGCCATGAGGCGATCCCCATAAACATGATCATTAAGCCACCAATTAACAGGAACATCGTTGATACTTCGCCGATTGAACCTGGGATATTACCGACGAAGGCATCCATCCAAGTGATGGCTTCGCCTGTCGCATTATGCACCATGGCCGTTGAGCCATTTTCAGCCCATTGGCTTAGTGCGGTTGCCCCAGTGTAACCATCAGCTGCGGTCCAGACCATACCGCCAGAGATCTCTGCCGGGTAAGCGAAGTATAAAAATGCCCGGCCGGCAAGCGCGGGGTTGAGGAAATTACGCCCGGTACCGCCAAATACCTCTTTGGCGACGACTATCCCGAAGGTGATACCAAGCGCTGCTTGCCACAAGGGAATTGTTGGCGGCAATATCAACGCAAACAGAATGGATGAAACAAAGAAACCTTCGTTGATTTCATGCTTGCGGATGATGGCGAACAATACCTCCCAAAAACCACCGACAATGAACACCGTTATGTAGATGGGAAGGAAGTAGAAAGCACCAAGCAACATATTGCTAGCCCATCCGGCGGATTCAGACAAACTGCCGCCAAGGGCGAGGGTTGCTGAATACTGCCAGTTGTCACTGACCAGCTGCTGTATTTCTTCTGGTGAATACAGGCTGTTTAGTGCAATAACCGTCTGGTTACCAGTGTTGTATAGCCCCCAGAACATGGCCGGAAAGACAGCAATCCATACCATTATCATGATCCGCTTGAGATCGATACTGTCTCTGACGTGGGTGAGTTTGTTGGTTACTTGTCCCGGGGTGTAAAGCAATGTCGCGAATGCTTCATAAAGTGGAAACCACTTTTGGTATTTGCCTCCTGGCTCAAAGGCGTGTTCAAACTTTTCCAGTGTCGACTTTAGACTCATTGTTTAGCCCTCACGAAAAACTGACAGGGGATTGCCAGCATGTTTATTGCTATTGCTACGGGCTGAGTGGGATTTTCGATTAGCAATGATTTAACTATAACGCACCTTGTCCACTCGGCAAGATAGTTGATTAATCTGGCTTCATGTCTCTCCGCCATATTTTTGCAAGATGAACCATACTGTTAAGCAACACGTACAAATCATAGGAATAAAAGTGTTGCTTCCATAGCCATACCTACTCAAAAAAGGGTCGCTAGATTAGGTACTAAGGAGAAACCATGAATGAACTCGCGGTCGATCTTGCTAGATTTCAGTTTGCGTTTACAGTGTCGTTCCACATCATTTTTCCGGCTTTTACGATCGGGCTTGCGAGTTATCTTGCAGTGCTTGAAGGGCTATACCTCAAGACGGGTAAGCACAAATACATAGAGCTTTATCAATATTGGATAAAAATTTTCGCGATTAGCTTCGGTATGGGGGTAGTCAGCGGGATCGTCATGAGCTACCAGTTTGGTACCAACTGGAGCGTTTTCTCCGATAAAACGGGTCCGGTGTTGGGTCCACTCATGGGGTATGAAGTCTTCACTGCCTTTTTCCTTGAGGCTGGCTTCCTGGGAGTCATGTTATTCGGGATGAACCGGGTAGGTAAGAAGTTGCACTTCATGTCCACCGTTATTGTTGCTATTGGGACCTTAATGTCGGCTTTCTGGATCCTTTCGGTGAATAGCTGGATGCAGACCCCGGCTGGCTACTCTATGAACGAGCTTGGGCAGTTTATTCCTGAGGACTGGTGGGCCGTGGTTTTCAATCCTTCTTTCCCGTATCGGTTAGTCCACATGGTGCTGGCTGCGTTCTTGACCACCGCATTTGTGGTCGGTGGGGTGGGGGCATACCATTTGCTCAAATCGCAGAACAATCATTTGGCGAGGACGATGTTTTCTATGGCGCTGTGGATGGCGGCAATTGTGACGCCGATTCAAATCGTGGTGGGTGACATGCATGGCCTTAATACCTTTGAGCATCAACCTGCCAAAGTAGCAGCGATGGAAGGGCATTATGAAACTCAGCAAGGCGCGCCATTGATCCTGTTTGGGTTACCGAATGAGGAAACCAAAGAAGTCGACTATAAAATTGCTATCCCGCATTTAGGCAGCTTGATCTTGACTCATGAGTGGAACGGTGAAGTCAAAGGGTTAGATGCCTTTCCAGAAGAAGACCACCCGCCAGTGGCTATTGTGTTCTGGAGTTTCAGGATCATGGTTGGTATTGGTTTCTTGATGCTGGCTATCGGCCTTTATAGCTTGTGGCTGCGTAAGAAAGACGAGCTTTATCATCACACCTTATTTCACCGCTGCTGTGTGGCGATGGCACCGGCTGGCTTCATTGCTATTTTGTGTGGCTGGATCACCACAGAGGTAGGCCGCCAACCGTTCACAGTGTATGGCTTGCTGAGAACATCTGAGTCCATATCACCCGTCGATGCTGCAGCGGTAAGTGTGTCGCTGGCTGCATTTGTGCTGGTGTACTTTACCGTATTTGGCGCGGGATTCTTCTACCTGCTTCGTTTAATGCGCAAGCCGCCGACAAAATACGTTATGCCACCGACATCGAGCGTGCCGGATGTCGGTGATGAGGACAAAGAAAAACAGTCATTGGCTTCTTCAAATAAATTGACCATGTGAGGCATAAGCTATGGATTACGCATTGATTTGGTACATCTTGATAGCGGTAGCCGTTTTCGCCTACGTCATTCTCGATGGTTTCGACCTGGGTATCGGTATCCTGTTCATTTCTGCTGATTCCACTAAAGAGCGGGATCTGATGATGAACAGTATCGCACCGGTATGGGATGGCAATGAAACCTGGCTTGTGCTCGGCGGCGGTGGATTGTTCGCTGTCTTTCCTTTGGCTTACGCTGTCGCGATGCCAGCATTGTATGCCCCAATCATCATGATGTTACTGGGTCTGATATTCCGCGGGGTAGCGTTTGAGTACCGCTTCAGGACTAAACGGGGTCAGTTCCTGTGGGACAGCTCGTTCTTCCTTGGCTCGCTAATGGCAACATTCACCCAGGGGATGATCCTTGGAACCTTGCTGCAGGGCGTTAGTGTTACCGATAGGGCGTATAGCGGCGGTTGGTTTGACTGGTTTACACCATTCAGTGTGTACTGCGGATTTGTGACTGTTGCAGCGTATACCTTACTTGGGGCATGCTGGCTGCTGATCAAAATGCCGCACGGGATGCATGAGCGTTTTTACGTGATAGCTAAACGTTGCGCACTCATTATGGTGGTAATGGTCGGTATTCTTAGCCTTTGGTTGCCACTGGGCAATGAAACTATCGCAGACCGCTGGTTCTCTTTCCCACAAGCGCTGCTTTTCTTGTTGATACCCGGTTGCTCGGCTTACTTGGTTTACCTACTGTTCAAAGATCTGATGGAGCACAAGCCGGTACAAGCCTACTTGGTGGTACTTGGTTTATTCTTCCTTGCCTTCCTGGGCTTTGGGGTCAGTACCTACCCTTATATCGTGCCGCATGCGATCACTTATGCCGATGCAGCTGCACCAGATACTAGCTTGAAGTTCTTGTTAAGTGGGGCTGTGTTCTTATTGCCATTGATCATCGCTTATACCGCCTACTCTTATTGGGTATTCAGAGGCAAGCTCAAGGAAGATGAGGGGTATCACTAATGGTTAACCCTTGTTTTAAAAAGTGGCTGTGGTTTGCAGTGCTCTACCTCGGCGGCATCTTCGCAGTCAGCCTGCTTGCAGTAGTCATCAAATGGGCATTAGGCTGAATTCATAATAAAGCCGCCATGATTTGGCGGCTTTATCTCTTTGAACGGTTGAAAGTTTAACTTCCTTTGCTCAGCTCTCCGGAAGGAGGGGGGCTAGCTGTCTCGGGTTGCGAGGAAAAAACTTTCCCTAATTGCTTTTCTATCACCTCTTCAGGGTCAACCAGCTGGGTAGAGGGGGGCTTTATCTTGTCCTCTTCATTTGGCTTTGGCTCACGCTGCTCTATGCGCTGTTTGTGATCCCGCCCTAGCATCAATAAGCATGGGGTCAGGATCAGTGTTAGCACCGTTGCAAACGCCAAGCCGCCTGCTACCGCTGTGGCTAACTGTGACCACCATTGGGTGCTTGGCGCCCCGAACTCAACTAACCGGTTAAGTAGGTCGATGTTCATTTCGAGCACCATAGGCATTAGGCCTAAAATCGTTGTGATAGTGGTTAGCAGGACAGGGCGCAAGCGCTGGGCACCAGTATGCATGATGGCGGTCGCCTTATCCAACCCGCTGTGCCGGAGTTGGTTGTAGGTGTCGATCAAAACAATATTATTGTTGACTACGATACCTGCCAGAGAAATTACACCGATCCCGGACATAATGATGCCGAATGGCCGCTGGAATATCAGCAGCCCTAAGAACACACCGACCGTCGAGAACAATACCGCACTTAAAATCAATAGTGCCTGGTAGAAGCTATTGAATTGGGTAATTAAAATCAGTCCCATGACGGCGAGGGCGACCAAAAACGCATTTTGCAAGAACGCGGAAGACTTCTCTTGGTCTTCATTTTGCCCACGCACGGCCACAAGTGTACCTGGAGGGAGAGGCATTTCTGCAATGGCCGCGTTAATAACGGGCAGTTGTAAGCTCAGGTTATAACCGGTTGACATATCAGCCATGACCTCGATAACCCGTTTGCCATCAAGGCGGTTGATGGTGCCTTGTTTGGGTGATGGGGTAATGCTGGCAAAATTGGTGATAGGTACCATGCCATACAAGGTTTTGACCCTTAGCTCATCGAACCGCCCGATATCCCTTTTGTCTTCGGGATAACGAACCAGGATGTCGACTTCTTCGTCGGTGTCATCTGGCAGGAACTCACCGATTTTCAAGCCGTTTGTCACAAACTGAACGGTATTGCCGACCAGGGTGGCATCGCCACCAAAGCGGGCTGCGTCATCACGGTTGATATTGATTTCCCAGTCGATGCCTTCTTTATCAGCATTATCAGAGATATTGGTGAATGCCTGGTGAGACTCGAGCCAATATCTGACTTGGCGCACCGCATCATTCATGTCTTCGGTATTGTTCCCGGAGACTTCAATAATCAAATCATGTTCACTTGGCGGCCCTGCCTGTGGGAATTTGAATTCGAGCTCTATCCCCGCAATATCGGCAGTTTTTTCCCTCATCTCCGCGATAATCTCTTTAATTGGCCGGCGCTCCTGCCAGTCCATAGGGTTGAGTTGGATCTGGCCAATCTCGTCGCTGCCACCGGTACGGGTATAAACACTTTTTATTCCTTCGGTGCCCATAATCCGCTGCTCTACCTGGCGCATCAAGATATCTTTCTCATAGATAGACAAGTCGCCATGGGAGCGTGCCTTGATAGTGAAGTGGGGGGGATCAACTTCCGGGAAGAACACGACGCCAAGGCCGGCCTTGCTGTACGCAAAGCCAACAGCAATGGCAAAGACAAAGGCACTAATCAGGATTTTTATCGGGTGCTTAATGGCAACGGCTAGGCTGGAAAGGTAAAGCTTGGTGATCCCCTTGGCCTGGCTGAAATCACCCTTTTCCATAGCGATTTTGCGTTCTTGCTCTCGCTTGGTGGTGTATTGCGGCTTACCTAGGACACTCCCCAACACAGGGACAAATAGCAGTGCCATCAAGAGTGAGGCTGACAATGTTGCGATCAAGGTCATGGGCAGGTATCGCATAAACTCGCCGGTGGTATCCGGCCAGAACAGCAAAGGGGCAAATGCCGCAAGCGTGGTTGCTGTAGAGGCCGTGATCGGCCATGCCATACGTTTGGCCGCCTCGCGGTATGCCTGCTTGCGCCCAGTGCCTTCCTGCATTTTCCTGTCAGCATACTCGGTCACAACGATAGCGCCATCTACCAGCATACCGACAGCCATAATCAGCGCGAACAATACAATCATATTGACTGTGATACCGCTGACAGCCAGCATCAGCAAGCCGGTGAGGAAAGCGCCGGGGATAGAGACGCCGACCAAGAAGGCGGTTCGGGTTCCCAATATCGCCAATATCACAATAACAACCAGAATAATGGCCGACAGGATGTTGTTCTGAAGGTCATTGAGCATGGTCTTGATATCGTCGGATTGGTCGAAAGTATACTCGACCAATAAGTTATCCGGCCATTCGTCGCGCTTTTGTGCTTCTGCAATTACCGCTTTGACGATATTGACCGTTTCGATAATGTTTTCGCCAGCTCGCTTTTTGACATCAAGCACGACAGCGGTATCGCCATTTAGGCGGGCGAAGCTGTCGGGGTCACGGTAAGCACGTCGTATTGTTGCGACATCACCGAAAGTGACCACGGTATTGCCATCAACCTTAATTGGCAGCTCAAGGATATCTTTCAGAGAATCGAAGACGGAAGGCACTTTGACTGAAAACCGCCCGTAGCCGGTATCGACAAAACCGGCGGCCACCACACGGTTATTACGAGCTACCAAGTTAAAGACATCTTCTTGGTCTAGGCCATAGCTTTCCATTAGCAGAGGCTCGACGAGTACCTCGACGACATCTTCCCGGTCACCGGCAATATCGACTTCAAGTACTTGCTTGAAACTTTCCAGCTTGTCCTGCAATTCACGGGCAATTTGTATCGTCGTTCGTTCAGGAACAGTCCCGTAGAGCACCAGAGACAGTACCGGCTCATAACTGGCTAAGGTGACCTCGTGCACGGTAGGCTCATCGGCATCTTCAGGCAACTTGGGTTTGGCCAGATCAACAGCCTCACGTACATCGGTCAGAGCCGTTTTGATATCTGAGCCGACAATGAACTCTAGCGTCACCGAGGCATGGCCTTCAGACGCAATTGCACTCATTTCTTTGACCCCTTCAATAGAGCGCAACTCTTTCTCTAATGGCCTGACCAATAGCCGCTCGGCATCGACTGGGCTGATACCTTGATGGCTTACAGAAACGTAGATGACAGGGATAGTGATATCAGGGCTAGATTCTTTGGGGATCAGCCTGTAGGTAATAACACCGGCCAGTAAAATCAATACCAGCAAGGTGAGCATGGTACGTGAGCGGTTTATCGCCGCATCGATCATGGCAAACATTACTCACTCCCAGCCTGGCGGACAGTATTTTGGCGGACAGGAATCACCTTATCACCATCCCTAACAAAACCTTGCCCTGTTGTAATGACTTCGACGGTTTCTTCGGTACCGCCTAGCCAGACACCGTCGGGTTCGACTTTGACGATTGATATTGGCACGAAGTGGACTTTGTCACCGGCAGCCAACGTCTTGATACCTAGGTTTCCTGCTTCATCAAGTGCAAGCATGGAAGGGGTGATTTTAATGGCAGGTTCTGTCGCCAGGATTAAATCGAGGCTAGCACTGGTACCTGCGGTTAGTGTCATGTCCGGGTTGCTTATCTCTACCTCGATAGGATAGGTATTGGTAGATTCGTTGGCGACGGCACCTCGGAAGCTGAGCTCGCCAGCCGTGGAAAAGCCGGTTACCAAGTGGACATCAGCCTGCTGGTTTTTGTAAACCTTATCGATATGGCGTTCGCTGACATCCGCACTGATCACCAGCGGGTCTAGATCAACGATTGAAATGATTGGATCCCCAACACCCAGATAGTCGCCTTTTTCAATATAGAGGAGTTCGACAATTCCGTCGAAAGGGGCGCTGATCTCGGTATTGGCCAGTGCCAATTCCAGCCCCCTGACTTGTGCCTTGGCTTCAATCAAGTTGGCTTCTGCTTGACTAAATGCCACTTCACCTTGCAGGCCTCTGTTTTTAAGTGACTTAGAGGCATTGAACTCTTGGTTTCTTACTTTGAGCAAAGCGTTGGCACGTGCTAGCTGTAGCTCTCGGTCTGCCTTATCAAGTTGGATAAGTGGTTGGCCTGATTTTACATGCTGCCCTTTGCGTACTAATAAATTCTCGACTTTTCCCGCAACTTCGGCCCCGAGAGTAGCTTTGCGGTTAGGTGCTGTGCGGCCATACAGGGAAAGGGTACGGGTAACAGGTTGAACGGTAAACTGCTCGATAACCACTTTAGCGAGAGGGGGAGCGCTTGAATCTTCACCTGCCTGTTCAGGAGATGCGGGGGTATCAGATGGAGTCGGCTGGTTACCACTCAACAACCAAAAACCGATACCGAGCAAAATAAATGCGGAGAGTATCCAAGGTTTACGCCGAAAAAGTTCCTTGATAGAAATCATCTGTTACTGTCCCTAGTAAGCAAAATATCAGTATGTATTGTTAATCGTCAGTTATTAAAAAGGCTTATTCAACAACATTTTGCATACTAACAATAATTAGCATGAATGTTAATTTGAAGAATTTGACCTGACTCGCTTAATAAAAATGGAATGTTTGTCGTTTACATAATTAGTGGTTTATCAATAGCAGTAGCACTATGAAGGAACAAATCACAATATCGGTTTCGTCGATACATGGGTCTAAACACTTTCAGCTGAGCAACCAGGCCCAGCGTAATCTACGCTGGCTGGCAATAACTGCAGTTACGGTAACGCTAACCGCAGTAGGCTGGATGGTTTACCTCAAGACTGAAGCCGATGACGCGAAATATAAACAAATGGAATTGGAAGCCCAGTCATCAACATTGACTGAGGAACTTGAACAGCTGAAGGCGCTGAAGTTTGATCTAGAAGCTGATTTGGATTCCCGTGAGAATAGGCTGAGTGGTGTGTCAGACCGACTCCATGAGCTTGAAGCCCTTTTGGGTGTCGATGTGACTGGCGAAGTCGATGCCATCGAGCATCGTTTGGATGTTGCTGCGATCAACTCAGCGGTACGCACTGCGATTTTAGAGAGTTTGCCAAATGGAGCGCCTGTGGTAAATGCTAGGCAGTCTTCGCAATTTGGCTATCGTATTCATCCTATTACAGGTAAGCGGCGTTTACACCGAGGGTTGGACTTTGCGGTAAATACGGGTACGCCCGTCTACGCACCGGCAGATGGTGTAGTGGAAACCGTTCGGCCAAGCAAGGAAGGCTCTGGTAACTTTTTGCGCCTGCAGCATACCTTTGGCTTTTCTTCTTCCTATTCCCACCTACACAAATTTGCCGTGAAAGCCGGTGACTTTGTTAACAAAGGCGACCTCATCGCGTACTCCGGTAATTCCGGCCTGTCATCGGGGCCGCACCTGCACTACGAGGTGCGCTTCGTAGGGCGGGCGTTGAATCCACGGCCTTTCGTTGATTGGAGCCTGGATAATTTTGAACATATTTTTGAACAAGAGAGAAATATTCAATGGGCATCTTTAATAAACAAAGTGGAGCAACAAGTCAGCAAACAACTACAACTGTCATCGCAGCGGGATGTGATATCCAAGGCGAATTCAAGCTAACCTGTGACATGCAAGTAGATGGCATTATCGATGGGACATTGAAGCTCGAAAAAGGGTTAATTGTTAGCCGAAGTGGTTCAATCAAAGGAGAAATCTGGGCGGATAAAATCATCGTTAATGGTCAAATAGAAGGGGTGTGCCGTGCCAATGCCATCGAGATTTTAGATAAAGGCGTGGTCTCCGGCAGTATTTATTGCGATAACCTGAGTATCGACCGTGGCGGCAAATTTTTTGGAACCACTTTCCCGGCTGAAACCCAGCATGTTGTCGAGTTCACCCCGAAAGGCAAGGCAGAAGAGAAAAGCATAAAAGCTGCAGCCGAGGGGAAAGGGGAAGGGCAGAAGCTGAAAAAGGCTCAATAACAGGACTAAAAAGCGGCTCCTTAGTGTCTATAATTATACCCAAGTTACAGTTAAGTCGCGTAATTTCAACTTGTTAACTCATGCTTTGTGTTATAGGAGGTTGAATTGCGCAACTTGGCTGCCATGCTTTCAGACTTTGGGGCGCAATGATTTCTATCAAGCAGTTGACCTATGCTCTTGCCGTAGAAAAAACCTTACACTTCAAGAAAGCTGCTGACCTCTGTTATGTCAGTCAGTCGGCTCTCAGTGCCGCTTTGAGTGAGTTGGAAAAGCAGCTCAGCCTGCAAATTTTCGAACGTAACAATAAACAAGTTTTGGTTACGCCTATTGGGCAAGAAGTACTAAAGCGGGCGAAAGATATTTTGCTGCGGATCGAGGACTTGGAGCATTTGGCTGGCAGTAAAGGTGAACCCTTGAGCTTTCCTATGAGCATCGGGGTGATACCGACTATTGCGCCATATTTGCTACCCAGGATCTTCCCTATCCTCAATGAACGTTTCCCTCTGGCGGAAATCAATGTGGTCGAAGAGCAGTCGCAGCAGCTGGTCGATATGGTTCGCAGTGGTGAAATAGATACAGCTATATTGGCATTGCCGTACCCCTGTGATGGGTTGCTGAGCTTGGAGTTTTGGCAAGAAGACTTTTATTGGGTCACCCTCAAAGGCGCAATGCACTCACAGCAATCAGAGATCACCAGCGATGAGGTAACTCAAACCCGATTGATGTTACTCAAAGAAGGTCATTGCCTGAAAGATCATGCGCTGGATGTGTGCAAACTCACTGAGCAACGGGCCAATCATGGTTTTGGCGCGACAAGCCTGAATACGCTTATCCAGATGGTACAGGGTAATTTGGGAACGACATTGATACCCGCGATGGCTAAAGACCAGCTGATTGCCGCGAACGATCAACTATCGGTTATTCACCTCAATGAACCCAGCCCGCACAGACGGGTTGCTTTTGTCTTTCGACCTAATTATACCTGCCTACCTAGTATCGAAGTCTTGGCCGAGATTTGTAAAACGTCACTGCTAAGCAGTTGATCTCAAGGCTTCCAGCGACTATTTGTTGTTAATCATATTTTCTTATAGCAGTGTTCGGAAAATTCCAATGTTGTTTTCAAACTCCTCCTCCTAATCTAAAGTCACTGCTCTTAGAGCTTGCTGGAAGGGGTCAAAAATGAAAACGTATCCACGAACCATGCTTGCTTTAGCGATCTTATCTGCTTTGATATTCGCATATCCTGCTTCGGCTCTGGCTGGTGAACCAATAGTAATCAGTTCTGGTGGCCGGAACAGCTCAATTTGAGCGCGCTGCGTGACCACGACTCACGCTCTAATCCATATGGGGCGGATTTCAACTATGCAGAAGCTTTCAATACTCTGGATCTCGCCCAGGTTAAGCAAGATATTGAAAAAGTGCTGACCACGTCGCAAGACTGGTGGCCGGCAGATTTCAGTCACTATGGCCCCTTTATGATCAGGATGGCATGGCACAGCGCAGGTACCTACCGCGTGGGGGATGGCCGAGGCGGTGCCGATGGCGGGCAAATGCGTTTTGATCCGTTAAATAGCTGGCCGGATAACGCCAATTTGGATAAAGCGAAGCGGCTTTTATGGCCGGTTAAACAGAAGTATGGCCGAGCGTTGTCGTGGGCCGATTTGATGATCTTAACGGGTAATGTGGCGCTGGAGTCTATGGGTTTCAAAACCTTCGGCATGCAGGTGGTCGTACCGATGATTGGGAGCCTGATTTGGTCTACTGGGGGCCAGAAAAAACCTTCCTGGCTGATGAACGACGAACAGAGGATGGCAAGCTGCAAGGCGACTTGGCAGCTATCCAAATGGGGTTGATTTATGTGAACCCTGAAGGCCCTGGGGGCAATCATGACCCACTGGATGCGGCAAAAGATATGAGGCTCTCATTTGGCCGTATGGCGATAAATGATGAAGAAATCGTCGCACTGGTGGTGGGTGGTCATACCCTTGGTAAAGCACATGGTGCCAAACCAGCGAAGGATTGTGTAGGACCAGAGCCCGGGGCAGCACCGATTGAAGAGCAGGGTCTGGGCTGGATAAACAAATGTGGTAAGGGCAATGCCGAAGATACCACAACCAGTGGCCTTGAAGGGGCATGGACTTCAACGCCTACAGCTTGGTCAATCATGTATCTGGATTTCCTGCTTAAGTTTGACTGGAAACAGGTCAAAAGCCCGGCAGGGGCGACTCAGTGGATACCCACAGATGAAAGTGCGGCGAATTTAGTCCCAGATGCCCATATTGCCGACAAGCGCCATGCACCCATCATGTTCACGACTGACTTGGCTTTGAAAAAAGATCCTGACTTTTTGAAGATCACTCAGCGTTTTCGGGATAACCCCGATGAGTTTGACAAAGCATTTGCCAAAGCCTGGTTCAAATTAACCCACCGTGATATGGGTCCGAAAGTCAGATACCTCGGAAGCGAAGTGCCTGAAGAGGTACTGTTATGGCAAGACCCAATCCCAGAAGCATCCTCGCCAGCAATCGGTGACAGTGATATCGCCAATTTGACAAAAGCAATCATGGATGCGGGTATTTCTAGCCCTGAGTTGATCAGAACCGCTTGGGCTTCCGCCTCAACCTATCGTGCCAGTGATATGCGTGGTGGTGCCAATGGCGCAAGGGTTCGCCTCGAGCCTCAAAAAGATTGGATGGTCAATAACCCTGAAGAGTTGGGCAAGGTACTGGCTGCACTTGAGAAAGTACAAAAAGATTTCAATGAAGCGGGCGGGGCACAGGTCTCTATGGCTGATTTGATTGTCCTTGCTGGTTCTGCCGCGGTTGAAGAGGCTGCGAAAAAAGCCGGATATGAAGTAGAAGTCCCATTCATGCCCGGGCGTGGTGACGCCAGCCAAGAGCAAACTGATATCGAGTCTTTTGCCGTCCTAGAGCCAAAAGCCGATGGTTTCAGGAATTACTTTGCTGAAGGGAATTACTATGGCCCTGCAGAAGCCTTGGTTGACCAAGCCAGTTTACTGGATCTATCGGTACCGGAAATGACAGCGCTGATAGGCGGTATGCGGGTGCTTGATGCCAATACTGGCGGCAGCCAGCACGGTGTACTTACTGATAACCCCGGCACTTTGAGTAATGACTTCTTTGTGAACTTGCTGGACATGTCGACCAAGTGGAGCAAATCCGGCGAGGAGGGTATTTACGAGGGGCATGACCGTAAAACCGGCGACAAGAAGTGGTCTGCGACCACGGTCGATCTTATCTTTGGTTCGAACTCTGAGCTCAGGGCAGTAGCCGAAGTGTATGCCTCTGATGACGGCAAAGAGATGTTTGTGAATGACTTCGTCAAAGCTTGGACCAAAGTAATGAATGCCGATCGTTTTGATCTGAAGTGATCTTTTGACAACGATGTAGGTATCACTATTGGGATGGTAAACTTTTGGCCGTGAAGGAGACTTCACGGCACTTTTTTCATAGCAGCTAGCTTTATAGCAGTTTGCTTTGTAGCAGATAGCTTATATCAGATAGGTTTGCTCTAAATACGCCACAATATCTGCCGATTCAAACATTGCTTGATTGGTGTTGGGATCCATTAAAAAGGGCACCTGCACGTTGCCGTATTGTTTGAAAAAGGCTTCTCGCTTGGTGTTTGGCAAAGGCTGGTAAGGCTTGAGGTTCCACCGCATAGTCGCAGGCCCCAAATCAGAAACCTGCTGCTTGCCCAAGTTGATCAAAATGTAGGTCAGCTCCAGCTCACAGAGCTTTTCTCGTACCAGCCTTGCAAAAGGGCTGGACTCAAAGCTGTATAAAATCAAAGGTAGCTCTGGCTGATTGGAAGGTTGGGCTTGAGTACCTGAATTAAAGCGAACTGCTGATGCCAGCGTTGAACTTACTTGATTGGTGACTTTACCAAGCAAGGAAGTCGAAGCAATTACTGGGCCGTAATGCTGGTTAAGGTGTTTGAGGATTGATCTCGCGCCCTGCATGGCCTTGGATTGGTTATTATCAACAAAAACGGGGGGCTGGATATTACCCTCTTTGCCTGCCTTGCTTTTTAGTGCCTCGAGGTTTTTGCCTCCTCTGGGGCAGGGCACAATAAGAATATCTAAATTCAATTGGGTCAGCACTTCGCGAACCAGTCTGCATTCGGCATTGTTCTCTTGGTCAAACAGCATCAGAATTTGCGCGGGCTGCTCTGTGGTTTGATTAGCTACAGTCCCCTGCCAGCAGCGGTACGTTGATGCTAACAGTGAGGTGGTGACGTCGAGAGTGTGCTTCATTGTTAACCTAATTCCTTATGGTAAGAGCAATGCGTTCAATAGTTCCTTGGGGCTATTTGTATTCTAGTCGATGAAAGATAAATCATTCAGTGACTTACATTACATATTTGCCAGGGGTATATTCATTTAAATTAGCGATCCCGATAGAAGAATACGGAGAATATTCTATTTTGCTCCGAATCGTTAGATATACTACATCCTATCGACCATAGGTTGTTGATAGGTAAAACTAAGGTGCTAGCAGGAAGCATGAAAACGGAAAGCAAGCAGGACAAACGGTTAAGGCAGCTAGCGGAACTGCTGCAGGGCCAAGATAAAATACACCTCAAAAAGGCAGCAGAAATGTTGGCGGTGTCTGAAATGACACTGCGTCGTGATTTAACCCTTCCTCATCCAACATTAAGTGTCATTGGTGGTTATATCATCAATAAACACTCAGGCAGCGGCGGCGCCGAGTATAAGATCATTGAACAGCATGAAAACCATGTCAGTGAGAAAAGCGCCTTGGGGAAATTGGCTGCCAAGCGGGTTAATGAAAATGATACGGTTTTTTTTGATAATGGGACAACCACTGTTCATATTATTCATGCCATAGATGACGATATTGCATTTACCGGCGTCTGTTTTTCTTTGAATATTTTCTTGGCTTTGAAGAGCAAGCCTAACTGTAAGCCTATCTTGTGTGGCGGTCAGTTTGATGAAAAATGTAATCACTTTTACCCGCTATCAAACCAAAGCGAATTGGATAACCTGAGGTTTGACTTGATGTTCGCCTCTGCGGCGGGGATCGATTTCGAGCAGGGAATTACTTGCCATGCACTTACCGAGTTACCCTACAAACGCCAAGCTATACGCCAGTCACAGAAAACGATTCTGGTTGCCGATAGCAGTAAGCTAGGCAGGGTCAGGAAGGCGTTTGTGTGTGGGATCGAAGATATTGATGAAATCTTGTGTGACAGTGATTTACCGGCCAGTTGGCTTTCTGCTCGAGAATAATAAAAGAGGCTGAAGTCAGCCTCTTTTTACTTTATGGGTGTTTATAATCAGTGCGAGCCTTTTGGCTAGGTGTCATTACTTACGCTTTCTACGCAGCAAGCCTAACCCCATGAGTGACAGAAGGCCAAACCAACCGGTAGAGCCGCCTGAACCATCATAAGTCGGCTCAGTCACTTTAGGTTCCAATGAATCGCGTTTAACCACTTCCACATCCATTGACACGGTAGAGTTTGCAATAGGCTCAGCGCTAGATTTTGTGCTGGCAGGGCGCTCCAATGTCATTGTCACTGTGTAACGTCCTGCTTCGATGCCGTTAACGTCAAACATGACTGTTTGTTTGCCGTCTTCTGTTAGCGTCATCTTAGGTAGCGTCACTTTGCTTAGGTCGGCAGGTGCAGGGGAGAACTGGATACTAGCTACATCGCCAGCAAGTGCTTTGTCGGTTGGGACTGGGTAAGCCACTTCCATACGTCCGCTCTTTGTTGACAGCAAGACTGGCTCGCCAGCAGTTTCACCATAGCCGTAGCTTAATGTGATGATGGCAGAGTCATGATCCGATGAGCGGAAAGGATCTTCTGAGTAGAATGGGTTTTGTCCCCAAGAGCTACTCTTGTATTTGCTGCTGTAGTCAAACAGTGGAGATTCCGCGGCATTGATATGCCAGTCGGTTGCATCAATCAAACGATTTGTCAGTGACGGGGTGATCAATACATGGTCAAGCGAACCGATTTCATCGTTGTAGGAGTAGCTCCATACCATGTGTTCTTGCTTGGTTTCTTTCTCTACTTTGTCATTGATCATCTCAACTGCGTTGATCAAGCCGTATGACTTAGTGATCTCAGCACCATTCGGACCGAACTGTGGTTTGTAGCCAATAAATGTATCACGTGCAGCACGGATCGTTTTTCCTTCAGGAAGTGATTCAGGGATCGTTGTGAGCACCATCATTGGATCTTCATAGGTGTAGGAGTTGAAATCTCCCATTACCACTTGATCACCGCCCATTTTTGCAAGTTGCTCGCCCAGCGCGACAGCACCCGCTACACGGAAGTTTTCGCAAGAACCTTGGTAGTCATCATTTTTGACATCGTCATCTTTCGGATCAAAGTTTTCCCAAGTCTCCCAACCTTGCCAATCTTCCCAACATGTTGAGCCTTTAGACTTAAGGTGGTTAACCGCAACCGTCAGTTTCTTACCGGTATTAATCAGCCGGAAAGTCGCGGCAACAGTATTACGCTGGAAGTTCTTACCGTTTTCACGGATTTCACCTTTGTCGTCAGTAATTGGAGCACCGTTTTCATCGGTGATGATAGGCGCTTCCTGACGCGGCATTTCAATAATACGAGATGATTCGATAGCCACTTTACTCGGGCGGTATAACAGGCCAGAGGTAATGGCATCACCGCCTACTGAGTCTTGTTCATCCAGTACCACGTCGCCGTTTGAGTCGAAGCCAACAAATGCGTATTTGTTGTGAATTGATTCAGCCTCGTTGCGATCCTCGTAGTTTTCGTAGTAGTACTTTTTGTTGACGGCATTAACGAGTTCGGTGATGGCGCTGTAAGTACCAAAACCGTTGTTTTCGATTTCCATCAAGCCAATGATATCGGCATCCAAGCCATAGATTGCCTCGACGATCTTGGCTTGCTGGCGTTCAAAATCGATTTGGCTTTCGGCTCCGCGGTTGTCGCCATGCTGGTTTTCCGCACCGCCATATGGCGAGTTGAAATAGTTAAGGACATTCTGAGTTGCCAAGCGAATAGCAAACGCATCCGATGTAGTCTCTTCACTAACTTCTGGCTTCGATTTACGGTCGGTATTATGAATGAAGTTTGTATTGTCCACCTCATTCATTGGGATCAAACGGTAATCACCGTAAGAGAAGTGGATAACACCTTCTAAGCCCACAACACTGTCGTTGATGCGGATGTAGTTGTTCTCTGGATCTGTTTGAAAGTCAGGGTAGTAAGGGATCTCACCATTACCTGGCTTCTTGTCACTGTCGACATACAAGCGGAAGTTATCGTTTTCAGCCATCTGATCTTTAGATGCCTGGCTGCCTGCAATGTTATCTTGGTTAGGCTGCATATTAGGGCGTTTGTAGGCCAGAACCATGTTATTGCGGTAGCTGTCGTAGTCAAAGCTGAATGTGCGCGATACACGCATATCTTCTTTGACTTTTGGATTGTCCAAATTGATGTCTTCCGGCAGGCGAACCAGCATACCTTCGTGGCGCTCTAGGGACTTTTCAAAATTGCCGCCATCTGCGGCAATCATGGTGAGATCCACTGCTGCCGGTGGGTGAATACCTTTGCTTTCATCAACTGACCAGCCGTCAGCAGCAAGTAACGTCAAACCGAAATCTTCTTTGACTTTACCGGTAACGGTAACCGATGCGCCAATTTCTGGCTGATCTTTGGTTGTGCTGATAAACAGGCCGTTTGACGTTAACTCGTTGCCATCGTCGGCATAGATGTAGAAGCCTTTGACCAAAGAATTTGCTACTGCTGAAACAACACCAGTCACGCGGTAGCGATCTGTTGACTGATACTCACCATCCTCAAGCAGCGGTGAGCGGAATCCTTCCCCTTGGATCTGACCGACTGTCGTATCTAGCGGCTCTGCAGGTTTGTCTTCAAGGGTTGCGATAC
Organism: Photobacterium sp. ABD4_091; assembly: GCF_056160145.1. Taxonomy (NCBI): domain Bacteria; kingdom Pseudomonadati; phylum Pseudomonadota; class Gammaproteobacteria; order Vibrionales; family Vibrionaceae; genus Photobacterium; species Photobacterium sp. ABD4_091. Next base: position 2,307 of record NZ_JBSWWQ010000001.1, on the reverse strand, counting down.
CCAGTCCGGTGAAGTCATCTTTTGCGAACTCTGACCAATGCCCAGGTTCGTGAACGGTTGTTTGCTCTGAATTAGATTCATAGCGACGAAGGGTGACATCCTTTCCCCAGTCATTGTCATATTCAGCAACACCAATAACATCTAAAACATTGTCTGGGTTATCGGCATCCGCTATGAAAATGCTGTCATTTCCACTGAAAGTTAGGGAGTTGTACTTGAAGTCGTCATAGGCAGCCGCTTCAACCAATACGGCCTTATTGTTAGCCGCAGCGGATTTGAGCTCGTCACCGGCTTCTCGGTTTACAACGACGATAACGCCACCGGCCGGGATGGTTTTATTGGTTAGGACTGGGTTACCATCAACATTGTAGACTTTATTGTTGTAAATTTTACCCCAAGATTCGTTGCCAAAGAAAAGGGCATGATCGTTGGTAAAAGTAAAATCTTCATTACCCGTATTCTTGATCTCGATGGCTTTGTTAGCTGAAGATCCTTCGACATATTCAGAGATAATAATATCGTTAATGCCCGCCATGGCTGGAGCAGCAAGGGCGGCAGCAACCGCGGCTGATACCAGTGTTATTTTGTTTTTCATAGACGTTTGACTCTTTATTTTTAGTTATTGGTGAGATTTAGAAATAAACACGTGCGTAGGCATAAACATCTTGTGCGGCTTCGCCGACGTTGCCTTCGATAGCTAGCACAGATGAACTGGTTGGCTTGTAATTAACACCCAGGGTGCCCCAAGTACGGCTGCTTCCCCAGTTGTAGTCTTTACCATCCCAATACTCGCTGTCCTTGTCCCAGTTCTCATAGGCTTCATAGTTAGCCGAGCCGACGACTTGCCATTGTTGTGACAGGTTATATTTGGCTGAAACTAACGCACCCTTATGATCGAGAGTCTGGTAGTCGCTGTAGCGTTTGATGGTGTTGTTAGGATCGCTGACATCGACAGTGGTACTTTCCTGGGCGATATCTTCTTGCTCGAGGAAACCGTTGAAACCAAGAGTAAGATCTTGAGTGACAGCCAGGCGCATACCTAAGCCAAGTAGGCGTTGTTCACCGTATTTTGAATCACCCTCGGAGCCACCGCGCCCTTCTAGGCCAACAACAATAGAAAAGACTTTGCCAAAGTAACCGGCATAACCGTTGACGACATCGCCAAGCTCAGAACCCGAGCTAGATTCAGCGTTGTAACTGTATGAAGCACCAACTTTGATGTCACCATAGCGGCCTTCGTATTTTACCGTCGCGTCTTGATCACCGGCTTCTCCGGTTTCTACCGTGGTGTCGAACGTAAAGTCACCGTACTTGTCGTAGTCGTCAAACGCCGTATCCGTTAGGCCTGCTTCAATGTAGTGGTGATCATTGAACTCGTAGCCCAGATAAAGCTTATCGATGCTAAGCACCATGTCACCCGAGCCGTATTTCCAGTTTTCGCGTTCGTAGTCCAGTTCGAGGCGGTAAAGGATTTCGCCATTACGGCCTTTGGCACCAAGAGTGGCAAAGGAGTCATCAATGTAGCTTTGATCTTTATAGAACTCGCCAGATTTAAAATCAGCGCCAAAGTGACCACCGATACCAACCTCGCCGTAGATATCGAGGTAGTCGCCGTTATCAGCTTGGTAAACGGTGGCTGCTTGTAGTGATGGGGCAACTAGTAGAGCAGAAACAAATGTAGCAAGAGCTGTTTTTCTATGTTTGAGAATGTTCATTCGTTAACCTTTGTTGTAATTCAAACATTTTTTATTTCTTTTGTTTCAATTATCACTTTAACGTTTGCGATGAAGCAATTATTGGCTTCCATTAATGAGAGGGAGGTCAATATTCTTGTAACATCTGTTAGGAAATGTTTCTGGATAAACAGCGAGTGATTCAAATTTAACTCTATGATTTTATGTGTTTTTAATGATTAATTGTTAGTTTGGTGTGATGGAGGTAGTTACTCTTGATGTGAAATATCTCTGATTAAGTGGGATAAATAATCTAGGGATGGCTTTGTTATGTTATAAACATTTTAGTTGGGAGGGGGAGCGCAGAAAGCAAAAAAGCCTGTTCCGAAGAACAGGCTTTTATAAGTGGTGGGCGATACCGGGCTCGAACCAGTGACCCCCTCCTTGTAAGGGAGGTGCTCTCCCAACTGAGCTAATCGCCCGAATAAATGCTTGGGAGCCTCAAAGAGGAAATGCATTTATTGGAATTTGGTGGGTCCGGGCGAACTCGAATCGCCGACCCCTACCATGTCAAGGTAGTACTCTAACCAACTGAGCTACGGACCCAAATTTTGTACTTCTTAATGGTTAGCTA